>CALSPF010000004.1 GCA_943788165.1 uncultured Flavobacteriaceae bacterium | reverse complement strand
TAGATTATTTTTTCTTTCATCAAGCCAACGCAAAAATGCTTCGTGCAATAGCCAGTAATTTGATGGATCTTATATGGTATAACCGATGATGCATACAGTATGTCGATAAAATACCCTCCAGCATTGGTTTCTTGGGAAATACATCTGTAGCAACTATTCCCTACACTATTCGATCTGGTGAGCATAAGGTACAACAAATGGAGGGTTTTGCCTTGGAAGAGGGGCAGACCTATGTATTTGCTTCTGTGGGAGCTGGAATGCATTGTAATGCAGTGGTGTACAAAAGCTAGTAGCGATAAAAAACATTATCTTGACCACTAAAAATCAGATGTTTTCACAATTCAAGGGAGGTCCCGCATTCATTGTCACCGCAGCCTTTATTGGCCCGGGAACAATCACCTTATGTGTATCTGGCCGGGGTCCAGCACGGTTTTTCTTTGCTTTGGGCCATGGCAGTTTCCATTTTGATCACCAATAGTTATTCAAAACACCACGGCACGTATCAGTTATACCACCGGAAAGGGCTTGGCAGAGAGCGTACTTTCACAAGCGAAACATCCACTGGCAAAAATTCTCCTTAGGTCTATTGCTAATAAGTGCAATATTTCATAGGCAACGCGGCCTATGAGGCAGGAAATATATCAGGCGCACTGATTGGCTTTCAGGCATTAATGCCACCTCTAGATTATCATTTTGGGACGAAATTTGACTTTTTGCCCATAGTGGTGGGCGCTTTGGTAGGGATCGCTTATTCTTGTGGGTTCTCCCTAAACATCTAAAAAATGTATTGATCGGAATTGTTCTTGTGATGAGTATCTCTTTTTTTATAACCGCTATTCTTACGCAACCCAGCATAACAGCTGTTTTTAGAGGGATCTTTGTTCCTTCTTTCAATGTAAAAGACACTTTGATTATTGTGGGACTTCTGGGGACTACTGTAGTTCCCTATAACTTATTTCTTCATGCTGCATTGGTGAAAAACTCCCATTTGTCTTTAGACGCCTTGCGTGTCGACACCTTTATTGCGGTTGGTTTAGGTGGAATGATCTCTATTGCCATTATTATTTGTGCTGCTGCACTACAAGGACAATTCTTTGAGACTGCTGCAGATTTAGGCCAATCACTGGCTCCTTTGTACGGAAGTTTTGCGCCCATTTTAATGTCCATTGGATTGTTTGCTGCTGGTGTAACTTCGGCGCTTACTGCCCCTATGGCTGCGGCTTTTGTGGTTTGCGAATGTTTTGGATGGCGGTCAGATTCTGTTGGTTATAAATCAGTTGCACTTTTGGTTCTATGCGCTGGAATTCTGTTTGCTTCTTTGGGAATAAAACCCATTGAAATTATTCGTTTTGCACAAATTACCAACGGAATCTTACTACCCGTTGTTGGTTTCTTTATTTTGTTATTGGTCAATAATGCTAAGTTAATGCGAGGAAATACAGTAGGTATAGGAACAAATATTCTTCTTTTTTGTATTGAATTTTTCTTCCTTTTCTTGGGGGTAAAAAGCCTTGACTTAATTTTTTAACATGTACAGCATAGATTTAAATTGTGATATGGGAGAGGGAACGGGCAATGATGCATTGCTGATGCCCTATATCTCTTCTTGTTCTATTGCCTGTGGAGGACATTATGGAACAAAACAATCCATCGCTGCAACAGCGACATTGGCTAAAGCTCAGGGTGTACGTATAGGTGCCCATCCCGCTTATCCAGATCCGGAAAATTTTGGCCGTAAGCCCATGGTTTTATCCTAAATTCCTTGCAAGATACCTTGCGTAAGCAGTTAGACATTTTTTTTAGTGTTTGTACAGCAGTCAACCATATAAAACCACATGGAGCCTTATATAATGATTTGTTTTTCGATCGTGAAAAGGCAATAGCAGTGGTGGCTGTTTTTTCAGAGTATGCGCCTGGAATTAAGGTGTATTGCGCTCCTGGGAGCCAGTTGGCAACTGTTGCAGCCGAGCAAGGCTTTTTAGTGAGATTGGAGGCCTTCGCTGATCGTGCTTATGCTTCTGATGGCACCTTGGTTGCACGCACCAAAAAAAATGCTGTTTTGATCGATAAACAGCACATGGCGCAACAGCTTATTCAGATCATTAAATCAGAAACTGTGAGAAGTATTAAGGGAGAAATCATTCCCATGAAAGCACAGACCATTTGCCTGCACGGCGATGGAGTAGGCGTGGTGGAAAATGCTGCCTTTTTAGTCGAATCTTTAAAACAAAATAGGATAAGTGTTGAAGGATTATAAGATTTTAATGGTCAACACTAGGCTGTATTCTCTTCATTTTAGCGAAGCTTACAAGAAGCCATTGTGGCCTATTGTTCTGGAGCTTAAAAAACTATTTTCTGCAGAGACAGAAATCACCAATACCTTTAACAGAATCAACCTTATTTTCTCCCACGACCAGCAGAAAGACGAAGTTGTTGCTACTGTAGCGATGTTGAATTTTGGCTTTAAGGCTGAGAATGGGCCCACGAAGATTTGGGAAATCCCCATTTGTTTTGACCCCATTTTTTCCAATGATTTAGCTGATGTTTTTAGTGGGAATCAGCAAGAGATCGACGTATATAAGAAGGGGTTTTTAGCAACTGTGTTCACCCTTAAGATGTATGGGTTTCTCCTGGTTTTGGCTATTTATCTGGTTTGCCCAAAGAATTACATTTGGACCGAAAAAGCAATCCTTCTTCTCTCACACCCAAAGGCACTGTTGGGGTTGGGGGAGAACAAGTTGGGGTTTATCCCCAGGACAGCCCTGGAGGTTGGCAAAACCTTGGAAACTGCCCCCTACCTTGGATTAATTTCTTGAAAGAACCCTATGTGTTTGTTGCTATTGGCGATAATGTTCGCTTTGTAGAGATTGATTTGGCAACACATAAAGAAATAGCGCTGAGTGTAGTCAAGGAACTTTATCAACCTAATTTCACTGGCTTGTGATTATAGTTGAATCTCCTGGTTTTTATACTACAGTTCAAGATCGGGGACGATATGGCTTCCGGCATTTGGGTGTACCGGTGGCTGGTCCCATGGACCATCAAGCTTTTGATTTAGCCAATGCATTACTGTCTCATGCGAACGATTCTTGTGTTTTTGAATGTACACTCATTGGGCCTTCCCTCATACTAGAAGAAGAGGTCCGATTTGTGGTCACGGGGGCTCCAATTGCGATCTTGCTCAATGGAGTGGCGCTTGTGATGAATAATGTTTATTGTGCGCCAAAAAACAGTAAATTAGAATTGGGTAAGGTGTTAAGTGGTATGCGTTCCTATCTGCGTTTAGAAGCGGAATTAATTACTCCAGTTGTCTTGAAGAGTAAATCCTTCTATGTACCTATAACTTCGCAAAGAAGTATTGCTAAAGGAGATGTTTTAACCTATACCCCCAGAACATTAATCGCAGAAAAAAATAACGCGAAATTGCGTGTTGTTGATGATTATATTTCCTGGAAAAGCTTGGAGGTTTCACCAGGACCAGATTGGGCGCTTTTGACGAACAAGCAACAACAGCTGCTAATGGATGAACCCCATCGTGTAGAGGCACAAAACCGAATGGGTTATCGACTTACCAGTTCAGTGAAAGTTAATGCCCCGGCTTTGTTGAGTCAGTTGGTCGTTCCAGGAATGGTTCAACTTACACCGGGTGGAAAATTACTTCTAGCTACCGCAGATTGTCAGGTAACCGGTGGTTACTTACAGGTCGTGCAATTGGATGCCTCTTCCCTCAATAGTTTGGTGCAAAAAAGAGAGGGTGAGGTCCTTACTTTTCGAAATAAACATCGTTAAAAGGAACACGAAACTGTGGTCCATAGATCCCCCCTTCTCCACGAATTCCACAGCTGATAATCATGTTGATCATGGCTCCTTTTGGAAGCCCCAGGATATCTTTTACACGTTTGGAGTCAAAGCCTTCCATTGGGCAGGTGTCATAGCCATGAGCGGCCATGCTGATCATGAAGTTTTGTGCCGCCAAAGCAGTGCTTTTGTGTGCAACCACTTTCAGATCACTAGCAGAAACCTGCCGATACATTGGCTTTGAAAGTCCAGTGATATAGGCAAATATACCTTTGAAAAAGCCGAGTATACCAAAGTAATCGGTATAGAGTGTTGGGATGATTTTGGTGTAATAATTGGTCGCCATTTTTTCACGCTTACTATCGCGTTTTCCTTGTGCTTCGAATTGAGCGTTCAAAAAAGCTAGGTTGGCTTTGACCCGTGACTTCCATAAATCTTTCCGAACTACAGGAATCACAAATTGCAGCGCGGTTTTTGCTGCTGCTTGATTGAAACATGCTTCAGCAATTTTAGCTTTTGCGCTCGGGTCTGTAACATGATAAAATTCCCATAATTGTAGATTACTGCTTGTTGGTGCTATGGTGGCTTGTTGCACACATTGTTTTACTACTGCTGTATCTATTGATTTTGTTGGATCATAGACACGAACAGATCGGCGATAGGCTATCGCTTCACTTACCGTTTTTTCGGTCATATTAATAGTTTTTTAAAAGTTTTTTCAGCCAGTTAAAGGACTTGGGGTAGGGTGCATAGCGAATCGATGGATCTATCCATGTGCCTCTTTTGACAAAAGGTTTGTAGTGGGTAAATGCATCAAAGGAATATTTTCCATGGTAAGCACCCATGCCGCTATGACCCACTCCTCCAAAGGGAAGATTGTCATTGGCAAATTGGATTAGGCTATCGTTGGCGACGCCACCTCCATAGGAATGTTGGGCAAAAATGCGTTTAATGAATTTTTTTCGTTTTGAGAAGATATAAAACCCTAGTGGACGCTCGTACTGCTCAATTATTGCATCGATTTGATTTTCGTTTGTGTAGGCCAATACTGGTAAAATTGGACCAAAGAGTTCTTCTTCCATGGTTGGATGAGAACTGTCGTCTACCGCAAGAACGGTTGGACCAAAGTACTTGGTTTTCGCGTCATGATCACCGCCGTGGGCTAAATGAGCGCCTTTCACCAAGTGAACCATACGATCAAAATGTTTGTCATGGGCTATGCGTGCATAACTTTTAGATGTTGAAGCGTCATCCCCAAAAGCGTGTTTAATTTCTTTCACGATCGCGCTAATCAATTGATCTTTTATGGAGGCCTCTGCTAGAATATAATCTGGCGCAATACAGGTTTGTCCACAGTTCACAAACTTTCCCCAAACAATTCGTTTTGCACTTAATTCGATGGGTGCAGACGCATCGACGATACAAGGGTTTTTCCCTCCCAATTCTAGGATGGTGGGCGTGAGGTGAACTGCAGCTGCCTTGGCAATTATTTTAGCAATATTGGTACTTCCGGTAAAAAAGATATGGTCCCATCGTAATTGCAGCAATTCATTGGCTGCAGCAGCATCTCCATTGACAACAGTTACATGTTGCGGATCAAACGATTTAGCAATAATATTCGCCACTAGTTCTGCGGTTTTGGGGGCGTGTTCTGAAGGCTTTAATACCACGGTATTTCCAGCGGCTACGGCCCCAATTACGGTAGCTAAAGACAATTGGAATGGATAATTCCACGGACTTATTTGCAAGCAACAACCATAGGGTTCAGGTAATAAATAATCTTTTGATGGGAAATTAAGTAAAGAGGATTTGATCCGTTTGGGCATCGCCCAGCGCTCCATGTTTTTAATCATCGTCTTTAATTCAGACATCACCACAAAATACTCGGTCAAATAGGCTTCGAATTCTGGTTTCCCTAAATCTGCAAAAAGTGCTTGATGGATCGTCTTTTCTTCTTCCAATAATACCGCTTGGAAACGAATAAGGCTATCTTTACGAAATTGAATATTTTTTGTATGCTGTGATTTGAAAAAAGCACGCTGTTTAATGTGAGCTTTGGAAATTTTCATTGCAAGGTTTGTTTTCTTGAAAATAAGTAACTTTTTTTAAATAAGTGGGAATGTGATGACTTTTCTTCATTTAATTTGCCTCACATTAATTACTTAGGAATAACTATATTTTTATACTTAATAATATGATATTTAGACCATTAACCTTTTCATTGTGTCTTTGGGCATAATTGTTAAAAATCTTTTTAAACTGCAGTGCCTTTTTTGCATTTTAAATTCGTTATAATTTACAATTACATGGAGCTCAATAAATATAGTAAAGCGGTCACACAAGACCCAACACAACCAGCCGCACAGGCAATGTTGCACGCCATTGGTTTAACCGATGAAGACTTTAAAAAACCTTTGATCGGAATTGCAAGCACTGGTTATGAAGGGAATCCGTGTAATATGCATTTGAATGCACTTTCTGTCGATATCAAAAAAGGTATTCAAACTGCCAATTTGGTGGGGTTAATATTTAACACCATTGGTGTAAGTGATGGAATTTCCATGGGTACACCTGGGATGCGATTTTCATTGCCTTCACGTGATGTAATTGCCGATTCTGTGGAAACGGTGGTTCAGGCCATGTCCTATGATGGTGTAGTTACTGTTGTGGGCTGTGATAAAAATATGCCTGGAGCTCTTATGGCTATGTTGCGCTTGAATCGCCCCAGTATTTTGGTGTATGGAGGTACAATAGCCGCTGGTTGTCACAAAGACAAAAAACTCGATGTTGTTTCTGCCTTTGAAGCTTGGGGAGAAAAAGTAGCTGGAACAATAGACGAAAAAGAATACAAAGAAGTGGTGCGTAACGCCTGCCCAGGTGCAGGTGCTTGTGGAGGAATGTATACAGCCAATACCATGGCATCGGCCATTGAAGCTTTAGGCATGGCCTTGCCGTATAATTCATCCAATCCAGCTGTTAGTCCAGACAAGAAAGAAGAATGTGAGCGTGTTGGAAATGCGCTGAAACATTTAATTGAGAACGATATTAAACCAAAAGATATTGTTACGGATAAAGCCCTGGAAAACGCCATTCGCTTGATTGCTGTTTTGGGAGGATCTACGAATGCTGTGTTGCATTTCTTGGCCATTGCTAAGGCGGCAAAACTCGATTTCACTATCGATGATTTTCAAAAATTAATGGACAAGACACCCTTACTTGCTGATTTAAAACCCAGCGGAAAATACTTAATGGAAGACTTACACAATATTGGAGGTGTACCTGGCGTATTGAAATTTATGCTAGAAGAAGGTTTACTCCACGGAGATTGTTTAACTGTCACCGGAAAAACGTTGGCTGAAAACCTAGCAGATGTTCCTTCGTTAAAAGAAGGGCAAGAGATCATTAAGCCAATGAGTAGCCCAATCAAAGCCACTGGACACATACGCATACTGAAAGGAAATTTAGCTACAGGAGGATCTGTAGCAAAAATTACAGGAAAAGAAGGCTTGGTTTTCAAAGGCCCAGCACGTGTTTTCAATGGGGAGTATGAAGCCAATGACGGAATTCGTGAAGGCATGGTGGATAAAGGAGAAGTTGTTGTGATTCGATATGAAGGACCAAAAGGAGGCCCTGGAATGCCAGAAATGTTAAAACCTACGGCTGCCATTATGGGCGTTGGTCTTGGCAAAGATGTAGCTTTAATTACTGATGGTCGTTTTTCAGGTGGAACCCACGGTTTTGTTGTTGGACATATTGTTCCTGAAGCGCAAGAAGGAGGAGCTATTGGCTTACTCGAAGATGGAGATATTATTGAAATAAATGCGGAGAAAAACACCTTGGAAGTTCATTTGTCAGATGCAGAGTTAAATGAGCGTAAAGCAAAATGGACGGCCCCAGAACTTAAGTTTTCTAGTGGTGTGCTCTATAAATATATTAAAAACGTGTCTACGGCCTCAGAGGGTTGTGTGACTGATGAATAAAGGAATATGAAAAACGAACAATCATTCTACATTTCTGGAGCTGAAGCGGTTATCCGATGCCTTTTGGCGGAAGGCGCTGATTTGATTTATGGTTATCCTGGGGGGGCAATCATGCCCATTTACGATGAACTCTACAAGTTCAGTGATAATTGCGCCATGTTTTAACACGTCATGAGCAAGGAGCGACGCACGCAGCACAAGGTTATGCGCGTACTTCGGGGAAAGTAGGGGTTGCCATAGCAACCTCTGGACCAGGAGCAACAAACCTGGTTACTGGGATTGCTGATGCACAAATCGATTCAACCCCAATGGTGTGTATTACTGGCCAAGTTGCCTCTCATTTATTGGGTTCAGATGCATTTCAAGAAACAGATATCATTGGAATTTCAACTCCGGTAACAAAATGGAATTATCAAATTACCAAAGCCAGTGAAATTCCAGTCATCATGGCAAAAGCATTTTATATTGCCCGATCTGGAAGACCTGGCCCTGTTCTTATCGATATTACCAAAGATGCCCAATTCGAATTCTTTGACTTTGCGTATGAAAAATGCAAGGGAGTTCGTTCCTATCAACCTGTTCCTGTTTTGGACATGGCGCAAGTAAATGAAGCCGCTGCTGCAATCAATGCAGCTAAACAACCCATGATTGTTTGGGGACAAGGGGTAATTTTAGGGGAAGCAGAAGAAGAGTTTAAAGCCTTTGTAGAAAGCAGTGGGATTCCATCAGTTTGGACCATATTAGGTTTATCAGCCTTGCCAACAGCCCATCCTTTAAACATGGGAATGGTTGGAATGCATGGAAATTATGGCCCCAATTTACTGACCAATGAATGTGATGTGCTAATTGCCATTGGAATGCGTTTTGACGACCGAGTTACTGGGAATTTAGCTACCTATGCTAAACAAGCCAAAGTGGTTCACTTGGAAATAGATCCTGCAGAAATCAGTAAAAATGTACATGCCGATTTCCCTATTTTAGGGAATTGTAAAGAAAGCCTTCTCGCGCTAACTAAATTGGTGCACCACAAGCCATTGAAAGAGTGGAAAGGACGTTTTGCTGCCCATATGGAAACGGAATATGAAACGGTCATTAAAGACGATAAGCTTCCAACCAAAGGTGGTTTAACCATGGGTGAAGCTATTGTTGCCATCAATAAATACACAGGCGGTGATGCAGTAATCGTAACAGATGTTGGACAGCACCAAATGATTACTTGCCGATATGCAGAATTTATTCGTTCTAAAAGTAACGTTACCTCTGGTGGATTGGGAACAATGGGCTTTGCTTTACCTGCAGCCATTGGCGCTAAAATGGGTGCTGAAGACCGACATGTTGTTGCTGTAATTGGTGATGGAGGGTATCAAATGACCATTCAAGAATTAGGTACCATATTTCAAACGGGAGCTGCGGTAAAAATTGTCGTATTGAACAACGATTACCTCGGAATGGTCCGCCAATGGCAGCAGCTGTTTTTTGACAAACGCTATGCCTCAACAGAAATGACCAATCCTGATTTTGTGATGATTGCCCAAGGCTACAACATCGATGCACAACGAGTCACCGAACGTGCTCAGCTCGATGCAGCTGTCAAAGAAATGATCGCTTCAGACAAACCATATTTCCTTGAAGTGTGCGTGGAAAAAGAAGCCAATGTATTCCCGATGATTCCTACCGGAGCATCTGTATCTGATATAAGACTACAATAATGAGTGAAACTACACGCTATACCATCTCGATTTATACCGAAAATAACATCGGTTTGCTCAATCGTATCTCGGCTATTTTTTTAAAGCGCCATATTAATTTCCTTAGTTTTTCAACCTCTCAATCTGAGATTCCTGATGTTTTTCGCTTTGTCATCGTGGTGAAGATGACAGAATCTGGGGTAAAGAAAATTGTGCAGCAGATTGAAAAACAAGTTGATGTGATCAAGGCTTTTTACCATACCGATGAAGAAACCATTTTTCAAGAATCGGCACTTTATAAAGTAAAATCGAGTTATTTGTTTGAAGAACGTCAAATACAAAACATCATCAAAGACAGTCATGCAAATATTGTAACTGTTTCTCCAGAATTCTTTGTAATTGAAAAAACAGGCTTCAGACACGAAACAGAAAAGCTTCGTGAAGATTTAGCCCCCTATGGTTTATTACAATTTGTGCGTTCAGGACGCATATCTGTAACAAAATCTCCCATGGGTATCTCAGAAATTTTAAATAATTTTAACAACCAAAATAACGATTAAACAAAACACAATGGCAAATTATTTTAACCAACTATCATTACGTGACCAACTGGACCAACTAGGGCAATGCCGCTTCATGGATTCTTCTGAATTCAGCGATGGCATTTCTGCTTTAGAAGGAAAGAAAATTGTCATTGTAGGGTGTGGAGCACAAGGACTTAATCAAGGCTTAAACATGCGTGATTCTGGCTTGGACATCTCTTATGCTTTACGTCAAGGAGCTATCGACAACAAAAGAGCATCTTTTCAAAACGCAACAGACAATAACTTTTCAGTGGGGAGTTATGAGGAAATGATTCCTGACGCTGATGTTGTTATCAACCTTACGCCCGATAAAAACCATACAGCTGTTGTCAACGCTGTAATACCCATCATGAAGCAGGGAGCAACGCTTTCCTATTCGCATGGATTCAACATTGTTGAAGAAGGTACTCAGGTTAGAAAGGATTTAACCGTCATTATGGTTGCACCAAAATGCCCTGGTTCTGAAGTACGAGAAGAGTACAAGCGTGGGTTTGGTGTTCCAACACTTATTGCTGTTCACCCAGAGAACGATCCACAAGGTCATGGTTTGGCACAAGCCAAAGCCTATGCTGTTGGAACCGGTGGACATCGTGCGGGTGTGTTAGAATCGTCTTTTGTTGCTGAAGTAAAGTCAGACCTTATGGGAGAGCAAACCATTTTGTGTGGTGTGCTACAAACAGGATCGATTCTTTGCTTCGACAAAATGGTTGAAAAAGGGATTGACGCTGCCTATGCTGCTAAATTGATCCAATACGGATGGGAAACCATTACTGAGGCATTGAAACACGGTGGAATTACGAATATGATGGATCGTTTATCTAATCCAGCTAAAATAAAAGCCTTTGAATTGTCTGAGCAATTGAAGGAAATTATGGAGCCTTTGTTTCATAAACACATGGATGATATCATGTCGGGACATTTCTCTAAGACAATGATGGAAGACTGGGCCAATGATGATAAACATTTATTGGGATGGCGTGCAGCAACTGGAGAAACTGCTTTTGAAAAAACGGCGCCAACTGATCAAGAAATCTTAGAACAAGAATTCTTTGATCATGGTCTTTTGATGGTTGCCTTTGTACGCGCTGGTGTTGAACTAGCTTTTGATACCATGGTTGCTGCAGGAATCAAAGAAGAATCTGCCTACTATGAGTCTTTACACGAAACTCCCTTAATTGCCAATACCATAGCACGTAAGAAATTGTTTGAAATGAACCGCGTAATTTCTGATACAGCTGAATACGGTTGTTACCTTTTTGATCATGCATGTAAGCCTTTATTGGTTGATTTCATGAAAGGAATTGAGATCGACGTAATTGGATCTTCCTTTGCTGCTGCAGCTGGAAATGGCGTTGACAACAAGCAATTGATTGACATCAATGAAATCATTCGCTTTCACCCAATCGAATTGATTGGTTATGAGTTGAGAAACTCGATGACTGCCATGAAAAAAATAGTATAAGATGAGACAACCATGTGTTGAAGGGGCTTTAGCCGCTCATGCGCGATTAAAACAAGTGGCTTTGGTCACTCCCTTTCAATATTTGGCTCGTTTTTCTGAAAAACTTGGGGCCAGTGTTTTTGCCAAAAGAGAAGACTTGCAACAAGTCCGCTCGTTCAAAATACGTGGCGCCTACAATAAATTCTTAACCCTTACCGAAGAAGAACGGTCCAAAGGTGCAGTCTGCGCCAGTGCTGGTAACCATGCCCAAGGTTTTGCCTATGCTTGTCGTGCATTAAAAGTTAAAGGAACCGTTTTTATGCCTGTTCCTACACCAGGACAGAAAGTTGACCAGGTGCGCATGTTTGGTGGCGCTTTTGTCGACATTCAACTCATTGGCGATACTTTCGATGATTCTTCAAAGGCTGCGCAGCAGTATCAAAAAGAAAATAACCTGGTATTTATTCACCCTTTTGATGATGTCGATGTAATAGAAGGTCAGGCAACCATTGCTCTTGAAATCATTGAGCAAGCACCAAAACCCTTGGATTATTTATTTGTCCCTGTGGGTGGCGGTGGATTAATTTCAGGAATTTTGACTGTTTTCAAATCACTTTCTCCTTCCACTAAAATTATTGGGGTAGAGCCAGCGGGGGCTCCCTCACTTCAAGTGTCTCTTAAAAACAACCAAAATACACGTTTAGAAACAATCGATAAGTTTGTCGATGGAGCTGCGGTACAACGGGTTGGTGATCTTTGTTATGAGGTTTGCAAAAACCATTTAGACGATTGTATTTCAGTAGATGAAGGACGTATATGTCAAGAAATTCTTGCTTTGTATAATACGGAAGGAATTGTTGCTGAACCTGCTGGTGCCATTTCATTGGCTGCCCTAGATCAGTATTCAGACAAATTAGTAGGAAAGCAAGTTGGAACACTCGTTTGCGGCGGAAATAATGACATTACCAGAACCCCAGAAATTCATGAACGCGCCTTGTTATATGCACAATTAAAGCATTATTTTATTGTCCGTTTCCCACAACGTGCCGGCGCCCTTAAAGAATTTGTAAATAATATTTTAGGCCCAGAAGATGATATTACCTTTTTTGAATACGCCAAAAAGAACAGTAGGGTGGATGCTCCTGCCGTTGTCGGTATTCAACTAAAAAACGCTGCTGACTTTGAAACACTTGTTGCTCGCATGAAAGGCCATGGTTTTTTTGGCGACTATCTCAATGAAAAGCCTGACTTACTCCAGTACCTTATTTAGTGGTTTAAAAAACCAAGGGGATCGCAAATTTAAAAAGTGCGATGAGCAAGACTACCGCAATTAGGTTGATGATGATCCCAACACGTGCCATTTGTGCAACTTTGACATAGCCACTAGCAAATACAATAGCATTAGGAGGGGTGGCCATGGGAAGCATGAAGGCACAACTGCTTGCCATGGTAACGGGAATCAAGAGATATAAGATTGGAATTTCTAGCCCTAAAGCGATTCCTGCTACAACGGGTGCCAGTACGGCAACCAAGGCAACATTGCTCATTAACTCTGTCATGAATAGCATAAGTAATACAAGGAGAGAAGCGGTAATCAAAACATTCAAATTTGCCGCTGCAATGGCGTCAGTAATTAGTGAAACGATGCCCGTAGTCGACATACCTTTGGCTAGAGCGAGCCCTCCACCAAATAAGATTAAAATTCCCCAAGCAAGACGTTGGGTATCTTTCCATTCCAAAATAAATATTCCTTTTTTAAACTTATGAGGGATAGCAAAGAGCGCTACTGCGCATCCCATACTTATGATGGTATCAGACAAACCTAAGCTGGGGAAAAAGGAATTTAATACAGTTCGAAATACCCATAGAAAAACGGTGATCGTAAAAACACGTAATACGTGTTTTTCTTGTGCAGTAACAGGTCCTAAATCCTGAAGTTTTTGGGCAATTAATTCATTGGAGGAGGCAAAAGCAATTCCCTTATTAGGAAACATCCAGCGGGTTAGAATAAAGTAGATGATTGCAATCATAACAACCGAAAAAGGGAGCCCAATGCTCATCCATTTAAAAAAGGAGATTTGAATGTTGTATTCGTTTTCAAGTAATCCAATTAAAATAGAGTTAGGAGGTGTACCAATGACTGTGGCAATCCCTCCTGCATTAGCAGAAAAAGCAATTCCCAACATAACACTCAGGGAGAAATGTTGCTCTTGTGCGGTAAATTCACCATCACTTTTAACCAATAATTGAATGACGGATAGCGCAATGGGAAGCATAACAACGGTACTGGCAGTATTGGAGATCCACATGCTCATAAAAGCGGTTGCTAACATAAAACCCAGAATTACTCGGTTGGGTGTTGTTCCCGTTTTCTGAATAATGGTCAGGGCAATTCTGCGATGTAGATTTACTTTTTCGAGGGCCAAGGCCAATACAAAGCCACCAAAAAACAGAAAAACAATGGAACTTCCGTAGTTTGCCCCAACCTCATTCATCGACATTACATTAAACAAGGGGAATACAATTAAGGGAAGTAGGGCAGTTACAGAAATAGAAACTGCTTCTGTAATCCACCAACTAACCATCCACAGAGCAAGGCCAATAACCGTTATTGCTTCTGGAGAGAGGAAAGATAAATTACATCCTTTAATGATAATAAAAAGTAAAGGACCAAGAATTAGCCCAATTTTCTTACTCATTGTTGTGCTGTTTATTTGGTGAGTAAATCGATGTTTTATTGTTTTTCAAAAGTTTATGTCTTGTTAGGTGAGTCTATAAAATTATTTGTTTAACTTTATGTTCATAATATTAAACAACAATTATGAGTAGCATACACTTAGGTAAGATAGATACTTCTGTCAAATTTAACAATCAAATCGACTGCAAAAACTATTTGGTTGATGGAGAATTAAAAAATTGGGAAGGAAATACATCAAATGTATACTCTACAATCTATACTGAAAACAGTAAGGACGAAGTAGGTCCAACCTTGTTGGGCTCAATTCCTGACATGGAGACCGACGCAGCAATTGACGCGCTAAATGCAGCAGAAAAGGCCTTTAATCGTGGACAAGGAGCTTGGCCAACCATGAAGGTGAAAGATCGTTTAAAGTGTTTGGAGACCTTTGCTGGAAAAATGAAAGAACATCGCGAACAAGTAGTCGAATTATTGATGTGGGAGATCGGAAAGAACAAAGCGGACTCCTATAAAGAATTTGATCGTACGGTTGATTATATTTACGATACGATTGAGGCCTATAAAAAGCTAGACCGAAAGAGCGCTAAATTTGACAAGCAAGCAGGAATTCATGCGCATATTCGTCGTGGTCCTCTGGGCGTTGTATTGTGCTTAGGACCCTATAATTACCCTTTAAATGAAACCTTTTGTTTACTGATTCCGGCCATTATCATGGGGAATACAGCCATTTTCAAGCCCGCAAAACACGGGGTTTTATTGATTACTCCATTGCTCAAAGCTTTCCATGAAAGTTTTCCTCCCGGTGTTGTGAATATTGTTTTTGGTCGCGGACGTAAAATCGCTTCCCCAATAATGGAAACAGGAAAAATAGATGTTTTAGCCTTAATTGGGCATTCAACATCTGCTGTTGCTTTACAAGACTTGCACCCCAATAAAAACAGACTACGTTTGGTGTTAGGCCTTGAGGCAAAAAACCCTGGTATTATTCTTCCTGATGCAGATTTAGATTTAACTATCAAAGAGTGTATTTCTGGGACACTGTCTTATAATGGTCAACGTTGTACAGCACTTAAAATGTTGTTTGTACACGAATCTATTGTCGATGAATTTAATACCCGTTTTGCCAAAGAGGTTGACAAGCTAACCTATGGATTACCATGGGATGATGGCGCCTTTTTGACGCCATTGCCAGAGCCCAATAAACCAGCATATATTCATGAATTGATTGCCGATGCCAAAGCGAAAGGCGCTAAAGTGCTCAACAAAAAAGGAGGGAAGTTAACGCATAACTATTCTTATCCTGCGGTTTTATATCCGGTAACAAAAGAGATGAATGTTTACCACGAAGAACAGTTTGGTCCAGTGATACCAGTCATGTCCTACAAAGACATCAATGAACCCTTGGACGTAATGGCTGCCTCAGAATATGGTCAGCAGGTGAGTTTGTTTGGGCGTGATATTCGTAAAATAGGTCCCTTGGTCGATGTATTGGCCAATTTGGTTTGCCGTGTGAATTTAAATTCTGCCTGCCAACGTGGACCAGATGTTTATCCGTTTACGGGAAGAAAGAATTCAGCAGTAAGCACGCTTAGCGTTTTTGATGCCTTGCGTTCGTTCTCCATCCGAACGTTTATCGCTGCAAAAGACAATTCATACAACAACGAGATTTTGGATGCATTGATGGATTCAAAAGAATCCAACTTTGTGAATACAGAATACCTGCTGTAGGCTAAAAATACTGACCAATACCAAAGACTAGCCCATTTTGTTTTGAATTACCAAGCGCAAAACCATAGTCAATGCGCAGCACAGCATTGTAGATGTATTTATGTATAAAACCAATGCCTATGCCACTGTAGGCATGGGCATTCTTTTTTTTAAATAGATCCTTCAGTGCATAGCCCGACGGCCGTATTTAAGCTACATCAACAAAGAGATTGGCCTGCATGGCGAACCATTTTCGTTCAAATAAACTTTGACGGTACTCACTGTTGATGACCCATAGGGCACTTCTACGTTTGATTAAATTGCCACTACCACGAACATTACTGTTGTTGTCGATCGCAAAAGGAGGAAAAGGAGTATCATTGTTTTTTGCCATACCCATTTTAAGTCGGAAGGCTAAATTCCCGAGCTGCTTTATGCGCTTGAAATAACTGGTTTGATTTTCTATGGAGTAAAAGGAATTGTTGTTTCCAATGGTTTTTCCCCATACATGGGTCAATATGAGTTGGTTTTTCCAACCACTAGTGAAGTAGTAAAACGGGACAATGGCATCATAGTTATACCCGAGCTTCCCAATGAATTTCCCTGTTTCAAATTCTTGGGTTACGTTGATCAAATCATCTCCCTTTTTGTAACGGTAGCGTTCTGTTGTATACCCTCCACCCACGAATAGCTTGTGGTTTAAATTGAATTCTTTTCCAAAACTTCCTTCTATGGATTGAATGCGATAGCGATAAAGTGCTTCTAAATTGTTTTGTTGAATTTTAGGGGTGTAACAAATACAGGAGCATTCGCAAATGCAGTTTTAACAATAGGATGTGATGATTGATTGCCGAATGCCGGCCATAGGTTTTCCATGGTTGTAGAACAGATTTGGGTGCTGTTTCAATCCAAATATAGTAAAAAACAGAAAACCCCTCTAAAGAGAGGTTTTGTTTATAACGATAAGAAGGGAACGTTAGGCCTTCTTGATCAAGTCAACGAGGTAGTCTCCTACGGCAGAAGTTTTTTGTGCTTCTCCGCCATTGGTGAGGTCTTCGGTTACAAAGCCGTCTGCCAGGGACTGTTCAACAACTTTGCGGATCAACGCGCCTTCTTCATGCAAGCTAAATGACATCTCAAAGAGCATGGCTGCAGATAAGACAGTCGCCAATGGATTGGCAAGGTTCAAGCCAGTTGCCTGTGGGTAAGAACCGTGGATGGGCTCATAGAGGGCATTGTCGTTTCCAACAGAGGCAGAGGGCATAAGACCCATAGAGCCAGAAATGACTGAGGCTTCATCGGTTAAAATATCGCCAAAGAGGTTTTCGGTAATCAAGACGTCATAGCTGTTGGGCCATTGTACCAAACGCATTGCGACAGCATCGACCAATTCGTAGGACACTTCTACTTCTGGGTAATCTTTTTCCATGGCTTGTACGGTTTCTCTCCACAAACGCGAGCTTTCCAATACGTTGGCCTTGTCCACACAGCATAAACGTTTTGAGCGTGTCATGGCCAATTCGAAGCCTTTTTTTGCCAAACGAATGATTTCTTCGCGGTGATAGGTACAGGTGTCAAAGGCGGTATTGCCGTTGTTTAAACGTCCGCGTTCCCCAAAATAAATTCCTCCGGTTAATTCGCGTAAGAACACCAAGTCGGTGCCTTCGATACGCTCTTGTTTCAACGGAGATTTATCGATGAGGGAGGGAAAGGTAAAGGTTGGACGAACATTGGCATATAAGCCTAGTTTTTTGCGCATGCGCAACAAGCCTTGTTCTGGACGAACTTTGGCCGAGGGATCGTTGTCAAAACGCGGTAAGCCAATGGCGCCAAAGAGCACTGCATCTGCTGCTTCGCAAATGGCATGGGTTTCGTCGGGGTAGGGGTCACCTACCGCATCAATGGCCGCTGCACCGGTAAGGGCGGGAGTCCAGTTGATGTCATGGCCAAATTTTTCGGCGATGGCATTACTCACCTTTACGGCTTGATCAATAATTTCTGGTCCAATGCCGTCTCCGGCTAAAAGGGCGATGTTTAGGTTCATATTTATAGAGATATACTATTTAACATTTTTTCGGTGGCTTTGATGGCCGACACGGTTTGGTCAGAATCCAACCCGCGGGTAATGAATTCTTTTTTCCCATTAAGCCAGGTAATGCTTGTTTCACACAAGGCATCCGAATGACTCCCAGGAGGAATATGCACAGCATAATCTATCAGCTGAGGGAGGGGCTTTTTCTTCTTTTTATAGATTTTACGAATCGCATTGAGGAAGGCATCGTACTGTCCGTCGCCAGCAGCGCTTTCTTCAATCAATTCTCCTTCAAGTTCGATGGCAATGGTCGTGGTTGGCTGTAGGCCTTTGGCGTGGGTGAGCACATAGGATTTAATGATCACCGTTTGTTGGGTGGTGCTGCTGTCCAAGACATCAGAAATGATGTAGGGTAAATCCTGTGTGGTTACTTTTTGTTTTTTATCGCCCAATTCAATGATGCGCTCGGTAACCTTTTTGAGTTCATCGTTGTTGAGGGTGAGGCCGAGTTCTTGTAGGTTTTTGACAATATTTGCCTTACCCGATGTTTTTCCTAGGGCGTACGAACGTTTTCGTCCAAAGCGTTCGGGCAACAGATCATTGAAATAGAGGTTCTTTTTGGAATCTCCATCGGCATGAATTCCTGCGGTTTGAGTAAACACATTTGCCCCAACGATGGGCTTGTTCGCCGGAATTCTGAATCCTGTAAAGGTCGCAACCAGTTGACTTACTTTGTAGAGCGATTTCTCTTTGATGTTGGTTTTTACTTCAGGCAAAAAGTCATTAATGACTGCTACTACAGAAGCTAGTGGTGCATTTCCTGCGCGTTCTCCCATACCATTTACTGTTAAATGCAAGCCTTGTATACCTGCTTTTACGGCCTCCATGGCATTGCTTACACCCAAATCGTAATCATTATGACCGTGAAAGTCAAAATGCATCGTTGGGTATTTACTAATGATGGTGCTTAGGTATTGTCCTGTTTCCGCTGGGGTTAGTACTCCAAGGGTATCGGGTAGCAAAACACGTTTAATGTTTTGTGTAGTGAGGAAATCTAGAAAGGCAAAAACATAGTCGGCGGAATTCCGCATACCATTACTCCAGTCTTCGAGGTAAACATTGGTCGTGATCCCTTTGGAGGTAGCCAATGCAATGCATTCCGCGATATTATTAAAATGTTCCTCTTGGGTTTGTTTGAGTTGAAAGGTAAGGTGGTTGAGCGAACCCTTGGTCAAAAGGTTCTGTACTTTGGCGCCACTCTTTTCCATCCAATCGATTGAAACTCCCTTGTCTACGAAACTTAGTATTTCTACTTGATCGAGGTAGTTGTTTTCCTTGGCCCAAGCTGTGATGCGCTTAACTGCGTCAAATTCACCTTCAGATACACGAGCAGAAGCTACTTCTATACGGTCGACCTTAAGTTCTTCGAGTAGAAGCTTAGCTAAGGTTAGTTTTTCTAAAGCTGAAAAAGAAACACTTGAGGTTTGTTCACCATCCCTGAGGGTGGTGTCCATGATTTCAATCTTTCGCGCTGCGCCCAAACTATTCGTTTATAGAGGAGTGTTGTCCGCAAAATCACGGATGTTGTCTTTGATGTTCAAGAGGTAGTCAATGTCGTCAAAGCCGTTGGTCATATTCCCTTTTTTGTAGGAATTGATATCGAATTGTTCTGACGCTCCAGTTGTGCTGATGGTAATGCTTTGCTCCGGTAAATCAATCACTAGTTCAGTGGATGGATCAGCTTCGATAGCTGCGAAAATATCTGCCAAGAATGCTGCGGAAACCTGTACAGGTAACACACCAATGTTTAAACAGTTGTTCTTGAAGATATCGGCAAAAAAGCTGGAAACAACACAACGGAATCCGTAGTCATAGACCGACCATGCAGCGTGCTCTCTTGAGGATCCAGAACCGAAATTCTTTCCACCCACCAAGATTTTACCGATGTATGTAGGGTTGTTTAGCACAAAATCTTCTTTTGGACTATTGTCTTGATTGTATCTCCAGTCACGGAATAAGTTATCGCCAAATCCTTTGCGTTCTGTCGCTTTTAAAAAGCGTGCAGGGATGATTTGATCTGTGTCAACATTTTCAATGGGTAGGGGAACGGCAGTACTTCTGAGTACTGTAAATTTATCGTAAGCCATAATTTAGAATAAGGTTCGTGGATCAGTTACTTTTCCGGTTACTGCAGCGGCAGCGGCAACAATTGGACTGGCCAAAAGTGTGCGTGAGCCAGGCCCTTGACGGCCTTCAAAGTTTCGGTTAGACGTACTAACAGCATATTTCCCTGTAGGCACTTTATCATCATTCATTGCTAAACAAGCTGAACAACCCGGTTCACGGAGTTCGAAACCAGCTTGGTGTAATTGGTCTAAAATACCTTCTTCTTTGATGGCATTCAATACCTTGTGTGATCCTGGAACCAACCAAGCCGTTACATTATCTGCTTTTTTACGTCCCTTGATGATTTCTGCAAAAGCACGGAAATCTTCTATACGTCCATTGGTACAGCTTCCCAAGAAAACAAAATCAATAGGTTTCCCCAACATATTGTCTCCTTCATTATAGCCCATATAAGCTAAAGACTTTTTATAAGTTGCTTCACCACCTTCTACTGCGTCTGCCGTAGGAATACCATTGGTGATTCCCATACCCATTCCTGGATTGGTTCCGTAGGTAATCATGGGCTCAATTTCTGCAGCATCGAAGTGGTACTCCTTGTCAAAAGATGCGCCAGCATCGGTGTGCAAAGTTTCCCAGTAGGTCATTGCCTTGTCCCAGTTTGCTCCGCTAGGTGTAAATTCTCTTCCTTTGATGTAGTCGAAAGTTTTTTCATCGGGGGCTATCATTCCACCGCGTGCTCCCATTTCAATAGAAAGGTTACAAACCGTCATACGTCCTTCCATACTCATGTCGGTAAATACATCGCCTGCATATTCAACAAAATAACCGGTAGCTCCAGAAGTAGACAAACGTGAAATGATGTACAAAGCGACGTCTTTTGACATAACTCCTTTTCCCAGTTTACCGTTAATGTTGATGCGCATGCTTTTTGGTTTGGGCTGCATGATACATTGGGTAGAAAGAACCATTTCTACTTCTGATGTACCAATTCCAAAGGCGATAGCGCCAAATGCACCATGCGTAGAAGTATGTGAATCTCCACAAACAATGGTTGCACCAGGCTGGGTAATTCCATATTCTGGCCCAACAACGTGAACAATCCCATTTTTTTCATGCCCCAATCCCCAGTAGGAAATACCGTGTTTGGTGGCATTTTCTTCCAAGACTTTTAGTTGTTTGGCAGACAACGGATCCTCAACAGGTAAATGTTGATTGATGGTGGGTGTGTTGTGATCTGCAGTGGCAAAGGTTCGTTCAGGATAAAGGACAGAGATGTTTCGGTTTTTTAAACCTAAAAAAGCAACCGGGCTGGTTACTTCATGCACCATGTGTCGATCGATGAATAAAATATCTGGTCCGCCGGATACTTGTTGTACAACATGCGAATCCCAGACTTTATCAAAAAGTGTTTTCTTCATTTGAAGTGATACTAAGGGTTAAATATTGGCTGCTTCAACGATTTTTGGTATATCGTCGTCGTTAATTTGTTTTTGTAGATCAGCAATTTTTAAAAAACTCTGATATACTTTATCTAATTGTAGTTTATCTAGTTCAAAACCTACTTTCTTTGCTCTGTAGGCCAAGGCTGCTCTTCCGCTTCTTGCCGTCAGAACAATCGCTGATTCAGTGACTCCTACATCATGTGGGTTCATGATTTCATAGGTTTCACGGTTTTTAATTACGCCATCTTGATGAATTCCAGAGCTGTGCGCAAATGCATTTGCACCCACAACGGCTTTATTTGGTTGCACCATCATGGCCATGCTTTCTGAAACCAATCGACTGGTGTCGTAAAGTAACTTTGCGTTTATATCTGTGTCCAAGTTTAGGGTAGGGTGTTGGCGCATAATCATGACCACTTCTTCCAATGAAGTGTTACCAGCGCGTTCACCAATTCCATTAATTGTACATTCGATTTGACGCGCACCATTGACAACACCAGCAATTGAGTTTGCGGTGGCTAACCCCAAGTCATTGTGACAATGACAAGATAAAATGGCTTTGTCTATGCCTGTGACGTTTTCTTTGAGGAATTTGATTTTAGCACCGTATTCATCAGGAAGGCAATAGCCTGTGGTGTCTGGGATATTCAAGACAGTGGCACCTGCTTTGATGACAGCTTCGCATACACGGGCTAAAAACACATTATCTGTTCGCCCGGCGTCTTCTGCGTAAAACTCAATATCTTCTACAAAGGATTTGGCATAGGTCACGGATGCAACAGCACGTTCGATGATTTGATCTTGTGTAGAATTAAACTTGAATTTGATGTGGGAATCAGAAGTGCCAATTCCTGTATGGATACGTGGTCGCTTGGCAAATCTCAAGGCATCTGCCGCGACTTTAATGTCATTTTTAACGGCACGTGTCAATCCACATACTGTTGCATTTTTCACTAGCTTTGAAATCTCTTCAACGGAATGAAAGTCCCCAGGGCTTGAAGCAGGGAAGCCAGCCTCAATAACGTCGACCCCTAGCAGGTCGAGTCGCTCAGCTATGACGAGTTTACTTTTAGTGTCTAGCTTACAGCCAGGCACTTGTTCTCCGTCGCGGAGCGTAGTATCGAAAATCTGTACTTTTTCTTTTCCCATTGAAACGCTTATGAAATGTCAACGAATTTAGCATTTATTGTCAAAACTACCTTATTTTTACTTCAAATTTATTACGATTTTCAAGCCTAATTAAATTTGTTTAACGCATTTAAATTCATAGTTTTACAGTGTAAATTTAGCCTATGACTAACGATCAAAAAGAAAACTTATTTATCTTAATAAAATCGCTCTCAAAATCTGAGAAACGTCAATTTAAATTATTTGCTGGTAGAGTAGAGGCAAATCAGCATGCGAAATTCTTGCATTTGTTTAACTTTTTAGATCGTACGAGTACATATGATGAGAAGGAAATTTTAAAGAAAAATTTTGTCACCAAGCAACAGTTGTCGAATCTTAAAGCACATTTATATCGTCAGGTTTTATTGAGCTTGCGATTGAATCCCTCCATACAAAATGCACGAATGCAAATCAGGGAACAAATGGATTTTGCCACCGTTTTATACCAAAAAGGCCTCTACAGGCAAAGTCTTAAAATCTTAGACAAAACCAAGGCAATTGCCAATAAGTACGAAGAAAAATATGCGGCCTTTGAAATTGTCGAATTGGAAAAGGTTATCGAGTCGCAATACATCACGCGAAGCATGAGTAATCGAACAGAACAATTGATTCAAGATGCCTCTTGGTTGAGTGATCAAAATGAACTTTGTAGTCAGCTATCGAATTTGTCTCTTCAACTTTATGAACGTTTGATTAAAGCGGGCTATGCCAAGAGTGATGAAGAGTTTCGCGAAGTCACTAAATTCTTCTTCGAGCGTTTACCCAAAAATGAATATGAGCAAATGGGCTTTAGAGAGCGCATGTGGTATTGTAAAGCCCATGTTTGGTATAGTTTACTTACCCAAGATTTTCTCTCCAGTTTTAAGCATGCCACGCGCTGGGTTGAGTTGTTTGATCAATTTCCAAGAATGATTCAGTCGCATCCTGTTTTTTATTTAAAAGCAAATAACTTCTTGCTAGAAGCCTTGGTTTTAATCAAACATCCAAAGCGTTTCAAGTTGGTGTTGGGTAAGATGCAAGAGGTGATCGCTTCAAAAGATTTTCCTAAAAACGATAATCTTCAGGCATTGAGTTTTCTGTATTCTTATAATAATCAGTTGAATTTGTATTTTTTGGAAGGCAATTTCAAAAGCGGTTTAAGCACCATTTCCACGATTTCTACCCAGATTGAACAATTCAAAAATCAGATAGACCCACACCACATCATGTTGCTGTATTACAAGATTGCCTGCCTTCATTTTGGGTGCGATCAATACGAAGAAGCCATTGTTTATCTAAATAAAATTGTCAACAACAAAGAACTCAAAATGCGGGAAGACCTGCTGTGTTTTACACGTGTATTGAATTTGGTGGCCCACTATGAAGCAGGATATGATTACCATATTGATAAACACATTCGTGATACCTTCAAGTTTTTGCTTAAAATGGATGATTTGCACGAGGTGCAGCGTTCTATGATTGGTTTTATTCGTACACTGGGGAATATCTATCCGCATGAATTAAAAGAGAATTTCATTAAGCTGCATGCAGAATTGAAGCAGTATGAAGACGATCCTTACGAGCGACGAGCATTTTTGTACTTGGATATTTTATCTTGGTTGGAGAGTAAAATTGAAAACAAATCGATAGCGCAAATCATAAAAAACAAAGCAACTAAGAGCCTTCGCCAACGCAAGCATTCCATAGAACATCTTTAGGAGGTGCTGCGGTTACACTAATGCTTTCTTTCTTTACAGGATGCATGAGGCTAAGCTTTCGCGCATGTAAATGGATACTTCCGTTTGGATTACTTCTTGACGCTCCGTACTTTAAATCCCCTTTAATGGAATACCCAAAAGCCGTTAGCTGTGCACGAATTTGATGATGCCTTCCAGTAAGTAGATTAACTTCTAAACAAGTGTAGCGTTGAAGTGTTTTAAAGCATTTGAAGTCTAAGATGGCTTCTTTGCTGTCTGCCACTTTCTTGGCATAGGCATAAGATTTGTTTTGCTTGGTGTTGCGCACCATCCAATGGGTTAGGCGTGTTTCTTTGGGAAGATCTGTACCTTCTACCAAGGCCCAATATACTTTTTGTGTTTCCCGTTGTTTGAATTGTTCATTTAAACGAATCAACGCTTTTGATGTTCGCGCAAAGACAACGGCACCACTTGTGGGGCGATCTAGACGATGGACAACCCCTAAAAAAACATCTCCAGGTTTGTTGTATTTTTTCTTGATGTAGCTTTTAGCAATATCAACCAAAGGCACATCTCCTGTCTTATCTCCCTGCACCAAAACACCTGGTGCTTTGTTGATAATCAATAAATGATTGTCTTCGTACAAGACTTCTAGTGATTGAGGAGCTTTAATACTGTTCTTTTTCATTGGGGAAATCGCCCGATTTTACATCTGCCGTATAATCAGCAACAGCATCCATCACGCTGGTGTGCAGATCTGCATAACGGCGTAAAAAGCGTGGACTAAATTCTTTACTCATGCCCAGCATATCGTGCAATACAAGTACCTGACCATCAACGTCGTTTCCGGCACCAATTCCAATGACAGGAATAGAAATAGAATCAGCAACTTGCTTGGCTAAGGAAGCAGGAATTTTCTCTAACACCAGTCCAAAACAACCTACTTCTTCGAGCATTTTTGCATCCTCTAAAAGTTGTCGTGCTTCGGCTTCTTCTTTGGCTCTTACGGTGTAAGTACCAAATTTGTAAATGGACTGCGGTGTGAGCCCTAAATGCCCCATTACGGGAATACCTGCTTGAATAATTCTTTCGATGGATTGCTTTTCTTGGTGTCCTCCTTCCAGTTTGACAGCGTGTGCTCCAGATTCTTTCATGATTCGTATAGCCGATTTTAGCGCTTCTCTTGAATCAGCTTGATAGGTTCCAAATGGGAGATCAACCACAACCAAAGCTCGGCTGGCTCCACGAACAACAGAACCAGCATGGTAGATCATTTGGTCTAATGTAATGGGCAAAGTGGTTTCATGCCCCGCAATTACATTGGAGGCAGAGTCTCCAACCAGAATTACGTCAATACCTGCTGCATCGACTAGTCCTGCAAAGGTGAAATCATAAGAGGTTAGCATGGCGATTTTCTCCCCATCCTTTTTCATCTGAATTAGAGAATTAGTCGTTACCCGCTGGTAACTTTTTTTGGCTGTTGACATGCGCTGTTATTTTTTTCAAATGTAGTTCTTTTCCCTTTTTGACCGAATTTTTTTCCTGGTTTTGAACAAAGTGTCGGATGACTTATGACAGGCTGTCATATTTAGTGTACTGGCATACTCCTTGAAATAAGCAAGAAAATTAAAATTTATACAATGAGTAAAATAATTGGAATTGATTTAGGAACAACAAATTCGTGTGTTTCTGTAATGGAAGGAAACGAACCAGTGGTTATTCCAAACGCTGAAGGAAAACGTACAACACCCTCTGTCATCGCATTTGTAGAAGGTGGAGAAATCAAAGTAGGTGATCCAGCAAAGCGTCAAGCCGTAACCAATCCAACAAAAACAATAGCTTCTATTAAGCGATTTATGGGAAATAAATTCTCTGAATCTTCTAAAGAAGCCTCAACAGTGGCCTATAAAGTTGTCAAAGGAGACAATGATACACCACGTGTTGATATCGATGGACGTTTATATACGCCGCAGGAATTATCTGCCATGACACTTCAGAAAATGAAGAAAACGGCTGAAGATTACCTAGGACACGATGTAACCGAAGCTGTTATAACAGTTCCGGCCTACTTTAATGATGCACAGCGTCAGGCCACCAAAGAAGCAGGGGAAATTGCAGGACTAAAAGTACAACGAATCATCAACGAACCAACAGCTGCAGCGCTTGCCTACGGTTTGGATAAAAAAGATGGTGTAGATCGTAAGATTGCCGTTTATGACCTTGGAGGAGGAACCTTTGATATCTCTATCCTCGAATTAGGCGATGGTGTATTTGAAGTATTGGCCACCAATGGTGATACTCACCTTGGAGGAGACGATTTTGACCAGGTCTTGATTGACTGGTTGGCAAATCAGTTCAAAGAAACGGAAGACATTGATCTACGTAATGACCCGATGGCCTTACAGCGTTTAAAAGAAGCTGCTGAAAAGGCGAAGATTGAATTATCGTCTTCCCCGCAAACGGAAATCAATTTACCTTATGTTACGGCTACCGCTTCAGGACCTAAGCATTTGGTAACTACTTTGACCCGTTCTAAATTCGAGCAATTATCTGACGAATTGGTTCGCCGTTCTATGGCCCCTGTAAAAAAGGCTTTGGATGATGCAGGCTTATCGACTTCAGAAATTGATGAAATTATCTTGGTTGGAGGATCTACACGTATTCCAATCATACAAGAAGAAGTTGAAAAGTTCTTTGGAAAGAAACCTTCTAAAGGAGTGAACCCAGACGAAGTAGTGGCGATTGGAGCTGCAATTCAAGGTGGGGTATTGACCGGAGATGTGAAAGATGTATTGCTTTTAGATGTGACGCCTTTATCTCTTGGAATCGAAACCATGGGAAGCGTGATGACTAAATTGATCGAATCAAACACCACAATTCCAACCAAAAAGTCACAGGTATTTTCTACCGCTGCAGACAATCAACCCTCTGTTGAGATCCACGTTTTACAAGGAGAGCGTTCTATGGCCGAAGACAACAAGACCATTGGTCGTTTTCATTTAGACGGAATTCCTCCAGCACCACGCGGAACACCTCAAATTGAAGTAATCTTTGATATCGATGCGAATGGAATTATTAAGGTTACTGCGGCAGACAAAGCCACGGGAAAAACCCAAGATATTCGAATTGAAGCTTCCTCTGGTTTAACAGAAGAAGAAATCGAAAAAATGAAGCAAGAAGCGGAAGCCAATGCTGATGCCGATAAAAAAGCAAAAGAAGAAGTTGATAAGCTTAACTCTGCTGACCAAATGATTTTCCAAACAGAAAGTCAATTGAAAGAAATTGGGGAAAAACTCTCTGAAGACAAGAAGAAGCCGATTGAAGAAGCTTTGGAAGAATTGAAGAAAGCCTTTGAAACGAAAGATTTGGCCGTTATTGATCCTGCCTTGGAGAAAATCAATGAAGCATGGAAAAATGCTTCAGAAGAGATGTACAAGGCACAAGCAGAGGGAGCAGGAGCGCAAGCTGGTCCAGATCCAGCTGCGGGTGCAGATCCTGCTGCCGGAGGAGACGACGTTCAAGATGTCGATTTCGAAGAAGTAAAATAGTTTTCACTAAGAAAGAAAAGCACTGCCTAGGCGGTGCTTTTTTTATTCACTAATTTTGAAAAAAAAGCCATGGAAAACGCAGACAAATTAGCCCTCCTCAACGAATCTTCGAACAATTTTCTCATTAAAACACTCGACATAAAGTTCACAGAATTAGGCGACGATTACTTGGTTGCATGTATGCCTGTTAATGAACGTGTCTATCAACCCGATGGGGTATTGCATGGTGGAGCTACCTTTGCTCTAGCAGAAACAGTGGGGAGTGTAGCTTCTTATTTATTTGCCAAAACTGACGATCAAATTGTACGCGGCATTGAAATGTCGGGGAATCATTTGCGTTCTGTAAATAGTGGTCATGTTCATGCAAAAGCGGAAAGCATCCACAAAGGACGCACCACCCAAATATGGCAAATTCGTGTTACAGACGATGAAGATCAATTGATTTCTTTGCTAAAATTGACGACTATTATCTTACCCAAAAAGTAATATGGAAACGTTTATTTCTTCTTTGGAAGCAAAGGGCCTTCCTTTTGTTCTCTTTCGTCACCCAAAGGAAGAACATATTCATTGTTATTATCAAAAGGATAAACAGGTACATCGTACTTCCACTTTTGAGGAAGATGGTTTTGTTTTTAATTTATTTGCAGCAGAAACTTCCTCCTTATATATTCCTGCAACCAATCAAAAAGCAATTGTATTTCAAGCACCAAAAAAACGAACGTCTTCTCCACCTGCACTTCCGCTCAATGGAAAAGTGAAGTTTGAAGAAAGTGTCACGAATGCAGTAAAAGAAATTAATGCTACTAAGCTTGAGAAGGTGGTTTTATCAGCTCCTTTTTCTGTTCCAAACACTCGAGATGCTGTGTCAATTTTCACTTCTCTAGAACATAAATACCCCAATGCATTTGTATACTACTGGTCACATTCTGAAACGGGTAATTGGTTAGGGGCTACTCCAGAGCGCTTTGTTTTTTTGGATGAAAAGCAAATGGACACCATGGCCTTGGCTGGAACACTCCCAGCGGGAGCGACCCAAGATGAGTGGACGGAAAAAGAATACCACGAGCAAGAATTGGTTACTCAAAGCATAATAAATGCGCTGAAAAAGGTAGTGCCACTAGGGACAATAAAAGTAGGAGAGAGGCAAACTGTTCCCGCAGGAAGGTTGCAGCATTTGCAAACCCCGATTCGAGTTGATGCACATGATATTCTGTTGCGGGATGTGATTAAGGTATTGCACCCAACGCCAGCTGTTGGCGGACTTCCGGTTGTCAAAGCACAGGCATTTATTCGTGAATATGAGGGCTATGATAGGGAGTTTTATGCAGGCTTTTTAGGTGTTTTCAAACAGAATAAAAGTGCGAAATTATTTGTGAATTTGCGCTGCGGTAAAGTAACCAAGAATATCATTCAATTGTTTGCAGGAGCAGGAATAACAAACAGTAGCGATCCGGGTAAAGAATGGAATGAGATTTGCCGAAAAGCCATGACCTTTCTTTCGGTGATATGATTTTTCTTTTAAAATGAAATTATGCCTTTTTGGTTTTGTATTTTTGCTTGGCTATGACAAAAAAGAATGAGAAAATAAACGCAGAATTGTATTCTTCTATCCCCTTGGCGCAAACAATTGTTCTCTTCTGTCAGGCGAAGAATATTCAGCATATTATTATTTCGCCTGGCTCTAGAAATGCCCCTCTAACAAAAGGCTTTACTAATAACTCTTTTTTCAAAACCTATAGCATTGTTGATGAAAGAGTGGCAGCATTTTTTGCCCTAGGTATTGCACAGCAAACCAAACAAGCCGTTGCAGTTGTGTGTACTTCGGGTTCTGCCTTATTGAATTATTATCCGGCGGTTGCCGAGGCCTTTTATAGCGATATTCCCTTGGTGGTACTTTCTGCAGATAGAATGCCACATAGAATTGATATTGGTGATGGGCAAACCATACGTCAGCCTCACGTTTTTGAACCACATTTGGAAGATGCTGCCTACCTACTTCCCGATGTTTCCCATGCCACCACAACACTCGTTGATCACCCCACCCAAACACTATTGAAGAAGGGAACAACAAAGGAAGCCGTTCTTTCCCGTCAATTGGAAATCCAGCAGCAAAATGAAGTGAATATAAATAGGGTGCTGAATTCAGCAATTGACGCTAGTGGCCCTGTTCACCTGAATATTCCCTTTGAAGAGCCATTGTATGAAACGACCAATAAAAGCATTGTTTTGTCTCAGAACACCCCACTTTCTAAGGAGGTAATGACGCAAGAACTTGATGGCTTTATTGATCAATGGAACTCGGTTAAAAAGAAAATGATATTGGTAGGGGTTTTGGCACCCAATTCCCTCGATCAATCCATCGTCGATTACCTGGCCTCTGATCCGTCTGTAACGGTTCTTACGGAAGCAACATCAAACTTATCACATCATACCTTTATTCAATCCATTGATACCTTTATTGCTCCTTTAGAGAAGTCAGGAAATAGTTTGTCCGCTTATCAGCCTGAGTTATTACTAACGCTAGGTGGAATGATTGTCTCGAAAAAAATCAAAAACTTTCTACGTCAAAATCCTCCTAAAGTGCATTGGCATTTGGATGAGAAAAAGGCCTACGACACATTTTACTGTTTGACAAATCATATTTCAATTGCGCCACTCAATTTTTTTGAAGCGTTGAAACAAAAACAGCCTACCTATGTCAAAAGCGATTATTGTACTCACTTTTTAGCACAATACAACAAGCATCGTTTATTGGGAGTTGACTATTTAAAGAAAATTCCTTTTTCAGATTTAAAAGCTTTTGCCCTAATTTTTAAGCAGCTTCCCAAAGATATTTATTTGCAACTGGCTAATAGTTCTACCATTCGTTATGCGCAACTATTCAAATTGCCACCATTAAAAGGAGTGTTTTGCAACCGAGGTACAAGTGGAATTGACGGAAGCACTTCAACCGCCATGGGTGCAGCTTGGGTTAACGATGCTCCGACTGTATTTATCACAGGTGATTTGAGTTTCTTTTATGATGCAAATGGATTGTGGAATGATTATTTGAAGCCTACTACTCGGATCATTGTAATCAACAATTCTGGTGGCGGAATATTTCGTATTCTTCCTGGAGAAAAAGACACGATCACCTATGATACTTATTTTGAAACAGTTCAACAGCGTTCCGCCAAGAAATTATGTCAACTAAACGGAATAGGGTATTTATCGGCTTCCTCCAGCTTAGGATTGAGTCTGCAATTGAAACGCTTTTTTCGTCCTTCAAGTCGCCCCCAATTACTCGAAATAACCACCCCTAGAACAATAAATGATACTGTCTTGTTGAACTGCTTTAGTTCAATGCAAGGCGAATAATGATAAATGATGTAATTTTAAAAAAAAATTCATGACGCAAGTTAATTGGACCTCAATCAAAGATTATTCAGACATTCTATTTGAATTCTATAATGGTGTTGCAAAAATCACCATCAACCGCCCAGACGTATATAATGCCTTTCGCCCAGAAACCAACAATCAAATGTTGGAAGCGATGGATGTGTGCCGCGAAAGAAATGATATTGATATCATTGTATTTACGGGAGCAGGAGATAAGGCTTTTTGTAGTGGAGGAGATCAGAATGTAAAAGGAGTAGGGGGCTATGTAGGAGAAGATGGAGTGCCACGACTCAATGTACTTGATTTACATAAAAAAATACGCGAAATTCCTAAGCCAGTAATTGCTATGGTGAATGGATACGCGATTGGAGGAGGACACGTTTTACATGTTGTATGTGACCTAACCATTGCCAGTGAAAATGCTATTTTTGGTCAGACTGGACCTAAGGTAGGTAGTTTTGATGGCGGCTTTGGTTCTTCCTATCTTGCCCGTCACGTTGGCCAGAAAAAAGCCCGTGAGATTTGGTTCCTGTGTCAACAGTATTCTGCTAAAGAAGCAGAAGATATGGGAATGGTGAATAAAGTTGTTCCCTTAGAGAATCTCGAAACTACCGTATTGGAATGGTGTGCAATGATGCAAAAAAGAAGCCCATTGGCTTTACGCATGGTGAAACGCTGTTTGAATGCAGAATTGGACGGACAGCACGGTTTAATGCAATTGGCTGGCGACGCCACTCTAATGTATTATCTAATGGACGAAGCGCAAGAAGGAAAGCAGGCTTTCTTGGAAAAAAGAGACCCTAATTTTAAGCAATACCCCAAATTCCCTTAACCTTATGAGATGCCCTACATTGATGAAGAAAAATTAGCCGAACTTTACAAAGAAGTTGACCAAGAAAATAAATCATCGGTTTATTTTCAACAGCTCTATTTTAAATACAAAGCAAGACTAAAGCATTTGCTTGTCTATAGATACGGCTTTTATTCAGCGGTATTTTTATTCATGGCGATTTTAGGCTATGCAATTTATATATCAACTGGAGAACCTATTGAAGAGGAGTTTTCGGCAAAGCAAGAATTATTGCAAAAGATCAAGCAATTGGAATTAGAAAATAGTATTCTTGAAGGACAAACAACAGATGTGCAAAAGGTGCTTAGTGATAGCATTGTCTTTACAGTACAATTCATTGCATCAGAAAAAGAAGGTGTAATGTTGTTTTCGGAAAATTTCCTCAATTTCCGAGCTCACCCTTTACAGGGCTTTAATGCCTATTCCTTGGGTAATTTTTCAACTAAAGAAGAGGCAGAGGCTTTTCGAAAAGAATTGTTGAACCTTGGATTAATGGACTTATGGGTGACCTCATACAGATCTGGTGAACGTGTTTTATTAAACGATTAATGAAGAAAAAAATAAGCATTTGGTTGGAAGCAGCCCGATTGAGAACCTTGCCTTTATCCATCGCTGGAATTATTGTGGGAAATGGATTAGCTTTTGTTGGGGGAAACTTTTCTCCTTTGCTTTTTTTCTTTGCTTTATTGACAACCATTTCATTTCAAGTTTTATCAAATTTCGCCAACGATTATGGTGATGGGGTAAAGGGTACCGACAACGCTCAACGACTTGGCCCCGCACGTGTTTTGCAACAGGGTTTGTTGACGCGAGAGGAACTCAAAAAGGGCATGCAATTGTGTACTGCTTTTAGTTTATGGTCTGTACTAATACTCATTTGGTTGTCATTTGATAAAACACAATTATACGCAGCCTTATTCTTTCTTGCTTTAGGAATAGTTAGTATAGTATCGGCAATTAAATACACTGTAGGCGATTCTGCTTATGGTTATTATGCCTTAGGAGATTTATTCGTTTTTATATTCTTTGGCGGTGTAAGTGTTTTAGGATCATTCTATTTGCAAACACAATTTCTAACGCTAGAACTATTGCTTCCAGCGATCAGTATCGGTGTGTTTAGTACTGCGGTTTTGAACTTGAATAATTTACGTGACATGGAGAATGATTTGACTTCAAATAAGATCACATTGCCCATATTACTTGGTTTAGTCAAAGGAAAAAGATATCATTATTTTCTCATTCTGGTTGGCTTTTTGAGCACTCTTTCTTATGGCTATCTCATGGGAGGTGAATATTTGTATTTCTTACCACTACTCATGATCATACCCTTCGGAAAACACCTTTACAGAGTATCGAATTCTTCTGGTGGAAAAGCCTTTGATCCAGAATTGAAAGTTGTTGCTTTGAGTACTTTTTCCTTTTCAATTTTGTTTGTCACTGGATTTATTGTTGATGCCCTATGGTAGCTCGTTACAAAAAACATGTTCTGGATTTTCGCCGCCCTAGTGGAACTTCACGTGATATTCTAAAGCAAAAGGAAACTTGGTTTATTTCCCTCAGCGATGGAGAAAAGAGGGGGATTGGAGAATGTGGACTTCTTCGGGGACTAAGTTGTGATGACCGTCCAGATTATGAAGAAAAACTGTCATGGACCTGCGCAAATATACATCTCGGAAAAGAGGTGTTATATGCCTCTCTTATAGAGTTTCCGTCAATACAGATGGGACTAGAAACCGCTTTTTTATCCCTGTATTCTGACGATCCTTTTGTACTGTATCCCAATGCATTTTCTAGAAGTGAAGCTTCCATTTTGATCAATGGCTTGATATGGATGGGTGACTTAGACTTTATGCTCGCACAAGTGGAAGAAAAATTGCAGCAAGGATTCTCCTGTATAAAAATGAAAGTTGGCGCCATTGATTTTGCGCAAGAGTTGTCTGTTTTATCGACCATCAGAAGTAGATATACCAAAGAAGAAATGGTTTTACGTGTAGACGCTAATGGGGCGTTTAAAGCTGATGCTATAGAGAAGTTACATCAACTAGCTGCATTAGACATTCATTCCATTGAACAGCCCATTGCTGCGGGAAATTGGCAAGAGATGAATCGTTTGTGTAAAGAAACACCTCTGCCAATAGCTTTAGACGAAGAGCTCATCGGTGTTTTTGCCCGTGAAGATAAAATCGCACTCTTAGAAAGCGTTCAACCACAGTATATTATTTTAAAACCCAGTTTTATTGGTGGGTTTACGGGTGCAACAGAATGGACTGCATTGGCCAAAGAACGTGGCATCGTCAGTTGGGTGACTAGTGCACTAGAAAGTAATGTGGGTTTAAATGCAATCGCTCAATGGACATATCAAAACAAGTATAAAGGCCATCAGGGATTAGGGACTGGGAGTTTATTCACAAATAATATTTCATCTCCATTGACCATAGAAAATGGCTATATTACATCAAATAACAAAAAAGTATGGTCAACAATAGATCAAATTCTTTCGTAGAAAATTTTCATCAGAAAAAGTTGCCCTTTAGTTGGTATCTCTTGGGCTCTTTGATTATCATAATATTTAGTTTTCTTGGACAAATTCCTACCATGTTTTTTTTGCCAGATCAACTTTCAAGTTCAGCTAATCAAATGGATGTTTTTGCGCATTTGGATTCAAACTTGACGTTGTCTCTTTTATTAATTCCCTCATTTGTCGCATTTTTTGGTTTTCTACTTGTTGTGTATCGCTTGCATCAACAAACCATTATCTCCGTTACAACTTCAAGGGAAAAGATCGATGTAAAACGCATCTTCTTTGGTTTTGTGTTTTGGGGAGGACTTAGTATTCTTCTTTTTGGTGTTGACCTGTTTTTATCACCCAAAGATTACCAGTGGAATTTTAAATTCCTGCCTTTTTTACTCATGTTTCTCATTTCATCTGCCCTAATTCCATTTCAATCGGCTTTAGAGGAATGGATCTTTCGTGGCTATTTGATGCAGGGATTTGCAACATTGACCAAAAGTCGTTTGTTATCGCTCTTATTGACCTCTATCATTTTTGGGTCGTTGCATATTTTGAATCCAGAAATTGATAAGCTTGGTTATGGCCTCTTGGCCTACTACATTGCTACAGGATTGTTTTTTGGAATCATGAGCTTAATGGACGAAGGCATTGAACTGGCCATTGGTTTTCATGTAGCCAACAATCTAATCACTGCCCTGTTGGTTACAGCAGATTGGACAGCATTCCAAACAGAGTCCCTTTTTAAAGATGTTTCTAACCCCAGTCTACTCCCAGAACTGATACTATTTTTGGTCTTTATATACCCGCTAACACTAGTGTTACTTGCCAAGAAATACCGTTGGGGCAATTGGACATACAAACTAACAGCACGCATTTATGACGATAAGACCTAGCTTTCGAAACATTCACAATCGTTTTCTTTTGAACGGTGTTCATTATCGTTTTCAAGATTTGTTTGAAATCGCTTATTCTTTTATCAAAGAAGGGGAGGATCATGAAGTTGCCATTGGCGATTTTTTGATGGATTGGATTCGCCCCAATGATACAATTACCTTAAAAACATCGGGTTCTACAGGTTCACCGAAATGGATAACTTACAACAAGAAATCTATGGTAAATTCGGCTCTAGCCACCGGAGATCATTTTGGACTAAAGATTGGTGATCGAGCCTTACATTGTTTAAATGCTGACTTTATCGCTGGAAAGATGATGTTGGTTCGGGCAATGATTTTAGGACTTGAAATTGATTTAGTTCCTCCTCAAGGAAATGTATTGGTTTATTCAAACAAAACCTATGACTTTGCCGCCATGGTTCCGCTTCAGGTTAATAATGCATTCGAAAATTTAGACCGCGTTAAGACACTGCTGATTGGAGGTGCGCCTACCTCTGCAAAGTTGAAAAAGCGGTTAAGCGAAAAACAAACCAATTGCTACGAAACCTATGGAATGACAGAAACCTTAACTCATATAGCTTCGAGGATAATAAATGGAGATACAGATCATTTCTCTACACTCCCTAATGTAAAAATCAGTCAAGACGAACGAGATTGTTTGGTCATTGAAGTTCATTATTTAACAGAGGAAAAGATCATTACGAATGACTTGGTGGAGTTAAAAGACAAGCGCACTTTTCTTTTGAAAGGAAGAGTGGATAATATAATTAATACAGGAGGAGTCAAGGTATTGCCAGAAGAAGTAGAGGCGAAAATATCGGCACACATGGATCTTCCTTTTCTTGTCGGGGCGATTGATGATAACTATCTGGGACAGAAAATTGTTTTATTGGTTGAAGGGAAGTTTTCTGTCCAGCTTTTGGAGGACCTAAAAAAGATTGAGCAGATGACAACCTATGAATTGCCCAAGGCAGTTTATTCATTAAAAGCATTTGTTCGTACAGCCAATGGCAAAATCAAACGCAAGGATACTTTGGCGCAGTTAGACCTGTAAAACACCCATGTTAAAGCGCTCAGTGATTGGCGCATGATTTGCGGCTTCTATTCCCATGCTAATCCATTTTCGGGTATCTATTGGGTTGATAATAGCATCTGTCCAAAGACGTGCAGCACCGTACTCAGGTTTCGTTTGTTTGTCGTATGTCCCTTTTATCTTTTGAAATAATTCGTCTTGCTCTTTCTCCGAAATTTCAACGCCTTTCTTTGTGAGTGAACTCGCTTCGATTTGCATCAAAACCTTTGCAGCTTGAGCCCCTCCCATTACAGCCATTTCGGCTGACGGCCATGCAACAATTAGTCGTGGATCAAATGCTTTTCCGCACATGGCATAGTTCCCAGCCCCAAATGAATTCGCCATAATTATGGTGAACTTTGGTACCACAGAGTTGGACTGTGCATTGACCATTTTTGCACCATCTTTAATAATCCCTCCGTGTTCGGCTTTGCTGCCCACCATAAAGCCAGTGACATCTTGTAAGAAAACTAGGGGGATTTTCTTTTGGTTGCAGTTGGCAATAAAACGCGTCGCTTTATCGGCTGCATCTCCATAAATAACACCACCCAATTGCATTTCACCCTTTTTAGATTTAATCACCTTTCGCTGATTGGCAACAATTCCAACGGCCCAACCATCGATGCGTGCATAGGCAGTAATGATGGTCTTCCCATAACCTGCTTTGTATTCGTCATACTCACCTTGATCGACCAATTGTTCAATCAAGGGATACGTGTCATAAGGAGTGGAACGTGTTGCAGGTAAAAGCCCAAATATATGTTGAGCATCTTTCTTTGGCAATTGTGGTTTTGTACGATTGAACCCTGCCTTTTGAGGCTCACCTATTTTATCTATGAGAGAGCGAATCTTAGTCAGCGCTGCCCCATCATCTGGGACATTGTAGTCGGTAACTCCACTAATTTCCGAATGGGTTGTAGCTCCACCCAATGTTTCGTTGTCAATTTCTTCACCAATTGCTGCTTTAACAAGATAACTTCCAGCTAAGAAAATGCTCCCGATTTTATCTACAATCAACGATTCATCGGACATGATGGGGAGATAGGCTCCACCTGCAACACAGCTACCCATAACAGCAGCAATTTGCGTAATGCCCAGACTACTCATCTTTGCATTATTTCTAAAAATGCGGCCAAAGTGCTCTTTATCAGGGAAAATTTCATCTTGCATGGGTAAAAATACGCCAGCAGAATCGACTAAATAGATAATGGGAAGTTTATTCTCCATCGCAATTTCTTGTGCTCTTAGGTTTTTCTTCCCAGCCATTGGAAACCATGCACCAGCTTTCACCGAGGCATCGTTGGCTACAATGACACATAAACGTTTTTTGATGTAGCCAAGTATGACAACGACTCCTGCAGCAGGAGCGCCACCATAATCCTTATACATTTCGTGCGCGGCAAATGCACCAATTTCTATTTGATTTGATTTTGGATCTACCAGGGCATTAATGCGTTCTCGAGCGGTCATCTTCCCTTGATCCTTTAGCTTTTGAAGTTGTTTCTTTCCTCCACCAAGTTTTATCTGTGCTAGTTTTTTATCGACAGCAGACCAGAGTAATTTATTGTGATCTTCGTTTTTATTGAAGGCTAAATCCATGACAAACTTTTGATAAAAATAAGAAAGATTCTAGCACAAATCGTCTTATTGTAGGAAAAGAAATTCAGGATGCTTTCATAAAAATAAAAGTCCGATATTTGTGATGGAAGAAATCAAATATGAGTTTAAACAAAAACAAAATCTTTAGGGTTACTGCGCTCATCCTTTTTTTATTAGGTACAGCTTTAATTCTTTTGGGTTTAATGAAGTATCGTGAATATGCCATTGGATTTTCAGTGGCTGGTATAGGTTTTTATGCAGTAGCATGGGCCTTTAATGCCTTAAAAGGAAGAGTATAGTTATGTCAGATGATAAGAAAGTAATTTTTTCAATGTCGGGGGTGACCAAGTCCTACCCAGACGCACAGCAACCCGTTTTAAAAAACATATACCTGAGTTTTTTTTATGGAGCTAAAATTGGAATTTTGGGTCTCAATGGCTCTGGGAAATCTACCCTATTAAAGATCATTGCTGGTCAAGAGAAAAATTTTCAAGGTGATGTAGTTTTTTCACAAGATTATTCTGTTGGTTATTTGGAGCAAGAGCCTCAAATGGACGAAGACAAGACGGTCTTAGAAATTGTGAAGGAAGGTGTAGCCAAAAACGGTGGCCGTTCTGGACGAATACAATAGTATTAACGACCAGTTTGGCTTGCCAGAAGTCTATGAGAATGCTGATAAAATGCAGCAGTTAATGGACCGTCAGGCACAGTTGCAAGATGAAATTGACGCAGCCAACGCATGGGAGCTTAGACACCCAATTAGAAATTGCCATGGATGCGTTAAGCGTACGCCACCAAGCGGTCAAAAAATAAGTGTCCGTACTCTCTGGAGGTGAACGCCGCCGAGTAGCCCTTATGTCGCTTGCTTGCTGCAACAGCCCGACGTATTGCTTCTGGATGAACCAACCAACCACTTGGATGCCGAGTCGGTCCATTGGTTAGAGCACCATTTAGCGCAGTACAAAGGCACCGTAATTGCTGTAACGCACGACCGTTATTTCCTCGATAATGTAGCCGGATGGATATTGGAATTAGATCGTGGGGAAGGAATTCCTTGGAAAGGAAATTACTCTTCTTGGTTGGATCAAAAATCAAAGCGTTTGGCCCAAGAACAAAAGCAAGCGTCAAAGCGTCAAAAGACTTTGGAGCGAGAATTGGAGTGGGTACGGATGGCTCCAAAAGGGAGACAGAGTAAACAAAAAGCACGTTTATCGAATTACGATAAACTAATGAGTCAAGACCAATCACAAGTTCAAGATAAATTGGAAATATTTATTCCAAATGGTCCACGTTTAGGAACAAATGTTATTGAGGCTAAAGGAGTGGCAAAAGCCTTTGGTGATAAGTTATTATATGATGACCTGAACTTTGTTTTGCCGCAAGCTGGAATCGTTGGTGTTATTGGGCCAAATGGTGCTGGTAAGTCAACTATTTTTAAAATGATCATGGATCAAGAAAATCCAGATGGAGGAACCTTTGCTGTTGGAGAAACAGTAAAACTAGCCTATGTAGATCAAACACATTCGAATATCGATCCCAATAAGAGTATTTGGCAAAACTTTTCTGATGAACAAGAACTCATTATGCTAGGTGGGAAGCAAGTTAATTCGCGTGCATTCTTGAGTCGTTTTAATTTTAGTGGAAATGAGCAAAACAAAAAAGTGAGCTCTTTGTCTGGTGGGCAGCGCAATCGTCTGCATTTGGCCATGACACTAAAAGAAGAAGGAAACGTATTGTTGCTCGATGAGCCTACCAATGATTTGGATGTAAATACTCTGCGCGCGCTTGAGGAAGGCTTAGAGAGCTTTGCTGGCTGTGCTGTGGTTATTTCTCACGACCGTTGGTTCTTGGATCGCGTTTGTACACACATTTTAGCCTTTGAAGGAAATTCCCAAGTATATTTCTTTGAAGGTTCTTATTCTGATTATGAAGAGAATAAGAGAAAGCGATTGGGTGGAGATCTTATTCCAAAACGTATACAATACAAAAAATTGACTCGTAATTAATTTATAATCAATCGTCATGTCTATCCCAGAATTTCTAGCACAAACCTATTTTGATAATACAGTGCAACAGTATTTGTTTTTCTGTTTATTTCTTTTGTTGGGCATTGTTTTCAAACGTTTAATTGGCGGCTATCTGGGGGGTATTTTATTTGGCCTACTCGGGAAAAGCGCAAATGAGCTAGGACGTCCAAGTTTTGATGCTCGTTTACGCAAACCTTTAAATAGTCTTGTTTTTTTTGGTGCACTCTTTTTGGCAGCCCAGCAACTCGATTTTCCAGCGAATTGGAATCTGGCTTCTAAGGAAGAATTTGGCCTGCGATTATTCTTAAACAAAGGTTTTTCTTTGGTGTATGCCTACATTGTATTCTGGACCTTGCTTCGTTTTATTGACTTTTTTGGTGAAATCATGACTAAAAGAGCGGCCTCTACAGAGAACAAAATGGACGATCAAATCGTCCCTTTTGCCATAGAAGTCGGTAAAGTATTGGTCATCATACTCGGCTCACTAACGATAATGAGTAGTGTTTTTGATGTCAATGTAGCTGCTTTAGCCACTGGTTTAGGAATAGGAGGAATTGCCATTGCAATGGCCTCCAAGGAAAGTTTAGAAAATCTTTTGGGATCCTTTACTATTTTCTTGGACAAACCTTTTACTTATGGCGATGTGGTGACTGTCAATGGGTATACTGGAACCGTTGAAAAAGTTGGTTTCCGCAGTACCCGAATTCGCACATTTGATAAAAGTATTGTTGCGGTACCCAATAAAAATATGGTCAATGCCGAATTGGACAACTTGGGGGTTCGACCAATACGACGTGTGAAATTTAACATTGGACTTACTTATGGGACAACGATTGACCAAATGAAAACAATTGTTGCTCAATTGGAGGAAATGATCAATGCTCATCCAAAAACAACTAATGGCGACGCACGTGTGCGTTTTCAAGAATTTGGAGGAAGCTCCCTTGATGTGCTCGTGATTTATTTTGTTGATAGTCCCAACTGGGATTTACTCATTGACACCCGTCAGGAAATCAACTTTAGTATCATAGAAATCATAAAAACCAATGGCTGTGATTTTGCTTTTCCAACGACATCGGTTTATTTAGAGAAGTAATTAGTATCATTTTTTTTCTAAATTTAGGAGATGGAAAAAATGAAGCAGAGGATATGTGTGATTGGAGCTGGTCCATCGGGCATAGCAGCAATTAAGAATATTCGCGAAAAAGGATTAGATGTTCAGGCCTATGATTTTAATCATGATGTAGGTGGTAATTGGATTTTTTCAGAGAAAACTAGTCATTCAAGTGTATTTGAAACCACACATATTATCAGTTCAAAATCCTTGTCGCAATACGAAGAATTTCCTTTTCCGGAAGGCGTGGCAGATTATCCATCACATACCGAATTGAGAGAATATTTTCAGGCCTATGCCAAGCATTTTGATTTGTATTCATCCATACAATTTAACACCTTAGTTAAACATTGTCATCGACAAGGAGAGGATCGATGGGAGGTAACCATCGAAAGAGAGGGAAAAGAAACGAAAGAAGTGTTTACCGATTTGGTGGTTTGTAACGGACACCATTGGCTCCCTAAGCATCCAACCTATCCTGGAAATTTCACCGGAACCTATTTGCATTCTCATGAATTTAAGAAGGCAGCTCCTTTTGCAGATAAAAAAGTCCTTGTTATCGGAGGTGGAAATTCTGCCTGCGATGTAGCTGTTGAAACGAGTCGTATTAGCAACAAAACAAGCATTAGTTGGCGAAGAGGCTACAGAATTCTCCCAAAGTTTTTGATGGGTAAGCCCTCAGACGTCTTTGCTAGTTCAATGACTTTTCTACCCATTGTTATGCGCAATTTCCTTGCGGGTATTTTGGTCAAACTCACCACAGGACCGAATGAACTCTATGGCCTGCCAAAAGTGGAACACAAATTTGGTGCAACGCACCCCACTGTCAATAGCGAGTTACTGTATAAAATCAGACATGGTAATGTAAACCCAAAGGGAGAGATTTCGCATTTTGAAGGGAAAACAGTGCATTTTAAAGATGGATCGGCTGAAAGCTTTGATGTTATTATTACCTGTACAGGCTTTGTTTTGGCACATCCATTTTTTGACAAAGAATTTTTAAATTACAGCGAAGGTCCCGTTCCATTGTATCTCAAAATGTTTCATCCCCATTATGCTAATTTATTCTTCGTTGGTATGTTTCAACCCCTAGGGTGTATTTGGCCAGGAGCGGAACAACAGAGTAAACTAGCTGCACTAGCTTTAACGGGAGAGTGGGAACGGCCTTCTAACATCGAACAACTTTGTGCAAGAGAGGTTAGTCATCCACACATGAAACAAATCGCTACATCTCGTCATACAATCACCGTAGACTTTCATAAATTTATTCGTGATATAAAGCGACAAATTAATAACATACATACAATTAAAAAAAGTTGCTTGATGATTAAAAATAAAAAACTAAGAGTTCTTCTCTATTTTTTCGTAGCGTTATTTGTGCTTGGAAAGCTGAATTTTTCAGCAGAAAAAAGCATGAGTGATTTAGCTCCAATCTATGCGCAATCTCCCTCAGAATTTATGGAGATTGACGGTGTCAATATCCACTACCGCGATGAAGGAGAAGGAGAAGTAATTGTTTTGATTCATGGAACGGGATCTTCATTGCATACTTGGAATGATTGGACCGAAGAATTGGTTAAAACCCATCGTGTTATTCGGTTGGATCTACCTGCCTACGGATTGACAGGTGCCGACCCCAAAAAAAGATATTCATCATTGGATTATGTCAACCTTTTGGATACTTTTTTAGATCAACTTGGTGTTAACGAATTCTATTTAGGTGGCAATTCTTTGGGTGGCTTGGTTTCATGGCTTTATACTTCCTATCACGATGACAAAGTTAAAAAGTTGATTTTATTGGACCCTAGCGGTTTTCCATTTGCTTCAACTCCTTTTGTTATTCAACTGGCTAAAACCCCAGTTTTTAATCAATTTTTGCGATTCTTCACCCCGAAGAGTTTTATTGAGAAAAACTTGAAAGAAGTCTATTTTGACAATTCTTTAATACGTCAAGAAACAATCGATAGATACCACAGTCTAACGCTGTTTGAAGGCAATAGACAGGCGTTTATTGACAGAGCGCATATTGAGCGCGAAGATTACACTGAACGCTTGGGAGCTATTCAAACCGAAACCCTTATTCTTTGGGGGCAAGATGATGCGTGGATTCCTGTTGAGGATGCAGTTAAATTTGAGGCAGCTCTTGTGCATTCTAGCGTAGAAATCATGCCAAAAACTGGTCATGTTCCCATGGAAGAAAGACCAGAAGAAAGCCTCAAATTGTAAGGGACTTTATGCTTAACTAAGCAATAACTCCATTTTAATGTCGCAACGGGTGTAGTGAACATCTTTCTCTATCTCAACTTCAAGGAAGCCATATTTTCTGTAGATGTGAATTGAGTTTTCTAGACGCCTACTGGAATATAGTATGAGTTTTGGCCAATGGCGCTTTTCGGCAAAACGTATCGCAAATTGCATCATGGTATTGCCATAGCCTTTTCCGCGATGAGCAGGCGCTATAACCATCTTACTGAATTCATAGCTATTATTCTCTTTTTTTAAAAAAGCAAAAGTTCCAACAACTTCCTTCTCTAATTCAGCCATTAATATATATCCCCCTTTCTCAAGAATTTCGGACTGAGGATTACTCAAAACAAGCTCATCAAAAGGCTCAATCACAAAGAATTTATCCAGCCACTCGATATTTAAAGATTTAAATAGCATGGTATCTGCAGGTATATATTTCCGAAAACTTAGCTTAGTCATTGCCAGTCATATCTTCTGGGCGCACCCAAGCGTCAAATTCATCTGCCGTGAGGTAATCTAGTGCTAGTGCTGCTTCTTTTAGAGTAGTTCCTTCTTCGTGTGCCTTGTTGGCAATTTCTGCGGCTTTATAATAGCCGATTTTGGTATTCAATGCAGTTACCAACATCAATGAATTATTGACCAACTCATCGATACGGGTTTGATTGGGTTCAATGCCGTTTACACAATTTAAGTTAAAACTAGCGCAAGCATCGCCAATGAGGCGGGCCGACTGAAGTATATTGGCAGCCATCATGGGCTTAAAGACATTGAGTTCGTAATGTCCTTGGGTGCCGCCGACACTAATAGCGACATCGTTCCCCATTACCTGAGCACAGACCATGGTTAGGGCTTCACATTGGGTTGGGTTTACTTTTCCTGGCATAATGGAGCTTCCTGGTTCATTAGCAGGAATGATGATTTCTCCAATTCCAGAACGAGGACCAGAGGCCATTAACCGTATGTCGTTTCCAATTTTATTCAAAGAAACGGCCAATTGCTTTAGTGCTCCATGTGTTTCAACTATGGCATCGTGGGCAGCAAGCGCTTCAAATTTATTGTGCGCAGTGATAAAGGGTAAACCGGTAAATTCTGCAATATATTCGGCTACTCGTTTACTGTAGCCCTTGGGTGTGTTTATTCCAGTCCCAACGGCTGTTCCTCCTAGGGCAACTTCAGCCAAATGCTTTAACGTAAAATCTAAGGCGGCTAGTCCGTGATCCAATTGAGAAACATAACCAGAAAACTCTTGACCAAGGGTAAGGGGAGTAGCATCCATGAGGTGCGTACGTCCAATTTTCACAACAGATTTAAACGCTTTTGCTTTGGCATCGAGTGCGTCGCGTAGTTGTTTTACTCCAGGAATGGTCACTTCAACCACTTTTTTGAAAGCAGCTATGTGCATTCCTGTTGGGAAAGTATCGTTGGAGGATTGTGATTTATTGACGTCATCGTTTGGAGCAAGGGTTTTTTCTCCTTCCCCAAGAGTATTTCCAGCAATGATGTGTGCACGATTGGCAATTACTTCATTGACATTCATGTTGCTTTGGGTTCCAGAACCTGTTTGCCAAATAACAAGGGGAAATTGATCGTCTAGATCGCCTGCAAGAATTTCATCGCATACTTGGGCAATCAAATCACGTTTTGTGATGTCCAAAACACCTAATTCATGGTTGGTATAGGCCGCCGCTTTTTTGAGGTAAGCAAAACCTTGTACTATTTCTATGGGCATGGAGCCGGGGTCACCAATCTTAAAGTTAGACCGAGATCGTTCGGTTTGTGCTCCCCACAATACGTTTTTAGGTACTTTAACTTCTC
>CALSPF010000003.1 GCA_943788165.1 uncultured Flavobacteriaceae bacterium | reverse complement strand
TTGGACGGTGGGCGAATTTCTATTGGAGCCCTTTCATTGGGTATCGCCAAAGGTGCTTATCAGGCATCCTTAAAGTACTCCAAAGAACGCCATCAGTTTGGGAAAGCAATCAGTAGTTTTCAAGCGATTTCGTTTAAATTGGCTGATATGGCGACCGAAATCGAAGCCTCGGAATTGTTGTTGCACAAAGCAGCAAGTGATAAAATACAAGGGAAGAATATCACCAAAATTGGCGCAATGGCTAAGATGTATGCTTCTGAGGCTTGCGTGAAAATTTCTAGTGAAGCTGTGCAAATACATGGAGGTTATGGCTTTACAAAAGACTATCCAGTCGAGAAATTTTACCGTGATTCCAAACTATGTACCATAGGTGAGGGGACGACTGAAATTCAAAAACTGGTCATTTCAAGAGATATATTAAAGAATTAACTATTCATGGCAAATAATTGATTTAAAGCAGTTATATTTGCACACATTTTAAAAGAGAGGAGGTTACGTTTTATGTTAATAATACCAATAAAAGAAGGAGAGAACATCGATAGAGCGCTCAAGCGTTTTAAACGAAAATTCGACAAGACAGGCGGAATGCGCCAGTTACGTGCACGCAAACAATTCTTAAAGCCTTCTGTGAAAAACAGAGCTAAGATTCAGAAAGCACAATACATCCAAGGCTTACGCGACGCAGAAATGCAGTAAGCAAATTGTGTTAAATAATTTCAACGTTGTGGTAAAAGTTCTATCTTTCACCACAACGTTTTTTTATGTCCATTACCAAATTCATAGATTATCTCGCCAAGGAGAAAAAATACTCTCCCCATACGATCACAGCCTATTCAAAGGATCTAAGCCTTTTCTCGGCTTTTTGTGCTGATGAATTTGATGAAAGTACCATAGATCATATCGACTACCCCCTAATTCGCTCTTGGATTGTTTCATTGGTTGAATCGGGTAAGAGCAACCGGACCATTAACCGCAAAATTTCTGTTCTACCGGTCATATTACAATTTCTTGTTACGGGTAGAGGTTCGCGACACAAATCCGCTGCGAAAGCACACCCCTTTGAAGGAAACCAAGAAAGTGCAGTTGCCTTTTACTGAAAACGAAGTTAGCCAGTTATTGAATGGCGATCATTTCAGTAATGATTATACAGGGGTATTGATCAACACAATAATCGAAACTTTGTATTGTACTGGAATGCGAAGGGCAGAGTTGATTCAATTACAATCGAATGCAGTAGATTTTGCTGCAGCCACACTCAAGGTAATTGGGAAACGAAACAAAGAACGTATAATTCCCATTATTCCGTCATTAGGAGAACAATTGAAGCGTTACCGTTTAGCCGTACAAAAAAAGTTCCCCTTAGAGCAGAGCCCTTTCTTTTTTTGCACTGAGAAAGGTGAAAAACTATCCGAAAATTTTGTGTATAAAAGCGTAAATGAGTACTTTAATAAAGTATCCACTAAGGTAAAAAAGAGTCCACATATGTTACGCCACAGTTTTGCTACGCATTTGTTGAATCAAGGAGCCGATTTAAACACAGTAAAGGATCTTTTGGGACATGCTTCCCTGGCTGCAACGCAAGTATATACGCACAGTAGCATGCAACAGATCAAAGCGGTGTACAAAAACGCCCACCCAAGGGGAGACAAAAAGTAACAAGAACCTAAACCTTTTGTTGTATGAAAATCAATGTACAAGCTACCAACTTCAATGTCGATCAGAAATTAGTCGATTTCACCCAGCGTAAAATTGATAAACTATATCAGTTCTATGACAAAATACTGAGCGTTGATGTGGTTTTTAAAGTGGAAAATACTTCTGATAGAGTCAATAAATTTGCTGAAATAAAAATTGGAATAGTCGGAGAAAACGTCATCGTAAAAAAAATTAGTAAGTCCTTTGAGGAGTCTATTGACTTAAGTGTTAAGGCGGCAGAGCGGATGTTGATCCGTCACAAAGAACTTCTTCGCTCTTGAGGTAAATTTTTTTATTTTTTCTTTGAATTGAAATAAATAAATCTCTACATTTGCACCGCTCGAAAGGGCACATAAAAGCCGATGTAGCTCAGCTGGCTAGAGCAGCTGATTTGTAATCAGCAGGTCGTGGGTTCGAGTCCCTCCATCGGCTCTTTGTTCTTTTATTTATTATTTGGGGAGATACTCAAGCGGCCAACGAGGGCAGACTGTAAATCTGCTGTTTTTAACTTCGCAGGTTCGAATCCTGCTCTCCCCACACCTTTAGAAACCTTCGACAGAAGGTTTCTAAAAAATGCGAGAGTAGCTCAGTTGGTAGAGCGTCAGCCTTCCAAGCTGAATGTCGCCGGTTCGAACCCGGTCTCTCGCTCACTTAAACGCCGACGTAGCTCAGGGGTAGAGCGTTTCCTTGGTAAGGAAGAGGTCGGCAGTTCAAATCTGCTCGTTGGCTCAACTTTTACACCATCAATGCTAGTAATAGCAACACTTACACTCAAAAAGGCTACTTTATCAACAAAGCCTAGTTAATTCATTTTTCTCACGAACATTTGTTTAAGGCTATAAAAAATCTACTCCCCTTTCAAATTCCAAATCAACAGACATTGGAAAAAAGCAACCTATGAAGAACTCTTTACATTACGCCTATTGAATATTGTATCAATATTGTGGATGAACTCCCTAAAACATACTTCAAAAAAGTAAAACTCTTAACAAAATCCGCTTTTTGTAAAGAGTTTTTAGATGTTCCGTAAATCAGCCTTTTATCAAATCACTTCTTGCATACTTTTAATTATCTTTCTAAGCTGATAGAATTTCAATATATTACATTAGCAAACTTGCTAGTGCGCGATATTTAGTTTACAATTTTTCAATACTAGAAATGCTTAGAAACAATAAAGAATCAGCGTTCACAATAGAACAATTAACCCCTAATCAATCTTTTGAAAAAGGTAATGGAAAGATGGATGCCCATGATTATAAGGAAATTATCTTCTTATTTTCCGGTAAGGGCTCTTTTATGATTGATGATGAACTTATTGATCTCAAACCTAACACACTTTTTTTTATTCAAAAAAAACAGATCTTCCGAATTGTTAAAGGGGAGGACTTGAATGGATATTCTATCAAATATAAAAATGAATTCATTCCAAGTGCTGGACTCACTTATAAGTCTACCTATTACTCGAAGTTGAATGGATACATATCGGATTTAAAATTTATTAAATTCGAAAAAATGGGAATTGAGAATATTAAATCCCATTTTAATGTTCTCTTAAAAGAGTATTATGAACCTGAAGGAGCTTTTACAAGTAAGGCTATTGTCCAACATCTCTTTGTAAGTTTGATACTAAAAATTGAACGGAAGGCTAGGGAAATTGTAATAGATACAACAAAGGGAAAAATAGATAACCATAATAAAGTACTCTATACCAATTTTTTAAATCTGCTGGAAGAACATTTTATGGTTAACCATAATATGGAATTTTATGCGGAGCAATTAAGTTTATCTAGAAGAAAATTATCCGACCTTGTTAAGGAGTTTACAGGCGTTACCGCCAAGAAATACTTGTTGAACAGGGTTATGTTAGAGGCCAAACGACTACTGGCCTATTCCAACAAAAACCTTAAAGAAATCTGCTACGATCTAGGTTTTGAATATCCTCCCTATTTTTCTACCCTTTTTAAGGATATGACTGGTCATACCCCAAATGAATATAGAAAAATTCAACAGCAGAAATAAGTCTTTTTGTTAGCTGATTTTGAACACTAAATTCGGTTTAAGCTTTTATACTGTTTTAATGCCAATTTAAGTATGTGTATTGCTTTGATTAGATCATCCTTTTTAAGAACATACGCAATTCTAATTTGATTTAAACCAACGTCAGGTGTTGAGTAGAATCCCGCTGCCGGCGCAACCATTATAGTTTCTCTTTCATACTCAAATTCCTCTAATAACCATTGGGCAAAGTTATCTGCATTTTGCAAAGGAAGCTCTGCAATACAATAAAACGCACCGCTCGGATGTGCTACTTTTATCCCTTCTATCTTTTTTAGCTCTTGAATCAAGATATTTCTTCGTTCAACGTATTCATAAATCACATCATCAAAGTAGGCCTGTTCAGTCTCTAGAGCAGCTTCGCAAGCAATTTGGGCATAGGTAGGGGGCGATAGTCTAGCTTGCGCAAATTTTAATGCGGTGGCTATTACCTCTTTGTTTTTAGTAACCATACAGCCAATTCTAGCCCCGCACATGCTGTATCTTTTAGATACGGAATCTATAACAATAGCATGTTCTTCAAGTCCTTCTAATTCCATTATGGAATAATGCTCTTTACCATCATAGACAAATTCACGATACACTTCATCAGCTATTAGAAAAAGGTCATGTTTTTTGACCAAGATGCCCAATTTCTTTATTTCTTCTTTAGTATATAAATAGCCCGTGGGATTTCCAGGATTACAAATTAAAATAGCTTTGGTTTTTGGAGTAATTAGTTTTTCAAACTCTTCAATAGGAGGCAGAGCAAAGTTGTTTTCAATTTTTGAAATTACCGGAATAACCTGTACTCCTGATGCTGCTGAAAACCCATTGTAATTTGCATAAAATGGCTCTGGGATGATAACTTCATCTCCACTATCCATAATACTTCCAAAAGTGAACAAGAGTGCTTCGCTGCCACCTGTAGTAACAATGATGTCCTCTGCTACTGCAGGAATACTATTTTTTTGATAGTAGGCGGCTAGTTTAGTTCTGTAGGTTTCTGAACCTTCTGATCGACTATAAGCCAATACATCAATCGTATTATTCTTCACCGCATCTAATGCAACCTTTGGTGTTTTAATGTCGGGTTGGCCGATATTTAGATGATACACATGTACACCTCTTTTTTTTGCACTTTCTGCAAACGGCACCAATTTACGTATTGGCGATGCTGGCATTTGTGATCCTTTGGCTGATATTTTTGGCATTTTAAAAATCTGTTTCTGCTCAACATTTATGAGCCATTATCTTGATATTGAGTGTAAAAAAATGGTACTAACTTCATAAATATAAAGCCCAGTACCATTTCAAACTAACTTAAACAACTTATTTATTAACCTCTTCTAAGGCGAATTCCAATGCATCGATAATGATATCGAGTTCTTCTTTCTGAATAACTAATGGGGGAGAAATAATAATATTATTCCCCGCTGCTCTTACAAATGCCCCTTTGGTAAGCATATGCTTAAAAATCTGTGCAACAATAGCTCTATTTGGTTTTTTACTCGTCTTATCCTCAACCATTTCAATGGCTAGCATTAATCCTTTTCCTCTAATATTACCTATGAAATCATACTTGTCTTCCAAAGGTTTTAACCTGTCCATCAAATACGCACCTTGCTTTGCTGCATTGCCGGGCAAGTCTTCGTCTTTGACTATTTTTAATGCAGCAATAGCTGCTGCACAGGCAATTGGGTGTCCTGAATAAGTATATCCATGACCAATGGCACCGAAAGAATCTTCATTCTCTTTGAATGCATTGTCTATGCGTTCATTGCAAACTGTAGCACCTAGTGGAATATAACCAGAGGAAATTCCCTTGGCTAGTGTAATTATATCTGGTTTTACTCCATATAATCTACTGCCGAACATACTTCCTGTACGACCGAAGCCAGTTACAACTTCATCAGCAATAAGCAAGACCCCATGTTTATCACATACTGCCCTTACCAGTTTCATGTAATTATCCGGTGGAACTATAACACCACCTGCACCTAATACAGGTTCCATAATAAAAGCGGCAACCGTATCTGGACTTTGGAATTGAATTTCACGATCTACAAGTTCTGCACAAATCTTACCTAATTGTTCAGGGTCTTCTGTGTATGGGTTTCTATAATCCCAAGGAACATCTACATGAAAACAACCTGGTAACATAGGTTCGTAGTTTCTTCTGAATCGTGTATTACCATTTACAGAAGCTGCACCGAAATGCGTACCATGATAGCCTTGTTTTAATGAGATAAATTTAAATCTATCTTTTTGACCTAACATTTTCCAGTATTGGCGCGCAATACGCATAGCTGTTTCCATAGCATCAGAACCTCCAGAGCTAAACATAACACGCTTCATATTTTCTGGTTCCATCATCTCTATTAAAAGATGCGCCAATTCTATAGAACGTGGGTGTGATGTTCCTTTAAAAGTAGAATAATATACCAACTCATCTAGTTGTTTTACTATTGCTTCTTTTATTTCAGGGCGGTCATAACCACAGTTAATATTCCAAAGGCCGGCAACACCATCTACCATCTTGTTGCCTTTATTATCCTCAATATAAACCCCTCTGCCCTTATTAATAATTAATGGCGGCTTTTTAAGCATATCATTAGGATGACCCATGGGGTGCCATTGCTCTTTACCATTCCATTCCTCAATATTTATTGCCGTAATTTGATCTGTTGTAGTACTCATACTGTATTATTTTATGTTCATTACACTTGTTACATAATCGTAACACGCTTTTGGTTGTGTTATATCAAAATGAAGAGTTTTTAAACCGCATTTCATTGCCCCTACTATATTTCTTAATTGGTCATCCACGAAAAGTACATCCTTAGCTTCAAGCTGTAGATTGTCTAATGCTGAATTGTACGACCGAGGGTCAGGTTTCAAGATATCGGAATGGGTAGCATCATAAAACGTATCCAATTCATTGATAAAAGGAAGATTGTCTACAAATGTCTTACCTGTAAACAATTCAATTTCATTACTCAATATGCCAACCTTTAATCCTGATTTCTTTACCAAGGCTATTGTTTCCAATGCTTCTGGTCTTAGTATTTTATTATAATTTGTTTCTCCTCCGATAGCGTTTAATAAGTCTATCATTGACCAGTTTTGTTGGCCGACCAACTCACCTACTTCTCTAGCTCTTGTTCTCCAATAATCGCGCTCGGTAATTTCGTCTCGCTGCATGGACATCCATAAGGGGTCGTTTTTTGGATCGAATGGCCCTTTCCAAGTTAGCGTACCTTCGGGTAGGTTCAATTTTTCTTCAATAAGACTATGCCTTTCAAAAAGGGACTTACTGATCACACTACCAAAATCAAGTAGTAAAGCTTTGATTGTATTCTTGTTCTCCATGGTAAATTTTACTGAACTCCTTTTTCTATAATTCCTTTTTCCACCCAATCATCAAAAATCTCAAGTACTTTATCCGTAAAAGCTTGGTCATTGATATGGCAGTTTAACGTGATTAAATCTACTTCGGGTTTGATACTCTCCTGAAGTTCTTTAAAAAACACATCTAACGATTTGGGATTATGCAATTCGTTTCCTTTTCTGTCCCATTCTAATACGCCTTTTTTAGGAAGAATCATTGAAACCTTACCTTTTGCCATAGATGCTTTTTTGGCAATATTTCGGGCAGCTCTTCGCAATTCTTTCTTACTTAAGACTACTGATGACAACAATCTATTGTGGACATGAAATGGTCTATCTCTTAACTTTTTAATCGGTTTTTGCCATGTTGGAATGTCTATAATATTTATAGACCCAGGGGCTATAATTTGGGGGACTCCATTTAGACCTGCAGTTTCCATGCGGCTGCTACCGGAGGTCACAATTGATTTATAGAAATCGTTCACAACCTCTTGAAGGCTAAAGTCCAATACGGCTGCAAAACGTTTTCTACCAGCCAAACACTCCAATGCCCGACCGCCTTGTCCTGTGGTATGAAATACAATTAATTCGTATCCCCTTTTCTCAAGTTCTGGTTTTAAACGAACCATATATGTCAAAGCGGATTTACCTAGAGAACTTAGGGCAATCATAGGTTTTTGGGCCTTTGGTTTTCGATAGGCTTTTGCAGCTCCTAAAACTCCTCCACAAGCTTGACTTAGTACAGATTTACATACTGTATTCAAACCATATAATCCACCCGACCAAAGCATCATAGTCAAATCTGGTGTTATTCTTTCTGGTGGAATCAAATGAGAAAAGGCTATTGTGGAAACCACGTATTTTGGAACACCCAATGGAAGTGAAGCAGCGGTATCCAAAGCCAAATCGGTACCCATGGTACCCCCTAATGCAATCATACCATCAATCTTGCCCTCATCATATAATCTTCTGGTTAGAATTGAAGCGCCTTCTGCAGTTTTGTTCATCGCTTTGTGCTCATCACCCAATGCAATAATATCTTCATTTGTAGTATTTGCCGCTTTGGCAACATCATGTTTGGAATATTCTGGTGTAAACGACGGATCACCAAGAACCCCAACATCCATAATCATCGCTATTCCATTTTGTTCTTCAACACAGCTTTTCATGTACAATAACTCATCAGATTTAGTATCCGCTGTTCCTACGATGAGTATTGTTTTTTTATCCATGATTGGCTATTTAATGTTTATTAAAATTAATGATAAATCGCTTTTTAAGATTACATATAAATGCAGTTATTGTTTAACTTTTGTGTTTTTGCTAGTTGACAAAAATTCCTCGAAAAAACACTTCTATCTTTTTTTCAAATGGATACTATGGATACGAACTGGAATGGCAAGAATTACAATACTTACTACTAAAGCAACTATTGTGATAATTTCCATCTCTTTAAAGCCAAAACCAGATTCAAATAGTTTAGAGGCTAAATATGGCCCAGAACCAAGACCAACCATTTGTATTGCAATAGCAAGAGTCATCATACGTGATTTTGAATCCATATCACCTACTATACTCAACAAATAAGGTAAGGTAAAGTTCCATAATGCGTTAAAACCAGATACCGCAATTCCGAATATTAAAATTGATGGCTCTGCTAATAAGAAAGAAATACAAACAGCCGCTACAATAACACCAAGGGAAAATGGCCAAAAACTTCCAATACGATCTGAAAGATAAACAGCACCTAAAGCTCCTGCAATACCAGCAAATTGAGCAATTAGTAACCCATTGGCAACGGTTTGTTCATTTGGTTCAATATCCATCCCAATGAGGAATAAATTAGCCCACGCAAGACCAATGGCTGCGTTGTAGGCAAAAACTGAAAATAGCGCCAAAATTAACCACCCTATGCCTAATTGTACTGCTGAAGGCCTTGACTCCTCTTGACTTGCAGATGAAATAGGCACATATTTAATGGTAAAAAGAGCAATTAGAGTCAGAACAGCCCAAATTATGAAAATACCATTTAAGCCAATAGTCTGAAAAGCTAAGGGCATTCCCCAAAGACCAAATGCACCATAGGTCATCAATAGCGCAAGGTAAAGCGCTATATTTCTTTCCGTTTTTTGAGTTAAACCTATAATTGTAAAGCTTAATGAGATAATTAAACCTTCGCCTATTCCAGTAATAAATCTTGCTATTTGAAGGCTAGTGTCGTTATCACCAAGTGCTGAAAATAAGTTACCTGCTGCTGCGATTATCAATGCTGCTGCCAAAATAACTCTCCAACTTACTGTTCGAGTTAAAAAAATAGCCAGAATAGTTGCAATGGCGATACCTGCCATTTCTATGGAAGCTAAAAGATTAGCATCAGCCTCAGATAATCCTAGTACACTTACAAACCCCTGAACCAGACCCGGCTGAACAATAAATGAAAGTACTCCAATTGTGCCAAGAACTAGTCCTGCGGTTATTGTACCGCGACTATTTACATCTATTGAGCTAGCATTTTTCATTTATTTTAATTTTGATTTAAAATAATCTGTAAACTAGAAATATTTTAAATCAAAAAGATAAAACAATCTAAGGCACATTATTTTAATATGCAATTACCACAGATTTTAATCTGGTATATGCTTTTATAGATTCACTACCGAGTTCATTGCCAATTCCAGATTGATTAAATCCTCCAAGGGGTAAATTTGGATCTGATCGAACCGGCGAGTTGACATAGATCATACCTGCATTTAGTTTTTCTAACGTTTTGTGCATATTACTAACATTATTCGTCCACACACTAGCAGCCAAACCATAGCTGGTATCATTAGCTTTTTGAATTAAATCATCAATGCCATCATAAGCCACAGCAACTATTACAGGACCGAAAATTTCTTCGGTAAGAATATCGATATTTTTGTTTTCCGGATTCGAAAATACTGTTGGTGCAACATAGTACCCTTTATCAAAAAGCTTGGAACCTCCGGCAACCACTTCTGCTCCTGATTGTTTACCGGAATCAATATAACGCATTACATTTTGCATATGTTTTTGAGAAACCAACGGCCCCATTTGCGAGGTTGAATCAAGGCCGTTACCGGTCTTCATACCATTTGCAATACTTCCAAGGTCAGCAACAAAATTATCATACTTGTTTTTAGGCAGATAGATTCTAGAACCAGAAACACAAACCTGTCCTTGGTTGTAAAAAATTCCCTTAGCCGCACCTTTAGGCACTTTTGTAATATCGGCATCATCCAAAACCAAAACAGGGTTTTTCCCTCCTAGTTCCAAAGTGAATTCCTTAAGTGTTTTTGCAGCTCCTTGTCCTATAATTTTCCCCACCTCGGTAGAACCCGTAAAGGTTATTTTTGAGACTAATGGGTGTGTTACGATGTTATTTCCTGCATTTTGACCATCTCCGGTTATTATATTTATAACTCCCTCAGGAACACCAGCTTCTAAAGAAAGTTCTGCCATAAATAAAGCAGTAAGCGGGGTTTCTTCTGATGGTTTAAAAACAATGGTACAACCACAAGCCAATGCCGGTGCAGTTTTCCATGCGTACATCATTATAGGAACATTCCACGGTGCAATAGCGCCAATAACTCCAATTGGTTCTCTTTTGGTGTATGCAAAATGACTGGCGCCACCTAAAGAAACATCTAATGTTGAGCCTTCAATTTTTGTTGACCAACCCGCATAATAACGGAAACAATTTACTGCCGCACTTACTTCTTTTTGAGCATCTACGTACAATTTACCATGTTCTAAAACCAATAACTGAGCCAATTCAGGTTCATTTTTTTCAATGATATCGGCATATTTCAACATGATTTTCTCCCTTTGGTTGGCCAATAATTTTGGCCATTGCCCGTCATTTAAAGCTTTGTGAGCGGCATTAACTGCCAAGTCAGTATCCGCTTTAGAAGCGTTTGGAATATATGCTAGTATATCTTCCGTTGCCGGATTATGTACCGCTATCTTTTTATCTGATTGTGAAGGTTGCTGTTTACCGTCTATAAATAACGGCAGTTGTTCTTTATTCAGAAATGATTGAACTTTAGGTAATGCTGTATACTCCATTTTGTAGTATTGTAATTATGTAATTCTTATGAATTGAAATAGTGCTTTTTTAGTATAAAATATCCAATTTTTGAGAACGTAATCGGATCTAAGCTTAAAATAGTAAATGGAATCTCTATCCAAATTTTTGAAAAAAAATGGGAAATGTATTTTAAGACAACTTCCCACTTTAAATGGTAATGGTTAGTTCTTGCTAGAACTTATATTTAAGATTTACACCGTATGAAGATGGTCTTCCGGTTGCATATCTTGTTCTTCCAAAAGGCGTAGCTGCTAACGAGGTAATATCACCGAAATTAGCAATTTCATTTGTTAAGTTTTGTCCGAAAATAGCGATGTCGAATTTTCCACTTGAATACCCTATTCTAGCATTCAAAAGTGTGAATGCGTCAAACACAAACTGCGATTCAGTTTCAGGAGCAAATGTATTTACTCGATCACCAGTATGACTCAAATCAAGTCTATAGAACATTGAACTTCCTTGCTTTTTAAGTTCGTGAGAATATTGAATATTTGCACTTGCTGTTAATTCAGGTACATTTAATACTCTATCTCCAGCTTCCGCCCCAGTTAAAATACTACCTTCCTTTATTTCAGATTTCGTATACCCAAAAGCTCCACCTATTTGAAGATTTTTATTAACCTTTCCTTTAACTTCTAATTCAACACCGGTCATTGTTGCTTGACCAATATTATCTACAAATAGAAATCCTGTTGGTAAGAAAACACGTTGTTGTAGTTCATTCCATACGGTATGAAATACAGACATATTGGTAATTAATCTATTTCCTAAAAAGATATTCTTACTTCCTAACTCATACGTCCATAAGAAATCAGGATCAAACGTTCTTGGCGCTTCAGTCAAACCAATTGCCTCTAAATCTGCTGCTGCAAAAAGAACAGGCACTATACCATTTGCTCCACCCAATCTATACCCTTTAGTTGCACTACCATAAATAAGGCTATTATCATTAATTGAGTAAGTCAAATTAAACTTAGGGGTAACACCACTATCTTTTGTTTCTTCGTCTGTAGGCTCTCCACCTCCAGCGGCAACAAATCCTGCTAAAGTTTGCTTTAAATTTTGATTATACGAGAAATATCGTAAACCAACTGTCGCTTTTAATTTTGATGTAATATCCCAATACGCTTCCCCGAATAATGCAAATTCATTAGTTTGAAAATCTGTATCTTGAGAATACCAGATAAAGTTTTCAGATGCAATAAATTCAGGCAATCCCTCAACTTCTGTTACGCCAATTGCTATTAGGTTTTCGAAAAATCCTGATATATCTTCGAGATATGTATCTCTAGGCTGACTCGCGTTAAACTTTGAACTCTCAGAACTGTAGAATAATCCGGCTGTGAAATTGAAATTAGAATCTTCGTTTGTTGAGCTATATCTAAGTTCTTCAACAAACTTATTCAATTGGCCAGTTCTATCAATAAACTCAGGATAGAAATTCGCTTGTGTAAAACCTGTATTCGTAAACGGTGGTGCATCTACAGGAGCTATTATCAATCCATTTTCATCAAATGGGGTGAGCTCTGTAGCTGTTGGTCCAGAACTCTCACGCTCTGTAACATCTTCTCTATCAAATTGATCAAGAACTGTAAAAGAAAGGTTATTGGTTAATTTACCTGAACCCAGTTGAAAATCAGTCAAAAGACTCGCATGTAATAAATCTAATTCATATTTCTCATCAATACCAGCCATTCTATACTGTGTAAAATTGTCTGGTCTAAAATCAGAAAAATCTAAACCGTCACCAGAAGTTTTTTGATAAATTAGCTTAGGAATGATTCTTACATTCTCATTTGGATAAAACCCGAGTCCAATATTTACACCAAAGCTAGTTTCATCATCTACATTGTCACCAAAATTTCCGGTTAAATCATTATTACCATTTTCCACTAGATTAATTGGAAGTGGCCCTAAATCATAAGCTATTCTAGAACCATCATCAGGACTGTCATAGACTGCACCTGGGTTAGCACCTGTACCATCTCCTGTATTTAATGGAAAACCGTTGAATGTAGTCTGTTGTTTTCTATCATAAATTCCCGTTTCAAATGCATAAAATGCACCTATACGTAAAGCAACCTTATCTTTTACAAGAGGGACATTAAAAACACCTTGGATACTATAATCAGCATCGCCTTCTTTGACAGTTGCGGCGTTGACTTCTATATTTCCTGACGTCTCAAATGCACTTGGCTGATTGGTTATTACTTTTACTGCACCGCCCATAGTATTTGACCCATATAAAGTTCCTTGTGGACCTCTTAACACTTCGATTCTATTGGTATCGAATAAACGAGGATCAGCAAATTCTGGCAATGGAGTTTCATCCAAATAAAATGCTGTAGTATTATTTCCAGAAATACCTCTTATAGATATATTTTTACCCGAGGACCTACCATCACCGAAACTTGCACCACCACCTCCTGAAGAAGAGATACTTAAATTTGGAATGCTTGGAAAATAATTCTCTGCTTTTACCGACCCCGTTCTTGCAAGTTCTTTGGCGCCTATAGCTGTAATACTCAAAGGTACGTCTTGCGAGCGTTGTGCTGTTTTATTGGCTGTAACAATAACTTCGTCTAGTTGAGCAGTATCTTCCTCTAGAGTAACATTATAGGCAGCTGTCCCATCTGTACTAGAAACTTTTACAGTCTTAAAGCCAATATAGCTTATAACCAACGTAAAAGTATCTGAGGCGGTTTCTAATTGATACTTCCCGTCAAAATCAGTTGAAGTTCCCACACTATTTCCTTCAATAACAATTGAGACTCCAGGTATGGGCTGATCCGTGTCAGCTTCAGTAATTACACCAGAAATACTTTTCTGAGCAAACCCTGCGGTTGTTACTAATAAGACAAAAATTAATACAAGTTTTTTCATGATGAGTTTAGTTAAGTTGATATTTATCATTGTTATAATGATATGTTCTGCTCCAAAACTATACTAATTAACTACCTAGCTCTTATAGAAATATGATTCTTTTGTTTAGGTTTTGTGTATTGTCGCTATGATATCGAGAAGACGTCTAGTATAATTACTATTTTTTATTCCAATACGTTTCTTTTGAATATGCGGTTGGTCTGTCTGGTAAGGTTACAGCGTTTTCTTTTTCATAATCTTTCCAATGTCCAATTAGTTCTTGTAGTTTTTCTGGATAGTTATTGGCAAGGTTATTTTCTTCAATGAGGTCTTCCTTTAAATTATATAATTCCCATACTCCTGTTCCATATGGGGCTTCCATTTTTTCGGCTTTCCAATCTCCCAAACGAACACCTATTCTACCATATAATTCCCAGACATGTGCTTTTTCCATAGGATGTACAAAATCAATTTCTCCATGTAACCATGGTAGCATTGACATACCGTTCATAGGATAAACTTTTCTTCCTTGATAAGTTGTCCCTGGATGCTTTACATCCGCTAACTCAAGAAAAGTTGGCGCTAAATCCATAACAGATAAAAAGTCATTCGCTATGGTATTAGCAGTTCTTTTTGATTTTGGGTATTGAATAATCAAAGGAGCTCTAACACCACCCTCAGTTGCAAATGCCTTATACCACTTAAAAGGGAGGGAACTTACACTTGCCCATGCTGCTCCTAGTTCGGTATAGGAATTTAGCCTTCCCATATTTTCAAAACTTGTGTCAAAGGTGGTCTCAACCCATTCTCCGGTATCTTCATAACCCATAATTGAATTTCCTTCAGCACCGTTATCTGCCATAAAAACAATCAAAGTGTTTTCGTACTCACCGATTTCCTTTAAATGAGCAATCACTCTACCAACATGAAAATCCATTCGGTCAATCATTGCGGCATAAATTTCCATTGCTCGACTAGAACGTCTTTTTTCTACATCCGTTAATTCGTTCCAGGGTTGAATGTTTGGCGTTAGGGCAGGTAACTTGGCCGATGCCGGAATAATACCCATAGCTTGTGCTCTCTCAAATCTTTTCTGGGCTAGTACTTCGTAACCTTCTTCGTATTTATCTTTATATGTATCTATATTTTCATCCGGCACCTGTAAAGGCCAATGTGGCGCCGTAAAGGATAAAAAATGAAAAAACGGTTTGTGCCCTGACCTACTTTCGTCAATGAATTGGATAGTCTTATCCGCATAATTTTTACTAGAATAAAAATCTTTGGAGAGTGTTGCTACTTGAGTAGTATCTTCTACATAAAGTGCCTCTGGTATAAAAGAAAGTAGTGGTTGTTTGTCATAATAATGACCAGCGCCACCTTGAGCCATTATAAAGGAACGGGTAAATCCACGATAATAAGGCCAGAGTGTTTGTTCTTTTGCAGGAAAAGCTTGATGCCATTTACCTGCTATTGAAGTATGATAGCCCGCATCTTGAAGCAATTTTGGAAAGGTTACCACATCCCAATTCAAATAACCTTCATAGCCTCTAAGTCCTTTTTGGTTATCTGCCCAATCGCCTTCCATTGTTCCATAACCATTTCTATGGTTTACTACACCAGATAATAACATGGCACGTGTTGGCGAACAAGTAGGGGCTGTATAAAATGAAGTGCTTCTTAACCCCTTGGCAGCAAGAGCATTTAAATTGGGCGTGTTAATTTCGCTACCATAACAACCTAGGTCTGTAAAACCCAAATCGTCTGCTACTATGATTAATATATTTGTAGGCCTTTTTTTCTCTGGTTGGCTGCATGATGTTAATAGCAAAAGTGAAAATACCAATCCAAAAAAAAATTTCATAAAGCACATATTTCGGTTAAAACAAAAAGATAAAAACTACCATCATATAGGTTTTAAGCTTCGCGAGGGATTAGTTTATTTTAAAACTTCATCTTCAACACCATTTTTTAAAACTCCAATTCCTGCAGCTTCAACTTCAATAATGTCTCCCGGTTTCAGATATTTAGGGGGGTCAAATCTGGCGCCGGCGCCATTGGGAGTGCCTGTAGAAATCATATCACCTGGTTTTAATGTCATAAACGTACTTAAGTACGATATGATAAATGCAAACGGAAACATTAATCTAGAGGTGTTATCATCTTGTCTAATCTCTCCATTTACTCGGGTTTGAATAGCTAGATTGGTATAATCTGCAACTTCATCTGAAGTCATCATCCAAGGGCCAATAGAACCTGATTTTTCAAAATTCTTTCCTTGGGTTACATTAAATTTGGCGTGGCGAACCCAATCACGAAGGGTGCCTTCATTCATAAGCGTTAAACCCGCAATATGCTCAAGTGCCTTTTCTTCTGGTATGCGTCTTCCACCCTTACCAATAATTATAACAATCTCCCCTTCATAATCCAATTTATCCGATTCAGGGGGGCGTACTAAATTTTGATTGTTTCCGGTAAATGAATCTAGATACCGAAGAAATAAACTAGGGTATTTTGGTAATTCTGAATTGTCTTTGTATTCTGCATTTCTGTTCGCATAATTTACACCAATACAAGCAATTTTTTCTGCGGACAGAATTGGAGGCAAGTAATCGACGTATTTTTCTATATGACGAGTTTTGGTTGCTTCAGCAATTGCCCTCAATTCATTCATGGTATCATTCTCAATCCAATACCTGAGGTCATGGCCGTTTTCTTTACCGATATCAGTAAGATAAATGGTATTATTCTCTTCTACTACAGAACCGTAGGTGGTTCTACCTTCAACCTTATAACTTGCAAATTTCATGAGTGTGCTTTTTTAAATCAATATTTCGAGGGTTGAATATTTATTCAATTCCTCCAAAGCATAAATACTTTATTTCTAGGTAATCATCCATTCCGTACTTAGAACCTTCTCTACCAAAACCACTTTCTTTTATTCCGCCAAAAGGAGCAACCGTTGTAGAAATCATTCCGGTATTGATACCGACCATTCCATATTCCAAAGCTTCAGCAACGCGCCAGATTCTTGCATAATCTTTTCCATAGAAATAAGATGCCAAACCATATGGTGTATCATTTGCATAATCTATCACCTCTTCTTCGGTTTTAAATTTGAATATAGGTGCTACAGGGCCAAAAACCTCCTCCTTATAAACATCCATAGTCGCATTAACATTCGTTAAAATAGTAGGCTCATATATCAATGATTCTTTTTGATACCTTGTGCCTCCTAGCACAACTTCAGCACCTTTTTTTCTAGCATCTTCAACCACATTTTCTACAAACTGAATGGCTTTCTCTTCTACGAGTGGACCTATAGTGACGCCCTCTTCTAAACCATCACCCATTTTTTGGAGTTTTACTGCCGCTACAAATTTTTCAACAAAAACATCATAAACCTTTTCTTGTACAAAAATTCTGTTCGTACACACACAGGTCTGTCCCGCATTTCTGTATTTTGATACAATAGCTCCTTCTACGGCTGCATCAATATCAGCATCTTCAAACACTATAAAGGGAGCGTTTCCTCCCAACTCCATGGAAACCTTTTTTACCGTATCTGCGCATTGCTTCAAGAGTATTTTGCCAACCGGTGTAGACCCCGTAAAGGATAGTTTCTTAACTAAAGAATTCGCACAAAGTTCATTGCCTATTGCACTTGCGCTACTCCCTGGAACTATATTTATTACTCCTGCCGGTATACCTGCTTCTTCTGCCAATGCGGCTAAAGCCAATGCAGATAAAGGCGTTAATTTTGGTGGTTTAATTACCACGGTACAACCAGCAGCCAATGCAGGCGCAACCTTACGCGTTATCATGGCGTTAGGGAAATTCCATGGTGTGATTGCTGCAACAACACCTATGGGTTGTTTAATGGCCAATAGTCTTTTATCTCTTTGGTGTCCGGGTATTACGTCTCCGTAATTTCGTCTAGCTTCTTCTGCAAACCATTCTACAAATGATGCTCCATACTTAATTTCCCCTATAGCCTCTTGTAATGGTTTACCTTGCTCTAGGGTTAGTATTCTCCCTAATTCTTCTGCATTATCTATTTGTAATTGATACCATTTTTTAAGTAAGTCGGCACGTTCTGATGCCCCGTATTTTTTCCAAACTTTAAATGCTTCACTTGCGGCATCAATAGCCAATTTAGTTTCTTCTTGGCCACAATCGGAAACACGTGCAATCACTTCATTATTAAACGGATTTGTAACTTCAAATGTTTTACCGGAATTTGAAACTACCCATTTACCATTTATATATGCTTTGTTTTTTAATAGTTCTGTCATACCTAATGCTAACGAATTGAGTTTTTTATAAGGTCCAATCCTTTAATAAGTTCTTTTATCTCTGTAGATAGAATAATCTCTTTCCTGGCAATTTCTTGTTCAAAATACTTTTCCATCAAACGCATCCCAATCTGTGACAATTCTTGTTTTGTTTCTAATGTACGACCTTCTCTAAGGCGTAACAAAAGATTGACCATCTTGTAGTTTGGTTTTCCATCCACAATAAAATGTGCCTCTGATTTTACCGCCCTGCACTTTACCCCAAGCCTTTTAACTGCTCCAGTAGCAACCAATTGTTCTGTTAAGTCACTAAAAAATGATTGAAAATCTATTGCAGCATTCGCTGAATATTCAAAGGTTACGTGTGGCATATGCTTTTATTTTTTATATAAACTAAACAGGAAAAATCATATTCACTTGCCCTGTGCCAGAACTAGGAAAATATTCTCCTATTAATTCACATTTACCCTCATAGTTTACGCCGCCAACTGCACCGTATAACATTGCTGTATCGTGCATGTTTCCTTCACCGTCACACTTACTGGCATATTCTGGAAGTAGTTTTAAAAATTCCTTATGCCTTCCTTGTTTCCACAATTCTATAACGTGTAAATCCATTTGTTGGTTGAATTCACTAGAAATGGTAAATGTGCCATTATTTGCCGCATAATCTTCGTTGGCCCACATTCCGTGAGAAAGAGAACCTGATGCCAATATCATAACATTGCTATCACTTTCTGCAATTGCTTCTGCTACTGCTTCCCCTAATTTTATAGATGAATCATGACTATGCACCGTACATAATGCAGCCACTGAAACGACTTTTAAGTCACGCTCTTTATTCATGAAATACATAGGTACTAAAGTGCCGTATTCTAAAGTTAAAGATTCAATGTTGTGCGATTCTGTATGCACTCCTTTTTGCATGGCCTTTTTTGCAATAGCATCTCCTAAGGCTTTATTTCCAGTATACTCATACTCCATATCTTGAATAAATTGAGGAAATTCATGACTCGTATAAAGGCCCTTAAAATGTTCCCCAGAATTTATGTGATATCCCGCATTAATCAACCAATGAGAATCAAAAACAACAACTGTATCTACACCGGCTTCTCGTGCCCTGCGTACAATTTCATAATGCCCGTCAATAGCTTGCTGTCTTGTTCCAAAGATTCGTCCAGGTTTTTCCGACATTAACATGGTCGGGACGTGCGTTATTTTCGCTGCTAAAACAATTTTACCCATAATCTTATTTTTAGTATTACTGTACTCCTAATTGTGGTATATCATGGTCACCTAGGGCGACTGATATATTTTTTGTTTCCATATAGAAATCAAAACTATATTCGCCACCGTCACGACCTATTCCACTATATTTTACACCTCCAAAAGGCGCTGGTAAGTGCCTTACATTTTGTGAATTAATCCATACCATGCCTGCTTCAACGGCATGTGCCATTCTATGTCCTCTACCTATATCCTTCGTCCAGATATAAGCTGTTAATCCGTATCGTACTGAATTTGCTATTTCAATAGCTTCCGCCTCTGTTTCAAATGGAATGACAGTTAGAAATGGACCAAAAACTTCTTCTTGAGCAATGCGCATATCTTTACTTGCATCAATAAATAAAGTCGGATTTACATAGGCGCCACCTTCAGGTAAATCTGCTGGCTTTCCACCTCCACAGGCTAAAGTTGCCCCATCCTGTTTTCCAATCTCACCATAACTTATAACTTTCTCTTGATGCGATGGATGAATCATAGGACCTACCTCTGTAATAGGGTCTAACGGATGGCCTACTTTTATATTCGACACTCTTTTCTTTAACTTTTCAACAAACCCAGCATATACGTCTTTATGCAATAATAGTCTACTGCTTGATGTACAACGTTCTCCGTTTAAACTGTACTTCATGAAAATTGCAGCGTCTAAAGCACGGTCTAAATCAGCATCATCAAAAACTATAATAGGATTTTGACCACCTAGTTCTAAATGCACACGTTTTAGCGTTGGTGCGCCTTGCTTCATGATATAGGTTCCTGTAGTAGTCTCACCAATAAAGGCAACTGCTTTTATATGTTCATGCTCAGTCAATGATTTACCGGCTGTTTCACCAAACCCATGAACAACATTCCAAACACCTTTTGGCAATCCAGCTTCATGTGCCAATTGCGCCAATCGCGTTGCCGTAACCGGACTAAACTCTGCGGGTTTATGCACTACTGTACAACCTGATGCTAATGCCGGAGCAATTTTCCAAGTCGTCAACATAAAAGGTGTGTTCCAAGGCGTAATAATACCAACGGGGCCAATAGCTTGGCGCATGGTATAATTTACATGGTTGGTATCTGGAGTAGAAAGTCCATTTTGCGCATCAATAACTTTATCGCCAAAATATCTAAAATTTGCTGCACCTCTTATGGCTGCCTTTTTCATAAATCGAATAGGCTGCCCAGTATCATAGCTTTCTAAAACTGCTATTTCATCGGCATGTTCTTCAATTTTATCAGCTATGGCATGCATAATTTTTTTGCGCTCTTGATGTGGCATTTTTCGCCAAGCATCAAAGGCATCCATTGCCGCATTGGCTGCTTCATTGATATCTGCTGCATCACCCTCAGCTACTTTGCCAATGAACGAACCATCTACAGGAGTGGTATTGTCAAAAGTTTTACCAGAAATCGCATCAACGGATTTTCCATTGATTAGATTTTGAACTCCATTTTCGACCAATTTTGGTAAGTAGTTATTTAATATGGTCAGGTTTTCATCTAACATATTGTTAATATTTAGTATTCGATTGATTACGCTTTAATTCTGGCTTATATAATTCTGCTAACTGCTTGGTTGATTTTGCCATGAGCAGGGTGTCTACCCCGACTCCCAACATATTGGCACCCGCTGCTTTATAATAGTTTACTAATTCTTCAGAAGCGGTAAGTGTACCAGCTGTTTTTTCGCTGGCTCTAATTGTTTTTATTGCTTTGACTACTTCTGCTTTTACATCAGGATGTGAGGGTTGCCCCAAAAATCCCATCGATGCACCTAAATCTGCAGGACCAATAAATACACCATCAACACCATCAATTTCAAGAATAGCATCTAGATTTTTTATTCCCTCAACCGATTCTATTTGGCATATCAAACACATTTCATTATTGGCATCTCTAAAATAATTGTTGGTTCTGTTCCATTTTGAAGCTCTTGCTAAAGCGGTTCCAACACCGCGAACACCTTCTGGTGGATAACGCATGGCTTTAACAAGTTGTGTGGCCTGTTCTGCAGATTCTACCATGGGCACCAACAAACTTTGCACACCAATATCCATCAATTGTTTTATTAAAACCGTGTCACCTACTGGAGGTCTCACAACTACCTGTACGTCATATGCGGCTATAGTTTGCAGTTGTAATTGAATGGTTCGCAGGTCAAAAGGAGTATGTTCACCATCAATTAGCATCCAATCAAAACCCGCTCCAGCAATTATCTCTGCCGTTACGGTATCAACGATACCATTCCAGATTCCATAAGTGGTTTCTTGTCCTAGTGCTTTTTGCTTAAAACTATTTTTAGGTGTATCCATTCGTATGTTTTAAGTGAAATTGACCGTTATTTTCCCCGAAGAACCGTAGTCCGCTATAATTTCATCACCTGCAGCTACATCAATAGGTCTCGTAAATGACCCTGCCAGAATAGTTTGACCTGCTTCAAGTGCTACTCCATGTTGGGCGTATTTCTTTGCCAACCAAACAATCCCTTTTGCAGGATGGTCTAATACTGCAGCGGCAACACCAGATTCTTCAATAGTTCCATTTTTATATAAAAGCGCGCTTACCCAACGTAAATCTATTTCGTTAGGGTCAATTATATGATCTCCAGTAATAATTCCTGCGTTCGCAGCATTATCCGAAATAGTATCCCTAACGGTTCTTACATAACCAGTTTTAGGGTTTTTTCTAAACGTTCTTGCTGCTATTAGTTCTAATGCAGGAACGACATACGCTGTTGCTTCAATAACATCTTCGATAGTGAGGTTTTCACCAAACAGTCTTTTTTTTAGAACAAATGCCAACTCGACTTCAATTTTTGGGTCTAAAAAGGCTGACGTTTTGATTTCTGAATTATTTTCAAAAACCATATCATCTAACAAAGTGCCGTAATCTGGCTCATCAATATTCATGGCCACTTGCATTACCCTAGAAGTAAGTCCAATTTTATACCCTACAATTTTTCTGCCCTGTTCTTGTTTTAGTCCCACCCATGCTTTTTGAATTGCATAAGAATCTTTGATTTCCATATTAGGAAACCGTATTGTAGTGGGTTCAATTTGAACTCTGTTGGTTTCGGCGAGATCTAGTCGTTTCGCTTCATCATTTATCTCTTCTACTGTAAGCATGGCAATAAATTATTTAATACTGCAATGTCACAAAATATACTCAAAATGAAGCTCACAAAAATGCACTTTTTATTATAGATTTGTGCAACTTAAGGCTGATCGCAAATAGGTTATAAGTGCGCTATACAGAATCATTTCTAGCAGATGTGAGCGCATTTTTCCAGACGCTTTTATCATTGATTTCATTTAATAAAAGTAAAATCAATTTAGCATTAAGTTCATGACTTTGCTCTTTGCTTAAACCTTCATGGGCTTCAATTAGCTCTTTGTACATATCGTCTTTTTGATACAATGGGTTCTTATCCGTAACAGATGATTTAAAAGTATCTGATCTAAAAGCTAAGAAAGCACTGGATTAAATAAAAGAGAAGGTTAATCCATCTTTTACAGCTTCCTCGCTTATGTCTACTTCATTTACTTCTAATAGGTTAGACTTAATACCCTCTAAATCAATCAATTGCTTAGGCTTCTTCCCTTGCTTACTCATTATATTTCCATTAACCACCTCTATAGTAGGATTATTCACCCACTCATTTTGTAGCTTTTGCAGCTTGAGCTCGTCTTCTGGAGAGAATGTTAGTAGCTTCTTATGGTTAAATAAGTCTAGGGCTGGCTTTGATAGTCTCTGGCTCATGTATCCTCTTTGCTCTCCTAATTGAAATAGAACCTTTGTAAGGCTTATTACTTGGAAATCGTCAAGAATGTGTAAGTGGTTGAGGTCTGTCTTAATTTGTAGCTCTGACTGGTAGTGATTTAAAGCTCCCTTACTCTTCTGGCCTATAAGCTCCCTTTGTTCTGAATCATTTAGCCTACTGTATGAATTACCCGCTGTAGTGAACGTATGCCTTGTGTTATGTAGTCCAGCTCCTATAAGCTTCTGAGTCTTCTTACTGATTGTATCCCTTAATGCTGACCAATTAGCTTTACCCTTTAATATATCGTTATAGTCTTTATCCTTAGTAGTGAAATTGAATAGCCTTAATAAGTCTTTACCTTTATATGAGTACTCTATATACTCCTCTTTTATAAGCTGCCTAAGTGCTTGGTGAAGGAAGTAGCTAGGGAATGTATTGATTAGTATTGTAAGTGGCTTCTGGTTCTTTTTCTTACCTCTCCTTATATAGACGTGAGCCTTCTCCTTCAGTGTTGAGTAATAGTCTAGGTCTATAGCATAGTCAGGATAGTAAGGCCTTGTATAGTCCCCTTCTAATAGGTCTTCGCTGAGGTTACATATATCGCCTCCTCCTAGGCCACGTAGAGAGAATGAGTATAGCCACATACATAAGCTGAGGTAGTCTTTCTTAGTCTGTATTCCCTGCATCCCTTTGTACAGGTCGTTTATTGTTCTGGGTAGCTTACTTACTTCATCATCCTGAGGCTTTAGCTTCAATGAGGCAAAAGGAGACTGTACCTTTAGGTTGGCCCTTCTAGTGATATAGTCTAGCATTCCCATATAGTCCGATATAGTACTATTCTTTAGCTTAGACTGCTTTAGCGTATTGCTTATTACTTCTACTGATTGATTGTCTTGTATGTGAACATACTGCAGAGGTTTGTATGTTATAGGTAGGTGCTTCTCTAGGCCTTTTAAGTAGCTGAGGTATTTTACCCTACTGTTATTGGTTAGCTTCAAATCGTTCTCTATGAAGGTCTCTATTATTCCATCCTTATTCTTATCCAGCAATATTAGCCATGCAGTATCAATAGACATTACTCCTTTACTCATTTCTATTTTAACCTGACTTATCCTACTCTTTAGCTCATTGATATACTCTACTTCTGACATATAGTCTAGCTCCCTTACCCTCTTTATACTCTTAGCTGAATTATCCCATATAGAGGCCTTTATCTTGATAGGTAGCCTCTTTAGTATTTTTTTACTCCCAGTCTTATAAAATAGGTATAAGCTCTCTGGATTGTCTGTATCGTTTTTCTTATTTAATCCTAGCCAGAAATTGTGATTAATATTACTCATTTTTAAGCCTCTTTATTTAAAAAGCTAATTTAGTGAACCATTAGTGAACCATTAGTGAACCAGCAAATAATACATCCCTTTTATACGTTGCAGTGTTTATAGTAGTCAAGAGAGGATATAGGGTTAATTAATAGCTATTTAAGGAGTAGGCGTATCATTGGTAAGGAAGAGGTCGGCAGTTCAAATCTGCTCGTTGGCTCAACAATTTCAAGGCTCTCCAATCGGATAGCCTTTTTTTATGTCCATAATTGTGTTAAATCTTTCTTCTGTCTTAATGCCTTCTGACCTTCATTAGTCCCAATGCCGCAATAATTACATAGAGTTGTTTCATTATTAGCTTTTACTATCTTAGTACATGGAAGAGAAAAAACCAAAAAACAGAAAAGTAAACTTAGGAGGATCCTATAAATTTAAGATTGCCAAGAAGTATAGTAAGCCCAAATCCAAAGGGGATAAGGTTGCCAATAGGCGTAAGAAAAAATAATTTTCTACTTTTTCCTGATCTCACTTTCTCGCTTTTTTATCGATTAAAAGAAAGCCTTTATGTCATTTTATTTTGGCCAGTGGATTTTTTTTGAATGAACAAATTGACTTGAATCAAATGGTAGCCTCAGATTAGCAGGTAGTTAGCGCTAAATTAATTTAATTAAACTTATGCAATTGATTAATAGCAATTTAAATTAGTTTGTCTATATTTGCAGTCTAATAAAAATAATAATTATGAGTAATCACAGTGGAACTGTAAAGTTCTTTAACAATGCAAAAGGGTTCGGATTTATCACCAATGAAAATGGAGAAGATGTATTCGTACACGTAAACAACACCAACGACGAAATCACAGAAGGGGATAAAGTTAGCTATGACGTAGAGGAAACTCAAAAAGGTCTTAGTGCGGTTAATGTTAGTATAGAAGACTAACCCCTATCCAGTATAGGCTTAAAGCCCTGCCTTTTGGCAGGGCTTTTTTTTTGGTAAACATCTAAAAAGTTATCCGAACGATTAAATCATTCCATTCATTTCTGTTTTTGTAGTACCTTCGTTTAGATATTTTGATCTATGCAAACACCTGAAGGATTAACTGATTTATTGAAACTGAAACAAATTGATGCCTTTAACTATGAAGGACAAAATTATCACACCGTTTGGAAACGTGTCTATGGTGGTCAGGTTCTTGCACAATCATTACACGCTGCCTATAAAACCATTTCTGAAGATCGAACTGTTCATTCATTGCACGGCTATTTTATCCTGTCAGGAGATCTTGAAATACCCATAACCTATTCCGTAGAAAACCTTCGTGATGGAGGAAGTTTTTCAACAAGAAGAGTTACGGCTTATCAAAATGAAAAAGCCATTTTTGTGCTTAGTGCTTCCTTTCAGATTGCCCAGAAAGGCTTGGAACAACACAACGATTTTCCAACACAAGCCAATCCTGAAGACCTTATTTCGGACACCGATTTACTTAAAAATACATCAACAGTTTCTGATCGAGTAAAACTACATCTGTTGGCCCGTAATCCTTTTGCATTTGAATTTAGACCTGAAAAAGATTATTCCTATCGCATCTCTCCACAGGAGAATAGAAATGTGTGGTTTAAATTAAAAGAGAGCGTTAGTTTATCCCAACAACAACAGCACGAATTTTTGGCCTATGTGGTTGATTATGATTTGTTGATCATGTCCATCATTAGTCATTTTCAAGAAGAATTTGATCAACCTTTACAAGTGGCAAGTTTGGACCATGCCATGTGGTTTCATCGTCCGTTTGATGTGAACCAATGGCTTTTATTTTCCATGCATTCACCCAATGCCTCTGGTGCTAGGTGTTTAGGACAAGGAAGTATATTTGATCGCCAAGGTAATTTGGTGGCATCGGTCGTTCAAGAAGGCTTGGCGCGTCCAAATCAATCAGAATAAATCTGGGTAGAAGTCTTTCAAAACTTTTAGCCAGTGGGAGGGAAGCGCTGCTTTTTTGAGTAAATGAGTGTTGTAAGCCTTCAAGGTATTATTTGAAATAGCCACCAAACGTTGTTGTGTATTACTATATAATTTGGCCTGTCCGTGTAAACGATCTTCTTCTATTTTGATGATATCAAATTGTATGGTAACCGTATCTGGGTAAACTACTGGGGCAATGTATTTGATGTCACTCCAGGCCAAGATTGGACTTATCTCTGCTTTACCAACATTACCATCTATTAATTTTTCAAAAAGCAACAAACGCGTCGATTCTACCCATTTTAAGTAAATAATATTATTGACATGGCGCATGGCGTCCATGTCTCCCCAATGTACCATTACATCAAGAGATACAATTGATTTTTCTTCCACTATTATTTTTGTTTTAAGTGATTAGCAAATTCATTGATGAGAGTCTTTAGGTGCGGGTCTTGACTAAAGCGGACAAACTCTGTGGCCAGTTGATCAAGGTCTCTGTCAACCAAAGCCAAAAGTTGTTTGCGTGCAAGGCGTTTACTTTCCATGTAAACTGGACCATAAACGGCTATACATTTGCGCAGATGCGCTATGGATGTGTCTAACACCTGTTCGGCAGGAGCAATGGCTTGAACGATGTTTGCTGCAAGGGCTTCTTGAGCGCTAAAAAGTTTAGCCTCCTGAAGTGCTTGAAATGCTTTTTGTTCTCCCAAGGTGTAGCACCATAGGTCCATCATTAGTTCTGGAATTTGCATGGACAATTTAAATTCATGCATCCCAATAAAGTGTTTGGGTTCTTCAGCCATGATGCGATAATCCGCACAAAGGGTGAAAATAGTGCCCCCTGCCGGGGCAAACCCAGTGATGGCACACACAAAGGGTTTGGGATAGCGAACCATGGCCTGCAGTGCGCCAAAATAACTTATCCAAAAAGCATGGGCTTGATCGGATGAATTCCCCGCCATTTCGCGTACATCTAAACCTGCGCTAAATGCTCCGGTATGTCCACAAAGTACAACTCCTTTGACGGCTTCGTTTTTGGTTAACGACAAGAAGTTTAGTCGAAGTTCTTCCGCCAATACGTGATTGATTGTATTTACTTTTCCATTGTTCAACTGAACAATAGCGATGCCTTTTTCAATTGACGTCTTGACCATAATTATTTATTTAAATCCAATTCAATATTTACGAAGATAAGGGTATTTAGTTATATATTTAACCTTCTTTTAAAAAGAGCAACCTCTTTTATTGATTTGTACTATGGAGCTTAAAACGGACTATTTTATTTCACCAAAAACGGCACGCTATTCGACCTATGGGGAATTGACTGCCTCGACAAAATACTTTTGGTTCGCCCTACACGGATCGAAAATGCTGTGTGAGCAAATGCTTTACAAGTTCAAAGACTTTGACCCAAAAGAACACTTTGTTGTAGCGCCAGAGGGCTTGAATCGTTTTTATGAAAAAGACTTTGGTGGCCCAGTAGTCGCCTCCTGGATGACCAAGCGAGATCGGTTACATGAAATAAAAGATAACGGAAATTATCTGTCGGGTCTTTACCAGCACTTTTTGGCACAGTTACCTCAAGCATGTAAAAAAACAATTATGGCTTTTTCACAAGGCGGTACCATTGCGTTTCGTTGGTTGCACCAAAAGAAGGTTGAGGTCGATAATGTAATACCCTATGCATGTTGGATCCCTGAAGATGTTGATTTAACAGCGAGTAAAACAGATTTAAACGCATCTCAACTGCTTTTTACCTATGGTAAGGAAGATCAATTTTTGACTAAAAAATACATTGCTATGGTTGGCGATGTGATTAATAAGAGTGATGTAAAGATGACTTTTTTACCCTACACTGGAGACCATCGAATCAGCAAAGAACAATTAAAATTAATTTTTGAAAAATATATAATAGAATAGACATGGCAGAAAAAAGTTACTGGGAAGGTTCCGATCACTACCTGTGTGATCCTGAATTAGCACAAGCATTTCACATTGCACGAACACTTGGAATGCCCTTGCTCATTGAAGGTGAACCAGGAACTGGAAAAACAGAATTGCCCCTGCAGTATGCCAAGGGACAAGCAATTGATCTTTTTGTTTACCCAGCAGGATCGAAAAGTAATATAGAGCAATTTGTGGCAAAATTTGATCACGTTAAGTATTTAAGAGATTCACAAATTGAAATTCTCAATGCCCAGCGGGAGGAGAAAGGCTTGGAATCAAAATTGTCTACTGCAGGCAGAGATACAGAAGCGCTTGGGGATTATGTGGTAAAAGGTCCCGCTGCCATGGCATTTAGTACACCTAATTCCGTATTGTTGATTGACGAGATTGATAAAGCACCACGAGAATTCCCAAATGATTTACTGTATGCACTTAGTCATCGTAAGTTTGTCATGCCCGAATCGGGAGAAGTAGTAGAAGTGTCAGAAGAAGACATGCCCGCTATTGTGATTACCTCCAATAGAGAACAAGAATTACCCACGGCTTTTAAAGGGCGATGTATTTATCATTACATCCAGTTTCCAGAAGCAGAAAAGATGCGTGAAATTATTCAAAAGCACCACCCAAAAGTTAGCGATAAAATTGTCGATACTGCTTTGGATATTTTTTATCAATTGCGCAAAATAGGGTTAGAGCGTTCCCCCACTACTCGAGAACTACTCAATTGGCTGAAATACATCAAGACCTTTAGTTCTGAGGAAGCCATTAGTAAACTCAATGCGTTGGATGGTTTGGGAACACTGATTAAAACCCAAGCAGATTACGAGAAAGTGCAGCGTCAGTTAGCCCTCGGAGGCGGAAAACCCCCAATGGGAACATCATTAAATTAAGCCACTATGTTTACCACATTGCCAAAACGATTCAAAGCATACCACCTCAAGGTAGATGTGCGAACCCTTTTGTTGTTGCAAAAGGCAATCGATCGTGGTTTGGTAAAAACCATTGGTGATCTCTACAATGTCTTACGCACCTTTATTGTTAAGAGTCCCGAATTAATGGGGCCATATACACGTGCTTTTTATGACTATTTTCTTTCGATAGATATCAAGAATGGCGAACAATTGCACGATGCTGTTCTTCGTTCGCAAACATTTCAGCAATGGAAAGAACATAATGCTGGCCGTTTAGAAGAAGACATGAGCCGTAAAGAAATGGCAAATTTATTTTTGGATGAAGTGCATATTACGCATTACGATATTCAGAAAGTGATTGATGGTCGTGAACTTTGGGATAAAGATAGCGGTGATGTTGAAGACAAAGAGCAAGAAGGAGTAGAGGAGAATGTAGAACCTCGTCCGTTAGACCGCATGGCCGATTATTCTGATTTGACCCTGGAGGAGCTCATGCAGCGCATGGAGGAAATCCTCAAACAACAACAATCCAATCACAGTGGCGGAAGCCATTGGGTAGGTACAGGTGGAATCTCACCCTATGGCCATGGAGGGGCTGCAAAAGACGGAATTCGTGTAGGTGGAAGTGGGGGAGGAAAGATGGCGCGCAAAGTCATGGGTGATGCTAATTTTTTCCCAGTAGATTTAGAAGCAATTTTAAACGATAATAATATTGACGCAGCGCTAGCTTCGTTGAAAGGAATAGTGGAAGAATCTGCTCAAGAGATATTGGATGTAAAAGCAACCATTGACAAAGGGCTTGAGCGCGGGGGACTTTTTCTGCCAGAAATCAAAAACGAAACCCACGAGAAATTACAAGTACTCCTATTTATGGACAATGGTGGATATTCCATGCACCCATACATAAAAGCGGTACAAACGCTTTTTCGAAAAATGAAAACCCGTTTTGCCCATGACTTGGAAACCTATTATTTTCACAACACCGTTTATGGACAAGTCTACAGCGATCCACAACGAAGGAAGGTAGTGCCCATTGAACGCATTCTTTCCAAAAGCCCAAACTACCATGTTTTTTTTATTGGTGACGCAGCCATGGCGCCATACGAACTGAGTAATCAAAGCATGTCTACTTACACAGAAATGACCAAGCATTTTTCCAAATGCGCTTGGTTGAATCCTGAGCCATTAAAATTTTGGGAACACACGTTGACTATTCAAATCATCAAAGAAATTATTCCAATGGACTCCCTCACACCAGCTGGAATTGAGAAAGCAGTAATTCGCATGAATAAGAATAAAAAAAACAATGGATAATTCGCAATGTTACTCCTTTTTATGACGTTACAATTTCAATTAATCGAAAAGGAATAAAAAAAAGCAGAAAAAGTTTCTAGTTTTTAATTAGTTAATGATAAAAATTTATAAATTTGCACTTCTTAAAACACTAAAGAAAAACCTGTATTATGGCTAAAGAAACATTTGATCGGTCAAAACCCCACTTAAATATTGGAACAATTGGCCACGTGGATCACGGTAAAACAACCCTTACCGCTGCAATTACTAAAGTATTAGCAGACGCTGGGTTCTCTGAAGCGAAAAGCTTCGACCAAATCGATAACGCTCCTGAAGAAAAAGAGCGTGGTATTACAATTAATACCTCACACGTAGAGTATCAAACTGAAAATCGTCACTACGCACACGTTGACTGTCCTGGTCACGCCGATTATGTTAAAAACATGGTAACTGGTGCTGCACAAATGGACGGTGCAATTTTGGTAGTGGCGGCAACTGATGGGCCTATGCCACAGACAAGAGAACACATCCTTCTAGGTCGCCAGGTTGGTGTGCCACGTATCGTTGTTTTCTTGAACAAAGCCGATATGGTAGATGATGAAGAATTATTAGAATTAGTTGAAATGGAAGTACGTGAATTACTTTCTTTCTATGACTATGACGGAGACAATACTCCTATTGTTCTAGGTTCTGCTCTTGGAGCATTGAACGGAGAGCAAAAATGGGTAGATACCGTTTTAAGCTTAATGTCAGAAGTTGATGTTTGGATCGAATTGCCAAAGCGTGACGTTGACAAGGACGCATTAATGCCTGTTGAAGATGTATTTTCGATCACAGGTCGTGGTACTGTTGCCACGGGTCGCATCGAAACTGGAGTTTTTAATTCAGGAGATGATGTTGATATCATCGGAATGGGTGCTGAAAAATTAAAGTCTACAGTAACTGGAGTTGAGATGTTCAGAAAAATCCTAGACCGCGGTGAAGCTGGAGATAACGTAGGTATTCTTTTGAGAGGTATTGAAAAAGCTGATATCAAAAGAGGTATGGTAATCTGTAAGCCAGGTTCTGTAACTCCTCACGCTAAGTTTAAAGCTGAGGTATATATCTTGAAAAAAGAAGAAGGTGGACGTCACACTCCATTCCACAACAACTATCGTCCACAGTTTTACGTACGTACCACTGACGTAACAGGAAATATTGCGTTGCCAGATGGTGTTGAAATGGTAATGCCTGGTGATAACTTAACGATCAATGTTGACCTAATTAGCCCAATCGCATTAAGTCTTGGTCTACGTTTCGCTATCCGTGAAGGTGGTAGAACTGTAGGTGCTGGACAGGTTACAGAGATTTTAGACTAACCAATAAAGTTTTTTAACTGACATCTAAGGTGTCCGCCAATGGCGGATGCCTTTTGTGTCAAATAAAAACGGGTTTAGCTCAGTTGGTAGAGCACTGGTCTCCAAAACCAGGTGTCGGGAGTTCGAGCCTCTCAACCCGTGCTGAATTAATAGAAAAAAAGAGCAATGATTAACTATATAAAAAGTTCTTTCGAGGAACTAAGTAACAATGTTTCATGGACACCCCGTGCAGAATTGCAGCGTTTGGCTGTTGTTGTCTTGGTGTTTTCAATTCTATTTTCTTTAGCAATTTGGGGTGCAGATACAGTTCTATCTCGAATCGTTCAAATTTATTTTAACCTTATCAACGGATAACTCATGGCAGAGGTAAGTCAAAAGAAATGGTATGTTGTCCGAGCTGTTAGTGGTCAAGAAGCAAAAATCAAAGATTATATTGCTTCAGAGATTAGCCGCTTAGGATATGATAGCTTTTTAGAAGACATCTTGGTGCCTACTGAAAAAGTGGTGCAAATCCGTAACGGAAAAAAAATATTCAAAGAAAAAGTATATTACCCAGGTTATATCATGATTAAAGCTGATTTGTCAGGTGAGATTCCTCACGTGATTAAATCGGTTACAAACGTGATTGGCTTTCTTGGAGAAACAAAAGGTGGAGAGCCTATTCCACTCCGCACCTCAGAAGTGAATCGTTTATTAGGTAAGGTAGATGAGCTGGAATTGAGTAAAGAGCACGTAGCGATTCCCTTTAAATTAGGGGAGAGCATTAAGGTTGTTGACGGGCCTTTCAATGGTTTCACAGGAACGATTGATAATGTCAATGAAGAAAAGCGCAAGCTACAAGTTATGGTGAAGATTTTCGGAAGAAAAACGCCACTAGAGCTAAGCTACATGCAAGTAGAGAAAATTTAAATGTTACTCATATAAATTGAATTTCCTAGGCTTCCACTCTGGAAATTCGCAAATGTAAATTGAAACAATGGCAAAAGAAGTAGACAAGCTAGTCAAATTACAAGTTAGGGGAGGTGCTGCGAATCCATCGCCACCGGTCGGACCCGCGCTAGGTGCTGCAGGAGTCAACATCATGGAGTTTTGTAAGCAGTTTAATGCTAGAACCCAAGATAAGCCAGGTAAAGTATTGCCTGTCGTGATTTCTGTCTATAAAGACAAATCATTTGAATTTGTTATTAAAACACCTCCAGCGGCCGTTCAATTGATGGAAGCAGCCAAAGCTAAAAAAGGCTCTGGAGAACCCAATAGAAATAAAGTAGCTTCGGTTACTTGGGACCAAGTTCGCACTATCGCAGAAGACAAAATGCAAGATTTGAATGCATTTACAATTGAATCTGCAATGAAGATGGTAGCGGGTACGGCACGCTCTATGGGCTTCACAGTTAAAGGTGAGTCCCCCTTTTAATTTTAAATAGAAAAGAAATGGCACGACTTACAAAAAAGCAAAAAGAAGCACGCGCAAAGGTAGATTCTAATAAAATTTACTCGCTTGATGAAGCATCTACATTGGTAAAAGATCTAACCAATGTTAAATTTGATGCATCAGTTGATCTAGCAATTCGACTAGGTGTTGATCCTCGAAAAGCGAACCAAATGGTTCGTGGAGTTGTTACACTTCCTCATGGTACTGGTAAGAATGTTCGCGTTCTTGCATTGGTTACACCAGATAAGGAAGCTGAAGCACTTGAAGGAGGAGCAGACTTTGTTGGATTAGATGAATACTTACAGAAAATCAAAGACGGTTGGACCGATGTTGATGTAATTGTCACTATGCCCAGTGTTATGGGTAAATTAGGTCCTTTAGGGCGTGTATTAGGCCCACGTGGTTTAATGCCTAACCCAAAGACCGGAACAGTTACCATGGACGTTAAGAAGGCGGTCAGTGATGTTAAAGGAGGTAAAATTGATTTCAAAGTGGACAAGACGGGTATCATCCATGCGTCTATCGGAAAAGCATCTTTTGATGCAGATAAAATCCGTGATAACGCAGGTGAATTGTTAAACACCATTATGAAGCTCAAACCTTCTACAACGAAAGGAACTTATGTGAAAAGTATTTTTATGTCTTCAACCATGAGTCCAAGTATTTCAATTGACACCAAAATCGCTTAAGATTTTTAAAACTAATTCGAAATGACAAGAGAAGAAAAATCGAAAGTAATTGAAACCCTCACTGCTGAGTTAGTAGATGCTAAAACACTATATCTTACTGATATCGCTGGTTTAGACGCTGCAACAACGACGGTATTGAGACGTGCTTGTTTTAAAGCCGGAATTCGTTTATCTGTTGTAAAGAACACCTTGCTTGAAAAAGCAATGGAGGCTTCAGACAAAGACTTTGGAGAATTAATGCAAGTATTGAAGGGAAATACTTCCCTAATGTTTTCTGAAGCGGGGAACGCACCTGCAAAACTGATTAAAGATTTCCGAAAAAAATCGGACAAGCCAATTTTAAAAGGGGCTTATATCGAAGAATCAGTTTACATCGGTGACGATCAACTTGATGCACTAGTTGCTATCAAGTCCAAAGAAGAACTCATTGGAGACATCATTACCCTTTTACAATCACCAGCCAAAAACGTTATCTCTGGACTTCAGTCTGGTGGTGGCCAATTAGCAGGGATTATAAAAACCCTATCAGAGCGTTAAGCCCTGACACAAAATTGTGTACGCACTCAAAAAAAAATAATTTTAATTTAATTTTTAAACAACTTAAATCATGGCAGATTTAAAAGATTTCGCAGAACAACTAGTTAACTTAACTGTAAAAGAAGTTAATGAATTAGCTACTATTTTAAAAGATGAGTATGGTATCGAGCCTGCTGCAGCCGCTGTTGCTGTTGCTGGTCCTGCTGCTGGTGGTGGAGACGCTGCTGAAGAGCAAACAGAATTCGATGTAATCCTTAAATCAGCAGGTGCTTCTAAACTTGCTGTTGTAAAACTCGTTAAAGAATTAACTGGTCTTGGCTTGAAAGAAGCTAAAGCTCTAGTTGATGGAGCTCCTGCACCAGTTAAAGAAGGTGTAGCGAAAGACGAAGCAGAAGGATTAAAATCTTCTTTAGAAGAAGCTGGCGCTGAGGTTGAACTTAAGTAGTTCTACCCCAACCATTTAAAATAGGTTATGGTCTTTAGCTACCCGCTAGAGACCGTAACCCTTTTTCTGTTTAAAGTACCCCCCCAATTCTGAGTTTGCTTTTTAACCCGTAATAAAAAAGTACTAATGCCGAACACAACAACAACCCGCGTTAATTTTGCCTCAGCAAAAGAGACCATACAGTACCCTGATTTTCTTGATATTCAAATTAAGTCTTTTCAAGATTTTTTCCAATTGGAAACAAAATCTGCAGAACGTGCTGAAGAAGGACTTTTCAACACATTTAAAGAAAACTTTCCCATTACTGACACCCGTAATCAATTCGTTTTAGAGTTTTTAGATTACTTTGTCGATCCATCACGCTACAGCATACAAGAATGTATCGAGCGCGGTTTAACCCACTCTGTGCCCTTAAAAGCACGATTAAAATTATACTGTACCGACCCTGAACACGAAGACTTTGAAACCATTGTTCAAGATGTGTTCTTAGGGACAATTCCATATATGACTCCAAGTGGAACTTTTGTGATTAACGGAGCTGAGCGAATCGTTGTTTCGCAATTGCACCGTTCTCCCGGAGTATTCTTTGGTCAATCTTTCCACGCCAACGGAACAAAACTCTACTCGGCAAGAGTTATTCCATTCAAAGGATCTTGGATTGAATTTGCAACAGACATCAACAATGTTATGTATGCCTACATTGATCGTAAGAAAAAATTACCTGTAACTACACTCTTTCGTGCCATTGGCTATGAAAGTGATAAGCATATCCTTGAGATTTTTGATCTTGCAGAAGAAATAAAAGTTTCTAAAACGGGTCTTAAAAAAGTAATTGGACGTAAACTTGCTGCTCGTGTATTGAATACATGGCACGAGGATTTCGTCGATGAAGATACAGGTGAAGTTATTTCTATTGAGCGTAACGAAATCATCATTGATCGTGACACGGTAATAGAAAAACAACACGTAGAAGAAATTCTTGCAACAAGTGTTAAGACGGTTTTATTGCACAAAGAAGACGCACACATGTCTGATTATGCAATTATCCACAACACACTACAAAAAGATCCAACGAACTCTGAAAAAGAAGCCGTTGAACACATCTATCGTCAATTAAGAAATGCTGAACCGCCAGATGAAGAAACGGCACGAGGTATTATTGACAAATTATTCTTCTCCGATCAACGTTATAACCTTGGAGAGGTTGGACGTTATCGAATGAATAAAAAATTAGGCAACGATGAGGCAATGGACAAGCTTGTTTTAACGAAACAAGACATCATTACCATCATTAAATACTTAATTGAACTGATTAACTCTAAAGCTGAGATTGATGATATTGATCACTTGTCTAACCGTCGTGTTAGAACAGTTGGAGAACAATTGTCTTCTCAATTTGGTGTAGGTCTTTCCCGTATGGCAAGAACAATTCGTGAGCGAATGAATGTTCGTGACAACGAAGTATTTACACCAATTGACTTGATTAACGCCAAGACATTATCTTCTGTAATCAACACTTTCTTTGGAACCAACCAATTGTCTCAGTTCATGGATCAAACCAATCCATTGGCAGAGATCACGCACAAGCGTCGTTTATCGGCACTTGGGCCAGGAGGTTTATCGAGAGAGCGTGCAGGATTTGAGGTGCGAGATGTTCACTATACACACTACGGACGTTTATGTCCTATTGAAACACCTGAAGGACCAAACATTGGTTTGATTTCTTCTTTGAGTGTATTCGCCAAAGTAAACAACCTTGGGTTTATCGAAACACCATATCGTAAAGTAACCGATGGTGTAATTGATTTACAAAACCCCGTCTATTTAAGCGCTGAAGAAGAGGAAGATAAATTGATTGCACAAGCAAATATTCCCTTCGATAAAGATGGAAAAATCACTGCCGATAAGATTATCGCTCGTGAAGAGGCCGATTATCCAGTAGTAGATCCAACGCAAGTTCACTATACCGATGTTGCGCCAAATCAAATTGCTTCTATTTCTGCTTCTCTAATTCCATTCTTGGAGCATGATGATGCCAACCGTGCATTGATGGGATCAAACATGATGCGTCAGGCTGTACCTTTATTACGTCCTGAGTCGCCAATCGTAGGAACAGGTTTAGAGCGTCAAGTAGCTTCAGACTCTCGTGTTTTAATTAATGCTGAAGGGAATGGAGTAGTTGAATATGTTGATGCGAATAAAATCACGATCAAGTACACCTATTCAGATCTCGAAGAAAAAGTTCGTTTTGACAGCGATGTTAAATCGTACAACTTGATCAAGTTTAGAAAAACAAACCAAGGAACCTGTATCAACCTTAAGCCTATTGTCCGTAAAGGAGATAAAGTAGTAAAAGGTCAAGTATTGTGTCAAGGATATGCCACCCAAGAAGGGGAGCTAGCTCTTGGACGTAACTTGAAAGTAGCGTTTATGCCCTGGAAAGGGTATAACTTTGAGGATGCAATTGTGATTTCTGAAAAAGTTGTTCGCGATGATATCTTTACGTCTATTCACATTGATGAATATTCGTTAGACGTTCGTGACACCAAACTAGGTTCAGAAGAATTGACCAACGATATTCCAAATGTTAGCGAAGAAGCAACCAAAGACTTAGATGAATTTGGAATGATTCGTATTGGAGCCGAAGTTAACCCTGGAGATATTCTTATTGGTAAGATTACACCAAAAGGAGAATCTGATCCAACACCAGAAGAGAAACTATTACGTGCCATATTTGGAGACAAAGCTGGAGATGTAAAAGATGCCTCATTAAAAGCACCTCCATCATTACGTGGGGTTGTAATTGACAAGAAACTCTTTACGCGTTCTGTAAAAGACAAGCGTAAGCGTAGCCAAGACAAAGTAGAATTAGAAGAACTAGAAAATGCCTATGAAGTGAAGTTCAATGAACTTCGTGAAGTTATGGTAGAGAAGTTGTTTTCTATTGTTAATGGTAAAACCTGTCAAGGTGTACAAAATGATCTAGGAGAAGAAATTCTTCCAAAAGGAAAAAAATTCACCCTCAAAATGTTAAGTAAGGTAGAAGACTACACCCACTTAACCAAAGGAGTTTGGACAATTACTGCTGCGACAAACGGCTTAATTGCTGATTTGATTCACAACTATAAAATCAAAGAAAACGATCAACAAGGCGCATTGCGTCGTGAGAAATTCACGATCAGTGTTGGAGATGAACTTCCTGCTGGTATCAAGCGTTTAGCGAAAGTATACATCGCGAAAAAACGTAAGCTTAAAGTAGGAGATAAAATGGCAGGACGTCACGGAAACAAAGGTATTGTTGCACGTATTGTTCGTCATGAAGACATGCCATTCTTAGAAGATGGTACACCAGTAGACATCGTATTGAATCCACTTGGGGTTCCATCGCGAATGAACATTGGACAGATTTATGAAACCGTTCTTGGTTGGGCTGGATTAAAGCTAGGCGAGAAATATGCTACACCAATTTTTGATGGCGCAAGCGCTTCCGAAATTGATGCATTAATCGAAAAAGCTGGAATCCCTCAATACGGTCACACCTATCTATATGATGGTGGAACTGGAGAACGCTTTGATCAACCAGCAACAGTTGGTGTAATCTATATGTTGAAATTAGGGCATATGGTAGATGACAAAATGCACTCACGTTCCATTGGACCGTATTCACTTATTACACAACAGCCGTTGGGTGGTAAAGCACAATTTGGTGGACAGCGTTTTGGAGAAATGGAAGTTTGGGCACTTGAGGCTTATGGAGCATCAAGTACGCTACAAGAAATTTTGACCGTAAAATCAGATGATGTGATTGGACGTGCCAAAACGTATGAAGCAATCGTAAAAGGAGAAACCTTGCCAGAACCTGGCTTACCAGAATCCTTTAATGTATTGATGCATGAATTGAAAGGACTAGGATTAGATATTCGATTAGAAGAGTAACCAAGGAATTTCATTAAAAACAACTGTAAAAAGACGTATTGTTATGGCAAGAAATAGCGAAAATGTTACCCAAAAAAAATTTAGTAAAATTTCTATTGGACTCTCTTCTCCTGAAGTAATCCTTGGAAATTCCCGTGGTGAGGTGTTAAAGCCAGAAACCATTAACTATAGAACACACAAACCCGAACGCGACGGTTTGTTTTGTGAGCGTATTTTCGGTCCTGTAAAGGATTTTGAATGTGCTTGTGGAAAATACAAACGTATTCGCTACAAAGGAATTGTATGTGACCGTTGTGGAGTAGAAGTAACTGAAAAGAAAGTGCGACGTGACCGTGTTGGTCACATCAACTTGGTTGTGCCAGTTGCACACATTTGGTACTTCCGTTCTTTACCCAACAAAATTGGTTACCTCTTAGGCTTACCGTCTAAGAAACTCGATATGATTATTTACTACGAGCGCTATGTAGTTATTCAAGCTGGTGCGTCAGTAAATCAAGAAGGAGAGTCCTTACAGAAAATGGACTTTTTGACGGAAGAAGAGTACTTGGATGTGATGGAAAACCTTCCAGATAACAACCAGTACTTAGACGATTCTGATCCAACTAAATTCATCGCCAAAATGGGTGCTGAGTGTTTGATCGAGTTGTTATCGCGTATCGACTTAGAAGCACTTTCGTATGAATTGCGTCATAAGGCCAATACAGAAACATCGAAACAACGTAAAACAGAAGCATTAAAACGTCTTCAAGTAGTTGAAGCGTTAAAAGATGCCAATACCCGAAGAGAAAACCGTCCAGAATGGATGATCATGAAAGTGATTCCGGTAATTCCGCCAGAATTGCGTCCATTGGTTCCATTGGACGGAGGTCGTTTTGCTACATCCGATTTAAACGATTTATACCGTCGTGTTATCATCCGTAACAATCGTTTGAAACGCTTGGTTGAAATCAAAGCACCAGAAGTAATTTTACGTAATGAGAAGCGTATGTTGCAAGAATCAGTAGATTCGTTATTTGACAACACACGTAAATCTTCTGCGGTAAAAACAGACTCGAATCGTCCGTTAAAATCACTTTCAGATTCACTGAAAGGAAAACAAGGTCGTTTCCGTCAAAACTTATTGGGAAAACGTGTTGACTATTCAGCTCGTTCGGTAATTGTTGTTGGACCAGAATTGAAATTATTTGAATGTGGTCTGCCAAAAGATATGGCCGCAGAATTATACAAACCATTCATTACACGTAAATTAATTGAGCGTGGAATTGTAAAGACGGTTAAATCTGCCAAGAAAATTATAGACCGTAAAGAGCCTGTTGTTTGGGATATCTTAGAAAATGTATTGAAAGGACACCCTGTTCTATTGAACCGTGCCCCCACATTACACCGTTTAGGTATTCAAGCATTTCAGCCTAAACTAATTGAAGGAAAGGCAATCCAATTGCACCCACTTGTTTGTACAGCATTTAACGCTGACTTCGATGGGGATCAAATGGCGGTTCACCTTCCGTTGGGCCCAGAGGCTATTTTAGAATCACAACTTTTGATGTTGGCTTCGCACAACATCCTTAATCCTGCAAATGGTTCACCGGTAACGGTTCCATCTCAGGATATGGTTTTGGGTCTGTATTATATGACCAAAGCGCGTTTGTCTACTAAAGAAGTTTCTGTAGCAGGCGAAGGTTTGACCTTCTATTCTGTAGAAGAGGTACACATTGCTTACAACGAAAAGCGTGTGGACTTAAATGCAACCATAAAGATTCGTACAAAAGTATTGAACGAAGCCGGTGAATTGGAATTCCAAATCATTGACACAACAGTTGGACGTGTCCTCTTTAACGAGGTGGTACCAGAACGTGCCGGTTATTTCAACGAAGTATTGACCAAGAAAAACTTGCGTGATATTATCGGAGAAATCTTGAAAGTAACTTCTGTTCCGGAAACGGCAGAGTTCCTAGATAAAATCAAAAGCATGGGATATGGATTTGCCTTTAAAGGTGGTCTTTCCTTTAGCTTAGGAGATATTATTATCCCACCAGAAAAAATGCCATTGATTGAAGAAGCCAATAAGAAGGTGGACGGCATCAAGGGTAACTACAACATGGGATTGATTACGAACAACGAGCGTTACAATCAAATCATTGATGTTTGGACATCGACCAATTCACACTTGACCTCTTTGGCCATGAAGCGAATTAGCGAGGACCAACAAGGATTTAACTCAGTGTTTATGATGTTAGATTCTGGAGCACGTGGATCGAAAGAACAGATTCGTCAGTTGACAGGAATGCGTGGTTTAATGGCCAAGCCGAAAAAATCGACTGCTGGTGGAGGGGAAATTATTGAAAATCCAATTCTTTCTAACTTTAAAGAAGGACTATCCATTCTAGAATACTTTATCTCTACGCACGGTGCACGTAAAGGATTAGCAGATACCGCTTTGAAAACGGCAGATGCAGGATACTTAACACGTCGTTTGGTAGATGTTTCTCAAGATGTGATCATCAACTCTGTTGATTGTGGAACATTGAGAGGAATAGAGGTGAAGCCATTGCTCAAAAACGAGGAGATCGTTGAAAAACTTTCTGACCGTATTCGCGGACGTGTAGCCTTAGAAGATATCATTAACCCGTCTACAGGAGATGTAGTTGTTGAAGCTGGACACGAGATTTTAGATCTAGTTGCCGACTCAATTGACCACATGCCTATTGAAAGCGTAGAAGTACGTTCTCCATTAACCTGTGAGGCTAAAAAAGGGATCTGTTCTTCTTGTTACGGACGAAATCTTTCGACCAATAAAATGGTTCAGAAAGGAGAAGCGGTTGGTGTAGTAGCGGCGCAATCCATTGGAGAGCCAGGTACACAGTTAACCTTGCGTACTTTCCACGTTGGTGGGGTAGCAGGTAACATTTCTGAAGAAAACCAATTGATGGTTAAATTCGACGGAATAGCTGAGATCGACGACTTAAAAACGGTTACCGGTGAAGACCAAGAAGGAAACAAGATAGAGATCGTTATTTCTCGTACAACAGAGATACGTTTGATGGACAAGAAGACCAAGAATGTCTTGAGTACCAATAACATTCCTTATGGATCAACCCTGCTTATTGCCAATGGCGCAAGCTTGAAGAAAGGTCAATCGGTTTGTTCTTGGGATCCATTTAACGGGGTAATTGTTTCAGAATTTGCTGGAAAAATTGCTTACGAAAACATTGAACAAGGAGTTACCTACCAAGTAGAAATTGATGAGCAAACTGGTTTCCAAGAGAAAGTAATCTCTGAAACGAGAAACAAGACCTTGATTCCTACCGTATTGATTCAAGACGCCAAAGGCAACACCTTACGTTCGTACAACTTACCCGTTGGTGCGCACATTATGGTAGATGATGGTGATAAAATCAAAGAGGGTAAAACCTTGGTTAAAATCCCACGTAAATCAGCCAAGTCTGGAGATATTACAGGAGGTTTACCACGTGTAACAGAATTGTTTGAAGCACGTAACCCTTCTAACCCAGCAGTAGTTTCTGAAATTGACGGTGTCGTTTCTTTCGGAAAAATCAAGCGTGGTAATCGTGAGATCATTGTTCAGTCAAAATTTGATGACATCAAAAAGTATTTGGTGAAATTATCCAACCAGATCTTGGTACAAGAAAATGACTTTGTAAAAGCCGGAATGCCATTGTCTGACGGATCAATTACACCTTTAGATATATTGAAGATTAAAGGCCCATCTGCTGTACAGCAGTACTTGGTAAACGAAGTACAAGAAGTATACCGTTTACAAGGGGTGAAGATCAACGATAAACACTTTGAGGTAGTTGTACGTCAAATGATGCGTAAAGTGAAAATCAATGATCCGGGAGATACCTTATTACTCGAAGATCAATTGGTACACAAATATGACTTCATTGACGAGAACGATGCTCTATTTGGTAAGAAAGTAGTTGAAGAAACAGGAGATTCAGAAAACTTAAAAGCTGGACAAGTAATTACTTCACGTGAATTGCGCGATGAAAATTCTTACCTGAAACGCGAAGGAAAAGCTATGGTTACTGCACGTGATGCACAATCAGCTACAGCGACGCCAGAGTTACAAGGAATTACCCGTGCTTCACTACAAACCAAGTCGTTTATCTCTGCGGCATCTTTCCAAGAAACAACCAAGGTACTCAACGAGGCTGCGGTTAGTGGAAAAGAAGATACCCTAGAAGGATTGAAAGAAAATGTAATTGTTGGACACAAGATTCCTGCAGGTACTGGTCTTCGCGAATACAACAACGTAATCGTTGGTTCCAAAGAAGAGTACACCAGCTTGTTGATCAACAAAGAGGAGTCTGAAGAAGTAAATTTGTAAGTTATGAGTGATAGCCCAAGCAACGAGCAAAAGATTAACATAGAAGTAGATGAGAAAACCGCAGATGGTACTTATAGTAACCTCGCGATTATCAATCATTCTATCTCAGAGTTTATTGTTGATTTTATTGCCCTAATGCCAGGCGCACCCAAAGCGAAGGTAAAGTCGAGAATTATTTTGACGCCCGAGCATGCCAAGCGTTTACACAAAGCATTGGGTGATAATATCCAGCGCTTTGAGCAAGCCAATGGCAACATAAGTGTGCAGGAGCAACCACCCATACCACTCAATTTTGGCCCTACAGGCGAAGCATAACAACTATATCCCCGGCAGTAATGTCGGGGATTTTTTTTATCTTCGGTTAAAACCAATTACCATGGCCGAAGAACGATTCCAGTCTTTTAAAGAATTTTATCCTTTCTATTTATCGGAGCACCAAAACAAAACCAGTAGAACACTCCATTTTATTGGAACCTTTATTGTTCTTGCCTTGTTAGGGTTTTTTATTGTGGCTCAAAAAGAAGCGCGTTTTTGGATTGCTCTCCCACTAGTAGGTTATGGTTTTGCCTGGGTAGGACATGCCTTTTTTGAAAAGAATAAACCAGCGACTTTTAAATATCCACTTTGGAGTCTACGTGGAGATTTCACCCTCTTTTTTGATATCCTTTTGGGCAAACGTGGCTTTGATGCCACTAGGGATTAATACGCAAATAGATAATTGACTTTTACTATTCGTTTAAACCAATCTGCTTTCTTAGCGTTCAATATAGTGTTTAAACGCATTTGGATCGTCTACATAGAACACTAGGGTTTGGAATTCTTTTTTAATTCCGTAAAGGCCGTGTAAGGTGTTTTTTTGGTTTAAATGCATGACGACATTATGGCCTTCCAATTCCCCCAAAAAAGAAAGTTTTCGCGTATCCTGATCTAAGATCACTTCTTTAGTAGATAACTCAATACGATCAATGTTGGTGAGATCTATGGTCGTTTCTGTCATGATTCCATAACGAAGATAAAGTTGTCCATTTTCGACCGAGATAGGGCGTTTGCCCATCGATTTCAATAAACCAAACAGTTGAATCCCAGAATAAATACTCAAAGCTGTAGCGTTCCAAGCGGCAGTTTCCGACCATTTTAAGAGTAAAACATGTAGTGAGACTGTTTCGATACCTACGATAATGATTACCGCAATGAGTAGGCTAACCGTACCACTGTTTTTATGGTAACTAAATTCGTTGGCTTTTAATATCCTTTTTTTCCAAGCAATAAAGCCGTAGTAGAAAACAGCTATTTATGTTACAACAGGAACTAAAGCGCGTTTGGGAAGTAGTTCAGTACAGGTAGTTTTTAAAATACTAAAAAAATCAAAACTTCCCTTATGATCTTTTGCCGCTTGTTGCATGCCTTTTCTTAGGTAAACAATGACATAGGAAAACACAGAAAGGTCAATGAACGGAAGACACCAGCTTTTAAAGAGTTTTAGGTAGTATTGGTTTTCGTCTGGGAGAAGGAACGAACAAAGTACTAGTCCTACGATTAAAAAAGGCAGTACGCTGGTTTTTGGAAGCGTTGTTTTCCGAATGAGCAGAAAATAGATTAGTGGTACCGTAAGTAACAAATCTACCGTAACTGCCAAAGATAGTGCAGCCGGATTATCCTTAAAAAGTGTCGATTTAACAAGTAGCACCATGGCTCCCATAATGCCTAGAGGAATACCCAACAGTAATGTAAGCTGTATTGATTTCTTCACTTGCAAAGATAATCAAAAAGCGTTTGGTGGTAAAGAACTAAACTACCTATTAGCAATAAGTTTTCTGTAGTCGATGCGTGTCGGGTATAAGCCGTAGGTTTTTCATTATTGTAGAACAGATTTGGGAAAGGTCATATGTTAAATATACTAAAAAAAACAGAAAGTGTTGGTTGCTAAAATTCTGAGGTAAAGTGGAATTTCACGCTAGGGTATTTCTGCTGGGTCATTTGAAGGGAAAAGGCAGAGTCGGCCAAGAAGACCAATTGCTGCTGCTTGTCTTTGGCCAAGAAGCGTTGTTTCACCCGTTTAAAATCGGCAAATTCTGCGTTGGTTTCATCTTTGGCTTCCACCCAACAGGCTTTGTGCACATTCAGGTTTTCGTAAGAACACTTGGCGCCATATTCGTGCTCCAAACGGTATTGGATCACATCGAATTGTAGAGCCCCCACGGTACCAATAATCTTTCGGTTGTTGAGTTGGAGCGTAAAGAGTTGAGCCACCCCTTCGTCCATTAACTGGTCAATACCCTTATTGAGCTGTTTGGCTTTCATGGGATCTGCATTGTTGATGTAACGGAAATGCTCTGGAGAGAAACTCGGAATCCCCTTAAAACTAATGTTTTCCCCACTGGTGAGGGAATCCCCAATCTTAAAGTTTCCGGTGTCGTGCAGCCCCACAATGTCTCCGGGATAAGACACTTCTACAATCTCCTTGCGCTCGGCAAAGAAGGCATTGGGACTAGAGAATTTTAGTTTTTTCTTGTGGCGAACGTGTAGGTAGGGTTTGTTGCGTTCAAAGGTACCGGACACAATTTTAATAAAGGCGAGACGGTCGCGATGGTTGGGATCCATGTTGGCATGGATCTTAAATACAAAGCCCGCAAAGTTCTTTTCAGTGGGATCAATTTCCCGTTCCTCTGCCTGTTTTTTGAGAGGAGCAGGAGCAATGTCTACAAAGCAATTCAGTAATTCTTGTACCCCAAAGTTGTTCAAGGCTGAACCAAAAAAGACTGGCTGTTGTTCTCCGTTCAAATATTCTTCTTGGTTAAAAGGGGAGTAGACCCCATCGATCAATTCCAGTTCTTCGTTTAGGATAGCGAGTGCCTTTGTTCCTATAGCGGTCTCTAGCGCAGGATCGGTAAGGTCGTCATACTGTATCGCGGTTCCCTTCTGCTGTTTGTTTTCTTCTTGAAAGAGTTGCACGTTTTTTTCCCAGATGTTGTAGATACCCTGAAAGTCATAACCCATTCCAATGGGGAAGGTGAGGGGGGTTACCCGCAGACCGAGTTTCTGTTCTACTTCGTCCATCAAATCAAACGAGTCCTTTCCTTCTCGATCCAGTTTGTTGATGAAGACGATCATGGGGATGGAACGCATCCGGCAAACTTCTACCAATTTCTTGGTCTGTTCTTCGACTCCTTTGGCGACATCGATCACCACGATGACACTGTCAACGGCGGTAAGGGTGCGGAAGGTGTCTTCGGCAAAATCTTTGTGCCCAGGCGTATCGAGGATGTTTATTTTTTTGTCTTTGTAGTAAAAAGCCAATACAGAGGTGGCGACAGAAATCCCTCGCTGACGTTCAATTTCCATGAAGTCACTAGTGGCGCCCTTCTTGATTTTATTCGACTTTACCGCGCCGGCTTCCTGAATGGCTCCTCCAAAGAGCAACAGTTTTTCCGTAAGGGTGGTTTTCCCAGCATCGGGGTGAGAAATAATACCAAAGGTGCGGCGTTTTGCGATTTCGTCTAAAAACATGGTCGAAAAATTTTGATAAAAATACCATTATATCTTGGAAGGGCAGGACATTCAAAATAGGATTTTGGTTTTTTTATCGGTACTTTTGGTGGGCAATGAAAGAAGAAAATGTCATCCTCGTCAACGAGCAAGATGAAGCCATTGGTTTGATGCCAAAAATGGAAGCTCATGAGAAAGCAGTGCTACATCGAGCCTTCTCTGTTTTTGTGTTTAATTCAAAAGGAGAACTCATGTTACAGCAGCGCGCCCTCCATAAATATCACTCTCCCGGACTGTGGACCAACACCTGTTGTAGTCACCAACGCGAGGGAGAAACCAATTTAGCTGCTGGCGCACGTCGCTTGCAAGAAGAGATGGGTTTTGTGGTGCCCTTAAAAGAACTCTTTAGTTTTATCTATAAAGCTCCCTTTGATAATGGGCTTACTGAGCACGAGCTGGACCACGCAATGGTCGGCTATAGTGAAACGGTTCCACGTATCAATGAAGACGAAGTAGCGGCTTGGAAGTGGATGTCAATGGACGCCATTGCTAATGAGATGAAAGAGCATCCAGAGCGCTATACCGAATGGTTTAAAATCATCTTCGATCGTGTATTCACCTACCTAAAAAAAAGCAATGAAAAGAGTTAAAGTTAGTCGGAAAGCGCATTTTAATGCTGCGCATCGTTTGTACCGTAAAGATTGGTCCGATGCCCAAAATGAGGCACAGTTTGGGAAATGTTCTAACCCACATTACCACGGGCACAATTATGAATTGATCGTTAGCGTAGAAGGGGAGATTGATCCAGAAACAGGTTATGTAATGGACATGAAAGTCTTGAAAGACTACATCAAAAGTGAGGTAGAAGACGCCTTCGATCACAAGAACCTTAATATCGAAGTGCCAGAGTTTAAAAACCTCATACCATCTGCTGAGAATATGGTGGTGGTAATCCATGACAAGCTGAAGAAAATACTATCCCCCGGCCAAACCATGGAGGTGGTGTTGTATGAGACGCCACGTAATTTTGTCACCTACACCGAACAAGCATGAGTTTAAGCATTGGCGATAAAGTGCCTTCTTTTGAATTGAGCGACCAGCATGATGAGCTTTTCAAAAGTGAGACAGTGATCGGGAAAAAGCCTGCTGTCGTTTATTTTTACCCCAAAAACGAAACCCCTGGCTGTACGGCCGAGGCTTGTTCCTTTCGCGATAGTTACGAAGATTTTAAAGCCTTGGGAGCAGAAGTCATCGGGATTAGTTCTGACAGTATTGGGAGTCATAAACGCTTTGCGCAACGTCATCGTTTGCCATTTATACTCTTGGCCGACTCAAAAAAGAAAGTACAAAGCTTGTTTAAATTGCCTAAAATTTTATTTGGCTTATACACCAAGCGCATAACTTTTGTGATTAATGCCGAGGGCAAGGTTACTTATGTACACGATAGTTTGTTGGCAACTTCCCACATCAAAAAAGCCTTGAAGGCAATCCAAACGACCAATGACCAAACGGTATAAATTATTTCCTTATTTTTAACCAAACAAAAAACTATGTCTAGTAAGAAACACCTGAAAAAAGAAATCAACGATACCCTTGGGGCTTTGATTGAAGAAGTTTACGTCAAAGAATTGGCCTCTCCAAAACTCGACATAAAAAAGAGCGAGAAAATAATCGATGAAGCCATTGCGCTTTTTGACGATTTGATTCAGAAAATGCACGACGATAAAGATGCACCTAAAAAGCATTTCTCTGCAATCCGTGCTTCTCTGAAAGAAAATGCAACTGCCTTATCTGCTAAAATCGAAAAACTTTAGTCTAGCGAACTAAACTTTCGATTTGCTGCTTGAATGCTAGTCCGTATTTCGATGCCTTTACCGTTGGGGTTAGGGTGTTATACAAGCTATCTAAGAAGCTAGGTACCGCATCGCTAACTTCATAAGCGCCAATGTAGGCAGCCAATTCTTTGTCTGCATTGGTCATGGCGAAGTTAAGCGCGTACAAGTATTTACGTTTGAGTGTTTTTTGGTTGGCTTCTTCCAGTTTCTTACTGCGTTCTTCGCCACTAAGATCACTGTCTACACCCATAAACTTTTCGAGATTGTCCAAGTTTTGGTTGTTGAATTTCCGCATAATGGATTGGTACTCATTCCACAGCACTTGATTTTCTGACCCTTCAACTTTTGCACTACTCTCGAATGTGCGTAATAGCGTATTGATCTTGATGTCTCCCTTTTCGCCGAAGAATAAAATCTTTTCAGTCAAGCTATCTCCATCATCTTTGGCCATTGATAGAAAATAAAATTCTGGGCTTTTTAGGTCATGGCCTAAGCTAAAACTGTCGTCTCCTTTGATTTCAACAGAATCTACTGTGACCAAAAGAGTGTCTTCCATTTTTTGGAGGTAGAGGGTTCCTTTACGGAGACCATCAATTTTCCCAGAAACAGACATGCTTTTTTTGCTCGGCGATGAACAAAAAGTGAACAAAAGACCTAGGGAGAGGAGTGCTATTTTTTTCATTGGATATGCTTAAAGATTTAACCAGTAAGTGAGTTTAAATGTTAAACTTCTAACTCTGGGTACAAAAGTAGTTGTTGCAAAGTAATTATCGTTATAAACAATATAAAAATCTGACAGCGGGGCAAAGCGCCATTGTAAACGCGAATTGATACCCAAGGTTTCAGATTGTGAACTGTATTGAACAAAGGTATTCCAAAAAATACTTTTGCTGAAGGTGTAGTCTATTTTTGGTCCAATAAGCCATAGTTCTCCGGAGGTATAGGGTGCGGGGAAATCAATTTTGTCATAGTTCACCTTGATGCTTCCGTTGAAACGGGGTTGCAAACGAATGGCCACTTCAGAGCTGACCGATAACTTGGTGCCACTGTAGAAATCACCATACGAAGTTTGGAAATTATAATTGATTTTCTTGCTGAAATTTGAACGATAGGAAACTTCAAAATCATTGTATGAATAGCCTGTTTCTGCTGGTAAGGCAATAGCATTTTCTATTCCTATTGGATCGAAATCGTCGGTTAAATAGGTGTAACGTCTGTTGTATTCAAATTGCAAACGCGATTGGTTGGTAAAGTTAATTTCTCCCCTGGTTGAGAAAGCTCTGTCGGTGATAAGATCGTCGCTTTTTGGCTTGTCAATATAAAATATAGATTGACTCAATTCTATGGAGCGAATCTTTTTTGAATCGACCCAGAGACGATGTCCGTAGCGTAAAAAATGTTTTTGTATTCCCGTTCTACGTAAGAAACCTAAGTCAGATTGGTAGCCTTCACCAATTCTATTGAGGCCATAACGAATGATGTGTTTGCGCACATTGTAATTCAAGCGAAAGCCCGCCGAATAGGCATCAGTGATTTTATTTGGCAAAAATGATTGGTGAATAAAACTTCTCCCTGTCCATTTGTTGTCTTTAGACGCCAGGGTGTAATCCAAGCCGAGTACACGATTGAATTTATCTTGTTCATTGTCTTTGAGTTCATCCCCGGTTTGTTGGCGGTTGACAATAATAAGCCCAAGATAAGAGCGACTAAACATTTTTTGTTGAAGGCTGAAAACAGTATTGTTATTGGCCGAAATTCCGTTAGCCCTGTCTTCTTGCGTTTGCATGTTGAGAAAGCCCAAACGCATATTGTTGGAGATTTTCCCGCTTAAGCGCGCGCCGGTAATAATTTTATTTTCAATGGTGTTTCCGTCCAAGTCTTTGGCCACACCAATGCGACGAGAGAAAAAGGGTTGGGTTTCATACTGATCCCCATAATTATCAAACAGGTCGCTGTTTTGAATAAAGAACTGCCGTTTCTCTGGCAGGCGAACTTCAAAGCGGGTGAGGTTGATGATTTGATCGTCTACTTCTACCTGAGAGAAATCAGGATTTATGGTAAGATCCAAGATCATTCCATTCCGAATACTCATTTTGGCGTCTCCTCCAAAAGATAAATTTGAGTCGCTTGTGTTTTCCTCAAAATCTCTAGCAGTAATTCCGCTGGTGAAGGGAATAAGAGCAATGGGTGTTTTTGTCTTGGGTAATTCTTTATCAAACGCAAGTGTATTCATATAGGCCAAACCAGCAATACTTTGGTTCCTGGGTATTTTTGCCCAAGTAGATGAAATGTTTTTTGCAATTTCTGATCGATATACGTTTACCCGCCAATCTGTGGTGTTATCCGCATAACGTATATTGGAAAAAGGGATTTTCATTTCCGCACGATAACCTCCCTCAAATTTCTGAACCGCTACTTCCCATTTCACATCCCAAGAAAGGTTAAAATCTTGCGGAAAATTACTTCCTCCATTTGAAATAAGTGCCTCCCGTTGAACGCCCTCTGGGTTGGTGCCAAACAAAAAGGCGTTGGTGCCATCATTAAAGGTGTCAAGTACCAAGGTTACAGAGTCGCTGTTACGTGAACTAAAATCTCTTCGTAAGGAAGGCGAGATAAAGTTGTCGTAATCTGCTTCAGCCACAATAAGCACATATAGGTTTTGATTGTCGAACAAAAACTTGACTTGGGTTTGCTGTGGTGCCTGTATGCTGTCGGAAGGAAAGTATTGCCAGAAACTACTTGAGGGTTGAATCGTGTCCCAAGCAGTATCTTGTATTCCATCTATTTCAATAGTGGAGTCCGTAAAACGAGCAATTGATTCTTGTCCCTGTAACTGAATAGCATAGGACAGGGCCAAAAGGTAAAGTAGTTTTTTGATAGCTTTTTTTTGTAAACTTACAGAATATTCATTCCATTTAAGATAATTGCGAAAAAAAAACCTGTAGCATGCTACAGGTTTTTTAATGATATATATGGGGGTAAACCTAGTTAGATGCAATTGTAAAAATAAACACTTCCGTATAGGTTTCCTCTCCGTCAATATTCGATATCGTACCTGAAAATTCAGTATCGTTTAGGGTGGTGATTACCATGGTGCTCTCATATTCGGTAACAACTCCGTCGTATTCTTCATATTCCGTTAGCGTTAATTCTGATTGGTCGCTGTTGGCAAATTCCCAATCTCCTTCACCCCAATCAGAAACTTCTCCGTTGGGTCAGTAACTGATGAATAAGTAAGTTCCATAGGCAGAAAAGGTTACTTCCAATGAACCTTGCTCACAACTTTCTTCATAGGTGTCATAATCGTAATAATAAACCTCGTTTATTTGTTCAGTTACATCCACTTGCTCGCCATTTTCACCAGTTTCTTATAATTCTGCTAAACGCCATGTGTTGACGAGTTTGGCAAAGTTAGAATCTGCCGTTGCATCTTCCGCCTCATCCAAAGGTTCTTCCTTCTCAGCTGAATAGTCACCAGACAATGATGAGCCTCAAGCCCACTCGTAATCTGCAGGAATGTTGAAGACCACATCAAAAGTAGCATTTAGATTATTAGCTGTTTCTGTTACAACAATATTTGTAAGCGTGGCAATTAGGTGGTTGTTTCCAAGTACATTTACGTTCAACTCAACAGCGCTAACAGTTCCATTGGTTTCTACCATAGTGTACTGTCCAAAAGCAGCTTCTATTCCATCGGGGGTGAGGATCGAAATGGCATACATGCTGTCGGTGAATTCGATGTAGTTGAGACTACAGTTCTGCCCTTTGGCTGATGTTTTTGACGCTGAACTTCCAATACTCCAACAACCATTAATTGTTTTTTTGGCTTCAGCAGCTGTTTGTTCGGCTACGTTACCAGTAGCGTCTAAAGTAAATACTTCAACTGTTTCTTGTGGTTGGTTTGGTACATCATCATCGTTCGATGAACAGCTCGCTAGTATCAATGAAGCCGCAAATACGAACATAATTTTTTTTCATAATAATAATAGTTTAATTAAGTGCTTTGTAGCCAAATTTTTATAAAAACATAAAAAAAAATACTGTCATTGCAATGTGCGAAATGTTAAGTTAATGCGGGGCTCTAATGGACGTGTTGTTTTGGGGATTTGATGGAGCCAGTGGTGCTGAAGGGATCCAGACATAAGTAAAAGGCTTCCATGCGCGAGCTTTAGTTTAAAACGTTCTTCTTTTATGGTTCTGTGTTTTAAATGGAAAAAGCGTTCTTGCCCAAGGCTAATGGAGGCAATGACAGGGTTTTTGCCCAACTCTTTTTCATTGTCAGCATGCCAGCCATTACTGTCTTTTCCATCGCGATACAAATTCAATAAAACGGCATTGAAAGAATGCTTACTATATGTTTCTATTTTCTTTAAAATGGCCCTTAATACAGGGGTCATCGGGTTGGGTTGCATGGTGATATTTGAATAACTGTAAGGAGTCTCATCTATCGCGTGGAGGGAGGTTAGCCGTGGTTGGTTGTAGGTTTTACCATAAACAGTTATGCTGTCGCTTTGCCATGGAGTGGTTGCTAAAAGTTTTGCAAATAGTATATCAGCCTCATTTGTAGAAAGAAAAGAGGAGCAATAGTTAACTTCACCATCGGGAATTGATGGAGAAAATTCAGTTTTGTCTTCGGGGAATAATTCAAGCATTTATGCTTTTTACCCCCAAGATACATAATAGGTTCGTAAAGCGTTTATTCGTTTTTCTATAAAAAACTAAATAAAGAAAGAATTAGCGTGATCAGGTAAATTAAAAATTCAATCATGGGATAACTTTTTGTGTTATTATCGCAAAGGTATCTTTTCTACAAAGATTAAACAAAATTGGGGAGGTTTAATTCCCCAATTTTACTTATTTTATGAGTTCCACACTGCGCTGAATGAATTTTGTCAATTCTTCGCCTTTGAGCAAATTTTGAGATAAACGGGCTAAATCCAAAGTTTGTTGAATCAATCGTTCTCTTTTCTTCTCCGTCTTGGTGTTTAAAATTTGTTCAATTAAGGGGTGATTGGTGTTCACAACGAGGGTAAACATCTCTGGGAAATTTCCAAACATTCCATTTCCGCCAGCCTGTTGCATTTCTTTCATACGACGCATAAATTCAGGTTGGGTCAGCACAAAAGGTAATTGTGTGCTGCTCAAAGCTTCCAATTGGACGGTGTATTTCTCCTTTGGAACAACTGCTTCAATGATGGGTTGTAATTTTTCTTTTTCTTCGTCCGATAACTTTGAAACTGTTGCCTCATCTTTTTTGATAAGGTTTTCAATAGCGTCTCCATCTACACGAGCAAAAGAAACATTTTCATTCGACGCTTCCAATTTTTGGATCAAGTGCGATACAATAGGAGAATCAAGCAAAATTACTTGATAACCTTTTTCTTTGGCCGCTTCAATATAGGCGTGTTGTTCGTCTACATTAGATGCATAAAGAATTACGAGTTTATCGTCTTTGTCCGTTTGTAAGTCTTTGGTGGCTTCTTTTAACTCTTCAATGGTAAAGAAGTCTCCGTTTAACGTTGGATAAAGCGCAAATTTTTCTGCCTTTTCATAGAATTTGTCTTCGGACAACATTCCGTATTCAATAACAACCTTGATGTCATTCCATTTTTCTTCGAATCCAGCACGGTCTTTCTTGAAAAGACTATTGAGTTTGTCACCCACTTTCCGGGTGATGTAGTTGCTTATTTTCTTTACGGCTCCGTCGGCCTGCAAATAACTTCGCGAAACATTCAAAGGAATATCTGGCGAGTCAATAACCCCTCTTAGTAAGGTTAAAAACTCAGGTACAATCCCTTCTACATTGTCGGTAACAAACACTTGGTTTTGGTATAACTGAATCTTGTCTTTTTGCAAATTCAAGTCATTGTTCAATTTTGGGAAATATAAAATACCGGTTAGGTTGAAAGGGTAATCAACATTCAGGTGAATATTAAATAAAGGCTCTTCGAATTGCATGGGATACAATTCACGATAAAAATCATTGTAATCCTTTTCTTCTAATTCTGTGGGTTGCTTGGTCCATGCTGGAGAAGGGTTATTGATGATGTTATCAACCGTAATTGTTTCTGCCTTGCCATCTTCTGCAGCATCTTCGGCTAAGGGAAGTGTTTCTTCTTTTGTACCAAATTTAATGGGCACAGGCATGAATTTATTGTACTTATTCAGAAGCTCTTTGATACGGTTTTCTTTCAAGAATTCTTTAGAATCTTTATCGATGTGTAGAATGATTTCCGTCCCTCTTTCTGTCTTTTCGTCTGCTTCTAGGGTATATTCAGGCGATCCGTCACAGGCCCAGCGAACAGCAGCTTCGTCTTTAAACGACTTGGTAATGATCTCTACTTTCTCAGCTACCATAAAGGCTGAATAGAACCCAAGCCCAAAGTGACCGATAATTCCACTGCCTGAAGCACTGTCTTTATATTGCTCCAAGAATTCTTCTGCACCAGAAAATGCTACTTGGTTGATGTATTTTTCCACCTCGTCAGACGTCATTCCAATCCCTTGATCAATTATATGTAGGGTTTTCTTTTTCGCATCTACCTTGATTTCGATCATTGGCGAACCAATGTCTCCCTTGGCCTCGCCAAGACTACTGAGATGTTTGAGTTTTAGGGTTGCGTCTGTTGCGTTTGAGATCAGTTCACGTAAAAATATTTCGTGATCGCTATACAAGAATTTTTTGATTAATGGGAAAATGTTCTCTACTGAAACATTGATTTTACCTGAAGACATAGTGTGTGTTTTTTTATTTCTACTAGGGCAAAAACAATTCCAAGTTTTGAATGCTGACAAATTGACATTTTTATTTACTTATTTTTTGTTTAATTATTTTTAAAAAAGAATAAACATTGACTATCTTTGACTACTAAATATTGATGAAAATGGCGACGAAAACCGAAACGATGAAAACAAACATCCTAAGTACGTATACCCAACATGCTCTTGAACATGAAGCCTTTCCAACTTCGGTGTATAAATTTTGCAAAGAAAACAGTATTGACGAAACAGAGTTTTATAACACCTATGCTTCTTTAGATTCCGTTAAGCATGCAGTTTGGCAGGCATTTTATGACAATGCATCCGCCTTGTTGGCAAAAAACGAGCATTTTGACAGCCTTAGCAGAAAAGATCGTTTACTGACGTTCTTCTATACCTTCTTTGAGGTGCTTTTGTTGAACCGTAGTTATGTGTTATTTGCTTTGCATGAAAATGCGCAACCCATGAAAAATTTGGGACAGATGAAGCAATTGAGAAAAGCGGTGAAGGCCTTTGCAGCAGAATTGATTGAAGAAGGAAATGAAGATAAAACGCGTTTAGCCCAGAACCCTACAGAATTATTTTCTGAAGCAACTTGGGGACAGCTCTTACTCTTGATGAAATTTTGGATGAACGACAGTTCGGCCAGTTTTGAGAAAACGGACGCCTTGATCGAAAAATCTGTCACAGTAGCATTTGAAGTTTTTGACAACACGCGTTTAGAAACCTTGTTGGATTTGGGGAAATTTTTGTGGAAAGAAACAACAGGAAAAGCATAATTGAAAACATTAGATCGAATACCAACTGGGAAAATTGAACGTGCGAGCAAACTAGTGTCTACAGGGGTTAAACTTGGTGGAAACTATATCAAATACATTGGGGACAAAATCATTGACCCAGAAAATGCCCGCGAAAACCTTGACCAAGAAAATGCCAAAGATATTTATGATGGCCTCAAAACCTTAAAAGGTAGTGCTCTAAAGGTAGCCCAGATGTTGAGCATGGAGAAGAATTTACTCCCTTCTGCCTATGTAGACCGTTTCAGCTTGGCTCAGTTTTCTGTACCGCCTTTGTCAGGACCCTTGGTGCGAAAGACCTTTAAAAAATACTTTGGGGAATATCCAGAAGATATTTTTGATACGTTTGCGCCCGAATCGGTGAATGCTGCCAGCATAGGTCAAGTGCACTTGGCCAATAAGAATGGAAAAAAATTAGCCGTTAAAATTCAATATCCTGGAGTGGCAAACAGCATAGGTTCAGACCTCGCATTGGTCAAGCCCGTTGCTTCTCGTATGTTTAACCTTAAAGGGCAGGACACCGAGAAATTCTTCAAAGAAATTGAAGGGAAGTTAATGGAGGAAACCAATTACACCCTCGAGCTTGCTCAAAGTGAATCCATACGCGAAAAGTGTGCGGGGATTCCAAATTTGTTGTTCCCCAATTATTATGCAGACTATTCCTGTGAAAAAATACTCACTATGGATTGGATGGAAGGTATTCACTTATCAGAATACACCAAAAACAATACAGACAAAGAAAAGAACAATCGTTTGGGACAAACACTGTGGGATTTCTATATGTATCAAATGCATATTTTGCGTAGTGTGCACGCCGACCCACATCCGGGAAATTTCTTGATCACTGATAAAGCCGAGTTGATAGCTATCGATTTTGGTTGTATTAAAGAAATTCCAGATGAATTTTATGTGCCCTATTTCGAGCTTTCGAATGCGAAGGCAATTAACGATATCGAATTTTTTACGGAGAAAATTACCGAATTAGAAATCCTACGAGATGACGATTCTCCTGAGGCAAAAAAATACATCGTCGCGCTTTTTCACGACATGCTAAGTATTTTCACCTTTCCATTCCACGGAGAAACTTTTGATTTTTCCGACAGTACCTTCTGGGGTAAAATCGCATCGATCAGCGACCGTTTGGCCAACGATGAATACCTGCGTAAGTTAAACGGAAACAGAGGATCACGTCATTTTCTTTATATCAATAGAACCTTCTTTGGATTATATAATTTGATGCACGATCTAAAGGCAGAAATTGTTGTGGATAACTACAAGTGCTATATTTAATTTTCTTTCCCTATTTTAGCTACACACATCCAAATAATCTAACTACATTTTATGTACAATTCGCGAATAATCGGAATGGGTAAATTCTTACCTGATAATATAGTAACCAACGAAGACCTCTCTAAATTGATTGACACATCGGACGAGTGGATTACCGAGAGAACGGGTATAAAAGAAAGACGTCACATTGTTAAAGGGAGTGGAGATTCTCCAGCCACCATGGGAAACAAGGCCGCTTTAATTGCATTGGAACGTGCCAATCGTGCGCCAGAGGATATTGACATGATTCTGTTTGCTACCCTAAGTCCAGATTATTATTTTCCTGGTTCGGGAGTATTGGTGCAAAAATTATTGGGCATACCAGCCTGTCCAGCCATGGATATTCGTATGCAGTGTTCTGGTTTTATTTATGGTTTGTCAACCGCAGATCAATTTATCAAGACGGGGATGTATAAAAATGTGTTGGTCATTGGCGCTGAAAATCATTCCGGAGGACTTGATTTTACCACACGTGGCCGCGGTGTTTCAGTCATCTTTGGCGATGGAGCAGGAGCAGCAGTGCTGACCCGAGAAGAAGATCCAAACAAAGGTATTTTATCTTCTCACCTATATTCTGAAGGTCAGCATGCCGAAGAACTTTCCCTTATTGGGCCAAGTACCATGCGATGGGTTCCTGAAATTATTGCCGAAAATGATCCAACGGACGAGAGCTACTATCCCTACATGAATGGACAAACTGTATTCAAACACGCTGTGGTGCGTTTTTCTGAAGTAATCAATGAAGGTTTACAAAAGAACAACTGGGCAGCAAGCGATATCGACATGTTTGTGCCGCATCAAGCCAATCTTAGGATCTCTCAATTTATTCAAAAGAAATTCCAATTGCGCGACGATCAAGTATACAACAACATCATGCGCTATGGTAACACTACTGCAGCTTCCATTCCAATTGCGCTAACAGAAGCGTGGGAAGAAGGTAAAATTAAAGAAGGTGACAAAGTTGTCTTGGCTGCTTTTGGTAGTGGCTTTACCTGGGGAAGCACATTAATGCATTGGTAGGATGAAAACATTAGTGTTGGGTGCCTCCACCAATCCAGAACGTTATGCCTACAAGGCCATCGAGAAATTAACAGCACATAAGTACGAACTGCTTGCTTTGGGATTTCGCCCAGGAGAGGTTTTGGGTCATACCATTGAAACAGAAAAGCAACCGTGGGAAGGTATAGATACCGTTACGCTGTATCTTGGGCCAGCCCGTCAAGAAGCCTATTTTGACTATGTGATTTCCTTACGACCAAGACGTGTATTATTCAATCCGGGTACAGAAAACCCAGCTTTTGAGTCTCTATTGCAAGCCATTGGAATCCAAGCAGAGCGAGCGTGTACTTTAGTTCTCCTTGCGACGAATCAATACTAAGCCAAGGAAAGTGAACAACCCGTTTAGCGGAAGTAATTCATAACCAATTTGATATCCACCGAGGTAGGACGCATCAATGCTTCCAACAACACTAGTAAGGAGTACCGAGGTGAAAACCACAATCCACACTTTTTTATCGTGTATTTGATAGGAAGTGAAAATCCCGAAAGAGAACAAGCCCAAAAGGGGGCCATAAGTATAGCCAGCAACCGTTAAAAGACCATCAATTACATTTCGATCCAAGATGTGTTTGAAAGCTATAACCACTAAAATCAATAGGACGCTCATGCCGATATGGGTTTGCTTGCGAATCTTTTTTTGTTGCTCGGTAGAATGTTCTTTAAGCGATAAAAAATCGATACAAAAAGAGGTGGTCAAGGAGGTAAGTGCACTGTCTGCACTACTGTAGGCTGCAGCAATTAAACCTAAAATAAACGTAATAGCAACACCAAGGCCAAGTTTTCCATTCAAGGCAATTTCAGGAAACAGTAAATCTGTTTTCGGCTTTCCGTCCATCATCGGTAAGGCAATACCTCCTTTTTTAGCATAGATGTAAAGTAATGCCCCCAACAGCATGAAAAGTCCGGTGACAATGACCAAGACAATGCTGAAAACCACCATGTTTTTTTGCGCATCTTTTAAATTTCGACAGCTCAAGTTTTTTTGCATCATGTCTTGATCTAGCCCTGTCATACAAATTGTGACAAAGGCTCCGCCAATGAACGATTTGATAAAATACCCACGTTCAAGCAGAGAGTCTGTAACAAAGACTGTATTGTATTGGTCAAATTCTGATGATTGGATAAACTCCACAAAACTCCAATCCAAGGCTTGGTTGATATAGGTAATGGAGAGAAATACAGCTGCAATCATGAGGGTTGTTTGCAGGGTGTCGGTCCATAGTATGGTTTTGATTCCACCTTTTTGGGTATAGACCCAAATCAATGTAATGGATAATACAACGGTTAGCTCGAAAGGTACATTCCAGGCGTCAAAAATAAATTGCTGTAAAACAATGGCAACCAAGAACAAACGAAATGCTGCACCCAAGACGCGTGAAATAAAGAAAAAAAAGGCTCCAGCTTTATGGCTATTTCGTCCCAATCGCTTGGCTAAATATTCATAAATAGAGGTTACATTGTTGGTGTAGTAAATGGGAAGCAACACGTAGGCCACCACAAAATAGCCCACGCCATAGCCCAAGACAACTTGAAAATAGTTGAACTGAGAACTGTCGACCCAGCCAGGAACCGAAATGAAGGTCACACCAGAAAGCGAGGCGCCTACCATACCAAAAGCAACCACATACCAAGGTGCATTTCTATTGGCGGTAAAAAAACCTGCATTGGTGTCTTCTTTCCCTGTGAAATAGGAGATAGCAATCAAGATCAAAAAGTAGCCAATAATGAGGGCGAGAATAAAGCTAGGTGTAATCATATTTTATAAAGGTATAAAAGAAAAATCAATCGAGAATTTGTAAATTTGACCTCATGGAATTCTCCTCAAAATTATTGGAACAGGCCGTAAATGAAATGGCGCAATTACCCGGTATTGGAAAGCGTACTGCATTGCGCATGGTGTTGCATTTATTGAAACAGCCCAAAGAGCAAACACTCGCCATGACCAAGGCCTTGGACGCTTATCGGACGGAAGTTATTTTTTGCGAACAGTGTCATAACTTATCTGATGTTGCACTATGCGAAATTTGTGCCAGTCCTGCTCGAGACGCCACTCAATTGTGTGTAGTTGAAGATATCCGCGATGTAATGGCCATTGAAAATACAGGACAATTCAAGGGTAAATACCATGTCCTCAATGGTGTGATTTCTCCAATAGACGGAGTTGGCCCCCACGATTTAACCATCAATTCGTTGGTAGAGAAAGTTAAACTGGGTACGGTCAAAGAAGTTATTTTTGCCTTGAGTGCCACCATGGAAGGCGACACAACCATTTTTTATATCAACAAACAAATTCACTCTTTTGAGGTGAAAATTTCAACAATAGCTCGGGGAATCCCCGTGGGCGATGAGCTAGAATACACCGATGAGGTAACCTTAGGGAGAAGTATACTCAAGCGTGTGCCTTATGAGGACTCTCTTTCCTAAGAAAGGCAAAGTCTAGTAGAATTTTGGTACCTTTGTATCGCCTTAAAATGTAGATGTCACATGGGAAAATTTATGCTTAAACTACCCTCAATGGGGGAGAGTGTAACCGAAGCTACTTTAACCGCTTGGTTAAAAGAAGTTGGCGACACCATTGAAATTGATGATTCAGTTTTGGAAGTGGCCACCGACAAAGTAGATTCTGACGTTCCGTCTGATGTTGCAGGTACACTTGTTGAAAAGCGATTTAATGTCAACGATGTTATTCAAGTCGGTGATGTTATTGCCGTTATTGAATCAGCCGCTATTGAAAACACAGTTGAAGAAGTTGTTCCGCTGCAAGTGACCGCTGAGCAAGAGCAGGAAATGCCGCCGCTGCCTCAAGAAATCATTGAAATGGTAGAGGCACCCATTGCTCCGGCTGAACCAACGGATTTACCGTTACCTAAAAACCAAGATTCGACACGTTTTTACTCTCCTTTGGTGCGAAATATTGCTGCAGCTGAAGGTATTTCTGCAGAAGAGCTTGAAACTATTCCAGGGAATGGAGAAAGTAATCGGGTAACCAAAAAAGATATTTTTGCCTATTTAGAAGATAGAGATAAAACGGCTATATCTACAAATAAAGATGTGCTTATTTCTGCTCAACAAGCATCCAAGTCGCCACCTCCTCCAATCGTATCTGGAGAAGACCAAATTATCGAAATGAGCCGCATGGGGAAACTCATCTCCAATCACATGACAGAAAGTAAGAATACTTCTGTACATGTTCAATCCTATGTCGAAGCTGATGTAACAGATTTATGGGATTGGCGTGAGAAGACGAAAGGACAATTTCAGGCTAGAGAAGGGGAGAAGTTAACTTTTACACCCATTTTTATTTCAGCCATCATACATGCATTGAAAGAATTTCCGTTGTTGAATAGTTCGGTCAATGGAGACCAAATAATACAAAAACGCAACATCAATATTGGCATGGCCACTGCCTTGGGCGATGGAAACTTAATTGTTCCGGTCATTAAGAAGGCAGACCATTTAAACTTGGTCGGTTTGGCCAAGGCGGTAAACGATTTGTCCAATCGTGCCCGCCTCAATCAATTGCAACCCGAAGAAGTGCAAGGAGGAACATATACCGTAACCAATATTGGTAACTTTGGGTCTATAACAGGAACACCCATCATCAATCAGCCACAAGTCGGGATCATAGCCCTTGGGGTTATTCGTAAGATGCCAGCTGTCATCGAAACTGCTGATGGCGATTTTGTTGGAATCCGAAGAAAAATGATTTTATCGCACAGTTATGATCATCGTATCATTAACGGTGCAATGGGAGGTCAGTTTGTGAAAGCTGTTGCCAACTATCTTGAGCAATGGGACACATCAATAACATTTTAAATACTAACTATGGGACTAGAACTTCACCGATCACTTTGCTTTTTTGATCTTGAAACAACTGGAGTAAATGTGGTTTCAGATCGCATTGTTGAAATTGCCATTCTCAAACTACTCCCTAACGGAAACCGAGAAGGAAAAACCTGGTTGGTCAATCCAGGTATGCCTATTCCTAAGGGCGCCTCAGACGTACATGGTATTACCGATGATAAGGTTGTCAATGCACCGGTTTTTAAACAATTGGCCAGCGAAATTCATGCCTATATCAAAGACTGTGATCTTGCGGGTTTTAACTCTGATCGTTTTGATATTCCCTTGCTGGCAGAAGAATTTATGCGTGCTGAAGTCGATTTTGATCTCACCCGCCACAAGACGGTCGACGTACAAACCATTTTCCATAAAATGGAGAAAAGAACCCTTGGTGCTGCCCTCAAGTTTTACTGTGATAAAGAATTGATCAATGCTCATTCGGCCATGGCCGACACAGAGGCAACCTGCGACGTTCTACTGGCACAGCTTGACCGTTATGAAGAGTTGGAAAATACGACCGCTTTTTTAAGTGAGTTCTCTTCCCATAAACGCACTGTAGATGTTGCTGGTTTCATTGTGTATAACAAAGATAATGTGCCCACTTTCTCTTTTGGAAAGCACAAAGGGAAAACGGTTGACGAGATACTTGAAAAAGAACCGGGTTATTTTGGCTGGTTAGTCAATGCGGATTTCCCCCTTTACACCAAGAAAATACTAACCGCCCTAAGATTGCAGAAACTCAATAGTGGAAAATAGATGAAAATTATTTGCATTGGTCGAAACTATACCGATCACATTAAAGAGTTGAAAAATGAAAAGCCTACTGATCCAGTTGTGTTTTTAAAACCCGACACTTCCATACTCCTCAAAGGGCAGCCTTTTTTTATACCCGAATTTTCGCAAGATGTTCATCATGAAGTGGAAGTTTTGGTCAAAATAAATCGAATAGGGAAACATATTCAGCCCAAGTTTGCCCATAAATATTACGACCAAATAGGTCTTGGAATCGACTTCACTGCGCGCGATCTTCAAGCTAAACTAAAAGCCAAAGGTTTGCCTTGGGAAAAAGCCAAGGGTTTTGATGGAGCTGCTGTAGTGGGGAAATGGCTTCCAAAAGACAGTTTACCCCATGTGGATGATTTGACTTTCAGCTTAACCAAGAATGGTGAAACTGTTCAGTCGGGATCGTCCAGTCTCATGCTGTGGAAGATAGATGAGTTAATCGCCTATGTTTCACAATTTTTCACCTTAAAAATAGGTGATATACTTTTTACGGGAACTCCAGCAGGTGTGGGCCCAGTCGCCATAAACGACACCTTAGTTGGAACCCTAGAAGGAAAGGAACTATTTTCTATAAAAGTCAAATAATGTTAGCAGAAATTGTCAGTATTGGCGATGAAATCCTCATCGGCCAAATTGTAAATACCAATGCCGTATTTATTGCCAAAGAATTGAATAAAATTGGAATAGAAGTAGTTCAAATCACCTCTATTTCTGATAAAAAAGAAGCCATTGTCAAGTGTTTAGATGATGCCCAACAGCGTGCACAAGTCATTATTTTGACAGGAGGATTAGGTCCTACAAAAGATGATCTTACGAAGCATACCCTCTGTACTTACTTTGATGATGTATTGGTGAAAAATGAGGAAGTTCTTGAGCGTATTGAGGTAATGTTCAAAAAATATGTTCCTACACCCATCAACGACGAGAACAGAAAACAGGCCTTGTTGCCTTCAAAGGCAAAGGTCTTGGAAAATAAAATGGGTACTGCCTCTGGAATGTTGTTTGAAGTGGAAGATCGGGTAGTGATATCTCTTCCCGGAGTTCCTTTTGAAATGAAAGCCCTTATCAGTAATGAGGTGATTCCTGCACTTCAGCAGCACTATACCCGTCCGTATATCATTCATAAAACTGTGTTGACTTACGGTTTAGGAGAGAGTGTCATTGCAGAACGTATAGAGGATTGGGAAAACAATTTACCGGTTGACATAAAGCTAGCTTATTTACCCAATATTGGTCGCGTACGCTTACGCCTTTCTGGAAAAGGACCAGATCTTGACGTCATTACAGCACGCATAGAGGAACAGGTCGCCAGTTTGTTGCCTCAAATTGAAGATATTTTTATGGGCTTTGAGGAAGAAGCATCTGTGGAAGAACAAATTCAAAAAAAGTCAATCTCTGAAGGCTTTACCTTAGCATTAGCGGAAAGTTGTACCGGCGGAGAAATCGCGGCTAGGATAACTAAAATCCCTGGTGCTTCTGGCTATTTTAAAGGAGGGGCAGTAGTGTATCACGCCCAAAGTAAAGTCGATCTTTTGGATGTACCCGCCAGTTTAATTGAACAGAAGGGAGTAGTTAGTGTTGAGGTGGCAGAAGCCATGGCCATGGGAGCGAAACAGAAATATGGTTCGACTCATGCTGTTGCTACCACAGGAAATGCTGGCCCCAGCAAAGGCGATGAAGCCGTTGAGGTAGGGACAGTCTGTATTGCCATTGCTTCGCCAAGCGGTGTATATGCAGAGGAATTTAGTTTTGGTAAGAGTCGTGAGCGTGTAATACAAAAGGCTGTGAATAAGGTTTTTGAATTACTATTTAAAAGCTTGTCCTGAAGCTTTTTTAGAATCCCTTCCAGGCATTCACAGCCGTTTGGATTGAATCCATTATTTATTCAAATAATTTAAACAAAGTGTTTTTTAAATCAACAAAAAAAAGTAAATTTGCATCCTGTTTAGAACAACAGTTAAAATAACGATTATGTCTAGAGTTTGTGAAATTAGTGGAAAGCGTGCTCAATTTGGAAACAATGTTTCCAAAGCGATGAACAAAACTAAGCGTCGTTTCGAGGTCAACTTGATCAAAAAGCGTTTCTTCATTCCAGAAGAAGATAAGTGGGTTACCCTAAAAATTTCTACTTCTGTTTTGAAAACAATTAACCGCAAAGGAATTGCAGCTGTTTTGAAAGAAGCTAAAGCACAAGAGGCATTATAATATTAGACCATGGCAAAGAGAGGAAACCGCGTTCAGGTGATTTTGGAATGTACAGAACATAAAGCTTCTGGAAGACCAGGTACGTCACGTTACATTACAACCAAAAATAAAAAGAACACTCCAGATCGTTTGGAAATTAAAAAATTCAACGCGATCTTAAAAAAAATGACTGTTCACAAAGAAATTAAATAGTTATGGCAAAGAAATCAGTAGCAACCTTACAAACAGGTTCAAAACGTCTAACCAAAGTAATTAAGATGGTAAAAAAAGGAGATGCCAAGTCATATTCTTTTGTTGAAACCATCACTGGACCAGATCAAATTAACGATTGGTTGAGTAAACATTAAATCTATTTTAGATTTTACTTTAGAAAAGCTACTTTTACAGTAGCTTTTTTTTTACAACAATATGAGCATATTAGGCAAACTATTTTCTGGAGAAGATCCGCAACTAAACAAAGGCTTGGAAGCGACCAAGAAATCTTTCTTTTCTAAACTTGGAACGGCTATTGCTGGACGATCAGAAGTTGATGTTGCAGTATTAGACGATCTTGAAGAAGTACTAATTACAGCTGATGTTGGCGTACCCACCACCCTTAAAATTATCGATGCTATAGAAGCCCGTGTCGCTAAAGATAAATATCTAGGAACGCAAGAATTAAAAGTCATTTTACAAGATGAGATTCAGGCAATATTATCTGCGCAAGAAACCGAAACCGCTTTTTCTTTTTCCCAGAACTTCTCCAATAAACCGCATGTGATTATGGTTGTTGGAGTGAATGGTGTTGGGAAAACGACTACCATCGGGAAATTGTCTCATCAATTTACCCAAGCGGGAAAGAAAGTTATTTTAGGTGCTGCCGATACCTTTAGGGCAGGAGCGATTGACCAATTGCAAGTTTGGGCAGATCGTTCTGGCGTCGCTTTGGTGCGTCAAGAAATGGGAAGTGACCCTGCCTCTGTAGCCTTTGATACGATTCAATCTGCAGTAAGTCAAAATGCAGATATTGTTTTGATCGACACGGCTGGAAGATTGCACAATAAGGTAAATTTGATGAATGAGCTGACCAAGGTCAAGCGTGTCATGGACAAAATTGTTCCAGATGCTCCACATGAAGTACTTCTCGTATTGGATGGTTCTACTGGACAAAATGCTTTTGAACAAGCGAAGCAGTTTACTGCTGCAACCGAAGTTTCTGCATTGGCCATTACCAAGTTAGACGGTACCGCAAAAGGAGGTGTTGTTATGGGGATTTCAGATCAGTTTAACATTCCTGTCAAATTTATTGGCGTAGGAGAAGGTATTGAAGACCTAAAAATCTTTGACAGTAGTGCTTTTGTTCACTCCTTTTTTAACTAAATTATCTATGAAGACTGTTTTAAAAACATTGGTTGGCGCAATTGCTGTAGTTGTTTTAACTTTTTTTATGGGGCCAAAGGTAGATGCTCCTGTGGTCACTAAGCCATTACCCGAAATTGACATTCCATTGGAAGGTTTGACAGAATGGATTGCCCAAAAGGAAGCGGCCTTTACCACAATAAAAGCAGACAATGAGTCTAAACTAGTTTTTGCTGATTCAATACCGCAAAAAACTGAATATGCCATCGTGTACTTGCACGGTTTTTCAGGAAGTGCAGAAGACGGCGCTCCGGTGCATGAACAGGTAGCTGCAGCACTGGGTGCAAATATCTATTTGCCACGTTTACTGGCACACGGTTTGGACGGTGAAGAGAATTTACTCGAATACACCGGGGAAGGTTCTTTGGATACCGCCCGTGAAGCTCTGGCTGTTGGGAAAATTTTAGGGGAGAAAGTCATCCTAATTGGGACTTCCACAGGCTGTACACTTGCACTTGCATTGGCTGCAGAACACCCAGAACTAGCAGCTTTAGTTCTCTATGCGCCAAATATTCGTATCAATCACCCCTTAGATTTCGTGGCTACTCTACCTTGGGGTCTGCAAATCATTAGACAGGTGGAAGGCAGTCTTTACCATACGATTCAAAACCCATCTGACGATAAGAAACAATATTGGACGACTAAATATCGACTAGAAGCTCCTTTGCAAATGCAGAAATTATTAGAAACTGCAATGATTCCAGCAACTTTTAACAAGATTACAGTGCCTGTATTTTCAGGGTTTTATTATAAGAATGAAGCTGAACAAGATCCTACAGTTTCGGTAGCTGCAATGCGTCAAATGTTTCAAGAACTGGGAACAGCCCCAAACTTGAAAGAAGAAAAAGCTTTTCCTAATGCAGGCGCTCATGAAATTGGGTCTGCACTGGTTACCGACAATCATGGGGAAGTAAAAGAAGCAACACTCGAATTTCTCAACCGTATTTTAAACTAATATGCGAACAAAAAGCACCAAACAAAATACGATCAACGTCATAACCCTTGGCTGTTCAAAAAACATTTATGATTCGGAAGTCCTTATGGGTCAACTCCAAGCCAGTGGAAAGGATGTTGTCCACGAAAAAGAAGGGAATATTGTTGTGATCAACACCTGTGGATTTATCGACAATGCCAAAGAGGAGTCGGTCAACACTATTTTGGATAATATCAAACGCAAAGAAGCTGGAGAAATCGATAAGGTTTTTGTTACGGGTTGCCTGAGCGAGCGCTACAAACCAGACCTTCAAGAAGAGATTCCGCAAGTTGATGAATATTTTGGCACGAGTGAATTGCCTCAGTTGCTTAAGGCTTTAGAGGCAGACTATAAACACGAATTGTTGGGCGAACGCATTACAACCACCCCAAAAAACTATGCTTACTTTAAAATTTCTGAAGGCTGTGATCGTCCCTGTTCTTTTTGTGCTATTCCATTAATGCGTGGAAAACACCGTTCTACTCCCATAGAAAATCTGGTAAAACAAGCTGAGTCTCTTGCCAAGGATGGCGTGAAAGAGCTTATCTTAATAGCACAAGACCTTACCTATTACGGTTTAGACATTTATAAGAAACGCAATCTTGCTGAATTACTCGAAGCCTTGGTTAAGGTGGAAGGAATTGAGTGGATCAGAATGCATTATGCTTTTCCAACTGGTTTTCCAATGGATGTACTTGAGGTGATGAAAAGAGAACCCAAGGTGTGTAATTATTTAGATATTCCGTTACAGCACATTAGTGATTCGATTTTAAAATCCATGCGAAGAGGAACGACAAAAGCAAAAACAACAGCTTTGTTGGAAGATTTCCGTGCTGCTGTTCCAGGAATTACCCTGCGTACAAGCTTAATCGTAGGTTATCCCGGTGAAACAGCAGCTGATTTTGAAGAGCTCAAAGCTTGGGTCAAAGAAATGCGCTTCGAACGTCTAGGTTGTTTTATCTATTCACATGAAGAAAACACCCATGCACATCAGTTAGAAGACGATGTCCCTGAAGAGGAAAAACAACGACGTTCTGCCGATATAATGGAGGTTCAATCACAAATTTCATGGGAATTAAACCACGCAAAAGTGGGCCAAACTTACCGTTGTATTATTGATCGTAAAGAAGGAAATTACTTCGTGGGAAGAACAGAAATGGATTCTCCTGATGTCGATAATGAGGTGTTGGTTGATGCAACTAAATTCTACCTAAAACAGGGAGAATATGTTAATCTAACCATCACAGAAGCGGCAGATTTCGATTTATATGCCGAGCCTATTGCTTCCTAGCTAGTTTTAGTTCAGCTGTTTTGGTAATGGCTGGAAGTTCACTTAAATCGTATTGGTAAATCACTCCTTCACCCACAAGAATGGCCGAGGGGAAGTCCACGATGATGTCATAAGCAAAAGGGATGGCCTCGGTGTTGACTATTTCTGGGTTTTCTCGATCAGTAACATTAAATATTTTTAGCCCTGCACTGCCATCACAAACAAGCAAATGATCTTGGTAAATGGTTAGGCCATGTGGATTAAAAAGTACTTGTCTTGAAACGACTTCTAGGTTTTGCGGATCACGGATATCAATGATTTGTAATTCGTTTGTTTCAGTAAAGCAATTCGTTCCTCCGCGCAAGGTGACATAAGCATAGTTGGCGTCTGCTACTACAGGATCACAACTTCTAAAATGTTCAATACTATTGATGTATTCCGGATTGCTTGGCGTTGAAACATCATACATTAGCATACCCGTCGTAGACCCCACAAAAAGTATTTCGTTGCGTTGGAAAAGTGTTTCAGCTTGAGTGCTGGTGTCCAAACGTGCAAAACGTGAAGGAAGGTAATTATCTCCAATAGAAAATAGAACCAGTTCATTGGAATTTATGGTGTATAAATAACGATCAATTGGCAAAAAACGGGTCATCGAACCTGCTGTAGAAACTTCCCCGAAACTTTGGTCGCCTGCTGCAGTAGTATTGATCGCATCAGTGCTTTCAAGCGCTAGATAACGGAGTTGTATTTCTTTGAGAGGTTCTTTCCGTATTTCACTGCGCCATGCCGTTACGATACCTAAACTACTATCTATGGGGTCATAGCGGGTGTATTCTCTACTGTCTACTGTATTGATAGTCGTTTCCAGCGTCACATATGGATTGTAGTAGAACACTTCTTCAACAGTGAATTCTTCAATTAATTCGGGTTGTGTAATGGTACTGATATCAAAGACTACCAAAGCAGAAAACATATCGCTGTACAAATGGTTGTCGATAATGCTCATGTCCAATGATCCTGGGATAGAAATAAAATGCAAGTTTAGCGGATTTGCTGGATCGCTATTGTCTACCACATGAATGCCTTCTAGGGGCTTATTGATAAAGATGTACTGTTGGTAGGTGACAATTTTCCCAGCCTGTGCATAGTCTTTGGGAGGAGCAACGCTCACTTTTTGCGCAAGTTGAGAAGTGGTTTCGTAGACGGGTACAAAGTAAGTGACATCAACTAAGTCACTGTCATTAATAACTTCATCTTTAAATAAGTTACAGCCCGAAAAAAGCAGACTAAATAAGAACAAATAAACAAGCGAAAGAGAATATGATTTCATGCTAAACAGTTTAATTTTCTTACAATACAAATTGTATGCCATGGATTACATGAAAAGGGCATTGACCAGCCATAATTTCCCATTCTCCCAAAAACTTCGGTACAGTGGGTTGTCAACAAAATAAACAACAGACCCTCTACCAACACGTTCTGTACCAAACAATAAAGATTCACTTTGTAATCCGATTGCCTTGTCACCACTAAATCCTGCGACTGGCTGTACAGCTTTTGATAGATAGGCAGCCGTTCCGTTGTCTTCCAACATCGTATAGGCAGCAGCACTTGTTTTGAGTGTAAAGTAGTTGGAAGAATATCCAGCTGCAAGCGGATGGCTTGAATCTACATTCGCTTTATAAATACTTCCGTAGATGACCGAGCGGATGCTTTCGCGTTCTTGATCGCCAAATGCAATGTCTTCGGCGTCCTCATCGGTGCCTTTTTTGAGTTCCAAGCTAAATAGATTATTTTTGGTGAAAGCGTTTAGTGCACTACCTAGTGCAATTACTCTTCCGCCAGCTTTTACCCATTGACTCAAGGCGTTTTCCCCTTCAGTGTCAAAAAGGTTTGAATAGTATCCAGGTGGTATTATCAATACATCTAACTTGGATAAGAATCGTGCATTAAGACGCTCATCGCTCATTTGAACAATGGGGTAGTTGAGCTGTTGTTCGAAAAAATGCCATACTTCGCCATAGCCCTGGGGTATCGCACTATCACTTTTTAAAAGACCAATGGTCTTGTTTGCAATAAAGTTCAACTGATTGGACCCTAGATCTGGACCCTGATCGGATAATCCAGAACTGAGTGAACTTACTTCTTGGCCGGTTTCTTTGGCAATTTTAGCGACCATTTCTCCCAAATTAGCGACATGCTTATTTTGTGTTTTTAAGACAAATACGGACCCCATATCCCATCGCTTTCCACCGTTAGTTAGTGGAACTTCATTGTAGGAAACACGAAGTCCAGCTTTGATCAAGGCGGCTAAATACTCACCATCTTGAATGCTTTTACGTTCTGAAGCATAGGCGTATGCATTCTTTTCGATTGCGGGTTGTTCTGAAGAAATTGCAAGGGGTTTTGTTTTTACGGTTTGGTTACTGGCGACAGCTTTTAACCCGTATGCATAAGGCAATGCCCATGAGGTGATATCGTACGTCAAAGAATCAGAAAAGTGGGTTTGTGGCTCGAACAAGGCTTGAATCAATCTGCTCTTCTTGCCGTTGCCATTTAATACAATTGCTTCAGTGCCAAAAGAACTAGTTTTGGTTTTTTGCGTAGTAAAGTCAATTCCTTTGATGTTGGTGGTTTGTGCCAATTGCTTTAAGGGAATTTGATGCGCATCGAGTAAACGCTTCAAGGCATCCATTTTATCCGTTGGGCCTTCAAGGGCATAGGTGGCATATTTTCCTTTATTATCGGCATGATAGGCGCTGAATTCTTTGTTCAAACGTATGACATTATTGTGCGCTACTTCAACCGTTGAAAGACCACTAGTGTAATGATGCGCAATCCGGTCTTTCAGACTAAGTAAATCGCCAACACTGTTACAAATACTTAATCCGGCACGTCCGCTTCCTCCTTGTTCATAGGTCATTCCAATGGCGCCATTAAACATGGGATAGGTGTCTCCATAACCTGGGTAGAGCAGGTCAAAAACTTCATCAGTAAAATACAACCAGCCTTCTTTGTCAAAATAGCGGCTGTGATTTTTAGCAATGGTAGCCTGAAAATCACGTTGGAAATCAGTAATTACCTCATGATAGGGTTCTACTGCTGGTGCAAAATAATATGGACTATCGACCCCTTGCTCATGGAAATCAACATGAATTTGTGGCATCCAAGCCAAATAGATGGGTAGACGTTGTTGCGATTCTTTCTGACTCAACCATGCCCAGTCACGGTTTAGGTCAAAATAATAGTGGTTGTATCTCCCGCCAGGCCAATCTTCAAAATGTTCGTTGGCTAGGGGTGAGCTATCAAAAGGAGTACTTTTTACTTGGTTGTACCAATTAACATAACGATCTCGCCCGTCAGGATTGATACAGGGATCCATGATCACGATTAGATTCTTTAACCAATCTTGCTTTTCTGTCACAAGAGTGTGCAAAGTTTTAAGCGCCGCTTCTGTACTGGTAGATTCATTCCCGTGAACATTATAACTCAGCCAAATAATACTGTATTCTTTTGTTGTTTCTTTTGCTCCTTGCTCATAGCCAATGGATCGTAAATGATCTTTGCGTAGGCTTTCTAGTTGCGCAAGATTTTCAGGAGAGGATAAGTAAACCAACTGTAAAGTTCTTCCTTCATTGGTTTTCCCATAGGAAGCTGTTTGCACAAAATCAGAATTTTCTGCTACATGATTGACATAATCAATGACTTGATGATGGCGGGTGAACTGAGTTCCTAGCTCATAGCCTAAGAAATCTGAAGGTGATTTTAGTTGAGCATTGCCGCTTAATACAAGTAATAAACTGAACAGCGAAAGAAAGATTTTTTTCATGTTTTTTTTATCGTTTGTAAATATATAATTTATTAGATATCTTTTTTATTCACAAGAGAAGGAATATCTTTAGCAGACTAAACAGTTGCTATGTCAATGTCAAGTATTCCTTATCGCGATACAGGTTATTTTTCAACCTTAATATGTGACTTGATTGAGCAGCATCCTGCCCTAGAGGCAATGATTGCTCGACATCCTTCTATAGAAACTTTTGCTGCACAGCTCGAAGAGAAAGAGGCGCACTACACTGAAGCCACTCGAACTGAATTGGTAAAAGCAATTGAGACGCAATACGCTAATTTACCTTTGTCCGATGAAGTATCGGCCAATATTAGATTGCTTCAAGACAAGAAAACGTTTACAATTACCACCGGACATCAATTGAATTTATTTACAGGGCCCTTGTATTTTGTGTTTAAGATTGTTTCGACCATCAACCTCTGCAAACAATTGAAGGCGAGATACCCCAATAATAACTTTGTGCCGATCTATTGGATGGCAACAGAGGACCACGATTTTGAGGAAATATCCTTTTTTAATTTTAACGGAAAAAAAATAAAATGGAGTTATGAGAGCAAGGGAGCTGTAGGGCGTTTGCCAGTCGACAATCTTTCATCATTATTGGATTTATTCGAAGGCTCGATAGGAACAAATAGCGCAGCAAATAAGCTCAAAGAGTTGATAGCGGCAAGTTACCGTTCTTCTGCTAGCTTGGCAGAAGCTACACAGCGTTTAGTTCATCAATTATTCTCATCCTCGGGATTGGTTATTTTGGATGCTGACACACCCGATTTAAAAAAACTATTCATTCCTTATGTTCGTACTGAATTAAAAGAGAGTCAATGTGAGAAAACGGTGTTAGCCTCTATTGATGCTTTACAGAATGATTATTCAGATCAGTACATTCCACAGGTAAATCCAAGAGAGATAAATCTTTTTTATCTCACGGATGATATACGCGAACGTATTGTGAGAACAACAGAAGGCTATGCGACAGTCGATTCAAAAATCGTCTTTTCTGAAGCCAGTATGCAAGAGGAAATCGAGACACACCCAGAGCGTTTCTCTCCCAATGTGCTCATGCGGCCTTTGTACCAGGAAGTAATATTACCCAACCTCTGTTATATTGGAGGTGGTGGTGAAATTGCCTATTGGTTGCAGTTAAAGGGTTTTTTCCAATCGCAAAAGGTTCCATTTCCCATTCTTCTATTGCGTAATTCTGCGGTTTTGGTTGCTGGAAAAACTGCAAAGAAAATAGTTAAACTTGATCTTGATAAACAAGATTTTTTTCTCAAGCGCACAGCTTTGATCAATAAAAAAATCCGTCAAATAAGTAACATTGATTTGGATCTACAGCCTTTTAAAGAAAAATTACAAGAGCAATTCACGCATTTAGAAAGTTTGGTCAACAGTACCGATGCCTCTTTTGCTGGAACAGTGGCTGCCCAAAAACAAAAGCAATTCAACGGGATCGATGCGCTCGAGAAGCGTTTGTTGCAAGCCCAGAAGCGAAAGCTGGTTGATCAAGTGGGGCGATTAAGTGAATTGCATGAAACTATTTTTCCGGGAGAATCCCTCCAAGAGCGACACAATAATTTCTTTCAATTCTATCTTGAATATGGAGAAGAGATTCTTCCGTTGATATCCAAATCATTGGATCCTTTAGAATTGGAATTTTCGTGGATTGAGCTTCCTTAACAATTGTTGAAAATCTTTCATTTCTCTTTTTTCTCACGTGCCGAATAATTGTATTTTTGTGCATGGAAGAAAAAGTACTGATCCTTGATTTTGGATCCCAATATACCCAGCTAATTGCCCGACGCGTTCGTGAGCTATTCATTTACTGTGAAATTCACCCCTATAATAACACGCCAAAAGACATCAGTCCTTTTAAGGCAGTAATATTATCTGGCTCACCTTTCTCGGTTCGAGGTGAAGATGCTCCTCATCCAGAGTTGAATGAGATAAGGGGTAAAAAACCATTGCTTGCCGTGTGCTATGGTGCACAATATTTGGCGCATTTTTCAGGAGGAAAGGTTAGTCCGTCTGCAACGCGTGAATATGGGAGAGCTAAGCTTTCTGAAATCACACCAAATGAAGCCCTGTTTTCAGGGATAACTACTGGAAGTCAGGTATGGATGAGCCACAGTGATACTATCAAAGAATTGCCCATCAAGGGTGTGCGTTTGGCCAGTACAAATGATGTACATAATGCGGCATTTCGTATTGAAGGTGAAGATACTTTTGCCATCCAATTTCATCCCGAAGTATACCATTCTACCGATGGAAAGCAACTGTTAGATAACTTCCTAGTTAACATTGCTGGAGTCAAACAAGATTGGACACCCGATTCTTTTGTTTCCATGACTCTTGAGAACCTTCGAAAACAAATTGGCGAAAAGAAAGTCATTCTCGGTCTTTCAGGAGGAGTAGATTCTACCGTGGCAGCGGTGCTGTTGCATCAAGCCATTGGCGATCAGCTCACCTGTATATTTGTGAATAATGGGTTGTTGCGCAAGAATGAATTTTCGAGTGTTTTAGATCAATACAAAGGCATGGGACTTAATGTGAAAGGAGTCGATGCAACTGCGCACTTCATGACAAAGTTAGCGGGACTCTCTGATCCTGAACAAAAACGAAAGGCCATTGGGAATGCTTTTATCGATGTATTTGATGACGAGTCCAAAGAGATTGAGGGCGCAACTTGGCTTGCCCAAGGGACAATCTATCCAGATGTGATCGAATCGATTTCTGTCAACGGACCTTCAGCCACCATTAAATCTCATCACAACGTTGGGGGGTTACCCGATTATATGAAGCTCAAAATTGTTGAGCCATTACGTATGTTGTTCAAAGATGAAGTTAGACGTGTCGGTAAAAGTTTAGGGATTGATCCAGCATTATTGGGACGTCATCCTTTTCCTGGTCCAGGTTTGGCGATTCGAATTTTGGGAGATATCACCCTTGAAAAAGTGGCCATGCTCCAAGAGGTTGATGCTATTTTTATTCAGGGTCTTCGCGATGCAGGCTTATACGATTCCGTATGGCAAGCAGGTGCTATTTTATTGCCTGTAAATAGTGTTGGTGTAATGGGGGATGAGCGAACCTATGAAAAATGTGTCGCCCTTCGAGCAGTAACTTCTACCGATGGAATGACAGCCGACTGGGTAAACCTTCCGTATGAATTCCTTCAAAAAACCTCAAACGATATAATCAATAAAGTCAAAGGAGTTAATCGTGTAGTGTACGATATTAGCTCTAAACCACCTGCAACCATTGAATGGGAATAATTGTTGATATTACATAATATATGAGAGCAGTTTTATTTTTTATTGGATTCTTTTTTTTTACAAGCCTTTATGGGCAAGAAGCGCCTGAACGTTTTATAACCCACAAGGTAAAAAAGAAGGAGACCCTTTACGGTCTTGCTCGAATTTATAACATTAATGTAGATCAAATTCTAGAATTCAATCCTTTGGTGGAAAAAATTGGGCTGAAGAAAAAAATGCAATTAAAAATACCGGTTTATCCAATTGTTGAGGTTCCAAAAGCAGTTGCATTAAATGAAGGGCTTGAAAAGTATTTGGTTCAACCCAAAGAAACAAAATGGCGTTTAGCCTATCGCTATGGTGTGACCATTCAGGAATTGGAAACCCTCAATCCGCAAATAACAGATGGTTTGAAAGTAGGGCAAGAAGTTGTTGTGCCCAAGCGCCTTGAAAGCGAAACCAAAGCCTTGGAAGAGGAATTCAATTATTATAAAGTAAAACCCAAAGAAGGATTTTATCGTATTGAAAAGAAGTTAGGGGTTACAGAAGCTGATTTAATAATGCTGAATCCAACGTTAACAACTACTAGTCTTCAGCAAGGAATGATATTGAAAATTCCGTTGCAAAAGACTGGAGATTTAAGAATTGAGGACGACCTTTTGATTGAAAAAGTGCGGTTAGAAGATTCCCTTTTGACCAATACATATTTGCAAATTGCAGCTTTTTTACCCTTCAAAACGGCTGCAATCGAATTTGATTCAATTGAGAAAACGGATAAATTATTAAAGAAACGTAACATTCATACCATCGCTTTGGATTTTTACATGGGTATGGAAATGGCGATAGCAAAAGCAGATTCTTTGGGAGTTACCACCAAATTAATCGTCTTTGATTCGCAAAATGATAAAGCTGTAATTCAATCTGTGACAGCCAACCATCAATGGGAGGGTACCAGTGTCGTTATTGGGCCGCTTATTCCTGGAAACTTTAATGTAGCGGCACAACTGGAAGAATTGCAGTCAATTCCAATGATTGCTCCCCTGTCTTCTAAGGCTGTTAAAAAGCGTCCCAATGTATTTCAATCGGTAAGTGTAATGTCTAAAATGCGTTCAAAAATGATGGACTATCTGGATCAGGTCATTGACACCACCCAGAATGTTATGATTATTTCAGATACACTCAACGCTGATTTTGCCTCTAAGTTACAGCTCAAATATCCCTTTGCAAGCCGTGTGTACCAAGAGCCTGGTGGCTTTGTGATTCCAGACTTGGTAGATTCGTTGTTGATTGATTCCCTGCCCAATAAGGTTATTTTTGAATCTCAAGACTTGAATCTAGTGGCAAACGTCATCTCATTATTAAACTCTCAGGTATCCAAAGATCGTGATGTGCAGCTGTTTACCACCATGCGCACATCAATCTACGACAATACAAATATTTCGCGCAAACATTTAGGTAACCTCAAGTTTACCTATACAAGTGGTGCACATCCAAAAGACAACGTTGCTCGTGCGGCATTTAAAGACGCCTTCCAGAAACGTTTTGGCGATTACCCCTCTAAAGAAGCCTATCGCGCCTATGACGTAACCTTGGATGTAATTCTCCGTTTTGCTTATCAAAATACTCTCTTCATTCCCTCACTTGGAGAAACTGATTATGTTGAAAATCGTTTCTTGTATGAGGAAGATAGTCCGCAAGGATTTCAAAACACTGCTTTTTATCTTTTGCAGCACGAAGATTATGAAATCAAAGAAATCAAGAAATAAGCATCTTGTGCCCTTAAAAAGGAATACTTTTTGTAATTTTGAGTCCGGTAAATAGGAATAATTTTCAATAAAAACCGGATGTCAAAAACCAAATATATTTTTGTGACTGGAGGCGTTAGTTCCTCATTAGGGAAGGGAATTATTGCAGCTTCTCTAGCAAAGCTATTGCAAGCGCAAAAATACCGCGTCACCATACAAAAATTTGATCCTTACTTAAACGTAGATCCAGGAACGTTAAACCCATATGAACATGGTGAGTGTTTTGTGACCGACGATGGCGCAGAAACTGACCTTGACTTAGGGCACTATGAGCGTTTTTTAAACGTGCGAACTTCGCAAGCAAATAATGTAACAACTGGTCGTGTTTATCAAAGTGTTATCGACAAAGAGCGCCGTGGCGAATTTTTAGGAAAAACTGTTCAAGTCATTCCGCACATAACCAACGAAATTAAACACCGCATGATGCTTTTGGGCGAAAGCGGAGATTATGATATCATCATAACAGAAATCGGAGGAACGGTTGGAGATATTGAGTCTTTGCCTTATATTGAATCTGTTCGTCAGATGATATGGGAGTTAGGGGAAGAAAATGCTATGGTCATCCATTTGACATTGATTCCTTATTTATCAGCAGCAGGTGAGTTGAAAACAAAACCCACCCAACACTCTGTCAAGACTTTGATGGAAAGTGGAGTAAAAGCCAATGTATTGGTTTGTCGCACAGAGCATCCCATCAACGATGACATCAAAAGAAAACTAGCCCTTTTTTGTAATGTAAAGCAAGAAGCTGTGATTGAATCGATAGATGCAAAAACAATTTATGATGTTCCCTTGTTGATGCAAGAAGAAGGATTGGATAAAGTTGTTTTAGCACAATTGCGATTGCCTGCACCAGAAACTGCTGATTTAGACCGCTGGAAAGCATTTTTACATAAGTTTAAAAACCCGAAGCATACCATTCAAATTGGTCTTGTGGGTAAATATGTGGAGTTACAAGATTCTTACAAATCCATTTTAGAGGCGTTAAGTCATGCTGGCGCCATCAACGAAACCAAAGTTGAAATCCATTCGGTGCATTCAGAGTATTTAACACTTGAAAATGTTGCAGAAAAGCTACAGGGTTTGGATGGGGTAATTGTTGCTCCTGGATTTGGTGAACGCGGTATAGAAGGTAAAATAGAAGCCATACGTTATGTGCGTGAAAAAAACATTCCATTCCTAGGGATTTGTTTGGGAATGCAAATGGCCGTTATAGAGCACGCAAGAAATGTGCTGAATTTGTCTTCAGCAAATTCAATTGAGATGGATGAGGAATGTGCTGACCCTGTCATTTCAATCATGGAAGACCAAAAGACCATCATAAACAAAGGTGGAACAATGCGTTTAGGTGCTTGGAAATGTGCATTAAAAGAAGGCTCCTTGGTGCATTCAATCTATGGAAACACCTTGATTGAAGAACGTCACCGTCATCGCTATGAATTTAATGATGAATATAAAAAAGTCATTGAAGAGTCTGGCTTAATTGCCACTGGAATTAATCCCGAAACCAGTTTGGTTGAGGTTGTTGAAAACCCAAATCATCCATGGTTTATGGGTGTACAATATCATCCGGAATACAAGAGTACTGTTCTTGATCCGCACCCACTGTTTATTAATTTTGTTGAAGCAGCCCAAGGCTACTTTCGTTCCAAATAAAACCCAAAATGGAAGAGAAAAAATTTGATCCGTACCAATTTGTTGGCTTTGTTTTAATTGCCATCATTATGACCTGGATGTTGATGAATCAACAGCCCGTTGAAGAAGTTGTAGGCGAAGCGGTTGTTGCTGAAGAAATAACAACTACACCTGTAGAAACCCGTTTATCGGACTCCATTCAGCAATTGCAGTTGCAGGCCAGTTATGGTTCTTTTGCTGACTTGGTTGTCCCCAAAGAAAACAGCACAGTTAGCCTTGAAAATGAGGTGCTTTCTTTTGAGTTTTCTACCAAAGGTGGGCAAATGACTAATTCCTATTTGAAAGGATACACCAATTACCTAGATCAACCCTTGAACTTAGTTAAGGAAAATCAATACATTAATTTTTCGTTCACCACCTTGGATGGAAGGACGTTAAATACAGCAGATCTAAATTTCACTCCTGAGTTGAGTACGGCAAATGGTGCAGAAGTTCTTGTTCTTAAGGCTGCTCTTCGTTCTGGACAATGGATCGCTTTCCGTTATGTTTTATCTAAGGATGATTTTATGGTAGATTTTTCCATTCGCTCTGAGGGAATGCAGCGGGTAATTAACCAAAACATTCTGCAAACACTTCAATGGGAATTAACCGCCCTGCGCAATTCACGTAGTATAGAGTATGAAAACCGATACACCGAACTCACCTATGGCTACGAAGGCGAGAAAGTCAATGAACTATCCATCAGTGGTGATGATGAAGAAGAAGTGGCTGATGTGCAATGGTTGGGTTACAAGCAGCACTTTTTTAATTCAATTCTCATTCCTGCGCAAAGTTTTGACACCGTAGCAATCACCTCTGAAAGTATTGAAGTAAAAGAAGGTGAGGAGCAAAAATTCACAAAAAAATACAGCACATTAGTGCCGTTGAAAAGCACTGGTGAATTGGCTTATGCATTTAAGTGGTACTTCGGGCCTTCTGAGTATGCAATGCTAGCCAAGTATGAACTTGGAATTGAGAAAAGTATCAATTTTGGCTGGGGAATTTTTGGTTGGATCAATAAATCCATCTTCATTCCACTCTTTAACTTTTTGAGTTCATTTCTTCCCTTTGGAATTGCCATTATCGTAATGACCATCATCGTTCGTTTGACCATGTCTCCAGTGACCTACAAGTCCTATGTGTCCCAAATTAAGATGAAGGTGTTAAAGCCAGAAGTTGAGGAAATCACCAAGAAACACAAAGACGATGCGGTTAAAAGACAGCAAGAAACCATGGCACTTTACAATAAAGCTGGAGCCAACCCCATGACGTCGGGATGTCTCCCTGCTTTGCTGCAATTGCCGGTGTTTTACGCATTGTTTAGCTTCTTTCCAGTAGCCTTTGCCTTGCGTCAGAAAAGCTTTTTATGGGCCGATGATTTATCTTCTTATGACTCTGTCTATGAGCTTCCTTTTAATATTCCTTTTTACGGAGATCACATTAGTTTATTCCCGATTCTAGCATCCATCGCAATTTTCTTTTACACCATGATGACTGCTGGTCAACAACAAGCACCGCAGCAACCGGGTATGCCCAACATGAAAGTAATCATGTATTTAATGCCACTAATGATGTTGTTTTTCTTTAACAACTATGCCAGTGGATTGAGTTTGTATTATTTTGTTTCCAATGTGTTAACCATTGTTTTGATGTTAGTCATCAAAAACTTTGTGATTAGTGAAGACAAGATCTTTACTCAGATTGAGGAGAACAAAAAGAAGCCAAAGAAATCAGGTGGCTTTACTTCACGCTTACAAAAAGCAATGGAAGAAGCCGAGAAGCAGCAAAAATCAAAGGGAAAGCGCTAAACAATCGTTATACTGACCAAACATTTTCTACCTTTGCACAATGGGAAAAACAGTTGTAGTTGGTCTTTCTGGTGGAGTTGATTCTAGTGTTACTGCGCATCTTTTAAAAGAAGCCGGCTACAATGTTATTGGTCTCTTTATGAAAAATTGGCACGATGAAAGCGTGACCATATCTGCTGAGTGTCCATGGCTGGAAGATAGTAACGATGCTATGATTGTTGCCGATAAACTCGGAATCCCTTTTCAAACAGTTGATTTAAGCGAACAATACAAAGAACGTATCGTTGACTATATGTTCGAAGAGTATAAAAATGGCCGTACGCCCAACCCCGATGTTTTATGTAACCGCGAAATTAAGTTTGATGTTTTTATGGACATTGCCCTTTCCTTAGGAGCCGATTATGTGGCAACTGGGCACTATTGTCAAAAAGACACCACCGTTATTGATGGGCGCGAGGTGCACCATCTAATTGCTGGAACAGATGCCAATAAAGATCAATCGTATTTCTTGTGTCAATTGACGCAAGCACAGTTGACCAAGGTTCTTTTCCCGATTGGGCACTTGCTGAAGCCAGAGGTACGCACCATTGCTGCTGAACAAGATTTGATTACTGCGGGCAAGAAAGATTCACAAGGCCTTTGCTTTATCGGTAAGGTTCGTTTGCCAGATTTTTTGCAGCAACAATTGGCGCCAAAAAAAGGAAAGATTATTGAGATCCCTGCTAACTACCATGGTTACAATGATTCTCCAGCTAGTTTCCCTAATCAGGCACAAATGCTGGCATACCACAGTGCGAAAAACAACTACACGCTTGCTGATGGCTCTCTTGTTGGTGAACATCAAGGTGCTCATTTTTTTACCAAAGGGCAGCGCAAAGGCCTAGCTGTGGGTGGAACGGTTGAGCCTTTATTTGTGATCGACACTGATGTCGAGGCTAATGTGATATATACTGGTCAAGGGAAAGATCATCCTGGTCTATATCGTCGTGGATTACTAGTGAATACAAAAGATGTACATTGGGTGCGTGAGGACCTTAGAATGCATGTCGGCGAAAAACGGCCCGTTATGGCAAGAATACGTTATCGTCAACCTTTGGAACCTGCTCAATTGTTCATGGAAGAAAACGGCTTGTATGTCTTGTTTGACACACCACAATCGGCCATTGCAGAGGGGCAATTTGTTGCATGGCATCATGAAGGCGAGCTTCTAGGCTCTGGAGTAATCGACTAGACGTTAACTGCTTTACCTTCTAAAACACTCAGATCTAGTTCAATTTGATTGCGTAATATATCGTCAAATGTTTCTTCTTGACGAATAACGTGTGCTTCCCCGTTTAGCCAAAGTAATTCAGCAGGTCTAAAGCGCGAATTATAATTACTCGCCATTGTTTGGCAATAAGCACCCGCATTGTGAAAAGCCAAATAATCGCCTTCACTTATTTCAGCAATTTTCCGGTTGCTTCCAAAGGTATCTGTTTCGCAGATATAGCCCACAACGGAATAAAAACGTTCTCTACCCGTGGTGTTGCTAATGTTCTCAATTTCATGGTGGGAACCATAAAGCATTGGACGAATCAAGTGATTGAAGCCACTGTCTACCTGTGCAAAAACAGTGGAAGTGGTTTGTTTTACTACATTCACTTTGGTGAGGAAATAACCAGCTTGGCTCACCAAGAATTTTCCTGGTTCAAAAGCCAAGGTCAGTTCTTTACCGTACTCAACACAAAAAGCATTGAATTTTTCAGTAAGTTTTTCACCTAGCTCCTCGATATTGGTTTCGATATCCCCTGGTTTGTAGGGCACTTTGAAACCTGAACCAAAATCAATAAAGGATAAGTCCTTGAAGTTTTTTGCTGTTTCAAATAGAATTTCAGTCGCATTTAGAAATACATCGATGTCGAGAATGTCACTTCCAGTGTGCATGTGAATTCCGTTAATGCGCATTTGAGTATTTTCTGTGATGCGAAGTAGGTGGGGAATTTGGTGAATGGAGATACCAAACTTTGAATCGATATGACCCACAGAAATGTTACTGTTTCCACCTGCCATTACATGCGGATTGATGCGTATACATACAGGTACAGTAGGGTATTTACTCCCGAATTGTTCTAGAATAGAAAGATTGTCAATGTTGATTTGTACCCCAAGTTTTGCGACTTCTTCGATTTCTGTCAAAGAAACGCCATTAGGGGTAAAGATAATCTTGCTTGGTTCAAAGCCTGCTTTGAGTCCTAGTTTAACTTCTTGGATGGAGACTGTATCTAATCCTGCGCCTAGGGATTGAATGTATTTAAGGATGGAGATATTGTTTAAAGCTTTGGTGGCATAATGCAGGCGTAGTTGATTCACACCACTAAATGCATTGGTTAAACGCTCGTATTGCCCCTTGATAATTGTGGCATCATAAACATATAATGGTCCATTGAATTGCTCGGTAATGTGATGTAGTTCAGCAGTTGTCATCCAGTTAATTTTTCTCAAAAGTAATAACTATACTTTAATATTTGTACTGTCTTCGGGAATAAGTTAAAAATATCAAATAATGTTATAAATAAAACAATTTCTTTCTTCAGACGAGATAGGTAACTCGATTTTCTTTTTCTATTTTTGTCCCACTAATTAACCAGATAAGATGAATCTACACGAATATCAAGGAAAAGAAATGTTAGCTAGTTTTGGCGTTGCAATCCAACGCGGAATTGTCGCTCAGACAGCTGATGAAGCCGTTACTGCTGCCAAAAAATTAACCGAAACCACTGGGACAGGGTGGCACGTTATTAAAGCGCAAATCCATGCTGGGGGTCGCGGTAAAGGTGGCGGAGTAAGGCTTGCTAAAAACCTTGATGAAGTAAGAACTGTCGCTGGTGAAATCATCGGGATGCAACTAATCACACCCCAAACCCCACCGGCTGGAAAACCTGTTCATCAGGTATTGGTTGCCGAAGATGTTTACTATCCTGGAGAAACGGAAACAAGTGAATTCTATGTGTCTGTTTTATTGAATAGAGCTACAGGAAGAAACATGATCATGTATTCTACCGAAGGAGGAATGGATATTGAAACGGTAGCTGAAGAAACACCACATTTGATTTTTACCGAAGAAATAGATCCTGCAGTAGGAATTCAAGGATTTCAAGCGCGCAAGGTTGCATTTAACCTTGGATTAAGCGGTAATGCTTTTAAAGAGATGACGAAGTTTATTACGTCGCTTTGCACGGCTTATGTTGAATCGGATTCTTCTTTATTTGAAATCAACCCTGTATTAAAAACATCTGACAATCGTATTCTTGCAGTTGATGCTAAAGTAACGCTAGATGCGAACGCATTATTCCGTCACAAGGACTTAGCAGCATTACGCGACAAACGCGAAGAGAATCCAATTGAAGTTGAGGCAGGTGAAGTCGGTCTAAACTATGTTGATTTGGATGGTAATGTTGGTTGTATGGTAAACGGAGCTGGATTGGCAATGGCTTCCATGGACTTGATCAAACAAGCGGGTGGATCTCCTGCAAACTTCCTTGATGTTGGAGGTACTGCAGATGCTGCTCGTGTGGAGATAGCTTTTCGTATTATCTTAAAAGATCCTGCAGTCGAAGCTATTCTTGTGAATATTTTCGGTGGAATTGTTCGATGTGACCGTGTTGCACAGGGAATTGTAGATGCATATAAAAACATGGGAGATGCTATCAATGTGCCAATTATTGTGCGCTTACAAGGAACCAATGCCGACATTGCTAAGGAGCTAATTGATAGCTCTGGATTAAATGTACTCTCTGCCACTGCCTTCCAAGAAGCTGCAGATAAGGTGCAGGAAGCGATCTCGTAAGACAACTTGTCGCCTTTTTACCGATTTTAACTGACAAAATGACTTGCTTATTCTAATGGTATACCCTTTGACTAGTTTAAAGCATAACCCTTAAAATAAATAGTTATGAGTTTAGTTAGATTTACACACCGACCAACATTTCCAAGTTTATTGGATGATTTCTTCGCACCTGATTGGTTTTCAAGCCGTCCTGCTTTACGCTCAAGTGTACCTGCAGTAAATGTTCAGGAGGGAGAAACCGCTTATCAATTGGAGTTTTCCGTACCAGGTTATGCAAAAGAGGCCTTTGACATTGAGATCGACAATGGAAACCTAATTGTGACCTATGATAACGAGCAAACAGGTACGACAGGGCAAAATGATTTCTCTCGTAAAGAGTTTTATCACCATGCCTTCAAACGCTCTTTCCTTATTCCAGATAGTGTAGATGTCACCAAGACAAAGGCCAATTTCACCAATGGAATTTTGAGTATTCAATTGCCTAAAAAAGAGGAAGCACTTCCGCAGCCTACGAAAAGGATAGAAATCGAATAAATTAAGTTGGATTAGTTTTTTTTTACCGGCTCCCAAAGGGAGCCGGTTTTGTTTTAAAGTGGTAAAGAATTTATTCGTCCACTGTTTTAAACGAACGAATTACTTCATTGGGTTCAACGATGGTGTAGTCTTTCCAGTAGTTAGGATCATAGCCATTGAGTTTATCTTGCTTGAAACCTTTTTGGGGTTTTAATTGCTGAAACTCCTTTCCGGTTAAGGGAGAGTTTTCAAAGATGATCAAAGTAAGTTTATCCGATTGATCTAGATTTAAGTGCAAGTCAGCACTCAATTCATTTTGTTTTCTTCGTCCTTTTATATATTTGTTTTTCTCTAAAATTTTCAAAGGTCGATCAATACCAAATTTATAATTGATTTCTCTTTCGTAAAATTGTAGTTGATAGTTTTCTTCATTGAATTTAGCAAATTTGAGAAGCCCCTTGTGGCGGTATAATTGGAACGAAAAACCCATCAAAGAAAAGTCTTTTAATGGTTTTACATTTTCATAATCCAACTGAATTAAGGTGTAATTATCAGCATCAACAAAGAGTGTTCCCTCAAACTTCCCTTTTTTGTTTTTGGGTTCAAACTTGATTTGATAAACAGCTGTATTCTCAATAAAAGTCAAGTTCATGATCTCGAAAGTATACAAGCTGGCTTTATTCAAAAAGTTAAAATCCAATTTGTTCTTTTTGATCAAGCCCTCAAACAAGTTTCCCATTTTTTTTTGTTGATACTTATGCAAATTTCCTTTTAATTTCTCTTCTTCAAGTGCTTTTTTAGCTAAATCAGCACTGTCCGCAGGGAGGCTATCTAGTACTTGGTCAATAATTTTGTCTCGGTCTACTTTGGTGCTAAACAAGCCTGATTTAAACTTGAAATAGGAGTTTTTTTTGACTGTTTTTTCTAGAATTGAAGTTAATTTTGTTTCGATTTGTTCATAGCCTTTTTCTTTTAGGGTGCCGGCCAAATCCACAGCACGAAGGAGGTGTAACTTCTGATTTTCTTCTGTCCAGTCACCACTAAGTTCTCCAAATGATTCTGTATGCCAGCTGTTTTTTTTGGGCAAGGTTAAGAAAAGCGAATCCCAAAAGGATTGTTTGAATTCTTTGATGCTTGTTTTCTTAACATCCATTTGTAGCAGAGCCCATTCTTGGCTAAAGGAATCCCGCATAAAGAATTGCTTTTTCGTCAGCGATAAATTGTACTTCTCCTTTATATTTTGCTGAACTTTTTTGATAATCTCTTCTGCTGATAAATTATTTTGCGTGAGAATAACGTTATTTAATTCAATGATTTTTTGAGGAAGGAAAATCACACTATCATTGATTTTTAGCAAGGCATCCGCAAAAGATTTAAACCCAATGGAAGAAATGAAAATTGAATCTTTGTTGGTGAATTCTGTCTCTTTTGAAAGTCGAAAAACACCTTCTTCATTGGTGATGGAGTTTTGCTTAAAATTCGTTGTGATGGTTGCAAAAGGTATGGATTCCTTTGTCAAACTATCGATGACAGTAAAAGACACTTCTTGACCAAACAGTAGAAAGTTACACAAAAAGAAAAGATAGGGTAGGCGTTTTTTCATCGTTCCAAAGTAAGTAATTCAGAGAAATAAATCGGTTTAACTATTTAACGTTTGGAAAATTTTATAATTGTTCCTGGAACACTTTTATTTCATCGCGTAAGCGAGCTGCTTCGATAAAATCTAATTCTTTTGCAGCTTTTTCCATTGCCTTTCGGGTATCTCGAACCTTTTGTTCGATCTGTGGTTTTGTCAGGTAACGTGTCGCTTCTTCTGCGGCCTTACGTTCTTCTTTTTCTTGGGCATAGGTTGCAATAGAGTTGTTCGACAAGGCATTGTCAAGGGACTTGTTCAAGGCTGTTGGTACTTGATTGTGTTCGGTATTGTATGCGGTTTGTTTTATGCGTCGGTAGTCAGTTGCATCAATAGTAGCCTGTATGGATTTGGTTATTTTATCCGCATACATAATTGCTCGACCATTGATGTTTCTGGCTGCTCTTCCTACCGTTTGGGTTAGTGAACGTGCCGAACGTAAAAACCCCTCTTTATCTGCATCCAAAATAGCTACCAAGGATACTTCGGGTAAGTCCAATCCTTCTCGCAATAAGTTAACTCCAATAAGGACATCAAAAATCCCTTTTCGCAAATCTTGCATGATTTCAACTCGCTCAAGGGTATCCACATCACTGTGGATATATCGACAGCGAATTTGCATACGCGACATATATTTGGTCAATTCTTCGGCCATTCGTTTGGTGAGGGTAGTGACCAACGTACGTTCATCTTTTTCAACACGTACTTGTATTTCTTCAATTAAATCATCAATTTGATTTTCACTGGGACGGACTTCAATAATGGGATCCAGTAAACCAGTTGGTCGAATGATTTGCTCCACATACATGCCTTCTGATTTTTCTAATTCATATTCTGCAGGAGTTGCACTAACATACAGGGTTTGATTTTGCATGCTTTCAAATTCCTCAAACTTCAATGGTCGATTGTCCATTGCAGCGGGTAAACGGAAACCATATTCTACCAAATTTTCTTTCCGGCTTCTGTCTCCACCATACATAGCGTGAACCTGAGATATGGTAACGTGACTCTCGTCAATAACTGTTAAATAGTCGTCCGGGAAATAGTCGAGTAAACAAAAGGGTCGTGTCCCGGGAGCTCTTCCGTCCAAGTAACGTGAATAATTCTCAATACCAGAACAATACCCCAACTCGCGTATCATCTCAAGGTCAAAATTGGTGCGTTCTTCCAAACGTTTTGCTTCCAAGGGTTTGCCTACTTCCCTAAAAAAGTCCACCTGTTTTACCATGTCCTCTTGAATTTGATGGATGGCATTTTGCAGGATGTCTGGAGAAGTCACAAACATATTAGCAGGGTAAATATTTAGCTGCTCAAATTTTTCAATGGGTGCATTGGTAATGGGATCAAAGGCTTCAATTTCCTCAATTTCGTCGCCAAAAAAATGCACGCGAAATGCGGTGTCAGCATAACTAGGATAAATATCAACTACATCACCTTTTACCCGAAAATTCCCATGGGTAAATTCTGCAGTTGTACGCGCATAAAGACTTTGTACTAAGCGGTGTAATAGTTTGGTTCGGGAAATGACTTGATCGCGTTCTATGGTAATCACATTCTTTTGGAATTCTGCGGGATTTCCAATTCCATATAAACAAGAAACAGAAGCAACGACCAGAACATCTCTTCGTCCAGATAAAAGAGAGGAAGTAGTGCTTAGTCGAAGCTTTTCAATCTCTTCATTAATAGATAAGTCTTTTTCGATATAGGTACCAGAAACCGGAATATAGGCTTCGGGTTGATAGTAGTCGTAATAGGAAACAAAATATTCAACTGCATTATTAGGAAAAAACTGTTTGAATTCAGAATACAATTGGGCCGCTAATGTTTTGTTGTGGGCAAGCACTAAAGTTGGCCGCTGAAGGTTTTGAACAACATTGGCCACCGTAAAGGTTTTTCCAGAACCGGTAACCCCTTGTAGCGTCATGTATTTTTCTTTTCCAGAAAAACCTTCGCACAATTCTTTGATGGCTTGAGGTTGGTCTCCCGTAGGAGAGAATTCAGATTCTAGTTGAAATGGCATAGCTTTTAAATCTAACTTTAAAATTAACGATTATTCCTTCATATTTAGGGGTTCTTGGCGAATTCTTGACAAGATCTTAAAAAAGACGCTACCTTTGAAAAAAGCAGTACCATGGAAGAAAAGTTAATGTCGCAGAAAAAGCCATTTTTCCCAATTACACCCGAATTGACTACCTATCTGAAACAGTACAATAGATGGGTATTTACACCGGTTTTTTATGAGGATCTATTGCGGTTTTCGGGCTCTATAGTCGTCTACGACGAAAACGATGACGATACCCTGTGGGTCCGAGTCTATTATTCTGATAGCGAACGGGTGGATATAGATTACAACTTGAAAAAAGTATATGCGCTGCTCCATTCTGATGGAAACGAATCTTCCATTGCCTACCTCAATGTGGATGCCATTGACTACTGTACCTTTGGTAATTCAAAGCCTTTTCGGATTAAGATCCGGAATATTCTCAATGATAACTTCACCTATTTTTATGTGAAACGCACTGACGCTTCTCGGGTATACGGTTTGGAGTTTGAGCATATGCTTTCTCCACATAATCTTAACTTTTTGGTCAACGATACAACGTTGATTGAGGAGCACATTGCCGGTATTCCGGGTGATGTTTTTATTGAAGACTTTTTGGGTGATTGTACCCCTGCTCAACAAGCACAAATTGCCAAAGAGTATGTGAAGTTTAATGAGCGTTGTATGATTCGCTTATTGGGCGATATGCGGGCCTATAATTATGTGATTATCCCTACCCATGATTTTGATCAGGTAGTGTATAAAATCCGCGCCATTGATTTTGATCAGCAGTCCTATGAGGGAAAACTGAAGGTGTATCGTCCCCAATTTTTCAAAGAAAATTTCCCGATGGTGTCCATCGTCAAAAATAAATTAACCCTTGGTTCGGTGAATCAATATAAAATTGAAGAACGTTCAATTGTAGCTAAAAGAATTATTAGTTCCGGTACGCGCTTAGATAATTTATTGACCATCATGAAACAAGATACCTTATCGCAACCCAGTTACCTAAGGAACCTCAGCGAAGAGATCTATAAATTCACCAAAGATGAAGCCTTTATTGATGTTAAAAGTATGGGGGAGGTAATGGACGCATCACTGAACTATGTGCGCCGTCATTATGAAAACTTAAATATGACTAAATTGATTCAGTCTTCTTAATAGAAGTCTGCATCATCGTAGTCGACTATGCCGTCTTCTAGGTCGTCATCCTCATCTTCTTCTTCAGGCTTAGATCCTTCTTCTCCATCAAAATTATTGTCAGGAACTTCCTCTGGAACATCTCCCTGACCAAAGATCAGGTTGGGATAAAGCGCTACAGGATCTCTCTCGCCGATTTCCATCAATTCAACAAAGAAGGTCCACATGGACAAAAAGTCATAAACATAAATCAAGTGGTGATTTTCCTTATTAAAGAATTCATCTAAGCTTTTGCCAGCCATTGGTGTTGTTCCTTCTCCCATGTCCAACAAAGGCAATTCTTCTCCTTGTTCCCAATTTTCGTTTGTGGTGTAAAAAGAAGCCATTTCTTGTCCGCCAAATCCAAAAGACTGTGCAATGGCATAGTGGAAGTCTTCCAAACTGGCGCTGGGTTCAATTTCAAGATCGCGGAATATGTCTTCTTTGGTGTCTAAAATGATGCGAAACCGATAAATCATAAAGCGTTGTTTTGTGCGGGTTGATAGAGTTGTAATACGAGATAACTTTGGGCACCAAAAAGTAGGGAAGCCAAAAGTAAGTGAAGTGGTTGAGAACTGAAAGGAAAATCAAAATAATACATGAGTATTCCTGTAAATATTTCTGCTCCAATGAGCCCTAAAATCCATTGTGGCATTGTACTCAGGAAACTGAGCTTTTTAAGGTGGTAAAATAAAAACAGATTCAAAGCAGTGACCAACAAGGAAAAACTCCTGTGTACATAAAAGAGGAATGGTGTAGGGTCAAGCCAAGTTTCCTTGGCAGATTCTCCAAAACGATCGATTTGGATGTCTACAAACTGACGAACTTGGGTGCCCATACAAATTTGTGCCAGGGTTAATACTAGGGTTAATACAGCAATGTTTTTTATAAATCGTAGTTCAATCACTTTCCTTTTTTCTTTTTGACTAATAAAGTAGAGATAGAGTAGCAGGGCAACAATGACCAAAGCCATAATCATGTGAATAGTTATTTTAAAGGGCTGTAAGTTAGAATCTACCACAGTTTTACCCAACCAAGCTTGGAAACCCATACCGAAAATAATGATCCAAGAAACCAAGGGAATGATTTTACTTTTCTTCCATTGCCAAAAAGACAGTATACCAACAACTAATGTCGCCAATCCACCCAGTGCTCCTAGCAGGCGATTAATGAATTCTATCCAAGTATGCAGCGGATTAAAAAGCGCATAGTCATGTTTCGTGTACGCGTCCCAATTTTTTTCTAAATAGGAATCGTTTGAAGTGAAATCAGCAAGGGCAATGCGAAGTTCTTCTTCAACAATAATGACTTCTCCTTCGGCATAGCTGTGGTTGGGGTACCAATCCAATTGTGCCCGTTCAGTTGGGGGAATCAAGTAGCCAAAACATTTGGGCCAATCTGGACAGCCCATTCCGCTTCCAGTCATGCGAACTACAGCGCCAGCAGCAATAACCCCATAAACCAAAACGATCGATACACCTACCCAAAAGCGAAAACTTGTTTTCATATTTTTTTTATTGTTAAACCCAATTCTTCACCCTCCCGTTGCATCAATGCAAAAGCTGCGTCAAATTCGTTGGGAATAATACCATCTAAAATAGCTTCTTTTATTTTCTCTTTAATCTGACCAATTTCTCTACAGGGTTTTAGATCAAATGTTTCCATAATTAGTTCTCCTGAAACCGGAGGCTGAAAATTCCGAATGTGATCCCTTTCTTCTACTTCAATTATCTTTTCGCGTACCAACTTAAAATTATTGTGATAGCGTTCAAATCGTTTGGGGTTTTTAGTGGTGATGTCTGCCTCACAAAGGGTGAGTAAATCATCGACAAACTCACCTGCGTCAAAAACCAATCGTCGCACGGCAGAATCTGTTACGCCATCTTGGGCTAATACAATCGGACGCGAACTCATAAAGACCATTTTTTGAACATACTTCATCTTTTCATTGAGGGGCATTTTTAACCGTTTGAAAAGAGTGTAGACCATTTTTGCGCCCACAAACTCGTGGGCATGAAAGGTCCACCCGACCTGTTTGTTGAATTTCTTGGTGGGGGCTTTTCCAATGTCGTGGAGTAAGGCTGCCCAACGCAACCAGAGGTTGTCGGTTGTTTTACAGATGTTATCGACCACCTCGAAGGTGTGGTAAAAGTTATCTTTATGTGTTTGACCTTCAACTTCATCAATGCCTTTAAGGGCAGTTAATTCTGGGAGAATATCTTCTAAGAGGCCAAGTTGATCAAGCAACAAAAAGCCTTTTGAGGGAACATCTGTCAGCATTATTTTATGCAATTCCTCGACAATGCGTTCTTTGGTAATGATTTCCATGCGGGGACTCTCTTTGGCAATGGCTGTTCGAGAGGCTTCTTCAATGTTGAAATCCAACTGAGTTGAAAAACGAATGGCACGCAACATGCGCAAAGGATCATCAGAATAGGTGATTACAGGGTCAAGGGGAGTGCGAATCAGCTTGTTTTTCAAATCTTCAAGTCCATTAAAGGGATCAATAAGATCCCCGTAATTGACTTCGTTGAGGCTTACTGCCATCGCATTAATGGTGAAGTCTCTTCGGTCTTGATCGTCTTGTAAACTGCCTTCTTCCACTAAAGGGTTTCGGCTTTCTTTGGCGTAGGATTCTTTTCGTGCACCAACAAATTCTAGGTCCATGCCATCGAATTTAATCATGGCTGTTCCGTAGGTTTTAAAAATGCTGATTTTTGTGGAGGAGGGAAGTCGTTTTTGCACAGCTTTGGCCAATTCAATTCCGGAACCTAGGGTGACAAAATCAATATCTGCCTTTTCTTTTTTACGCCCCAATAAATGATCGCGTACAAAACCACCAACTACATAGGTTTCAAGTGATAAGTCTGCCGCAGCAGCTTTTACCTGCTGAAAGACATCGCTGGATAATGGAACGCTAAAGTCGGAATTGAAGCTCATTAGGGACGTAAAATTTCTATTTCTCCGTTGGCCTGCAAACGAATTATTCGGGAGACTTGGGTTTGTTCTTCGTTTTGTTTCAAAGGTACAATGGCATCCACGCCATCGGTTATTTCTGCAGTGATTTCATCAAAAGAAGTTGGACTGTTTGCTCCACTAATGTTGGCTGAAGTCGAGATTAAGGGAGCACCTAAAGCTTGGATGAGTGCTTGACAAAAAGCATCCTTTGCAATGCGAATGCCTACACTTCCATCTACTGCTTTTAGTCGATTGCTAATACCTTCCACCTTGGGGTAAATAATGGTGGTTGGTCGTTCTTCGCCTAAATAGGGGATGAGTTGTTGATCAATTGGTCCAACATACTTTTCTAACATCATTACATCGGCTACCAAACAAATCAATGCCTTGGAATCTTCGCGCTGTTTTAAGGCGTATATTTTTTCCACGCCAATAGTCGACCGTGCATCACATCCAATACCCCAAATGGTGTCCGTGGGGTAAAGGATACTGCCTTCTGCTTGAAGGGAATTTAATGCGTTTTGAATGATTTCAGCGGTGAAACCCATAGGCAATGTTTAAACGGCTACACTGTGTTCGCGTAAAGCGTCGTTGAGTGAAGTTTTTTTGTTTGTACTTTCTTTGCGCTGACCGATGATTAAGGCACAAGGTACTTGGTAATCACCAGATGGGAATGATTTGGTGTAACTCCCAGGAATAACTACAGATCGTGCAGGTACACGCCCTTTGTATTCAACTGGTGTATCACCAGTTACATCAATGATCTTTGTCGATGCCGTAAGCACTACATTGGCGCCAAGTACAGCTTCGGTTTCCACATGAACGCCTTCCACCACAATACAACGTGATCCGACAAAAGCATTGTCTTCAATAATAACGGGTGCAGCCTGTAAAGGCTCTAATACTCCACCAATACCAACTCCACCACTCAGGTGAACGTTCTTTCCGATTTGCGCACAGCTTCCAACAGTCGCCCAGGTGTCGACCATGGTTCCTTCGTCAACATAGGCGCCAATATTTACATAACTCGGCATTAAGATAACGCCAGAGGAGATGTAAGCACCTTGTCGGGCTACCGCATGCGGTACAACACGTATTCCTTTGGCAGCATAGTCTTTTTTCAAGGGCATTTTATCGTGAAATTCCATTGGACCAGCATGAAAGGTTTCCATTTTTTGAATAGGGAAATACAAGACCACTGCTTTTTTTACCCATTCGTTAACTTGCCAGCCGTTTTCGGTTGGTTCGGCCACACGTAATTGCCCCAAGTCTAATTGCTCAATAACGGCACGAATGGTATCCTGTGTATTTTGTTCTTCAAGTAGGGAACGGTTTTCCCAAGCTGCTTCGATAATTTCTCTCATGGTGTTCAATTTTTGAAGTACAAATTTAAGGCTTCTCATTCATTTTTTCGCTACCTTTTTTAGGGAACAACAACCGTTGGTGTATATTTGTGTATGGGAATAATTATAGCACTCGATTTTGGCGAAAAGCGCACCGGTATTGCAGCCACAGATCCCATGCAAATCATCGCTTCTGGCCTGACCACACTAGCCACACCCGAGCTAATTCCATTTTTAAAAAAATATTGTCAAGAGCAGGCTGTCGACCGCTGTGTGATTGGGTTACCCAAGCAAATGGATAATTCCCCCTCAGAAGTTGAACCTAAGATTCTGGCTTTCATTAAAAAATTATCTCACGCAATGCCTACTTTATCCATTGAACGCCATGACGAACGCTTTACCTCAAAGATGGCTTTTCAGTCGATGTTGGACGGGGGATTGAAAAAAGAAAAGCGAAAAAATAAGGGTTTAGTCGATAAGATTTCTGCAACCCTTTTGTTACAATCCTATTTAGATGCATCTTTGCACTCAAAGAATAAAAAATGATACTACCAATAGTTGCTTATGGGACCCCAGTCCTAAAGAAAAAAGCGGCTGCTATTCCAGCAGATTATGAAGGGCTCGATGCGCTAATTAACAATATGTGGGAAACCATGTATGCTGCCAGCGGAGTAGGCTTGGCAGCCCCTCAGGTTGGTCTAGGTTTACGCCTGTTTGTGATTGATGCCACTCCTTTTGCTGATGATGAAGAACTTACTCCTGAAGAACAAACCACTCTTAAGGGCTTTAAAAAAGTCTTTATTAATGCTGAAGTTGAAGAAGAAATAGGAGAAGAATGGGCCTTTAATGAAGGCTGTTTAAGTATCCCCGACGTTCGCGAAGATGTGAAACGAAAGGAACAGCTCACCATTCGTTACCAAGACGAAAAGGGAAAGAAATATGTCGAGACCTATACCGGTTTAGCGGCACGCGTTATTCAACACGAATACGACCATATAGAAGGAATTTTGTTTACCGATAAACTCTCCCCCTTGAAAAAGCGTTTGGTCAAAGGGAAATTAAATAATATTACCAAAGGAAACATAGTAGTTGACTACAAAATGAAGTTTCCCTTGAAATCAAAAAAACGATAATATGCAACTCGATAAAATCATCTCAATTGCTGGCCGTCCAGGTCTTTTTGAAGTACACACTCAAACTCGAACAGGTGTTGTCGCCACTTCCTTGGTCGACGGTAAGCGCATCAACGCCAACGCGCGTAATCAGGTAAGCTTGCTTTCTGAAATCAACATCTATGGTTTGGAAAAAGAAGTCCCCTTGCAAGAGGTATTGACCATGATCCACACCAAAGAAGTAGGGAAGCAGTGTTCTGTTAAACCAAAATCTCCTGCGGATGAGTTGGAAGCCTATTTCTTTGATGTTTTTCAGGATTATGACGAAGAACGTGTCTATCCTTCTGATATCAAGAAAATCATTCAATGGTACAATATTTTGGTCGAAAAAGTGCCACAGGTTTTTGTAGCCGATACTACTGAAGAAGATAGCCAAGAGGAAGTACCTTTAAAAGAAGAGACCTCTTCAGATGAATAAACGGAAAGATCAACTGCTTGCCATCGATCGCCTACTCACCATTATGGATGAGCTAAGGGAACAATGCCCTTGGGATCGTATGCAAACCTTTGAGTCTTTACGTCACTTAACCATAGAAGAAACCTATGAGTTGGGTGATGCTATTCTAGACCGCAATCTGAAAGAAATTAAAAATGAATTGGGGGATTTACTCCTCCACATTGCCTTCTATGCCAAACTGGGCAGCGAGGAAAAGGCCTTTGACATAGGCGATGTCGCTACCTCCATCTCCGAGAAACTCATTTATCGACACCCACATATCTATGGGGATTTGAAGGTTGAAAATGAGAAAGATGTGAAACGCAATTGGGAAGCCCTCAAACTCAAAGAAGGTAAGAAAAGTGTGTTGGAGGGGGTCCCCAAAGGTTTACCGGCCTTGGTGAAAGCCCAACGCATTCAAGACAAAGTTGCCGGAGTTGGTTTTGACTGGGAAAAACCCGAACAGGTCTGGGAAAAGGTCGAAGAAGAATTGAACGAATTCCAGTCTGAGGTGAAAAAGGGTTCTCAAAAAGACATGGAAGCCGAGTTTGGCGATGTACTTTTTTCCATGATCAATTATGCCCGTTTCCTCAAAATTAATCCGGATACAGCCTTAGAACGCACCAACCAAAAATTCACCAAACGTTTCACCTATCTAGAAGCCAAAGCCAAGGAGATTGGTAAGTCCTTGCAAGAGATGAGCCTGGCCGAAATGGACGTCTATTGGGAAGAGGCGAAGCAGCAGTAATTATTTTTTATTACCTTGTTGAGACCAAAATCTTATCATGAAAAAACAACGCTTTCCCAAGGAGATTGTTGAGAACACTAAAGAGGTACATCAATTTGCTTCCAGCTATCGAAGTAAAGTGATTTTTATTATCCTGCTTGTATTATTTGTACAATGTGGTGCGATTTATCACAAGATACCCTTAGCATATGAGAAAAAAGCCTCTGCTTCAAATGAGTTTACTGGACTGGTAGGATCTGTTGAAGAAATCATTAATGCTGGCGGGAATCATTACCGGAAAAAAGTAATTCTTGAACGTTTGAGTGACTATGGTTTGTATGAAAACACCCGACAAGAGCGTATCGATTGACTGAGTGTTCAGAAAAATATTATTGTCGAGATTCCCGGAAAATCAGATTCGCTAATTTACCTAGTAGCGCATTATGATAAAGCTGACCTTAATCCATTGAAAATCACTAGCATTTATTTAAATGGCTGATTGGATCCACTCATTTCGTGGTCCTATACAACTCAGGGCGCAATTGATAACACCACCGGTGTGGCAGTAGCACTTCAGTTGGCTAAATCTTTATCAGAAAGAGTAAATGAATATAGTTATCGAATATTGCTTGCCGGATCCGAAGAATCAGGACTGAGGGGTTCACGAACGCATGTTGCTCGATTGTATCTTGAAGAATCTGACAAAATTAAGTTTGTCGTCAATGTTGAGGTATTTGGCGTGAAAGGAAAGCAAAACTGTGTTTATAAAATTAGCTAAAACTCTTTAGAGGAGTTAGCAATCTTTGTAGCAAGTAAAAATTCGATTGATCTAGGTAGAGGAATTATACCAGCAATTGGCGGGGGAGATTATGTACCCTTTAAAAAGTCCAATTTTGGATTGGATTTTTATCGCAGCTTTAAATACAATTTTCTTGGGAGTTTCCTGCCGCAACGTAGTTATTTCACTAAAAATAAATCTACGAAGGTCATTAATTTTTCTGCCTGTGAATTGTTGGATGTAGGGGATTATGTTGCCAGTACAGTGTTGCTTCCTGTAGGGAGCCTTCACGGCTTTCGCGATAACATTATAATGGTAGATCCACAAAAGTTACATGAGATGTATCAATTAATCCATTTGTTTCTTCAAGAAGAAGAAAAGTCAATGACAATTGATTAATCCTCCCCAGCTTCCGTGTTTTCTGAAGTTTCAGTGGCCGCTTCATCATTTTGTTTGTTTAGGCTACGCACAAAAGATTTGACCGCATTGGTTTTCTCGCTCAACACTTCTTTTTGTTTGGACAGTTGTTCAATTTTTTTATTGACCTCTACAACCATTGGATTGTCGCTGCTGCTGTTACTGAAAAATTGCAGGTTGTTTTGCAACTGAATAAGCTCTGTACTAATTTCATCAATTTTCTTTTTCTGCACTGCATGCTCTTTATTGAGTGCATCTACATCATTTTTGATGAGACTCAGTTGAGTAGCAAATTTATGTGCTGCTTTTTCTTTTGTAGAAAGAGAAGTTGCGTCCCAAAGCCCTACCAAATGATTGATTAACTTCCGTTGGGCTGGAGAGGTAGCATTTGGGTTAAGTCCCTGCCATTGTTCCACCTGTTCTTCGATAAAGGTTTCTAATTTTTTGGGTGTGGTGGGTGCTTCTGTTTTGAGAACTTGTTCCACGAAATTTGTCTGAGAGGCAAGCTTTGCCTGATCTTCTGCCGAGAGGACTTCTACCTTGTTTGTGAGTCGGTCAAAGTATAGATTGGTCAGCGTTTTGAACTCTTCCCACAGTTTAATGGACAGTTTGCGGGAGATACGACCTGTCTTTTTCCAATCGTTTTGCACGGCTTTCATGCGGTTTATGTGGTCACGGTAATTAGGATCATCTAAAATTATTTTCACTTCGTCAATCAAGGCGCGTTTAGCGTCGACAAACCCTTTTTCTTCTGCCTTTTGTTGCTTGTAAAAGTAGTTTTTGTCCTGATTGAATTGTCGGCTCAATTCACGAAAACTATTCCACAAACGTTTGTTTTCTGATTTGGGAACACGTCCCACAGCATGAAATTTTTCTTTAAGGGCATTCACTTTCTTAATGGCATTTTGCCATGCATTGTGGTTCTCTGGTTTGTTTTCGAGGAGTTTAGTAATTTCGTTCAAGACTCCGTCTTTTATCGCAAGATTATCATCTTGAATGCTATCGATGTTCTTGTTGTACTCGTTTTTTAGGTGGTGTATTGATTTGGTTGCTGCTTGAAAACGATTCCATAAATCATCTCGATGTTCGCGGGCAACAGGGCCCAGATCGTTCTTCCAGAGGCGATGTAGATTGTTGAGCTCACGTATAGAAGCAATGACATCTGTATGCTGCGCCAATTCTTCTACACGTTCTATAATTTTTAATTTCTCTGCATAATTGTGTTTAAAGTCGGCATCTCGCAGGTCCCGATTCAAATGGAGAAAGTCATAAAATCTTTCTACATGGAATTTGTAGGTCTGCCAAATGTTATTGCTATCTGCACGGGGTACTTGTCCCGTATTGTGAAACGCTTCTTGTAGGCTTTTGAACTGTTTGTAAGAAGTTGAATTGTGTTCACTTTGATCGATCAGTTTTTTGATCTCCTCAATGATTTCCTTTTTTCTACTGAGGTTTACCTTCTGGTTTGCCTCAATTTCTCTAAAGTGTTGTCCTTTTTTATTTTTGTATTCTTTTAACAAGAAACTAAAGTTTTTCTTGTATTCTGGTGCGAAATAAAAATCTATTTCATTTCCTCCTTCAGCAATAAAGGCTTCTTTTTTTTCGTGGACTTTTAATTGAAATTTCTTTTCGAAGGAAGCTTGTAACTCCCTTACCTGAGTTCCTAATTTCATCCATTGCTCATTTTTGAGAATTTTGTCTATCAGAGCGGGGTATTCTTCAAGGGACAATTCGTCGAGCTTTAGAACTATTTCGGATTCAGTTTCTTTTACAACTTCCTTTTTCTCCTCCTCAGCGTTTGGGACAGCAGTTGTATTTGCCTCCTTTTCAGGAGGTATTGTGTTTTCTTCCACTGAAGGTGTTTTTTCTTCACCTTGATTTTCAGTGGAATTCAAGTTTTCCTCAGGTGACATAGTAGGCTCCATTTGCATGACAAAGTGGTTTTTAGTATCCTTAAAAATACAAAAAATTTTTCAATGCCTAACGCCCGTTCCAAAGTTCCCATGAACGTTCTGCCTGATGAATCAACATCTGGGATCCATTGGCTGCTTTTGCCCCATTTTTTCGCCCCAATTGCATGAATTTCGTTTCGGCAGGATTGTAAATTAAATCAAACAAAAAATGTTCTGCGGTAAGTTGGCTGTAATCGATCGCTGGCGCTTCTTCTACCTTAGGAAAAGTTCCTAAGGGGGTACAGTTGATGATGAGTAAATGTGTTTGGAGTAGAGATGGATTTAGCTGGTCATAGCTGATACTCTGTTCTCCAGCAGTACGAGAGACATATTGTGGCTGAATGTTGTGCCGTTCTAAAACATATTTCACGGCTTTTGAAGCCCCACCAGTTCCCAAAATAAGGGCTTTCTGTGTGTTGGGATTCCATTGGTCAAAAAGTGCTCTCTCGAAGCCATAAGCGTCGGTGTTATGCCCTTCTCGCTGACCGTCATCGCCAAATAGGATGGTGTTTACGGCTCCAATTTTTGCTGCTTGGGGAGAAAGCGAGTCCATGGCTTGGATCACATTTTCTTTGTAGGGAATGGTTACGTTTAAACCAGCTAAATCATTTCGCTCAATGGTGGCCAAAACTTCGGCTACCGATGCACAATCATAATTGTCATATTGGTGGTTTTGGTAGTTTTCGCGTGCAAATTTTTCAGTGAAATAATTCCGTGAAAAGGAATAGTCAATATCCTTCCCCAGTAACCCAAATTTACGTTGTTTGTTGTTTTCCATAGTGTTCTAAAACAATGACGATCCCTGCGCCCAAAAGTATAAAAAATACAACATTTAGTGTCGTTGTATCGCCAAGGTTTGGGAAATAAAAACTTTTGTGTGGGGTAGTGGCTATTTTCCAAAGTCCCTCATTTGCCTGAGTTGTTTTCCCCGTCCAAGGCCAAACAGCTCCTAGCGATCCAATGATGAAACCCACTAGGGTGGAAATGGTAATGTTTTTGTAGTGCCGCAAGACGATCTCTAACACTTTTGAAAAGAAAACCAATCCAGCTCCAGATCCAAGAGTAAAAAACAGGAGTACACCCAGCAGCCTTCTTCTTTCGGGGTCTTCCATGCCCCATCCATTACCTCCTAGTAGGTCAGTAAGTGTATAAAAAAGTGCATTGACCGAATCGACCAGAAGGAGGATGTAATTACCCAAGATAAGGAGCAGTAATGAACCCGACAATCCAGGTAGTGTCATCCCAACTATACTGACCATTCCACAGAAGAAAACAAAAAGCCAATGGTCGTTTTCATCCCCAGGATTGACCCACAATAGACAGAGTCCCAAGAGCATTCCAATGCAATTGCTGAGGTATTCCCGATAACTGTATTTAGATAGATCTTTCCAAATGTAAAACATAGAGGCCACAATCATCCCTAAAAAGGTACCTAAGACTAGTTTTGGAGTGCGGTTAAGAAAATAATCGAGGATTAATGATGCGCTAAAAAAACTTAGGGCAACTCCGCCAAAAAGGAGCACCAAGAAATGTCCATTGATGCGTTTGTAAAAGGCCGAAAAGCCTTCATTGAACAATAGTTTTAACGCTTTGATGTCTAGTCGGGAGAAGGAATAAATCAATTCCTCATAAAAGCCAGCTGCTAGCGCAATGATACCACCCGAAACCCCTGGAATTTTGTTGGCTGTTCCCATGGCCATTCCTTTTAAAATCAATAAAAGGGCATCCCGCCAAGTACGTTGTGTAGGTATCATTTATTCTTTTCGCGCAAAACGCTCCATCAAGATAAGCATTAAAACCCCTAATCCCATCAAAAGGGCTGCAGGTAGAAAAAGTGTTTCACCTTCAAAGGCTAGGGGGGAAACATTGCTAAAAACTTCTTTTCCATGAATGAGTTGAAGTGTCTTCCATGGCCATATTTTTGGGAGAGCACCGATCATGAAACCTATGAGTAAACAAAGTGTTTCTTGTTTTTTATGGGCGAATAGCCAACTAAGGACTCGTGAAAACAATTTTAAGCCGGTAATGATCCCCAATCCAATGACGGCTACTTTGGTATAAATGCTCTGGAAGCTTTGCAAGTCAAAATCGACCAGAACAGCAACAGCTCCTTTTACTGTTTGCAGTACTTCTTCATACACGCCCAATAAAATAAACAGAAAAGCGCCAGAAATACCCGGAAGAATCATGGCAATAATGGCTATGGTACTGCTGAAAAAAAGATAGAGTAAATTGGTCGATTCTACCGAAGGGCTAAGTCGTGTTATGCCATAGGCAATCAAAAAACCAATGAGTAATAAGAAATAATGAAGCCCTTTTCGTTTTTCCACTTGCTTGATGAGTATAAAGATACTTGCTAGTATGAGTCCAAAGAAAAACGACCAAATTAAAATGGGATAAAACTCAATTAGATAGGTGATTCCAGAGGACAAGAAAAGAATTCCACTGCTCACGCCTAAGAAAAGAGGAAGTAAAAACGCACCATTGATTGCTCGCCAAAAAGGCAACACTCCTCCCTTCTTTAAAAGATTCAATTTTTTAAAGCTAAGGCCATTGATGCTGTAAATCAATTCTTCATAAATCCCGGTAATCAAGGCCATGGTCCCACCCGAAACACCCGGAACTATGTCTGCAGCTCCCATTAGCAGGCCTTTAAAATAAAGCTGAATGTATTTTTCCTTCATGTTTTTGGTGGGGGTAAAAGGTTTATATCAATTTCGCCATTTGTGGAAAGAGTTCTTTTAATGCTTGAGGTAAACTTTCTTTTTGAAGACGTATGTTTTGAAGGAAATAATCCATTTCAATGGTTTTACCTTGTTTAAAAGCGGCTCCTGCTAAGCGAAAGTCAATGGTGGTGTCCTCAGGATAGAATTCTTTTGCCTGTTGACCAATGATTGCTACTTTCTCCCACTCATTCAAGAAAATCAAGGTGTCTAACCAAGCTGTCCAAATGTCCAGTTCGTAGTTCCCAATTTCAATGGTGTTTTTGAATGCTATTTCAGCCTCTGTATAATGTTTTAACTCTTTGTTTAAGAGGGCACTTCGTTTCCAATAAGAGACATAGTTCTCGTTGATTTGAAGCGCCTTTTGGCAATAGTAATTTGCTTTGTTTGGATCCTGACGTTGAAGATAGAAATCAACAATTCCAGTCCATGCTTTTTCGTTTGTGGGATCTTCATTGATCCCTTTTTTGTAAAATTGAAGGGCCAATTGATCGTTACCCAATATTTCGTGACAACTAGCAATTTTCACAAAGATGAAAGCTGAAGGATCGTCGAGCTGAAGCGCAATTTCGAAATGTTCTATTGCCTCGTTCAATCGCCCCATTTCTTGAAGCAATTTCCCTTTTTCAATATATGCTCCTGTAAAACGATCTTCGCTGAATATGGCAAATTCAAATGCGCTAAGTGCCGCTTCTTTTTTCCCCAAGTGAAGTTGTTGTTTTCCACTCTCCAACCAGGCAATTTCGTTGTAAGGGTTTTGTTCTAAAACCGTGTTTAAAATGGCAATGGCTTCTAAGGGCTCTTCTAAGTATTCCAGACAATACAAAAGGTTGTAGAGTACTTGGTAGTCACTAGGGTCGGATTCGATGCAACGTTGAAAATATTCTTTTGCTTTTGAATAGTCTTCTAAAACCATATACTCCATTGCCAACAAGCACCAAACTTCTTCAGGCTCGTCCGAGAATTCTAAGGATTTGTATAGGTATTCAATGGCCAGTTTATTTTTTTTGTTTTTGGAAGAGATCGTTGCTTTTTGAATGTATATTTCTTGGTTGTTTGGATCAAGTTCTTCGATTAAAGCCAATAATTGTGTGGCTTCATCATGGCTTCCATCCAAGATGTGGAGTTCAGACTTTAGTAAAAGTAAGTCGGTATGAATGGGATGTTGGTTAATCCCCATTTTCAATGCTTTTTTTGCAAGATTGATTTCACCCGTATCAATATAGAATTGAATGATGGTTTCAAACTCAACTGCGTCGAAAAAGTAGACCTGATTGGTCTTTAGCATTTGTTCGAAACGGGTGACCGGAGCGTCAGAATCTTGTGAAAATTCACGGAACATAATAGTGCGTGTTGATTATAATAAATTTAGGACTAAGTTGATGAATGTGAAAGTACTACAGGGTTTGTTTTTAACAAATTAATTAACAACTAATTACAGTTCGTCCAGGGCTTCTAGGAGTATTTTACAGCCTTTCCGAATCTCCCGCTTGCTAATGTTTAATGGAGGTGACAAGCGAATACCTTTCTTTTCCCACAGTAAAAAAAAGAGGATCAATCCTCTTTCTAAACAGCTAAAAACTACTTTGCTCACTTGTTCAGGGTTTTCTAGGATCGGCGCAAGCATTAGGCCACGTCCATTTACTTGTTTTATTTTTGGATGAACCAAGCATTCTCTAAACAAGGCTTCTTTCGCATCAATTTCTGCCATTAGTTTCTTGTTTATAATGGTTTGTAGGGTTGCCAAACCTGCTGCTGCAATCACCGGATTTCCACCAAAAGTTGTGATATGACCAAGGCTAGGTGAATGTGTTAGAGTCTCCATGTTTTGAGCAGAGCTACAAAACGCACCAATGGGCATTCCTCCCCCTAAGCCTTTGCCAATGACCAATATGTCTGGTGTAATTCCATAATGTTCAAAGGCAAACAATTTCCCTGTTCGTCCAATTCCAGGCTGAATTTCATCCAGTATAAGAAGCGCACCAACTTCTTCACAGCGTTTTTTTACGGCCAGAAGATACTCTTTTGCAGGAAGAATAAATCCGCCTCCGCCTTGAATGGTTTCGAGGACAACCCCAGCGGTTTTTGTTGTTATTTTTGTGAGTTCATCGAATGCATTGAATGTGACAAACTCGACTTCTGGTAATAAGGGCCCATAGCCTTCTTTTTGTTGTTCAACACCCAATAAGCTCAACGCACCTTGAGTGCTTCCGTGATAGGCGTTTTTGGCCGCGATAAATACGCCTCTGCCCGTTACTCGTTTGGCTAATTTCATGGCCCCTTCAATGGCTTCTGTACCCGAATTAGTTAGATAAGTAACTTCTAGTGAAGATGGCAAGTGCTTGGCCAGTAATTTACATAAATCTACCGCCGGTGATTGCGCATATTCACCATAGACCATAACGTGCATGTACCGATTCAATTGTCTTTTTAAGGCACGAACAACAGCTGGGTGGCGATGACCCAAACTACAGGCCGATACGCCAGCCACAAAATCAAGGTATTTTTTTCCTTTTTGATCGACAATATAACTACCCTTCGCCCTTTTGATTTCTAATCCTATGGGATAGGGGCTAGTTTTCGCTTGATAGGATAAAAAATCGTCGAGCATCAGTTGTTTTTTTATTGATCCTTTCGGAATAAATCTTCAAGGGTTTCGGGGCGTTCTTCTTTTCGCCATAAAAAACCGTCTAGGATTCTCAAGTTAGGATCTAAATCTTTACTGGGAAATACATCTCCGTTTGGGCTTATATAAAAGGAGATGTCTTCAATTTCATTGTCTTTGAATTTGATGTTTAATGCGCTACAAATTGTTTTATCGATACCCACCAATTCTCCTCCTTCTGAATAAAGATAGTAAAGTACTTGGGTGTTTTTGATCACATCAAGTTCATTTAGTGTTCCATCGAGAAAATCACCATAGAGTTCTTTCCCTACAATTTGGTTATAGCCGTTTTCGCTTAAACTGTCTTTTTCTACAATAAATGCATTCCCAAAAATGAACAATGAATCCAGTTTCTTGGTAGCAAAATCTGTTTTCATGTAGATTACTTCTCCACTCATTTGGCTGTCATTAAACCACATAACAGGATTTCGTTTGTTTTTGTCATTAATAGACAAGACCTGATTTTCTTTTCGTGATAGTGGACGTTTATGCAATTCTATTCGACCATTGACTTCATCTAAATACAGAGAATCTGACTTACCTCTCAGATCTTTTTTAAGAATTTTCACCCCATAATACCCCCGTAGAATTCTGGCTTCAGAGGGCCCTGTTCCAATCAGTGTGTCTGCATGTATGTACAAAGAATCATTTTCGATAATGTTTATCGCCAAGGCTTTACGCGTAATAATTGCAGAATCTTTTGCTTTGAATATTTCTGCATAATTCCCTCGGATGATGGATTTGTTGATGGTGTCAGTAATGACAACCTTCATTGTAGCAGAGGCATAATTCCGTTCATTTTCAAAATACAAACTGTCGCCTTCTATGATTTTGTTGTTGTATAAAATCTCAGCATTACGTTTGAAGTAACCTGCCTGCGTAGTGGTGTCATAATAGCCCGATTCACAATAGATGTCATAGTCAATGCCTACTATTTTTGTTGGCCCATAGAGATATGCCTTATTGGTTTCTGTAAAATAATCTAGTTGGGTAGAGGTGACTTTGTATTCTGGATTATCGATGCGAACATTTGAAATAAACCGATACTTTTTGTTCTTCATGAAATATTTTCCACGATTGCTTTTGAGTGTAGTCGCACTATCGATGATTGTTCCGGGTGTTTCATAATAGGCTAAATCTTCAAACCGGTTAAGGAACAGCGTATCAGTTTCCAAGGTCATGTCGGGTTGTTCTAAAAAAACATTTCCCCACGCTTTTGCTTTTCCTGATGTTCCATCATATTCCATGAAATCACTGGTCATGCGAATACTATCTCCTTGAGTGAACACGACTTCTCCTTCGGCTTTGAAGGCGTTATTTTTTGGGTAAAAAAAGGATTTGTCAGATTCGATGAGCGCACCTTCGTGAAAAAGTTTTACCCGAACATCCCCTCGTTTTGTTAAGATGTTTGCACCTTTAAAGTTTGCTTCATCTTTACCAAAAGAGCCTGCTTGTTGAATTTGAACAATGCGTTTCTCTTGTCCAAAGAGAAATCCACTACTGAACAAACAGCAACTTACGACAAGAAGTGAAATGATTCTTTGCACACCAATACGGGTTGTTTTTTTATCTAAAAATTGTCTGCTTTCGATCTGGTCCAACAGAAACAATTTTTATGGGTGTTTCGAGTTCCTTTTCTAAATAGTCAATGTATGCTTTAAAACTGGCTGGGAAATCTGCTTCAGCCGTTAGTTGTGTTAAATCTTCTTCCCATCCAGCCAATTCAGTGTATATAGGACTAACATTCTCTGGCTCGATAGAAAAAGGAAAATGTTCAATTACGCCCTCTGAAGTAGCATAATCAGTACAGACTTTAATGGTTTTAAAGCCAGATAATACATCACCTTTCATCATCATGAGTTGGGTAACACCGTTCACGCGAATGGCGTATTTTAACGCAACTAAATCGATCCAACCACAACGCCGAGCACGTCCTGTCGTTGCACCAAACTCTTGCCCCACACGCCCCATTGTTTCCCCAGCTTCATCAAATAATTCGGTTGGGAATGGACCGCTTCCTACACGAGTTGTATAGGCTTTAAAAATACCATATACTTCTTCTACTGTGTTTGGAGCAATTCCCAAACCAGTACAAGCTCCAGCTGCAGTTGTTGTAGATGAAGTGACAAAAGGATAGGTTCCAAAATCAACATCTAGCAATGATCCTTGGGCGCCTTCGGCCAATATTTTTTTATTTTCTTTTTGTGCAGTATGTAAAAAGTCTTCACTGTCAATGAGTGGAAGTGCTTTCAATGTTTCAAGGCTATCAAAAAAGGTGGTCTCGAGAGCCACAAGATCAAAATCAATTTGACTCTCATAGTGGGAAAGCATTTTTAAGTGCTTGTCGCGGAGGGCTTCATAGCGTTCTCTCCAATCTTTCAAAAGAATATCTCCCACGCGAATTCCATTACGCCCAGTTTTGTCCATATAGGTTGGTCCAATCCCTTTAAGGGTTGATCCAATCTTCGCTTTTCCTTTTGCTGCCTCAGAGGCTGCATCCAACAATCGGTGTGTAGGAAGTATTAGGTGTGCTTTCTTAGAAACAAATAATTTTTTGGCAAAATCAATGTTAAAAGGCGCAAGTTTATCTAATTCTCCTTTGAAAATGACTGGATCTATCACTACTCCATTCCCAATAATATTGAGCGCAGATGGATGAAAAATCCCAGAGGGAATGGTGTGTAGTACATGCGAGATTCCGTCAAATTTTAGGGTATGTCCAGCATTCGGACCGCCCTGAAATCGTGCGATGATATCGTAATTTTTCGTTAAAACGTCTACAATTTTTCCTTTTCCTTCGTCTCCCCATTGAAGACCGAGCAGTAAGTCAACCGACATATAATTGGTGGTTATTTATGATTCTTTTTTCGTTCCGTAAAAGTATAAAGAATGGTGATGAATATCAACATTAAATACCTCTTCGATTGTTTTTTTTATGGTCTGTATTCTTGGATCACAAAATTCTTTGACCTCTCCAGTATCCGTTAAGATAATGTGGTCGTGTTGGTTGTCGAAAAACGATTTTTCGTATTGAGCTTGGTTCCCAAACTGATGTTTGCGAATTAATCTAGATTCAATCAGTAAGTCCACTGTGTTGTACAGCGTGGCACGACTAACCCTGTAATTTTTATTTTTCATTTTGATGTACAATGATTCTATATCAAAATGTTCTTTGTGTTCGTAAATTTCATGGAGTATGGCAAATCGTTCCGGAGTTTTTCGGTGTTTGTGTTGATCTAAAAATTTGATGAACACATTTTTGACGATTTCTTGTTGGTTTTTTGTTTCAGCCATGGCACTATAAATCTTCAGTAAATGTACAGTTTCTTTTCCTATTGACGTGCTACTTTCTCAATTCCAGTAATTTTTAGTAAACGCTGTTTTAGTTTTTTTAGGGTTTGTTTATTATTGACCCGCATGGTAAGGGTTCCCTTAAATAATTCTTCTTCCGTTTGAAAGTTTATTTTTTTGATATCAACATTCATACTGTTGGAAATCACACGTGTAACTTGATTGACCAATCCTTGCTGATCGATCCCATGTAATACGAGTTCTGCGGTAAATTCTTGTTCACCCGAGTCAATCCACCAAGCAGGAACAATGCGGTAGGCATAACTAGATTGGAGGGATACGGCGTTCGAACAATTGTATTGATGGACCTTTATACCCTCGTTAATGGTGACAAATCCAAATACTTTGTCTCCTGCTATTGGGTTGCAACAGGGAGAGAGTTTGTATTGAAGTTCTTCTCGTTCTTTCCCAAAAACGAGTTTATCGTAGCGGGAAACAAAGCCTTCCCCTTCTGCAATAGATTTTCCGGGTTTAGCCCGCAATCTCTTTTTGAAGAAATTTAAAAAACTGTTGTTGTAAGTTGTTGCAAACTCTTTTAATTTTCGATTATCAACTGTTCCAAGGCCAACCCGATAAAACAGATCTAAACTTGAATTGACTTTAAAATAAAGAACAAGCTGTTGAATGGTTTTTTCGTTGTTCTCGACGCGTAAGTGCTTGAGTTTTCGTCGAAGAATTTCTTTTCCTTCTTCAGCAATCTTATTCTTTTCTTCGTTGAGCGAAGATTTTATTTTATTGCGTGCGCGAGAAGTAATCACATAATCCAACCAGTTCGCAGTTGGTTTAGCATTTTGTGAAGTAATGATTTCAACAGAATCTCCACTTTTTACTGTACGAGACAAGGGAACGAGTTTCCCATTGACACGTGCACCTCGGGTTTTACTTCCTATTTCTGTATGAATGGAATAGGCGAAGTCCAAAGCAGATGAGCCTTGCGGGAGGGATTTTAGTTCTCCTTGTGGCGTAAAGACAAAAATCTCTTCTGCATATAAATTGAGTTTAAAATTTTCCACAAAGTCAATCGCACTAGAATCTTTGGACTCTAATACTTCTTGTAAACGATTTAACCAGCCTTCAATACCGGAGTCTTTTTCATCTCCTTGTTTGTAGCGATAGTGCGCTGCATAGCCTTTCTCCGCAATTTCATGCATACGTTCAGAACGAATCTGAACTTCGATCCATTTGTTGTTTGGCCCCATAACGGTAATATGGAGCGATTCATATCCATTCGATTTGGGGGATGAAATCCAATCACGAAGACGTGTAGGATTTGGTGTAAAATGATCGGTTACAATCGAATAGATTTTCCAGGCTAAGAATTTTTCATCTTTGGGCATGGATTTGTATACAATGCGGATGGCAAATTTGTCAAATACTTGCTCGTAGTTGATGCTTTGCTTTTGCATTTTTTTATGAATCGAATAAATCGATTTGCTCCTTCCTTTAATGAAATAATTCAGGTCTTCTTTGTCCAAAGAAGTTTTTAGGAATTTTGAAAAGGCCTTTATGTACTGAGTCTGTTCTTCTTGACTCTGCTCAATTTTATCTTTGATTGCATCAAAACGATTTGGCTCAGTGTATTTTAAACTGAGGTCTTCCAATTCTGTTTTGATATTATACATCCCAATTCGGTGGGCTAGGGGAGCATAGATGTACAGGGTTTCGGAAGCAATTTTGACCTGTTTGTATTCTGGCATTGCGTCCATGGTTTGCATATTGTGCAAACGATCGGCAATTTTGATGATGATCACCCGGATATCATCGTTTAGAGTCAATAACATTTTACGAAAATTCTCTGCCTGTAAAGAGACGTCCTTGTCTTTTTTAAGGTGGGATATTTTCGTTAATCCATGAACGATTTTTGCCACCGTATTCCCAAAAAGGCGTTCGATGTCGTCAAGGGTATATTCTGTGTCTTCAACAGTGTCGTGTAAAAGTGCTGCAGCAATAGAAGTTGCATCCAAGCCAATTTCAGAAGCAACAATTTTGGCAACGGCAATGGGATGAAAAATATAGGCTTCTCCAGACTTGCGTCGTTGTGTCTTGTGCGCATCTACAGCAGTGTTGAATGCAAGTCTTATGAGCTTTTTATCTACAGCAGATAATTGCAAATAGCTTATTTTCAGTAAGTCTTTGTACTGTTTTGCAATTTCTTTATTTTCTGTTTCCTCATCAATTAACATAAAAGTAAATTACGCAATTCTTTTAAATCCATACCAACAAGACATCTAGTTTCTTTGTCTTCTTGCCTCGGCAAGTAAAATACCTGCTGCGACAGAAACATTCAGGGAGTCATTTTGACCAGCCATTGGAATATAAATTTGTGTTGTTTTCTGTGCTAGCCATTCGGTGGAGAGGCCAATATCTTCTGTTCCTACGGCAATGGCAGTATTTCCAGTGAAATCTTGGGTGGTGTAAATTTTTGCTTCTTCCGATAGTGCCGCACTGAAGGTGGTTATTTCTTTTTGTTCTAAAAAGGAAATCGTTTCATCAATCGTTGCTATCCCAATGGGCACGTTGAATAAACAGCCCACACTGGAACGGACCACGTTGGGATTGTAGAGGTCGGTTCTTGGATTGACGAGTAACATTGCATCTACACCAATTGCATCAGCAGTTCGAAGTAATGCGCCAATATTACCGGGTTTTTCAGGCGCTTCAGCAATAAGGACAAAGGCGTTCTTCTCAGGGAGTTCAAGTTGATCAAGTTGATGTTCCTTCATGTGAGCCACCCCAATAAGTTTAGAAGTGTTCTTCCGGTAACAAAGCGTTTCAAATAGAGCTGCATTGACTTCAATACATTCGCAATCTGCGAAAACATCATCGTTAACAATAGTTGAGTTTCCTTCTTTTACAAAAATAGTTTTCAATTGAAAGCCACCGGCAAGTGCATGCCGTAGTTCTTTTTCACCTTCAATACAGAACACCTGTTCTTGCTTTCGTTTTTTTGCTTTTTCCTGAAATGTTTTTAATTCCTTAATGTGTCCATTTTGCGGACTAGAAATAAATTGCATTTTTATTTTCGGCTAAATTTCTCCATGTACCGTTTCCACAATTCTGTTTGATGTGTTTCCAATAAAATAGCTCTCCCCTGAATAAATGCATGACTCAATTGGTTGGTACGCATGTCCAGTGCGTCGCCTATGGCAATAAATAATGTCGCATCTTTTCCTACAGTAAGGCTACCAAGTTTATCTTCAACGCTTAATATTTTAGCTGCGTTGAGGGTAATCATTTGAACAGCTTTCTCTTTGTCAACACCATAGGCTGCAAAAGTACCTGCATAGAACGGAAGGTTTCTAGTATTCATGCGTTCCATACGGCCACTTACATCAATGGTAATGATCAGACCAGCATCCATTAATAATTTCGCCATTTTAAAAGGAAGTTTTACGTCTTCATCTGCTGTGTTGGGCAAGCGATGTGGGCGAGAAACGATTACTGGAATATCATTCTTTTTTAGAAAAGGAAGAATTAGATGTGCATCATCTCCACCAACCAAAACAATGTTGTTAAGTCCGTGTTTTTGTAAAAAGACAATTCCATCAAGAATTTGTCTTTTCTCTTTAGCGTGAAGATAAACCTGTTGCTTTCCGTTAAAACTTGCTTGAAGAGCAGCATGAGGAAGATGTTTTTTGTCGGTAGCCGTGGTAAATGTTTTGGCTTCTTTTAGATAGGCATCAAGTTCCAGAACTTGCTTGTCATAGTTCTTTTGATCGTACAACAATGGGTCTTCCCCTTTTGTTGGATTTCCTCTTCGATAGGATCGAGGCCAATAGATGTGCATTCCTTCATCTGTTTTAATTGCGGCATCCTCCCAGTTCCATGCGTCCAGTTGAACCACCGTTGAACTCCCTGCAATCCGTCCTCTAGTTGGAACAATTTGTGCGGTCAAAATTCCATTTGGTCGAAGTGATTCAACCACTTTAGATTCTGCATTGTAGGCAATTATTGTTCTGATATTCGGAAGAAATGTTCCGATCTCATTCAAATCATTGGTCGGACGAATGGCGTCAATTTCAACCATTCCAACTGTGCTGTTTGTCGCAATAAAACCAGGATAAACATGTTGTCCTGTTGCATCGATTTGGGTTGTATAGTTGTTTGTTATCGATGTAGATGAACCAATTTCTACAATTTTACCGTTCTCGAGACCAAGAGAGCCATTTTCGATAATTGTTCCATCACCAATGTGGAGGGTCGCCCCTTGAATCAAAATTGACTCACTTTGTATTGGTGCGGGTGTTTGCTGTGCTGTTGCCACAAAACTGAGGTAAAATGCGCTTAATAAATATATTATTTTCTTCATCTCTTATGTGTTAATCTAATGTTTCGCAATGGAATTCACGCGCTTGTTTTTTCGGTGTTTTTTGGGTTGGTGCCCCTCCGTTTTTAGCTTCAACCATTTGTTGAATTAGTTGATTGCGTTCCTGCTGAATTTTTTCAACATGGGCGGTTGCGCGATCAAGTTCGTAGTAGAAAACACCTTCAATCATTGTCTTTTCTGCCACCGCATAAATTGACATGGGGTGATTGTTCCATAAGACTAAATCGGCAGACTTGCCCACTTTTACACTTCCAACTTGATCGTCGATATGCATTAATTTTGCTGGGTTGAGAGTGACAAATTTCCACGCATCTTCTTCAGAAACACCACCATATTTAACGGCTTTAGCTGCTTCTTGATTTAAACGCCGTGACATTTCAGAGTCATCAGAATTAAAAGCAACCGTGACGCCTTGACTGTGCATGATGGCTCCGTTATAAGGAATAGCATCATTTACTTCAAATTTATATGCCCACCAGTCTGAGAAGGTAGACCCCCCGACACCGTGTTCTTTCATCTTATCTGCTACTTTATAGCCCTCTAAAATATGGGTAAAAGTATTGATGGTTACACCAAAACGTTCTGCGACTTTCATCAACATATTGATTTCACTTTGTACATAGGAGTGACAAGAAATGAATCGTTTTCCTTCAAGTATTTCTACCAAGGTTTCCATTTCAAGGTCATAGCGTGGTGCCAAGGTTTTGGCTTTGGTTTTTCGACCAAGCGTATTGTATTTCTTCCAAGCTGTTTGGTATTCTTTTGCTCGCTGGAAGTAGTCAACAAATACTTGTTCAACACCCATTCGCGTCTGTGGGAAACGGGCATAGCTGGACCAGTTAGATTGTTTTACGTTTTCACCAAGAGCGAACTTGATGAAAGGTGCAGCACCTTTGTATAAAAGACCATCGGCATCTTCTCCCCAACGTGGTTTAATGATGGCAGAACGACCTCCAATTGGATTCGCTGACCCGTGTAAAATTTGTAAAGTTGTTACTCCCCCAGAAAGATTGTGGTAGAGATTGATATCATCAGGATTGATGACATCCTCGATGGTTACTTCAGCCGAAGAATTGTGCCCTCCTTCATTGATGCTAGACGCACCGATATGTGAATGCTCGTCAATAACTCCACTGGTGAGGTGTTTTCCGGTAGCGTCAATTTCAATTGCCCCTGGTGCAGTTAGGTTTTGTCCAACGGCTTTGATTTTACCATTTTCTACCCAGACATCTGCGTTCTCAAGTATGCCTTCCGCTTCATTGGTCCATACAGTTGCATTTTTAAATAATGTATTTTGCGCTGTTGGAAGGGAAGAAAAACCAAAGCCATTGTTTGGATAGGTCACTGCGACCGGACTTGGTTGATTACTTTCTTTTTTTGTTTTCTTTTTATCTTTAGTTGCTTCATTAAAATGAGCCATCCATCGAATTGAATTACCGTCAAACGATGTTCCTTCTCCTTCAATGTGACTTGCTTCACTGATTTTAGCTGAAAGTTGCGCATAAGCGTCTTTTGCTTCATTCTGAATTTGTAAACTCATCCAGCCACTTTTATAGGTCGCTTTGGTGGATAGTTTTATTGAGTCTTTTTTAACAGTAGCTGCTATTTTCGAATCACTGTTTTTAATGACTAAGCTCAATTCTTTTCCATCAAGCATCAAAGTGTATTTCCCGTCAAAGGTTACCTCTGGAGAAGTGATTATTTTGTACTGTCTTCCTTGTACCCAATTTTCTTCAATTTTGGATGAGGCATCAAACAATGGCCCATTGGTTACAATGAAATTGGCCATAGCTGGTTTCTTTAGTTGCCCAACAATCGCTTGTTTACCCAATAGTCGGGCTGGAGTTGTGGTCAATGCAGCCAAGGCTTTTTCTTTGTCTAATCCGTACTTGACAGCTTTTTTGACGTTGGCCAAGAATGTTGTTTTTTTACTAAGACCATTGCTGGTGAATGCAAAAGGAATTCCTCCTTTGGCAATTACAGCCGGATTCATGGGGGCTTGATTCCAGTAACGCATGTCGCTTAGTGCAATTTTTTGTGTGCTCACAGGATCAGTTACATCATAACCATTAGGAAAGTTAACGGGGACCAATAAAGCCGCATTTAATGCTTTCAAGTTTTCGATGTGTTCATATTCTTTACCGCTAGCTGTGATGGTGAGCGGAATACCAAACTCTTTTCCTATTTTAGCAGCTCGCGCAACATCCAATTTATTTCTAGCTTCAAAAAATGCCGGAAGCTTTTTGTTGACATTGAATGCTTCGATGGCTAAATCTTTGTTGCTAGCACCACCTTTTTTATACCAATCGGCATCGTGGAAAAACTGACGTAAAAGAGCCATTGCTCCCATAATTGAGCCTGGATAATATTGTGCCGATTGTTTACTTTTGGTAAATGACAAGTGTTGTGCAGCTCTTTCATCTAGTAAACGAATGGCATCATTGTCGTTGTCATTTAGCGCGACAAAAACACTGGTTCCTCGGTGAATTCCTTCTGTTCTGTGACTATTGACAACACCAAAGCCAGCATTTCTCAGTTGCTTTGCTGTTGCTTTATCATAGCTATAATCTATTATTCCATTGTAATCACTTAATATGTGGTCGTTCCAATAGTAACCTTCGCGCTTGGTATCATATTGTGTGCTTCTACCTCTTCTTCCATCGGCTACACCCGATTTGATTCCGAAATTTGAATGCAATTCTACAAACGAAGCGTAGATGTGTTTTCCACTGTAATCATGAATCAAGGTGTTTTCTGGAATTCTGATGTTTTCGCCAACTGCGACGATTGTACTATTTTTGAATAAAATTGTTCCGACATTGATTTGTTGGTTTGGCGCTGGGTGTAAAGTAGCATTGGTGATTGCTTGGTAGTGCGAGGCTGAAGTTTTTACACTCGTGTTAGTGGGGAAATAGTCTTGACTAAAACCAATAATACTTACGGCAAAAAAGAGCAGCAATAAACGTATTTTCATTTTAATAATTTTTATCCAAACTACAAATTATTTTTCGAATGAACGAAAGTTTCCTTCGACATTAAATTGCTGTAAAAGCAATGAAACAACCTGATTATATGATTGAATTCCGTTGGCTTGACTATTCGCCTTTAGATACGTGTCATATGATTTCTTGAACAAGGGTTCAAATGGGTTTTTATGTGCTCTCCAAAAAGTAGCCGATTCAGCAAAATTGGCAAATATTCCAGGTCGTAGCCTTTGAGCAATTTCCTTGGCTTTACTTGGGTTTGCTTTGCGTAATTCAGCATAACAATACCGAAACCCAAAAAGACTTGCTGCATATTGAATGTCACTATCTGGATGATTGTAGGCGGATAAAAATCCAATAAAGTTCGCCTCATTTTCTGCAGCATAGCCCTGTTGATGGGCCATTTCATGTGCAATGGTTACAGGGAGGTTGATTTTGGGGATGCGTCCATTCACTTGTGCTTCGAGTGTAAAAGGGTTTAGGTATCCGGAGAACCCCATATAACTCAACGGGAAACTGTAGAGTGAAATTTTTACTTTCCCGACTTTGTCTGAAGGTGAAAAGGCCAACTCCATCCGTTTGATTAGTGCTGCTGTGTTGTCGTTGTACTGAATTGCAAGACTATCGTTTTGACTTAATTGTTCGTGTAGTTGATTACTTTTTGTAGCAAAAAATGATGTCAGTTCAACGAGTTCCTCTTCTGTGTACTTTTGCTCAACGCTTAACTGTTGACCAATTGGAGTTCTGTAGTAGTTGAGCCCCCAAGAGAGTTGAAACCAGAAAAACAGGATAGTAATTGAAAGCATAAGAAGCAAAAGTGATTGTTTCCATTGCTTACCAAGAAGGTCCTTTACTTGAATAACAAACCAAACCATTAGACAGGCATATAAGGAATCTCCAATTGAAAAGGGGAGTGCACTAAAAAACCATTCGCGTGAAGTAAAGAGAAAAGGATAGACCTGATCTACATAAACAGAATCGATCCAAAATGGTTTTTCCTTCGCTAGATAGAGAAGGCAGATCCCAACTAGCAGAAAGAATAAATTACTGAGAAGAACAGGTTTTGCTTTCATTGAACAAAAAACCCACCAATGCGGTGGGTTTGAATTGGTGTAAGAATTTGCATTATTCGATTAACGCTACAATCTTAACTTCAAAGATAAGATTGGATTTTCCAGGTATTCCACGGCTAGGGTTTTCACCATATGCTAAGTTATAAGGAATGAACAAGGTTGCTTCATCTCCAATGCTAAGTAAGCCTAGTCCTTCTTTAAAGCCTGTAATCATTGCTGCATCTGGGCTAATGTCTGTTGGAATTGGTTGGTAAGCGTCAGCTAAACGGCGTTGTTCGTTGACAACACCAAGTTCTTCAGCTGTTTCCAACATGCTAGTTTCCAAAAGTTTTCCACTGTCAAAATAAACAGCATAATGTGTTTTTGCTTTATTTGTTGTTTTCACCGCTTTTCCATCTCCCTTTTTGGTGATGAGGTACTGCAGGCCAGAAGCAGTGGTGGTACTTTCTGCTTTCTGTCCTTCAAATTTTTCTTTGGTCTTCAATAAACCAATGGCTCTTTTTTCTTCCTCTTCTGCTTTGCGTTGTTCTAAAGAGGTAAAGTAGTCTGAAAATATTTTTGCGGCATCAAATCGTTTAGCATCGCTTCCTTTTCGGATGATTTTAATCGATTGTATTGTGTCATTTTGTGCGATAGAATCCACTACGCTTTGCCCTTCAACCACTTGACCAAAGACAGTGTGCTTTCCATCTAGCCAAGGTGTAGCCTTGTGGGTAATGAAAAATTGACTTCCGTTCGTTCCTGGACCAGAGTTGGCCATAGAAAGTATGCCTGGTCCACTGTGTGTAAGATCGGTTATTTCGTCATCAAAGCGATAGCCTGGGCTTCCAGAACCTGTTGCAGTTGGGTCTCCTCCTTGTATCATAAAGTCTTTGATGACCCGATGAAAAAGAATGCCATCATAATATTTTTTCCCTTTGTATTTTTCGTCAACAAATTCATTTTCTCCTTCTGCTAGGGAAATGAAGTTTGCCACGGTAGTTGGTGTTTTCTCTTGCGCTAAGGAAACAATAATTGATCCTTTATTGGTGACAATATCGGCATATAATCCAGCTTCTAGATCTGGATATTGTGAGGCACATCCAACGAGTAACAGAAGAGATAAGATGTGTAAACTGTATTTTTTCATGGGTTAGTTTTTAAATAATAATCAAATGTAGTTTTTTATTTTGAATCGAGAGGAGTGCTTGTTTTTTTTAAAGAATTGAGCTGTATTGTAAAACGCAATGGTTGATTAATGCCAATCTTGTCTCCATCTCCTTGGTAACCAAAACCCAAAAATGAGGGCATTAAAAAAACACCGATTTCGGTTTCTTTCAACTCTTTTATGGCATAACGCAATGCGGGTAGTAAATCTTCTTTATCAACCAAATAGTTCACTTCTCCCAATTCCATTTCATCGTAGATTATTTCTCCAGATAGATTTTGAATTTTATAGCTAAACGTTATTTCATCTCCCGTGATTGGTTTTGATTTGGAAGGCACTTTTCGTTCGAGGGCAAACCAATATCCGTAGGCACTCGATTGAAAGTCTAGGAGAGAGTCTTTTTCAATGGCTTGCGCAATTAATTGTTGTTGTTGCCGATTGATTTTTTTATTTCGTTCTACCGAAGCTTGAATGTTTAGTTGATTGCTTTGATAGGTTGGTTTTCTGGCTATGGGTCCCTGGCAACTGACCAAGCTTAAAAAGGCCAAAAAAAAGATGGTTAATATTCTCATGAAAGATTGGAGCTGTATTGAAGAATAATTTGGTGTAATTTATCTTTTGTTTCATCTAGCGAAAGAGGAGACATTCCTCCGGCGGCATTAACATGTCCACCTCCGTTAAAGTGCTTTCGTGCAAACGCATTGACATCAAAATCCCCTTTAGAGCGGAAAGACATTTTAATGATTCCCTCTTGTTTATTTTCAATCATTATGATGGCAAGTTTGACTCCATCGAGACTCAGTCCATAATTCACAAAACCCTCGGTATCTCCTTTTTGAAAATCACAGGCGTCTAATTCTGAATGACTTATGTGCATGTATACCGCTTGTAGTTTATCTACACGTCTTAGGTTTTTCAATCCAAGGCCCAAAAGTTGTAGGCGCTCAAAACGATAACTATCGTATATGTGTTGATGAATTTTACTGTGATTAATTCCGCTGTCAAGTAAATTTGCTACTACTCTGTGCGTTCTTGCTGTGGTAGACGAAAACCGGAAGGAACCAGAATCAGTCATTATTCCCGTATAGATACAACTTGCAATTTCTTGGGTAATGGCTTCAGCGTCTAATTCACTTAGAACATTATAGACCATTTCAGATGTTGATCCCAATGCTGGATCAGAATACATCAACGCAGCATAGTCTTGTGGTGCCTCATGATGATCGATCATGATAATTGGCGTATCAGTCTTTTGAATCCATTGATCAATAGGTGCTATTCGTCCAAGTGCGTTAAAGTCAAGGGTGAAAAAAATATCTGCATCTTCGATATAGGCTCGACATTTTAATTCCTCTTTGTTAAAGCACAAAATATTTTCTTGCCCTGGCATCCATGCGAGGAATTTTGGATATTCATTTGGAGAAATAATTTGACAATCGTGTCCCTTTTGTTGTAAGAAATGCCCCAAAGCTAGGGTACTACCCAGAGCGTCACCATCGGGGTTTTTGTGAGGAAAAATCACACATTTTTTAGGAGTGGAAAGTAAGGTGGAAAGCTGATCAATAAATTCTTCTTGCATAACAGGTCAAATATACAAATGCTGCAAGAGAAAGAAAACATTCCCCCTCTTTTATTGGAGAAGGCTTTTCGCATTTCGTGATATATTTGCCTACATTTGCAGCACAAAAAAAAAACGACTATGACAACCAACAGAACTTTTACCATGATTAAACCCGATGCGGTTAAGAATGGTCATACTGGTGCAATTCTCGAAAAAATTACAGCCGCTGGCTTTCGTATTGTTGCCTTGAAGAAAACACAACTTTCTACTTTAGATGCTGAAGCTTTTTATAGCGTTCACAGCGAGCGTCCATTTTTCGGTGAATTGGTTAACTTTATGTCTAGCGGTCCAATTATTGCCGCAATTTTAGAAAAAGAAAATGCTGTAGACGATTTTAGAACTCTAATAGGAGCGACTAACCCTGCTGATGCAGCCGATGGAACCATCCGTAAACTCTATGCAACCTCTATTGGTGAAAACGCTGTGCACGGTTCAGATAGCAATGACAATGCAGCCATTGAAGGCACATTTCATTTCGCTGGTCGAGAATTATTCTAGCGTAAAACAATTTTTTGGATACCATCAAATCCTAAAGTATCGTTAAGATGTTTTAGGATTTTTTCTTTTCCGAAGGATAACTCTTCTCGAAGTGGTGCAGAAGAGAGGTGAATATAAAGGGTTTTTCCACGAAGCGACAGTTCTTGGGTAAACTGCATTACATTGTTCCCAACCGTTGCCTCCCACGCTTGTTTTACTTTGAGTTCATTTAGTCCTTTAGCTAAATTACGTTGTTCAGTGATTTGATGTAAAACATCTTGGATAGGCTTTGGTTCAAACGATCGTTTCTTTTGACTCATTTTAAAGCGTTATTTTTTGATGACGTTTGTAGTGGTATTCCTTGTCATTATGGAATAAGACCATCTGCCCGGCATTAATCGATAAAATTTCTTCCTTCCAAGGAATTAAAGCAGAATCAAAGTGAAGATAAAAACGCTGCCCTTCTTTTAGAACCGAAAAAGCTATTTGATTTTCAGAACTTTGGTAAAAGCCCTTGAATGTTGGGGCCATCTTCTTTTTATACCCAATGCTGTCCGCTTTTAAATGATAGAAATCTACCGCAGGTGCAGCACCTTTTGGGGCAAATACTTCCCCATGAGCATGAACTGCTTCAATTTCCCAATACCCGGGAAGCTGCGCCAAGTCTGGTGCATTTGTGCTAGAGCAACCTGTAAAAAAAAGGAGGCATATACAGGTGGCATAAATGTGGATTGATCTCATTTTTCGAAGGTATAAAAATCTATGATAGCTCGAATAATTTATAGGATAATTGTGTTGTTTTTAGTGCAGACAATGTTCTCTCTTGATGTGTGTCTGACAAAAACAACTGACCAAAGTGATTGCTTTCAACCAATTGCATGATCAAGGATACCCTTTCTTGATCTAACTTATCAAAAACATCATCCAATAAAACAATAGGAGAAACTCCCGCTTGTTTTTTTATAAAGTCAAATTGTGCCAGTTTTAGGGCGATTAAAAAAGATTTTTGTTGCCCTTGACTACCAAATTTTTTAATGGGTTGTGCGTGTATGGTGAATTCTAAGTCCTCTTTGTGTGGTCCAGCGGTGGTGAACTGCGCCGCTCGGTCTTTGGGTAAGTTTTGTTCTAAAAGCGTTTTAAAATCTGTGTTATGCAGATCACTTTGGTAAATAATATCGACTTTCTCATCACTTTGACTAATGCTTTGGTAATGTTTCTTTACAATGGGAATAAACTCTGTCAAGAAAGTATTCCTTTTGTCAAAAATACGGGTCCCCCCTGCAATAATTTGATCATTGTAAATATCCAGTGTTTCGCGTTCAAAGGTTTGATTGGCTACAAAGTATTTTAGCAGGGCATTGCGCTGCGAAATGGCTTTATTGTAGTTCAGTAGATCAAGTAAATAAGCCTTGTCGGTTTGCCCCATGACTCCGTCGATGAATTTTCTTCGCGTACTGCTTCCCTCAACAATTAAATCTCTATCGGCAGGAGAAATGATAACCAATGGGAGGAGGCCAATATGGTCTGCCATACGATCATAGGCCTTTCCATTGCGCTTGATGGTTTTTTTATTGCCCTTTTTTAGGCTACAAATAATTTTCTCATCACGTTCATCTCGATTAAACTGACCTTCCAAAAGGAAAAACTCTTTTCCAAACTGAATATTCTGGACTGCAGACGTATTAAAATAACCCTTTCCGAAACACAAATGATATATTGCATCCAATACATTGGATTTCCCCACGCCGTTTTTTCCTATAAAACAGTTGATTCGTTTGTCAAAAACGAAGGAAGAGGCTTCAATATTTTTATAGTTTGTTAAAGAAAGTGATGCTAATTTCATTGCTGCTAAGATAAGAAACACAAAGTCTCTTTTACGATTGGAATAAAAAGTTTATTTTTGGGTTCTTTAACACATAGATCATGGCCACTTACAAAAAACGCGGAGCAAAAAAATCGGTTAACTCACCGCAACTTTCCGAACAAGAAATAGAAAGCACAACAGCAGAGGTTTTTGAAACCTTAGATGCAAGTGCTTCGAAAACAGAGGAATTTGTCGCAAAACACCAAAATATAATTTTAGCCCTTATTGGCGTTATTACGATTGGAGTCCTAGGTTACCTGACCTATGACACCTATGTGATTACTCCTCAAAAGGCAGATGCCGTTACTGAGCTCAATCAAGCGCAATACTATTTTAATATTGCTGTTAATGAAGAGTCTTCAGAAGCAATGTACCTACGTGCCATCAATGGTGGTGAAGGTAAATACGGTTTTTTGGACATTATCGAAAATTATGGAAGTACTCCCGCTGCAGCATTAGCTAACTACAGTACGGGGATGGCCTATATCAATATTAAAGAATATGAAAAAGCAATCGACTATTTGAGCAATTTTAGCTCTGATGATGTATTGTTGTCTTCATTGGCAAAGGGCGCCCTTGGCGATGCCTTTGCTCAACTTGGTCAAGACGAAAATGCATTGGCCAATTACAAAGCAGCATTCAATGCAAGCTCAAATGATTTTACGACACCTAAATATTTATTCAAAGCGGGTATCATTAGCGCAAGCTTAAATAAAAACAGTGAGGCATTGGGTTACTTTGAGCGTATTCAAAGCGATTATTCTAATGCACCTGAAGCTCAGCAGATCGAAATTCAAATTGGGCGTCTAGAAAATCAATAATACATGGCTACAGCCCTCAATAATCTTTCTGATTTTGACCCAAAGGACGTTCCTTCTGGAAAGGGACTAAAGATTGCGTTAGTAGTTGCAGAATGGAATGCGCAAATCACCAACAACCTTTGTATAGGTGCACACACTGCCTTAGTTGATTGTGGTGTTCTCGAAGATGATATTCAAACAACTCAAGTTCCCGGAAGCTTCGAATTGGTCTTTGGTGCAAAGAAAGCTCTTGAGAAGCAAGTAGATGCTGTCATAGTTATCGGGAGTGTAATTCAAGGGCAAACTAAACACTTTGATTTTGTTTGTCAAGGAGTAACTCAAGGGATTGTGTCTTTAAATCTTTCCTCAAAACAGCCGGTTGTTTTTTGCGTTTTAACAGACAATACCTTACAACAGTCAATTGATCGAAGTGGTGGAATTCATGGGAATAAGGGAGTTGAAGCTGCAGTCACTGCAATCAAAATGTCTCATTTAGCCAAAAAATAGCTTTTTTTAACGCTTTATTTTTTCTTGATTTTTCTGAAAAAAATGTACATTTAGGTCAAAGAAAATAAATGTTTAAGTCATCTCTTTTTAAGCTTAATAAAAACCACAGATACAACTATACTCCGCGCTACTATGAGGGGAAAGAGATTTCAAATATTTATGAATTTGATTCCAAATTCTCAAAATACAGAGATACATATAACGCCAATGATATAGGCAAGAAATGGGAAGAAGCACGACTGGAAAGTCGTACGAGAAGCAATCGCGCATTTTCTCCCTTGTTGTTGATTATTATTGCGGTCTTGTGCTTAATATTTCTTTTCATCATTGATTTTGATTTATCCATCTTTAGACAATAGTTCATGGAAGATGTTATTGCTTTGCTCCCAGACCATGTGGCCAATCAAATCGCTGCTGGTGAAGTTGTTCAACGTCCTGCCTCTGTAGTAAAAGAGTTACTCGAAAATGCCATTGATGCTAAAGCGACAAGAATTCAGTTGATCATCAAAGAAGCAGGAAAACAACTCATTCAAGTTGTGGACGACGGTATTGGCATGAGTGCAACCGATGCTCGCTTGGCCTTTGAACGTCATGCTACATCTAAAATTAAGCAGTCAGGCGATTTATTTGCTCTTCATACCAAGGGTTTTCGTGGAGAAGCACTAGCTTCTATTGCTGCTGTTGCTCAAGTTGAAATGCATACAAAGCGGGAAGAAGATGAGCTTGCAACTAAAATTAAAATTGGCGGAGGAGAAATTAAAAAACAAGAATTACTTGTTGCGCCCATGGGCACTTCAATGTCGGTGAGTAATTTATTTTTTAATGTACCCGCACGCAGAAATTTCCTGAAATCCAATACGGTAGAGTTGCGTCATATCATCGATGAATTTCATCGGGTAGCGATTGCCCATCCAGACATATCTTTTTCTATGCTCCAAGGGAGTACAGAATTGTTCGATTTGCCCGCAGGAAATTTGCGGAGACGTTTGACCCATATTTTTGGGGTAAAATTAGACGATAAATTGGTGCCTGTTGAAGAACAAACAACGGTGTCAGGGATTCGTGGATTTGTATTAAAACCTGAAGCAGCAAAACGAAGCAGAGGAATGCAGTTTTTCTTTGTCAACAATAGATTCGTGAAGAGTTCCTTTTTGCATCACGCAATCATGACGGCATATGACGGTTTACTTCACGATGGTTGTTATCCTGGTTATTTCCTATTCTTTGAGTTAGAACCCCACACAATTGATATTAATATTCACCCCACAAAAACAGAGGTGAAGTTCGAGAATGAACAAAGTTTATTTGCCATTCTTCGTTCTGCAGTTAAGCATAGCTTGGGAATGTTTCAAGTTGCCCCTACGCTCGATTTTGAACGCGACTCAAATTTAGATGTTTCTTATGGGAAAGTTGAACAAAATGCAAAACCTCCCAAAATAGAAGTTGATCGCGATTTCAACCCTTTTCAAGAGAAAACTACCCATTCATTCTCATCAAAAATAAGCCCGCAGTGGGAATCGCTTTATCAAGAAGTTGGTTCTACAGAATCTGCTGCAATGAGTTTATTGGGAACAATGGACACTGTCCCTACTAATGAGATTCAGAAAATTTTCCAATTGATGAACCGTTATGTGGTCAGTTCAACCGGTGCAGCACTTTTGTTAATTGATCAAGAACGCGCACACGAGCGTGTGTTATATGAAATGTTTTTATCCAACATCACTCATGCATCGACCTCTAGCCAGCAATTATTGTTTCCTATTCAAATTGAATTGAATGCAATACAAAAAGCCCTCTATGCGGAATATGCCTCTCTATTGACAGAGGTAGGTTTTCGTTTGGGAGATCTAAAAGATAATCATGTTGAGGTTGTTGGTATTCCAAGTATTTGTTCAGAAAACAAAGCCATTAGCGTGTTTGAGAACCTTTTTGAGACGCTGGCAAACGAGCACCCAGAAGACAGCTTTAGTCAAACGGACTTAGTGGCAAAATCCCTTGCTAGAACGCTATCCATTAAACGCGGCAAGCGTATAGAAATTGAAGAACAACAGCAGTTGATTAACGATTTATTTGCTTGTAAAGAGACACAGCTCTCGCCGTATAATCGTCAGATTTTTGTTTCTTTGACAAAAGAAGAATTGGAAAAAAAATTTAACTGATGCGGGGAATAACAGATACGGTAAAACACCTATTAATCATTAACGGAATTTTCTTTTTTGCATCCAATTTATATGGTGCATTCTTCAATGACTTGATGGCTCTTCATTTTTTTGTGAATCCCGCCTTTCAATTTTGGCAGCCCATTACGCATATGTTTATGCATGGAAGTTTCAATCACATTCTATTCAATATGTTGGGCCTTTGGATGTTTGGATCTCCACTTGAGGAACTTTGGGGAAAGAAAAAGTTTTTATTCTATTACTTCTCAGCCGGATTAGGTGCAGCAGCACTTCAGTTATTCGCTTACTCAGTTTCTTTTTACCCAATCATGGATACGCTTACAACTGCTGGCTTCTCCTCTAAGGATATCTTAGACAGCCTTGCGGTTGGAGACATGAATCTTGGTTGGCTGGAACATGTTTCGCGTGATGCTGTGCAATCGCTTTACAACTCTTATGTGGTTTCGATGGTTGGCGCATCAGGTGCCCTCTATGGTATACTCGTTGCCTTTGCCTTTTTGTTTCCAAATGTTCCGTTGCGCATCATATTTTTACCTTTCCTTCCAATCAAAGCAAAGTACTTTGTTCCCATTTTAATTCTTGGCGATTTGTTTTTCGGATTTACTTCCTATTCCATGGGGCCAGTTGCCCATTTTGCTCATGTGGGTGGGGCTATTACAGGTTTTGTGATGATGATGTATTGGAAGCGCAATCAATTCAATCAAAACCGTTGGAATTAAGATGAATAGCATACAACGCCTAATCAATCGTTTTTATCAATTCAATATTGCCGAGAAAATCATCTTGATCAATGTGATTTGTTTTGTCTTGCCTTTTTTTGTTAAGACACTGTTGTTTCTTTTTAACCTCCCTGAACATACTTTTTTCAGTTGGTTTGAACTTTCTCCACATCCGTCTACATTTATCTTTCAACCTTGGACGTTGATTAGTTATGGTTTTTTACACGGCAGTTTTGGGCATATTTTGTGGAATATGCTGTTGCTTTACTATGCAGCACAGTTTTTCCTCAATCTCTTTTCTCCAAAGCGTTTTCTAAATGTTTATTTTTCTGGGATAATTGCGGGTGGAGTTGTTTTTATGCTGAGCTATGCATTGTTTCCTGTATTCGAAGGACACTATCCTAGTTTAGTCGGTGCGTCAGCCGGGGTAATGGCTGTGTTAATTTTCAGCTGTGCTTACATGCCTAATCAAGAAATCCGTCTTTTGTTCTTTAACGTAAAACTAATGTACCTTGGAATAGGTCTAGTAGTGCTGGATGTATTGCAGATTCCTACCGGGAATGCGGGTGGTCACATAGCGCATATTGGTGGAGCAGCCCTTGGGTTTTTATATGCTTCTCAATTGCAAAAAGGCAACGACATTGGCCGTGGTTTTGATTGGGTAATTGAATCGATTACAGCTATATTTAAATCCAAAAAAACAATGGAAACTGTGCACAAGGCTAAGCGTAAATCTTGCCAGCCTTCTTCTGTGAAATCACAAAAAGAAATTGACACTATACTCGATAAAATCAGCGACTCTGGTTATGAGAGTTTGTCTAAAGAAGAAAAAGAATTACTTTTTAAAGCGGGTAAAAATTAATCGAAGATTTGAGCATGAAATTTAATTTTGTTGAAAATTGTTTACTTGCGTTCAACGGGTTTTTACTTGTTTTTCAATTGATGCTCATGGGTAGTATCCCATCACTATTCAATTTTTCAATTTTGAATCTTTTCATTCCCGTTGTTGTGTTAGTCAATTTGTTTCTGTTCTGTTATTGGCTAATGAAAATGAAATGGCCTTTCTTGCTGTTTATGGGGGCATTTTTAATTGGTTATGGTGAGTGGAGCCTGTTGTATCAATTTCCAAATAACACAGTGCGTAAGAGTAGTTCTACATTTTCGGTGATGAGCTATAATGTTCGTCTGTTCAATAAATACCGTTGGATAGATTCTTCTACGATAGCTACATCTATTGAAGATTTAATTCTTGAGAAAGATCCTGATGTGCTTTGTTTGCAAGAATACTCAAGGTCTGAAGCACCTCGTTTGGATGCCTATGACTATAAGTATATTCAGCCTAGCCGTGAAATGGGAAAGTCTCCTTTAGCGATTTATTCTAAATTTCCCATTCTTGATCAGGGGTATATTGATTTTGAAGCATCTACCAACAGTGGCGCCTTTGTGGATGTTTCTTTCCGAAACAAACGTTTAAGAGTGTATAATCTTCACTTAGAATCGTTTAGAATCAATGCAGAAGACAGCTTGTTCTCCAATCCTAATTCAGAAGCATTGCAATTAAAGTTTGATGAAGTTTTCCGAAAACAGCTCACGCAAATTGATCAGTTCAATGCGGTAGAATCTGTCAATGATTTTCCTTCTATTGTATGTACCGATTTGAATAACACACAATTTTCAAAAGCTTATAAAGCTTTGTCAAAAGATCGAAATGATGCGTTTGTTATTGCTGGAAAGGGCTTGGGCGAAACTTTTTATTTCTCTTCATTTCCATTACGGATTGATTTTATTTTTACCCATAAAGATTTTAAAGTCAATACTTTTGAAGTGATTAAAGAAAACTTCTCTGACCATTATCCCATTATTACTCACCTTGGTTGGGATTAGCCATTTGATCGAGGTAATCACAGCTTTCTGGCCCTAGGTTAAAGATTAGATCAAGCACGCTAAGGTTAGGAATGAATCCGTATTTGTTGTCAAACACTTGCACATATTTAGGAAATAATTTGTCACTTTCTTGCTTAGGGTTTAATAGATACTCTTCTAGTGGTGTGAGTGCCTTGTATTTGTCAGAAAACAGAAATTCATCCTCTAGGTCGAGCCATTCGAAAATGCATCTGAGTAGCCCTTGATTAAATGCTGCTAATGTTTTTGGTTGCATAAAAAAAGCGGCTTTTAATTCATCCTCATAGAACTCAAAAAAAGGAGAAGAACTGTAGGCAGATGCAATTGATTTCCAATGCTGTTTTTGCCAATTTTCATCCCATTTAATTTTGACTTCACTGTCTTTTTGATGTGCCTTTTTTTTGTTGTGCTCTACAGGGATGATCAAATTCAACTTCCCGTTTCCACCATATATACTACAGCGGTTGCGGAAAGTTTGCTTCTGGTAGTTAGTCAATAGTGTGAAACGAATCGGATGTGCCACTAGCTCTGCCATATACCCAATGCTTGGAAGATAGGTTGGGACTAATTGCATCAGTCGACGGCTGTTTGTTTTCTGCGACGGACAAACACAATAACTTGCCACAAAACTACAGTACCAATGAAGTAAGGGAAAAAGGAAATTGGTTTTCCTTCGCCTTTCACTGTTGTCATTACTCTATCCCAACGAATACGCCAGTTGCGAATCCCATCGTTGATTCCTTCAATACTGAACCATACGAATACAGGTTTTCCAACAATATGATTCTCAGGGATAAAACCCCAATAGCGGCTGTCTTCAGAACGGTGACGATTATCTCCCATCATCCAATAATAATCTTGGTTAAATGTATAGCTACTAACTTCTTTTCCATTGATTAAAATACGTCCATCTTTGAGATTGAGGCTATTGTTTTCATATTCGCGAATAATCTTCTTGTAGAGGGGAAGGTTTCCTTCAGTTAAGTTTACTGCTGACCCAGCCTTGGGTAAAACGATTGGGCCAAAATTATCTTCATTCCAATCATAGGGTAAACTATTGGGGAATATGGATGTATTGGGTGTTTTTACTTTGCTAATTTTTCGTACTAAACTATCAAACACTTGTTTTTCGTTTAACAATTTTGCTTCTGCAATGGTTAAAATTAGTTCTTTAGAAGGTTCTAGAATCTCTTTTACCCTTAAGCGAAGCTGTCCGATCAATTGAGGTGGTAAGCCAGCAGGAGGGGTAATAACTACAAAATTATTGATGTCATTGGATATTCTTCCATGGATATAAGGAAGTATTTCGTCATAGGTTTGTTGCGTAATGTTTTCAATACGGTATTTACGCATAAAGTCCTTTATTCCTTCATCAATGAGTTTGCGTGAGGAAACTCCTTTTGCATTATAGGCATAGTGCACATATTGGGTTTTTGCACGTTCAGAGAGAATACTTTGTTTTCCGTTAATATAAACAAAACCATCGATCACTTCAAGAGTGTCTCCGGGAATACCTACACAGCGTTTTACATAGTTTGATTTTTTGTCGATTGGTTTACGCACACCTTTTTCTTTGACAAAGAATTGTCGTACGGTATCTGCAGGCCAACTAAAGACAACAATTTCATTGCGTTGAACGTCTTTAAATCCAGGTAAACGGAAATAGGGGAGCTGTGGAAAATCTATGTAAGACTTTAATTTGACTATGGGAAGGGTGTCATGAACCATTGGAAAAGCAACAGCTGTTGTGGGAGTTCTTGCGCCGTAATGGAATTTACTGACAAAAAGGAAATCCCCAATGAGTAATGTTTTTTCTAGCGATCCAGTTGGGATAATATAGGGCTGGATAAAATAATTATGAACAAAGGTTGCGGCAATAATAGCAAACAATATTGCCCTCACCCATTCGTCAAACCAGTTTTTAGGAACAAGGCTTCTGTCTTTTTCATAAACAGTTTTTGGGTCATAGTTTGCTACATAAATATACAGTCCAAAACTGACCAGCCCAAGCGCAATATCTTTTGCTGTATCTTTGCCAAAACTGCGCAAGGTCTCTACCCAAATCACTGGAAACATCATTAAGTTAATGATGGGGATGAATAATAATATTACCCACCATTTTGGTCGACGGATTATGTCCATCAAAACGATAGCGTTATATACTGGGATTAATGCATGCCAAGCTTGTTTACCCGCTTTTTGATACAGTTTCCATGTGCCCGCAAAATGAATCAGTTGGACAGCAATAAAAAACAAGAACCATTGTGTAATTGTCATAAGAGTATTGTTATAGGTTTAGTACATCATTCATGGAGAAAATCCCCTCTTTTCCATTGAGCCATTCAGCAGCAATTACGGCTCCCAAGGCAAAGCCTTCTCTAGAGTGCGCTTTATGCTCTATGGTGAGTTGATCGATGGTAGACGCATAGGTGATTGCATGTGTACCGGGTACTTCTCCTTTCCTATACGAGGTTATTTTAAGATCACTGGTTTCTTCGTCCATCGACCAGTTGCCATAGTGGTTGTTTTCAACACCTATTCCTTCTGCGAGGGTTATGGCTGTTCCGCTAGGAGCATCAAGTTTGTGTACATGATGGGTTTCTTCTAGGTGGGCAGTGTATTGATTTTCATGTCCTTTCATTAATCGTGCACACAATTTATTTAATTTAAAAAATAAATTTACACCAACACTAAAATTGGAAGCATACAGAAAAGCACTTTTCTTAGCAGTACAATGTGTGTGAACTTGATCTAATGCATCTAACCAACCTGTAGTGCCACACACCACCGGTACAGAATTGTCAAAAGCTTCTTTGATGTTTGCTACGGTAGCCGTTGGAACACTAAAGTTAATTGCGACATCTGCGCTTGCAATAGAACCTTCTTGCACCTCTTTGTCTACAATACAAACTATTGAATGCCCTCGCTCAAGTGCGATTTTTTCAATGGCTTTACCCATGCGTCCGTAACCTAATAAAGCAATATTCATACTTAAAATTTTAGTTGAAGCGCTAAGCCCACGGAAGGATCAGCTAAGATGTTTTCTTGGTTAAAGTAGGGTTTAAAAGTGAGGGTGTCGTCTACATTAAATTGTAATAAATGGGCCCCAACATTGGCGTCCAATATGTTGAGTAAATAGATACCCACAAACCATAGAATAGATAGATCACGGTAATTTTGATGAAATTCCATTCCTTTGATCAATTGTGAGTTTTGAAAAATCTTGGAGGTAAATTCATCTGAAAAATCTCCCCGAATACGTTGTTTGTAGGCTGTACGGTATTTGTTGGCTTCCCTGGATTGGTACAGATAAAAATAGGCAGATGTTCCAAGTCCACCATAAATAAAAGGAAGCGTCCAATAACGACGGGTGTGAATTTGACCAAGACCCGGAACCACGGCCGAATAAAAAGCAGCTTTCGACGGAGTTAAATAGTCTTTTTTAATGCGTATTTTTCTTGGTAGACTGTCCAGTGCTGCCCGATCTTGCGCATGACTGACACAAAAAAAGAAAAGGAAAAAGATTAAAAAGAGGCTATTTTTCACTTTTTTAAGCGTTTTTTTATACGGCTAAACTCCTGCTGTGATTCAAAGGGAATATGGATAATTCCTTTTCCTTCATTGTTAAAGGTGATTTTTACTTCTGAATCAAAAAATGCAGCAAACTCTTTTTCTCCTTCTTCCAAATAAGGCGGGGTGTGCACCTTTGTTTTTTCTGAAGGAGGAGATTTTAGTTGTTTGACTAAGGCCTCTGTTTTTCGAACACTCAAGTCACCTTTAATTACTTTTTGATAAAGATCTAGTTGGTCTTCTCTTTTTTCTACATTAATAATTGCTCTTCCGTGACCCATGGAAAGGAAACCGTCGCGCATTCCAGTTTGTACAATGGGATCTAGCTTGAGTAATCGCATATAGTTGGCAATGGTGGAACGTTTTTTTCCTACCCGTTGGCTTAATTGTTCTTGTGTCAAGGAAATCTCGTTGATTAAACGCTGATAGGATAAACCAATTTCTATAGGATCTAAATCTTGTCGTTGAATGTTTTCTACCAAGGCCATTTCAAGCGATTCTTGATCATTGGCAATGCGAACATAGGCTGGAATTGTTGCTAATCCAATCATCTTGGAAGCACGAAAACGCCGTTCGCCAGAAACCAATTGAAATGAATTGAACCCAATTTTACGCACTGTTATGGGTTGAATGATTCCCAATTCTTGAATGGAACTGGCCAGTTCTTTTAAATTGTCTTCGTTAAACTGTGTTCTAGGCTGGAATGGATTTACCTCAATTTGTTCGATGGCTAACTCCAAGACATTACCTACAACTTTGTCTGCATTCTTGTCTTCAGCAGATTTGATGTCATTATTGGGATCTTGCAAAAGTGCTGAAAGACCTCGGCCTAAAGCTGGTTTTTTTCCTGACTTTGCCATAGTGTTTATTTGTTTTTGTTTAATACTTCTTCTGCCAGATTGAGGTAGTTTTGTGCGCCTCTGCTGGTTGCGTCATATTGAATGATGTTTTCACCATAACTCGGTGCTTCACTCAAACGAATGTTTCGCTGAATTATGGTTTTGAATACCATTTTTCCAAAGTGTTTTTTTACTTCTTCTACCACTTGGTTAGAAAGTCGAAGGCGCGCATCATACATGGTTAATAAAAGCCCTTCGATGTCTAAAGAGGCATTGTGAATCTTTTGAACGCTCTTGATAGTGTTTAAGAGTTTACCTAAACCTTCTAGCGCAAAATATTCACATTGAATTGGTATGATCAATGAATTAGCTGCCGTCAATGCATTCAGTGTAATCAACCCCAGAGAAGGTGCGCAATCAATGATAATAAAATCATATCGATCTAGAATAGGTTCAAGTGCTTTCTTAAGCATGAATTCACGCTGTTTTTTGTCGACCAATTCAATTTCAATGGCAACTAAGTCAATATGAGATGGAATTAAATCCAAGTTTTCAACACCAGTGGCTACTATAGTTTCTTCTACACCTGCCGTGTGTTCCAGCATTTCATAAGTGCCTGCTTTTTGATCTTCTACGGATATCCCTAGACCAGAAGTAGCATTCGCTTGTGGATCTGCGTCAATGAGTAGTACTTTTTTTTCTAATATAGCCAAAGCTGAAGCTAGGTTGACCGACGTAGTCGTTTTTCCTACTCCTCCTTTTTGATTGGCAATGGCAATGACTTTACCCATGGGTTTTTATTAGTTTTTAAAAATACAATTATCCAACGGTTATTAAAAACTATTTGTATTTGCTTTTGAAAATTTTAAGAGAATTGAAAGTAGTTCTGTCTATTTTTCAATGATAAAAATAGTTTCCCCTTCTTTTTTATGCCCGTATTGTTCTCGGGCATACTTTTCTAAACTATCCAGATTGTTTAATTGTTCAATCGCTTTTTGGTCTTTTGCGATGGATTTTTGTAGATTTTTTTTTCGTTGTTGTAAGGTTTCGATTTCGGTATTTAACTCTTGGTGGGTTAACCATGAATGACTATCAAGAAACAGAATCCAAAACAAGAATAATACACCAATCGAAATATAGGCGATGCGGTAAGCGTTTTGTTTTCTAAAACTATTTTTTAATCGATTCAACGTTTTGTTATTTTTGTACTGAAGCTACTTTTTCTTCGGTGATTACTTCTTCGGTTTCGTTGCCCCAGTTGCGTAAAATATAATTCATTACGTCAGCAATTTCCTCATCATCTAAGCCTTGACTTGCCATTACAGAATTATAGGCTTTTCCATTTACAGTTATGGGGCCTTTGAGTCCAAACTTTAGTGCATAAATTGTTTTGTTAATATCTGGTAGATAGTCGGAATTTGCTAGAGGAGGGAAAGTGCCAGGCACTCCTTCGCCATTTGTCATATGGCATTGCATGCAAAAATCGATGTATATTTCTTCCCCGTCTGCAATGCTTTGCGCTAATGGCTTTTGCTGATATAAAAATAAGCTCAGCCCAGTGAATGAGCCAATTAAAAAGAGACTTATACCTTTCATGTCTAGGATTTAGGGATTATTTTTACAATTCCTTTCCCTTCGACTCCAAGATATAAATAGCCATCTGGTCCTTGTTCTATATTGCGAACACGCCCAATAGAATCCAATACTTTTTCTCGTTTTACTACAGTATTATTTTTCAATTCTAACCGTTCTAAGTATTCGAAACGAAGAGAGCCAACAAAAAGGTTTCCTTTCCATTTAGGATAAATGTCTGAAGTCGAGAAAGCCATACCGGAGGGAGCGATGGAGGGGAGCCAATAGTAAAGCGGTTGTTCCATGCCTTCTTTTTTTGTTTGGTCGGTAATGGGTGTTCCGCTGTAATTAATTCCATAGGTTATTATAGGCCAACCGTAGTTTTTCCCGGGCTTGATGATGTTGATTTCATCGCCACCTCTTGGTCCGTGTTCGTGCACCCAGATTTCCCCTGTTTCTGGATGAGTAATCATACCCTGCGGATTTCGATGACCATAACTGTAGATTGCTTTTCGACTATTTTCGTTGTCAATGAACGGATTGTTGCTTGGAATACTTCCATCTCGGTTTAAACGATAAATTTTCCCACCATCACGTGTGATGTCTTGTGGATTTACTTCTCGATTTCCTCTGTCACCAATTGAGAAAAACACATGGCCTTCTTCGTCAAACGCAATGCGTGAACCCCAATGTTGTCCTTTTTTGGTGTTGAAATCCCCTTTGTAGAGCAAGGAAGTATTGATCAGACTATCATTTTTTAACTGTGCACTATACAGCGCCGTGTGCCCACCTTTTTCTTCTCCAAGGGGAGAACTAGTGGTGAAATAGATGAGACCATCTTCATTGTAATCTGGAGAATGCGCTACATCTAATAATCCGCCTTGACCGCGAACATAGACAGGGGGTAGGCCTTTTACAATAGTTTTTACACCATCAACAATATGATACATAGTCCCTGCTTTTTCAGTAACCAAGAAATCAGTAGCGCTAAGCATGCTTAAACCCCAAGGGATATCAATGCTATCGGAAATAATTTCATAACTGTAATCAAGTATTTTTGGTGTGCTGATTGCAGGTCCATGATCTTGTGCATCGCAGCTAATGACGCCGAGAATTGAGATGCTTAAAAAAAAGTTTTGAAGTGTTTTCATCTATAAATCTTATAGTATAAATGTACAAAAAAAGCGCATAAAAAAACCACCTGTTAATCAAGTGGTTAAGGTTGTTTGTGAGTCGGGATGACAGGATTTGAACCTGCGACCCCACGCCCCCCAGGCGTGTGCGCTACCAGGCTGCGCCACATCCCGTTTTCCATTTTTTGTCGGGGTGGCAGGATTCGAACCTGCGACCTCCTGCTCCCAAAGCAGGCGCGATGACCGGGCTACGCTACACCCCGAAAAATGGTAGGCAAATATAGTGTTAAATATTGGAGTCATACAAGCTTTTTTTAAAGAGTTCGTTCTTCTGTATTCGCAGTGTTTTAATCTCCGCTTTTTTTGATTTGTAAACCATTTTCATCAATGGTTATATCCAAGCTTGAGTCGTCATCTGAAATATTTTATTCTAGGCCATTTTCATCAATATGCAAACCTCCTTTGGCAGATTCACAGTCTTGACAGACCAGTTCTCCTCTTTCCGTCTTCCATAAGTGACCAGCGATTCACTTTCTGTAATAACCTTGATCGTTTTTAATTTTCTTGGCTAAATAGTCACCAAAATCATTGTCAATAAACACATATTTACCTTCGGGTAGAGCGAGATTAATGACAACTTTCTCTGGATTGGTTTTGCTGCTGATGGGAGAAATCCAAAAATTATCTAAGACAAGTTTATCGTTCAATAAATCATGCACATAGGCTATTTCGCTTGCATTTTTTATGGCCTTTTTTTGGGACCATCCTTTCGCTATTTTCTCAATGGTTAGTCCAGGTTGATCCTCTTTACTTTTTTCAATGTACAAACGAACGTTGTTGTCGAGTCGATAACTTTCTCCCAATTCATTTTCAACGATAGTTAAGTCGTTAAATAGGGTAACAGTTTCTGAATATTTTTGGTGCTCGTTTACATAAATTTTGAGTGTGTCAGCTGCATTGTTTTCCCATTCAATCAATTCACTTTTCTTAGAGGTAACGGCAAATGCTTATGATTCAATTATACCAAAAATTGATAACACAATTGCGGCAAAAACCCATAGGCCAAGAAGAAGCAATTTTGGTGTTCGCCCCATTATTTGTCCGCTATTACCCAATAAATGTAGGCCAAGTGTAAAGAGGAAAACAAAAGGTATTCCGGCAATCAAGAAAATAAATAAACCAATAAAAATTACGGGTAAATTCATCGATACACCCAATTGCAGCAGCTCATTCGGAATTATGGCTGTAAAAACACTGCCAAGGATGGAGCCAATAAAAAGTCCCAATAGGCTAATACTAGATATAACCAAGAATATGATACCAGTGAAAAGCCCAGCAAGTTTAAAAAGTCCTTTCACTAGTTGGAGTAAGAAATCTGAAAAGCTTTTGGACTTTTTTTTTAATTGATTGCCTAAGTTTTCATAATTGACCTCTTTAACTGTATTGCTTACTTGGTCCAGTTCTTCTTTGATCTTTTTTTTAATGTTGGAAACATTTACTGGTTCTCCTTTCATTTTCAGTTTATCGGCAGTAGTTGTTGCTTCTGGGACAATGATCCAAAGAAGTATATAGACCAATACCACTCCTCCAATTGATGAGAAGAAGAGAATTAGTAAAATTAGTCGAACCCAAATGCTGTCCACACCAACATAGTGACTCAATCCACCAGCAACACCACCAATAAAGCGATCGTCTGTATCTCTGAATAGTTTTTTGGGTTCAGTATAATTCGATTTGGCCTCATCAGTTTCGGATTCTTCGCCGGCTAAATCTTCTGGGGAACCAAGTGTTTCGATGACTTGTTCCACTTCATTGACAGAGATAACATAACGTTCGCCAGTTTTTATTTCGCTAAATAATTCAGAAATTCGTACTTCTATGTCTTCAAGGATATCTTTTCCGCCCTCTGTTTTTATAAAAACTAATTCCAGTTTTTCAAGGTATTTCTTTAAAATAATATAGGCTTGCTCATCTAATGAAAAAAGCGTTTGCGCTAAATGTATGTCGATTGTTTTGTTCATGATTCTATTTTTTGATTAGGGTGGTTACTGCGATGGAGAGGTCACTCCATGAGCTATTCAATTCTTTTAAAAAGGATTTTCCTTCTTTGGTGATGGTGAAATACTTTCTGGGCGGACCAGCATTTGATTCTTCCCAGCGGTATTCGAGAAGTTCGGCGTTCTTTAAACGAGTGAGTAGGGGATACAAGGTGCCTTCTACCACGAGTAGTTTAGATTCTTTTAAACGATTCAGGATTTCTGAAGAATACTTTGGTTTTTTATCGATTGTTGATAAAATACAAAGCTCTAGAATTCCCTTTCGCATTTGGGCTTTTGTGTTTTCAATGTTCATGAGGTGCAGTATTAATTAGGGTACTGTCTTTTGCAAATATATGTTTAAAAGATAGTATTATGCAATACCTAGTAAATATTTTAACAATACTTTTGCGCCATATTTAAAAATAGATTTGTCCAAATCAAATTCATTATGACCCAATTCGAATTTTACAAGACAGTGCTTCAGAAAGTGAGTTTTGATCAAGCGTTGTTTGAAAAAGAATACTACAAAACAATGAATGAATTAAGTCTAGCAGAGCGCATAATGTTAAAACAGTGGTGTAAGAATTCCTTGAATCCATCCTTAACGATGGCTAATTTGAAGCGTTAAGGGGTGATTATCTTAATGTTTTCAATAGCAATAGCTCCACGAATGATTCCTTCAATACTCTTCTTGAGGGCATCGATTATTTGAATCTTTAAATTACTTTTCGGGTATACAATACTAATTTCTCTTGCTGGGTTTGGTTCCTTGAAAAAGCGAAGGTTTTTTTTGTTTACCTCGGAAAGCGTAAGTGTATTAAGGTATGGGAGAAGAGTTATTCCGAGTCCTTCATTAGAAAGATTCAACAGGGTTTCAAAACTGCCACTTTGTATATCAAAGCTATTTTTTTTTGTTTGCTTACCAAGCCCACAGAGCGTCAGTGCTTGATTGCGGAAACAATGCCCGTCTTCTAAGACCAAAACATTTTCGTCATTTAAATCTTCTTGGGTTAATTCTGTTATGGTATTCAAATGGTGGTAAGGAGGGATGTAACCAACAAAAGGCTCATAATATAAAGGACGTTCTTCGATGCTGTCTATTTTGAGTGGTGTTGCTGCGATTCCTGCGTCCAGTTTACCTTCTTTTAAGAAGAGGATGATGTTATTTGTTGTTAATTCTTGAATATTTAGATTTACTTTAGGGTATTTTCTGGTAAAATCATTCAAAAACATTGGGAGTAGGGTGGGCATAACTGTCGGGATAATTCCAAGCCGAAATTTTCCGCCAATAAATCCTTTTTCCTGCGCAACAATGTCTTCCATGCGCTTAGCTTCGGCAATTATGTTTCGCGCCTGAATTAGAATTTGTTCCCCTACTTTGGTTAGTCGTATAGGTTTTTTGGATCGATTGAATATCTTAACGCCCAATTCATCTTCAAGTTTTTGAATTTGCATACTCAATGTAGGCTGGGTAACAAAGACTTTTTCAGCAGCGACAGTAAAGTTTCCAGCTTCTGCGACCGCGATCATGTAAGAGAGTTGTGTGAGAGTCATATTGGTTATATTTATGATTAATCAAATATAATAGAAATAATCGATAACAATCTATTTTTTCACGATATCCACCTGCATTTTAATGTTGTTAATTGGCGCCTCTCGCTCATCAACAGCTTGTGCACAGATTGCATCAACAACATCCATACCTTTGATTACTTTTCCAAAGGGAGTAAAGTTGCCATCTAAATGATATGCCCCTCCTTTTTGTTGGACAATAAAAAACTCATAGGGAGATGCCAATCGATGAGGGTTGTCCATTTCACTACTTGGCATAGAGACAATTCCACGATGGTGTTTCACTCCTTTTTTTACATCAGGTGGCAATAAATAACGACCAATTTGTCGTCTTTTTTTCGAGGTGTTTGGGTGATCGGAATTACCTCCTTGAATAACAAAATTTGGTGCAACCCGATGAAAAAAAGTGTCGTTAAAATAGCCCAAACGGGTGAGGTAAATAAAATTGGCTTTGTGGTAGGGAGACTCGTCCAATAGTTCAATAATGATTTCGCCAAAACGAGTATCGATTTTTACTTGATTGGGTAGATCTTCTTGCTGATAATCAAATAAAAAAGGGATGGCGTTTTTTTCATCAAGATAAATTGTGGGTTCTTGCAATAAGAGCGAATTTCGTTTCTCTTTTTCTACAACGACCTTTTTTGCTGTGGCGACTTTGTTTACTGTTGGTTTTTTTTTTGGGGAAGAACAGCCTAGGAAAAAAAATAATAGTAATATTAGGCTGAAGAAAGTTTTGAACTGCATATGCCGATGGATTATACCTCATTATTATTATCAAAAATAGAAGAAATTCCGAGACTGGGGCTAAAGGCTCAATTGAAAATGGCGCCTCCTCAGCGTTTTGGAACAAAAGAAACATTGTTAGCTATTCCTGAAGATGTTCGTTATGCAGCCATAATGATGCTTTTGTATCCCGTCGAGAGTGAATTGTATTTTTGCTTGATTCAGCGCTCTAAATATGATGGTCAGCATTCTGGTCAAATAAGTTTTCCTGGCGGGAAAAAAGAAGAAACAGATATTGATTATTGGGCTACAGCCCAGAGAGAAACCCAGGAAGAAGTTGGGGTAGACCCTTCTCAGGTCACTTTCTTAAAACAGCTTTCGCCAACCTATATTCCACCGAGTAATTTTTATGTACACCCCTACTTGGCCTATGCGCATACTCGCCCCCATTTTATTCCTGAAAAAGGAGAGGTAGCAAAAATAATTGAAGTGCCATTGCGCAGTTTATTAGAAGAGACTTCCATGAAAGAAGGACCAATATCTTCCTCCTACACCAGTGAGGTTGTGGTTCCTATGTTTGTTTTTGATTCCTGTAATGTTTGGGGAGCTACAGCAATGATCTTAGCCGAAGCAAGGGAAATGATTCTCTTAGTGAAATAATGGTATATTTACCCGATTTTAGAAACTTATGAAGTTATTTCAAAAAAACCCATTCGGACATTACCTTTTTCTAAAAAAAATGCTAATCCGTTATCTAGGTTTCCTCACACATAGAAGGTACAGAGGTTTCAATGAGCTCAATATTGAAGGGTCAGATGTTATAAAAAATTTGCCAAGCACTAATGTGTTATTTGTTGCAAATCATCAGACCTACTATGCAGATGTTGTGGCTATGTTTCATGTGTTTAATGCAAGTTTACACGGTCGAATTGATAGCATCAAAAATGTAGGTTATCTTTGGAATCCTAAATTAAACATTTATTATGTTGCTGCAAAAGAAACGATGAAAGCGGGCTTGCTTCCTCGGGTTCTGGCTTATGCAGGATCGGTTTCCATTGAACGAACATGGCGTGAGTCCGGGCAAAATATTCAGCGTCAGGTTAAAATGAGTGATATTTCCAATATTGGAACCGCCCTAGATGATGGTTGGGTAATCACCTTCCCACAAGGAACAACAACTCCGTTTAAACCACTGCGTAAAGGAACCGCACATATCATAAAAAAATACAAGCCTATTGTAGTTCCGATTGTAATTGATGGTTTTCGGAGGTCTTTTGATAAAAAAGGTCTGTTAATCAAGAAGAAAGGAATTCTTCAGTCGATGGTTATTAAAGAGCCCTTAGCTATTGATTACGAGAATACTTCTATGGAAGAAATTATTGAGCAGTTAGAATATGCAATAGAACAGCACCCTTCTTTTTTAAAGGTGATGTCTTCAGCTGATATTGAAGAGCAAGAGCGCTTAAACATGGCGCGAGAGTGGTAGTTAGTGATTGATGTTCATCAACTCCTTTTCATTCTTTTTTAAGGGGTTCAAAAGGCGACCATACAAAAAGTAATAGAGCAGTCCAAATACTCCAATGATCAAAGAAATGACTATACCAATAATAAAAATGATCATGACGATTGAGTCCTTTTTCTCTTGAAATGCAACAAGATTTTCGTCAAAAAGCAGTGCACTATACATTACAACACAAAGGAACACCAATAGTATTCCAAGAGAAAAATAAATGTATTGGTTCACAGCTCTTCGTGTATTTAAAATAGTACTTAAGTGGCCTTTTACAGAGTCGGTCACAGAAATTCGTTTGTAATTCCTGAAGAATCGTAGCATAAAATAAAGCAAGAGGATATAGCCAATCACTGATATTGCGATGGAGAATTCATAAAGATTCAAGCTTTTGTAGTAATCAAACGATTCGTAATAATTGGGAACAATGAATGGAATACTGATATAGAGGAAAAACTCAGCAACACTTAAATAAAAAATGTATTTGATAGAGGACTTGGATTTTTTTTGGATTAAACCATTTAACTCCTCTGCAGAATATTGTTTGTCGAATTTTTGATTCGCCCATTTATTTTTTAATAATTTCAATTCATCCATCGTGCCTGTCATTTATCATTTCTTTCAATCTTTTTTTAATGCGGTTCATTTTTACACGTGCATTAACTGATGATATACCTAATGTTTCGGCAATTTCATCATATTTTTTATCTTCTAGGTATAAGAGTATTAGTGCCTTGTCTATCTCAGAAAAGGCATTTATTTTCTTGTATAACCAAGCCAATTGTTCATCAATTTCGCTGTCGTATTCTTCGACGGCTATTTGAGGAATGTTATCCTGTAAAACTCCGCTATCGATCCTTTTCTTTTCTTTCCGGTAGAGTGTTATGGCAGTATTTAGTCCAACACGGTACATCCAAGTCGAGAACTTGGATTTTCCTTCAAAACGATCATAAGATCGCCAAAGCTGAATGGAGATTTCTTGAAAGAGATCATCATGTGCAGCTTTACTGTCGGTATACATGCGGCAAATTTTGTGCACCAAATTTTGATTTTCATTCAAAAGGCTAACAAAATTAGCTTCGTTTTTTAGAGAAGACATTTTATTTTGCGTCTAAAAGGTGAGTCGAGAAACTATTCTATGATTCCTGCACAACTTACACGTGCACCTGCAGCACCAGAAGGTTGAGAACTTAAGTCATCTTCTCCTTGGTGAACAATAATAGCCTTACCGATTAGGTTTTTTGCGTCATCATCACAACCCAAACACCACAAATCAGTTGAAAATGTGATCATTCCATGCCCAGTTTCATCGGCAGTAAAATTACCGATGTCTCCACGGTGGAATCCTGTGTCGCTTCCCCAAACTCCGTGCATTTCAAAAGTTGGGTTCCAGTGGCCACCTGCTGACTTACCATCATCGGAAGAACAATCTGCCTTTTCATGAACGTGAATGGCATGAATACCAGGGGTGAGCCCATTGATGTGAGCCTCTAAAGTAACTTTGCCGTCTACCTCTGTAAACTGAACTGTTCCATTTGCATCACTTCCGCTTTTTGGATTAAGTGCGAACTTTAGTTTTTTAATTTCTTTGGACTCTTTCTCATGACTAATGGCATGTGCTTCACCAATTTCTTGAAGAATTTGCATTTTGTATGTTTCAAGCTGGGTGTTGACTTCTCCTGGAGTACCTTGAATGATTTGTTTTTCTTCGGTTACTTCGTTGCCTGTTTTGTATTTGGTTGTAACGGTAGCTTTGACCAATGTGTCATTTATTTTCTTTTTTTCAATGCTAATTTCTTTATGGGTTTCTTTTTTTCCAAATGATTCACAACTAAGGGTGCAAATAATAAGTAGGATAGGAAGCAAAAGGATAATCTTCTTCATGATGCGACGTTTTTAGATTTTAAAGGTAAACATTTTGCGTTTACCACTCATTTTAGATGTTGCTCTTTTATGATTTTGCTGTATATTTAAAATAAAAAATTGAACAGAACTATTTTATTCTTTGCAGCAACGCTGCTTTTCAACTCATGTAAACCTTTATACAAAACAGCTCCCTTCGAGGAGACCATAATCCCTAATGCTCCAAATTATGCAGATGAAAGTTTTTGGGCTGTTTTGCCAGATAATTATCCCTCAGAACTTAAAGAAATTACAGGCGATTTTGAGGAAAAGCAAACCGATGTATTTTTTGTTTACCCAACCTTGCTAACTGAAAAAAAAGATCCCTCGTGGAATGCTGACATAGCGCGCAATGATGTTAGAGACAAAGTTTTATCGCAATCGGTAAAATTTCAGGCTTCTGCTTTTGCCAAGGCTGGTAATTTGTACATTCCGTATTACCGTCAATCCCATTACAAGATATATGTTCCTCCCTACAACAAGCAGGAAGAGCTTTCGCGGACGATTGCCTATGCAGATGTGCGAGCTGCCTTTCAATATTATTTAGCGAATTACAATCAAGGGCGCCCCATCATCATTGCTTCACATAGTCAGGGAAGCATCATGTGTGCTATGCTTCTCAAAGAGTTTTTTGACGGTACTGCGCTCCAAAAGCAACTGGTTGCTGCCTACATTCCCGGGGTTAAAATTCAAGATAAAGATTTTTCATCCTTACGAAAAATGGATGACCCCATGGCTACAGGCGGTTATGTGAGCTGGAACACCTACAAAAAGAATAATTATCCACCCACCTATGAACAGTGGTACAAAGGTGCAACAACCACAAATCCAATTAGCTGGGATACGGCCAAAAACACAACTTTTGACCAACATTTGGGGGTGTTAAATGGTGATGGAGATATTTATCCTAACGCGTTGGAAGTTCAAGTGGTAGATGGATTAATTTGGTCCAGTGTTCCAAAAATACCCAAGCGTTTCTTCCTCTCTTTTGTCAAGAATTATCATTTTGCAGACATCAATTTATTTTGGAAGGATATTGAAAAGAATGCCATGGATCGTGTTAACGCTTGGCAAAAAAAGAATTAAGATGCTCGACAAAATTTTAGCCGATTGCTCTACTGAATGGAGTAAAACGAAAACAAACAAGAAGCATCCATATCGCTATTTTTATTTGGCCACTGTAGATAAAGAGGGACTTCCAGAAGTCCGTACAGTTGTGCTGCGCAAGTTTGATCCCAAGCAATTATTGTTTACCATTTATACCGATGCGCGAACACCAAAGATCACATCTTTAACTGCCCTTCCCTTTGCTGAATTACTGTTTTATGATGCGCGTAAATTAACTCAGCTCCGCGTAAGAGCAAAATGCATTGAACAATCCAAAGATGAAGTAGCTTTTTCTCAACAGCATGAAAACGCACAAAAAGATTATACGACTAATATTGCCCCAGGTCAGCCTATAAAGTCAATGGATGAGGTAACTTATTTGGAAGAAAATTATTTTGTTAAATTAGTTTTCAAGGCTGAGAAGATTGATTTTTTAAAGCTAATGCGCCCAAATCATCAACGTGCAATTTTTGAATTGAAAGATGATCAATGGAAGGGTAAGTTCGTTACCCCATAGGTTTTAATTATTTTCCTTAGCTTTAGAAGATATACCTACTTGCAAATGAAAAATAAAAAAGCATCTATTGCGAATTCGCGCCGTAACTTTATCAAGAAAAGTTTGGCAGCTTCTACATTAATGATTGTTCCTAGACATGTATTGGGAGGCGTTGGATATACGGCTCCCAGTGACCAGCTGGCTATTGCAGCAATTGGCTCAGGAGGGAAGGGGGCTAGTGACATTGTCAATGCATCTGTTGGCGGGAGAGAACGTGTAATAGCTCTTTGTGATATCGACCCTTTTGGAAAACATGGAGTAACAGAAACACGTAAAGCATTTCCCAAGGCAAATTTTTATGCAGACTTCCGTGAATTATTGGCCAAAGAAAAAGACTTAGACGCTGTGACCATTTCTACTCCAGACCACACCCACGCCAATATTTCAATGGCAGCTATGGAGCGCGATATTCATGTCTATGTACAGAAACCCTTGACCCACAACATTAGCGAGGCGCGTATGTTAACCGAAACAGCACGTCAGCGAAAAATTGTTACTCAAATGGGAAATCAAGGTGCCTCCAATCCTTGTCAAGTGCAGGTGCAAGATTGGATCAATGCAGGGGAAATTGGAAATGTGCACACCGTAAAGGTTTGGACCGATCGTCCAATCTGGCCACAAGGAATTCCAAAGCCCAATCCAGATCCAGCGAATATGCCTAAAGGACTTGAGTGGGATCTATGGTTAGGTCCAGCAAAGTCTACTCCATACAACTCTTCTATGCATCCATTTAGTTGGCGTGGATGGTGGGAATATGGCACTGGAGCATTGGGCGATATGGGTTGCCATATTATAGATATTCCCTTTAGAGCCTTAGGTTTAAATTACCCAACTGCGGTTGAATGCAGCCTTGGAAGCGTATATAAGCAACTATGGAATCCAGAGCATTTGCCAGAAGGCTGTCCGCCTTCTTCTTTTGTGTCAATAAAGTTTGATGCTACAGAGAAAAATGCAAGCCCAATTACGATGGAATGGTCAGATGGTGGAATTCGTCCAGCACATCCTAATCTAATTCCAGCAGATGATTTCTTGGGAAGCCCAGGAAATGCAAATGGTGTCATGATGATTGGAGATAAGGGAATTATAACAACGGGAGTTTATGGATATGACCCTCGTTTATATAAAAAAGGAGAAGAAGTGGTAACTTTTGATCAGCCCAAAGAAGTAGAAGCAGAACACGGACATCACCGTAAATGGATTGATGCAATTAAAGCAGGATTCAATAGCGCTGAACACAACGCTTTAACCGCTTCTTTTGATTATTCTGGCCCGCTTACAGAAACAGTTTTGATGGGGAACATTGCCCTTCGATCATACTTGTTGCGCAAGGACTCAAATCGTGGTTTTGACTATTTTGGGCGAAAAAAATTACTGTGGAATGGAAACCAAATGCAAATTACAAATTTAAAAGAAGCCAATCAGTTTGTTGGCCGAGACTACCGTAAAGGGTGGGAATTAAAGTCATAAAAATAAATGAGAGATAAAGTGATTTGGATTACAGGAGCTTCTTCAGGAATTGGGGAAGAACTTGCCAAGCAGTACGCTAAACGAGGAAGTAAGTTGATTTTGTCTGCCCGACGAAAAGAAGAATTAGAGCGGGTAAGAAGCAGTTGTCTTCATCAAGATAATATTAAAATTGTTCCCTTGGATTTAACTGATTTCTCTGGTTTACCACATAAGGTAGAAGAAGCTAAGGAATGTTTTGGTACCATAGATTTACTCATCAATAATGGAGGAGTTAGTCAACGATCACTTATTGTTGACAGCATCTTTGATGTTTATAAACAGCTAATGGATGTTAATTATTTAGGAACGATTGCCTTAACAAAGGCCCTGTTGCCTTATTTTATTGATCGTCAAAAAGGGCATTTTGCAGTAGTGACCAGTGTGATGGGAAAGTATGGTTCCCCTTTTCGTTCGGGTTATGCCGGGGCAAAACACGCCTTACATGGTTTCTTTGATGTTTTGCGCATGGAACATCAAAAAGACAATATCTCGGTAAGTCTTTTGTGTCCAGGTTTTGTTCAAACCAATGTAACGATTAATGCTTTGACAGGTGATGGGTCGAGTTTAGGCCACGATGATCCCGCAACAAAAAACGGACTAGCGGTTGATGCTTTTTGTCGGAAAGCCATTAAAGCGTTAGATAAAAAAGCATGGGAAACCTATTTTGGAAGAAAAGAAAAATTAGGGGTTTATTTGAAAAGAATCTCTCAAAAACTTCTACATTGGATTGTTATACGATCCAATGTGCGATAATATAATATCTAAATCACTTTATACATGAATCGAAGAGAAGCCATTCAAAAAACTGCCCTGGGAGCTTCGGTAGCTTCATTTTTGCCCCTTTCAATGCAGGCAAAAAAATCAGAAGAAATAATTATTTCAAGTGAATTGAAAGGTAATATAAATCATTCGGTATGCGAATGGTGTTATCCGGATTTAAGTTTAGAAGAATTGTGCCAGGTGTCTAATTCATTGGGCTTGACCGGAATCGATTTAATTGGTCCAAAAGGATGGCCTACTCTCCAAAAACACAACTTGATTTCTACCATGTGTAACGGGGCAGAAATTAGCTTGATCAAAGGCTTTAATCACAAAGTTTACCACAGTCAATTGGTTGATAATTATCTCGAATATATTGATTTAGTTGCTGATGCAGGATACACAAATTTGATTTGTTTTTCGGGCAATAAAGATGGAATGGATGATGAAACTGGTCTGAAGAATTCGGTTAAAGGTTTGCAGAAAATTCTTGGAAAGGCAGAGAAAAGGGGAGTTGTCATTCAAATGGAACTCTTTAATTCAAAAATAAATCATCCAGATTATATGTGCGACAATTCAACCTGGGGAATAGAATTGTGTAAACGGTTGGATTCGCCAAATTTTAAATTGTTGTTCGACATATACCACATGCAGATTTCTGAAGGAGACATTATTAGAACAATTCAAGATCATCATCTGTATTTTGGACATTACCACACGGCTGGTGTACCCGGAAGAAATGAAATAGATGAAACCCAAGAATTGTTTTATCCAGCAATCATGAAAGCAATTGTTGCCACTGGCTTCAAAGGTCATGTGGCGCAAGAGTTTATTCCAACCGCAAAAAACCCTATTGAGTCTCTTCGTAGTGCCGTTACAATTTGTGACGTTTAAATTGAGTTAATTAATCTTGACTATTGATTTTGTCTTAATAGTTCGTATTTTTGTTTCTTACTATTTAACTTATGAAAACATTTAAGAATTCATTTTCCGTATTTTTTATTTTATTCATTGTTGGTTGTGGCTCCTCTGGAGGTATAGATCCACATCTTTCTCTTGAAGAGCAACAAGAAATTACCAATATTAATTTAGTGGGTAAATGGAAAATCCGAAGAACCAATATTGGTTCATCCAATAAAAACGCAACTGTTCAAAATGACTGCTCAATTGATGCAATTGAATTTTTTGACGACAGATCTTATGTTCTTTCAGTTAGCACCACCGAATCTTCTGGCAATATAATCTCAAAAATTTACAGAGGAAACTATGACCTTGATTTTGTTGTGACCAACAACGAACCAAGTTTAAATAAAATAGTATTGATGAATGCCGATTATTTGTCGGGCACAACTTTCCCAGCTAAAGGTTCAGTAGCGACCATTGATGAAATTTACTTGACCAATGAGGAGGTTAGTTTCCGAATCGAACTGGGACAATCTACAAACGATTTCTGTGTCACGGGTGTGGCTATTTCTTTAGAAGGTGATAAAGAAGAAAAATTAGAACCCAATGCTACAGAAGATTCTAATCACATCAAAATCCAAAAGGAATGGAGATTGATCGACCTAACCGCTTCTATTGAAGGCTCTACCAATACATATGAAACTGCACAAGATATTTGCATCTTTTTTGAGGATGAGTATTTCGAACGTTGCTATAATTTTGAAACAAATTCAGTTCAAGAGGAGTGTCCACAAGCAGTGACCACAACTTTATTAATGAGTGGATATGGAACTTTTCTCTTCACTTATTTTGATGCAGCTAATAATGTAGTTTCTTCGGATAATGGAGATTGGATATGGCGAACAGATACAACATTACCCTATACTACTTTTATGGTAAAGGGATCTGAAGATGAGTCGTTTGAAGAAGAGAATACAAGGATCAATGTGATTTCCATTACAGAAACAACCATGACACTCGAAGAATTTCAAGCGGAAACAGATGAAGACCAAAATACAATGAATGTCACACTGCGTTATACCTTCCAATTAGTTTCTCTGCCTTACCAAAATGTTAATTGCAAATTTGACTTTTAAAGGCAGGTTTTTTAAGGCGAGAATGAATTGCTCTGCATGCTTGACACTTTGCCTTTTTGTTCTTGTTGCTTGCTCTTGTCAAAATCAGATTGCTATTGATAAACTTGAAGTAGTTAGTTTAGATAATATTACCCATTATCAAAAAGATGCTGCTTCTTTTACTGGGTTGGTTTTCCGTGACAGTCTTTCGATTCGTTTGGAGGAATTTTCAGTAGTTTCTGGAAAGCGAAATGGGAACTATTTTCTGTATCATACCAATGGTCAAATAAAAGTGCAAAGTATTTATCTTGACGGGCTGTTAAATGGCATTGATGAGCATTTCTCAGCTATTGGTACTCCTACCTCTTTATTTAATTTTAGTGCTGGCAAAAAGGCTGGTAATCAATATACCTACTATCCTTCTGGTGCCATCAAAGAGATACTCTTTTTTGATAAGGGTGTATTAAAGGGGGAGAATGTCTTTTATTACGAAGATGGAAAAACAAGACAACGTATGCGGTTCAATCAATTAGGTCAACGTTCGGGCACATGGACTAAATTCTATTCTAACGGAGTTTTAAAAGAACGAATAGTATTTGAGCAGGGAAAGGTAGTTTCTCCACTACAACGTTATGACAGTGATGGTCAACTGATGCCTTAATTACAAGGACTAGAAGTAATTAAAGTATAGCTTCCGGCAATCACATTAATGCTTCCATCCAAATGGCAAAATGAATATGCTTTTCCTTTAGGAACGTACACACGTACTGTTTTACATAAACAATCGGTATAGGCAAAGGAAGCCCCATTGCTCCCTGCTTCAATGATTGTTTCCGTGCAAGGACTACAGCTCAAATAGACGTTTACAGAGGCAATATTACTGTCAATACTTCCATCGTTGACCTTATACGTGAAACTATCACCACCATTCAAGGTTCCATTTTGTGCGTAACTAAATGTACCACCAGCGTTAAGGGTAACTGTTCCAAAACTTGGACTACTAACAATAGACACCGTTAATACATCGCCATCTGGATCAATGTCATTTGTTGAAAAGGAAGTATATCCATTGTCAAGTGTGGTCGCGGTACCACCCAGGGCAACAATCAGAGTATCATCATATGCCACTGGCGGGTCGTTTGTTCCTGTCACAGCAATACTTACCGTTATTGGAGCGCCAATAATTTTACCGTCAGAGGCACTGTAGGTGAAACTATCAGACGATTGATCATCTCCGTTATGAACATACACAAAAGTTCCATCTGAATCGAGAGTCAATGAGCCGTGCGATGGGTCAGTTACCTTTATCGTCGTCAATGTAGCTGCGTCACCAGCATCAGCATCTGTGTCATTCCAGAGAAGAGAAGTTTGACCTCCTGTTGTTTTGGTTGCTGTTCCCGATTCAAGCACAGCAATGGTATCTGCTACAGCCACTGGTGGATTATTTATATAAATGGTTACACTGACAGTATTTCCATTAATGAATCCGTCATTCGCAGCATAATAGAAGGTGTCTGTAGATGTAGATGAACCATCGTGGGTGTAAACGAAAGTTCCGTTCGTTTGAAGGGTTAGTGTACCGTTTAAAGGAGAAACTATTAAGTTAGCCGTAAGTGAGTTTCCATCTAACTCTATATCATTTGTCAAAACACTTGTCGTAATTCCGTCGTTGAGAGTGGAAATTGTTCCACCTGCGACCACGCTAATTTCGTCAGTTACCGATATGGGAGGATCGTTCAGTGATCCTACAATAACATTGATTGAATCATCAATAGTACAAGAAGGATCGCCATCTGTTACCGTTAGAACAATTGTTGCACTACCATTTTGATCATCGAGGAAGTCAACGACAAGGCTGGTTGCAGTTAATGTTGTGGCAATTAAGGTATTGTTAGTAGACATCACTGAATAGCTCAATGTGCTACTTTCAATGTCTGAAAACGTATTTTGAATATCAATCCAAAGATCATTAGCATCTTCGTTTACACTAATGTCATCAATAGCATTATCTAAAGTCGGGCAATCATTTATTGGATATACATTAACTGTGAAAGATGTTTCTGCAATGCATCCGTCACCATCGTTAATGGTTATGGTTGCGACTGAAGAACCAAAGGCATTTAATGCGGGTACAAAGTCAAAATTCCCTGTAGATATTTGATTTATTCCATATACTGTGGAATTAGTCCAAGTGACTGTATAAGTTAGCGGGCTACTGTCTGGATCAGTAAGTCGTGCACCTAAGTCATAAGTTCCTGCAGAGTCATTGTCTTCATTCCAATCGAAAGCGGTTAATTCTCCCCCAAGCGCAGGATCAAAAAATGGACAGTCATTAACGGGTGAAATAATTATGTTAACTGTAACATCATTCCCATCGTTATTTCCATCATTTGGTTTGTACACAAAACTATCTGTGGTTGTTTCAGATCCATCATGCACATAGACAAAGGTTCCAGAACTTTGCATGGTGAGTGTTCCAAAACTAGGCGTAGTAACTATGCTAGCCGTTAAAATGTCATTCTCTATGTCTGTGTCATTCCAAAGTAGGGTCGTTTGTCCTCCAGTTGTTTGTGTTGCGGTTCCTGATTCGGACACAGTAATACTTTCTGTATTTCCAACCGGTGGATCATTTACGGGATTAACCGTAAGTAAAAATACATCATCTACAGTACAAGCAACATTATCGTTTGCAGTAACTGTAATTGTAACTATTCCCGTTTGGTTGTCTTTGTAATCAATGTTAAGTAGTCCAGCTCCATTGACAGTGAGTATTGCCAAGGCGGTATTTGTAGGAGAAACAGTGTATGAAAGACTATTTGGCGTGGGTAGAATATCGACGTCGTTAAAACGAAGGTTTAGATCATCTGTTGTGTCAATAGCATCTTCGTTTACAGTTGTTGAACCGACCGGGCTAATTACTGTTGGACAATCATTTTGTGGACTAATGTTTATGGTAACTGTTACAGTAACATTATTTACCATATCAGTTATGTTGTAGGTAAAGCTATCTGTAGTAGTTTCAGAACCATCGTGATCATAACTAAACGTTCCATTGGCAGCTAAAGTAAACATCCCATTGTGATGTGCTGGAGAATTTAATAAAGTTGCAGATAAAGCATCATTTTCCATATCTGTATCATTTGCCAAAACAGAGGTAGCTCCTGCCGTAGTTGTTGTTGCTGTTCCTGCTTCATCCAGAGCAATTGTATCTGGTCCGCCAACGGGAGCATCATTCTGTGGAACGACCTCTACTACAAAAACTTCTTGGGTAGTGATGCAGCCATTATTATCATCCACATTTATGGTTATGGTAGCTGTACCAACTTGATCATCTATATAATCAAGGGTTATTTCCTTAGTGATTGTATTGTATGCATGAGTGAGCAAGCCAGTATTTGCGTTGTTTACGGTTATATTTAGGGTGTTGTTTTCAGGATCTGAAAACACATCGGATATGTCTATAACATCATCCGGATCATCTTCTTGAGCGATAAAATCTGGCCTAGGATTGGAAACGATTGGACAGTCGTTTACTGGTGTGATAGTTATGTTTGTCGTTACGATTGAACTAGAACTACCATTCCCATCTAAAACGCGATAAGAGAAGGAGTCTGTTGAAGTTTCTGATCCGTCGTGCGTGTAGGTAAAGGTTCCTGTGTCTGAATTAACTATAAACGCACTGTAGTTAAAAGGCATCGTTACTACATTGGTTGTGATTGTATCAAGGCTATCCGCATCGGTGTCGTTATCCAATAAGGAATCATTACCTCCCGTTGTTGTTGTGATAGTTCCGCCCTCTGCTACTGTAATCGTTTCAGGGTTTGCAACAGGGATATCGTTAACACTGTTAACAGTTACGATAAATTCATCTTGGGTTGTGGTACATCCATTTCCGTCATTAACGTTGACGGTCAATGTCGCTGTACCAAAAGCATTGTCGGCATAATCGAGTGTTAATGAGCCCGAGCTACTATTGTAGGTAGCTGTCAATAAGCTAATACTTGTGTTGGTTACGGTTATGGTTAACGGGTTGTTTTCAGCATCGGTAAAGACATTCGATAGATTTAAAATATCATCCGCATCATCTTCCGTGGCAACTATGTCTGCGACAGGATTGGATATTGTTGGGCAATCATTTACGGGGGTAATATTGATGGTTACTGATACTGTTTCTCCATAAACCGCTCCATCAAATGCACGGTAGTAGAAGGTGTCGGTTGTTGTTTCTGAACCATCGTGAGTATAGGTAAATGTCCCAGTGCTTGAATATACTACAAATGCACTAAAATGTAAAGGATTTGTAACGACACTAGAGGTGATTGGGTCTCCATCTGGATCGCTGTCGTTGGCTAAAACAGAAGTCGCACCTCCAGTGGTGGTGGTGGCTGTTCCTCCTTCGGCAACTGTAATGGAATCTGTCTGACTAATGGGTGGATTTGTGTTTGCTGCAAATGAACCAACATAAATTCCACGACCATAAGTAGCTGCAACAACACGATTGTCAAGCGCAGAAGTACCTCTGAAAACCATGTCATATACGGCCACATCGCTCATACCTTCCTCGGCAATTGACCAGCTTGGATTGGAACTAGTGATGAAGTCTGCTGTCCTCCATACTCCCAGTTCAGTTCCAATAATAACTTCTTCACTCTCATAAGGATTATGCAAAATTGAGAATACCGGGATGTTGGGGAAATCTCCCTCTTTATTGCTGAACGTAGCCCCGCCATCACTGGAATACAAAACATTGCTAGTTAGGCCGTAGTTGTAATAGGTAATATAAATGTCATCTTCTGTTTCTCCTATGTGAATGTCTGAAACACTACCAGCTCCCGTTCGTAGGGTGCTTATGGTGCTCCCTCCGTCTACTGCAGCATTGGTGATTTTTTTAACCCCTCCACTTCGAAGACCAACAAATAAAGTTGTTGTTTGAGTAGTGTGTCTTGAAACTTCAAGAGAAGTCACATAATCCGTGGAGATAGTAACATTCGAAATAACAAAGTCTGCAGGTGAGCCATCTAGATCAGTAATTACTCTAATATTTCCAGCTCCTGCATTAGAAAAATAGACATCATTGTAAGAATCTAAGGCTGCAGGATTGATAAAACTCCCCTCATTTGTAGGGAGAGAAAGGCTAGTAGATAGATCTGTATATCCGGTATAATTCCCCATTAAATCGTAATCCAAACGGGTGATACTATTGTTATACACATAGTTAGTAATCATATAATCACCTCCAATTTGATCAAAAAAAGTAGCAGCTCCATCTCCAGAGGAGATGGTTGATCCGTTTGTTTTGTTTAGTTGTGGGTTAGTTAAGCTAAAGGTTCCATTATCTTGTGTTCCTCCGATGATTAAATCGGTGCCAGCAAAATCAGGTGGTGTTTGTGCTACGCGATAAAATTGGGTAGTAATGAAATTGTCTTCCATATCAGTAAAAACTGAAGTGCTAGAAGCGGTTGATAATGAACTGGCATATGCAACTCCACCATCATTAACAACAATTGCTTTATTGGAGTCACCTGGATGAAAATATAAACCATGTTGATCGGCATGGACGATAGATGTTTCTAAAGAGGATGGAAAAAACAAAGAACTACTTGTCCATTTAGAAATTTGCGACCAATTTTGACCCCCGTCTTCACTTCTGTGCCAATTGATTCCTCCTGCATAAACAATATTGTCATTGTTGGGGTCTATTTCAATTTCTAAGTCATAGGAAGATTGTCCTCTGGTAAAATCAGTTGTTGAAATCCCGTCTTCTTGGTCAATGGGTTCAGGAAGTGTCTGAATGGTTGCAAAATTATCAGAAGTTTTGTAAAAATTAGCCTCACCGTTTACTTGAGCCAAGATATAGTGCGTGTCTGTGTCTGTATTGCTTGGGGCAATTTCTGTTCTACGTATGTTACTGCCTGGAGGGTCATCCCAGGTTGGGCTCGCTTTTGTAAAATTAGCGCCATCATCCGAAAACCAGAAACTTCCCCCAGATTCACCATAAATATTTCGGGTGCTACTCATCCACAATCTATTGGAAACTGCTTGCACTTCTAGGTCGTTGATGTGATCTAACGTACTGCCATCAGGGCTAAGGATACTTGTTATTTTGGACCAAGTGGATCCACTATCGGTAGATTTGTACAGTCCGTAAACAAAAGTATCCAAAAAAGAATTGCTCATCCTTTTATGTCCGCTTGACCCTAATGCTGCGAGGATGTGACTCGGAGTAGCTGAATTCTTGTCATGGTCATAGAGAACCATGTCATTAATATAAAAGTACCCATCAACATCATTTCCTGTTTGGGTTGCTGTTTGAGTGTTGTTTCCAAAAACCAATGTCCAGTTGGCACCTCCATTTATAGATTTGTAGATCCCGTTCCCTGAGGCATCTCCAGAAGTATAAGATTCACCTGTTCCTGCATATATGGTTGCCGGATTATCTTCGTCCTGGACAATGATGGAAACGGCAAGGTTACCAAGAACTCCTGTAATTCTCGACCATTGTTGATTTTCATCACTAATCTTTGTGTTTTCCCATAGTCCACCGCTCACTCCTCCGGCAATAACACGGTCATAGTCAGGACCGTCTGCAAGATCAAAAATAGCTGCTCTTGTTCGACCAGCTTCATTGTTAGGTCCAATGGTATACCAAGGTTTTGCCACCGATTGACCCGGGACAGCATTCCTTCTTAAACTTTTTTGACGTTCAAACCGATTTAAGACCTTTTGTTTGCTAGAATAGTCTGGGCTTCCCGTACTTGGATCTATGGTCAGTTCATATATTTCTTCAAAATATCTGTCAGGCGTAAGACCTTGTGCAAAGCGGTCTAATTTCCCCATATGCTTAGTTTCTATAAAAGGACTGTTTTGAAGAAAGTATTTGTGTAACTCCAATGGCCCCATCCCGTCATTTGGTATAGAAAAACTAACCATTAGAAGAAGAAATAGTTTAAACGCAAAACTGAAATGATTTGACCTTAACATATATAGTTAACAATTGTTTAATTATAACGCCATTAGTCAAGAACTAGTATATGGCTGACATATAATTTAAGTGGGATTTATCTTTTATAAAGGTGAAGAACGTTCTTAGCTCATCAGCGACTGGACCTTCATGGCTAATCCCATATCACCAGCAATTTTCACCTTTCCGCCCATTACGGCCATCATAGGGTTGAGGTCGCCACTTTGTAATTCCATCAACGTACTCGCTGAGGTTGTAATGGTGCAGTCGGCTTCGTTATCTTCTTGGGAAACTACGTTGTTATTGCCCGTTCCGTCTACAAAGACAGTTAGGTCATCGATAACAAATTTCAAGGTTCCACCAATGGCCTCTGCTTCGTTGGCTTTATTTCTAAGTTGTGTAAATACTTCGTTACTCATTTTATATTTTTCATTAAAAATACATCAAAAAAGTCAGAGAGTGAAATTTTTTAACTCCTTCAGCCATCATTAAAAAAAAAGCCAAGACCACCGGGGTCTTTTAAAATAATGTTTTGCGCGATTTTCTCTTCTGCTGAGAAAATGACTTCTTCCTCAATGGGTAGTTCAATCTATTTTATATTTTCTATGATTTCCTTGTTTTTTGTCCATTGAAGAAGGTCAACGAGGGATTGAAAAATAAATGTGGACATTGATTTGATTGCTGGATGCTGAGATGTTGCCCCGCTTTGTTTAATTCAATCCACCCAGGTGTAGGAGAGTAGGTCCCTTTGAAACCAAGTTTTCGCCATAGAGAGTAAGAGTCTTGAAGAGAAGCTGTTTCTAACGATACACCATAATAATTTCCTAAAATGGATTGCTTTTGTCCGAGAGTGTAAGGACATTTTTTCTTTATTTAAATGAATTAACGTTCCGCTTGGGCCAAAGAATGATTTTGTTTCTTTGGCGCCATAGACATGCAAGGTAGGTTGGCTTGTGGTTGCAGGATTAAGTAAAATAATAAAGCGACTTTCTTTCGCTATGTAGATATCTTTTTCTCGGCTAATTTCAAAACCAAGTTTTGTGTAAAAGGCAATGCTTTTATCTTTTTCGAGTAGAGGGCTTTCAAGCAGGAACACTCAATAAGATATAAAATTTCTTTCGTTTATATTTGCAATATGAAAACTAGATCTAAAATAACATCTTGGGACATTGTTCGTGTTTCTTCAAGAGAATACCACAGCATTAAACAATTGGCTACTAAATTTGATTGTAGCTCAAGTGCAGTTAAGCGAATTCTTTACAAATATAAGAAAGCCTATGATGCTTTTCTTCTCCACGCTCCAGACCCTTCTGTTTTAAAACCTTTCGATGATCCATCGGTCAAAAAGTAATTAAAGAGTACCATTTTAGGCACACTAACCATAATCTTGGGGAGTAATAACAACTTTTTTTTAGTATATTTAAAGATAACTAACTATATATCAATTTAAAATGAAAAAAATTATTCTCTTATTTGCACTTGCAAGCCTTGGGGTTGCATGTGAACAACAACCCGATTTATCTGTTTATGAAGCCAATAAAGCCTTGGCAGAAGAATTAATGAATTCTTATGTCTCTCCGACTGATTATGACTTTTTTGCCAGCCATATAGCCGATGATATTGTCCACCAATCGCCAATGTATGGTGTGGGGCAAGTAGGTAAGGATGCTGTCTTGGATCAAGCCAAATTTTATATGGGCAATTTTGAAAATGTAACATTTAATAACCCTATTTGGCTACCTGGCGTAAATAATGAAACACTCCAACCAGACGGTGGTGTTCGTGTATACGGAACATGGGAAGGAACAAGCATTGCTTCTGGAAAATCCTTTTCTGTAGATGCCTATCATTACTTCGGATTTAAAGAGGGTAAATTGATTGAGTCGGGCGACTTTTTTGACGCGACTGGAATGGTAATGGCAGTTTGCACCAGATGAAATGGCTGAAGAAAACTGCTGAGTAACGATAATAATTTTCTTAACTAAAAAGTCTTTAGATATGCTTCTAAGGACTTTTTTTTTTCTGTGAGAATCTATTTTTATTTTTGTTATTCTTAAATCAAAAACAAAAATCACTTTATCTTCAAATATATTTTATACATTGGTAAACCAATTTGGTAATCCAATATTATGAATGCGACTATTTAAACCTTAAAACTACTGTTTTAATTTTCTTTATTTCTTTAGCTGCAGTGGCTCAGGATCACCCTAATTTAATATTAACACAATCGGGTGTTGAGCAAATTAGAGAAAACTTAGGAAAAGTTCCTTTTTTTGATGCCTATTTAGCTGAGGTTAAAGCCGAAGTTGATGCCGAAATGAAAACAGGGATTGATGTTCCTACACCAAAGGATATGGCCGGTGGATATACCCACGTTCGTCACAAAAAAAACTTTCTAATCCTTCAAAAAGCTGGTGTTTTATATCAAATTTTAGAAGATGATGCTTATGCTGATTATGTGAAAGATGTTTTAATGGAATATGCCCGTATATACAAATCTTTACCCATTCATCCTCAGCCAAGATCATATGCTAGAGGTAAATTATTTTGGCAATGCTTAAATGATGCAAACTGGTTAGTTTATGTAAGTCAAGCATATGATTGTATTTATAATTCTTTATCTAGAAAAGAAAGAAAGCATTTAGAAAACGAATTATTTCGTCCATTTGCCGATTATATTTCAGTTGAAAACCCTCAATACTTTAACCGCATCCACAACCATAGTACCTGGGGGAATGCCGCCGTTGGTATGATGGGATTGGTAATGGATGACGAAGAGTTAATTCAACGTGCGTTGTATGGACTAAAACAAGACGGAATCTCTGAAAACGCAAAAGACAACGATGGAGGATTTATAAAAGATAAAGAAGGAAAAGCCGGCTTTTTAGCAAATATAGAAGCACCTTTTTCTCCCGAAGGATACTATACAGAGGCACCCTACTATCAACGTTACGCGATGTATCCATATTTGCTTATTTGCAGTAGGATCTGAATAATGTGCGACCCCGAAGAAAAGATATTTGAGTACAAAAATGGCGTGCTCCTGTTAAAGGCAGTGAACACGTTATTGAACTTAACCGATACAGACGGCGAGTTTTACCCGCTTAACTGACGCCCAGAAAGGGATGTCCTATTTTTCTCGCGTGAGCTGGTTTCATGCGGTAGACATTGCCTATCATTATGGCGATAGCAATCCAGGTTTACTGTCGATTGCCAGTGCGCAAGAAAAGATCACACTAGATGATGCAGGTTTCGCTGTAGCTATGGCAATAAAAGAAGGAAAAGCAGTTCCTTTTTCAAAAAAATCAATGGAAATTAGAGATGGCCCAATGGGCAAACAAGGAGGGATTACTATTCTTCGTGCTGGGGATGTTGAAAGCGAATTGAATCTTGTCGCCAAATATACGGCACAAGGGAATAGCCATGGACATTACGATAAACTTTCTTTTTCCCTTTACTTCAAAGGGGAAGAGGTTTTGCAAGATTATGGTCTAGCACGCTTTGTGAATATTGACCAAAAAAATGGAGGAGGATATTTAAAGGAGAATAAAACATGGGCAAAGCAAACCATTGCACACAACACGCTAGTGGTCAATGAAACTTCCCATTTTAAAGGAAAATATGAATTAGGGAGTCAATTTCATTCAACTAAATACGTCAGTGAGTTGTCTTCCAACGGGCATCAGCTGATTAGCGCTAAAGAAAACAATGCCTATGAAGGAGTGAAAATGCATCGAACCTTAGTAATGGTTGAAGATGAACGATTTGAAAACCCTTTGATTCTTGATGTCTTTAACGTAAATGCATCCGACAACAATAAATACGATTTACCCTATCATTACTTTGGGCAGCTAATTTCTACTAATTTTGATGTTGAGTCACTTGAATCACTTGTACCTCTTGGAAAAAAACATGGGTATCAGCATTTATGGTTAACAGCAAAAGGTACGGCCACGGTAGAAATTGATCAGTTGAGTTGGTTTTCCAACAATACTTTTCATACGCTCAGTATGGCGAGTAAGCATGGGGACACCTATTTGTTTACAAAACTAGGGGCCAACGATCCTGAGTTCAATTTGCGGGATGACCCCTCCTTTGTTATTCGAAGAGCGAATACTGCAAGTACTCTTTTTGTTAACGCTATAGAAACACATGGTAGCTACAGCCCGGTAACTGAAATATCAAAAAACACCCGAACAAAAATAAAGGGTATATCAATTTTAATGGAAACAGAAGACTACAGTGTTATTTCCATCAATCTAGCAGAAGGGGCTTCTATCAAGCTCTACTTTGCCAACAATAACAAAAACAAAAATCAGTTACATTCTATCCTCCTCGATGGAGTTGAACAGCAATGGACTGGACCATATTTTATTCAAACCAATTAAACAATTAATTATGAAAAGTTTTGGAACAAGTAACTCTTTTTTATTGACAAAAGATAAAGAATGGGAAACCGTTGGAGAAGGGGTAAAGCGAAAAATAATGGGTTATGATGATAAAATCATGTTGGTCCATGTTGCTTTCGATAAAGGGGGAATTGGTCCCATGCATCAGCATCACCATTCTCAAGTAACACAGGTAGCTTCTGGTGTTTTTGATGTAACCATCGATGGTGAAACACAACGACTAAGTACGGGCGATAATTTTTATATCCCTACCAATGTATTGCATGGAGCAATTTGTATCGAAGCAGGAGAACTCATCGATGTATTTAGTCCGATTCGTGAAGATTTCATGAAATAATTTTTTTAAATTTTTCTAGGCAGATACAAAAAATTGATTAGCTTTGGAAAACCAGTTTGGTCAACCAATTTGGTTGTCCAGATTTTTAAAAAAAAGAGGGGTAGTTATACCGCTTCAAAATAGATTGTTTTGATGAATTTAGAGCAGTCAACGATACCGCCCTGGTAGCCTAGAGTAAACTTTTTTATTGAAAAAGTTAATTCAATGTTATTAATGTGCGATCATCTATTTTTAAAGATGTATTTATTTACTGTATAAATAAACTAACTAAACAAAGAATGAAAATCAAACTTCACTTAACACTGTTGGCTGTGTTTCTGGCATCTGCTTACAGCTTTGCGCAAGCTCAGCTCAGCGGAACAATCACTGATCAAAATGGGGAGGCCATTCCTGGCGCCACTATAATTGTTCAAGGAACCAACAATGGAACAACCTCAGACTTTGATGGGAATTTCACCATTTCTGTTAATCTCAACCAAAACCTTGAAATTTCTTATCTAGGTTATTCCACTCAAGTAATACAATATACGGGTCAAGACAACATCGTTGTTGGATTACAAGAAGACCAGAACGAATTAGATGAAATTATAGTAACAGGATATGGGACACAAAAGAAAAGTCTTGTAACTGGAGCAATTTCAAAGATTGTAAACGAAAATTTAGATCAAATAGCAGTTGCGCGTGTTGATGATGCACTGATTGGACAGGTTTCTGGAGTAAATATTCAGGCAACTAACCCAGAAGCGGGTGGAGCGCCAACCATTACCATTCGTGGTTTTGGTTCAATTACCGCTGATTCCGGTCCGGCTGTCGTAGTTGATGGTGTTGTTGTTGATTCAGGGTTTCTTGGAAACTTAGACATGAATGATGTAGAATCTTTTGAAGTATTGAAAGATGCTGCTTCTGCTGCCATCTATGGTAGTGAAGGGTCTAATGGTGTCATATTAATTACCACAAAAACAGGAAAAGAGGGAGAGACAAAATTTTCTTATGAAACCTACACAGGGTATAAAAATGCTTTTGGTAGTGACGATTACAGAAAAAGTACTGCTGAATGGGCAGTAAAAGAACGTGCAGCTACAGGGACACTCTCAGAACAAACCGCTTATGCACTTAAAATTGTTGAAGTAACCGGTATTGATAGAGATTGGCAAGATGTGTTTTTTGATGGTGGGTTTATAACAAGCCATTCATTATCCGCACGTGGTGGATCAAAAGCAACAAAATTCACGGCTTCACTTCGTTATGTTCATGATGAAGGTGTTGTTATTACGGACGACTATAAACTGTACTCTGCAAAACTTAAATTGGATAATCAGATTAACGATAAGTTAAAATTCGGATTAAGCGCAACGCCGTCCTTTTCAAAGCAAAGAAGATTGCCAACCTCTATTCATAATCCAATTAGACAGTCTCCTTGGTTACCGATCTACCATACTCCAGAGACCATGCAATTTGTTAACACAAGTGCTTATCCAAATGTTGGACCAGGTGATTATTTCTATGAAAACCATTTGGTTGAATTGGATCTTGATGGGAATGGATCGGATAACCGTCCACGTACTTCAGGAGATGCAAACCCATATGCTCAATATATTGAAAGAGAGCATTTTGAGTTCAATACAAAATTATTGACAAGTGCATATTTACAGTACAAGATAGCCGACGGTCTTGTGGCTAAGTCTTCTCTAGGAGTTACTATTGAACAACGTAAAAGAACACGCTGGGATGGGTCAAAGCATCACCAGTCTGGTACGAGTAGAGCTAAATACCTATTAAACAATAGATTTAGAACACGTCTTATTTCAGATAATACCATTTCTTTTAAAAAACAAATTGGTAGTCATGATATAAGCGCACTAGCAGGTATTACCATTCAGCGAAGAAGCGCTGAGTCTAGCCAGATTATTGGAACAGGTTACTCAAATGATTTATTGAAAAACCTACAAGGAGCGACTACAATTGTTTCTGATGGTGAGATAAACGTAGTAACCAACAAGATTGGATATTTCGCAAGCGTTGGTTATGCCTATGATAACAAGTATCTTTTAAATGCATCCTTTAGACGAGACGGAAGCTCTGTATTTGGGGTTCAATCTAAATGGGGTAACTTCCCCGCCCTATCTGTGGGTTGGAATGTAGCCAACGAAGATTTCCTTTCAGGATCTGACTTTGTTACCACCCTCAAGCTTAGAGCAAGTTATGGTCGTACTGGATCTGAACGATTTAATGTTGGTGATGATCTAGTAAATGCATGGCCTTACCTTGCCCAGTTAAACACTTCTAATGCTGTTGTAGATGGAAGTATTACAGCTGGTGTCTCCCCAAAGAATATTGCAAATTTATTGCTACAATGGGAAGCATCAGAAGAAATCAACCCTGGTTTAGACTTTAGCTTACTTTACAACAGGATTTCTGGTTCAATCGACTATTACGAAAGAACAAGCGATCAATTATTGTTAAACAACCCCGTTTCCTATGTTACAGGGTTTAATAACGGTATTGTTAACTTAGGTAAAGTAAAAAACAGTGGTTGGGAATTTGAATTAAGAACCAAGAATATTACCGGTGAGAATTTTTCATGGAATTCTACGTTGATTGCCTCTACCAATAAAAATGAATTGTTGGATTACGGAGAATCAGATGGAGCGCTTACCGAAGATGGTTTCGGAAGAAATTCACAATGGATCAACCTAGTGGGTAATCCGATCTCTTCGTTCTATGGTTACGTTGTAGACCAAGAGTTAGATAACCAATATTGGGATTCTCCTTGGATTCCAATCAACGGTATGTCTGAAGACGTAATTGTAAAAGATTTAAACGGTGATGGTTTAATCACTGATGATGACAAAACTATTTTGGGTAATCCTTATCCAGAAATTGTTTGGAGTTTCACAAACCAATTCAACTACAAGAACTTTGATTTTTCTTTTATGATTCAAGGAAGTCAAGGTGCTGAAGTCAGAAATATTGGAGATCAATATTTCTTTTCTCAATGGAATGGTGCTACCTCTGACGAGCAAGCTGTCGTAGCTGCAGGAATCATTTCAGATGCTTCTTTTATCAAGCCAAGAACAGCAACAAACGATATGGTCATGAGTGCAGGATACTTTTCTTTAAGAAATGTTAACCTTGGATATACTTTTTCAGATGACTTGGTTTCTGCTGTTGGGATCAATTCATTGAGAATTTATGCAACTGGACAGAATCTTCTCTACATTACTTCTGATGATTATCATGGATTTAATCCAGAGTACATTGATTCTAATAATACACCTCAGTCTTATGGTGCTCAACGTGCTGGAACACCATTGTTTAGCACAATGTCCGTTGGTTTAAATATTAACTTCTAAACATGTTAACGATGAAACATATAAAATTTTTAATATTGGCAATTACTGGAGCGCTGTTTGTCTCTTGTGATTCAGACGAATTTTTGAATCCATTGCCGGACTCTGCTATCGTAGCAGAAACATTTTACCAATCCGATGCCGATGTATTGGCGGGTATAATTGGTATTTATGACGCCATTCAGGGTGTGAATGAGAATACACAAGGAAGTTCTATTCGTTTTAACAGAGGAATTCAATTGGAATATCTTTTGACAGAACACAGATCGGATAACACACGAAGTAAAACACTTGAAGGATCAAGAGCTGATTTTCATAGATATATAGTTGAACCTGAGAATATTCAGTCTGAGGATTATTATCAATCCATGTATGAGATTATTTTTAGAGCCAATAGTATTCTATCGTATTCTGATAATGCAGATGAATCTAACGTCGCTGCTTACAGAGCTGAAGCTAAATTTTTAAGAGCTTACGCTTATTTTAATTTAGTACGCTTATATGGTCCTGTACCATTAGTAACCTCAGTTGTTGTTGCAGATGATAAAGAATCACTTTTTACAAGAAATCCGCTTGAGGAAGTTTACACACAAATTGTGACTGATTTACAAGAAGGAGTAAGTAATTTGAGTAACGATGGAAGCAAATCTAGAGCTTCTAGGGCTGCAGCACAGGGCTTGTTAGCTAAGGTTTACTTAACACAACCAACTCCCAATTACGATGGGGCAAGAGCAATGTGTGAAGCTATTGTAGGTAGTGGAGAGTTTTCTTTAGAACCCGACTTTAGTAATGTGTTCTATAATGAGTCAAATAATGAGGTGATTTTTTCCATTGAATATATTGCAGGAAATCCTGATGAAAGTCAAGGTTTCTCGTCAGAATTCACTTCTTACAAAAGACAAGGAAGACAGGATGGTCTAAACATCGTCAATCCAAATTTGGTTGTAGACTTCAATATGCATGGCGGAAACAGAACCGCTGCCTCCTTTGCTGCATTTGGAACAGATGTACAACTTCCGATTCCGGAAAATGCAGAAGTAATAAAATTCTTGCCTGAGGGATCAGACATTTCAGATACGAATAATCCTTCGTATGGTTCTTCTCCGGGTACTGCAGGAAACGATTGGATCGTTTTACGCTATTCAGATATTTTATTATTACATGCTGAGGCTTTGATGGCAGGAGGCGATACAACAAACAATGCCGCAATTGACTCTTATATGGCCGTTAGGGTTCGTGCTGGATTTGACCCTGTAGCTGACCGCCCATCTGTTTTAACAAAAAATGTTTTGTTACTTGAAAGAAGAGTAGAGTTGGCTTTTGAGAATCATCGTTTCTTTGATTTAATAAGACTTGGGGTTGCAAACGATGTCTTGGACAGTCATGCCAGTGCCAAGGGCTATACGAGTTATAATGTCCGCCGTTTATTACTGCCAATTCCTGCAAGGGAAATAAATTTAAGTGATGGGCTTTTAACACAAAATCCACAATAATCTATAAACATATTAATCATGAAAAAACAATTATCTATTTTCAATAAAACCGTAAGGTTGGTACTGTGTTTATCAGTAATGGTCTTTGCAGTGAGTTGTGAAGAAGCTTTTGAGTATGAACTCCCAGAGGCGGGTTCAATTGCCGACTTGACACCCCCAGTAGCTGCTTTTGCCTACATACCAGATGCAGTTAACTATAGAACAATTAATTTTAACAACTTATCGACAGAGTCGACCAATTATGCTTGGGATTTTGGTGACGCAAATACGTCAACCGAGAAAGACCCTTCATTCACTTTTGTAGCAGGGGAGGGTACCTATCCAGTTACACTTAAAGCTTTAGACGCCAATAATGCTTCAACTGCTGTTACCATTGATGTAGTTGTACAAGATGTATTTGTTCCGCTTCCTGTTGAAATTCTCAATGGTGATTTCGATGGCGGTTCTAGTGATTGGAAATTCTCATCATTCACTGGTGGAAACACTAATCCATTTAACTCTAGTAGTGATGGTTCATTTACCAATTATGACGGTTCGGACAATGGAGCAAAAACCAAAGGAGCAAAGTGGACAAAATCAACTTCAGCAGGTGTTTATTTAAGTGCTAATACACGTTATGCTTACCAAGCAATCCTTGTTTCACCTTCTATCCCCAATGAGCGAACAGTGAGATACATTCTTGAGTATGAATATGCAATCAAAACCCCTGCAGAGCAGGGGGGTGTTGCCGCAGGAGGAAATAGAATCATTTCTGAAGTTTTAGGCGCTCATTTTGCGGACGGAGCTGATGCTGTAGCCAGTGATCCTATTGCTCAGTTTATTGCAAGTGAAGTACTTGGTAAAACAACGCATACCAACGTTCAGCAAGAGTTTATTGCAAATGGTACGGGTGAAATGGCCATTATGTTTTATGCAGTTACCGATGTTGATGTTTACATCGATAATGTTAAAGTCTACGCTGCAGACTAATTTTATATTAATTAAAATAAAAGATATGAATTTATTTAAAAAAGGAATACTAGCTCTAGGCGTCTTTGTACTAGCTGTGTCTTGTGACGACGACTATGAGGCTATACAGCCATTGGCCAATTCTAATGGGCCTGGGCTATCTGAAATTTCATTTTCAAGTTTTTCAGTTTCGGCTGGTGCAAATGAAGATGGCCTAGACGATGGAACCTATGTTTCTGTCACACCACTTGCTATTGGTGTAACATCTTACGTAGTTAATTTCGGTCATGGAGAACCGGTTACGATTACTGAAAACGGGGGGACTGCCTCGTATGATTATCCAAATACGGATACGCAGGTAACTTATGTAATTACTGTTACAGCAAAATCAAATCAAGGACTAGCTGATGTGTCGCAAACGCAAAACTTCACAGTTACACATTCGCCTTCTCGTCCAACTTCTGCTCCAACTTCACCCTCTTTACTCAATGAAAATGTTTATAAGGTTTTTAGTAATGGTACTGAAAGTGGAGGAGCTTACAGCGCTTATACCAATGCTATTTCTGCCAACTTAGAGGGGAGTAATACTTCTGAGTTTAATGAACTTGAGGTTGGGGATACAGGCAACGACGTTATTCAATATTCTAGACTTCAAAGTCCTAATACAGCATCGATTTCTTTTGCTTCACCAGTTGTGGTAGCCGATGTTTTTGGTACAGGGTCTTCTGCCGATTACCTTCATTTAAATCTTCACTCTATTCATAGTAAAGGGGTTGATAATGTTAAGATTTCTGTAGGTGGACAAGTATTTGAACAAGTATTAGTAGATGACGTTTGGGCCAGTCTAGTTATTGACCTCGCAGAGGAAGGTATAACCCAAATTGATGCGATCACTTTTGAATTAGTTGATGGTGGTAATGCAAATGCTGAGGCAACACTTAATATAGATAATGTTCTTTTTTATAGAGAGCCACTTTCTGTACCTGAATTTACTTTTGACGATGTTGAGAGTGACTTTGCAGTGACTTTTGCAAATGCATCTGAACGCGCAACGACTTATCTTTGGGACTTTGGAGATGGAAATACTTCGACGGATGAAAACCCAACCCATAGTTATACCAATGATGGTGTTGAAAGAGCCTATATGGTTACCTTAACAACAACTAACTTTATCAATAAAGCGACTTCAATTACCAAAGAAGTAAGAGTTGGTGGACCATCAGGACCAATTAATCCTGAAATACTTTGGGGGCACTTTGATGGTGGATCTAGCGAAACGTACGGACCTTGGAAAATAGCCAATACGCCCGGAAGTTCTAACCCTTTTAGTGGATCTAGTGATGGATCTTGTACTAATTACGATGGATCTGATAATGGCTCAAAAACAAGAGGTGCAAAGTGGTCTTCTAGTCAACGTGCTAATCCTGATGGATCTGCCCGTGCTGGTGATACCAGATATGCTTACCAAGCGGTTGTATTGAGTCCAAATACTGATTATATATTTGAGTTTGAATACGCTATAAAGTCTGGAGGTCCTGAAACCAATAGTATTATAGCATCAATTTTAAATGGTCATTTTAGTGACAGTACAGTAGCATTAGCAACTAATCCATTAGTACAACACGTTGGTACAAATGCTAACGGTAAGTTTGCAGACAATGGTTGTTCAGGAGGAACCACTGTTATGGAGCTATTTAGATCTAATTCTGTAGGTGAAGTATCCATATTCATTTATGCAGTAAATGATCGAGATGCATTCGTAGATAATGTGAAGATATATCCGGTAGAGTAAAATAATGATGCACAACTTTCTAAAAGCGCTAGTATTAGTGATATTTATCTCTCCAAACGCCATTGCCCAACAATTGGATAGTGGCGTTTTGAGTTTACCAACTAAGTCTGCTAAGAAGAAGGCTAAAAAACGTAAAAAAAAGTCAAAACTTCCAAAGATAGATTTAAGTCATTGGAAGGTTACCTTACCTGTGAACAACGATAAAGGGAAGCCATACGAAATTTCTCCACCAGAAATATATGACTTTGCTTCAATTGATGTTGCTAAGCCTTATATGTATATCGATTCATTGAAAGGTGCTATTGTTTTTCATGCGATGCCAACTTCATCTAAAACCAAGAATACTAAATATACCCGTTCAGAACTAAGAGAACAAATGGTGCCTGGTGACAACAACGTCAACTGGAAATTTTCTGACGGAGCCTACATGAAAGGTAAAATAGCCATGGAAGCGTCTACAAAAGATACGAATGGGAAATATCACCGAACGATTATCATGCAAATCCATGGTCGTTTAACCAATGAACAGCGCGACCTTATAGTAGAAGACGATAACAACGCCCCCCCAATATTGAAGATTTATTGGGATAATGGTAGGATAAGGTTAAAATCTAAGGTCTTGAAAAATATCAATATTGATACTCCTGAGATCTTTTATGAAGAAGCTTGGGACAATGATGAAGGCTTTAACTTTAGTCAAGAAGTTGGCTTTCGAAAATTCATTTTAGAGGTTAAAGTTTCAGCGGGTAAATTAGTGGTCGTTCTAAATAAAAATGAATTCAAGGTTTATGATAGTGTGCACATACGGAAGTGGGGAGTCTTTGAAAATTATTTCAAAGCGGGCAATTACTTTCAATCAAGGGATGAAGGCTCTTTTTCAAAAGTTAAATTTTATGAACTAGAGATATCTCATGATTAAAATTTCACCTTTCTTTTCTGTTATTTTATTTATTGGCATAAAAATTAATGGTATGATTGAAGATGTTATTTTTTTTAATATATTTGATTAAACAACTGGTATACCAATCTGGTAATCCAAACCGACTTTAGTTTAAATGTGATTTTATGTTTATTATTTTTTGAAAGTTGTTTTATGATTTCTAATTATTGTAGCATATTAAAAGTTTCAAACCAGCGTATTCGTGCTTTTGTTCATATTCAAAGTCAGCAACCATATTAAAATCGTAATTATTAATGTTTAATAAAAATATACTTGACACAGATATCCAAGCCATCGAAAAGCTCATAATCACGAAATTAAAAGAATTAATAAATTTTAAAAATCTTGAACCGGGTGATAAGTTGCCTTCGGAACGCATGCTCTCAGAGAAGTTCAATGTTTCTCGGTCTAACTTAAGAGAAGCTTTACATACCCTTGAATTTTATGGGCTAGTCAAATCGATTCCGCAGAGTGGAACTTTTGTTGCTGATATAGGGATCACTGCTTTGAATGGCATGATAGATGACATTCTAAGCCTTCCTGTACCTTCTTTCAAAAATCTAGTTGAGGCACGTATTTTTTTAGAGCTCAAGGGTGTAAAGCTAGCAGCCTTGCGAAGAACAACTGACGACTTAATTCATATTGAAAACACCCTGTCTGACTATTCTAAACAAGTACATCAAGGTAAAGATGCTGTGGAAGAAGATTTGCTATTTCACTTGGCCATTGCCAAAGCAAGCGGTAATCCAACCTTGATTTCTTTCATGTTAAAAATAACCCCCGAAATCATAAATAATTTTGAGCAGCACCATGTCTGTGATAAGGACACTGCCTACAAAGGAATTGAAGAACATCAGGATATATTAACCGCAATAAAAGCACAAGATCCAGATGCAGCAAAAGAAGCAATGAAGGCACACTTTAAAGTGTTGTACCAGTATTGTTACAGTGCATAAAATTTGGACGTTTAATGAAACTTAAACCAAACCAAATAGAATAAACTCTTTCATTCTAATAGAGACTCATCAGAGTGGAAGAAAAAACAATAAATTATGAAAATTAACGGACTAAGATGGTGGATTATCTTTTTAATATTTATCGCAACGGTTATAAATTACATAGATAGAACTGCCTTTGCTTTGTTATGGCCTGAAATGGGTAAAGATCTAGGAATGGATAATGCAGATTATGCCATTATGCTCAACGTTTTTATGGCAACCTATGCAGTGGGAAAATTTCTTTCTGGAAAACTATACGATAAAATAGGTACCCGCATGGGTTTTGTTGTTTCTATCGTTGTATGGTCTTTGGCTTCAGCATTTCATGCTTTCGCACGAGGATTAATCTCCTTATCCGTTGTTCGTGGTCTTTTAGGTTTGGGTGAAGCAGGTAATTGGCCTGGAGCGGTAAAAAGTAATGGGGAATGGTTTCCCGTCAAGGAAAGAGCTATTGCACAGGGTATTTTCAACTCTGGTGCTTCTATTGGTAACGTTATAGCTCCATTTGTGATCGTTTTTCTTTATGCCAACTTTGGTTGGAAAACGACTTACATTATTCTAGGTGCAGTGGGCCTACTATGGGTGATTCCTTGGTTATTTCTTAATAAATCTACCCCAGAAAAACACCCTTGGGTTACCCAAGAAGAAAGAGATCTCATTCTCGCCGATAGAATTGACAAAGATGCAGCACCCACTGATGTAAAAGCTAAGAGTTTGTCCGTAGGACAAATTTTAAGCCACAAAGAATCTTGGGGTGTTTTGTTATGTCGTTTCTTCATTGAACCCATTTGGTGGTTCTTTGCGGGTTGGATGCCTATTTATTTGAACAAAACCTTTGAATTAAGTATCGAGCAAATTGCTGCCACTATGTGGATTTCTTACCTCATGGCAGCCACTGGAAGTATAGTTGGAGGCTGGTTCTCAGGTTTCCTTATGAAAACCAAAACGGTAGATGCTGCACGTAAAATTACCATTTCCGTTGGTGGACTGTTGGTGTTTATTGGGTTTGTCTCGATCATACAATTTGTAGGTGAAAACAACTTTATGACCTTTATTTATTTAGCGGGTTTAGTTCTTTTCGGATTTCAGTTTACAATTGGAAACGTGCAAACCATCTCGAGTGATTTATTCAGAGGACCTTCAGTTGGAACCTTAGCTGGTTTAGCCGGTACTATTGCTGCGGTATCACCAATGATTATGAATTGGTTCATCGGAAGAATAACCACTGAGTCGTATACTCCAGCATTTATCGCCATAACGGTATCCGTTATCTTAGGTGTTTTAACCATTTTCATTTTGATAAAAAAGATAGAACCCGTACGCAAAACAATTACAGAATAAATTGAATTACAAATAATAATTATAAACAAAAAAAAATGAGTAAAGTAAACAATAAAGTAGCCGTTATCACTGGAGCCACAGGCGGTATTGGTTTTGAAGTAGCCAAACGCCTTGGTCAAGACGGTTATACCGTTGTCCTAAACGGTATTGAAGATGAAGTAGGTGCAGAGCGCGTAGCTCAACTTACGTACGAAGGTATCACTGCCGAGTATTATGGTTTTGACGTAACCAATGAAGACGCTGTAAACAGTAATATCAACGCCATTGGTGAAAAATATGGAAAGATAGACGTATTGGTAAACAATGCCGGCGGATTAGGTGGCCGTCAACGTTTTGAGGAAATGACCACAGAATTTTATCGTTTTGTGATGGCTTTAAACCTTGACTCTACCTTTTTTGCGTCAAGAGCAGCGATTCCTTTTCTAAAGAAAGGAGACCTTCCTACCATCATCAACTACACTTCCAACGCAGGTTGGAATGCTGGTGGACCAGGTGCAGGAATCTATGGTACCTCTAAAGCTGGAGTACATGCCATTACACGGGCTTTAGCCAAAGACTTAGCTGAATACAACATTCGCGTGAATGCAGTATCACCAGGAACAATTGATACTCCTTTCCATGCGCAAATCAAGTCAACCAAGCCAGAAGTATTTGCTTCATGGAAGAACAATATTATGTTGGGAAGATTGGGTCAGCCACAAGAAGTTGCTTCAGTAGTATCTTTCTTGGCAAGTAATGATGCAGCCTTTATCACTGCTGAGACCATTCAGATTGGTGGGGGACAAGCTTTAGGCATCTAAAAGATACCAGTTTTTACTTATAAACCGCATTTAATGTAGTGATGATTATCTGCGGTTTTTCTTAAGATATAAAGCAAGTAATTTATTATTAAATGGTGTCCAAATTATACTGTTTAGCTAATGAATGTATTTGTTACAAAATGCATGTTAATCTAGGGTAATTATGTCACCCATAATTTATGGATAAGTTTAATGATCATTTCTTAGGATAGTTCAGTTTTTTTATTAAATTTGGAAAACCAATTTGGTATACCAGTTTGGTTATCCAAGCAAAGCAATTATTTTAGTGGGTTTTATCCTCATTTTACATCCACTTTTACTTTAAGTAAATGTGGTATCGACACCGCCAAAACAGATTTTATTAATCAAATTAACAGTTGATTGATTAATCTCCATTTTGTGCGATCACTTTTTACAGGGTGAATTTATTTACTACATATATGAAAATTAATTAAACAACGTATGAAAATCAAATCTCATTTAACACTGTTTTCAGTGTTATTCTGCATGGCAATAAGTTTTGCGCAGACACAAATCAGCGGCACCGTTGCTGGTGCAGATGGTGCGCCAATACCTGGTGCAACTGTCTTGGTTCAAGGTACCAGTAATGGCACAATTTCTGATTTTGATGGTAACTTTACCATTGCAATAGAAGTTGACCAAAATTTAGAGGTATCCTACATCGGATACTCTAGCCAAGTTGTCCAATATACTGGTCAAGACAGCATTAATGTTGTTTTACAAGAAGACCAAAACGAATTGGATGAAATTGTTGTGACGGGTTACGGAACACGTAAAAGATCACAATTAACTGGAGCTGTTGCCAAGATTGGCGGAGATGCTCTAGTTGCTGTTCAAGCTGCGCGTGTTGACGATGCCTTAGCTGGTAAACTCTCCGGGGTTTTAATTCAAAATCAAGATGGTTCTCCCGGTGCTGCACCAAAGATTCAAATTCGTGCTGCCTCTTCGATTTCAGGTGCATCAAATCCATTAATAGTGGTTGATGGTTACCCAATTTCTGGAGGAATTCAGTCCATTAACCCTAACGATATTCAAAGTTTAGAGGTACTCAAAGATGCAGCTTCTGCAGCTATCTATGGTTCTCGAGGTGCGAATGGGGTTATTTTGGTTACGACCAAAAAAGGCATGTCTGGTAAAGCATCATTTAGCTATAATGCTTACACTAGCTTTTCCAGTAAATACAGAGAAAACATTCTTCAGTCTGGTCCAGAATGGGCTGCACATGCAAGATCTGAAATCGCTGCAGGAAACTGGACAAGTACAGTTGCCACGCAAGATCAAGCGTTTTTAGATTACAGATTAAACGCATATGCAAATTCCCCAGGAGCCATTAGTCCAGAAGATTGGTTGTTCAGAAGTGCACAATCTACAAGTCATGACTTTAGTATCAGTGGTGGAACTGATGATGTAAATTACTTCGCATCTGTTGGTTATCAAGACATCGAAGGTGTGGTGATTACCCAAGGATTTGAAAGACTTAACTTCCGAATGAATGTAGACGCTAAACTAGGTGACAAGTTTAAGGCGGGAATTAATGCAAATGGATTCTCTTCAACAAGAGACATTTTGGGTCACGATATGAGAGACTTATTACGTGCTTATGGTGTTCACCCTGTATACCATACTGCTGAGTCGATTGCATTTGTTCAACAACTGGATGCTCAGGCTCAAGGTTTAGGTTTAACAGCTTTTGACAATGGATATAGAGGTTCAGGATACGAAGCGAGTAGTATTTCTGACTTAGAGCCAGGAATGGCAGCACAAGACTGGCATTATGGAAGAGCAAATAATGGTATTGGAGGATCTGGAGATGCTGGACCTGCTGCCAAGCTTGACAATGTAGAAAGTTGGGAAAAAACATTTTTTGCAAACGTAAGTGGTTACTTACAATATGACATCATTGATGGATTGAATGTGAAAACTGTTTTAGGAGGTGACATCAGAGATACACAAACCTATTCTCACAGATTACTTGGGTATGATTCAAGAGCGAGAACTTCTCAAACCTTCATGCGACAAACAGATTTGAAATTATCTACTTTGTTGAGTGAAACTACCTTGAACTTTGCAAAAGTGATTGGTAACCACGACATTTCAGCTGTGGCTGGGGTTGAATTCCAAACGACTAAACTAGTTGGTACCTCCGTTAATGGTGTTAATGTACCAGATGAAGCTATTCTTAACTTCAACTTGTTTGCACCTGCAGACCTTACCGTAACAGAAAGAGATGAAACAAGAGTGCGTGAAAGTGTATTTGGTAGAATTAACTATGCTTACGATGATCGTTTCTTAGCTTCAGTTTCTTTGAGAAGAGATGGTGACTCTCGTTTTGGATCAAACAAACATTATGAAACATTCCCTGCCTTCTCTTTAGGATGGAATATTCACAATGAAGCTTTCCTTCAAGACAATGAAGTGTTAAGTCAATTGAAAGTTAGATTTAGCTCAGGTTCTCTGGGAACAACATCCTTCCTAGGATCGTATGACTCACTAAGTCTTTTATCTCCTGCTGCAACGATCTACGGAACAGGATACTTAATTCCTTCAAACTCGCCAAACCCAGATTTAACTTGGCAGACAAATACAGAAACCAACTATGGTATTGACCTTGGATTTTTAAATAACCGTATCACCTTAGGTGTTGACTATTACACCTCTGATATTGAAGATATCTTGATTAATCAAGCTCAATCAGAAGTACTTGGAAACCCATCCTCTATTCTCAATGTTGGTGATGTTACAAGTTCAGGTTTAGAATTTGAATTAGTAGCTTTATTGGTTGACAATGGAGACTTCACATGGAACATGAATGCCAACTTATCTACTGTTGAGACTGAGATCACCGATTTAGGTGGTTTAGTTGAGTTACCACAGCAGATTTATGGCCAAAGTGGTCGTGGTGCTGTCTTCAGAAACTATGTAGGTGGTCAAATTGGTGAAATGTGGGGATTAGAAACCATAGGCACTGTTGAAATGGACTACATTTCTGATGGAACACGTCATCCAAACAACCAATCTGGTGAGTCTTACGTTGTAGATCAAAATAATGATGATGTAATTGATAGAACACGTTCTGTTGAAGACGGAGGAGATTTGGTTAAGATTGGACAGAATACACCCGACTTCTACTGGGGTATGTCTCACAACTTAAACTACAAAGAATTTGACATGTCATTCCAATTCCAAGGATCTCATGGTGCAGATGTGTATAACATCGATCCATTGTATTACGGATCTCAATGGGGAGGAAGATTAGACAGATCACGTTTGGATCCTAACGGAGATGGTATAGCCGATCATAATGGTGAATACATCGAAAGAAACAGAAATCAAACCGATGCTATGATTCAAGATGCTTCATACATAGCTCTTAGAAATCTTACGATTGGATATACACTTGATCCATTGATTATTGAAGGTCTTGGTTTGACATCTGTGAGAGCATACCTTGCTGGAACGAACCTATTATACATTATGGGTGATGATTATACTTCATACAACCCAGAAGGGGTAAAGGGGACAGATCCAACAATCTATGGTGCTCAAGTAGGGGCAAGTCCAGTTGTTAGAAGTTTTACTTTAGGTTTAAATGTTAACTTTTAAATAAAAAAAATGAAATATATAAAGATATTATTAGGAGCACTGTTCATAACAGCTTGTTCAACCGATTTGGATCAATCACCATCTAATCTAGCAAGTGCAGATTCATTGACAGATTTTGACGGTGTATTAAATGCAGCGTATTATTATCAATTGGGTGGAGTTACTCCATTGGCCGTAATGGCAGAATTTAGATCCGATAACGCACTTATGTTTGAAGCGCCTTATACTGAGTTCGATACATATACAAGTAATTTGACGACAATGGAAGATCAGTTTTTTGGTCCCCTTTATACAGCAATGTATAAGTCTATTCTTAGTGCAAATAATGTAATTGAAAATTCATCTGACGCTGGTCAAGTTGCTGAAGCAAAGTTTTTAAGAGCATTATCTTACTTTAAATTGGTAAGATCTTTTGGAGCTGTTACAATTAATACTTCCGCTGCACCTAGCTTAACAGATACGTCAATCTTGGTAAGAAAGCCTGCATCAGAGGTATACAGTACAGTGATTATTCCAGATTTGACAGATGCTGTTGCAGGTCTTAGTACTTCAATTGTTGACGGAAGAGCTTCTAGAATTGCTGCACAAGCTTTACTAGGAAAAGCATATGCTGCCCAGGGAGATTACACCAACGCTGCTACTCACCTAGGTACAGTTGTAAATGGTGCTGCTGGAGCTGGAATTAGTTTGAAGTCTAACTACAACGAAATCTTTGGTGCTGCAAACGAGTCTGGAAATTCTGAGATTATTTATGCTACACGTATCACAGGTTCTATAGTTGATGAATATTCTTTTGGTTCTGACTTTTGGAACTGGTTCGTAGGAGATGATTCAAAATCAGATTTACCTGTTGATGCTGATTTAGTTGCAGCATTTGACGCAAGCGATGCTAATGGTGGAGGAACAGACTTAAGAAGAGCTGTAACCCTTAGTGCTGACGGTCGTACAGCGGTTAAATTCCCAAAAGATGGTGGTTTAGGTACTGAGCATGACTGGATTGAGATTAGGTTAGCAGATGTTATTCTTTTGTATGCTGAAGCATTGAATGAAAACGATTCTTCTGCAGCTTCAGTTCTACCCTTGTTAGATCCTATCAGAACAAGAGCTGGTTTATCTAGTTTATCTGGAACAGCTACTACTCAAGCAGAAGTTAGACAAGCCATTGCTAACGAAAGAAGACTTGAATTGGCTTTTGAAGGTCATAGATGGTTTGATTTAGTAAGAACTGGATTTGTTGGTGCTGCATCTGGTTTTGCACCTTCTAGTGCAAATTATCATGTGTTTCCAATACCAGTTTCTGAAGTGCTTTCAACTGGTGGTGTGATCAACCAAAATGCTGGCTACTAAAACTAGTTTTTAAGTTAAGTTATACTTAAGCCATTATTGCTGTTTATCATTCAATTTAGTTTTGGGTGTGAACGTAATAATGGCTTATTTTTTTTATAAATGCCTTCACATAAATATTTTTCCCTCTAAAAAACAATAATTCATTCTTTTTTTATACTATTGTTTTTAATAAATTAAAATTTAGGGTAAAATGTTGATAGATAACGGAATTCAGGAAGTGCAGAAACAAATTATTTCCAATCTCAAAGCGTTGATTAATTTCAAAAACTTTGAGCCAGGAGATAAGTTGCCCTCTGAGCGTATGCTTTCAGAAAAGTTTAATGTTTCTCGCTCAAATCTTCGTGAGGCTTTGAATACCCTTGAATTTTACGGACTAGTTAAATCGATTCCTCAGAGTGGCACATTTGTTGCTGATATTGGAGTTACTGCCTTAAACGGCATGATAGACGATATTTTGGGTCTTGCAATCCCTTCTTTCAGGGATTTAGTAGAAGCGCGTATTTTTTTAGAACTCAAAGCTGTCAAGCTTGCAGCCCATAGAAGAACAAATGATGATCTAATTCATTTGGAAAATACGTTGTTAGCCTATGCTGATAAAGTTCATCAAGGGCAAGATGCTGTTGAAGAAGATTTACTCTTTCATTTGGCCATTGCGAAGGCCAGTGCCAATCCGACCCTGATTTCATTTATGTTAAAGATTACTCCAGAAATCATTAATAATTTTGAGCAACACCATGTCTGTGATAAAGACACTGCATTCAAAGGAATTGAGGAACATCAACAGATATTAATGTCCATCAAGGCGCAGGACCCAGATGCAGCCAAAGCTGCCATGAAGGCTCATTTTAAAGTCTTGTATCAATACTGTTACAATGCATAAACTAGTCTGGAAATAAAAATATTTTCCGTTAGTTTCTATATGCGTCCATTAGTGGTCCTTTCTTGTTTAGCTATTCTCAAGTGCATCTTTTTTTACTCTTTTTTCGCCAAATACTTTCAATCATTTTTCGATTTTACGCAGTTTTTGTCTTTTATTGTCAAATAGTTTTTGTCAATAATGAATTTATATTGAATCATTAGAGCGGGTAAATATTTTTTACTACTTTTGGTATACCAGTTTGGTTAACCAAATCTTTTTCCCCAAATTTGAAAAAGTTTTAGATACTAAATAAGAGTTCTGAATAGATCATGTATCATTAAATTGATTCACAATAGATTAAAATAATAATTATAGAAATGAAAAAAGTAGTCACTTTCGGAGAAATTATGTTACGATTAGCTCCTGCAGGTTTTTTACGCTTTTCGCAAGCGAATAGTTTTGATGTAGTATACGGTGGAGGAGAATCCAATGTTGCTGTATCTTTAGCCAACTACAATGTACCTGTTGAATTTGTTACCCGTTTACCCAAAAATGATATTGGGGAATGTGCGCGTATGGAAATGCGTAAGCGAGGTGTAGGGACGGACTATATTGTAGATGGTGGAGACCGTTTAGGGATCTACTTTTTAGAAACAGGTGCTGTAAGCCGTGGGAGTAAGGTTGTGTATGACCGTGCTCACTCTGCCATATCAGAAATTGAACCAGGAATGGTTGATTGGAGCGAAGTGTTCAAAGACGCACAATGGTTTCACTGGACAGGTATTACCCCAGCTATTTCTCAAAGTGCAGCAGATGCTTGTTTGGAAGCAGTCAAAGTGGCAAGTTCAATGGGAATTACCATCTCAACTGATTTAAATTACCGTGCAAAATTGTGGAACTATGATGGAGATCGCGAAAAGATAATGACAGAATTAACGTCCTACTGTGACATCATCCTTGGGAATGAAGAAGATGCAGAAATGCATTTTGGAATCAAACCAGAAGGATTAGATATCACGACACAGGGAGAACATGTTAAAGCTGAAGCATTCCTTTCTGTTTGCCAACAAATGCAAGCAAAATTTCCACGTGCTAAAAAGGTGATTACTACCTTGCGTGGATCGATTTCTGCTTCCCACAATACATGGGCAGGTGTTTTATATGATGGTAACACCATGTTTAAAAGTGCTGAATACCAAATCACACATATTGTTGACCGTGTAGGAGGTGGAGATTCCTTTATGGGTGCACTGATTTATGGTCTAATTCACTACCCAACAGACGATCAAAAAGCGTTGGATTATGCCGTTGCTGCTTCTTGTTTGAAGCATACCATTAAAGGAGATGCGAACTTGGTGACCATTCCAGAAATTGAAAAACTAATGGGAGGAGACGCTTCAGGGCGTGTCGCTCGATAACCCTATAATATGGCTCAATACACACGATTACAAGTAGTACAACAAATGGAAGAATCAGGAATGGTTCCACTATTTTACCATCAAGATATTGATGTGGCTAAGGCTGTACTCAAAGCTTGCTACGATGGTGGTGCACGTTTGATGGAATTCACTAGCCGAGGAGACTTTGCGATTGAAATTTTCAATCAATTAATTAAATATGCGATAGCTGAATTACCCGGGATGATTCTTGGGGTAGGTTCTGTGACCGATGCTGCAGCTGCTTCACAATACATGCTTTCGGGAGCAAACTTCATTGTCACTCCAGTATTTAGAGAAGATATTGCGGTTGTTTGTAACCGTAGAAAAGTCCTGTGGTCTCCTGGCTGCGGTTCGTTAACGGAAATTGCAAAAGCTGAAGAAATGGGCTGTGAAGTGGTTAAGTTATTCCCTGGGAGTACCTATGGTCCTGGCTTTGTAAAAGCTATCAAAGGTCCTCAACCATGGACGTCTATCATGCCTACAGGTGGAGTTTCTACTGATGAGGCTAATCTAAAAGGATGGTTCGATGCAGGTGTTACTTGTGTAGGAATGGGATCACAATTGATCTCAAAAGACATCCTAGCAAACAAAGCTTATGATACATTAACCGTTAATGTTAAAGATGCTCTTGCGCTTATAAAGCAGCTTAGATAATAAAAAATAATATATAGTTAGTTTTAATGAGTGGTGTCTGGTATCATGCGCCACTTATCATTTTTATAGCCATAACCAACATAATGGCATTTTCAATAAAGGTGGCCTCTGTCATTGGAAGTTTAAGCGCTGTTCCCAGACAGGCACACTGAATGCTTTTTTTATCCAACAACGTTTTTGTTACTCCAAGTGTGGTAATACTCAAAATAACAAGGGTTATGGTCAAGGCAATAGAGATTTCAAACCGCATTAAGAACATTAATCCCAAGGCTGTTTCAATAAACGGGTACATCCATCCGTAGATGGTTACTCGTTTTGCTAAAGGGTCGTACATGGCAAATGAGTTCGGGAAATTCTTTAAATCCAAGAGTTTAAAGAAACTAAATACAATAAAAAATAGGCCCATGAAATCAAGCATAAATCCTTGTGTACTCCAGTCGCGGTAGTGTAATAAAATACTCGCAGTAGATATATAACCTAAAATTAGGAGTAAGGGCTGAAGCTGTTGGAGTTTGGTTTTTTCTTTTGTAGCCTCCTTAATGTTGGACTGTGCTGCTTTTGTGAAAAGCGTAAACTTTTCGGGTAGTACTTCTTGAAGTAGTGAAGTTTCGATAGGGGATTTGCTGGTAATAAGCGCCTCTTCTTTTTCTAGATTTACCACCACATGCTCAACTTGGTCAAGAGAAGATAAATGTTTGGTAACAGAAGCCTGACAGCCTCCGCAGGTCATGCCTGTTACAGTATAAGTTTGTGTCATATTATTTTTTTAAAGCACCATTTCTGGCACATCTGTTGGAACGATAAGGGCTCCAGCTGTTGCTTTTTTAATGGTTTCAACGCTAACGCCTGGAGCACGCTCCAAAAGCAAAAATCCATCTTTAGTTACTTCTATGCAAGCCAAATCGGTTACAATTTTCTTGACACAATTTACTCCTGTGATGGGAAGACTACACCGTTTTAATAATTTTGATTCTCCAGCTCTATTGGTATGTTGCATGGCCACAATGATATTTTCGGCAGAGGCAACCAAATCCATTGCCCCGCCCATACCTTTTACCATTTTGCCTGGTATTTTCCAATTGGCGATGTCGCCATTTTCAGCGACCTCCATGGCACCTAAAATGGTGAGGTCTACATGTTTTCCACGAATCATACCAAAGCTTAGCGAGGAGTCGAAATAGCTTGCTCCAGCTAGGGCAGTAATGGTCTGTTTCCCTGCATTGATTAAGTTGGCATCTTCTTCTCCTTCAAAAGGGAAAGGCCCCATTCCAAGGATTCCATTTTCACTTTGAAATTCTACGTCAAGATCATCCTGGACAAAGTTGGCTACCAGGGTGGGAATACCAATACCCAGGTTTACATAATAGCCATTTTTCACCTCTTGGGCGATTCGTTTTGCAATCCCGTTTTTATCTAAAGCCATGAGTTTATTTTTGGGTAATTGTACGCTGTTCTATGCGTTTCTCGAAAACTTCTCCTTGGAAAATGCGCTGGACAAATATTCCAGGAATATGAATTTGATTTGGGTCCAGTTCTCCAGCGGGAACCAATTCTTCCACCTCGGCTACACAAACTTTCCCAGCCCCTGCCATGGGAGCATTGAAATTTCGAGCAGTCGCTTTAAAAATTAAGTTACCAGCAGTATCTCCTTTCCATGCTTTAATGATGGAAAAATCTGCCTCAAAGGCATGTTCGAATAAATGTGGTTTTCCTTTAAAATCTCGAATTTCTTTGCCTTGGGCTACTTCTGTCCCATAGCCAGCGGGAGTATAAAAGGCAGGAATGCCAACCTGAGCAGCACGACAGCGTTCAGCTAAAGTTCCTTGCGGAATGAGTTCTACTTCCAATTCACCGCTTAGCATTTGTCGTTCAAATTCTGCATTCTCTCCCACATAGGAAGAAATCATTTTTTTGATTTGCTTCTTTTGCAACAACAACCCTAAACCAAAATCGTCAACTCCAGCATTGTTTGAAATACAGGTGATTCCCGTAATGCCAAGGCGAGCCAATTCTGCAATTGCATTTTCTGGGATACCACAAAGCCCAAATCCACCCAACATGAGTGTCATATTGGAGGAAACTCCCTCTAGAGCCATGGAAACATTGCTTACATTTTTTGTGATCATCTTTTTGCGTTTATGTCTGCATGGATCGTTATTACGATCTTATAGTATAAAGGTACTAAGATTTTGCAGTTATCTTATCTTGGATGATTTTATTGACCTGCTGAACGAAAAAGCTAAATCCCTGAAAATCGTATAGGAACAAAACCAATAAGTGTTAGACTATTTCCATCTTACATCACAAAGTGAGAATTCTAAAAAAATCATTAAGCTAAAAGTTGTGTTACTTTTACTTTCCTATCTTTTTCGTCCAAAGCAACAAATACAATAAAACATTCGCAGTTTAATTGTTTAGTTTTTTTGAATAAATCCTTACTGTAAACAATTATTTTAATTCTCATTGAAGAGAAGCCAACCTTAATTATTTCAGCTTCAAGTTTAACCAAATCACCTATTTTGATAGGCGATAAAAATTCAATATCATCAACAAACTTGGTAACACAATAATGACCTGAATATTGTACCGACAAAGCATATCCAATTTCATCTATCCATTTCATTACTTTGCCCCCGTGAACATTTCCCCTAAAGTTTGCGTCATTTGGCTCAGCCAAAAAAGACATTTTAAGTTTATTCTTCATTGTTTACTTAATTAAGGATTGTTTGAATATTATCATTTTTTAAATGATTTTAAGTTATCTCTTAATATACGAAATCTATCTCACATTTCAAACCATATACCCATTCCCGTTATTGCATCGTTAGTGTATCACTTTAAACCTATACCCTAAATTGAAATAATTATCCTTAATATTTCATTAAATAAATAAGTCATAATTAGTACACTTTAAAAATACCACTTAATTATTATGTTCATTTTGAAGGTTCTACCCTCAAAGATGAAAAAACTTATAAACACAAATAAGTATTGTAGGTCAACGCTTTACGTTTTTAATTCTATCATTTTAGTTAATAAAACCGCTTCTCTGCCTTAACACTTTGCCCCCTTTGTTATTATATATATATACAGGTTAGTTTTTGGCTAGATACTTTCGGCTAATCTAAATACAAGCCTCTCACAGAAATCAAGCAAGAGAGGCATGTCAGGTGCAAGTAGGATGGCCGCCGGGGCAGCAACCAATTAAGCTGTAAGTCCGTTAGGATGAACCTACAATAGTAAGCGTGTTTATTGGTTGTCGCTTATTTATTTAGTCAACTCAGCCTCTGCAGGAGTTCAAGACAAGATTAAAGCACCTTTCTTAGGCGAAGCTACGCTTTGCTTACTAGGGGAAGGTGTATTTAGTAAGTAACATACAGAGTTAAGACAATATATAATAAGTAGATAATAGTAATAATAAATAGCAGTAATGAGAAGTATAAATAGAGATAAGCATATACAAGTAAGGTTTACAGAACCAGAGATAGTAAAGTTTAAACAAGTTGCTAAAGAGAATGGTTTAACCTTATCAGGTTTTGCTAGATACAGTATGGCAAGAGCAAGTATTATTCTTAATGCATTAAAAAAAGAACTGTGATGGAAAATATAACATTGAGAATATCCAAAAAGTTAAAACAAGAACTGATTCAAATTGCACATCAAAAAGGGATGGTTTTGAATGAGTACCTTAACATACTTTTAGTTAATAAAATACTCTAAAATACAGTTAACATACTTTAGTGTCAGCCCATATCAACTTGATCAAAGTATTCAGATACTTCTAATCACCTCCCCAGCTATCTTGGAAGAAAATACCAACACCAAGTTCAGCCCACAAATAAAGAAGGAATAATATTGCCATAAATAGCGTAGTTTTTTTCATAATTAATGAGGAATATTTCCGCTTCCATCATTAAATCCTGAGTAATCGTCTTTTCCTTCATTCTTGTTTTTTATAAAAAAATAGATGATGAACCCTATCAGCGTTGTAAAAATTATTATTGCTATTAAATCTTCCATATATTACAAAAATAAAAATTATGCCAATACCTAAAGGAATTAAAAAAGTAACCACAGAAGTTAATCAGATACCCAAGTTTAATTGAAGAAACACGAATTGAATATAGTTTGATAAATGAATAGAACATTACAAGTATTAATGACTTTTCTGATTTTCATTTCTTGTAAAAGAGATGACATAAATGAACCCATTCTAGAGAATGAAAATTCTTCATTTATTTCTGCTGTTGACATCTCAAGCTATCCTGAGATATCAAATTCAAATCCTATTTTCTATGATTTGGAAGGAAATCAAAATGATTTCTTAACAATTTTAAAAGATAATGGAATAAATACTATTAGGTTGAGACTTTGGGTAAACCCAATTAATGAACACTCAGGATTTGACGAAGTCAAAAAGTTTTCCCAAACCCTAAAAACTAATGGATTTAAAACTTGGTTAACACTTCATTATTCAGATACTTGGACTGACCCAGGACATCAAGAGACTCCAATCCAATGGCAAGGAATTAGTTTTACTGCTTTAAAAGATAGTGTGTATAAATACACTGAAAAAATTGTAAGCAAATTACAACCTGATTATATTCAGATTGGTAATGAAATTAATTCTGGATTTCTTCATCCTTATGGACATATTTCAAATAACTTTCAGCAATATAAAGAACTAACGAATACTGCTATTTTAGCAGTACGAACAAATACAAAGGATACAGAAATAATTTTACATTTTGCTGGTATTGAAGGCTCTGATTGGTTTTTTAATCAAGTAAATACAATAGATTATGATATTATAGGTTTATCATATTATCCAATATGGCACGGAAAATCCCTAGAAAATCTAACAAATAATATGGCACAATTAAGCCAAACCTATAATAAAAATGTATTGATTGCCGAAACAGCTTATCCTTTTACACTTGAATGGAATGATTGGACAAATAACATATTAGGTTTCAAGGAGCAACTAATTTTACCTGAATATCCAGCAACAAGTGAAGGACAGAAAAAATTCATAAAACAAATTAAAAAATTAACGAATGAAGTTAAAAATGGGATAGGATTTTGTTATTGGGGTGCCGAATTAATTGCTTGGAAAGGAAATCAATCTGCAGATGCTTCCCCTTGGGAAAATCAAGCATTGTTTGACTTTGATAATAATGCCTTACCTGTTTTGAGAGAATTTAAAACTGAATAAAAACTACTGGCAATAGCTAACTAAAAAGGAATGGTTTTGAATGAGTACCTCAACATACTTCTAGTTAACAAAATACTCTAAAATATATGCCAAGACCTAAGGGCTCTCCCAATAAAGTAACATCAGAAGTAAGAAGCAAACTACAAGGCTTATTAGATGATTTAATAGACTCTTTAGACTTAAATGATTTAGACGCTAATCAACGGATTAAGATGCTACAAATAGGATAACATTACTTACTGCCTAGACTCAAACACACGACAGAAGAGTCAAGTGAAGATAAATCTCTCATTATAGATGTTGAGGTTATCAAGCGTGATGAAGAAACAGGTGGATGGACAAGTGATGTTTGTCCTACAGAGAAACAATAATTGAAATAATATCAATAAATACTAGTATCCCATTGTGCAATTAAATTAACCGATAGTAAGTTTTCAAGAATCTACTTAGAAATTAACAAGGGGCGAAAGATTTTCATTAAAACTGATATTGGTGGTTTTAGTATGATAAATTATATTGTTTTGGAAATCTCTAACAATAACTGTTCTAATTTCATCATAACCTTGTAAAACTTTTTTGTAGTATAGGTAAACCCATTTTGGATTTTTATTTTCATTCCAGCAGTTGTGCCACCATATTGATATCCACTTCCCTTATTTGATGCAACAGAAACTTTTACTAACAAAAGATGAGCATAATTACTTAAATCAGCAGTCAAAGGAGTTTTAATAGTTGTTTTTTCATCAGATAATACTAAATCATTCTCAACATTGGTTGAAACACTTGTTTTACTTTGAACAACAGTAACCTCATCTTGCCCAAAAGACACAAGTGGAATAAACAGTAATAGTATAATTAGTTTTTTCATAAACTATGATTTATTCTTGCCTCCAAATTCCTTTTTTGTTTTTAGATTTTTTGCAGCTAAATAAGTAATATATAAAAACCAGAAGAAAAATATATCTTTTAATAAAGAGCCATCCCACACATATCCAAAAATTTGAATTTCGTTCTCTAGATAATCTCCAAAGTAGATTGTATAAATTAACCAAGCAACAGTACCAAAATATAATAATTGAGGTAGATACTTAACTGAATATATAAGTTTTTCTAATTTTTCCATAAACTATGATTTATTTAAATCCAAAATCCATAATAAAGTACGGCACCACAAACTATTGTTACAACAACTACAAATAGAACTCCTAATAGATTAGATTCTTTTGTTTTTTTATTATAAATAAAATCTTTTAGTTTGATAATAGTAGAATTAGTTTTTTCATAATTGAATTATTTTCTTAAACATAAAAAAATCTTGTCTACCTTAGACATGCAGACAAACTTTATCATTGAATTTCCTAAAATTGGAAGGATAATTTAGATGTTGTAAATAGTAATCAATCTAAACCTTAACAAAAACTAAGGTAGTAAACGGTAAAATTCAATACTTTTCAACTTGTATTTTTCAAAACATTTGACTTCACCTGTTGGTTTATTTACAAGCTTTTATAAAGAATAATAAACAATAGCCCCTCCAATAATACATCCTTTAACAAAAGCAAACCAAAGTGCCCAATAATTACTTATTCCAAAAGACTTCAAAGTTTTTTCAGTAAGATTTTTATGCCAGCCCATAATAAATGTTTTTAGATTAAAAAACTAAGGTACAAAAAGCAAACTACAAGATTTATTAGACGATTTAATAGGCTCTTTAGACCTAAATGAGCTAGATGCTAATCAAAGAATTAAGATGTTTCAGATAGCCTTACAATACATTTTGCCTAAGCTAATAAGTAGAGAAACGTCAGATAAACCTTATGAGGATTTACCGCTGTTTATTGATTAGAAGGTTTTTAAAAAAATTTATATCTTTATTTTATAAATCTGTTTTATGAAAAGCCTTTTCAGAAGTTCACTACTTATATTTTCTTTATTTCTAGTTATAAATTCTTGCTCCAAAGATGCTCCTTTACCAGATGAGCCAACCATAACATACACTTTATCTGTTTCAGCCTCTGAAGGAGGAAGTGTTGACCCTTCTAGTGGAACTTACAACGAAAACTCTAGTGTTACAATAACGGCTGCACCTTCAACTGGGTTTGAGTTTACGGGTTGGTCAGGAGATGCTTCTGGTACAGATAATCCACTAACCGTTACAATGACGGGTAACAAAACGATTACTGCTACTTTTAGTAGAATACAATACACACTTAATGTTGGTGTGGTTGGTCAGGGTAGTGTAACCAAAGAGGTTACTGACCCAGATAAAACATCAGAAGAGTATAATTCAGGAGATGTTGTTCGCTTGACTGCTACACCAGAGTCAGAATGGGTGTTTAACAGCTGGTCGGGTTCCTCTACGGCTACTACGAATGAAATTGATGTTGCTATAGATGGAACAAAGTCAGTTACTGCGACATTTGAAGAGCAGATAAGTAATGTTTTACAGGACGGAGTGTTTGCAGGAGTAGGTAAATGGAAGATTAGAAGAACTTTAGCATCAAGCCTTAAGCAGTCAAATGATGAATGTAGCGTTTCAGAAATTATATTTAGAACAGATGGTTCGTTTACAATCGTTACGGGAACAACAACAGTTACAGGACAATTTAACATAGACTCAAATACTACAATAAGCCTAACACAATCACAATCACCATTTGGAACGATAACAAACCTTGTGCTTACCAATGGCTTTATTAGCTTCTCTATTGAGTTATCGAGTGGTTGTACAGAAGATGCTGACGGAGATAAAGACGAAACGTACGATGAGGCAACAGACACATCCTTACCTCCAGTTATATCCCTCATAGGCTCTTCTACCATTAATCTTACCGTTGGAGAAACCTTTACAGACCCAGGAGCTATTGCAGAAGATAGTATAGATGGAGACCTAACCGCTTCTATAACATCGTCAGGAACTGTTGATACCTCTACTACCGGCACATATACAATTGAGTATTCAGTTTCAGATGCGGCAGGTAATATTACTTCAGTAACGAGAGTTGTTGTTGTTAATTTAGATTTACCACCAACAATCACCCTAACAGGCTCTTCAATTGTTAACCTTCTAGTGGGAGAGACCTACACAGAAGATGGATGTGTTGCAACAGACCAAGAGGATGGAAATATTACAGCTTCTATAACAACTTCAGGAACAGTTGATGTTTCTAATACAGGAACCTATACATTAGTATATTCTGTTTCAGATAGTGGAAATAACTTTGTATCGGTAACAAGAACTGTAATTGTTAGTTCAATCCCTGACACCACACCTCCTGTGATAACATTAAATGGTCCTTCAACTCTACTAATTACTATGGGTGATAATTGGACAGACCCAGGAGCAACGGCTTCAGATAATGTAGACGGAGATTTAACCTCTTCAATAACATCGTCAGGAACTATTGACACCTCTACTACCGGTTCATACACTTTAATCTACAGTGTTTCAGATACTGCAGGTAATACTGCTTCAGTAATCAGAACATTAATTGTAAGTTTAGATTTACCACCAACAATTACTTTAACAGGCTCTTCAACCATTACTCTCCTTGTGGGAGACACATACATAGAAGATGGATGTATTGCAACAGATGAAGTAGACGGAGACCTTACCTCTTCAATAATTACTACTGGAACAGTTGATACCTCAACAGTAGGAACATATACTTTGGTTTACAGTGTTTCTGATACTGGAAATAATACTGCATCAGTAACTAGAACCATAGCAGTTAAGACTCCTCCAGACAATACAGCTCCTATAATTATATTAACTGGAGAAGCATCAATCAATCTTACAGTTGGCGATACCTTTACAGACCCGGGAGCAACAGCATCAGATAATGTAGACGGAAATATTACATCAGCTATAACTACCTCTGGAACGGTTAATACTTCCAGCACAGGAACATACACAATATCGTATAGTGTTTCTGATGCTGCTGGTAATGCTGCAACATTAGTTCAAAGAACGGTTATTGTAAGTGCAGCAACAAATTCATCTAACTGTACAATTTCTGCACAAAACGCTGGGGGAGGACAGTCTCAAACAGTAACACTAACCTATGCCATAAGTGATATAATTTTTTCTGTTAATTCTTCTTGTCAAGAAAACTTACAAGAAGAGGTAATTGGACTTCCTACGGGAGTCACTATGAACTTCAGCAATAATACAGCCATTATAAGCGGTACACCAACTGGACAAACAGGAGCTTATTCTTATGTTGCTAATTGGTACAGCTCTACTTCATCCTTTACATTAGGCGGTATAATTACTGTGGTGGCAGGTTCTACATCAAGTACCTCCACAACATCAAGTTCAACTGCAGACACCACACCTCCTGTGATTACATTAACAGGTTCTTCTACCATTAACTTAACAGTTGGAGATACCTTTACAGACCCTGGTGCAACAGCTACTGATGATGTTGATGGAAATTTAACTTCTTCTATAACTACCACTGGAACAGTTAATACATCCACAGCAGGAACATATATGATGTATTACTATGTTTCTGATGCCGCAGGAAACGCTTCAACAGAAGTTCAAAGAACAGTTATTGTGAATGCTGCTGTTTCTAATTCTGGTAATATTTACTTTGATAACGGAACTTGTAAGTGTCCAAATGCCACAGTTGGAGATACTGATGTTATTAATGGAGTGACCTATACTGCGGTTAACAACTCAACCATAGGGGGTCAAGCCAATAATGGTAATATCAATTTATGCACAACGTTGGTTAATAGTATGCAAAATTTATTTTCTGGTAAAGCAAACTTTAACTCTGACATTGGTTTTTGGGATACTTCTAATGTGACTAATATGGATAGATTGTTTGAAAACGCATCTTCATTTAATCAGGATTTAACAGGTTGGTGTGTCTCTAACATTACTACAGAGCCCACAAACTTTTCGTTTAATTCTTCTTTATCAAATGCTAATAAACCTGTCTGGGGAACTTGCCCATATTACAATATAAATGTTACTGCATCTTCTAATTCTAATTACACCCTATCAGGTTCTGACAGAAATGGAGCAGTATCAGGTAACGACCCTTCAATAACTATTAATGTTGGTGATGAGGTCAACTTTATTGTAGATGCTGCTAGTCATCCGTTCTATATTAAAACAGTTCAAGGGACAGGAACAGATAATCAAGTTTCTAATGTGACTAATAATGGAGCTACAAGCGGAGTAGTAAATTGGACACCTACAACTGCTGGAACGTATTACTACCAATGTTCAGCTCACGATGGTATGTATGGAACAATTACAGTTCAATAACAGGCATATCCTCTTCGGTAAGTTCAGGGATTTGTTATCTTAGAGTATTATAAAAACATTTACATTATCTTTTGAGGAATACGCTTTTAATTCTACTACTATTTTGTTCTTTCTTTTCATTTTCTCAAGAATGGAACCGCCGAACTACAACAAAAAAAGCACTTAAAGGTATTTCTGTAGGATTACTTTTCCAGGGTCAATCTAAGTATACAAACCCATATTATGGTCCTGAAGTAGGCGGACTTCACAACGATGGTGCAACAGCATTCAATCAAGACATAGGTAGTTGGAATACCTCTAGTGTGACTGATATGAGAAGAATGTTTGATTTTGCTACTGCTTTCAATCAGGATTTGACTGGTTGGTGTGTTACAAATATTACATCTGAACCTTCTTATTTTGCTGATAATTCTGCACTTATAAATACCAACAAACCTATCTGGGGAACTTGTCCTAGTAATTAGATGCAACTAACGTAAATATAAACTACAAACGTCCTCTAACAGGGGCGTTTTAAAATAGTTTTGTATATTTAGATTAAAATCTATAAAAATGAAAACAAAAATTACAACATCTTTTATCGTTACTTTAACTTTGATTTTTGCATCGTGTACTTCAACTGATACAAATCAAATTGCTGATTTAGCCAAGAGCTGGGTTGTTTCATCATATAAAAGTAAAGAGGCTTCCTTAAGTATGGTTTCCGAAAATATGAGTGATGAGGGATATAATATTGGTTCTCGATATATTGGATTTGGATTTAATTTCGAAGCTGATGCTATGGAAACTGATGGAATGGTAGTAACCAATGTGATTGAAGGTGGCCCAGCATCATCTGTGCTTGAGGTTGGGGATAAATTTATTTCAGTAAATGATGTTATAGTATCAAAAGAATCCGTTGATAGTGGTAGCCTTTCTTTTAGAGGAAAGCCTGGTGTACCAGTAAATGCATCTATTTTAAGAAATGATAATGAAATTTCAATTACTGTGGAAAGAGGAATTGTAGAGCCCAAATATTCCAAAGAGCAAATCTTACAAAATATCACAAATGCTGATGCAGACAGTTGGGGGGAAAATTCACTTGGATATGAAATACGTGAGGTCGTAACAGATTTAACTCAAAGAATAGTTTACGTAAAGACTTGGGATAAATCATTGGATGAATTTTCAGGCCTTGAAGCTGAAGTCATTACCCTAACAAGATTTGAGTTTGATAAAAACGGCAAGGTTTTAACAGTAGGAAATATGTCAGAGAATGAACTATTTTTGAGACAAACCGGATGGTCTATTACTAGATAATAACTAGCGAATTAAGACAATACACTACAAACGTCCTCTAACAGGGGCGTTTTTTGTACGCTAAAATCTGTGATTGAATATCATTATTTATATAAGTCGAGAATGGTTTACTTTAGAAGTAATGGATAATGTTTTGTCGACCTTAGACAGACAGACAAACTTTATCATTGAATTTCCTAAAATTGGAAGTATAATTTAGATGTTGTAAATAGTAATCAATCTAAACCTCAACAATAACTAAAGTAGTAAACGGAAAAATTAAATAATCCGTTGATAGACAGAGAGTTAAGCCAAATGAGTATTATGAGTTTAGAAGTGAAATAGTAGGTAAATGAGGTGAAATGGTCTACCAAAAGGTCTACTATAAAAAAAACCAACCCTATAAAGAGTTGGTTTTTAGTGACCTCGAGAGGATTCAAACCTCTAACCTCTTGAGCCGTAATCAAGTGCACTATTCAGTTATGCTACGAGGCCATTGTTGGGTGCAAATATACTTTATTTTTTTTCTTTTTGAAATGCTATTCGGTCTTTTTTAACTAATATATTTCAAGTGGATGGGTATAAAAAAAGCATCCCGAAGGATGCTTTTTTGTATTGATTCAATAGTTGACTATACGTTTGCTGATTTTACCGTTTTCACGATACGAGCAGCAATTTTGTATGGATCTCCGTTTGATGCTGGACGACGGTCTTCCAACCATCCTTTCCATCCTTTTTCTACCGTAATGATAGGAATACGGATAGAAGCTCCTCGGTCAGATACTCCATAGCTAAAGTCATGGATAGATGCCGTTTCGTGTAATCCAGTTAAACGTTGATCGTTAAATTGGCCATAAACCTCAATATGTTCTTTGGTAACAGGTCTAAATGCTTCACAAATCTTTTCGTAAATAGCTTTGTCTCCACATGTACGCAATGTATTGTTTGAGAAGTTGGCGTGCATACCTGAACCATTCCAGTCTCCTTTTACAGGTTTTGGGTGATATTCGATATAGTATCCGTATTGTTCTGTTAAGCGGTCGAGTAGGTAACGAGCAATCCAGATTTCATCTCCAGCTTTTTTCGCACCCTTTGCAAACAATTGAAATTCCCATTGTCCACTGGCAACCTCTTGGTTAATTCCTTCGAAGTTAAGACCAGCCTCAATACATAGGTCAGCATGCTCTTCAACGAAATCTCTTCCATGAGTGTTTAATCCACCGACAGAACAGTAGTATAATCCTTGTGGTCCAGGATATCCACCAACGGGAAATCCAAGGGGGAGTTGTGTTTCACGATCCATGATAAAGTATTCTTGCTCAAAACCGAACCAGAAGTCATTATCATCATCATCAATCGTTGCACGAGCGTTCGATTCATGTGAAGATCCATCTGCATTCAATACTTCAGTCATCACTAAAAACCCGTTGATTCTTGTTGGATCTGGGTAGATAGCGACTGGCTTCAATAAACAGTCAGAAGATCCACCTTCTGCTTGTTTTGTAGATGAACCATCAAAAGACCATACTTCACAGTCTTCTAATTTTCCACTAAAGTCTTCAACAACTTTTGTTTTGCTACGTAAATTGGAAGTGGGTTTGTAACCATCTAACCAAATGTACTCTAATTTTGATTTGCTCATTTGAATAATATTTTAACTTGGAATATGTACAAAAATATGTTTTTACTTCAACTCCCTATTTTTCAAGGGGGGTAAAATATCAACAATGTGTACTTTTTTGTTAATACACTATTTTTTAGGGGGTAAAATTTCTATTTCTTTAATAAAAGCATCTATTAATCTTTAAAAATAAATTTATCTTTGCCTCAAAGAAAACAAATATCGTGAATAATCTACGTTTTAAAGCCCTTGAGAAAATAGCGCAACAAGAACATGTCGCTTTTTCGCCTATAATGAATCGTTTGGATAGTTTTGCTACCAATGTTTTTGACGAAAGAAAATTGCAGAATTATTTGAGCAAGCCTGCATTTAAAGAGATGATGTTGGCCATCAAAAAAGGCACACAAATAAGTCGACCTCTGGCAGAACAAATTGCGCAGTCCATGAAGTTATGGGCATTGGAGAAAGGCGCGACTCACTACACCCATTGGTTTCAACCACTGACTGGAGCTACGGCAGAAAAGCATGAGTCTTTTCTTGATTTTGCTAAAGATGGAAGTGCAATTTCTGCGCTCGATGGCTCTCAGTTAGTGCAACAAGAACCCGATGCCTCTAGTTTTCCGAGTGGTGGAATTCGCAATACATTTGAAGCAAGAGGATACACGGCTTGGGATCCTACTTCCCCTGCCTTTTTGTTTGGAAAAACCCTTTGTATACCCACCATTTTTGTGTCTTATACGGGTGAAGCTTTAGATTATAAAACACCTTTGTTGCGTTCCATCTCTGCAGTAGACCACGCATCAACAGAAATTTGTAAGTTTTTCGATAAAAATGTATCTAAAGTTATCCCTACCCTTGGTTGGGAGCAAGAATATTTTTTGGTGGATCGCATGTTGGTTGCGTCTCGACCAGATTTAATTCTAACGGGAAGAACTCTTCTGGGACATGGGTCGGCAAAAGGGCAACAGCTTGATGATCATTATTTTGGGTCTATCCCTACACGGATGCTTTCTTTTATGAATGAATTGGAAGAGGAATGCATGCTTCTGGGTATACCGGTTAAAACACGTCACAATGAGGTGGCACCTTCCCAATTTGAATTGGCACCCATATTTGAAGAAGTCAATTTATCGGTAGACCATAATGCACTTTTAATTGATGTTATGAAGCGTACTGCCGAGAAACACAACCTTGAAGTACTATTTCATGAAAAGCCTTTTGCTGGTATTAATGGTTCTGGTAAGCATAACAACTGGTCTTTAGCTACGAATACAGGAGTTAATTTATTGAGTCCAGGGAAAACGCCCATGAGTAATTTACAGTTTCTTACCTTTTTTGTGAATACTATTGCAGCTGTCCATCAGCATCAAAATTTATTGTGTGCTTCCATGATGAGTGCTAGTAACGACCACCGATTGGGTGCCAATGAGGCTCCGCCGACAATCATGTCTGTCTTTATTGGAAAACAACTCACCAAGGTCTTGAATGACTTAGCTCAGGTATCTGAAGGAAAGCTTTCTCCTCAGGAAAAAACGGATTTAAAACTTAACGTAGTAGGAAAAATCCCTGAAATTTTATTGGATAATACTGACCGAAACCGCACATCACCTTTTGCTTTTACGGGGAATAAGTTTGAATTTCGTGCCGTGGGTTCCAAAGCGAATTGTGCCAAACCGATGACAGTATTGAATACTATAGTGGCAAATCAATTGCAGGCCTTCAAAGAAAAAGTAGATGCTTTGATGGACAAAGATGCTAAAATGAAAAAAGACGACGCTATTTTTAATGAATTACGCGATTTGATCAAGCAAATTAGTCCGGTTTTGTTTGAAGGAGATGGCTACAGTGAAAATTGGATCAAAGATGCCAAAAAGCGAGGCCTTAACCAAGCGACCAATACACCAGAAGCATTGAAAGCTTATGTAACTGAGGAAAGTATTGCTTTATTTGGCGATCAAAACGTACTAGGGAAAAGAGAGTTAGAGGCCCGTTTTAATGTAGATTTAGAGCAGTATACCTTAGCCTTACAGATTGAAGGTAGAACCTTGGGTGACCTTGCGCGGAATCATATCATTCCAACAGCAATCAACTATTTGAATACCTTGATAGAGAACGTAAAGGGGCTAAAAGAAATTTACGGCGACGAGTTTAAAGATAAAGCCAAAGAGCAAATGTTGCTCATTGAGCGTATTTCGTCGCATATTTCTGAAATCAATTCTGGAGTTAACGACATGATTGATAAGCGAAAGAAAGCTAATTTAATTACTGATGATTTAAAAAAGGCATTGGCCTACTGTGATCAGGTGAAACCTTGTTTTGAAACCATTCGTTACCATTGTGATAAATTAGAGCTTTTGGTCGATAATTCGCTTTGGCCACTGGCGAAATACAGAGAATTATTATTCTCTCATTAGATTTTGTATTCCCTGTTTTGGATGCGAAATAATTCCCCTACTTTTGTAAAAAATTGTCCATGAGTACAGCGTCAAGTGATCGGTATCGTCTTCGAGGAGTTTCAGCCCAGAAAGAAGATGTGCACAATGCTATAAAGAATATCGATAAAGGATTATTCCCCAAGGCTTTTTGTAAAATTGTTCCAGACTATTTAACCGGTAGTGAAGATCACTGTATCGTTATGCATGCTGATGGCGCAGGAACAAAGTCCTCTTTGGCCTATGCCTATTGGAAGGAAACCGGTGATCTAACAGTTTGGAAAGGCATTGCGCAAGACGCTTTGATCATGAATATCGATGACCTTTTATGTGTTGGTGCTACAGAAAATATTCTACTTTCCTCAACCATTGGACGAAATAAGCAACGTATTCCTGGAGAGGTACTGGCCGCTATTATTAACGGAACCGAAGAATTGATCAACGATTTGGCTGAGCATGGTGTTTCCATTAAAAGTACTGGCGGAGAAACAGCAGACGTTGGCGATTTGGTACAAACCATTATTGTGGATTCGACGGTGGTTGCACGGATGAAACGTTCTGAGATAATCAATAATGCCAATATTCAAGCAGGAGACATGATCGTTGGCTTGGCCTCTTTTGGGCAAGCAAATTACGAGTCCGAATATAATGGGGGTATGGGGAGTAACGGACTAACCTCTGCCCGTCATGATGTGTTCAATGCTTCTGTTAAAGACAAATTCCCAGAAACCTTTGATGCGTGTGTTCCTAAAGACCTGATTTACTCTGGCTCTAAGGCCTTAACCGATGAAGTAGAAGGTGCCCCGCTCAATGCAGGGAAAATGGTCCTTTCGCCTACGCGAACCTACGCGCCAATCATTCAAAAAATATTCAATTCCATCGATCGTTCCCAAATCCACGGTATGGTCCATTGTAGTGGAGGAGCGCAGACCAAAGTATTGCACTTTGTCGATAGTGTTCACGTAATTAAAGACAATCTTTTTCCAACGCCTCCCTTGTTTAAAATGATTCAAGAAGAATCTGGAACGAGTTGGAAAGAAATGTACGAAGTCTTCAATATGGGGCACCGCATGGAACTCTATGTTCCAGCTTCAAGTGCTGAGGAAATTGTTAAAATCAGTAAATCTTTCGGTGTAGATGCGCAAATAATAGGCCGTGTCGAAGTGTCAGAGTCAAAGCAATTGACCATTAAAAGTGATCATGGTGATTTTGTTTATTAGCTACCTCCTAAAAAATTAACAACCGATTTTTTTTCTAGCGGCTTTTCATGCTTATCTTTAAGGAAAAAGTATGAAGAAGTTAATTAGCTCTATCGTTATACTGTTGTTGTCACTTTTAGTGTTGCAATGTGGTAAAGGTGAAGACGGAGGAGGGAGTGATTATCCAACTCCAAATCCTAGTCCAACGATAACCATCACTGCTAGTGATTTTTCGGTAACCATAGCAGAAAATCCAGCTGCGGGTTCTGTTCTTGGAACTGTGCAAGCCAATGCAAGTTCTGGGTCAGTTAGTTTTGCGATCACTTCTCAAAGTTTAGCTGGTGCTATAGCCATCAATGCGAGTACTGGAGAGCTCACTGTCGCTAATGCTAGTTTATTTGATTTCGAAACACAATCAACCTTAACAGCAGTGGTTCGTGCCAGTTCTGGAGGAAGTACAGATGACGCAACGATCACCATTACACTAACAGATGTGGATGAAAATACAGGATCCAGTCGAAACTTATGGGAAGGGGCTATTATTACCTTTAGTAAACCCAACGGTGGTGACCCAAACGACGAAGTCAACCAAGATCGAATAACAGATCTCGTTTGGATTACCCGCGGAAATAATACACCAGACGGTCAGGGACAAATTTATAATATTGTCAGTGAGAGTACAGCTTCCGGCAGTACAAGTCCGGCAGGTACAGCTTGGGCACAAGGAACTTATGCAACCATTGACGACTTAACATTTACTTCTTTTAGAAATGCAGCTCCAGGACAGAAACCACCAAATGCTGTGGGTGTTCCCATGGTGCTTCATCTGATTGAAGACGACATCTATATTGAAATTAAAATAACTTCTTGGGCTATGAAAAAACAGGGTGGTTTTGCCTATGATAGAAGAACAGCCCAATGAAACAAGGAATAATATTTATTCTTTTTCTGTTTAGTGTTTCCCTAAGTGCCCAAAATTGGGAGATAACCTGGAATGATGCCAAACAAAAAGCTAGAGCAGAAAATAAGAAAATACTTTTGGTTTTTTCTGGTTCCGACTGGTGTATTCCATGTATTAAATTAGAAAAAGAAGTATGGCAGGATGAAATTTTTATAAACTATGCCAATGAGGAATTAATTCTCTATCGTGCAGATTTTCCCAAGCGGAAAAAAAATAAATTGCCTCCGCCATTGCAAGAAGCCAATGCAGCATTAGCAGAGGTTTATAATGCCAAAGGTTACTTTCCTTGGGTGGTGGTACTGTCTCCTTTGCAAAAGCAATTTGGTACTTTTGCCTATGAGAAAATTTCAGTTAGCAACTATATTGAAAAAATAAATGATTTTAAATGAAGCAGATTTACATCTTATTGGTGATTACTGTTTTGCTCGTCAATGACGGATATGCGCAAGAAGTAATTCAGCGTAAATTTGAAAAAATGGGCTCTTCTTTTGAGATTACATTGGTGCACGAGAGTCCCATTCATGGGCAGCAATTGATCGATGAGAGTACTGCAGAAATTGATCGCATTGAGCGTTTAATTTCCTCTTGGGACAAAAATTCACAAACTTCAATGGTGAATAGAATGGCGGGTATTCGTCCGCAAATTGTTTCCAAAGAATTGTTTGATTTGATAGCGCGAGCCAATGCTATAGCTCGTTTAACCGATGGCGCTTTTGATCTTTCCTATGCCTCGGTTGATAAGCTATGGTCATTTACTGGAGAGGAAATACAGCCGCCTTCAGCAACCATGGTTCATGCATCGGTAGCCAAAATTGGTTTTGATAAAATTATGATGGATGCTAAAAAACAAACCGTGTTCCTCCCTGAGAAAGGCATGAAAATTGGATTTGGCGCCATTGGCAAAGGCTATGCCGCTGACCGTGTAAAGGCTATGCTTCTGGAAAATGGAGTGAAAGCTGGAATTGTCAATGCTTCGGGAGATATGTCTGCATGGGGAACACAACCCGACGGAACATCTTGGCAAATAGGACTTGTAAACCCCTTAAACAAAAACAAGGTATTTTCATGGTTTCCGCTAAACAATACTGCCGTGGTTACCTCAGGCGATTATGAGCGATTCTTATTAATGGAGGGTAAGCGTTATGGACATATTATTAACCCCAAAACTGGCTACCCAAGTCAGGGTGTGGTGAGTTGTACTGTCTTTGCACCCAAAGCAGAATTAGCCGATGCTTTGGCAACCGCACTCTTTGTCATGGGAACGGAGACAGGGATTAATTTTATCGATCAACTACCTAATGTTGAAGCCTTGATGATAAATGATAAAGGAAAGATAATTACTTCAAAAAATATTGCTGTAGATGAAATCAATTAATGGAATATTTCTCTTGCTGATGTTAATGTGTACTGTCTCATGTACTGTTGTGAAAGAGTACAATAAAATTGCCATAAACGATGAAGATATGCTGTTGAGTGCTGTCGATTGTGAGCGTTTTGAAACTAATTTTCAAATATACCGTGAAGCTGCAGCTGGAGCAAACGGAGGTAAAACGGGAGGCGGTTGTGGATGTAATTAAGCCTTATTTTTTGCTTTTCTTTTTTTTGCTTTGTGGAATTGTTTCCGCTCAGACAATAGATTCATTGACCCAATTCAAGAAAAAGATTTTGGAAAGCGTTGAGGTGGACATCTTGATGAGCTATTATGAGCAAGAGGGAACTCATGCTGCGGTTAGCGGCGGAATCGGGAATGAATATTTAACCAATTATGCTCCCACTATTGTAGTGCGAATGCCTTTGAATGAGGATGCTATTTTGACAGCTGATGTTGGCATCTCCGCCTACACTTCGGCCAGTTCAAGTAATGGGAATCCATTCAATCAATCTGGCGCATCAACTAATGGAGATGAAGAAGAAACACCACGTGGTAATGGATCTTCTTTTGGTTCGCCCAAAGGCTCCCCGTGGGTGGCGTCCACCGGCGCTTCTGCAAAAGATGTTTTAACTACGGTAAATATTGGTTATCAAAAAGCAAGCGATAATAGGGATCAATACTGGGGTGTAAATGTTGGAGGTTCCATTGAATACGATTATTCCTCATTGAATTTTGGGGTTTCTTTTGCCCAATTATGGAATGAAAAAAACACCGAGCTTTCACTAAAAGGACAGGTTTACATCGATCGCTGGAACCCTATCATACCTACTGAGTTGCACGAGTATGAACTTTTTCAAGAAACGTTTTTATATAATCCAGATTCCTATTTTTTAGGCGTTAGTATAACGGATGATCAGGGAAATAGTGTAGCCGGTTACCTGCCTGAAAATTTCTTTTCCTATTCGGCTGTTAATCGAAACTCTTTCGCATTTAGCCTTGGTCTATCTCAGATTCTTAGCCCAAAATTGCAAGGGGCTATTTTTGCCGATCTAGTTGTTCAACAGGGCTTATTGTCTAACCCCTTGCAACGCGTCTATTTTCAAGACCGAGAGAATTTTTACATTGGTAATTTTCGAAGTATTCCTCAGTATACTTCCTTCGAAAACATAGATGTCTTTCATTTAGCAGATGATGTTGAGCGTTTGCCTTCCCAGCGTTTAAAGATACCAGTTGGAGGTCGCTTGAATTATTATATCAGTGAATATCTTGTGTTGCGTTCCTATGCACGTTATTATAGTGATGACTGGGGGATTCAATCCAAAACACTGCAATTTGAACTCCCAATCCGTTTCAATTTATCTTGGAAATTCACGCCTATTTATCGCTACTATGATCAAACTGCAGCCGATTATTTTGGCCCTTACAACACCCACCTATCCTCTCAAGAGTTTTACACTTCTGACTATGATTTGTCTGATTTTTCTAGCCATCAATGGGGAGCATCTCTTAGTTATCGATCTGTTCTTTCTCAGTTAAAAATAGTTGATTTTGGGCTTAAATCCGCTCAGCTACGCGCACAGCATTATACAAGAAGTGACGGTCTATCGTCCTTTATTGTATCGACTTCTTTCAAATTTGTTTTGGATCAATAGACTTAGTCATTTGCAATAAAATGAGTAAATTTGTCATTCGATATTTTCCCATATGTTAGAAAAATTACAAATCATACAACAACGCTTCGATGAAGTTTCCGATTTAATTATCCAACCCGATATTATTTCGGATCAGAAGCGTTATGTACAATTGAACAAAGAGTACAAAGACTTGAGTAAATTGATGGAAAAGTCAAAAGTATACAAGGAACTTTTATCCAATCAAGAAGAAGCCATGGAAATCATAAAAGATGGAAGTGACGATGAAATGGTTGAAATGGCGAAAATGCAGCTAGAAGATGCAAAAGAACAATTGCCAACTTTGGAGGAGGATATCAAATTCATGTTGATTCCAAAAGACCCGGAAGATGCTAAAAATATTGTGGTTGAAATTCGTGCTGGAACTGGTGGAGATGAAGCGAGTATTTTTGCAGGAGATCTCTATCGCATGTATACTAAATATTGCTCTGACCGCGGTTGGAATGCCAGCCTAGTTGACAGTAGTGAGGGTACTGCAGGAGGATTTAAGGAAATTATCTTTGAAGTTTCTGGAGAGGAAGTATATGGAACAATGAAGTTTGAATCTGGTGTGCATCGTGTTCAGCGTGTGCCGCAAACAGAAACGCAAGGACGTGTGCATACATCAGCAGCTACGGTAATGGTTTTACCAGAAGCAGAAGAATTTGATGTTGAAGTAGATATGAATGATGTTCGTGTAGATTACTTCTGTTCTTCGGGGCCTGGTGGACAATCGGTCAATACAACCTATTCGGCCGTTCGTTTAACGCACGAACCAACCGGAATTGTGGCGCAGTGTCAAGATCAAAAATCACAACACAAGAACAAGGATAAAGCATTGAAAGTTTTGCGTTCTCGTTTATACGAATTAGAATTATCCAAGAAGTTGGAGGCAGATGCTGAAAAGCGTAATTCTTTGGTTTCTTCGGGCGATCGTTCTGCCAAGATCCGCACCTATAATTATCCGCAAGGACGGGTAACAGATCATCGAATTGGATTAACCCTTTATGATCTTCAAAATATTATTAACGGAGATATTGCCAAACTTATCGATGAATTGCAACTGTATCAAAATACAGAAAAGTTGAAGGAGGCGGGAGAAGTATTTTAAGTATGAAGACAACTCAATTAACTGCTGAAATCTTACGAAAAAAATCATTTCTATGTGTTGGCTTGGATGTCGACATGGATAAAGTGCCTAGTGCATTTCGCAATTCACCCACCGCCTTGGTTGATTTTTCGAAAGCTATAATTGATGCAACCGTTGATTATGCGGTGGCCTATAAACCCAATATAGCCTTTTTTGAAACCTATGGAGTTGAGGGGGTGGCCGCGTTAAAAGAAGTGATTGACTACCTCAATGCAAAGCATCCTGAGGTTTTTACCATCGCAGATGCAAAAAGAGGGGATATTGGAAATACTTCTACCCGCTATGCAAAGGCCTATTTTGAGACCTTAGGCTTCGATTCTATTACTGTGGCTCCTTATATGGGAAAGGACTCTGTTGAGCCTTTTTTGGCTTTTGAAGATAAGCACACTATCCTTTTAGCCTTGACTTCAAATCCTGGCTCAAACGATTTTCAACGCCTCGAGACAAATGGGAAACCCTTGTTCCAGTCGGTTTTGGAGACAGCAAAAACATGGGAAGGAAGTGATCAATTAATGTATGTGGTTGGTGCAACACGAGCAGATGCATTGACCGATATTCGTAAAATTGTTCCTGATGCATTTTTGCTCGTTCCGGGTGTTGGTGCTCAAGGGGGAAGCTTGGCTGAGGTTGCTACCTATGGATTGAATAAAGAGGTTGGCCTGTTGGTGAATTCCTCACGTGGAATCATATACGCTTCACAAGAAGAAGATTTTGCTAATGCGGCGCGCCGTGCAGCTAAAGCAATGCAAGAAGAAATGGCGCTTCTATTGGCTCAAAACAACTTAATTTAATGCTTAACTACTCTGTTTATCGTTCTGAAGAAAACAAACAATGGGTGACTTTCATCCACGGTGCAGGGGGGAGTTCATCTATTTGGTTCAAGCAGATCAAAAGTTTTTCACGTTTCTTTAATTTACTTTTAATCGATCTTCGCGGACATGGTAAGTCTAAGAATCATTTAGCGGACTTGTCTAACAGTGCTTATACTTTTGATGAAATAGCAGCAGAAGTGATCGAGGTTTTGGACCATGAGAAAATTCAGCGTTCCCATTTCATGGGAATCTCCTTGGGAACAATACTTATTCGAACCATGGTAGAGACACATCCAGAGAGAGTCAAGAGTATGATTTTGGGGGGAGCTATTCTCAAACTGAATTTTCGTTCTAGATTGTTGATGCGCTTTGGGAATGCAACCAAGTCCATTCTTCCCTATATGTGGTTGTATAAAATGTTGGCTTTTATTATCATGCCCAATCGCAATCACAAAGAATCGCGTTTGTTGTTTATTCGTGAGGCCAAGAAGTTGTATCAAAAGGAATTTATCCGTTGGTTTAGGTTGACCACTGAACTAATTCCGTTATTAAAGATATTTCGTCAAGAGCAAATCAAAATCCCTACCTTATATGTAATGGGGGCGCAAGACTATATGTTTTTACCAGCGGTAGAAAAAGTAGTTGCACAGCATAATTTATCTCAGTTGCAAATCATTCCTGACTGTGGCCATGTTGTCAATGTCGAGCGACCGCAGAAGTTCAATCATCTGGTCATTGGTTTCTTACAAAATCTTTAAGAGAAAATCACTGTTTTATTTTGGTAGACTAAGACCTTACGGTTCACGTGAAGTTGTATGGCCTTAGAGAGGACAATGCGTTCTAGATCTCTCCCTTTTGCGATAAAATCTTCAATGGAATGTAGGTGTGAAACTTGAGTGGTGTTTTGGTCTATAATAGGCCCAGCATCCAGTTCCTCAGTAACGTAATGACTGGTTGCGCCAATGATCTTAACCCCTCGTTCAAAAGCTGAGTGATAGGGCTTAGCACCAGGAAAAGCCGGGAGAAAGGAATGGTGAATATTGATTATTTTATTGGCGTACTCCCCAATCAGTTTTGGTGAAATGATTTGCATATAGCGCGCTAATACGATGCATTCTACCTTATGCTGCTTAAGGAGTTCAAGTTGACGTTTTTCCGCTTCCTCTTTGGTGTCTTTTGTTACGGGGATATGGTAGAAAGGAATATCGAAGCGTTCAGCGATTGAACCAAGGTCTTTGTGATTGCTTAGAATAAATGGGACATCAACGGCTAACTCCTTGGATTGATGACGGGCTAGAATGTCGTATAGGCAGTGATCATATTTGGAAACAAACAAGGCCATTTTTGGGCGATAGTCTTTATCGTATAAATCGTATTCAAGGGCGTATTGTTTGGCAATGCTTTCGTCTAAGGCAGCACTAAATTGTTCCTTGGTGAAATTTCCATTCATGAATTCACATTCCAAACGCATAAAGAATAGTTTGTTTTCTCGATCGACATATTGATCGATGTAAACGATATTTCCAGACTTTTGGTGAATAAAATTGGTGACAGTTGCAATGATTCCCTTTTGGTCAGGGCAATTAATGTTGAGTATGTAGGTAGCCATTTGTATGGTATATAATGTTCTAAAGTACAGCCTTTTTGAATAGGGTAAAAGAAAAACCCCTGAATCTCACAAAAAGAGATTCAGGGGTTAAAAAAACCAAACAATATTGTTTTAGAAACTGTAGATCGCAGCTACGATCAAAGTTGAAAGGCTATCTGTTGCTCCATCTGCATTGCTGTAGAATTCGCCAGAAGCAGAGTCAATACGGAACTCAGGCTTAAAGATGAAGTTTCCAGAAGTATAGCTACCAGTAAGGGTGAAAGATGTGTTGTCGCCTTCACCGCTAATTGATCCAATTGCGCCAAGACCTTCTTCAGAAAAGGCTTCAAATCTTGCTCCAAGTGCAAAAGAATCTGAGATAGTGTACTGTGGGTATAATGCAATTCCAGAAAATTCAGTATCAAAATCATCGCTGTAAGATGTAGCATTGATTCCGAAATAAAAGTCTTCTGTTAAGTTGAATCCTCCTGTAAAGTCGATTTGAGAAACTCCTGCAGTTCCACCACCTAAGTAGTTGATGTACTGACCATATAAGCCTAATTGAGCTCCAATCATATAGTCCTCACCTAAAGGTTGGAATTCTGTCATATCTGTTGAGTTTAATACACCTAACATAATGGAAACATTATCACTTACAGCTATGTCAGCTTTGATCCCAGTATGTGAAAATGGTCCATAAGAGAACATATATGAAGTGGTGTAGTTGAAATTAGCAACTGGAGAGATCACTTCATATCCTAAAAAGGTGTTAAAGTTACCAAGGGTTAATGTAAAGCTATCGCTTACATTATAGTAAGCATATAGTTGATTAATAATTGAGTTTGATCCTTTGGCAACAAGTTCCCCATCTTCGTTAATAAAAGTAGCAGATCCAAAGACAGCATCATTCCCTCTAGGGCCGAAAACTAAGTCGGCAACAAAACCAGACTTTTCTCCTTCATAAGAAACAACCACGTTGGCCATTCCAAGGGCAAAACCTGGAAGATTTCCAAAAGAAGTTCCTGGAGCGTACTCGCTACTTCTAAAATAGGTATCGATTGATCCTGAGATAGCAAAGCTAGACTCTTCTGTAGTTTCTTCTGTTGTGGTTTCCTCTTGCGCATAGGTTAGTGATCCTGCAAGAAGTGCTAATGTTAAAAATGTTGTTTTGAAAATTCTCATAATATTGATTTTTTAATTAGTAATTTAATGTTGGTTCATTCTAAAGTCAGCATAAGCATCCATTCCGTGTTCAGCTAGATCAAGACCTTTAACTTCTTCGTCTTTGTCTACACGTAAACCAACGGTTGCTTTCACGATGAAGAGGATGATAAAGGAACAGGTGACACAAAATACACCCACAATCCCTACACCTGCGAGTTGGATTATGAACTGCTCAACTCCTGCCATTGCTCCGAATATACCAACGGCTAGTGTTCCCCAGATACCGCAGATCAAGTGGACCGCTACTGCACCTACTGGATCATCTAATTTTAATTTGTCTATCAAGGCAACTCCTAAGACAATAATAACACCGGCGATTAATCCAATGATAACTGCATCCCCTGGTGACATTTGATCTGCGCCTGCTGTTATTCCTACTAAACCACCAAGAATACCGTTCATAAACATGGTGAGGTCGTAGTTCTTATACATGATAAAGGAGAAAATGACAGAAGCAACACCTCCTGCTGCAGCAGCTAAACAGGTTGTTACTAGCGTTAATGAGGTAAGTGCTGGATCAGCAGAAAGAACAGAGCCTCCGTTGAATCCAAACCAACCTAACCAAAGAATTAAAACCCCAGCTGCGGCAAGTGGTAGGTTGTGTCCTGGGATGGCTAAAGATTTTCCATCTTTGTCGAATTTTCCAATACGAGCGCCCAACAAGAAGATGGCAACCAATGCTGCCCATCCCCCCACAGAGTGAACAAGGGTAGAACCGGCAAAGTCATAAAAGCCCATTCCGTCTAAGAATCCGCCTCCCCATTTCCAAGCACCTACTATTGGGTATACAAGACCAACATAGACGATGGCAAATATCATGAATGCACTCAGTTTGATGCGTTCGGCAACTGCTCCAGAAACAATGGTAGCGGCTGTAGCAGCAAACATACCTTGGAAAAGAAAGTCTGTCCACCAGGTGTATCCGCCATCTGCATATGCAGCGGTCATTCCTCCGTCTGGAGCTGCGATACCCCAGCCAGCAAATTTAAGAATACCCATTGAGCCTTCCTCGAATCCAGGGTACATTAGGTTAAAACCGCCAATGGCATACAATAGTAAACCAACGGTAATTACAAAGAAGTTTTTAAATAAAATATTGATGGTATTTTTTTGACGTGTAAGTCCAATTTCAAGAAAGGAGAACCCTAAGTGCATGAAAAAGACTAATGCCGTACAGACCATCATCCATACGTTGTTTGCTGTAAAAAGTGCTGTAGCTTCCATAAGTGTTATTTATAGTGTTGTTTGATTAGTTTAATGTTGAATCTCCTCGTTCTCCAGTTCGGACACGAATTGCTTCTTCAATTGATGAAACGAAAATTTTACCGTCACCAACTTTGTCCGTTGCAGCAGAGTCAACAATTGCTTTGATGGTTCTCTCAACAAAATCATCATTTACTACGATTGAAATGTGGCGTCGTTGAATGTCTGATGTGCTGTAGCTTATACCGCGATAAACATGACCTTCTTTTTCGTTTCCAATTCCTGTTACGTCCCAGTAGCTAAAAAAATTAACTTCAACGGCGTGTAGAGCATCGCGAACCTCTGAGAATTTAGACTTTCGGATGATAGCTTCGATTTTTTTCATATTGTATGATTTAATATTTATGGCTCAAAAATAGACAAGTGTAGTATTTACCCCCAATATTTTTATGGCAATATTTACACTTTTATGATATAAATAAAATACACCCCCTATTTTTTAGGGGGTGTATAAAATATAGATACAAATTGTGAGATTATTGAAAAATATCCCTTCTCAATGAAGAATAGATAATTATCGAGATAGCCAGAGACCAAATAGTAGAGATAGTGTTCCTAGGCAGATGGTTGCAGTGAAATAAATAAAGGGATAGACCATAGAAGTGGCCTTGGTCAGGTTAAAAAGATCAAGGGTGAAGCTAGAAAAAGTTGTGAGCCCACCACAAAAACCAATCATTAAAAAGAGGGTAAGTTCCTCCCGCATTAATTCTAGTCTATTGAAATAGCCTAACAATAGTCCAATGAGTAAACATCCTATAATATTTGCAGCTAATGTTGCGAAGGGAAAATTGGTGTTGGTCGATTTAAAGAGAATAGAAATTAAGTAGCGAAGACTACTGCCCAGTCCGCCACCTAAGAAAACCCATAAGATTGCTTTAATGTCCATTATTGTATTGGTAAAATTAGTGTTGTTTCCCACTTCAATGGGTTGCTTGTGTCTTTCTTGCTAACTGTTTCAATTTGGATGGCCGGATAGCTTTGCTGTTTCGCTTGAAGGCTGTCGTTAAGTACAAGCCAACTATCTTTCAAATAGGTAAAGTCTCCAAAATGGACTAAAACAATCGAATTTCCTCCTTTGTACCGACGGCATTTTATCGTTTCACTGTTGGTGTAGTAATAACGATCTGTTTTGATTGCTGCCCTCCAAAACGCGTTTCTGTCTTTAATTAGTGGGTAGAGCACAAACGCATCGCCTAATGTTACGATCTTATTTTTCTGTGTAAAGGCAATTAAATCAGATTGGGCAACTGCTATATTCTTTGATAATGAAGACCAGTCACTCGATCCTTCAATGGCTATATAATAGGACAAAGATTGTGGTTGTTCGCCAAGATACTCCCAACGATGCTGGCCAAATTGTTTTTCAATAGCCACAATGCTAGCGGCTAATCGTGATTCTGCTAAGTTTTTTATTGTACGATGAAAAATTGAATTAAAAAACAGATAGAGCTTTACACTAAAGACGGCAGAATAAGTATAGCTGACTTTTATAGAATTTTTCCCTTGGTCAAAAGACCATTTTTCAATAAGCTCAAACCCTTTGGAGGAAGGAATGGTAAATTCAATAGTGCGCTTTTCCCCTGTGAGTAATTGGATCTGATTTTCTAAAAACGCTTCATGTAAAGCGGTGAAATTTTCTTTGTAATGATGCTGCCAAAACTCATTCCCTTGCTTACTGGATAGATAATCAATATAGCATGAAGGAGGATAGGCTACTTCCTGCTCGATTGAAAGTATATAGTCTGAGGGGTGATTTTTTACAATGAGCACAAAGAGGCTTATGCCAAAAAAGACTAACCCAATAAGTGTTTGCAGGAATTTAACCATCTAACTATTCTGTTTAATGAATAAATACCTTAATCATAAATAGAGCGACAATGGCTAAAACAAAGCCAATCAATATTTTATAACTTCCAGCATAATGTATTTTATGCCCCTTAGAGTCTTTGCGATACATCCAAACAACAGTGGCAGAGAAAGAGATGACAAAAAAGACGGCAAATTGGAGTTGTCCTGATGAAAACATTCGTAATTTTTCAACTAAATTAGACATTCTAGCTCATAATACTTAATTATTCATGATTCAAAAAGAACTTAAAGCTGTTGAAGCATTTCACAAAGCATTTAAAATTGACTGTGAAAATGCACCTACCGTTGCCATTTCAGAAAGCATTAAAGAATTACGGTTCCGACTAATGGAAGAAGAGAACGAAGAATACCTCGAAGCAGCAAAGAATAACGATCTTGTGGAAGTTGCCGATGCGCTTGGAGATATGCTCTACATACTTTGCGGTACAATTTTATCACATGGAATGCAGCATAAAATTGAAGAAGTATTTGACGAAATACAACTCTCAAATATGAGTAAACTAGGCGAGAATGGTGAGCCAATATATAGGGAGGACGGAAAAGTTATGAAGGGGCCTAACTATTTCAAGCCCAATATTGCTGACCTACTTAAGCGTTAACAGCAACAACTTCTTTGCGCCACTGATATGGATCTTCGCTTTTGTTGTATTGAATGTGAACGACCTTTTCTTTGAGCATTGCTGCATAGGAATTCTCAATTGTAGGCAAAACATGTTTAGTTCCTTGGAATCCGATTCCATGTATAGGGCTGATGACAACTGCTGTTCCAGCGCCGAATATTTCTTTCAATCGTCCAGCTTTGTGTGCTTCAATTACTTCAGCAACTTTGACCGGGCGAACTTCTACTGAAATACCCATGTCTTTTGCAATTTGGATTACGCTTTTACGGGTTATCCCGTCTAGAATAGTATCTGTTGTAGGGGCAGTTATTAATGTATCATCAATACGGAAGAAAACATTCATTGTTCCTGATTCTTCTAAATATTCATGCGTATTTGCATCGGTCCATATGATTTGTTGATATCCTTCCTTCTGTGCGAGTTGTGTTGGGTAAAAGGCCGCTGCATAGTTTCCAGCTGCTTTTGCATAACCTACTCCTCCGCTTGCTGCACGCGAGAATTTTTCTGACACCAATACATTTATTTCTCCACTGTAGTAAGCACCAACGGGGGCGCAAATGATCATAAACGAATAGCGGTTTGAAGCCGAAGCAGCAACTCCTGCTTGATTGGCAAAAACAAATGGGCGTACATACAACGAATTGCCAATACCAGGTTTAATCCAGTCGCTATCCATAGAAAGTAATTCATTCATTCCATTCATGAAAAGATCTTTTGGGAATTCAGGCATGGCCAAACGTGCTGCAGATTTATTAATCCGAGCATGATTGTCTTCTGGGCGAAAAAGCCAAACACGATCTGTATCGTCTTTGTAGGCTTTCATTCCTTCAAAAACAGCTTGACCATAATGAAGAACACTAGCAGAAGGATCCATTTGAATGGGTTGGTAGGGAATAATGCGTGGATCCACCCATTCACCGTCAATGTAATCACAGACAAACATGTGGTCTGTAAATGTTTGGCCGAATGATAGATTATTGAAATCTATGCTGTGAATTTTTGATGATTGAGCGCGTTCTATTTTCATTGGGCAGTTTTTCGTATAACTAAATTAGTTAATAAATCGTAATTTTTTCCTCATTCTGAAACAGATTTTATGGATGAGGCCACTTTTTGTTCTTCTTTCTACGAACACTAGCAAAAACTGCTTTATTTTCGTTAATGAAATGAAAAAAGCAAAGAAATCACATTTTTTGACTGCAGATGGAAGCCCAACACTTTACATGGAACAGTTTGATGAATATTATCACTCAAAGCATGGGGCAGTTCAAGAGGCGATGCATGTTTATTTAGGAATGGGATTTGACTATTGGCGATCGTTAAACCCTGAGGCCACGCATTGTCATATTTTTGAAATGGGATTTGGCACTGGTTTGAATGCTTTTTTAACGGCTAAAGCTGCAAGTGAAACCGGTATTCACATCTGTTATGACACGATTGAAGCTTACCCATTATCAACCATAGAAATGAATGAGGCGAATTATGTGTCTTTTTTAGAAGAGGAGGAAAGCCTACTGTTTAATCAAATCCAGCATGCGACTTGGGAAGAAGAAATTTCGATAACTCCCTTCTTTAAACTCAAAAAAATGCATTGCTTACTCGAAAATTATTGCCCATCGATAAAAACGGATCTTATCTATTATGATGCTTTTGGTGCAAGAGCTCAGCCTGAAATATGGACCGACGATTGTTTTCCTATTTTGACAGAAAACATGAACCCTGGAGGGCTGTTTGTTACTTATGCCGCCATTGGTAGTGTGCGAAGAGCGTTATTGCGATTGGGACTGGTAACGGGCTTAGTTCCTGGCCCTCCAGGAAAACGAGAGATGATACGTGGGCACAAACCTCTTTTGTAGTACATTCGTAAAAAAATATTGCATGAAATTATTGATCACTGGAGCTACCGGTTTGGTGGGATCTATTTTAGCTCAAAAGGCGCTTTCATTGGGTCACGAGATTCATTTTTTAACTTCACAAAAAACGAAAGTTATTCAGGAGGGAAAAATGAAGGGTTACTATTGGAACCCTTCGTTAAATGAATTAGATCTGGCTTGTTTTGAAGGTGTAGATGCGATAGTGCATTTGGCTGGTGCCAGTATTTCTCAGCGCTGGACAAAGAAAAACAAAGAAGAAATTTCTTTAAGTAGAATCAACGGAACCCGTTTGTTGGTCGATGGTATTCGCCAGCTTGATGGTAAGCATCAAATAAAACAAGTCGTTGCGGCCTCTGCCATTGGAATTTACCCTTCCTCTTTTGAAATGATTTATACCGAAGATTATCTTCCAAAACGATCTTCGTTTTTGGAAGAAGTCGTTATGGATTGGGAACAAGAAGAAGACGGTTTTTCGTCTGCAGGGCTTCAATTGGTAAAACTTCGGATTGGACTAGTGTTGACAGAAACAGGTGGAGTGCTTGGACCGTTAAAAACACCTACTTGGTTTGGATTAGGAGCTGCTTTTGGCAATGGAGAGCAAACTCAATCGTGGATACATGTAGATGATTTGGTTGGGATGATTATGACTGCTATCGATAAGAAATGGGAAGGTGTCTTCAATGCAGTTAGTCCAAACCCTGTTTCACAAAAAGAATTCACCAAGACATTGGCAAAGGCCATGCGTCGCATTTATTTTTTGCCTCCAATACCCAAACTTTTTATCCGTTTGGTTGTTGGAGAAATGAGTACGTTGGTTTTTAATAGTCAGAATGTTTGTGCGGAAAAAGCGCTAAAAGAAGGTTTTGTTTTTATCCATCCAGAGTTGCTTCCAGCAATTAAGTCGTTACTTTAAGGATAACTTTTGTATGACATTTTGACAAGTTTATTAAAATGGCAGTACTTTTGCTTTCGCAAAGAAAAAAATAAGCATGAGCACGGCAAAAAAAACAGAAAAAGACCCATCGAAAGAAAAGGCTAAGTCGACAAAAAAAGCAAGCCCTAAAACTGCAGCAGCAAAAAATGCTAAAGCGTTAGAAGCATTGAATGAGGAGCTTTCGGCTGAGAAGGACAAGTTCTTGCGTTTATTCGCTGAGTTTGAAAACTACAAGAAAAGAACGTCTAAAGAGCGAATCGAATTGTTCAAAACGGCAGGTCAAGAAGTTATTACAAGTTTATTGCCTGTGGTCGATGATTTTAGCCGTGCGATAAAAGAGGCAGACAAATTAGCGGATACAGAACAGTTTGAGGGCTTCCGTTTAATTAATAACAAATTGAATGAGACGCTAAAAAGTAAAGGGCTAGTGGCTTTTGAAGTTGCCCCCGGCGATATTTTTGATGCTGAAGTTCACGAAGCGATTACTCAAATCCCTGCTGGTGAAGACCAATCAGGTAAAATAATAGATATCACAGAGACTGGCTACCAGTTGGGAGAAAAAATTATCCGTTACCCAAAAGTGGTTGTCGGTCAATAAATAGCAAATGAAAGAAGATTTTTACGACATACTAGGCTTACAAAAAGGAGCATCTGCTGCTGAAATTAAAAAGGCATATCGCAAGAAAGCCATCGAATTTCATCCAGACAAGAATCCAGGCGATGAGAAAGCTGAGGCAAATTTTAAGAAAGCTGCAGAAGCCTATGAGATTTTAAGTGATGCAGACAAAAAAGCGCGTTACGATCAATATGGACACGCTGCCTTTGAAGGCGGTCAAGGTTTTGGCGGTGGTGGAATGAACATGGATGACATTTTCAGCCAATTCGGTGATATTTTTGGTGGCGGCTTTGGCGGTTTTGGCGGGGGTGGAGGTCAGCGTCGCTCAAAAGGAGGTAATCTCCGTATTCGAGTGAAATTAACCCTTGAAGAAGTGCTAAATGGCGTAGAAAAAAAGGTTAAAGTAAGTCGAAAGGTTCAAGCCAAGGATGTTCGTTATTCCAATTGTTCCCAATGTGGTGGGAGCGGACAAACAGTACGTATTACCAATACAATACTTGGGCGTATGCAAACTGCAGTAACTTGTCCTACTTGCCAAGGTAGTGGACAAAGCATTCAACATCGTCCAAAAGGAAGTGATGCTCAAGGAATGATCTCTGAAGAGGAAACAGTGAGTATAAAAATTCCTGCTGGAGTAGAAGAGGGGATGCAGTTGAAAGTGAGTGGAAAAGGTAATTCTGCTGCTGGTAATGGCGTATCTGGCGACCTAATTGTATTAATTGAAGAGCATGCGCATGACGACTTCATACGTGAAGGAAATCATTTACATCACGATTTGTACATATCATTCTCTGAAGCGGCGCTTGGCGTTGCCAAAGAAGTTGGTTTATTGGACGGTAAAGTGCGTATAAAATTAGATGCGGGTATTCAAGGAGGAAAGACACTGAGACTTCGTGGAAAAGGCTTACCCGATTTAAATAGATATGGCAAAGGAGACCTTTTGGTGCATATCAATGTATGGACGCCAAAAACGTTAAACCGTGAGCAAAAACAATTTTTTCAACGCATGGTTGACGATGAGAATTTCATCCCTAAACCCGAGAAATCAGACAAGTCATTTTTTGAAAAAGTTAAAGACATGTTCGCCTAATTTTTTCTAATTAAAAAAATAGAGTATATTTGAATTGCACAATTTGTGCATTTTTTCTTTTTCGTAGCAATTTTTTCCCATCCTTGTTTCTATAAGGGTGGGTTTTGTTTTTACTTCTATTTTAATTTATCCTATCTTTGATAGAAGTCAAATTCAAAACGTTTCTAAATGAACAAAATCACGGATTTCTTTAACTATACCTTTAATATTGGAAGCGATATTTCCTTCAGCATAAAGTCGCTTTTGATTATTCTTTTGGTGTTCTTTTTTACCAAGTATTTTTTGCGCTTTTCACGGCGGTTAATTTTGAAACGCATGGATGAAGACGTCCAGTTTAAGTTCAAGAGTATATTTGCCTTTTTCAATTACTTTGTTTACCTCATTGTTATTTTGATTACTTTCGATACCATTGGGGTTAATGTCACTGCTATTTTTGCAGCCTCTGCGGCCTTGTTGGTTGGTGTTGGTCTAGCCCTACAAACCTTTATTGAAGATATTATTTCTGGAATATTCATTATTGCAGATAAAGCCGTGCATGTTGGCGATATCATTGCTATTGAAGGACAAGTTGGGAGAGTTGAAAACATTACATTGAGAACTACACGAGCTGTCACAATCGATAACAAAGTGTTGATTATACCTAATCATAAATTTTTAACCTCCATATTGTATAACTGGACCGAGAATGGTACGCTAACGCGCGAGCATGTTGAGGTTGGGGTAAGTTATGCCAGTGATGTTGATCAAGTGCAAGAAATACTCATCTCATTAGCCAAAATGCATAAGCAAGTGTTGAAAAATCCAGTACCAACGGTGTTATTGCAAGATTTTGGCGACAGCGCCTTATGTTTCCGTTTGTATTTTTCGATCAATAACAGTTTTATTGCCAATCAAGTGAAAAGCGATATTCGTTTCAAAATATTTCAGGCATTCAAGGAGCACAACATTCAAATCCCATTTCCCCAACGAACGGTATGGTTGAACCAAACCGAAAACCTATAATATGACACGTATTTTAATTATCGAAGACGAAGAACCAATCCGCCGAGTGCTAAAGCGCATTTTAAACGAGGAAAATGATCGTTTTAAAATTGATGAAGCAGCGGACGGAAAGGCGGGTTTTGATGCCGTCAATGCGGAAGATTACGATTTGGTTTTGTGTGATATTAAAATGCCAAAGAAAGATGGTTTAGAGGTGTTGGAACAAGCAAAGAAGCTAGGGATTTCTTCTCCATTTATTATGCTTACGGGGCACGGCAATATTCAAACTGCTGTTGAGGCAATGAAACTAGGTGCGTATGATTTTATTCCGAAACCACCTGATTTAAACCGACTCCTGATTTCTGTTCGAAATGCTTTAGAAACGAAGCATTTGGCTGTTGAAAATGTGCAATTAAAAAAGCGCATTGCCAAGGCCTATGAAATGGTTGGTCAATCTAAAGCATTGTCCAATGTTTTTACATTGATTGATAAAGTTGCACCTACTCAGGCACGTGTGTTAATCATGGGATCAAATGGAACCGGAAAGGAATTGGTTGCTCATCAAATTCATCAAAAGAGTGAACGTAATAAAGAAGCACTTATTGAAGTGAATTGCGCGGCAATACCTTCTGAATTAATCGAAAGTGAATTGTTTGGTCATGTAAAAGGCTCATTTACTTCTGCTGTAAAAGACCGCAAAGGAAAATTTGAAGCAGCCGATGGTGCAACACTTTTCTTGGATGAAATAGGTGATTTGAGCTTAAGTGCTCAAGCCAAAGTTTTACGCGCTTTACAAGAAAATAAAATCCAACGAGTTGGAAGCGATAAAGATTTGTCAGTAGACGTGCGCATCCTTGCGGCAACGAATAAAGACCTAGAAAAAGAAATTGCAGAAGGTCGATTTCGGGAAGACTTGTACCATCGTTTGGCAGTCATTGTCATTCGCGTCCCCGCTTTAAAAGATCGTTTGGAAGACATTCCGCTTTTGTGTGATCACTTTATTCAACAGATAGCAAAAAATGATGGTCTTGCGGCAAAAGTAATTGAGCCTAATGCCTTAAAAAAGTTAAAAGAATATCCTTGGACAGGAAACATACGTGAACTACGCAATGTCCTTGAACGTCTAATGATTTTGGGTGAAAACCCAATAACAATTCAAAATATTGAACAATTTGCATCAAAATAACATGAAAAGAATTCTATTACTCCCCATTTTCTTATTTGCCCTTAGTGTAACTGCTCAAACAGCGATTGAGCCAACCATTAAAAAAATTTACCAAACGGCATTAGTTGACGGTCAAAGTTATGCTTGGTTGGAACATTTATCCAATCAAATTGGTGGACGCCTTTCGGGTTCACTAAATGCACAGCGTGCAGTTGAGTGGGGGAAAGACGAACTAGATGCTCTTGGGTTAGACAAGGTTTGGTTACAGCCAGTAATGGTTCCCAAATGGATTCGGGGAACCTTTGAATATGCAAACATTGAAACAAGTCCAGGAAACACAATTAACGTAAATGTTTGTGCTTTGGGTGGTTCAGTCGCCACTCCTCTGTCCGGCATACGTGCTGAAGTAATTGAAGTAAAAAGTTTTGATGAACTTTCTGCCTTAGGTTCAGATAAAATTAAAGGAAAAATCGTGTTTTATAACCGTTCAATGCAAGCGGATTTAGTAAATACATTTACGGCATATTCTGGCTGCGTTGATCAACGTTACAGTGGCGCAGAAGAAGCTGCGAGGTTGGGCGCTGTTGGTGTTATTGTTCGCTCTATGAATTTACGCCTGGATGATTTTCCACATACAGGTTCCATGAGTTATGGCGACTTGCCTTTAAAAAAGCGAATTCCAGTGGCTGCCATTAGCACTAACGATGCAGAATTGTTAAGTTCTATGTTGTCGCTCAACGGAAAATTAAAATTTTATTTAAAACAGAACTGTAAGAACTTACCAGATGTACAGTCTTATAATGTGATTGGCGAGATAAAGGGTTCAACCCATCCAGAGGAAATCATGGTTGTTGGTGGGCATCTCGATTCGTGGGATTTAGGTGACGGTTCTCATGACGACGGAGCTGGAATTGTCCAGTCTATGGAAGTATTGCGTTTGATGAAAAAAATTGGCTATCAACCAAAACGCACTTTGCGGGTTGTTTTGTACATGAATGAAGAGAATGGACAGCGTGGCGCTTCTAGATATACTGAAATAGCAAAGCAGAAAAACGAAAAGCATGTTTTTGCTCTAGAGTCTGATGCTGGCGGATTTACGCCAAGAGGATTCTCAATCGATACAACGCCAGAAAAGTTAGAGCGTATTCAAGCATGGGCGCCTTATTTTGAACCCTACTTAATTCACCTTTTTGTGAAAGGTGGAAGTGGGGCAGACGTAGCTCCCTTGAAGACCGACACAAATGTATTGGCAGGTTTACGTCCTGATTCGCAGCGCTATTTTGACTATCATCATGCCTCGAACGATACCTTTGATGCCATCAACAAAAGAGAATTAGAGCTCGGCGCAGCAACCATGGCTGCAATGGTCTATTTAATGGATCATTTTAAATTATAAGCATTGTTTAAACTTCAACAGTACACCAAAGAATTTAAATATAATTTAAGTTTATCATTTCCTGTTATTTTAGGTCTTTTAGGGCACACCATTGTCCAGCTGGTCGACAATATTATGGTGGGTCAGTTGGGAACTACAGAACTTGCCGCAGTTTCTTTAGGAAATAGTTTTGTCTTCATTGCCATGTCTTTAGGAATCGGCTTCTCGACTGCCTTGACTCCCTTGGTAGCGCAAGCTGATGGAACCAAAGATGTGAATGCTGCACAACGCGTACTGTCCCATGGTATAGTATTGTGTACCATTTTAGGCTTAAGTTTATTTTTGGCCGTGTTTGGGTCCCGCAAAATGATGTATTCCATGGGGCAGCCTGAAGCCGTGGTTGAATTAGCATTCCCCTATCTTAAATGGGTTGCTGCCTCATTAATTCCTTTAATTATTTTTCAAGCATACAAACAATTTGCTGACGGCTTGTCGAAGACTCGTCCAGCAATGTATGCTATTGTTTTTTCGAACATTGTTAATGTCATATTGAATTATGTGTTGATTTTTGGCTACGGCGGATTTCCAGAGATGGGCGTTGAGGGAGCTGCAATTGGAACCATGATAGCACGAACTGCTGCGGTTTCATTAATTATCTGCTACATTCAATTTCATCCAATGTTTTCAGCATATATCATTCGTATTCGTTTTGAGAATTTGCGTATATCTTTATTTAAAAAAATATTACGTCTCGGGTTTCCATCTGCCTTACAGATGTTTTTTGAAGTTGCTTTTTTCACCATGGCCATATGGATGTCTGGGGTATTGGGGAAAAACGCACAGGCGGCTAATCAAATTGCCCTCAATTTATCGTCGATGACTTTTATGTTTGCAATGGGTTTAGGTGTTGTCGCAATGATTCGTGTAGGGAATCAATTCGGAAAAAAAGCCTATGCTGATTTGCGCCGCATAGCCATTTCACTGTTTCTATTGATTGGATTGTTTGATATTGTTTTTTGCTTTATTTATTTAAAATTCAATGAAGTTTTACCGTGGATTTATTTGGAAAACTATGGTGATAATACACCAATGGATACTTTAGAGGTCGTGCAAATAGCAGCGGGACTTTTATTGGTTTCAGGCTTCTTTCAAATCACAGACGGCTTGCAGGCTGTTTTTCTTGGAGCCCTTAGAGGGATACAAGATGTGAATGTTCCAACAGCTTTAATCTTCATTTCCTATATGGTAATTGGCCTACCTATTTCGTACTATCTAGGCCTTAGAACAGACTTAGGTGCCGTGGGTATATGGATTGGTTTGCTTACGGGGCTGAGTACTTCAGCCTTTTTACTATTTTTACGCTTTAATCATCAGACAAAAAAACTTTTGAAATCATAAACCCATGGATGTACCTAAATTCCTTATTGCCGATAATTCTTCTCTAGAAGAAGAGATCTTTGTATTACACACTGAATATCCCCGTTTTTTATTGAATGTTTCTAATGACGACATTATGTGGTTGGAGGAGTTTGGCCAGGACGATCAAGAAGAGTTGGAGAAAGTAACCCAAGAACTGATCGAAGAGGCGCTTGCTTTTTTTGATAAGGAAATTGAAAGCATGGAATAATGTTAGAACAACTACTACTTTGGGATGAAACTCTGTTCTTGTATCTAAATCAACTTGGATCTACTTTCTTTGACCCATTTTGGTTGTTGCTGAGTGAGAAAGCAACCAATGCTGTAGTGTATCTTTTTATTGTGTTTGTATACGGTAGAAAACACGACTGGAAATCGGCCTTTTTTTTACTGCTGATTGGTGCTGCAGTTGTTGGTGTTACAGATCAAGTTACGAATGGATTTAAATACGGTTTCATGCGTTTGCGTCCATGTCACACCCCCGAACTACAAGATATAATGCGTTTGGTGAAAGACAGTTGTGGAGGTAAATACAGTTTCTTTTCGGGTCATTCCTCCAATTCCTTCGCTCTTGCCTTATTTTTTAGCTTGGTATTTAAACGTATTAAATGGCTGATGCCAATCTTGTTATCCTTGGCCGTATTGATTGCTTACAGCAGAGTATATTTAGGCGTTCATTTTCCGTTAGACATTATATGTGGGGCCTTTGCCGGGCTACTAATCGCTTCTCTCGTTTATTCTTTGGTGAATAAACGAGCCGCTAACTTCCTTCCAACTTATTAGTGGTTTTCTTTTAGTAATTCAGGATAGGCCTTTTGAAAACGACGTAAACGTGGGATAGATACGTTTTGTACATAGGGGTTTCGAGGATTCAACTTTTCATAGTCCTGGTGGTATTCTTCCGCAAAATAAAACTTTTCTAAGGGGCTTACATTGGTCACTATTGGTCTAGAAAAAATTTCTTTTTCTTCGAGGAGTGCTATATAATCTTGAATGATTTCACGTTCCGTCTCATTTTGATGAAAGGCAATCGAGCGGTATTGGGAACCGCGATCTGGCCCTTGACGATTTGATGTTGTTGGATTGTGTGAGCCAAAGAAAACCTGCACCAAGGTGCCAAAGGAAACAACCTTTGGATCATAAATCACTTCGACAGCTTCGGCATGACCTGTTCTTCCGGTGCCTATTTGGTTGTAGTTTGGGTTTTTTGTATGTCCTCCTGCGTATCCAGAATAGACTTCGTGTACTCCTTTAACGCTTTCATAGATAGCTTCTACACACCAAAAGCAACCCGAAGCAAAATAGGCTTTTTTCAGTCCGTCTTGTGGGCTAGTGGTGGGCTGCCAAATGACCGTTTCTCTATCTACTGGTTTTGAGCTCGAAATACATGTTTGCAAACTAATTAGGCTAAGTAGGGTAAAAAGTACTTTCATTTTTTTCTTCTTTCTTGTGCGATTTTTGCTGTTGGATTAAAAGCTATACAATGATCAAGCCAAAATACTAAATCTTCCTCTAAATCAAATCCATCGGGATCGATAAAGACATAGCCCTTCATTGGCCAACCCGTAAAATCCATAGGGTGACAGCCTTTTTTTTCAGCAAATTCTATTGCAGCGTTTTCGCCAATCCTGGCCATGAGTAAATCTATTTTTTTCATTTTGTCAAAATGAATTCCACAGCACATTTTATCGTTGACCATAAAGACACAGCCGCCCATCATGTTCTTGTCGTAAAAGGGAACTTTCTGTTCTGTAAAATAGTTCCGAATGCGTTCGGCTAAGTATTCATCATAGGGCATTATTCAATATGATCAAAATTCATCATCCAGTGAATGCCAAATTTATCTGTCAAAGTACCAAATGTAGCGTTCCAAAATTGTTTTTCTAACGGCATGGTAACTTTTCCTCCCTCAGCCAATTGAGCGAATGCTTTTTCCATCTTCGTCAAATTGTGATAATTGAGACTGATATGAATATTGGGATTATTGGAAAGTGGTGCTTCTGCACTATTGGCAAACATAGCGATTGTTTCGCCTGCAAATTGCAAATCGGAATGCACCACCCAATCTTTTTGTTCAGGTTGGTGTGGCATGGGACTGTCTCCATAGGTGTTGATCTCTCCATGGGAGATGTCTAATGCCTGTCCGTTGAAAACAAAGTAGGGATGTAATTTCATGGTTTTTGGGTTTTAATTTTTGTAAAAAGATAAAATGCATAAAATAAATAGGGAGAGAGCAGCACAATAATTGTGATACTTCCCTGTGTGGTTTGTTGACCCACAGTAGGTTCTACAATACCTACTGCTTCAATTTTACTAAAAAAATCAATAAATGTTTGGACCAAGATGAGGGGATAAATCCGCTTGGTTAAATATAATGTTGCACCAAAAGATAGACCAATGAGTAAGGCATAGCCTACTTGGGCAATTTCTCCGAATAGCCCTTTGTCAAAGTTGAGTAAGTGCAAGACAGCAAAAAGGGTAGCACTAATCAAGATAGATTTAAGTATTGCTGGTTTCTCATCGCCAAAGAAAGCAATCAATTCGTTTTGAACAAAACCACGCATGCTTATTTCCTCCACAAAACCAATTGAAAGGCAATAGGCTAGTAGTATAAATAAGTGGTTCAATGCATAAGCAGGAATAGGGTCCATTCCGGCAAGATTGATTAGAATGGCATAGGTGAGGGGTAGAACCAACCAATGAAAACTTAAGCCAGCGCGACTACTTATCCCAATTTGATATTGATGACCTCTAACGGTAATCATTTTTAAAGCAATTAGTCCAATACTGCAATTAATGATGGTCTTGATGAGGTGTTTGTCGAAGTAGAGATCGCCTGTCGAGAGAAAACTCCCCAAAAGAACATCTCCAAAGCTTTTAAAAACCATAAGTAGGGTTAATAGAAAGGCAATACGCAGCAATTGAGCATTTTTGGACATACTGATTATTTTTTCCGAGTGGGGCGTTGTTGAAACTCGCCTCCACAGTTTGGACATATTGCATTCAGTACATTCTCGACACAGTTTTGACAGAAGGTGCATTCATGAGAGCAAATCATGGTGTCGTTACTTTCGTCTGTAAAGGCTTTGTCGCATTTTTTGCAACGTGTACGCATTTCTAGCATAGTTTATTTTTTTTGCTTTCGAATCCAGTAGAAACTTATAGGGGTCAATATAAGAGTGGGTAATAGCCAGTGCACAAAGGGTGGGATTGAAGTTGGTAAAGCAGCAGCATTGACCACGAACACGGCTGTTATGGTTGCGGTGTAAGCGTCAATCATACGTCCAATGTGGGTTAAAAGACGATGTTTTTTTTCAGGTTTTTTTCCGCGATAATTGATAAAATCCTTGTAAACACTATAAAGGCCAACTCCACCAAAAATCAACATTACCGTTCCCATGGTATTTCCTTGGTAGAGGGCAAAGATTCCCCAAAGGATAAAAATATCGGCAAAGACAAACAGCAAGCAGTAAGAAGCATATATTCGTAGGCATAGATAAAATTTTAGGTGGTAAGGTATTCATTTGTTTACTAATGATAAAAAGCCCAACTTTTTTAGCTGCAAAAACAATCCGATAAATCCAACTAGGTTAAAAACAATTGTTTTATTTTGCAGAATATAATCGCCTAAACAAAGCGCAACCTCGCAAACCTATTCAAACAGCAAAAGTAGACTTATGAAAAAAGGATTTATTGCAGGGAATTTTGATTTTCTGCATCCGGGTTATATCAAGTTGTTCAAGGAATGTAAGGCAAACTGTGATCACTTTACCATATTACTACAAACCGATCCCTCTATTGAAAGACCAGAAAAGTTAAAGCCTATTTTAACGGTTGAAGAACGAGAGGAGCAATTAGCCTCCAATAGAAATGTCGATGCAATCCTCTTTTATACCTTCGAGAAAGACTTGTTAGAGTTGATTAAAGCAAATGATTTTGGTATTCGCTTTCTAGGCGATGACTATGTGGATAAATCCTACACGGGAGATGATTTAGGTATTCCTGTTCATTATGTCAGTAGAAGTCATGGGTGGAGCACTACAAAATTCAAGCAACTCATCGCAGATAGTATCAATAGATAAGCGTGTATTGTCTAGCTAAGTTTTGCTAAATAAAGTGCTACTCCGTCTTCGATATTGGATAAGGTCACGTCATTTGCAACAGACAACACTTCTTTTTTAGCATTTGCCACGGCAACACCCGTTCCGACCTGTTCGAGTAAAGTTGTATCGTTAAAATTGTCACCAAAGGCAATGGTATTCTCCATGCTTATTGTCGGATACTTTTTTTGTAATAGTAGGCTTAGGGCAGAAGCCTTATCTTGGAGTACATGACTCACTTCGATATAGGTGTCCTTAGATCGATAAGCATTCACTTGGTCTGCATGATTTTCTTTTAAAAGACGGTAGAGTATCTCAATCTCCACAGCCTCTCCCATGCACATAATTTTGTGGGCACTTATTCCTCGGGCTTTCCAATCTTTTATGGTTGTTGTTAAGGGCTGAATTTCCGGATTTACTGTGGTGTTATTCGCCTCACGTTTTGCCCAGTAATCGTTGGCAGGAACGACCCATTCATCATTATGGTATAGGCTTAAATGAATCGATGTGGTGTTGACATAGGTTTGCATAATTTCCAATAAGTGGAAAGGAACTTCTTGACTAAAGAGCGTGCTATCTCCATCGATAATTAAACTTCCGTTGTATGCAATGAGTGGGTACTGTATACACTTCAATTGCGTTTGTAATTTCCGAAGAGACTTTGGCATACGCGAAGAAATTAAGACAATGGGGTAGTGCTCTCCAAGCCGATGCATTTCCGCTAAAGTTTTTTGCGAGAGTGAACGATTTTTATCCAATAATGTTCCGTCTATATCAGAACAAATTAGTTTAATGTTGTTTTGTTTCATTTAATGTGAAATTTGCCCACTCTTGCGCATAGGTTTCCCAAGCATAATTGGCTTTTGTTTGCAGTAAATTTTCTTTAAAACGATCGATATTATTATTAGCGTATAGTTCAGTAATCCCATTGGCAATGGCCGTTGCATTGATGGCCGTTATTACCCCTGTTACATCTTTTGAAATAGGGGCAGTTAATCCTTTGTGGTTGGTAACTAACATTGGTGTTTCAAAATGATAGGCCAAGGCAACGACCCCACTTTGTGTTGCTGTTTTATAGGGGAGCACTAGCGCGTCGGCTACCGAAAAATAATATGCGACTTCTTCAAGCGTGACAAAACGATTGATGAATTGTACCTGCTTTTCAAGCTTCAGTGAATTGATGAGGGAGAGATATTCACCTTCATTTTCATAACATTCCCCCACAATGAGGAGTTGTTTGTCATTATGTTGCTTCATGGCTTCTAGGAGTAAATCCAATCCCTTGTATGGACGGATGAGTCCGAAAAAGAGAATATAGTTAGCTGCTGGGTTAAGGTTTAGTTTTTTACATGCTATTTCTTTTGTTTTCTTTTTGGGTAAACCCATTGGAATTGGATGATACATTCCCCTGACAGGCTTTTTACTTTGCCTCTTAATCGTAGCTGCAATCGCTAGAGAAAGTGTCGTAAAAGCGTCCATATGCCTTTCAAAACGCTTCGTTAGGTAATTGTCCCAAGGCTTGGATTCGTGTGGAACCCAATTGTCTACCAATGCGATTTTCTTGATGGAGGGGTTAAGTCGTTTAGCGATGGAATTCCAACAAGGAGCAAGGAAAGGTGTCCAGTAACGAAAAAGGACAGCCTGGGGTTGTTTGGTATTAATTTCTCTAGCAATGGATCTCCATTGAAGCGGATTATAGGCATGTACCTTCCTAGAAATGGGGAGATTGTATACTTGTTTTTCTCCGCTAAATTGGGTTTTCCCCGGAAAAAGAAGAGCAGGATAGAGATGGCTGAAGGTCCAAAGTTCTACTGAATAGCCTAAATCGATTAATGCTTTGGCTAAACTTGTTTGTGTGTCTGCTATTCCGCCTCGATAAGGATGGGCAGGACCAAGTAAAATAAAATCAATAGATCTTGGCTTGGCCATTCTATGATGCAATTAGTGATCGCTGTGGAAGCGATTTAGCCATCCAAACTGTCATGCCAAAGGTCAGTGCGAAGTAGAGGGTAGAAGCACTAGCAAAAACAACATCTGTCGACCAAATCGAGACTTGAGAAGGATGAAAGAAAATGAGTAGTCCAACAAGCGAGCGAACGACTTCAAAAACAAATGCCCACTGATGACCGTCCATTAAGGAAGTAAAACCGAAAATAGTTGTAAAAATTAGTAGAGCGAAAGCCATTTGCGAAAAAAGAGAAAGTGTTCCAAAAGAAGATAAAAATGCATAGATGAAAGCATTTAAACAAATGAAATGAAAGACAGCTGTTAGTTTGTGTTTGAAGGAATATACTGGGGCATATTTTTCTAATGCATATATATCGTCTATGCCTTGTCTAGGAAAACTCAGCGCTACATCAACTGGACGCCAACCTGTTGGCATAAACCATAATTTCAATTTATCTCCCCAATTTTTAGCACGCCATGCATCTTGGGTTAAGCCCCAAAGGTGTTGATAGTTAATCAAAATCGGATTCCATGTTCGAACGGGTTTAAGTGTACCATAGACACAGGGAACATCATCGAGTTCTTCCTGGAAAGTGCCAAATAATCTGTCCCAAATGGAGAATATGGCGGCTAAATTTTTATCTACATATTCTGGATTGATGGCGTGATGTACACGATGCTGTGATGGAGTGACTAAAATATATTCTATCCATCCAAGTTTACCAATGTGGCGGGTATGGTACCAAAATTGTCCAAATAAATGCAAAGGAGCCAATACAGTAATTATGTTATGTGGTACACCTAAGATTGCAGCGGGGAGTAAAAAGAGTGCGCCAAAACCAATTAGATCAGAAATACTCTGGCGTAACGCACAAGCTAGATTAAATTCTTCACTACTGTGATGCACAACATGACGATTCCAAAATACGTTGATGGAGTGATTGAGTCGGTGGCTCCAATAGCTAGCAAAGTCAATACAGACAAAAGCAATGAAATACAAAAGCGCACTTTCTTCCATGGTGATAACGGACAATTGCTCTCGTAGAAAAGGATAGGTAATAATAATGACTCCAATACCTAGTAAATCTTTGAGTAAATTGGTCGTGCCAGAACTCAAACTTGAAATGGTATCCATTAGTGTGTAGGTTTGATTCTTTTTCCAAACACCATACAGGATTTCCACTAAAACTAATATCATAAAACTTGGAATGGCAATCAATAAAACATTTGCGTAAACCTCCATATGCTATATATTTTTATGGAAAGTTACGAATTAATTTTTTCCAACCAATACCCATTGACCACTTCTAAGCAAGGGTTCAGCTTGTTTAAATTTAATTGTTTTACTTTGACCAGTAATGGTATGCTTGATCTTAACGAGATCGTTTCTTCCAATTTTCGGTAATTCACGTGTAATTGTTTCCACTGTCTGACGTTGTGATGCACTAGCACCAGCTCCTACAGCACGCTGTTTTGCAGCTAACTCTTCTGTATTGAGAACATCGTCTTTGGAAGTTTGTAAATTATCCTTTCTTCCAGGGCGTTTTGCTTCTTTGATAGAGGTGTTTTGGGAAGGAATACTTCCTTTTAGCAAGAATGAAATCACTTCTCTATTCAAACGACCAATCATGGCCTTAAAGAGTTCAAAGGCTTCAAATTTATAGATCAAAAGCGGGTCTTTTTGTTCGTGAACGGCCAACTGGACAGATTGTTTCAGTTCGTCCATTTTACGCAAATGGTTTTTCCATGCTTCATCAATAAGTGCTAGGGTAATATTGCGCTCAAAATCTTCAATTAAGTGTTTTCCTTTTGTTTGATAGGCTTTTTCTAATTGAGTAACTACGTTGAGCGTTTTGTTTCCGTCAGTGAAGGGGACAACAATTTTTTCGAAAGTGTTCCCAGGACGTTCATACACATTTTTGATCACTGGAAATGTGAGCGTGGCATTTATTTCTCCCTTCTGTTTGTAGTAGTTGAAGGTAGTTTCATATAGTTTATCGATCAGCTCCCCTTCTGGCATTGCTTCAAATTCTTCTTGAAGAACCGGTGCAGTAATGGAGAATGTACTGATGATTTGGAACTCAAAATTTTTGAAGTCGTTTGAAGCTTTGTTACTTAACACTATGTCTTCGCAGGTCTCAAACAGCATATTGGCGATGTCCACTTTTAGACGATCTCCCTCCAAAGCGTGTTTTCTGCGTTTGTAAATCACCTCACGTTGAGCATTCATTACATCATCGTATTCTAGTAAGCGTTTACGCACGCCAAAATTATTTTCTTCTACCTTCTTTTGGGCGCGTTCAATCGATTTTGTCATCATGGAGTGTTGAATCACTTCCCCTTCTTCTAGCCCCATGCGGTCCATTACTTTGGCAACTCTATCAGAACCAAACAAACGCATAAGATTGTCTTCTAGTGACACGAAAAATTGTGAACTTCCTGGATCTCCTTGACGACCAGAACGACCTCTCAACTGACGGTCTACACGACGCGAATCGTGACGTTCTGTCCCTATTATGGCGAGTCCTCCAGCCGCTTTCACTTCTTCAGAAAGCTTGATGTCGGTTCCACGTCCTGCCATGTTAGTGGCAATAGTAACTACTCCTGGATTTCCTGCTTCGGCTACAATGTCGGCCTCTTTTTTGTGCAATTTAGCATTCAGTACATTGTGCTTCACCTTACGGATATTTAGCATTTTACTGAGTAATTCTGAAATTTCGACTGAGGTAGTTCCAATCAATACAGGTCTTCCGGCCTGAGATAATTTTGTTACTTCCTCTATAACTGCATTGTATTTTTCCCGTTTGGTTTTATAGATTAAATCCTCTTCATCTCTTCGTGCAATGGGACGATTGGTGGGAATTTCTATGACATCGAGTTTGTAAATTTCCCATAACTCTCCAGCTTCTGTTACCGCAGTTCCAGTCATTCCCGTGAGTTTGTGGTACATGCGAAAATAGTTTTGAAGCGTAACCGTGGCAAATGTTTGAGTAGCCGCCTCAATTTTAACGCTTTCTTTGGCTTCAATGGCTTGGTGTAAACCATCTGAGTAACGTCGCCCATCCATGATACGTCCGGTCTGTTCATCAACGATCATGACCTTGTTGTCCATTACAACATATTCTGTATCCTTTTCAAAAAGAGTGTAGGCTTTAAACAGTTGGGTCATGGTGTGAATTCGTTCACTTTTAATCCCGAAATCTTTAAATAAAACTTCTTTTTCTGACGCTTCTTGTTCAGGTTTAAGTGCTTGATTCTCGATTTTTGCAATCTCAGTACCAATATCGGGCAACACAAAAAAGCTTTTATCTTGTACACTTTCTGAAAGGTATTCAACCCCTTTATCTGTCAATTCAACAGAATTGTTCTTTTCATCGATCACAAAATACAATTCGGCGTCAATGACATGCATTTCACGATTGTTGTCCTGCATGTATTTGTTTTCCGTGTTTTGAAGCAACTGTTTCACACCTTCTTCACTTAGGAACTTGATGAGTGCTTTGTTTTTTGGCAACCCACGATAAACACGTAATAATAGAATACCTCCTTCTTCTGTGTTTCCTTCCGCAATTTTCTTTTTGGCGTCGGCCAAAACAGTAAGTTAAATTGTACGTTGTTTGCTGTATAAGTCGGCTACCTTAGGTTTTAATTCATCAAATTCATGGCGATCTCCTTCTGGAATTGGCCCAGATATAATTAAGGTGTTCGTGCATCGTCAACTAAAACCGAGTCAACTTCATCAACAATCGCAAAATGATGCTTGCGCTGCACAAGGTCCTCTGGGGTATGAGACATATTGTCTCTTAAGTAATCAAACCCAAATTCATTATTGGTACCGTAGGTGATATCAGCTAAATACGCTTTTCTTCGCGCTTCACTGTTGGGTTGATGGTAATCAATACAGTCAACACTTAGGCCATGAAATTCGAAAATTGGCGCCATCCATGCGCTATCTCGCTTAGCTAAATAGTCATTGACCGTGACAAGGTGAACTCCATTTCCTGACAATGCGTTGAGGTAAACAGGTAGGGTAGCAACAAGTGTTTTTCCTTCTCCTGTTTGCATTTCAGCAATTTTCCCTTGGTGCATGGCAATTCCACCAATCAGTTGAACATCATAGTGGACCATGTCCCAGAAAATAGCTTTTCCTGCAGCATCCCATTGGTTTGCCCACAATGCTTTTTACCCTTTAAGCTGACGTAATCTTTGTCTGAGAAAGTGCACGCGATCAAATTCATTTGCGGTTACTTCTATCACGTATTGTCATGAACCGCACAGCAGTTTCTTTTACAACTGCAAAAGCTTCTGGAAGTATAGCAAGAAGAACTTCTTCGAGTTTGTTCAGGCATCTTTTCGAGTTGATCGATGGTTGTATAAGACGTTCGCGTTCATCAATATCCTCGATGTGAAAGAATGGTTTCTTTATGTGCGTCAATTTCGGTTCAAAGGAGCTCGTCCTTCTTTAATCTTGGTCTTGAACTGCAAGTGTTTTGACTCTAAGTTCATCATGACTTAGTTGTTCCACAGTCTTTATGAGCTTTTAATGTGTCTACAAGGGGCAAGATGGACTTGAGGTCTTTTTTTGTTTTATCGCCAACAAAGGCTTTCAAGATATTGTTTAAAAAACTCATATTCTATTAAGGCATTTTCTACTCAAATGTAGTCAAAAAAAAAGCCTCAAAACGAGACTTTTATAATTTTGGTTGTTAATATTCATCCTCGTTCCAAAGATAGTCGTCTTCAGAAGGGAAGTCGGGCCATATTTCTTCAATGGATTCGTAAATATCTCCTTCATCTTCCATAGATTGCAAGTTTTCAACAACTTCAAGAGGGCTCCCGTTCGGATAGAAAAATCGATCAATTCATCTTTTGATGCTGGCCAAGGTGCATCACTTAAATAAGAAGCTAATTCTAATGTCCAATACATGACTTTTTTTTTGCAAAAATACTTGTTTCAAGCTAATGTGCAAGTTATTTCGTCTATTTTCGACTCGGGTCCCATTTAATTTCTGGGAGATTTAGGTCTTGGGTGAACTTTCTTGAGAGGGTAAAGAGGTAATCGGAAAGGCGATTGATGTAAAAAACAATCTCTGAATCAACAGTTGGTAAGTTCCTTTAATTCAGTGATATATCGCTCCGCTCTTCGGCACACACAGCGCGCCAAATGTGCGTGTGATACCAGGGGATGCCCTCCTGGAATAACAAAGTTTTTAAGCGGTGGGAGTTCGTCTGTAATTTGATCAATATTTTGTTCCAATTGAAGTACATGTCAGCTGCATTTATCTTTTCAATCGCAAATGTATCGCTGTCATTGGCCAGTTGAGACCCAATGGTCATCAAATTGCGTTGAATGTCAATGAGATCATCCTTCTAAATCACGAGGTCAGCATGATCTCGTATGGCACCGACCCAACTGTTTAATTCGTCAATGGTGCCATATGCTTTTATACGAATGTCGTGTTTTGGTACTCTTTTTCCAGAAAATAAGCTTGTTGTACCGTCATCACCTGTTTTGGTGTAAACTTTCATCTCTCGCATTTAATTTTTCTTTTTTTCTCGCTTCATATTTCCTTCTAAACCCCATTCTTGTGTTTTTTTTAGGATGGATTGAAGAGGTACTTTTTTACAAGATAAAATACCCAGCAACGAGCCCCAAAACCAAGAGAAACGGTTTGATTCATAGCGGCAAAGCTACTATAATTGTTGGAGTTAAAGTGGAGAATACTCTTTAAAAAGAACGCTTGTCTTTCAATCGTCCGCTCAGGCTTATACAGAAAAGGAGTACAAAGAGGAAGCTAGCCCAACGGGCCAGATAATCTCCATAAATGGTATAAAAGGTCAATCGATCATTGAGTGCAACAGTTGCCTTTAGCGCCCCTTGTTTACCATAGGCAACTGTTGTGTTATTTCTCCTCTTGCATTAATAAAGGCCGAAATTCCTGTGTTTGCAGATCGTGCTACGGCACGGCGGTTTTCAATTGCACGTATACGAGCATAACTAAGTAATTGCTGATGCCCTTGAGTGTTTCCCCACCAGGCATCATTGGTAACAATACTAAGGAATTGTGCGCCGTTGCGAACATACTCTGTGGTGTAAGCACCGTAAATGGATTCATAACAAACCACAGGAGCGGTTTTTATCCCATTTGAATTTTCAAATATTGTACGGTATTTTTGAACTCCTCTTGTGGCAATTGTACCACCAAAATCCAATAAGAATTCTCCAGTCAAGGGAGTAAGAACTGCTTTGTAAGGCATATATTCAACCCCTACAACGAGTTTTGATTTATGATACAATTGGTCAGCTTGTTCGTTTTCAAACTGAAACACTGAATTGTATACGTCATACCATCCGCCAGATTGTATGGCATTTGCTGTAGGAGATGGAAGTTCCTTAGAAGGAGGATACAAGCGATAAGATTGTGCGCCTGTAACAAGGGAAAGACGTGGGTATTTAGCGCTAAACCTTTTTAATGCTAAATAAAATGGCCCTACTTTATAGTTGTTCAGGTTGAATCCAGTTCCTTCGTCTAGAAACCCTTCAGGAGTGAGAAGATAGTCTGTTGAACTACTCAGGTAGTCTTGACTAATTTCTTCAGTCATCTTGAGCAGTTGTTCATTGGTCAACTGGTACTTTTCTAAATATGGATCAAGGTTGGGTTGAAGCACAATTACCTCTACTTGTTTAGAAGATAATTCATGTGTTTGATACAGTAAAAGAGATATACCAATAGGAATTCCAATCCATAATAGGTTTGGAAGATAGCCTTTAATGGCCGTTTTTATGTCTTTCTCTCGCTGGTATAAACGATACCATTTCAAGCCAATTAAATTCAATAAGAGCACCCATAATGTTCCGCCAAAAGCGCCAGTATATTCATACCATTGAATCCATAAAACGTACTCAGAAAACACATTGCCCAAATTGAGCCAGGGCCAAGAAAAATCCCAGTTCAGATGAAATTTTTCAAATGCCATCCAAAATGAAATTAAAAAAAGCTGGCTTGTTATTCGTGGAAGACGCTTTAACGACCAACGGTACACGGTAAAAATAACGGCATAAAAACTGCTGTTACAACTAATGGCAAAGGCAGCACCAAATACGGTAGAGTTGTAAATCCACCAAGTAGTAATGATGTTCCAAAGGAAGAAACCCAGGTAACTATATATAAAAACTGCAAGACCTTTTCTTTTGTAGCTTGAAGTATTTATTTCCTCTACCAAGTAAAGCATGGGAATTAGACCAAAAAAGGAAAGGAATGCAAGGCCATAAGTGGGCCATGCCATTGCAAGTAAGAATCCACTGCTTAAAGAAAGGGCTAGATAACGTTTCACTTAGGAAAAAATTTATGTTAGTTTAAAGCAAAGAAAGGAAAAAAAGTATTGTGTTTCCCTGTTTTTAAACTTGATAAAAATTGTAAATTAGATCAAAATTAATTTATGCTCAAAAAAGCCGTACCTCACCTTTTTACTTTAATGAATTTATTGTGTGGATGTTTGGCTACTTTTTTTGCTTTTTCCCATCAGTTCAACGCGGCACTAATGTTTGTTTTTTTTGGTGTTTTCTTTGATTTTTTTGATGGCTTTTTCGCTCGCTTACTGGGAGTAGAAAGCGCCTTGGGTGTACAGCTAGATTCGCTGGCAGATTTGATTACCAGTGGTCTTGCACCGGGAGTACTGATGTACCAATTGTTTGTAATTTCTGGTGTTAAAAGTGTTGATTATACTTTTACATTGATTCCAGATTTTGCTTTTGTTTTTTCGATTGCACCCGTGGCAATTCTTGGCTATAGTATCACGGTTGGTGCAGCGTTTAGATTGGCGAAATTTAATTTAATTACAGATCCCTTGCCCTACTTTAAGGGATTACCAGCCCCGGCAAATGCTTTAATGATTATGGGTTTACCCTTAATCTTTCGTCATCCTTATTTACTCAATTTGAATGATTATTTAATCAATCCTGTTAGCTTGACCGTGTGTTGTTTTATTTCGGTCTTCTTAATGAACACGCATTGGAAAATGTTTACATTGAAATTTACAGGAGGAATGAAGTCACTACTGTTTCCAGTTCTTTTGCTTATGGCTGCAACGGGATTGTTTTTGCTCTTCGGACTAGCCTCGCTTTCGGGTATAATAATAATCTATATCCTTTTGAGCTCAATCAAATACATGTTTAAAATTTGATTTTCTTTTTCCGTAATTCAAAGTTCTGCCCCAGGTATACTTTCCGAACCATTTCGTCTTGCGCCAATTCTTCTGGACTTCCCGCCTTTAAAATTTTCCCTTCAAACATTAAGTAAGTCTTGTCTGTTATGGCAAGGGTTTCTTGTACATTATGATCGGTTATAAGAATACCAATATTTTTATTTTTTAAATGGGCAATAATGCGTTGTATGTCTTCTACTGCAACGGGGTCAACCCCTGCAAAAGGTTCATCGAGTAAAACAAAATTTGGACTGGTTGCCAATGCGCGAGCAATTTCTGTACGACGTCGTTCACCTCCAGAGAGAAGATCACCACGGTTTTTTCGAATGTGATTTAAACCAAACTCCTGGAGCAATTCTTCCATTTTGTCTAATTGCTCTTTCTTGCTCAATTTAGTCAGTTGGAGTACACTTAGAATATTGTCTTCCACACTCAGCTTTCTAAAGACAGAAGCTTCTTGGGCGAGGTATCCAATTCCATTTTGTGCACGTTGATACATGGGGTAATTTGTGATCTCTTCATTGTCTAAAAAGATGTCTCCACCGTTTGGTTTGACTAAACCAACAATCATATAAAACGAAGTGGTCTTTCCTGCTCCATTGGGTCCCAATAGACCAACAATCTCTCCTTGGTTTACTTCTAAAGAAATACCATTGACCACCTTGCGGCCACGATACGATTTTTCAATTCCTTCTGCGCGTAATTGCATTTTATTGTTCGTTTTGTTCAAGAGCTTCCCAGTATTCAAATGCTCTACGTAAATGTGGAATAACAATTGTTCCGCCAACTAATGTAGCAATTTCAAGGCTTTCTACCACGGCAGCCTTCGAAACTTTGAGCTTGTAACATTCTTCCATATGATAACGAATACAATCGTCACAGCGCAATACGGTTGATGCAACAAGTCCCATCAATTCTTTACTGCCTTTGTCTAGCGTGCCAGGCTGATAAGTGTTTGCATCTAGATTAAAAATGCGTTTTATGATTTTTGAATTTTCATTCAAAAGCTTTTCGTTCATTTTTGATCGATAGGCATTAAATTCTTCGACGAGTTTACTCATTGTTTTTTTGTTGTCGTTTAAATACAATTTTTGAAATCAGTATGCTGACCTCATATAAAATTAAAATAGGAATGGTTACGATAATTTGACTTGCAATGTCTGGGGGGGTAATAATGGCTGAGATACTCAATACAATTACAATTGCAAACTTCCTGTTTGTGCGTAAAAAGTTTGGTGTCACTAAGCCAATTTTAGTTAAAAAATACATGAGGATTGGTAATTCAAAAATAAACCCTGAAGAAAGTACTGCGGCGCGCAGTAAGCCGATGTAACTATCAAGGTCAAAGTCATTGAAGACTTCGTTGCTTACTGTGTAACTTCCTAGAAAGTTAATGGATAGCGGCGTAACGATATAGTAACCAAAAAGCACTCCCATAAAGAAAAGTACTGAGGCAATAAAGATAAAACCACGAGCATTTTTACGTTCGTTGGCATGGAGCCCTGGTCGAATAAAGCGCCAAAACTCCAATAAAACATAGGGAAAAGCAATAATAAAACCTGCTGTTATTGAAGTCCACAAATGCGCTGAAAATTGTCCCGAAACTGCTCTACTTTGAATGCGAAAGGGGAGTTCTTGAATACAGAAACTAGTGCCTTGTCCCATGAATTTTGAAATATTACAGAAAAGTTCATAGGTCCAGAAATCTGCTTTTTTTGGACCAAATATAAGGGTGTCAAATATAAAATCCTTTGCAATAAATGCTAGCGTAGCTACAATGATGATAGCCAGAGATGAACGAATTAAATGCCATCTCAACTCTTCCAAATGATCTAAAAAAGACATTTCGTTTGCTGTACTCATTAGCTAATCCCTTCTTGTATTAAATTCTGCGTGTGCAATGCAACAGTGTAGTCACAATCTTTTTGGAGTGTTGTGCTTTTTTTATCCTGATGAATTTTGGTTTTATTTAACAATTCTTCTTTTAATTTATGAGGAAAATTCTTTACTAAATGTTATATTTATGGGTACAAATGTAAAATATTTGATCTAATGCACTTCACTCTTTAATGCAATTAACAGAAGAATTAAAAAAATATTTTGGCTTTTCAACCTTTAAAGGTTTACAAGAAGAGGTTATAAACAATGTTTTGGCGCGTAAAAACAGTTTTGTTCTTATGCCAACTGGTGGTGGAAAATCATTGTGTTATCAATTGCCGGGGTTAATGTGCGAGGGTACTGCAATTGTGGTGTCTCCTTTAATTGCTCTGATGAAAAACCAAGTCGACACTATTCGAGGTATTTCACAAGAGGAAGGCGTTGCGCATGTTTTAAACTCCTCGTTGACCAAGACAGCAATAGAAAAGGTGAAGGATGACATTCGACAAGGAATTACTAAGCTATTATTTGTTGCGCCTGAGTCTTTGACAAAACAAGAAACACTTGCTTTTTTAAAGCAATGCAAAATTTCCTTTTTAGCTGTAGACGAAGCCCATTGTATTTCTGAATGGGGACATGATTTTAGACCAGATTACCGCAATCTTCGGTACATGCTAGAACAAATCGATCAAAACCTACCCGTTATCGCTCTTACGGCTACTGCTACACCAAAAGTGCAAGAAGATATCATCAAAAACTTACAAATTAATGATGCTACCGTTTTTAAGGCTTCATTCAATAGACCTAACCTGTATTACGAAATTCGCTCAAAGACAGAAGATGTTGAAGCAGACATAATCAAGTTCATCAAAGAAAGAAAAGGCAAATCGGGAATTATTTATTGTCTGTCGCGTAAGAAAGTAGAGCAGTTAGCACAAATCCTGCAGGTAAACGATATTAACGCGATTCCTTATCACGCTGGATTAGATGCTAAAACACGCGCAAAAAATCAAGACGCCTTTTTAAAAGAAGAATGCGAGGTGGTTGTCGCTACCATTGCTTTTGGAATGGGAATCGACAAACCTGATGTGCGTTTTGTTATTCATCATGATATTCCGAAAAGTATAGAAAGTTATTATCAAGAAACGGGACGTGCGGGACGCGATGGTGGCGAAGGACATTGTTTGGCCTTTTACGCCTATAAGGACATTGAAAAACTGGAGAAGTTCATGTCTGGAAAACCTGTAGCAGAGCAAGAGATTGGTTTAGCACTATTAAATGAAATGGTTGCCTATGCCGAAACCTCCATCTCCCGTAGGAAGTTTATCCTGCATTATTTTGGCGAAAGTTTTGACAGTGCCACCGGAGATATTCGAAAGATGGATGATAATGTTCGTTTTCCAAAGTCTAAAATTGAGGCAATGGAAGATTTAAATTTGTTACTAGAGGCCGTTCAAATAACTAGAGAACAGTTTAAAGCTAAAGAAGTTGTTAAAACATTGATTGGGCAACAAAATGCCATCATAAACAGTCATCATACTGCACAATTACCCATTTTTGGGCAAGGAAAAAATAAAAACGAAGGCTATTGGATGGCTTTAATCCGACAAGCCAATGTGGCTGGTTTTTTAACAAAAGATATCGAAACCTATGGTGTTATTCGACTAACAACAAAAGGAAAAGAATTTAGAACTTCCCCACAGTCATTTATGATGACAGAAGATCACAGTTATACATACAAGCCAAAGCAAACAAATGCGATTCAAAAGGATGTAGTTGGTGATCTTGCTTTGCAGCAAGAATTGATTCGCTTGCGAAAAAAAGTAGCTGATAAATACGAAGTTCCTCCGTACACTGTTTTTCAAGAACTATCAATCAACGATATGACCTTGAAATATCCAATCAATATGGAAGAACTTAAAAACATTTATGGCGTTGGAGAAGGGAAGGCAAAAAAATATGGAAGCCCTTTCCTAACATTGATTCAAAATTATGTTGATGAAAACGAGATTACACGACCTGACGATTTAATTGTCAAAAGCACCGGAGCAAATTCAGGATTAAAGCTTTACATGATCCAAAGTGTAGACCGTAAACTTCCACTTGATGATATTGCTTCTGCAAAAGGAATGAATATGTCAAGTTTTATAAGTGAAATGGAGACCATCGTTTATGCAGGAACAAAATTAAATATCAGTTACTGGATAGATGAAATCTTGGACGAAGACCAACAAGAAGAACTCCACGAATACTTCATGGAGGCAGAATCTGACGACATTAAACACGCACTAGAAGAGTTCGATGGCGATTTTGAAGAAGAAGATATTCGTTTGTTTCGCATTCAATTCATCAATGAAGTAGCAAATTAATTGCTGAAAAACTCTTTTGAATCCCTTATCTTTGCGGTCTAAATACATAAAAATGCAGGACGGCTTATACGCAAAACTCACTACCTCCAAAGGAGAAATTATCGTTTCACTAACCCATGACAAAACACCAGGAACAGTTGGAAATTTTGTTGGTTTAGCAGAAGGAACACAAGAAAACAAGGAAAAACCAGCTGGTACTCCTTATTACGATGGGTTAAACTTCCATCGTGTTATACCCGACTTTATGATCCAAGGTGGTTGTCCACAAGGTTCAGGAACGGGAGGACCAGGATACCAATTTGCCGATGAATTTCACCCCGAACTCCGCCATGATAAGCCAGGAGTATTATCTATGGCCAATGCTGGGCCTGGAACCAACGGGAGTCAGTTTTTTATCACCCACGGCGCAACCCCATGGTTAGACGACAAACACACTGTTTTTGGTTATGTGCAAGAAGGGCAAGATATCGTAGATGCCATCGCCCAGGGAGATGCTCTTGAGAAGCTAGAGATTCTTCGTGTTGGATCTGTTGCCGAGGCATTTGATGCTGCTGCTTCATACAATAATCTTGAAGCCGATTTGCGCAAGCGCATGGAGGAAGAAAAATCTAAGCAAGCCAAAGCATTGGAAGGAATTACTGCAGGTTATTCACAGACAGATAGCGGCTTGTTCTATCACATTGACGAAGAGGGAACCGGAGATAAACCAGCAAAAGGCAACAGCGTTAAGGTACACTACAAAGGAGAACTCCTCGATGGTACCGTATTTGATTCTTCGTTTAAGCGTAATGAACCCATCGAGTTTAGTCTTGGTGTTGGTCAAGTTATACCAGGATGGGATGAGGGGATAGCCCTTTTAAACAAAGGTGCTAAAGCAACTTTTATTATCCCTTCTGATTTAGCCTATGGAGCTGCAGGAGCTGGAGGAGTTATTCCGCCAAATGCCACCCTTAAGTTTGTGGTTGAGTTGGTTGAATTTAAATAAAAAAGTTAGCAGGTTCATTTCCAACTTCCACTTTATATTACACCCTATACTTGGATATTGTTTTTTTGATATGGGGTGTTTTTTTAGTATTAAGTCGATCGCTTCTTGTAAATCTTCTCCACTAATTGGAGTTTTGTTTCCTGGTCGTGAGGCATCGTGTCTTCCACGATAGACCATAGTTTTTTTTGAATTTAAGAGATAAAAATCTGGGGTACAGGCTGCAGCATAGGCTTTGGCAACTAACTGATTTTCGTCATATAAATAAGGGAAAGAAAATCCTTTTTCAATGGCTAAAGCACGCATAAGTTTTGGGTGATCAGCCGGGTAATTAATAACATCATTACTTGAAATTGCAATGGTATTGATTCCCTTTTTTTATTATTTTTGCAAAAGCGGTCAAATGGTCAACAAGATGAACAACAAACGGACAATGATTACACATAAATACAATGACAGTGCCCTTTTCTCCGACAAGTTGATCAAGAGATTCTGTTTTCTCTGTCACCACATTAGGGAGGCTAAAGGTCGGGGAAATGGCTCCTAATGGGAGCATATTGGATTCAGTTAATGCCATGTTTTTTTTTATTTCATAAAATTATGTAATTTGAAAGGATTATATATCAATGTTATGAAAACAATGCAAGATTGGTTAGATGCATATGCAGTTAGCCACCAAAACAAAACCAATAAAGCCATTCATTTTATTTGTGTCCCTTTAATCGTTTTTTCGGTCGTGGGGTTAATCATGTCAATCCCTAATGAGCTATTGAAAGAATTGTCTGGAATTAAATCCGACACTCTCGCCAACTGGGCGGTGGTTGCCTTAGTTCCTATTCTGTTTTTCTATGTTCGATTGTCGCTAAAAATGGGGATACTAATTTTAGCCTTCTTTTCGTTGTGTGTTTTTGGTAATGCGCAACTAGCCGCAGTGTTCTCCTTATGGCAAATTTCTTTAGGAATTTTTGTTGTTGCATGGATTGGACAGTTTTATGGACATAAATTAGAAGGTGCAAAGCCCTCTTTTGTGGATGACTTAAAGTTTTTATTGATTGGTCCCGCTTGGATATTGGACGATATATTCTTTAAAAAATAAGAATGTTAGATTTCGATAATTTTGAGCAAATTGATTTTAGGGTAGGAACTGTCCTTGAGGTTGATGAATTTCCTAAAGCTAGAAAACCAGCCTTTCAATTGACCATAGATTTTGGTCATTTGGGTATTCTAAAATCTTCCGCACAAATCACGACCATTTATTCAATTCCTGAGTTGATTGGCCGTCAGGTGGTCGCTGTTGTTAATTTTCCTGTTAAAAAAATTGCCGACTTTAAAAGTCAATGCCTTGTGCTGGGGGCAACACAAGGCAATGATGTTTTTTTACTTTCCCCTCAGGCAAATTTGCCTAACGGACAGGTTGTGCGTTAATTACATAAAATCTGCATAGAATAACATGTTTGCAAACAATTGCTGGGTCCCCAACCAAAATGCACGGAAGTTTGTATTGTCTGTCATTAACAATATAGATCCTCTTCCCATTGCTTTAACCTTGAACGGCACAGATTCCTTTAATAATTCCAATTGCTCCTCTGAGATATACCCGCTCAAAAGAGGGTCATTTGTGTATTGAATTGGATTGTCATAGCTGTTCTCTTCTGGCTCCATGAATATTTTTGAGTTTCTAAACAAAGCAAGTTCCCTGTCTTCTAGCCCGAAATTGATTGGGTGAGACCGATCTATTTTTGCATTAAATATTGCTCCACCAATGGCCTGTGCACCTTTAAATCTCCCTTGATTAACAAATGAAACATCTTTAGCCACCAGTTCAGTTGATCTAAATTCTTCTTCAATCAATTCCTGTTTGTTGGCCCATTTTATCGCGTCACGATAAGCTACGAGATTACCACCGTTGTTTACCCATGCTTTAATTTTCTCTGTCGATTTGTTCAGAAGACTTCCCGTATAGCTGGATAAAACAATATGCGTGTATTTGTTCAGGTCAACTCGTGCAATAGACTTAACATCAATTTTGGTAACGGGCATTTGGTATTGCGTGTCCATTAAATGCCAGATTTCTCCTGCATCATAACTCCGTACACCATCGCCTACCAATAGGGCTACTTTGGGCATTTTAATGGTTTCAAAATTTCGTGACCCCAAGTCAATTCCTTTGGTTAGTCCTGTGCTTACGCTATAGATGTTCAGTTGTGTTTCTTGTGCCACCTGTTGCATTAGGCTGTGCAAGGCATCAGCTTCAATCGATTGATTGGCTACTGCAACCATTAGAGTACCATAATCGTATGATCTTCCTTCTAAGGAAAGTGGTTGCATACTCACTTTTACCCGCACCCCTGCAGCAAGGAGTTTATAGATAGCTTTGGGAGTATAATAGCCATGTCCTTCAAATAAGTAAGCATAGGCGGCTTTAGTAACCTCTTTGGTCTTGGGTGTTTCAAATGTACTTAATTCTTCCCCCGCATAACTTAAATCCTTGATTCGCGTTGAATTAAGGTCAAATGCATGTGGAAGTGTCCAAGCTGAGACATCATAGAAGAGACTGTCTTGAAAGCTAGTTTGTTCATTGAATATGGCTTGAACCAAGCGTTGTTTTTTCTGCCCTAAAGGAACCACAAAACTGTTGTCGGTAGCATAACGTTCTCCTCCATTATTTAATGGCTTTTTCAAACGGTGAATCTTAATCTTGTGACGCAATAAAATTTCTGCCAAACGATAGGAAGTTGCAGCATCTTTTTGATTTCCAAAGACAATGGCTTTGTCTTTCATTTTTGTCGCCTCTGCTCGAGCATTCTGATAAAAACTGCGCTGGAAGTCGAGTAAGTCAGTACGTAAAGCGTTGGCAGCTTTTAAAGTTGATAATGCGGCTGTAAACTGATTGCGAATGGTAAATGGGAAGGTAAGTAATCCATTTGCAGTTTCCTGTGCATGGCCGCGAGAGCTAGCTTGCTCAAATAGAATCCCAATGCTTCCATTTACATCTGGATAGGTAGAACCTTTACCATAATAAAAATCATCATAGTCTTCTTCTGTGTAGTAGAGTGAACCAATTTTATTAAGCGCTTCCTCATGAAATTTTCCAATTGCTGCGGTTAGTTCTTGGTTTTTCTTAGGCGTTAAAGGGTTTACACGTGACTGGATTCCTGGTTGAAAGAAGAAGCTTTCGTTGGTGCCCATTTCATGATGATCGGTTAGCACATTGGGAAGCCAGTCAGTGAAACTTGCAATGCGTGCCTTGGATTCATTTAGTTGAACGGGAAGCCAGTCTCGGTTCATGTCGAACCAATAATGGTTGGTACGACCCCTTGGCCATGCTTCGTTGTATTCTCGATCGTTTGAATCTGGAGTAATGTTTTGTGCTTTGTGGGTGTTGGCCCATTGAGAAAACCGCTGAAGTCCATCTGGATTAAAACTAGGATCAAATAGAATTACAGTATTGTCAAGCATTTCGAGTACTTCTGGGCTTTGTGAGGCGGCCAAATGATAGGCCACTAATAATCCTGCATTGGCACCACTAGGCTCATTTCCATGGATGGAAAAGCCTTGATACACTACAACGGGCATATCTTCTGTGTTTAGGTTTTGACCAGTAGATTCACTTAATTCAACATGTGCTGCTTTTATTGCTGCTAAATTCGAATGATTTTTTGGGCTTGTAATGGTCAACAAAAGTAAAGGGCGATCTTCATAAGTGACCCCTCGATTTTCAATATGAATTCTATCTGATGCGGCAGCGAGGGTGCGCATATACTCTGAAAGTTTATCATGACTAACATGCCATTTTCCAACCGGATGACCGATAACTTCTTCAGGTGTGGGAATTTCAGTGTTATAATTCTGATTTTCTGGAAGAAAATAAGAAGCATCTTCCTGCGCAAAAAGGAATTGTGCATTGAAGAGCAATAGGAAAATAGATAGTAGTTGTTTCATTTCAAAATTTTTGTTGATTCCAATGTAAAAAAAAACCGCTTTACAAGGAAGCGGTTTTAAATAAATTTACATCTTTTTAAATGTCTTCGAAATTTAAATCAGTGTAATTACTGGCATTATTTGCTCCTGCAAAGTGGTTACTTTTATCTGCAGTATAGTTTTTTTGATGACGTTCACTTATTACTTCATCTCCGCGTTCTTTGATAATAAAATCCATCATATCGCAAAGCGTTTCTTTAAACTCAGTAAAGTCTTCTTTGTATAAATATATTTTGTGTTTCTTGTAATAAAAGGTACCATCTTCGTTGGTAAACTTTTTGCTTTCGGTGATTGTAAGGTAATAATCGCTCGCTTTCGTTTCTCTTACATCAAAAAAATACGTTCGCCTTCCAGCGCGAAGTACTTTTGAGTAAATCTCTTCCTGTGATAATTCCATCTAGTTTGTTCAATTTTGGTTAAAAAACACTAAACTGTTTAGTGTTTTATGTCAATTCATAGTAAATCTCTAAAAAAAAATTAAACAAAACAAATTATTAAGCAGTTTGCTCTAGTTGTTTTTTGACGAGCTTGAGATAGTGTCCGTCGACCTTGGTTAATTCATCGTGGGTGCCTTGCTGAATTATTTTCCCATTTTCTAACACAATGATTTTACCTGCATGCTTTACCGAAGAAACCCGATGACTTACAATGCAGGTGGTTTTGTGTTGACTAACACGGTTTAGGCTAGATAAAATTTGTTCTTCCGTATCGGCATCTACTGCAGAAAGGCAATCGTCGAACAATAAAATAGAAGGGTCCTTGATCAATGCACGTGCAATTGAAATACGCTGAATTTGCCCTCCAGATAGAGTAACTCCACGTTCACCTAAAAGTGTTTGATAGCCTTTGTTAAATTGTTCAATATTATCGGCCACAGCAGCTTCTTTGGCAGCTTGTTTTATCTCTTCTAGACTCGCATTTGCATTACCAAAGCGAATGTTCTCTTCTATACTTTCTGAAAAAAGGAATGGGTTTTGTGGAACATATCCCATGGCATGACGAAGCTCTTTTAGTGGATAGTCATGAATGTTTTCCTCGTCAATGGTTATATTGCCTTCACTTGGGTCATATAAACGCGAAATGAGTTCCAGCAAGGTTGTTTTACCAGCACCAGTTTTTCCAATCACACCAAGTGTTTCTCCTGGCTTGAGGGTAAAAGAAATGTCTTCCAAGGCTTTTATTCCTGTATCTGGATAGGTAAAAGAAACCTTATTAAACACAATTTTCGCTTGTTTAATGGTAGCAGAAGAAGCACCATCTTTTATGGAGGGTTCTTGTTGGAGGAAGGCATTGATGCGTTTTTGCGACGCCTCAGCTTGTTGAACAATAGAAGTTACCCAGCCAACTGTTGCAACAGGCCAGGTCAACATGTTAACATAGATAATAAATTCCGCCAAAACCCCAATTTCAATCTCTCCTGCGATGTATTGTTTTCCACCAACATAGATCACCAGTAAATTACTGAATCCAATTAGGAGAATCATTAGCGGGAAAAACCACGCTTGGATTTTAGCTAACGCAACATTTTGATTCTTACTTTCTTCAGATAATACCGAGAAACTTTGCTCAATGGTTGGTTGTAAATTATAAGATTTAATGATGCCAATTCCGCTAAAGGCCTCCTGTGAAAAGCTAGATAATTTGGCCAAAGTCTCCTGCACTTTGGTACTGCGAATATTAATGGCACGACTTAGTTTATAAATCGTTAACGAGAGAACTGGGAGGGGGAGTAGGGTGTAAAACGTTAAACTCGGTGCAATATTTATCATATAACTAATGACTATAATAAATAGAGCAATGGTATTGATGCTGTACATAATTGCGGGACCAAAGTACATTCGCACTTTACTCACATCTTCGCTAATTCTACTCATTAGATCCCCTGTCCTGTTTTTTTTGTAGAAAGTGCTGCACAATAACTGGTAGTGCTGGTAAACTTCGTTTTTCAAATCGAACTCGATAAAACGAGAAACATTAATGATGGTTTGTCGCATTAAAAAAGTAAAAAATCCTGAGATAAATGATGCTGCTACTATCAAGGCAATGTTAGTCAGTAGAACAGTTTGAATGACGTCTGTATTGGTTTCTCCTGCGTTTACATAACGCTCGATAGCCGTCATAGAATTCCCTACAAGACGTGGTGTAAAAAGAGAAAATATTCGCGCTACAATGGTAATTAATATTCCCAAAAGGAGTTTACCGCGATAGGTAGAAAGGTATTTATTAAGGTATTGAAGTTCCTTCATGATTATTGCCTCAAAGGTAATCAAATGAAAAAGGGTATTACCATCGAAAAGAAAAAAATAAAACAATTCATTTCCCAACGGAAAGCACTATTTTTGTCGAGAAAGATAAAGCTCTTTATACATGTTAACTCGTCGCCAAATTCGTGTGAAAGTAATGCAAGCAGTTTATGCGCATTACAATGGTAACCAACAATCCCTTAAAGAAGGGGGAGCATCGATTAAGAAAAGCTGTTTGGATATGGTCAATTTGTACACCACCAATCTAGCTCTGTTTAAAGCCCTTTGGGACTTTAGTGTACAGCAACACAAAATACAATCTCAATATCGAAAGAGCGACAATCCAATCAACGATGATTACCCGTTTATTCTTTCAATTGAGCCTCTCGCGTTGATTGCTAAACACCCCTTTCTAGCGCAAAAAATTGAATCCAACAAATTGACCATATGGGAAATGGAGTTCGATTATATTCGATTGCTTTTTAATACAATTACTGCGAGTCCACTGTACCTAGAATTCAAAGCAAAAGAGGCACCTAGTTTTAAAACGCAGCAAAAATTTTTAGTCAAATTGTTTAAGGATGTGATTGCACCAGACGAACGTCTTTTTCGCTTTATAGAAGACCTGAATATGCAATGGGTTGATGACCTCCCCGTTGTAAATACATATCTGCTTAAACAATTGCGGAAATTACGTGAAGAAGATATGTCCTCTTTGGTTTTTCCAGATTTATCGCAAAAGCATGAAGATATTGATTTTGGAATTGCATTGTTTGAAAAAGTAATTGTCAATCAGGAAAGTTTACAAGAAGAGTTCAATGGTAAAACACCTAATTGGGATCCAGATCGAATTGCAACTCTAGATAGTATTTTGATAAAAATTGCCATCGCTGAATTGATTTACTTTAAAGAAATACCGCCAAAAGTGACCCTCAACGAGTATTTGGAAATCGCCAAAGAATATTCCACACCAAAGAGCAATCAATTCATTAATGGTGTTCTAGATAGTTTGGTGAAAGAGTACTCAAAGAGCGACCGATTGAATAAAGAAGGTAGAGGGCTATTGGAATAATTTTTTTACCTTTGCTATAGAAAAAAATAACACATTATGAAAAAACACTTTGCACTTACATTGGCCACAATTGCACTAACATTTACTGCATGTGGTGGAAACACTGAAAAGAAAGCTGCGGCTACTTCTGCTGTTGAAGCTTCTTCAGCAAAAGCAGTGTCAAACGCTCCTGTAATGACGTTTGATAAAACTATTCACGACTTTGGAACTATTCGCGAAGGAGAACGTGTAGAAACGATTTTCTCGTTTACCAATACGGGTAAATCAGATTTAGTTATTGTAGATGCACGCGGAAGTTGTGGATGTACTGTACCTGAGTACCCAAAGAATACACCAATTGCTCCTGGGGCTTCTGCACAGATTCGTGTAAGCTTTGACTCAAGCAACAAACCGAACTTACAACAGAAAACAGTAACTATTTCTGCCAATACAGATTCTGGTCGTGAGACCATCCGTATTAAGGCAATGGTTCAAGCTGACCCAGTAAAAGAACAACAACGTCAAGCTGCAGCTGCTGCACGCTTACAACAAAATAACTAGTCCATGGATCAATTGCCCTTTTTATTATTAATGGTAGTGGTGTTTGTATTTTTCATCATCCTTCCACAACAACGACGTCAAAAGAAAGAGAAGAACTTTATGAAAGCACTCTCCAAAGGCGATCGTGTCATTACAAAAAGTGGCATGCATGGTAAAATTGCCGAATTGAATGACAAAGACGATACTTGTGTAGTAGAGACCTTAGCCGGTAAAATCAAAATGGAACGCTCAGCGCTTTCATTGGAGATGAGTGCTAAGCTCAATGCAAAAGATAAAAAATAAGTCATTCAAATTTTCGATAACATAAAAAACCAACTCACTTCCGAGTTGGTTTTTTTATTTTTGTAAAAATATTTCCGATGTACCATAGACTCATCAAGCCTATTTTGTTTTTATTCGATCCAGAAAAAGTACACTATTTTTCTTTTTTCATGATCAAACTTCTTTCTGCTATTCCTGGTGTGCCAGCCATTATTAGGGCCTTGTACCAAGTAAAACACCCTTCTTTGGAACGGGAAGTTTTTGGGCTTAAATTCCCGAATCCAGTTGGTTTAGCCGCTGGCTTTGACAAAAATGCAGTTCTGTACAAGCAACTATCTAACTTTGGTTTTGGATTCATTGAAATTGGAACACTAACCCCAAAAGGTCAGCCGGGAAACCCTAAAAAACGCCTTTTTCGTTTGATCGAAGATCAGGCAATCATCAATAGATTGGGTTTTAATAACGAAGGTGTAGACGATGCGGTAAAGCGCTTAAAAAAGAATAAAAACGTATTGATTGGTGGGAATATTGGTAAAAATAAAGTGACACCCAACGAAGAAGCCGTGAATGATTATATCTATTGCTTCAATGCCTTGTTTGATGATGTCGATTATTTTGTGGTGAATGTAAGTTCACCCAATACGCCCAATCTACGAGCATTGCAAGACAAAGAACCATTGACGCATTTGTTGGCCACCCTAAAGGGGCTCAATGATAATAAAGAACACCCCAAGCCCATTCTGCTAAAAATTGCTCCTGATCTCACCAACGAACAATTGATCGACATTGTTGATATTGTCACCTCAGTAAAAATCGATGGCGTAATTGCTACTAATACCACCCTTAGTCGAGACGGCCTTCAATCAGCACACAAAACAGAGGCTGGAGGTCTCAGTGGAAAACCGCTTTCTAAGCGAAGTACAGAAGTCATTCGTTTCTTGGTAAAAGAAAGTAAGAATGCTTTCCCTGTTATAGGAGTAGGAGGAATCCATACCCCAGAAGATGCGATAGAAAAACTCGATGCAGGAGCTGCCCTTATTCAACTATATACTGGTTTTGTGTATGAAGGCCCTGCAGCAGTGCGCAACATTAATCGTGCATTGCTAAAGCGAAGCCGCTAAACACGACCTCATTCATTTGCGAAGGAACGAAGTGACTGAAGCAATCTAGCGCAGCGACTGAAGCAATCTAAGGTAACAACTGGATCAATTTAAGTGCGCGCGTTTGTAGCCCTAACAGCATAAAAAAATCCCTTTAACCGAGATCAAAGGGATTTAGCGTAAAGATTACCTGAACTAGGTTTTAGTCAAAATAACTCAAGGAGTCGTCTGGATTGATGGTCAAGAGTGTTTCATAAATCAAACGAATCACATTTTCTACATCTTCTTTTTGCACCATTTCTACTGTGGTGTGCATGTAGCGTAGCGGAAGTGAAATTAGTGCAGAAGGTATTCCACCGTTGCTGTAGGCAAAAGCATCCGTGTCTGTTCCAGTCACTCGTGAAGAAGCCAGGCGTTGAAATGGAATGCCGTTCTTTTCTGCTGTTTCAACAATGCGTTCCCGAATGATGTTATGAACTGCCGGTGCGTAAGAAATAACGGGTCCGTCCCCGATTTTAGTATGCCCTTCTTCCTTCTTGTTGATCATGGGAGTAGTGGTATCGTGACAAACATCCGTCACTATAGCAATATCTGGATTCAAACGTTGGGTGATCATTTCTGCTCCACGTAAACCCACCTCTTCTTGTACAGAATTGGTAATATAAAGACCAAATGGAAGTTTTTTCTTGTTTTCTTTAAGTAAACGTGCCACTTCCGCAATCATAAAGCCACCAGCACGGTTGTCGATGGCACGGCACACAAATTTGTTTTCGTTTAAAATTTGAAATTGGTCGGGGTAGGTAATAACACAACCCACATGTACACCCAATTCTGCTACTTCAGCCTTGTCTTTAGCGCCTATGTCAATGAAGATGTTGTCTAGTTTTGGCACTTCTTCCTTCCCGTTTTTACGGGTATGAATGGCTGGCCAGCCAAAAACACCTTTCACCAAGCCTTTTTTGGTATGAATATTCACCCATTTGGAGGGGGCAATTTGATGGTCGCTTCCACCGTTACGAATAACATAGATCAAACCCTCGTCTGTGATGTAATTCACATACCACGAAATTTCATCTGAGTGTCCCTCAATCACCACCTTAAAGGGGGCATCAGGATTGATCACCCCAACGGCTGTTCCGTAGGTGTCTGTGATAAAGCTATCTACATAGGGGCGGAGGTAGTCCATCCATATTTTTTGCCCTTCGGCTTCGTAACCTGTAGGGGAGGCGTTGTTGAGATATTTTTCTAAAAACTGAATCGATTCGTCATTGAGTACCTGCATAGTTCTTTTTATTTGAGCAGCTAATTTAACATTATCTCCTAAATAATTGACTGCCCAACTCGCTTTATCTTTTTATCTTTGGCAGATGAAAAATGGGTACTTTTTATTTTTATTCCTCTTCTTTCCAATCTTTGTTCTTGCACAAGATTATGGTGAAGATTCTCTTATATTGTTTGAAGGAGATAGCCTTCCAACCTATGGTATCCCGCTGAAAGAAGTGGTTGTTTTTCAACCTTTAGGTTTTAAAGATAGGGAAGAACTTAACCGATATCTCATACTTCGTCGTCGTGTTTTACGGGTCTACCCCTATGCGAAACTAGCCGCAGAACGATTAACTGTTCTCAACGAGCGTCTCGATCAAATAGATTCTAAGCGAGGAAAGAAGAAGTATATGAAACGACTTGAAGATTTTGTTTACGAGGAATTTGAAGATGAGCTAAAAAAGCTATCCAAGTCTCAGGGGAGAATACTCATACGTTTGGTGCACCGACAAACAGGGAGTACCACTTTTGAATTGGTAAAGAAGTTACGCAATGGATGGAAAGCTTTTTTCTATCAAACGACAGCTTCCTTATTTAGTCTATCGCTTAAAGAAGAGTATAACCCTTTTGAAGTTTTGGAAGACTATCTAATAGAGGATATCCTTCAACGGGCTTTTGCGGATCAGTATCTTATTGAGCAACCTCCCGCAGTAGAATATGACCTCAATGCGCTTTACCAAAACTGGAAAGCCAAAGAATAAAACAGCCTTTCTTTTTTTTAATTAATTCAGATTTTTTTTCACCTTGTAAGTTCCTAGAATATAGGGTATCAAATGATGCGTTTTTCTAAAGGATAAAAAAACTGAAAACATTTTCATTAAGTGTGTTGTGTAATGCAAAAAAGCGTTCTATATTTGCACCCGCTAAGGGGTTAAAGTCTTAGCAAACGATCTTTGAAAAATTAGAAAATGACAGCGTGTATCATAGATACATGAAGAATAAAACCATTTTGAGACAATCAATTTACTTTAGTTGTAGACAAATTAAAACAAACTACAACGAAGAGTTTGATCCTGGCTCAGGATGAACGCTAGCGGCAGGCCTAACACATGCAAGTCGAGGGGTAACAGAGAGTGCTTGCACTTTGCTGACGACCGGCGCACGGGTGCGTAACGCGTATGCAACCTACCTTTTACTGGAGGATAGTCAATAGAAATGTTGAATAATACTCCATACGATCTTTGAGTGGCATTACTTAAAGAAGAAAGCTCCGGCGGTAAAAGATGGGCATGCGTCCTATTAGTTAGTTGGTGAGGTAACGGCTCACCAAGACTTCGATAGGTAGGGGCCCTGAGAGGGGGATCCCCCACACTGGTACTGAGACACGGACCAGACTCCTACGGGAGGCAGCAGTGAGGAATATTGGACAATGGAGGCAACTCTGATCCAGCCATGCCGCGTGCAGGAAGACTGCCCTATGGGTTGTAAACTGCTTTTATACAGGAAGAAACCTACTTACGTGTAAGTAGCTGACGGTACTGTAAGAATAAGGATCGGCTAACTCCGTGCCAGCAGCCGCGGTAATACGGAGGATCCAAGCGTTATCCGGAATCATTGGGTTTAAAGGGTCCGTAGGTGGTCTATTAAGTCAGAGGTGAAATCCTATCGCTCAACGATAGAACTGCCTTTGAAACTGATAGACTTGAGTTATTGTGAAGTAGTTAGAATATGTAGTGTAGCGGTGAAATGCATAGATATTACATAGAATACCGATTGCGAAGGCAGATTACTAACAATATACTGACACTGAGGGACGAAAGCGTGGGTAGCGAACAGGATTAGATACCCTGGTAGTCCACGCCGTAAACGATGGTCACTAGCTGTTTGACCAACATTGGTTGGTTGAGTGGCTAAGCGAAAGTGATAAGTGACCCACCTGGGGAGTACGCTCGCAAGAGTGAAACTCAAAGGAATTGACGGGGGCCCGCACAAGCGGTGGAGCATGTGGTTTAATTCGATGATACGCGAGGAACCTTACCAGGGCTTAAATGTACGTTGCATGATTTAGAGATAGATCTTTCTTCGGACTACGTACAAGGTGCTGCATGGTTGTCGTCAGCTCGTGCCGTGAGGTGTCAGGTTAAGTCCTATAACGAGCGCAACCCCTATCGTTAGTTGCCATCAGGTCATGCTGGGAACTCTAACGAGACTGCCGGTGCAAACCGCGAGGAAGGTGGGGATGACGTCAAATCATCACGGCCCTTACGTCCTGGGCCACACACGTGCTACAATGGCAGGTACAGAGAGCAGCCACTCCGCGAGGAGGAGCGAATCTATAAAACCTGTCTCAGTTCGGATCGCAGTCTGCAACTCGACTGCGTGAAGCTGGAATCGCTAGTAATCGGATATCAGCCATGATCCGGTGAATACGTTCCCGGGCCTTGTACACACCGCCCGTCAAGCCATGGAAGCTGGGGGTACCTGAAGTCGGTGAGCGAAAGCAGCTGCCTAGGGTAAAACTAGTAACTGGGGCTAAGTCGTAACAAGGTAGCCGTACCGGAAGGTGCGGCTGGAACACCTCCTTTCTAGAGAAAGACGACTAAGGTAGATTGAGTTGAAGAATGCGTTTTATTCAGCTGTCATTTTTTTTATAATATACTAAGTACACCTAAGTAGGAAGTAGAGTCTCGTAGCTCAGCTGGTTAGAGCGCTACACTGATAATGTAGAGGTCGGCAGTTCGAGTCTGCCCGAGACTACTTTTTTTCTGCGAGGGTTTTTTAGTAAAAAGGAAATTCTAGAGGTTGGGATTCCACTTTTAGGGCCAACCATATGAGTTGACTTTAAAATGGGGGATTAGCTCAGCTGGCTAGAGCGCCTGCCTTGCACGCAGGAGGTCATCGGTTCGACTCCGATATTCTCCACGGTTCTATAGGCTAGAATGGGAAGATTAAGCATTTGTTATCCAACATTTAGTGCTTAATATTTTGGTTTTAGTTGACAATTAGAAAGACGTTCATTGACATATTGAAAATAGATACAAAAATAGAAACGTATCAATCAATTTTTATAATATAAAAATTGGTTGTACGAGCAACTAGAGTAAAGAAAACTAAAGAGAAAAGTTACGATAGGCTAATTAAGGGCGTATGGGGAATGCCTAGGCTCTCAGAGGCGAAGAAGGACGTGATAAGCTGCGAAAAGCTGCGGGGAGTGGCACATACACTTTGATCCGTAGATATCCGAATGGGGCAACCCGGCATATTGAAGATATGTCACACCGTAAGGTGAGCAAACCCGGAGAACTGAAACATCTAAGTACCCGGAGGAGAAGAAAACAAAAGTGATTCCGCTAGTAGCGGCGAGCGAACGCGGATTAGCCCAAACCACAGTTGTTACGGCAATTGTGGGGTTGTAGGACCACGACATTTGATGCTAAACGAACTAGAATCTACTGGAAAGTAGGACCATAGAGGGTGATAGTCCCGTATAGGTAAGTTGAGTTATTGATAGTGGTATCCTGAGTAGTGCGGGGCACGTGAAACCCTGCATGAATTTGCCGGGACCATCCGGTAAGGCTAAATACTCCTGAGAGACCGATAGTGAACCAGTACCGTGAGGGAAAGGTGAAAAGAACCCTGAATAAGGGAGTGAAATAGATCCTGAAACCATACGCTTACAAGCGGTCGGAGCAGACTTGATCTGTGACGGCGTGCCTTTTGCATAATGAGCCTACGAGTTACCGTTGCTAGCAAGGTTAATCGATTCAGTCGAGGATCCGTAGCGAAAGCGAGTCTGAATAGGGCGTATAGTTAGTAGTGGTAGACGCGAAACCGTGTGATCTACCCATGAGCAGGTTGAAGCTTTGTTAACCCAAAGTGGAGGACCGAACCCGTTGACGTTGAAAAGTCTTGGGATGACTTGTGGGTAGGGGTGAAAGGCCAATCAAACTCGGAAATAGCTCGTACTCCCCGAAATGCATTTAGGTGCAGCGTTGTAATAGTTTTATAGAGGTAGAGCTACTGATTGGATGCGGGGGCTTCACCGCCTACCAATTCCTGACAAACTCCGAATGCTATAAAATGATTTACAGCAGTGAGGGCATGGGTGCTAAGGTCCATGTCCGAGAGGGAAAGAACCCGGACCATCAGCTAAGGTCCCCAAGTGTATACTAAGTTGAATAAACGAGGTTTGACTGCCCAGACAGCTAGGATGTTGGCTTGGAAGCAGCCATTCATTTAAAGAGTGCGTAACAGCTCACTAGTCGAGCGGTCGAGCATGGATAATAATCGGGCATAAGTATACCACCGAAGCTATGGCATCGTAAAGATGGGTAGGGGAGCATTCTATGGGCGTTGAAGGAGAACTGCGAGGTTTTCTGGAGCGCATAGAAAAGAAAATGTAGGCATAAGTAACGACAATGCGGGCGAGAAACCCGCACACCGAAAGACTAAGGTTTCCTCAGCTATGCTAATCAGCTGAGGGTTAGTCGGGACCTAACGCGAACCCGAAGGGGGTAGTGGATGGACAACCAGTTAATATTCTGGTACCTGCCGGCGCTAAACGTGACGGAGGGGATGAGTTATTGCGTACTGACGGAATAGTACGTTGAAGCAACTGTTAAGGTTGTGATAGTACACCAAGGCTTCGGCTGCGGTGATAATATAGCAAATCCACTTCCAAGAAAAGCAAGCCAGGCAGCCCGTACCGTAAACCGACACAGGTAGTTGGGATGAGAATTCTAAGGTGCTCGAGAGATTCATGGCTAAGGAACTAGGCAAAATGGGCCCGTAACTTCGGGAGAAGGGTCGCCAGCAGTAATGCTGGCCGCAGTGAAGAGGTCCAGGCGACTGTTTATCAAAAACACAGGACTCTGCAAAATCGAAAGATGACGTATAGGGTCTGACACCTGCCCGGTGCCGGAAGGTTAAGTGGAGATGTTAGCTTCGGCAGAAGCATTCAAATGAAGCCCCGGTAAACGGCGGCCGTAACTATAACGGTCCTAAGGTAGCGAAATTCCTTGTCGGGTAAGTTCCGACCTGCACGAATGGTGCAACGATCTGGACACTGTCTCAGCCATGAGCTCGGTGAAATTGTAGTATCGGTGAAGATGCCGATTACCCGCTACGGGACGAAAAGACCCCGTGCACCTTTACTATAGCTTCGTATTGACCTTGGATAAGTAATGTGTAGGATAGGTGGGAGACATTGAAGCGGCGTCGCCAGGCGTTGTGGAGTCATTGTTGAAATACCACCCTTTGCTTATCTAGGGCCTAACCCCAAAAGGGAACAGTGCGTGGTGGGTAGTTTGACTGGGGTGGTCGCCTCCAAAAGAGTAACGGAGGCTTCTAAAGGTACCCTCAGCACGCTTGGTAACCGTGCGTAGAGTGCAATGGCATAAGGGTGCTTGACTGAGAGACCTACAAGTCGATCAGGTTGGAAACAAGAGCATAGTGATCCGGTGGTTCCGCATGGAAGGGCCATCGCTCAAAGGATAAAAGGTACGCCGGGGATAACAGGCTGATCTCCCCCAAGAGCTCACATCGACGGGGGGGTTTGGCACCTCGATGTCGGCTCGTCACATCCTGGGGCTGGAGAAGGTCCCAAGGGTTGGGCTGTTCGCCCATTAAAGTGGCACGCGAGCTGGGTTCAGAACGTCGTGAGACAGTTCGGTCTCTATCTGTAGTGGGCGTTAGAAATTTGCGTGGATCTGTCTTTAGTACGAGAGGACCGAGATGGACTGACCTCTGGTGTATCGGTTGTTCCGCCAGGAGCATTGCCGAGTAGCTACGTCGGGAAGGGATAAGCACTGAAAGCATATAAGTGCGAAACCCACCACAAGATGAGATTTCTTTTAAGGGTCGTAGGAGACGACTACGTTGATAGGTCATAGGTGTAAAGGCAGTAATGTCATAGCCGAGTGATACTAATTACCCGTAGGCCTATCGTCAACCTTTTCTTTTTTCTTTTTTTTATATCAAGCTGCTATCAGTTTGTATCTATTTTTAATACTGTCAAGATATTAGGTAGTCCCTCGATTTACTTGGGGATCAACGCTACGACAATTAAGGTGACTAGGGCAATGTGGCTCACCTCTTCCCATACCGAACAGAGAAGTTAAGCACATTAGCGCCGATGGTACTGCCTTGCGGTGGGAGAGTAGGTCGTCGCCTTCTTCAAAACCCTCTACAGAAATGTAGGGGGTTTTTTTATACCCAATGGTTTTAGCAAAGAGGCAAGAAATAAAGAAGCCCAAAGTTATTTACATATTAACTCTATTCTACCACCTATTCAAGTGATATTTCTTCACAATTCTGCTCAGAAGTGTACGTACTTTTTATCTTTAAATTATTGTTTATCAATATTATGCTTAGGTTCTATTTAATTATTGTACCTTATGGTGGGTACTTATCATTCACTTTCATCCTGTTTGTTTATTCGTAAAGAATCACACTCGATTCCGGATGCGTTTGTTTACTTTCTATAACCTCATTAACCAGCCTAAGTCTTTTTCACTTTCGCTTTAATTCAAGTTACTATTCCATGGAAATACACCAAATAGGCGTTATTGGTACTTCAATGAAAGAAGATGAACGACGTGTACCCATTCATCCAGACCATCTGGACCGTCTACCGAAAAGTATTCGACAAAAGCTCACCTTTGAAAAAGGTTATGGATTACCATTCAATATATCCGATGATGAACTTGCCCATCAAACGGGCGGTGTGTCGTCTAGAGCTTCTATATTGTCAGACATAGGAACTGTTATTATCGCAAAACCTGTAGTATCCGATTTAAAAGCATTAAAAGAAGGCGGTATTTTATGGGGTTATCCACATTGTGCTCAACAAGAAGAAATGACGCAAGTTGCCATAGACAGAAAGCTAACACTCATTGCTTTTGAAGATATGTTTGTATGGAAACCTAATGGAGAAATGGGAAGACATACTTTTTATAAAAACAACGAGATGGCGGGTTATAGCGCCGTTATCCATGCGCTTCAGCTGAAAGGGATAGACGGACATTACGGTAATCAACGAAAGGTAATTATTTTTAGCTTTGGTGCGGTGAGTAGGGGAGCTATCTATGCGCTTAAAGCACACGGTTTTCGTGACATTACTATATGTATACAGCGACCTGATCATGAAGTTCGTGAAGAAATTTTGGACGTTGAATATGTTCGTATAGCCAAAGGTGGCAAAAATGAGCCACGTTTGAAATTAGTTAAACATGATGGGTCTGAACGACCATTGATGGACTTAATTAGTAGTGCGGATATAATTATCAATGGAACTTATCAAAATACAGATGACCCAATCGATTTTGTCATTGAAGGAGAACAGCGTAGTTTAAAAGAAGGAGGCTTAATCATTGATGTAAGCTGTGATGAAGGCATGGGTTTTTATTTCGCAAAACCAACTACATTTAAGCACCCCATGTTCAAGGTCGGTTCAATCGACTATTATGCCGTAGATCATACCCCTAGCTATTTCTGGGAGAGCGCCTCTCGATCAATATCTGCAGCATTGATTGTGCACTTACCTGCTGTGTTAGCTGGAAAAAAGAGTTGGCTAAACAATGCAACTATTAGTAATGCAATCAATATTTTAGATGGTATAGTGGTTAAGGAAGCGATCCTTCGTTTTCAGGATAGAGAAAAAGAGTACCCTCATTTGATTTTATAATTAATCGCGTTCTACTGATATGATCTTTAATTCATTATGGGTAGCATCAATGTATTCAGCAAAGTTACTTTTGTTGTAAGCAGTTGATTGAGGGATTCGTTTTGTTTTAAATTCCCAAATAAATATTTTTGTTCACGACTATTGTCTTCAGGATTAATCTCGTAATCAATTGAAAACTGTTGTGCGCCTTTCCACTCATTTGGAGAGAAGACTCCATCGAAAATGGGGATTTGTTGCTGAGAAAATATCGTAGCCGAAAAAAGTAAGACGAATATAAAGCGTAGGTTATGCATAGATTTGGCATATACAGTTAAGACGGAATAACTCTGCTATTGTTACAGTAGCTGAAGACAAAATTCTCCCTAAATTGGCTTAAAAATTTGCAATGCTAAAACAGTTGCCTTTAGACGAACGATGGAATGTTTATACCCATGCATTTGGTACACTCATGAGTATTTTCGGAATTTCTTGGGTCTTTTTCACTTTTGATACCTTAGATTCATTTGCGAAAATTAGTTTGTTGGTCTATGGTTTTTCCATGATTTTTTTGTTTTCAGCTTCAGCTAAGTACCACAGTGTATTGGATGAACAGCAATTTTTCTGGAAGAAAATCGATCATATTGGTATCTTTTTCCTGATTGCAGGAACCTATACTCCCGTAACGCTTACAGTTTTGTATGCCACTTCTGGACTCTATTTGTTTGCTGGGGTATGGAGCATTGCTTTATTTGGTGTTGTTTATAAACTTTTTTTAATTGGACGATTTAAAAACTTTTCTCTTTTTCTCTACTTGGCCATGGGCTGGCTTGCCGTGATTGATTTCAGGAATATTATGGAGCTTTTTCCTAGCATTGCATTGGTGTATTTAGTGCTAGGTGGTTTTTTCTATACAGTTGGTACTTTGTTTTACCGTTGGGAGAGCCTTTATTTTCATCATGTTATTTGGCATGTATTTGTTTTGTGTGGAGCTGCTGCTCACTTTATGATGGTAATTCATCTTTTAGTGTAGCATGAAGCTAATTCGTCCTTTTATCTTTTGGTCTATAGGACTTTTGTTGTGCTTATTAATGTTAGCGTTAGTAGCTTTCTAACTGACGAATACTCGTCCATATTTTGATAAAATTTAGTAGGATTTTGCTGAAAATGGAGTTTCAATTACAACACATCAATTTGATCGAGGGTATCCAATTTTGAGGCGCTTGAAACGATTGCCTATCGACTAAATTCTAGATATAAATTTCGTAATCCTTTGAAACTATTGATTTTCAAGAAGCTCTATTTGGTTAGATTAATATTGTGAATTAATAGATGTTTCTTAATTGTTAATGTAAAGATGCAACTACAAATTAATATATTAAGCAGGGTATGTAATAACTGGTTATGACGAATATACAGGAGGTAGGTTTGATATAGTAAGTGGTTTTTTAAATCAAAGCGGCCACGGCAATACCCAACACAATGGAAAGAAATTTTTGAAGATTAAAGTTGTGGCCCTCCGAGCTTTCAAATAGTATAGTTGTTGAAATATGAAAAAGTATACCAACAATGAAAGGTTCAATTTGACTGATCATGGCAGGGGAGTCAATGTAGCCTCCCAAATAACTACCCAATGGACTCATTAATGCAAAAGTGATTAGGGCAATTATTTTAATGTACAATGGTACTTTGGTTTGCAATAACAGAAGGCCTACAACTAGCCCAATAGGAATTTTATGTATGCTAACAGCCAAAAGCAATGTGGGCTGAGAAGCCAATGGTAATCCCTCTAAGAATGCATGTGTACACAAACTAATGAGTAATACCGATGGAAATTGTTTGGTTTGTCCATGATGAGCATGTCCATGTTCTGCTCCTTTAGAAAAAAATTCCAATAAGTTTTGAAAAAGGATTCCGACCAAAATCCAGATTCCGGCATAGTGATCTTGAGACTGATAAACTTGCGGAAGCATTTCTAAAATCAATACACCCAATAAAAATGCACCACTAAATGCAAGAAGTAACTTCATTCCCTTTGCTGTTTTGGGTTGAACAAAAAAGGCAATGGATGATCCAATAAAGACAGCTAAAAAAGGAAGGAGGTAGGCCAAAGGCGGGTATTTTTATTTACTACGTTTAAAGAAAGTTTTATTGCATAAAATTAAGTTATTTTTGATGGAAGAAACTTACAGATGAGCGCAAATTTTAAAATGCTAGCAAAAACCTTTTTTGGTTTTGAAAATTTACTGGAACAAGAGCTCAAGCAAATGGGAGCACAAGATGTCGAAAAAGGAAATCGCATTGTCCACTTTAAAGGCGATAAGGGCTTTTTATACAAAGCAAATTTGAGCTTGCGTACTGCCTTGAAAATACTTGTCCCCATCCACAGTTGTCATGTGAATAGTGAGCAAGCGCTTTATCAAGCTGCATATGATTTCCCTTGGAACACTTATTTTTCTGCCAATGAGACCATCGCAATTGATAGTGTCGTTTTTGGAGAAACCTTTACACATTCACTCTATGTTTCTCAGAAAGTTAAAGACGCCATTGCCGATCAGTTTCGCGCAGCTACTGGTGTTCGCCCATCGGTTGATTTAAAGCATCCTGATGTTCGTATAAACGTTCATATTGACAGAGATCAATGCACCTTTTCTTTGGATAGTTCTGGCGCCTCTTTGCATCATCGAGGGTACCGTACCGCGACCAACATCGCCCCTTTAAATGAAGTTCTAGCTGCTGGGCTCATTCAGCTTTCAGGCTGGGACTTACGAACAGATTTTTTAGACCCAATGTGTGGAAGTGGAACCATTCTCATTGAAGCGGCCATGCTCTCCTGTAATATACCCGCCAACATCAATCGCAAAGAATTTGCGTTTGAAAAGTGGAGCGATTGGGATGAGGACCTTTATTTGACCATTGAAGAAGCACAGCTAAATAAAATACAAGGACTTGTTGGGTCCATCACTGGTTTTGACAAAGCGCCATCGGCTGTTGAAAAAGCAAAAGACAACATTCATAACGCCAATTTGGAAGAGTTTATCTCCATCGATAAGGATAATTTTTTCTACACCAAGAAAGGCGACGACTCTCCCTTACATATTGTAACCAATCCTCCTTATGGTGAACGCTTAGAGGGCGACATAAATGAACTTTACAAGAACTTTGGGGATACACTTAAACAAGAATACACCAATACGCAAGCATGGATGATCACCTCTAATTTAGAAGCCATGAAGCATGTTGGTTTACGTCCCTCGCGTAAAATTAAATTGTTTAACGGTAAGTTAGAATCGAAACTACTGCATTACAATATCTATCCAGGAACAAAGAAAATTCATAAACTTAATAGAACAGAAGAATGAAAAAAGAAACAATTGCCTTGATCTTAAACTTCATTTCTTTTGGAAGTATCTTTCTTTTTTTTTAAATCGGCCATTGGCTCATTGATTCCACTTTCCTACATTCCATTAATTGCCCTAGCCGTTATATTTACAAGTATATTATCACCCAAATTTTTAGTAAATAAAAGAAAACTTTTCATGAAAATTTCGTTGCGTAAAACGCCCATTGAACTTTAATTAGGTTTCTTTCTAAAACGAAACGGGAAGGAATAGGTGAGGGTGTAATTAAACCCTGCACCAAATTTGTTGTCATCAGTTATCTTATTGAAACCTGGGGCATATAGGTTTCCGAAATTTGCTGGCTGCGGATTTGTGAGCAGCACATTTAGTCGAGCACTTATGCCGGCATAGAAATTAGGCAATAGCTGTACTTTTGTCCCAAAAATAAGTTCCATCCATCCGTTGCTCAATTGTTCTTGTTCGCCAATAAGATATCCATTGGTGGTGCTTTCAATCAAGTATTGATCGAGTTGATACAATTCATATGAATTAACGGTATGGGTATGTAAACTTCTTGCCAAACGAAGACCAACATATAGTGCATTGTTCATTCCCTTCCAGTTGTTGAAAAAGTTATAGTCAACACCAATTTTTATATACGACCCACTCGTTGTGAATTTGATCAACTCTGACTGCTGTGTTTTCTTTTCAGATCCAATTTCAGCGGCAACAAATACCCTGCGATTTAAACGTAAATCGCCCACAAGTTCTAGCCCCTGAAAATCAAAATTTAATTGAGAATTGATTGGTTTAATGATATCAAGACCAACCCTCAAGGCAAAAGTTTGCGGCTCTTTTTTATCAAGAATTTCAAGTGTTGGTGTATTGGTTAGGGAAGGTTGATTCTCCGTTGGTTTGTCCAATCATCCATACGCTAAGAAAGAGGCTAATGGTAGATAGCCAAATGTGCTTGTTCTTCATTTCTTAAAGTATCGATTAATATTTCTGAGCGTACGAACCAACCAGATGTATTGATAGGTGTGACTGCTGGTTGATCTAGTGTGTATTCTGCTATGATACCGCAAGCTCTTCGTGTGAAGGTGTCTTTTCTATTGTGATAATTAAATTGTAAAGTGTCATTAAAGGTTCCTGTGCCTACTTCGCTCTTTTCGATTATAAAGGTATAGCGGGTTGCATTGGCAGAAAGAAGCAGTGGAAAAGCAATTGAATCTCCCGCAAAATTCGAGTGACGGTTTTCGCTATTTACCTCTTGTATATAGCCCGTTGCGCTTTTGAGTTGTGTTGGATTTTCAGCATCATACAAACGAACAATTAGACGTGGAGTTCCCGGGGTTCCTAAATCGCAAATATCATCTCGCTCGCAGCTGAGTTGAAGTAGGAAAATTAGGAGTAAAGAAACGGAACGTCTAAACATGGGTTTTTTTCTTTTCCAAAAGTACAACATTTTCTACATGATGTGTTTGCGGAAACATATCCACAGCTTGAAGACCGCACAAGACTGTAACCTTTGTTAAGTAAAGCTAAATCTCTTGCTTGGGTGGCACTGTTACAACTTACATAAACTATCCGTTCTGGAGCCAACGACAAGAGTTGTGCAACCACGTCTTTGTGCATGCCATCGCGTGGCGGGTCGGTAATGACAACATTTGCTTTTCCATGACGCTCAATAAAGGCTTCGGTAAAGATAGATTTCATGTCTCCAGCTTCAAATTCAGCATTGTGAATGTCGTTATCAAACGCATTTACTTTGGCCGCTTCAATGGATTCGGGAACCACATCAATCCCAACTACTTTAGTTACTTTTTTTGCAATGAATTGAGCAATGGTACCAATGCCGGTATAAAGGTCGTAAACCACGTCCTCTTTCTTAAGTTGAGCAAACTCACGGGTGACTTTATACAGCGCATAAGCTTGCAAAGAATTGGTTTGATAAAAGGTTTTTGCCCCTATTTTAAAACGTAAACCTTCCATTTCTTCTATAATGTGATCTCTCCCAGCATGGAGAAGAATTTCCTGATCGTATAGGGTGTCATTGGCTTTGTTGTTAATGACATATAACAAAGAGGTTATTTGTGGGAAATGCGTCTTTAAATGATCGAGTAAGGGGGTCAATGCAGGGTCATTATGTACGACTTGTAAAAGCACCATTACCTCTCCGGTTGATGTAGTTCGCAGCATAAGCGTGCGCAAGAAGCCACTTTGATCCCGTGGATGGAAGAACGAAAGCCCATGTTCAAGGGCATAACGTCTTATTTCGTTGCGAATCGCATTGGATGGATCTGCCTGTAAATGACATTTATTGATGTCGACAATTTTATCCCACATCCCGGGTTTATGAAAACCCAATGCGTTTTTATTGAATTCTTTATCAGAGGCAATTTCTTCATTGGTCATCCAGCGATAAGACGAAAATGAAAACTCCATTTTGTTACGATAGAAATAGGGCGTTTCACAATCCAAGATATCCATGGCTTCAAGGGATATTACACCACCAATTCGACGTAAGTTTTCACTAACTTCTTTTTGTTTAAATTGCAATTGAGCGGCATAAGTCATGTGCTGCCATTTGCAACCGCCACATACACCAAAATGCTCACAAACGGGTGATGTTCGATGCTCAGATTCAGCATGAAAGGCAATGATTTTTCCTTCAAAATACCCTTTCCTTTTTTTAAAGGTTTGGATGTCTACAACATCACCGGGAACACCTTCTGTAAGGAATATAGGAATGCCTTCATCTGTTTTAGCTACTGCTTTTCCTTTAGAGGCTGTATCTACAATGGTGAGTTTTTCAAAAACTTTTGCTTTGTGTCGGTTTCGCATGCAACAAAAATACATTTTATCTCTCTATCAATTGGAATGTATTTTAACGAAATCAAAGAAATATTTGTACATTTAGCACGGATGATTTCTCTCCATCACAAGCAGGAATTTTGTATTTATAAATTTTTAAAACGGTTTTAGATATGGAATCTATCCTACAATCAAAAGAGCAACATCTTTTAAACTTAGAGCACCGTTATGGTGCCCATGATTATCATCCACTTCCTGTGGTATTAGCCCGAGGTGAAGGCGTTTTTTTATGGGACGTCAATGAAAAAAAATACTACGACTTTCTTTCCGCATATTCGGCTGTTAACCAAGGACATTGTCATCCTCGCATAATCAAGGCAATGCACGATCAATCGTCAACCTTAACGCTTACCTCACGTGCTTTTCACAACAACAAGCTTGGGGGTTACCTGAAGTTTATGACCGATTACTTTGGTTTTGAAAGCCTGCTTCCAATGAATACTGGGGCGGAGGGTGTTGAAACTGCCATCAAAATCACCCGCAAATGGGGGCATACCATTAAAGGTATTCCAGCAGGACAAGCCCAAATTGTGGTCTGCGACAATAACTTTCATGGGAGAACAACGACCATCATTTCGTTTTCATCGGATGCTGCGTCTAAAAATCACTTTGGTCCTCATACCAATGGATTTATTCATATTCCCTATAATGATACCCAAGCCTTGGCAGATTTCTTGACGAATAACCCCAATGTGGCAGGTTTTCTTGTTGAACCCATTCAAGGGGAAGCAGGAGTATATACGCCAGACGAGGACTTTATCCGTAAGGCACGTCAACTATGTACCGATCATAATGTGTTGTTGATAGCCGATGAGATCCAGACAGGAATTGGGCGGACAGGAGCCTTATTGGCTGTTTGTGGTAATTGTAGCTGTGAAGCCGCTTGCGAACGTCAAGAGGCCACTTATACTCGTCCGGACTTGTTGATTCTTGGAAAAGCCTTGAGTGGAGGTGTTTATCCTGTCTCTGCAGTTATGGCCGATCGTGCCATCATGGATGTTATTCAGCCGGGGCAGCACGGCAGTACTTTTGGAGGTAATCCACTTGGAGCAACAGTAGCAATGGAAGCACTCACTGTAATTAAAGAAGAAAAACTCACGCAAAATGCGCGCCGATTAGGCGAACTTTTTCGTGCTGAAATAAATAAATATATTGAGACAAGCGACATTGTTAAGCTGGTTCGCGGTCGTGGGCTTTTAAATGCCATCGTCATCAATGACACAGAAGATAGTGACACCGCATGGAACATCTGTCTCCATTTTCGAGACAATGGCTTACTGGCTAAACCTACCCACGGTAATATCATTCGTTTTGCACCTCCTTTGGTAATAACGGAAGAACAATTATACGACTGTATTTCAATCATTACCAGAACCTTAAAAGAGTTTGAACCCGAAAAAGAATAGCCTCAATGAAAGTTTATTTTGATAATGCTGCTACTACACCCATTCGATCAGAGGTGGTTGATGTCATGCACAAAGTACTGCTCGAAAATTATGGTAACCCATCTTCGACGCATGCATTTGGACGTACTGCTCGCACCCAAATTGAAACGGCACGTAAAAGTGTTGCAGCACATTTCAATTGTAAACCACAAGAGATTATTTTCACCTCGGGTGGAACTGAATCTGACAATATGATATTGCGCTGTGCAGTAGAAGATTTAGGGGTTCAAACCATAATTACTACTAAGATTGAACATCATGCTGTTTTACATGCAGTCGACTTTTTGGCAACCAAAGGCTGTAACATTATATACATCCCTGTAAATCAGCAAGGACAAATTGACTATGGTGCCTTAGAAGAAGCCTTAGGTTCAGACGATAGTAAAAAGTTGGTGACCCTAATGCATATTAATAATGAAATTGGTACCATTTTGGACCTGAAACAGGTTGCTTCACTTTGCCAATCTAACGGTGCTCTTTTTCATACTGATGCTGTGCAAGGGGTGGGGCACTATGAAATTGACTTAAGCGAGATTCCTATCGATTTTTTATCGGCTGCGGCCCATAAATTTCACGGTCCAAAAGGAGTAGGATTTTCATTTGTACGTTCTAACGCTGGTTTGAATGCGTTTATTTTTGGTGGAGGACAAGAGCGTGGTTTACGTGCTGGCACAGAATCGGTTCACAATATTGCGGGAATGTCAAAAGCATTGGAAATTTCTTATGCCAAGTTGGACGAAGAGCGTAGCTATATTGAAGATTTGAAAGCGTATGCAAAAACTAAATTCTCCACATCGTTTCCAACCATTCATTTCAATGGTTGTTGTAGCGATGAAGGTAAAAGCACTTACACATTATTAAATGTCTGTTTGCCTGTATCGGCTGATAAGGGGGGCTTATTGGATTTTCATCTGGATTTAAAAGGCATTGCCTGTTCAAAGGGAAGCGCCTGTCAATCGGGAAGTACGACAGGATCACACGTACTCAATGAGGTGGTTCCTACTGATTTAAAATCCAGACCATCTTTACGGTTTTCTTTTTCGTCTTTCAACACAAAAGCCGAAATCGATTATTTGATGGATGTTTTAACTGAATTTAGCGCTACAGTGGTTTCCTAAATAGGCTTGTCTCATACACTTCAACATTTCCCACATTGTCTTTGACTTCTAGGCGGAAGTCGAGTTTGGCCTCCTTGAAATCAATATCATCAAAATCATAGATCAATGTTTTGTCCTTGGACTCATACTCCATGCGAATCCACTGATCATTGATGGTTGCTCGGTATTCTTGGATACCTGAAAAATCGTCGTCTATGCTAAGTTTAAGATGAGTGTAATTGCTCATCCATTGTTCTGGAGTAAAATTGAGCGGCTCAATACTTGGTGCTAGACTGTCTTTTGTGATAATATAAGTGCCTGTGTAGGCAGAGGTCGTTTTTAGAATACTGTCTTTTTTATTGGTCCATACATATTGGAGAGGATTTTCATTTTCTTCTGCTCTTGGATCTATTTTCGCCAAACATAGCTGTTGTAGTTGAAGGGAATCTAGACCTTCGGGTACTTTCACTTCCAAGGTAAAACCCTTGCGCTGAGCTTGTTTTATCTCTTTTACGTAGAGGGTATCGTTTGCGCTGCGAATATCAAGCTGAACAGGCGCATAAAAAGTGTCTTTTGGAAGATAAATTTCATAGGGTGCATGGGTAAATAAATAATCTTTGAGGGGTGAAACTTCATTTGGATTTGGCGTAGGAGGAGAGGGGAGCTCATGGGGAGCTCCTTCAACATAAAACGAAACATAGGTTTTGTTGTGTGCATAATCTTCAACCATTAATTGAATTTGATAGGAGTGTCCTTCTTCGAAAACCATGTATCCATTGGGAGCTTCTTTTGGTAAAAAACTGTAGTCTACGCCAATGTTTCGAAAAAGTTTTTGAACCCTTATGCGTTCTTCGCGATAGGTAACATAATCAATAAGCGCATTAATTTTTTTACCATCACTAAAATCAATGCGATCAAAACTATAGGAGAATCGAGTACTCCCGTTAACGGCCAATTCAGCTTTGTATATACCGTTGCGGTTATAGCTTAAATCTTGTCGATCGAACAGACGTACACCAAGACCAAAGGTTCCTCCGAGACTCTGAATATCGGCAACATAAGTGCTGTCATTTTTTTTATCCAATACTAGTGCTGTTTTTTTACTGGCTTTGTCGCGAAAAATGGAATACAAATAAAGCCCTTGAATCACAGGACGAATACTGTCCTTAATGTCAAAACCCAGTTGCAATGGATTGAGTGGGTTGGCCGATTTTGTTTCCCTGATTTCGAAGTGAAGATGCGGACCCTCTGAGCCCCCAGTATTTCCAGAGACACCAATAACCTCGCCTTCTTCCAGCGTTAGTTCGTTTAATTTTAAGGCTCGTTGGATGGTAAACGATTCTTTTTTGTATTGATATTTTTTGATGTAGGCTTCTATTTTTGGAGCAAACTTTTGAAGGTGTGCATAGACCGAAGTTGTTCCATCGGCATGTTGAATGTAGAGGCATTTCCCATAACCCGAAATGGAAACATTGATTCGTTTCAGGCTTCCTGCTTTGATTGCACGAACCTCAAATCCCTCTTTTCCTTGGGTTTTAATGTCTAATCCGGCGTGGAAATGTGTAGGCCTAAACTCACCAAATGTACCTGAAAGTTTTAAGGGAATGTCTAAGGGTGGTGTGCTGTCTTGCCCCATAGTATTCCATGAAATAAGGGCGAAAAGAAAAAAGAATTTACTTTGTTTTAACATAGATAACGAAGATACAGCATTCCAATTAGTTCACCATAATTTTTATTTTTTGGGAAGCAACAAACTTTTCAAGACGGTATCAATCGCTCTGGACAGAGAGTTCAAACCAACGCTCTGTTTTTTGCTCTATGGTGCCGGTCAACGCATTGAGTTGAATAGATAATTCAGTGATGGTTTCTGGTGCTAAACGAGTGTCCATAAATTGTTTTTCTAAGCCTTCTTTTTCTGTTTCTAGCTGGGCAATTTCTTTTTCCAATCGATTGTACTCTTTTTGCTCTGAGAAGGAAAGTGTGTTGGCCGTCGTTTTTGGTGTTTTCCACTCTTTCTTTTCGCCACTACTTTTCTCTTTTTCTGCAAGTTTGGGTTGACTGTCCTCATAAGAACGGAAATCAGAATAGTTTCCCGGGAAGTCTTCAATGACTCCATCTCCACGAAAAACAAATAAGTGATCCACAATTTTATCCATAAAATAACGATCGTGCGACACAACAATTAAGCAGCCAGGGAAGTCCATCAAGAAGCTTTCGAGTACGTTGAGCGTTACTATGTCTAAGTCATTGGTGGGTTCATCTAGGATGAGGAAATTGGGATTTTGAACGAGTACGGTACAAAGATAAAGACGTTTGCGTTCTCCACCGCTCAGTTTTTCTACCAAGTCATATTGCTTTTTGCGATCAAAAAGAAAGCGTTCTAGCAGCTGCTGTGCAGAAATTTTCCGCCCTTTTTTTAGGGGAATAAACTCCCCAAATCCGCGAATTACATCAATTACTTTTTGTCCCTCCTTAATGGTAATTCCCCCTTGGGTGTAATAACCAAACTTAACGGTTTCTCCCAACACAATTTTTCCGTTGGTGGGATGGTCCGTCCCTGTAATTAAATTAAGGAAGGTGGATTTTCCTGTTCCGTTTTTCCCAATAATACCAATGCGATCGTTGCGTTGAAAGGTATAGTCATATTGATCCAAAATGATTTTATGACCATAGGCTTTTCCCACCTTGTGCATTTCAATCATTTTGGTTCCCAAGCGTTCCATGTTGATTTCCAATTGAACCTCGTGCTCTTGCCTGCGTTGGTGGGCTTTTTCTTTAATAACTTTAAAGTCCTCTATCCGCGATTTGGATTTGGTGGTTCGTGCTTTGGGTTGACGACGCATCCATTCCAATTCCTTTTTAAAGCTTTGTTTTGTTTTGTGGGCCTCAACGTCTTCTTGTATGATTCGTGCATCGCGTTTGTCGAGGTAGTAAGAGTAATTCCCTTTATAGGTATATAATTTCCCTTCATCCAATTCGATAATTTCATTGCACACGCGCTCCAAGAAATAACGGTCGTGGGTCACCATGAGAAGGGTGAACTTCTCTTTAGCAAAATAGGCTTCGAGCCACTCAATCATTTCAAGGTCGAGGTGGTTGGTGGGTTCATCGAGTATGAGGACATCGGGCTTTTCCAAAAGTACAATGGCCAATGCAATGCGCTTTCGCTGGCCTCCCGACAAGCTTCCTACTTTGGCTTGGAGTTGATCGAGTTTTAATTTCGATAAAATTTGTTTGTATTGGGTTTCAAAATCCCATGCCTGGTGTTGATCCATGGCTTCGAAAGCCAATTGATAAGCCTCTTCATCTTGCGGGTTATTTAGTGCTTTTTCATAGCGACCAATAGCCTGCATAATTTCGCTGTTGGATTGAAGAATGCATTCTTCCACCGTAAAGATTGGATTTAGAACAGGCTCTTGTGCTAAATAGGCAATTCGAGTTCCTTTGCGTTGATTGACTTCTCCTTTATCTGGAGCGTCGTCTCCAGCAATGATTTTCAGCAAGGTTGTTTTTCCAGTCCCGTTTTTAGCAATCAGGGCTATTTTTTGCCCTTGATTGATACCAAACGATATGTTTTTAAATATGGGGCGATCTTGATAGGTTTTTCCGACTCCTTCTACTGAGAGTAAATTCATTCGTACATTTATTTTTCCTTTCGAAAGATACGATGATCTAAGCTGTATTTACCTGCACCACATAAAAGAATTATTAGGGATAGTAACAAAAACAAAAGGGGTAGTTCAGCCGCTTTGAGTCCGCCTTCTAATTTTTTTATGCTGGCGATCATCATGGTGAAAGCGATTAAAAATGCCGCGGGTCGAGTGGTTAATCCTAGAATTAGTAGAATGGCCGCAATCGATTCAGCAAAACTGGCCATGAACCCAAGTGGAATGGACATGAAATCCAGACCAATGGTTTGTGCTAATTTACTGCCTAAACCCTCCCAGCGATACGTTCCAGCCATCAATTTACTCCAACCATGAAGTTTGACCATAAGGAAGCCAGTCGCTAATCGTCCCAACAACAGGGCAGTATTTATGTACGATTTTGTGGAAAATAAAATGGTGTTTCGTTGCATAGTAATGGTCTTTATTCTTGTCTCAAACTATTGAGGTCTATTTTTTGTAGAAATGGTATGGCGCTGCCTTCCCCTTCAGAACTAATCCAGATGGAGTCGTTATCTAAAATTTTAACCGCCTCTACCTGCGCTTGTTTTAGGGGTAACCGATAGCGCGTAAACTCAATATCATCTATTGTTGCTAATGAGAAATTGTCAGCAATAAACAGGTATTGCGATCGGTTGGGTAAATAGCCTGTTAATGCCATGCGTTTTGATTTTGCCGAGTAATCACCTCCCGTAATCAGGGCATTGACCTTGATTTTTTTTAAACTTGTGAGGCTGTATTGTCCCGCTTTTTTTGGAAAAGCATATAGTTGAGAGTTGTATGATTTTCTATTCTTAGAAAAAACTAAAAGAGAATCGCCATAAGCAATCAATGCTTCAGCATCGTATTTAGTTTTCTTGTTTTTATTGAATGAATCTTGTTTCGCATAGCGAATTTTAATGGAATCTTGGAGCATGAAATTTTTATCAACGTGATAGATCGTTAAGTCTTTTCGTTTTCCATAATTGTTGCCTGTATCGGCAATGTAATAGAGTGAGTCATCTTGCGCCAAGTCTTCCCAGTCACGGTTGAGCGCACCAACAATGGGGTAGGTGTTCACCAATTCTCCCAGCTTGTTAATGCGGTATAATTTGGCATCATCTCCAGAATCGTTGTGGGTAATAAAATCTTCTCCCGTAGAAGCGAGACCAGAGGTCTCTTCCACGGTATTTGGTAGTGCAATTATTTTGGGTTGTTGAGGGTTAAAACAAGATAAAAAGCTTCCCAATAAGAATATAATAAATATATAACGGTGCAACATATGGTCTAAAGTGAAATTAATTGCTTACTTTTTTATGATACAAATATAAACTATATTCAAATGAAAAACATTTTAATTATTATTATGGTATTCTGTGGAACAGTGCAGGCACAGAAAATTAAATCTGCTGGAATGTGGATGAATGACGATGCGTTTAAAGGTCAACCAATGGTTTTTGGCGAAGATGAAGCCATGCAAACTGTTTTAGCTTCTATTGAAGCTTACAATAGTGGTGATGTTGAAAAAGAGCTTACATTCTATACGAAAGATATGCAAGACAAGAATGGAGACTTTTCGCGTCAGTGGCATGCCGAAACCTCCATGCTAAAGATGACCCCTTGGGTAATGATTCCTGTGAAAATTAAAGGCGATGACAGAACTCAGGTTTTGAGCTGGTCGGTCGAAGATCGCGAGTGGGTCAATGGTTCAACACAAAAACAGAGCCTAATGGAGGTTTTTGTAGTTAACAAAGATGGCAGAATTTCCGATTTTTCCCAATGGAGTAGAAATTATCCTACCAACGAATTTGGCTTGCCTGTTGGTGGAAAATTCTTTGGAAAAACAAAAAGCGATTACACCGGAAGAAAATTGGTATTCTCCAATCGTGGAGAAGTCGAAAAATTGGAGGAGTTAATAGCTGCTTACAATGCCATGGATAGTGCAACCTGCCAATCATTCTTTGCAGAAAATGCAGTTGTAGAAGCTACAGATGGCTCAATGATTACTTTTACAGCTGAATTATGGGACAGTGTTTTTGATCCCTATAGCTCAATTCAATGGACACCCTATTCGATTGTTCCATTGAAAATTTACAATACAGATCCTGGTTCTGGAGTAATAGTTAATTCAAGAGAAACCCGTAACATGAAAGATGGGACTGTTTGGGACAAGGAAATGGTCGAACAGTTTTACTTTAATGTGGAAGGAAAGATTACTCGTGTAGTGCAATATGAAAAGAATGTTTCGAAATAAATAGACTAGCTAACACAAAAGGCCTCTTCTTAATGGAAGGGGCTTTTTTTTACCAAGATTTTTTGACACATTAGCCAGAAATTAATTAAAAATTAAGAATTAAGAATTAGGAATGAAGAATTGGGTTGCTGAGCTTGTCGAAGCACACACCAAAATTTCTGAAACATCGGCTTTGGTTTTTCCCTGTTTCAGCAATGGAAAGCCCAAGAATACTCGAACTCACCTGTGCATTTGCCATTCCATGTTGGAGACCAAAAGGATGACAACACCCCGTCTTTTTTAAAGGCTTTTGATGTTTTTTTGAGTGTTGGTAGGGATATCCACCAAACAAATTGATTTGTAGGGAGTTGGTATATGGGTATTCTAAATATAGAAAAAAATGTAACTTTAAGCATGAATATTTCCCTTGAATTTGTATTATTACCGGGCGTTTATGTGTATTCGACAAAAACATGTTCGGATATCCTCCCGCTCATGTCTTTCAGGGAAGCGGAGGCTGAGACCTATATTTTACAGAAAGAAGCAGCCGAAAAAAATGCCCTCGAATTCAGTTTCCCCTGCCGCTGTATAAGGCTTGACACCCCAACTGCCTTGACGGTTGTTGGCATTACTGCCCGTGTAAGTAAGGTGTTGGCTCAACACGATATCCCGTGTAATGTAGTTGCGGCCTATCACCACGATTATTTCTTTGTTCCAGAGTCCCTTGCAATGAAAGCAAAGCAAGTTTTAGACAAGGGTGTTTAAAAGCCTAAAAATTCTGTTAAAATTAAAATTGAATTGCGGGATAGAATCCCCCCTATGGTAAAATTCCTTATCTTTGGAATAGGAGTAATGAAGGCCTATGGATGAATCAAATCAAAGCTTAGCCACCCTCGAGCAAAACATTGTATTGTTGTTGAATAAATTAAAAGACAACCATTACGCAATCGAGTCACTTCGTCATCAACTGGAAGAATGTAAAAGTGTCCAGCATAAATTAGTTGAAGAGAATAAGGTGCTAAAGAATGAAAATGATTCGCTTGCCGTAGCCAACTCATTACTTGGCAGTGACCAAAGTAATGTAACAACCAAAAATAAAATCAATACGTTAATTCAAGAAGTCGATGCTTGCATTGTTCAATTGAATCAGATAGCGTAGATAGAATTGATGAGTGAATTGTTAAAAATAAAATTGACCATAGCCGACAGGGTTTATCCTTTGTCGGTTGCTCCAGAACAGGAGGAAGCATTGCGCGCTTCGGCCAAAAAGATTGAAGCAATGATCAAACAGTTGGAACAAAGCTATGCGGTGCGTGATAAGCAAGATGTATTGGCCATGTGTGCCCTACAGTATGCTACTAAAATAGAGCAAAGCCGCAAAAACGAAAAAGAGAGTACCGCTATAGATAAGGCAACGTTAACTCATCTCATTGGGATGATAGACGAGCATATGGCTGCTTTCTGATCCGTTCTTTACATAGATAATACAAATACTGCCTGTATTAGTTTACTTTTTTGATAAACTCAACGAACTTTTTTTTAAAAGAGGTGAGTCCATATGGTAAAAGCATGCTGCCCTGAGCAGATCCTTGATCCATAGGTTAGCCGCAATCCTGTAATTATGGAGTTTATACAAATCCTAAACTGATGCAGGCTTTTTTGATTTAATTTTTATTCAAATGACAACAACAATACTCATTATAGGTGCAGCAATTGGCGGAGGTTTACTCAGTCTAATTGGCTCACAGATAGTTCAACGTACCAAGGCTGGTTCGCGCATTAAGAAGAGTGAACATCAAGCCAAACGTATCATTAAAAAGGCCCACCAAGAGTCGGACCGAATTAAAAAAGACAAAATGTTACAGGCCAAAGAGCGCTTTATTGAACTCAAGTCTGAACATGAAAAAGCCATCTCAAGCCGCGAAAAGAAGGTTGAAGAAACCGAAAAACGTGCACGAGAAAAAGAAAGTAACCTAAATAAAGAACTTTCAAAAACCAAGAGCATTAATGAGCGATTGGAACAAAAGTCCACCAATTATGATCAACGTATCCAAAATATCGACCGCAAAAAAGCGGAATTGGAAAAGACGGAAAAACGTTACCAAGAGCAGCTAGAAGTTGTCTCTGGTTTGAGTACAGAAGATGCAAAGAAAGAGTTGATTTCTTCTTTGGAAGATGCTGCGCGAACTGAGGCTATGTCTTTCATCCAGAAATCCGTTGAAGAGGCCAAGTTGTCGGCAGAACAAGAAGCCAAGAAGATAATCATTAACACTATTCAGCGAATTGGAACTGAAGAGGCCGTAGAAAACTGTGTTTCTGTTTTTAATATTGATTCTGACGATGTTAAAGGAAGAATTATTGGTAGAGAAGGACGAAATATTCGTGCAATTGAAGCTGCAACAGGGGTAGAAATCATTGTAGACGATACTCCCGAAGCAATCATCTTGTCTTGTTTTGATTCTGTGCGCCGTGAAATCGCTCGCTTGTCTTTACACCGTTTGGTGACCGATGGAAGAATCCACCCTGCGCGTATCGAGGAAGTGGTTCAGAAAACGACAAATCAAATAGAAAACGAAATTATAGAAGTTGGAAAACGCACAGTCATTGACCTTGGAATTCATGGATTAAGTCCAGAATTGATTAAAATGGTTGGTCGGATGAAATACCGTTCTTCCTACGGACAAAACTTATTACAGCACTCCCGTGAAGTGGCTAAGCTATGCGGTGTAATGGCGTCAGAGTTAGGCATCAACCCTAAATTGGCAAAACGTGCTGGACTTTTACATGACATTGGGAAAGTTCCCGAAGAAGAAACAGAAGTACCACACGCAATTTTGGGAATGCAATGGGCGGAGAAGTACGGTGAAAAGCCCGAAGTGTGTAATGCAATTGGAGCACATCACGACGAGATCGAAATGACTTCTTTACTGTCTCCAATTGTACAGGTCTGTGATGCTATTTCTGGCGCCCGTCCTGGTGCACGACGTCAAGTATTGGATAGCTATATTCAACGTTTAAAAGACCTCGAAAAAATTGCTATAGATTTCAATGGGGTAAGCAAGGCATATGCCATTCAGGCAGGTAGAGAGTTGCGTGTTATAGTTGAAAGCGAGAAGGTTTCCGATAACAATGCGGCAGAGCTTTCCTTCCAAATTTCTCAGAAAATACAAACGGATATGACCTATCCCGGACAGGTAAAAGTGACAGTAATTCGTGAAACAAGAGCGGTAAACGTGGCAAAATAATTAAGCCATTAGTACATTGTAGATCAATCCTGCAACAACGGCTCCTGTAAAGGGGCCAAACACAGGAATCCAGCTGTACGCCCAGTCAGCTCTCTTATTCTTTCTAGGTAGTAATTGGTACATTAAACGTGGCCCAAAATCACGTGCTGGGTTGATGGCATAACCTGTTGTCCCACCAAGTCCCATTCCAATCACCCATACCAATATGGCGACAGGTAGAGATTCTAAAGACCCAATGCCAAAATTTTGTGTAACTGCTCCATCAATTACGATGTTTGGGGAAGCGATAAAAAATATACCAAAAACAAGGACAAAGGTTCCAAGGGCTTCACTAAAGAAGTTATTCTTGTAATTGCGAATGGCTGGTGCAGTACAAAAAGTTCCGCGTATGGTGTCTTCATCTTCTGTTTCACGGTAATGATCGATATACAAAAGATAGCATAACCAACTGCCAAACGTTGCGCCCAAAAGTTGGGCAAGGAGGTAGGTGGGAACCAAGCTCCATGAAAATTTTCCAATAATAGCTAACCCAATGGTTACTGCTGGGTTGAGGTGAGCCCCGCTAAATTGCCCTGTCACATAGGCGCCAACAAAGACGGCAAAACCCCAGGCAATTGTAATTAGTAATAAGGGGGTTTGATCCTCTCCATAAGTTTTCTTTAAACTTACATTGGCCACTACGCCTGCTCCCAAAAGGAGCAATAAACTGGTGCCGATAAATTCAGCGATAAATGGAGTCATCATTTCATTAAATAGTTTTGTGTTAAAGTAGTATAATTTTCAATTTGTGTGGCAATCCAGCTTGAGTCTTTTCCCATTTCTTTCCCCATAATGGCAGCTACTGTTGGTGCTAAAATAAGGCTTTCTGATGCATTGAGAAAAAGCACTCTAGTACGACGTGCAAGAACATCTTCAACGGTCATGGCCATTTCTTCTCGTACTGCCCATATGACCTGATTTTTGGTCAAATGAACTTCTTTACTCAAAGAAGTGTTTCCCTCCGGTTCAAGCTTGATGATTTTATCAATATCTACACCATAGACATGCAGTGGATTGGTCCAATCAGAATTATAATCGTATCCATGTACAGGAAGATTATGGGTAATGCACCCACGTTCCGGTAATCCACCAACAGATTGAGCAGTGTTAATAATGTCTTCCGCCATTTTTCGATAAGTGGTCCATTTCCCGCCAAGAATGCTGACTAAGCCTGAAGTGCTTACAATAACTTTGTGGTGACGAGAAATCTCTTTAGTAGCACTTCCGTCGTTTTCTGGGGCTGCTAGAGGCCGAAGCCCAGAGAAAACACTTTTAATGTCATTTCGCGTAGGTGGTGTGGTCATATACATCCCGGCATTGTCTAATATAAACTGAATTTCTTCTTCTTGTGCAATGGGTTCCACTAGAGCCTCTTTGATTTGAGTGTCTGTGGTACCAACAACAACATAACCATTCCAAGGTACGGCAAAAAGAACTCGCCCGTCTGAAGTGTGAGGAACCATAATGGCATGGGGTCCGCTAAGAAAACGTTTGTCCAATACAATATGCACTCCCTGACTGGGTACAATGCGTTTTTTAGCATAGCGTTGGTCCATTTGAATGACTTCATCGGAAAAAACACCTGTAGCATTAATGACTACCTTGGCTTCAATGGAATACGTTTTCCCGCTAAGTTCATCTTTCGCTTGAACACCGTTAATCATATTGTTTTCTTTATTCATTCCAGTCACCGAGAAATAGTTGAGCAAGCTTGCTCCTTGATTTTCGGCTGTTTGTGCCAAACTAATGGCCATCCGTGCATCGTCAAACTGCCCATCGTGATATATGACTCCGCCACGTAAACCTTTCTTTTTTACATTAGGAATAAGCGCAATGGCTTCGTCGCGATCGAGGAGGGTTGAGGGGCCTAAGCCGAGATTCCCCGCCATCATGTCGTATATTTTTAAGCCAATTCCATAAAACGGACTGTTCCACCAGTCATATGATGGGATGACGAAACTGAGGTCTTGGACCAAGTGGGGTGCGTTTTTCCGCATGATTCCACGTTCTTTTAATGCTTCAATCACCAAGGAAACATCGCCATTTTGTAAATAGCGCACCCCACCGTGCACCAGCTTGGTGCTTCTTGAGGATGTTCCCTTGGCAAAGTCATATTTTTCAAGTAAAAGCGTTCTGTATCCACGACTAGCAGCATCAACAGCCGCGCCAAGACCAGAGGCTCCGCCACCAATGATGAGAACGTCCCAAGGTTTTTTGCGGGCGTCAATTTTGGCTAAATGCTCTTCTCTTTTCATTTGCTTTTTAATACTTTGGGTATGCGCTCTTCCCAGCGTTCAATACACCCTTGGGTTGTGGGATCGTTGATTGGATGAAAGACTTTGTTTTCCTTCCAAATGGTCTGGAGTTCTTTCTCATCTTTCCAAAAACCAACAGCCAGGCCTGCAAAAAAAGCTGCTCCCAATGCGGTGGTTTCTGTCGTATCTGGGCGAATGACCTTTTTATTCAAAACGTTGGCTTGAATTTGCATCAATAAATCATTGTTACTGGCTCCACCATCTACATTTAGGCGATCAAACGAAACGCCTGCATCTTTCTGCATTTCAATGATAATATCTCTAGATCGCAAAGCAATGGCTTCCAGTGCAGCTCGAGCAATGTGACCTTTTTGTGTTCCTCGGGTAATGCCCATAATGGCACCTGTGGCCTCTGGGTCCCAATAAGGAGCCCCCAAACCAGACAAAGCAGGGATAAAAGTAACTCCTCCGTTGTCTTCAACTGTATTGGCTAAGGCTTCAATGTCTGGTGCAGCCTTAATAATTTGTAATTGATCCCGTAGCCACTGAACCAATGCGCCAGCAATAAACACACTTCCTTCCAATGCATAGGTGACTTTTCCATTCAACTGCCATCCAATGGTAGTGAGCATTTTGTTTTGTGAAACCACCGCTTTTTCCCCTGTATTCATGATGCAGAAACAACCCGTTCCATACGTATTCTTAACATCTCCAGGGTTGATGCATAATTGCCCAAATAACGCAGCTTGTTGATCGCCTGCAATGCCGCTTATTGGAATTGCTTTTCCTAGTATTGAGGCCTCGGTTTCTCCAACTACCTCAGAGGAACTTACTACCTTGGGAAGTAAGGAAACGGGAATATTGAGAAGGCGAAGTAATTCTGTATCCCATTCAAGTGTATAGATGTTAAAGAGTAAAGTTCGACTGGCATTGGTGACGTCTGTGGTATGTGTCTTTCCTTTGGTGAGGTTCCATATCAGCCAGGTGTCAATTGTGCCAAAAGCCAATTCCCCTGCTTCCGCGCGTTTTCTTAGGTTGGGATTGCTGTCCAGTATCCATTTGATTTTTGTGCCAGAAAAGTAAGCGTCTAATAGCAAACCTGTTTTGCTTAAAAAAGTGGATGCGTGTGTTTGTAATGTATCACAAATGGAGGCCGTTCTTCGATCTTGCCATACAATAGCATTGTGTACAGGTTCTCCACTTTTTCTATCCCAAATCACTGTTGTTTCTCGTTGGTTGGTGATTCCCATTGCACCAATCTCATCCAATGTTATGCCCTGCGATGCAATGACTTCTTTAATGGCTTTTAATTGGGTTGACCAAATTTCTTTTGCATTGTGTTCTACCCAACTTTCTTTGGGGAAATACTGCGGAAATTCGTGTTGTGCAGTTGCCTGCGCCTGTCCATGCTTGTCAAATAAAATTGCACGAGAGCTTGTGGTTCCGGCGTCTATGGAAAGTATATATTTCATCAAAAAAATTAAATCGGTTGTACGTTAATGTTTTGGTTAATGTTGTTGTTGAAATGCATGTATGAAAATCCCTCATGTATGGATCGAGCACCAATATTCCCCTGCTTATCAAGTGCGAGATAGGCTACTTGAAAATTGGATTTTCCCACTTGTTTTCTCAGGATACGTTTTATGGCTTCGTCGCAGGCTTCTTGAGGTGTTTTGCCTTGTCGCATCAATTCTACAATCAAAAAACTCCCCACGGTCTTCACCACTTCTTCGCCCATACCGGTGGCTACTGCACCGCCAACCTGATTGTCAATGAATAAACCTGAGCCAATGATCGATGAATCACCAATGCGACCATTCATCTTATACCCCAATCCACTCGTACTGCATGCTCCACTAATGTTTCCGGCTTTGTCTCTGCACAAAACACCTATGGTATCATGATTTTCAATGTTGATGATGGGTTGATAACGGGCTTCGTGTTTCCACTTTTCCCACGCTTTTTTTCGTTCAGCTGTTAATAGGGGTGTGCTGGGGTAGTTCAAGGATCGGGCAAATTGTTCCGCACCATGACCAGCCAACATTACATGAGGGGTTTTTTCCATTACATCTTGTGCAAGAGCAGCTACATGTACTACATTTTCAACAGCTAAAACGGCACCACAGTTCCCGTTGTGATCCATAACGCAGGCATCTAAGGTTACTCGGCCATCTCTGTCTGGAGTTCCACCTAAACCAACTGTAGAGTTGTCGATGTTTTCCTCTTCTACTTCTGCAGCACTTATGGCTGCACTAAGGGCATCTTCCCCTTTCATTAAGGCTTTGCCTGCAGCAGCATTTGCGTCCTTAAAATTCCATGTGCATACAGCGATTGGTCCATCAATAACAGGAGTCGATTTGTCTTGACCAAAAAGTGATTTTGGTGCTAAACTAGGAAGACTACCAGCAATCGCAACTTTTGTTATAAAGGATCTACGTTTCATGTCCAACAATGTATTAAAATCTACTTATCTTTCCTAAATAGTAAAGAACTAATCTTAAGTATTAATTTGTGAAAATAGAGGTATGTATCAATCGATTGGAAGACCTAATTACCGTGCAATCCATGAAGGTTGACCGTGTAGAACTATGTGTGGAGATAGGTTGTGGCGGTTTAACCCCTTCCATTGCTTTTGTTGAAAAGGCCTTAGAAATATCGATTATCCCTATCCATGTTTTGGTGCGGCCGCGTAGTGGTCATTTTTTCTACACCGAAGAGGAGTTAGATTGTATCGAACGCGATTGTCTGTATTTTGATTCCATGGGCGTTGCGGGTATCGTTACGGGTATGTTGACCCGCGAAATGAATCTCCCATTAAGTTTTCTTCAGCAACTAAGAGATAAGTTGGTAAATACGCGTTTGGTTTTTCACCGTGCTTTTGATGAAGTAAACAAGCCCGAGGAAGCATTAAAAGAACTTAGTTGTATTGGTTTTGACGGGGTTTTAACCTCTGGACAGTATGCTACGGCGGCGGCTGGTATTGAAGTGCTTTCCAATTGGCAAAAACAAATGAAGAACCGCGTGTTTATTTTACCTGGAGGTGGTATTAATGCTGCTAACTGTGGTTTATTTGCTTCCCATGATTTTGAGTGGATTCATCTTTCTGCGAAAAAACGGGAGGATGCTGAGCTTCATTCAAAATTTAATCATCCCACTTTTGGTTTAGATGAAGCGATGATTGGAAAGGTGATTTCTCAGCTAAAAAAGGGCTAGTCTATTTCTCCTTCCAATTGGGGTCATACTTGAAAAAGAGAATTGCCCATACAATTTTTGATAGTGCATTGAGGTATGGGCCTAAGGCTATCAAAACGCCAAGGATTATCCAGAATGTACGAAGAAAGGAGAAGGTTTCAAAAAGCAAATGGTTTAGCACAATAACAGCGATCATTACAGCAACTCCAAGCGCATAAGCAACATACATAGAGCCTGTATAGAAACTAGTCTCCATGTGGTAATTGAGTGCGCAAACAAGGCAGGTTTTTCTTACAGACGTAAAGCAACTTAAATTATAGACCTTACGTTGAATGAAGTTACCTTCATGGCAGCATGGGCATTTAATAAAGAGTATGCTGTTGAGTTTATGACCTTTTGGAAGCATGATTTTTTTAACAATTTAACATCTTTTTTTAGAATGTAGAAGGCTTTGAAATCTATTTTTCTATCTTGAGCAAACTAAGAAATAAATGAATGAAGAAACTCCCTGATTTTCAACTAGAAAGCCCAGAGGCCTTCCAAGAAGCCTACCGCCATTCTATCGATAATCCAACCGAATTTTGGGCAGAGATCGCCTCAACTTTTCAATGGCAACAGCCTTGGAAGGAGGTCTTGAAACACGATTGGGCTATTCCTTCTACGGAGTGGTTTGTTGATGGGAAACTAAATATTACAGAAAACTGCTTGGACCGGCATGTTGCTGTTCATCCAGATAAGGAAGCACTTATATGGGAGCCCAACGATCCTGATGATGCTGTAAAACGTTATTCCTATAAAAATTTACTTGATGCTGTTTGTCGTTTTGCCAATGGTTTAAAAAACCAAGGAATCAAAAAAGGGGATAGGGTCTGTATCTATATGCCAATGGTGCCCGAGTTAACCATAGCTGCTTTGGCTTGTGCTCGAATAGGAGCAGTACATTCGGTCGTTTTTGCTGGTTTTTCTTCAGCAGCCCTTGCCGCACGTATCAATGATGCTGGATGTACTCTGTTAATTACCACCGATGGTGCCTTTCGCGGAAATAAAAAAATTCCACTAAAAACCATTGCTGATGAAGCCTTGCGCCAATGTGAAACGGTGAAAAAATGTATTGTTTTTCAACGCACCTTTCAAACGGTAGATTGGGATAATCGAAAGGATATTTGGTGGCATGATTTTATAGACGGTCTTTCCGAAAAATGCGTCCCAACACTTATGGATGCAGAAGATCCGTTGTTTATTTTATATACCTCTGGCTCTACAGGAAAACCCAAAGGAATGGTGCATACTTGTGGAGGGTATATGGTCTATACGGCTTATACTTTCATGAATGTTTTTCAGTATCAGCCAGACGATATTTATTGGTGTACGGCTGACATTGGGTGGATTACAGGACACAGTTACATGGTATATGGCCCCTTGGCCTGTGGTGCCACCTCGGTGCATTTTGAGGGTGTGCCTTCTTATCCTAAATGGAATCGTTTTTGGGAGATTTGTGAAAAGCACAAAGTAACTCAGTTTTATACTGCCCCAACGGCTATTCGTGCCTTGGCAAAGCATCCAACAAAATTAATTGACGATTATGATCTTTCCTCGCTGAAAGTACTGGGGTCTGTGGGTGAACCCATTAACGATGAAGCATGGAATTGGTACAACACAAACATAGGTAAAGAGAAAGTACCTATTGTTGATACTTGGTGGCAAACCGAGACTGGAGGGATATTAATTTCTTCATTAGCAGGAGTGACTGCACAAAAGCCTACTTATGCTACACAACCCCTCCCTGGAATTCAAGTGGCCCTGGTTGACGACAAAGGAAATCCAATCATGGAAAAAGAAGCGGAAGGCATTTTGACCATTAATTACCCATGGCCAGGAATTGCGCGAACCATATATGGAGATCATCAGCGCTACAAAGAAGTCTATTTCTCAGCCTTCAATGGGCGCTACTTTCCCGGGGACGGAGCCCTTCGTGATAGGGATGGAAACTATCGTATTACCGGTAGGGTGGACGATGTTGTTATCGTATCTGGGCATAATTTAGGGACTGCTCCAATCGAAAATGCAATCAATGAGCACGCTGCTGTTGTAGAAAGCGCTGTTGTTGGTTATCCGCATGATGTAAAAGGAAATGCGCTGATGGCATACGTTATATTGTATGATACTGTTTCTTACACGCCTTGTTTGTTTGATGAAATTAGAACGGAGGTAGCTGCGCAAATTGGCGCAATTGCTAAACCAGATAGAATTCTATTTGTCTCTGGTCTTCCAAAAACCCGTAGTGGTAAAATTATGCGTCGAATTTTGCGAAAACTGGCTGCAGGAGAAACCGATCAATTGGGTGATATTTCTACCTTATTAAATCCTGAAATTGTGGAGGAAATAATCGAAAAACTAGCGAAAGAATAGCACAAGCGCACCAATAGCAGTAAGGATAAGAATTAGTTTTCGATAGGTGGTGTCATTGATTCGTTTTACTAAACGCACGCCAACAAATAACCCAAGTAGTAAGTAAGGGACAAATTGTAAACTGATTTGAATGGAAGTCGGACTGATGGTTTCCCAAGCCCAAATGTGAAATGGAATCTTGAATATATTGATGATGAAAAACACATAGGCCGAAGTTCCAATAAAGACATTTTTAGGCAGACGTATGGCCAGAAAATAGATGTTTGTTACTGCTCCGGCCAAGTTGCCAATCATAGTGGTAAAGCCTGCTAGTATTCCAATACCCGATCCAAAAGTCCAATGCGCTGATAATTCCTTGATCGGTCTCCGTTCCAAATAAAGTAGGAGTAAGGTTGTGACTAAAATTAAACTGGCCATCCCTGTTTTAAACGTTGTCTCATCTAAGAGGTTTCCACCGTAGGTTCCTAGCAAAACACCAATACACATCCAAGGGATTAGTTGAAAAACGTACTTCCAGTTGGCGTGTTTTTTATAATATAGTATGGCGAAAATATCGCCGACAATTAACAACGGCATTAAAATACCGGTCGATGCTTTTGCATCAAAAGTAAAGACAAAGAGCACCACAATAAAAACGGCTATACCTTTTACCCCAGATTTGGCAATGCCCAACAGGAAAGCTCCTGTTGCAGCCAGCAAATAGGGTGAAGGTGTGTTTGTGAGTAGCTCGATCATAATTCTCTTGCAATAATACTCTTTTATGGGCATCGTTTCATTACATTTTTTGATCTTTGTACCTAATTCTAGCTATTGAAAAAGATACCACCCGCCATTCGTTACATGATTTTAAGCACCATGGCTTTTGCTTGCATGAATGGGTTGATTAAGTTTTTGATTCAATTCCCGACCTTTGAGCTGGTGTTTTTTCGTTCTTTAGGTACGCTCCTTATCACAGCGTTTATTTTAAAATCAAGGAAAATATCATTCCGACCTAATAAGCCTGTTTTATTAATTGTTCGTGGGTTGATTGGGGTTACGTCCATGTGCTTGTTTTTTTTAGCGGTACATTATATCCCCATTGGGTCTGCAGTAACAATTCGTTACATTGCTCCAATTTTTGGTGGGGTTTTAGCTGTCATATTTCTAAAAGAAAAGATTTTTCCACTGCAGTGGTTTTTCTATTTTCTAGCTTTTGTAGGAGTTGTTTTTATTAAGGGATTTGATGCTAGTATTAGTATGCTTGGAGTTAACTTGGTCTTAGCAGCAGCATTTTTTAGTGCCATTGTGTACATTCTCATTGCAAAGATTGGTCAACAAGATCACCCGCTTCTAGTGGTCTTTTACTTTATGTTTATTGCTACCGTTGTTGGTGCAATTGGTTGCGGTTTTGCTTGGTTAATGCCCAACAGTACCGAATTACTTCTTTTGGTTTTACTCGGTATATTTGGTTATTACGGTCAGTTGTATATGACCAAAGCATTTCAAGTTGGTGAAGCGAGCAAGGTTGCGCCCTTCAAATATATTGAAGTTGTTTTTACCCTTACCGTCGGTGTTTTTTGGTTCGAGGAAGTTTACACCATGTATAGTTTAATTGGTATATTCTTGGTTGTTTCTAGTTTGACACTCAGTGTGCTTTATAAATCATATAAATCGGCCTAGACTGAGTTCCACTTATGTCTTGTTTTTTGTAGAGGGTTTTTATTAGATGCATAAAAACAGTAACTTACATTAAATTTGTGATATGAATGACTTGAAATATCTGTTTGCTTATACAGTGCCTCTAGCCGCACTTGTGTCTATTCTTTCCACAGGAATTTTAACATTTACAGCCCCTTTGTATACGTTCTTGCTGATTCCAATTCTCGAATTGTTGTTAAGGAAAATGGAATCCCGCCAAGAACTCCGATCGTCTGATAGCCGCTTGAAGAATTTGTTTTTTGACTTGCTACTTTATTTAAATATCCCTTTTGTTTTTTTTATTTTGGGTTATGGCCTGTTTGTATTGGCAACAGCAAACCTGCTTACCTATGAATATGTGGGCATTACCCTCTCCCTTGGAATCTTATTAGCAACCAATGCCATTAATGTGGCGCACGAACTTGGGCATCGCGAATCATTGTTTGAACGCAGTCTTTCAAAATTGTTGCTTTTGCCTTGTTTGTATATGCATTTCTATCTTGAGCACAATTTTGGCCATCATAAGAATGTTGCCACACCGCTGGATCCGGCTACAGCCAAATTCAATCAACCGGTATATCATTTTTGGCTAACGTCAGTTTCTCAGCAATATATCAATGCATGGAAGATTCAGTTGGCATTGCTAAAGCAGCACAATAAAGGCTTTTTAAGTGCAAAGAATGATATGCTTTTTTATCTTCTTTTTCAGGCATTGTATCTCTTCACGATTGTTGTACTCTTAGGCTGGAATGCATTGTTTTTTGCGGTTTGTATTGGCATAATGTCATTTTTGTTCCTTGAAACAATTAATTATTTAGAACACTACGGCCTGCTGCGCCAGAAGTTACCGTCTGGGCGCTATGAACGCGTGCAAACATACCATTCTTGGAATTCGAATCATTTCATTGGTAGAATTGTTTTGTATGAACTAACGCGTCACAGTGATCATCACTTTAAGTCGTCGAGGAAATATCAGGACCTAACGCATAAACCAGATAGTCCTCAATTGCCTTTTGGGTATCCAACATCAATATTGTTGGCATTGGTTCCGCCTTTATGGTTTTATATTATGAACTCAAGGGTTCCAAAAGTTCAAGAATACAATTCGTAAATTAGTTTTTGTTTTTAAACAAGATGTCTTTCCAGCGAATGTAGAGAGCAAATAGGCAAAGGAAAGATCCCATGGGTAGCAAGAAGATGACAATTAGTAAAGAGTAAAAAGCCCAACCTTTGCTCTCCCGTATTGGTTCACCATACTTTTCGATAAATTGATTCATCTTTTCTTTCATCCTCGGTAAAAGTAAACATAACTCCTTCTGTGGTCCCCCTAATTCATTAAAACTTCATTAATTTTATTCTAATTAAATAATTTAATAAATAATTTAATAAATTGGTGTATAAATAGAAAAATGCAATTATTTTAGCACAATCCAGTATTAATATTTGTGTCCTTAGTTATGTAAATCATTGTCAATAAATACATTGATTTTCAATACGATCAACGGCCGTTAGTAGAATAAATTAATTTTAAATTTAATTAAATGGATTTTTCCTTATCAGAAGAGCATAAACTGATCCAAGAAGCTGCCCGCAATTTTGCGCAGAAGGCAAAAGAGGGGGTTATAGAGCGAGATACAAAAATGGAGTACCCCACAAAAACAGTTTCTGAAATGGGGGAATTGGGTTTTATGGGCATCATGACGTCTCCAAATTATGGAGGAAGTGGCTTGGATACATTATCCTATGTTCTTGTAATGGAAGAACTCTCTAAAGTCGATGCTAGTGCAGCAGTCATCATGAGTGCGCACAATTCTTTGGCTGTTTGGGGAATAGAAAAATACGGATCAGACGAAATTAAAGACAGGTACTTAACCCCCTTGGCTAGTGGAACTGCTATAGGTTGTTTTTGTTTGTCAGAACCCGAAGCGGGAAGCGATGCAACAAGTCAGCAAACAACAGCCGTTGATAAAGGAGATCATTATATTCTCAACGGAGTAAAAAACTGGATCACCAATGGTGAGAAAGCAGATTATCATGTTGTTATCGCTCAAACTGATCGCGATAAAGGCCATCGAGGAATCAACGCCTTTGTAGTAGAGAAATCATGGGAAGGCATCCAAATTGGGGTGAAAGAAGATAAACTAGGTATTCGTTCTTCAGATACACATTCCATTATATATACAGATGTAAAAGTGCCCAAAACGAATAGGCTAGGTCCAGATGGTTTTGGATTTAAGTTTGCCATGGAGACGCTTGAAGGTGGACGTATTGGAATTGCTGCCCAAGCATTGGGAATTGCGACAGGGGCTTATGAACTAGCCGCTGGCTATGCCAATTTACGCAAAGCCTTTGGGAAGCCTATTATCGAGCATCAGGGGATTGCATTCAAGTTAGCCGAAATGGCCATGGAAATCGAATCAGCTCGAATGCTGGTTTACCGAGCTGCCTATTTAAAAGATCAAGGCCTTCCCTATGGATATGCCAGTGCCATGGCTAAATTAAAAGCTTCTGAAGTTGCCATGAGTGTTACCGTTGAAGCGGTTCAAGTTCACGGCGGAAATGGCTATGTAAAAGAATATCATGTGGAACGATTGATGCGTGATGCTAAAATCACCCAAATTTATGAAGGAACTTCTGAGATTCAGAAAATAGTTTTATCACGTCATATTGCAAAAGGTAATCTTCAATTGCATTTATAAAGAAACACGCCCCAGATTTATTTGGGAAATTGTACATTGACCCATGGAACATTCTTTTTTTGATGATTTTGATTCGTATTCAATTGAGGAGCAGCAAGAGCAAATCAACAAAGCGCTTGGAGTAACAGAATTCAAAACACCTTTTTCATGGATAAGTCCAGAAAAAATTGCTGTTCAGCCAATTTATTTTAACAATCCGATCCAGCAGAAAAGGTCAATTACGACTGTTCCTTTTGCATGGAAAGTGACACAGCGTATCTGCATTGAAGGAGATCTTGACTATGCTCTTAGCCAAGTAAATGATGCTCTTTCTAGCGATGTCGATTGCATTCATTTTCTTGTAAATGAACAAACTAACAATTTTGGGGAACTGATCGATATTATTAAAAATTCAGCTGTCAGTTTTTTATTTATTTTCAAGGAAATTCCTAGCCACAAAGTACTCTCTCAATTGCATGGATTGAGAAACATTGAATCAGCAGTCGATTTTTACGGTCAATATGCACAGCAGGCCAATTGGAAATTATCTGCCGAGGAAATGCACGAAAGATGGTTTTCTTTTATGGAGAGCAATGCTGATACCCCCCTTTTTATCAATGTTTCTTTGTATGCAAATGCGGGCGCAAATATTGTGCAGCAAATTGCATTTGCTCTTTCCCATTTGAATGCTTACCTCTCGTTATTAGAGGAAAGAGCTATTGCTTTTCCTTCTTCTATTCATGTACAACTTTCGCAAGGGACTAATTACTTTTTCGAACTAGCAAAACTTGCTTCTTTTCGCTCTTTGGCAGAAATGATGATTAAAGAGTACAGTTCGATGCCAGAGCTAATCATTACTGCGGAACCCTTGCAGCGAAATAAAACCACCACAGACTATAATGTAAATATCTTGCGCACCACCACAGAAATGATGTCAGCTGTTTTAGGTGGAGCAAATAGAGTGATGAATCATCCTTATGATTTACGTTTCAATCCCCCCAATGCTTTTGGCGATAGAATTGCCCGGAATCAACTTCATTTACTGAAGCACGAAAGCTATTTTGATCGACTTCCAAATGTAATGGAAGGAAGCTATTATGTAGAGAATTTACAACATGAGATGAAAGATAAAGCTTGGTCATTATTTCTGGAGATTGAGCAAAATGGGGGATGGTTAAGGGCATTAGAAAGTAACACCCTTCAATCGGATATAGAGCATTCTAGAGGTGAGGAGGATGAACGTTTTTCAAAAGAAGAGTTGATTTTGGTCGGTACAAATAAATTTGCGAGCCCTTCAAGTTTAAATGCCAAAGTGAAAACAGTTGAAGATAGAGTGGAGAACAAGAAAGACTTGTTTAGACCTCTTGAAACACATTATTTAAGTTAACCGAATGCGTATGAAAAAGACATTCGATCATTTAGATATTCATCAAGTATCTACTTCAAAAGAAGAGGACCTTGCGCGATTTCGTACCCAGGAAGGTATAACATTCGACAATCAACTCACCACAGGCGAATATCCCCACCAGTCTTTTGGTGCTGGGAAGCCACCATTTTTGCGAGGGCCATATACAAGTATGTATGTCCAGCGCCCATGGACAATACGGCAGTATGCCGGTTTCTCTACAGCCGAGGAAAGTAATGCCTTTTATTTGCGGAACCTTGCAATGGGACAAAAAGGCCTTTCTGTAGCCTTTGATTTACCCACTCATCGGGGGTATGATAGTGATCATTCCCGAGTAGTTGGAGACGTTGGGAAAGCTGGAGTGGCCATTGATACGGTGGAGGATATGAAACGTCTTTTTGATCAAATCCCATTGGATAAAATGTCTGTTTCTATGACCATGAATGGAGCTGTTTTACCGATTTTAGCCTTTTATATCGTTGCAGCAGAAGAGCAAGGAGTTGCACAAGCAGATTTAGTAGGGACCATCCAAAACGATATTTTAAAAGAATTTATGGTGCGTAATACGTTTATTTACCCGCCAGCTGCTTCCATGCAAATTGTATCCCATATTTTCTCTTATATGGCAAATTATATGCCCAAATTTAATAGTATTAGTATTTCGGGTTATCATATGCAAGAGGCAGGTGCTTCTGCAGAGATTGAATTGGCCTATACTTTGGCCAATGGTTTAGAATACATTAGAACGGGTATTAATGCTGGCCTTGCAATTGATGATTTTGCCCCGCGATTGTCTTTTTTCTGGGGTATTGGGATGAATCATTTCACAGAAATTGCCAAATTAAGAGCAGCTAGAGTCTTGTGGGCTAAACTTGTAAAACAATTTAACCCCAAAAACTCAAAATCAATGGCATTGCGTACTCATTGCCAAACCAGTGGGTGGTCACTCACTGCGCAAGATCCTTTTAATAATGTTGCCCGTACGACCATTGAAGCTATGTCGGCAGTTCTAGGTGGCACGCAAAGTTTGCATACCAATGCGCTCGATGAGGCCATAGCTCTACCAACAGATTTTTCTGCCCATATTGCGCGCAATACCCAATTGTATTTAGAGGAAGAAACCCAACTTACACGGGTGGTTGACCCTTGGGCAGGAAGCCACTTTGTGGAGCATTTAACGGATCAACTTATGAATAAAGCATGGGAGCTAATTCAAGAGGTAGAAGAAATGGGAGGAATGACCAAAGCAATTGAAGCTGGGATTCCAAAAATGCGTATTGAAGAAGTGGCCGCAAAAAAACAAGCCCGCATTGATAGTGGTCAAGATATCCTCGTTGGTGTTAATCGTTTTCAGCTTTCGGAAGAAGAGCCTCTTTCATTTCTGGAAGTTGATAATGTCAAGGTATTGGCGCAGCAAAAGCAGCGCTTAGATAGTGTTAAGAAGAGGCGTGATGATAGTGCTGTGGTCAAAAGCCTAAAGGCATTAACCCTTGCTGCAACTAAATTCCAAACTAATCAAAAATGTGATCAAAATATTTTAGCTTTAGCCGTTAATGCGGCACGAGAAAGGGCTAGTCTAGGCGAAATAACAACTGCTATAGAAGAGTCTTTTGGACGCTATAAAGCCAAAATCCAAACCTTTACAGGTGTATATGCGAAAGAAGTGAAACAGGACAAGTATTTTATGCAGGCTAAAGAGTTAAGTGACCAATTTACTCAACTCAATGGTCGAAGACCAAGAATTATGATTGCAAAAATGGGGCAAGATGGTCATGATCGAGGAGCAAAAGTAGTAGCAACCAGTTATGCCGACATTGGGTTTGACGTTGATATTGGCCCTTTGTTTCAAACCCCTGAAGAAGTTGCTAAGCAGGCCGTGGAAAATGATGTACATGTATTAGGGGTTTCTTCTCTAGCTGCTGGTCATAAAACCCTAATTCCAGCCGTTATTGATGTTTTAAAGGATTATGGACGTAACGATATTAGAGTAATTGTTGGTGGAGTAATTCCACCACAAGATCACGCATATTTGAAGAGTAAAGGGGTGGTGGGTGTATATGGTCCAGGGACTAAAGTCAGTCAGGCAGCTATCGAGTTACTCAACCATTTAATAACAACGGAGAGGTGATTCTCTTTTGCAACAAAAACTTATTGTAACATCTTACCTGAGCCTGTTTTTATCCAATCTGGGTTAAATTCGGGGAACCCAATAAATATCTTTTTGATTAAATTTTCTGACATTTCATTCCTACCTGTAAATACATTATTAATCAATGTCGTGTTTTTGTAGCCAATGGCCTTAGAGAATTCTTTTTTAGAAATCTTTAAATGTTGAATTATTTGATTTAAACGTTTGCTCGATTTATTTTCTGAGATTGACATCAAGCTAGGACGATTGATGAAATCATTAAAGTTAATATTTAATCCGTTCAAGACTTTTAATAAACTTTTGAGCGTAAAATTGTTTCCATTCTCCATTTTCCAGTATTGAATTCGACTGATGTCATTGTCATAGGCAAATTGTTCATAACTCTTATAACCAGCTTCAATACGAAGTTTTCTTAGTTCATTTCCGAACTGTAATGATATAATGTCAAAATCATTCATATAAATACTAATTGTGTAAAAATTTACTTTACACCAATTTATATCTTTAAATTGTTATTGATCTTTATTTTTATTATTATTTCGTATTTGATTATAAGTTTTATTGATTTATTGTTTTTTTCTATATCATTTAATATATTTAAGTATACAAAAAAAGCATTTAAGATTGATAACATTACACTCAGCATATAATTGGACATCGGCTTCAGATGAAGAGGCTTCGTATGAATCAAAAGTAAGTGACTTGATTTTGAATGATTTCATTCTTTTAAATGATTTATTTCATCAAATTAATGAGAAGAGTGACCAAGACGATTCAGTTGTTAATGATTTTCTTTAGGTACAGGGACAATTAAATGGCATGAATGCTCTGTTTGCTTTTGGGCAGATAATTAACCCAGTGCATCAAACTGAACTTGAGGATTTGATGTATGAAGTTTTAGTCGCATCAAGGGGTAGAGGTTTGTCTATTGAGGATAGAGTTCAATTGATTAAAAAGGAGTTGCTTCAAAAATAATTAACATTCAAAGAGTAAATGCATATTGCAGACCTCTTTCACCCGTATATTTTATTCCAGTTTTTTTCTGTAATTTTAAAACACCTATGTAATAGGTGTTTAATTCTTTGGCGAGAGGGAGGCACGACCCCCCCGTCCGCTTCTGGTGGATGAGAATCTTCCGCAAAAAAAAACACCTAGTAATAGGTGTTTAATTCTGTAGCGAGAGGGGGGCACGATCCCCCGACCTCCGGGTTATGAATCCGACGCTCTAACCAGCTGAGCTACCTCGCCATTTCAACGGTTGCAAATATAAAAAAAATGCTTAGAAACGTTATTAAATACACCTTAAAAAAAACGAATTTGTTTTAGGTTGTTTCTATTTTTTCAATATATTGGCACCTTAACAAAAACATCTATGTCTGCTAAAGTTCCTTTTACGTTGGAAATCAATTTCCACGCTTCACCTCAGTTACTCTATCAATACTTATCTACACCTTCTGGACTGTCAGAATGGTTTGCCGATAACGTTAATTCTAGAGGGGAAGATTTTACGTTTATATGGGATGATACCGAGGAATATGCTAAACTCATTAAGAAAAAAACCAATGAAAAAGTAAGGTATCGTTGGATTACCGAAGAAGATGATCAAGATGATTATTACTTTGAGTTTAATATTCAAGTAGACGAAATAACCAAGGATGTTTCGTTGGTGATATCTGATTTCTCGGACGAAGATGAATTGGATGAAGCCAAGATGTTATGGGAAAATTTGGTGGATAGTCTTAAGCAAGTACTTGGAGCAGCATAAATTTATGTATTCATTTCAAGGGAAGCATTATGCTTACTATCAAGATGTTCCAGCATCGATTCTTTCGGCTTTTATGGAACAAAGCGTTCTGACTGAAACCATTCGTGTAAATAATGGGCAATTGTTGTTTTGGGAGGAGCATTATCTAAGATTAATGGCCTCTATGCGAATTCTGCGTATGGAAATTCCCATGACCTTCACCCTTGCGTATTTGGAAAATCAATTGCTAGAATACTGTACGAAAGTTCACACAGCCACTTTTAATGGCGTTGTAAAAATACATGTAGTAGCTGCTGCCAAGCCAACTGCAGATCTTCCTATACCTGCGAGTTTATTTTCGGTTAGCGCAGAGAAAGGCAGCGGCAATTTTTCGTATAAGTATGACTCTCATCCAATTGATTTGTACAAAGATCACTATCAGTCCAGCGGACTGTTTTCCTCCCTTGAAAGTGTACACGCTCAATGGAGAAATACGGCATGGGTTTATGTGCATGAAAATAGTCTTTCCGATGGAATCGTATTGAATGAAGATAAGCAGCTAGTAGAATCACTTAGAGGTACACTTTTTTTGGTAAAAGGGAATACAATTTCCACGCCTAGTCTTGCCTCTGGTTGCCGTAAGACTGTTTATCGGACCCTTTTAACTACACTTTTGAGTGAAAGTGATGAATTTGAATTACTTGAGGAAGAAATTTCTCCCTTTTCCATTCAAAAAGCAGATGAATTTTTTGTACTTGCTGGGGTCAAAGGAATGTATAGTGTTGGACAGTACCGAAAAAAGAGTTTCAACAACGAGCAAACGAAAAAAATCCTTGCCCTGCTTCTCAATAAACTTTCTTAATGACTTAGTTGTGAGTGGGGTTATTTGGGGTGTTTGCCCATAAAAGGTATTTTCCCCCTTTTTTAAGCAAAAGATCTTTCCAAAGCTCTTCTGTTGGCTGAGAGATGATGTTTTTGCCGTTGTTGTTTTGTGAAATAAACCAGTTTTTGAGGTTTACTTCTCGTGCTAATTGCCCTTTTGACCATCCACTGTAGCCTAAGAAAAATCGAGCATTTGTGTCATTTAAGGTACCTTGCTCAACAGCATCAATTGCTTGGTCAATGTTGCCACCAAAATATAAGGTTGTGTCAATCGAGACACTTTCATCAATTAAATTGGGAGCACTGTGAATGAAGAAAAGTTCATCTGGATCAACTGGACCACCGTAGTATAATGGAACGGCTGTATTTACTTCTGGTAGTACATCAGACAGCATAAAATCAAAGGGTTTGTTAAGAATAAACCCCAAGGGTGCTTTGTCATGAATTTCGCTAATCAGTACTACCGCACGATGAAAAGAAACATCACCAATAATAGAGGGCTCTGCAATCAATAAATTTCCTTTGTGTAGTTTAATGCTCATGTTTTAAAATTAGGCAAAAAAAAATCTCCCGAAGGAGATTTTTGATTGATGTACTTAAAAACTTAGTTTACTGAACTAGATAATTCAGCTCCAGCTTTGAATTTTACAACGTTTTTTGCAGCAATTTTGATCGTTTCTCCTGTACGTGGGTTTCTACCATCGCGTGCAGATCTGTTAGAAACTGACCAAGAACCAAATCCTACTAAAGAAACACGTCCTCCACCTTTAAGTGATTTTCCTACATTTCCTAAAAAAGACTCTAATGCTTTTTTTGCAGCAGCTTTTGAAATTCCTGAGTCAGCAGCCATTGCATCGATTAATTCTGTTTTGTTCATAATATTATTTTTAAATTAACAGTTTAGACTTACACAAATATATATTGTTTGCCCGAAGACAAAAGGATTTCAGCGATAAATCCTGTTTATTGTTAATAAATCAGACAGATTGTTTATAAAAAGACTCTATTTTACTTCTGCTGAGGCTGAAAACTGGTAACCATTGAGTAAATCTGAGGCTATCATTCGCCTTTTGTTGGGAAGTTGTATCTCGTTGATAATTAAAAACCCTTCTGGATGCGCGATTTTAAGTGATTTTCCGTCAGTAATAATTTGATTGGATGGATGTGCGTGTTCTGCGATTTCTACTTCGCTTCCATATATTTTTATGGGCAGTATTTTCTCGTCTTGATGTAATTCTGCCCATGCCACAGGATAGGGAGATAGCCCCCTAATATGCGCATCTATTTTTTTGAGAGAAGCAGACCAGTCAATGCGTGTATTTGTCTTATTTAATTTGGGAGCTTCTTTTTCTGTCCCATTTGTTTTTTGTGGCTTGGGTGAAATTCCTTTTTCTATTTCATCTAAGGTTTGTTCGACAAGACTTCCGCCTAATGCAGCTAAGGAATCGTGTAAACTCCCTGCGGTCTCCCTAGGATCAATAGTTAAAGTAGTTTGCAAAAGGAGGTTTCCTGTGTCAATTTTTTTATCAATCAAAAAAGTCGTTAATCCGGTTTCTACCTCTTGGTTAATGATTGCCCAATTGATGGGCGCTGCACCGCGATAATTCGGTAGTAGCGACGCGTGTAAATTAAAAGTACCTAAACGAGGGATGGACCAAACCTCTTTGGGTAACATACGAAAAGCAACAACGATGAAAACGTCTGCTTCTAGAGCTTTTAATGATTGAATAAAATCTACTCCCTTTAGTTTTTCTGGCTGGAGTAGGTTTAGTTTATGTTCAACGGCATATTTTTTTACTGCCGACTCGTTTATGCGTTTTCCTCGCCCAGCTGGTTTATCAATGTTTGTGACCACACCAACTATTTCGTGTTTTGACTTATTTACAGTAGCCAAAACCGAAACAGCAAAATCTGGCGTACCCAAGAAAACAATTTTTAAACTCATAGTTTGATTATTTGCGCCAATGCGTTTGTTTTAATTTTTTGCTGTCTTTCCAGCCAGGCCAACCCTTCTGCTAGTTCAGCCACAGATAGATGCGGTAAAGATACTTTAAGCTGTTGAGTTGCTAATGGCCCCTGCTCAACATAATCCAAAATTTGTGCAGCAATGTCTTTAATCGGAATTTCTTTCTTTATGGGTACGCATTCGTTTGCACTACATAGCTTGCAGGATATAGTAATCGACTCGCCAAAATAGACCAGAAGTTCTTTTTGTTTACAGCGATTTTGTTGTTTGGCAAAGGAAAGCATGCTGTTTATTTTTTCTATTTTTGTGGTATGAATCAGTTCTGTGTTTCTCAGCAATTCATTTAATGTGTGTTTGTCATCTCTTGGTTTTATTCCAATCAGATGAATATCACTTGATGCATAGTTAAACGACAGTAGCTCTTGTTGTTTGTAGTGCTCCATCACATCGATAAGTGTAGAAAAGGAAACTTTACTTTTTCGTGTAATAAGATCTAAGTCAATTGTGGTCTCGCGTTCAAAAACACCTACATATTCTCGGCCAATAAATTGTAACACTTTCGAATGCGAAAGGGGGGCTTTTTCTAATTCTAATTTGAATTGTGTTGGAGAGCAAATGATTTGACAACTGGCATCTTGTCGATTTGTGTTGATGCGATGAAAAATACTGGCTTGATCAAAAAGAGTGATACAAGCATCTACTTTCTTGGGTGAAAATTTATATGCACGACAAAAGTCTTGAAAAGAAAGTCGCCATTCTTGCTCAATACCCTCACCATGCCCAATAATCAAGTAATTGCATAGGGATTTATAACACTTCTGTATGAATTCAGGTGTTGGTAACTGGCCAAGGTATTGTTGGATTAGGCGTTGTTCATCTCCAGGACTGAAATAGGCAATTGCTTTTGCGTTATTTCCGTTTCGACCCGCTCTTCCAATTTCTTGATAATAGTGTTCAAGGCTTGCGGGAATTGTTAAGTGCACCACAAGGCCAATATTTCCTTTGTCTATACCCATGCCAAAAGCATTGGTTGCTACCATCACTAGTTTTTGTTCTTGATGCCAGGCGAACAATCGGTCTTGCTTTTGTTGCGCAGTTAATCCTCCATGAAAATAGGTCGCTTTGATCCCGTTGGTGTTGAGTAGCTGATTGACTTCCTCGGTTTCTCTTCTACTACTGCAATAAATAATAGCTGGCGTTTTAATGCCGTGGAATGTACGCAGTATACTGCCATATTTGTCCTGGGTGTTTTCAATGGTTAATGCAATATTTTCTCGGGCAAATGATGTTTTAAATTCATTGGGATTATCTAGGGCTAATTGCTCTTTAATATCTATGATGACAGCTGGGGTAGCAGAAGCAGTTAAAGCGATAACGGGCACTTCGGGTAGTTGCTCGCGAAGGCTTTTGATTTCGCGAAAAGCCGGACGGAAATCATTCCCCCATTGGGAAATACAATGTGCTTCGTCTACTGCAATGCACTGTATGTTTAATTGAGATAATCGGGCGAGGAAAAGTGAGTTTTGCGCCTTCTCTGGTGAACAATAGAGTAGTTTATATCGACCAAAAGCTGCATTGTCTAACTGATTGTCTAAGGATTGATTTGCATTGAAAGCCATGCTTTTAATGCCTTTAGTGTTGGCCTGTGCTACTTGATCATGCATTAGCGAAATCAACGGAGAAATAACCAAGGTTGGTCCCTCAAATAGGAGGGAAGGCAATTGATAACACAGCGACTTCCCCCCTCCGGTGGGCAAGAGGGCAAGGGTGTCTTTTTTGGCTAAAATAGAGGTGCATATTTCTTCCTGCATGGGACGAAACTCGTCTGCTTTCCAGTGCTCAGATAAAAGGTCTTTAAGTTTAGTCATGGCAGTGCGTCAAAATAAAGTCAAGGCGTTCTTCTGGAATTAAAAAAGGAACCTCAATGATTTCTCCTATCTCAAGATACGCCTTTTTAAGGCTCTCGTGCAATGCCAAAGATTCTTCAAAACTTTCCATACGTAAATCGTCTTTTTTGTAGATGTTAGCCACAGGAGCAATCAAAAAGACAAGCTCATACTTAAATTCTTTCAGTTGATTTTCCCAATCTTGTTTTACAATTCCCTGATGATTTAAATAGGCAGTAACATCGGGTAGGCCACGATCAAAAAACACCCATGGTTTTTCAGAGTTGGATAATTCGATGGCGTTAGCAGAGGTGTAATCGTCTTTTCTACCTTCCCATAGAAAATTACTAAAGTCTAGGGGTTGATGACTAAAGATATTGTCAATCCCATCCTCCTTTCCTCGCTGTATGAAAGTGCGAGATATTTCATCAAAACAACGATAGCCCCGTTCTTTTAATAGATTAATTAAAGTAGTTTTTCCGCTCCCTGGTCCCCCAGAGAGAACAATTTTCTTTTTGACTTTCAATTGATACTATTCCTTTTCAACTATATTTGTGTAAAAATAGCATAGCAGATGCTCCCAAAAGAAAATCCAGAAGAATTTTATTCACGATTTCACGAACAACTCCAACTTTCCCAAGAATGGCCTGGGAAATATTTGTTCAAATTTATAGTGCGTATTGGCGAGGTAGACGAAAAGGTTTTAACCGATTTGTTTCTGGCTACTGATGCAATATTTTCGCGAAAAAAGTCTTCTAAGAATACATTTGTAAGCCTATCTGTTTTGGTCACTATGGAAAACCCTGCAGCAATAGTCGCTATTTATAAACAAGTAAAAACCTTTAAAGGAGTAATTACACTGTAGTTTTTAGTTCTTTATTAAAAAGAGTACATTTACAGTATATTCTCACAAAAATTTTCAATCCATTTTATGGAAGCACTTCAATATAATTCCGAAAGGAAACCGTTAATAATACCTGAATATGGTCGTCATATGCATATCATGGTCGATCAAATGTTAGCAACCCCCGAGAGAGAGGAACGCAACAAAAAAGCAAAAGCCATTATTGGTGTTATGGGGAATTTAAATCCACATTTACGTGATGTGCCAGATTTTCAGCACAAACTCTGGGATCAGTTGTTTATCATGTCCAACTTTGAATTGGATGTAGATTCACCCTACGAGCAACCAGAGAAAGAAGTGTTTGAAAAGCGACCTGAGCCTTTGGCTTATCCGCAAAACTTTCCAAAATACCGTTTTTACGGAAACAACATCAAAAGTATGATTGATGTAGCCTTAGGTTGGGAAGAAGGTCAAATGAAAGATGCTTTGGTCTTTAATATCGCCAATCACATGAAAAAGTGTTTCTTGAACTGGAACAAAGATACGGTGGATGATCAAGTTATTTTCAAACATTTGGATGAGTTTTCAGGTGGAAAACTTAAATTGAAAGAGGATTCACTTCCCTTGACGTCTACCCAAGATTTATTGCGCATGAAATCTAAAAACGGCAACGGCCCAAAAAGTAATGGGGCTGTAAAACCCCGTAAAAACAGAAACAACCGTAAACGATATTAAGCTTTTCTATGGGTACATTTATTATTGAAGGTGGACACCAACTAAAAGGGGAAATCACCCCTCAGGGTGCGAAAAATGAAGTTTTACAAATTTTATGTGCGGTTTTACTTACCCCAGAAGAGGTTGCCATTGAAAACGTTCCTGACATCATTGATGTAAACAAACTCATACAATTACTTATTAATTTTGGTGTGAAAGTCACTCACCTTGGCTCAGGTAAGTATCGATTCCGAGCAGATGAAGTTAACCTTGATTACCTGTATTCTGATCAATTTAAATTGGACGGGAAAGGCTTACGAGGCTCAATTATGCTCGTTGGACCTTTGTTAGCTCGTTTTGGTCGAGGAAGCATTCCTCGTCCTGGTGGAGATAAGATTGGTCGTCGACGACTTGATACACATTTTGAAGGATTAATAAAGTTAGGGGCAAAGTTTAATTATGACCGAGAAGATTATTTCTATTCTGTTGAAGCTAAAGAACTGGTCGGAGTAGATATGCTTTTGGATGAGGCATCTGTTACTGGAACGGCCAATATCCTTATGGCAGCCGTTTTGGCTACGGGAACAACCACCATTTATAATGCAGCCTGTGAACCCTACTTGCAACAGCTATGTTCCATGTTGAACAGAATGGGGGCAAAAATATCGGGTGTTGGTTCCAATCTTTTAAGCATAGAAGGAGTAGACGCTTTGATGGGTACAAGCCATCGTGTTTTCCCCGATATGGTAGAAATTGGAAGTTGGATTGGCCTTGCTGCTATGACCAAAAGTGAATTGACCATTAAGAATGTTCAATGGGAATATTTGGGACAAATTCCTGCTGTTTTTAGAAAACTTGGACTCACCATAGAGCGAAAAGGAGACGATATTTATATTCCTGCACATACTGAGGGATATGAAATTCAAAGTTATATTGACGGTTCTATGCTAACCGTGTCTGATGCACCTTGGCCAGGGTTTACCCCCGACCTTTTGAGTATTGTTTTGGTGGTTGCAACCCAGGCAAGAGGGAGTGTCCTCATTCACCAAAAAATGTTTGAAAGCCGCTTGTTCTTTGTCGATAAATTAATCGATATGGGCGCTAAAATTATTTTATGTGATCCACACAGAGCGTCCATCATTGGTCATGACTTCAAGTCTCATCTGAAAGCAGCCACACTAACCTCCCCAGATATTCGAGCAGGGATATCTTTGTTGATTGCTGCTCTTTCTGCCCGTGGAACCAGTACGATTCATAATATCGAGCAGATCGATAGAGGCTATGAGCATATTGTGGAACGTCTCCAAAAAATAGGTGCTAAAATCCAACGCCTGTAAAAAAGTGTAACCCCTAATCGATCCAATGAAACCTACTCTTTTTTGTTTGCTCCTGTTGTGTTTACCGCTTCAAGCGCAGCAGCTTGTTTTTGGTCAAATTCACGATGCTGAGTTCAATACACCTTTACCTTACGTTAATATTGGTATACCCGATCAAGGAATTGGTACTGTCTCCGATGAAGAAGGTTATTATCAACTTGAAATTCCTGATAATTTGTCAAGTGCAAGTATTCTTTTTTCCATGGTTGGTTTCGCTTCAGAAGAAAGGTCAATTGCTTCTCTTGAGCAGGATCAAGAAAAATTATTAAGCTTGAAAATGCATTCCCAAGTAACGGCACTAACAGAGGTTGTTGTTACGGATGCAAAATGGGAATTAATCACCATTGGAAATAACAAAGTATCTAAGCTTATTACTGCTGGTTTTACATCCAATAATTTAGGAAATGAGATAGCACAGTTTGTGCGTGTCAAAAAAAATCGCCCAACTCTTTTGAAAAAATTCTGGTTGTCAATTGCAGAAAATACTATTCAAGATGTTATTCTTCGATTCAATGTTTATATCGAGGTTGAGGGTTTTCCAGGAGAAAATATTTTAACAGAGCCTATTTACGTTTCCATACCCAATGCTGCGGAAACTATTATCGTTGACTTAGCCCCTTATGATATCTATATTGAAGATGATTTCTTTTTTTCCATTGAATGGATTGAAGACTTAGGCTCAAATAACCTTTTGTTTTCTGCTGGAGTATTCGGCAAGGCTGTGTATGCACGAAGTGCAAGTCAATCCAAATGGGTACGTCAAAAAGCATTGAGTATTGGCATGGGCGTAGAGCTGCTACAAAAGGGGAATTAACTGTATTTTTTTTTGATGATTTGGATGGAATCCACAATGAGCTTTTCTAATACAGTTAGATCAATGTCACTGAGGCGTTTAATGTACAAGCACCCTTTTCCAATTTTGTATTTTCCAAGCCCATCAAAATTTAATCTATCATATTTAAGATCACACATCAAATAAAGTGTAAGGGCTTGTTTGCGGGGTGAAAACCCAGTGAGAAACCAATCGCCTTCTCTACCACTGGCATAGGTGTAATGGTATTCGCCAAAGCCAATGATACTCGTTCCCCATAGGTGGGGTTCAGTCTTGGTAACTTTTCGCATCAACTCAAGGACAGAATAGCTGTCTTGTCGTTTTCGTTCATCCTCAATAGACGATAAAAAAAGTGCTATACTTTCCTGTGTTTTTTGGGTTTTGTTTCCTTTCATATTATAGGGCTTTTCCCTAAAATACAAAATTTATCGTTTAGCGACCTTATTGTTGCTGATTCCACGTTGTCTCGAGCACCTAAAACGATCAACTTCTTCACCGCGAGACTTACGGTGTTTGGTCTTACGACCTTGCACTCTAGCACGCCATAAATTAAAACTAGAGCGTTTCAATTCTCTTCGCATTAGGGTGATTACGTCCTGTTCTTTTAGGACAAATTGATCGAATATAGCGTCAAAAGGAGTTCGGTCTTCCCATGCCATCTCTATGATACGGTCTACTTGGACTAGGGTTAATTCAAAGGATTTTTTCATGCTGATCGGTTTGATTTTCGTCTCGCCAGGGTATGACGACTTAATATTCGTTTGCTTTCTTGATAGACCAATGGATCTTTTTGCATTTTCCATAATAGATCTGAAGCCTCTTTCCTTCGTTGGTCAATATCTACGATGGGTTTTGGGTAGTTGTCACCTAATCTAAAGCCATACATTTCTTCTTCAAAAGCGGTTATTTCCCATGGTGTATGCACCAATTGATCGGGTAATTCGGCTAATTCAGGGATCCATTTTTTGGTGAATGAACCATTAGGATCGTGGGTTAAGCCATTCTTGACTGGATTGTATATTCGCAATGTATTGATTCCGGTTTCTCCCGCTTGCATTTGTAATTGCGGAAAATGAATCCCCGGTTCAAAATCTAGAAATTGTTGTGCTAAAAAGGCAGAGCAGGCTTGCCAAGGCTGCCATAATTGATGAACAAAAAAAGAAACAACAAGCGCGCGCATTCTGAAATTTAAATAGCCCGTTTCAACCAAGCATCGCATGGCAGCATCGACCATGGGAACACCAGTTAATCCCTTTTCCCATGCATTGATAAATGTAGGGTTGATGGCTTTTTCCAAACGATGATAGCCTCGATTAATGCTTTCAAATTCCATTCGACACTCCATTTCAAATTTTTGAATGAAATGCGCTTGCCACCGCAATCTTGACTCAAAAGCGCGCATGCCTTGACTTCTTTTTCCTTGTTCTTTTTCGGCCTCGGTTCGTTGTAATACTTGTCGCATGGATAGGTTGCCAAAGGCCAAATAAGGGGAAAGTCTACTACAGGTTTTTCGAGCCAAATCGGGTTTTGATATGTGGGCCTGATAGGTGGTATATCGTCCGTTAAAAAAGGAATCCATATACCGGTGTGCGTTTTGCTCACCACCCGGCTGAACAAGAGGAGAACTATTTGTTTTTAAATCAAGAGGCGTGAAATTTTTTGCTATAGTGTTAAGGCTTTCGTTGGTTATAAAAGCATTTTTTTGTGGAAATGGAAGTTGTTCTTTATTCATCAATGCGGACCATTGCTGAATCCATTGTTTCCTGTTTTTCATACCGCGAAACACGCCTTGTTGGCGCTCTTCTCTCCAGGGAACATTGTTTTGCTTGCACCATTTTCGAACCTCTTTATCCCGTTGAAATGTTAGCCCAATACCGGTCTCAATATGAGAGTAAAGGCCAGTCAGTTTCATTTTTGCGTTTAGTTTCTCTAAAACGGGAATCACTTCTCCCTCAACGGCAAGGATGTGTGCATTAAAGGGGACTAATTGTTTATTTAAATCGTTAATAGATTGCTTGATAAAATCATAGTGGCGTTCGCTGCTGTGTGCTTCTTTTCTTAAACTATTTTCAGCTACATAGAGAAGTACAATTTGTTGGTGATTTGTGATGGCTTGATGCAGCGCACCGTGATCCCGAAGACGAAAATCGCGCTTTAACCAAACAACCGCTATGTCGTTCTGTTTAATAGTCATCCGGATTCATTAAAAGGGCACCCGCTCTAGCTTTTATTTCGGCTAAATCGTGCGGAGGAATTTTCTCTAACAAGCGCAACATCATGGCCATCCGATTGTTTTTGGCAAAAAATTGTTTTTTATCATCCAAAAAATTCCAGTAGAGACTATTGAAAGGGCAGGCATCTTCTCCAATCCTTTTCTTTTTGTCGTATTGACAGGAATCACAGTAATTACTCATCTTGTGAATGTAGGCAGCTGCAGATACATAGGGCTTGGTGGCAACAATTCCGCCATCTGCCCATTGACTCATTCCCCGGGTATTGGTGATCTGCACCCACTCAATAGCATCGGCATAAATGCCCAAATACCATTCGTCTACCGCACTTGGATCGACTTGTGCCAGGAGGGCAAAATTACCTGTAATCATTAAGCGTTGAATGTGGTGCGCATAGGCATTGTCCAAGGAATTGGTAATACTTTGATGCAAACAATTCATTTTTGTTTTTCCGGTCCAGTAAAAATCTGGAAGGGGATTGTGGTTGTCGAGAGCATTCTTTTCAGCATAAGCAGGCATTTCTTTCCAGTAAATGCCACGCATGTATTCTCGCCAACCAATAATTTGCCGAACAAAACCCTCTACCTGCGAGAGTTCAATGCCATCTTTATTTTCACGGTAGTAAGCAATAACTGTTTCAACTACCTCAAGCGGAGAGATGATTTTTGTGTTTAAAGCAAATGAGATTCGAGAATGGAAAAGGTTTACTTCCTCGGTATGTAAGGCATCTTGGTAATCGCCAAAATGAACCAAAAGCTTCCCACAAAAGTAGTCAAGCTGAGCTAAGGCTTCCGATCTGTTTAAGGGGTAATAGAAGGTTACATCATCGAAATGTCCAATGGTTTTTACACCATGTTTATCAATCATTTTTTTCAGCGCCACTAAAGACTCTTTTTGTGGGAGATAGGGGAATGGTATAGCTGGATCACCTTTCCATTTTTTGCGGTTATTTTTGTCAAAGTTCCACTGGCCACCTTCTGGTTGTCCAGCTTCCATCAGTAAGTTGAATTGCTTGCGCATATTGCGGTAGAAGAATTCGAGTATAAGTTGCTTTTTCCCATTGAAGAATGTCGCTAAGTCTTCCCGCGAGGTCATGAAATGATGGCTGTCTTCCATCGCTGTTGATATGGATAATGTAGCACAGAAATCCTTGAGTTGTTTGTCCAAGCGAAATTCGTCGGGTGCCTGATATTCAAAAGTATGCACACTGTATTCGTTGATTAACCATTGAAGATTTTCCGTAAGACTTTGCGTGTTTTTTGGGTCATCAAGTGTTAGGTAATGGGTCTTGTGTCCAGCACTTTTGAGCGATTTGTTGAAGTTTCGCATGGCACCAAAGAAGGCAACTACCTTTTGAATGTGATGCGGTGCATAATCGGTTTCTTGTCTCATCTCCATTACTAGGTAGATTACGTCAGGATTGACCTCTTCCAGCCAAGGGTGTTCTGTGCTGAGTTGATCACCTAAAATTAAACGTAGTTTCATTCGAATAAACTTTTTTGGTTCCATAGCCGTTGGAATTTGCCTTGTTCATCATAGCGTTCGGCCTGAAGTCTTACATTGAACTTTCGGTCCCTAGGGTCATTTCCTACACCAGCTACATAGAGCCAATTTCCAAAATTACTATGCACATCATAGTCGATGAGGAAAGCCTCGAAATAGGCAGCCCCCATGCGCCAGTCCATCAAGAGGTTTTTCGCAAAATAAGAGGCTACATTTTGACGGCCCCGATTGCTCATCCACCCCGTCTTGTTGAGTTCAATCATATTGGCATTGACAAAGGGTTCAGGCGTGGTTCCCTCGCACCAGGATTGAAATATTCTTGAACTGTTTTTCCAGTCATACTCTCGGTCTAAAATCCCTCCTAAGTGAAACAGCTTGTCCTGATGTTTTAAGGAGATATATTTAAAATAATCGCGCCAAAGGAGCTCAAAAATGAGCCAATAGGTGGACTGATTCTTTTTTATTTGTTTTTCATATTCGATGACTTCCCAATAAATTTGACGTGTGGAGATAGAACCGTTGGCCAGCCAAGGTGAAAGCTTTGCACTGTAATCAATCCCTATCAATCCGTTTCGTGTCTGTTTGTAGAATGACAGCTTTTCTGTTTTCCAGAAATAGTGCTCAATGCGCTCTTGGGCTGCTTTGCTTCCTCCTGCGAAAGGGAAGGCAGAATGTGGATGTTTATCTACAGGAGATAGCCCTAATTCTTTGATACTTGGAACATGAAAGGTTTTTTCCAAACGATTCTCATTTGCCATTGTTGGAAGAGAGGGAAGACAAGGACGAACAGAACTATATTTTTCACACTTTTTACGGAAAGCAGTAAAGACCTCGGGTAAATCTTCTACTTGCATTGGGAGGTCCTCAGGATGAAATAAAAACTGATCGTAATGTGAATGAATGTTAATTTGTGGCGGAAGATTACGGATTACTTTTTCTTCTTCTTCCCGTTCCTCGGTGGTCCATTCTTTTTGAAAATACAGGTCTGTGACACCAACTTCTACTACCCATTTTGGAAGCCCGTTGTGGGGAGATTCCTGTTCGATGATTAAACTGATGTTGTGTGCCGCCAATTCTTTTTTAAGTGCAGTGACTGTTTCGATGAGAAACTCAGCACGATGTGCCTCTATTTTCTTGAACCCCCATTCAGTGGTTGTAAAATGAGCTGGATCAAAGGCATAATAAGTGATGACCTGTTCGTGTTTGGTCGCAGCTTGGTAGAGCGATTGCTGATCGGTTGCACGTAAATCGTTTCTAAGCCATACGAGGGCTATCCCTTTTCGTTTCTGCATTTCTTACTACAATAGTTAACATTATCCCAATCCCGTTCCCATTTTTTACGCCAGCTAAACGGACGTTGGCACCGAAGACATATCTTCTGAGGTAGATTCGCTTTGGCGACTCCTCTAGGCATTCAAAGCCGATTTATAAGTGGTCAAACAGCGTTCTCTTGCAAATTTGTGATCAACCATTGGTTGAGGGTAACTAAACTCTTGGTAGTTTGGTACCCATTTTTGTATGTATTGGTGTTGTTTGTCGAATTTTTTTATCTGATCAATGGGGTTGAAAATTCGAAAGTAAGGTGCTGCATCTACGCCACAGCCAGCAACCCATTGCCAATTCCCAACATTACTCGACATCTCATAATCCAGAAGCTTTTCAGCAAAATAAGCTTCACCCCAGCGCCAGTCGATCAAGAGGTGCTTGCACAAAAAGCTTCCTACCAACATGCGAACGCGGTTATGCATAAAACCTGTTGCGTTCAATTCACGCATGCCAGCATCGACAAAGGGATAACCTGTTTTTCCTTCACACCATTGTTTAAATTCTTCTTCGTTGTTCCGCCATTCAATACGTTCGTATTTTGGTTTGAAGCATTGGGTTGGCGTATGGGGGAAATGCCACAGTATTTGCATAAAGAACTCACGCCAAATCAGTTCTTTTAAAAAGATGTTATTGTCTTCTTGGGCAGCCTTAGCCACCATCTTACGGACACTTAGGGTGCCAAAACGCAAGTGTGCTCCAGTACGAGAGGTTTGGTCTAGGGCGGGAAAATTTCGAGTTTCCTCGTATTCTTGTATTATTTTTTTGTTGAATCGGTAAGTAGGATAGTCAATTCCCGAAGGTAAAAAGCCCAGTTCTCGTAGATCAAGGGTGGGTTGTTCTATTGCGGCTAAATTGTCTAAGAGATCTTCAGATGGAAAGTGCGTTATGCCCTCCAGTTCAAAACGCTTCAGCCATTTTCTGGAGTAGGGAGTATAAACCTTATATGCGGTTCCATCGTCTTTTACAACTTCACTTTTTTCGAAGATAACCTGATCTTTGTGGGTCTCAAATTCAATTCCATTTTGCGCAAAGAAGGTTTTCATTGCACCATCACGTCCTTGTGCATAGGGTTCGTAGTCATGATTGGTAATCACTTTTGCTATGGAAAATTGTTTGATGAGTGATTCAAAAACGGCCTTTGGTTTTCCCAGATACATTCCTACGTTACATCTGTTCTCCTTCATAGCATCAGATATTGTTCCTAAGGCCGTATGAATCATTTCTATTCTTGCATCTTTTTTGGGGAGCTTGTGAATAATTTCTGTATCAAAAATAAAGATGGGAAGTACTTTATGTTTCCCCGACAAGGCGGCATAAAGTCCAGCATTGTCTTCAATGCGTAAATCCCTTCTAAACCAAAATACAGTGTAGTTTTCCACTTTAATTTGTTTTTAGATCGCCAATTCCTCCATCGACATGTAGGATTTGACCAGTCATCCATAGACTTTCTTCTCCGAGGAGAAAGGCTGCCATTTGAGCAACATTTTCTGCACTTCCTACTTGTTGAAGTGGATGACGTGCTTCTGCTTTTTCCAGTTTGGCTTCATTGTTTAGAAATTTGTCGGCCAACGGTGTTTGTGTTAATGATGGAGCAATACAATTCACTCTAAATTTAGGTGCATATTCAGCCGCCAATGAGCGTGTCAAGCCTTCAATGGCTCCTTTGGCTGATGCTACAGAAGCATGGAAAGGCATTCCTGTTTGTACGGCAACAGTACTAAAGAAAACCAGGCTTGCTGCTGGACTTTTTTGTAATAAAAGAAGTACAGCTTGGAGGCTTTTTACAGCTCCTACCACATTAATCTCAAAATCCTGCTGAAAAGTTTCCGGTTTTAGTCCGCGGAAGGGGCGTAAATTGATTGATCCTGGACAATAAACAAAGCCATCAAGTTGTTCGGGTAAGGCGGTCACATCCAATGCATCATTCAATACATCAAAAGATAAATGGGTGACCCCAGTGTTGTGGAGTGATTCATTGCTTCTAGACGCTACATAAATGTTGTGCGTAGGTGCCAATAAACCCACTAGCGCACGGCCTATTCCACTTGAACCACCAATGATTAAAATATTCTTTTTCATAGCTACTTAATCCCGATACTCGCCGAACAACTCGATCAGCTTGTTATATCTATAGTTAAAAATTTGATTTAATTGTCTTTTGACAAAGATGGGGTGGGCGATCCGCCCCAGTATCCCTAAGGGTAATTTATAATCAACAATGTCGATCATTTCAACACCACCAGGAATGGCCTTGATGAAATGCTTGTGGTGCCATAGACTATATGGACCAAAGCGTTGTTCATCGACAAAGTATTCATTGTCTTTCACATGTGTGATTTCTGTTACCCAACCCAAGGGAATTCCTAGGACAGGTGTAACGGTATATTTAATGATTTGCCCAGCATACATTTTTTCTCCTGCACCAGCTAAAATTTTAAAACCCATATAGTCAGGGGTAATATTTTTTAGGTTTCCAGGATCAGATAAAAAGTCCCATGCCTTTTCAACCGTGATGGGTAATTTTTGAATCGTTTTTAATCGGTATACCATGATCGATTATTTTTTATAAAGATAAAAATGTTTAATGATTTAATCTAATGGTTAAACAAAAAATAATCAAATTATTTTAATGAAGCCGAATTCAGGCTTCTGCTTGTTGGTAAGGAAACATTTTTTACATTTGGGTAATTCTAAAACACAAATAATGAAAAAAATAATCTACTTGCTAACCCTCAGCTTTTCAACAGCTGTCTTAGCACAAGTTCAAACACCACAACCAAGCCCCGCTGCCAAATTGGAACAAACGGTTGGTCTTACCGAGGTAACTGTTGAGTTTTCTCGTCCTGCAAAGCGGGGTAGAGACATCATGGGTGCTTTGGTTCCTTATGGGGAAGTATGGCGCACAGGAGCAAACAAGAACACAGTGATTAGCTTCAGTGATGCGGTCACTTTTGGTGATCAGACATTGGCCGCTGGAAGCTATGCCATTTTTACTCGTCCAGGTGAGAACCAATGGGAAGTGTTTTTCTACACGGCGACTGATAACTGGGGAACTCCAGCAGAGTGGGATGCTAGTAAAGTTGCAGCGACTGTTGAAACTGATGCTCTGACCGCAAAGTCGATGGAATCATTTTCCATTTGGATTTCTGATTTAAACAATAATGGAGCAACTTTAAACATTGGTTGGGATACAAAACGCGTTGCTTTGCCTTTTGGCGTACCTACAGTTGCTAAAGCTACAGCTTCAATTAAAGAGGCATTAAATAATACCCCTGGGCACCGTGATTATTACAGCGCTGCAATTTACTACCTACAAGAAGGCCAGGACCTAAATAAAGCAAAAGCATGGATAGCTAAAGCAATAGAAGGCAAAGATGATGCTTACTGGTATTTCCGTCAACAATCACTGATTTTAGCTGGACTAAATGATACCGCAGGCGCAATTGCTTCTGCAAAGCAGTCACTTGCTTTAGCTGAAAAAGCAGCTAACCCAGACTATGTACGCATGAACAAGGCGTCCATTGCTGAGTGGAGTAAATAATTTTTTTACTTTTTTAATTTACGAACCCTGCCTTTTGGTGGGGTTTTTTATTTCTTTCCAAAAAATTGCTGTAAACCAAAAGCAAGAAGAAAGGTAAGCACCGCACCAATAGTGTTAAGCCAAAGAAAACCAACCCAGTCTTGGGTAAAGATGTAAATGATTAGGATTTCGGAAATAATCGCTGCCCAAAACACCGCTTTTCCTTTTATCTGATGTGCAAAGAAGCCCACGAGAAATACTCCTAAAATGGTTCCGTAAAAGATAGAGCCGATGATGTTGACCAATTGAATCAGGTTTTCCACCAAGCTCCCAAAACTGGCAAATAGAATAGCGATTCCTCCCCAAAGAAAGGTGAAGAATTTGGAAGCATTAACATAATGTGTTTCCGATTTACCGCCACGGTTACGCTGATACAGATCGACCGTAGTGGTAGCGGCGAGTGCATTGAGCTCGGAGGCAGTTGAACTCATGGCAGCAGAAAGAATTACGGCCAAAAGGAGTCCAATCAATCCTTCGGGTAAATAACCCAAAATAAACGATATAAAGACATAGTCTTTGTCATTGGTTCCTTGGTTTGCATCGGCAGCCAGAATGAGTTCTTTGGCTTGTTCCCGTTGCTTTCTTTCTTCTTTATCGAGTGAGCTAATGGTGGTTAATGCTTTTTGGTCCAGTAGTGGTTGCCCTAATAACTCGTGTCTTTTGTCCTGGGTCTGTTGATGTTCTTTCTCCAGAGCGGCATAGGCTTCTGCCTGACTAGAGTTGCGAACGCTTTCAACTGCTGTTGGATTGAAATGAAGGGGGGTGGTTTCAAACTGATAAAAGACAAAAACCATGACCCCAACCAAGAGAATGAAGAATTGCATGGGGACTTTGAGAAACCCATTCATGATTAGTCCCATTTGACTTTCTTTGACAGATTTTCCAGAAAGATAGCGTTGTACCTGACTTTGGTCGGTACCAAAATAAGAAAGGGCTAAAAAGAGCCCACCGGTAATTCCACTCCAAAAGGTATAACGACTATTGGGGTCAAAACTAAAATCAATAATATCTAATTTGCCTGTTTGTCCAGCTATCTCCAATGCTTTGGTAAAACCAATTTGCTCGGGAAAACTAGTAATGATGTAACCAAAGGCAATGATCATTCCTGAAAAAATAATAAACATTTGCTGCTTCTGGGTGACATTTACGGCCGCAGTTCCTCCAATTACAGTATAGAAGATAACAATACAGCCAATGAGTAAAATCAGGGGTTTTAGTGGCCAGCCAAGCGCAACACTCAAGATAATGGCCGGAGCATAGATGGTGATTCCAGCTGCGAGTCCACGTTGTACTAAAAAGAGAAGTGCAGTAAGTGTTCGTGTACGTTGATCAAAACGTTGTTCCAAGTACTCGTAGGCAGTAAAGACCTTAAGCTTATGATAAATGGGAATGAAAAAGACGCAAATAATGATAACGGCAAAGGGAAGACCGAAGTAAAATTGCACAAAGCCCATTCCATCGTGAAAAGCCTGACCTGGTGTTGATAAAAAGGTAATGGCACTAGCCTGTGTTGCCATGACCGATAAGCCAATGGTCCACCAACGGGCACTGTTGCCTCCTTTTAGGTATTCATTTATGGAAGTATTTTTCCTATTTTTCCATGCTCCATAGCCTACAATAAAGCCTAGGGTTCCAATGAGTACAATCCAATCTATGCTATTCATACGGTAAAGGATTTCATAAAAACAAAGAAGCCTAGCCAGTAGACAACATTTATTAAGGCCAAGAAAAGGTAGACGCGATTCGTTTTACTCATCATATCACAAGGCCAATAAGTTGACTAAAAGACGATAGGCACCTGGAACACCTTCGGGCAATTCTCTAAAAAAGCTTAAGCCTGTGTAGACAATAGATCCATTGCCATGTTTGGCAACTAAAAGACTTCCTACTGTTTCTTCCTCTCCGCTATCATTCATGCCCAATAAAGGAGTGAATCTAGGGTCCCAGTTATAGGCAAAATACAAACCGCGTTCTTGTATCCATCCGTCAAAATCAGCAGCAGTTATTTTGTGTGGAGAATTCATGGCGGGATGCGAGGGTTCTAGAATGCGAACTCGGCTGTTTTCATCGGTCACTCTTTTTCTAGAAAGTTCAATGGGATAGGGAGCAATTTCTTTTGTTTTTAATCCGCGGCTGGTGTTGTATTGCACAATGAGATTTCCTCCTTGCGCAGCAAAGTCAAACAATAATTTATTTTTGTATTTCAACGCCTCCAAGACATTGAATGCACGAATACCCACCAAAATGGTATCGAATTTGTTTAATTCTCCCGGGGAGATACTTTCAATATCAATTGAACTTATGGGCAAACCGATGGCAATTAAATTCTGCTGCACCAAATCGCCAGCTCCCATGATATACCCTATTTTCTTTTTGGGGAGTTGTAAGTCTAAACGAACAAGCTTTGCTTCGCTTGGCTGAGCGACATATTGTTTTGGAATGTGTTCGTAGCTAATTTCTTGTACAGCATATGGCTTATCTTGTATTTTCACATTAACGTGAACCAAGGTGCTCATTATGCCGCTTTCAGCTTCCTCCGTTGGACTAAGTTGGAACGAGATAAATTGACTGCTCCCTCGGCCGTCTAGCTGAATCTCTTTTTTTGCTTGATCGATTTCCCATCCTTTGGGGAAACATAATTCTATTTCGCCTGAAAAAGATGCGCCATAGTTCGTCACTTCTATAAGAATTGTCTGCTGTTCATTGTTGGGAAATAGATGAACCGTTTTGTCGAAATTGAGTCCCAGTTGAGGTAACGCATAAAATGGGGTAATGACTTCCCCACGAACAGCATCATTTTCACGAAAGTTAATGGGCTCTTTGAATTCAATTTCTGTTCCTCCAATGAGAGCAACAATAGATCCCACTAGTGCAGGGGTTTCCGGTAGGCCAATGAGCGCTTTGTTTTCAATGTCATAAATGCCTAAACTTCCTTTGTTCAATAACCAATAGGGTGCACTCAATTCGTTTTTCAATTTGAAACGCAGTGGGCCCGAATAGGCTTTGTTCTTTGTTAAGGAAACGTTGACGAGTTGTTTATCAACAGAGATTATTTCTATGGGTTGATTACTTTGTTGTACAGCGTTTAACTTAAGTTTTATGTTTTCACCAGCGACTCCATAAGCACGTTCAGTATTTAGCTGTAATGCCAATCCAGCACAGGATTTGATAAGCGCTTTGGTTTCGGTTAATTTTCGCGTTTTCCATACACCATCTTCTAAAGCTTCAATAGCTTGATGAATTTGGAGAAGCAGGGAAAGGCTCTTAGTTGGATCTTTAAAATCAAATTCGGCCAGAGCTTGCGCAACCAGGGTACCAATTTGTTTGCCATTTTCGACTCTTGTCCAAGTGGTATTTATTCCATCAAATGGGTTATTGTTCTTTGGTCGATCACCCTGAAGGAGTTCGATGTACTCGGTTCGGTTTCCTAGGGTAGGAGAACTGCCAAAGCCCTGTGATTTATGAGAGCTTCTACTGGCTGCTGAAATTTCACTGTTGGAAATGCCACGTAAGGCATCATAATTCCCAATTTCAAGGGAAAGCAAATTTGTTTTATCTGCTTTTTCAAAGCGTTCGCGACTCCCGTAAAACCACCAAGAAGTATTGAAAAATTGCCGATTAACCTGCCAGGGTTTTAGTTGTTCCAATTGTTTCGGATAACTGCTGGTGTCATTGGTCAAGGAAAAAGCTTCATAACTCAAAAGGGCAGAAGAGGTGTGGTGCCCATGGGTGGTTCCAAGCGACCTGTGGTCAAAACGATGGATGATGATATCGGGTTGAAAGGCGCGAATTCGACCAACAACTTCGCCTAAAATTTGATCTTTGTCCCAAATTTTAAGGGTTTCTCGAGGATGTTTTGAATAACCAAAATCAATGGCTGAGGTGAAATATTGATTACCACCATCAATTTTTCTTGCCTGTATCAATTCATTGGTGCGAATAACGCCCAATAATCCCCTTAATTCTGTGCCAATGCGATTTTGCCCCCCATCGCCACGGGTCATAGAAAGGTAGGCAGAGTGGGCGTGAACATGATTAGAGAAATGCGAGATAAGTGCTGTGTTTTCATCGTCTGGATGTGCAGCTACGTACAACATTGATCCAAGGAAATTGAGTTTTTCTAATCCACGATAGATGCTGCCAGTGTCTTGGGCGTGTAATGAGAAGAGGGAACAAATTCCAAGGCAAAAGTGAATAAAGTATTTTCCCATGATTAATCGAGTTTAAAGGGCGCTCGAAGCGACTCGAAGCGGTTGTTGTTTTCTGCCCAATATTGGCGGCGTTCGGTGTGAATACGTTTGGCTATTGAGGTAAAGTTTTCTCCCTTATCAATGTAGGTTTCCGTCCAACCTTCAATGGTATAGGGGAATTCCGGGTTAAATTTAATGCTAAGACCACGACCAGTTGACGGAATAGTTAGGTTGTATTCGCCTACCTTTAATTCCCCAGTAGCCTCCACTGCTTCCATTTTTATATGATTCAAGCGAACTATTTCAAGTGAGGGGTATAGTTTGAATGTTCCTGCGGGTAATTGTTGAGGATCGAAACGTAATAAATTCCATAGTGCGTCTTCAGACGTTGCCTTTTCTAATGATATTTGCTGATCTGCCTCTCCTTCGAAATAGGAATGTGATGTAAAGTCTAGCGTTTCTTTTTTCGCATTTAACTGAAGGTAACTTTGACCACACCATTCTTGAATGGAAGCAACACTTTTGATTAAAGGATGTTTTTTGCGCAATGAATTGAACGAGCTACTCATAATAGAGTAGGGGTAAATTCCTGTTAAATACGATTTTGTTCTATTTGACTTAAGAACAGGAATGGTTGTTTTTGACCTTTGATTGGCTTTTACCTGTTCCTTGGCTAAAAAGTCTTCTGTAACAAAGATCAATACTGCTTTTCCATGACGCTTTTGTCCATATCGTGATTGGGTAAGTTCATACGAACTGATCTCAGCTTTTCCATCAAACCAATGGGATTTAAATCTTTGCGAAAGTTGGGCTTGAAGAAAAGGTGCGCAAAGAAGGCAAATGATGAGGAGCTTTTTCATGGCGTAAGAATTTCCTTCAAGGTAGTTAAAACTTGGGCTACAGGCAAACCAACAATGTTAGTATAGCTCCCTTCAATTTTCTCAACTCCAATGGTACCAATCCATTCTTGAATACCGTATCCACCTGCCTTGTCATAGGGCTGGTAGGTATCAACATAATAGTCAATTTCTGTTCTATCTAACTCTTTAAAGTAAACCGTACTTATTTCGTTAATAATGGTTTGCTGATGGGCCTGTGTAAAGGCGACTGAAGTACTGACCTCGTGCGAGCTGCCCGATAATTGCTGTAACATTTGTTTGGCTTCGGTCATATCTTTTGGTTTGCCAAGATAGGATTCATTGCTCCACACAATAGTGTCCGCTGTGATGACCAGTTGGTTTGGCTTAAGGTCCTTAAATGAATGAGCTTTGAGCCGTACCAGGTAGTCCGGGATTTCCGCCCCCTTTAAGTTAGCTGGAAAAACTTCGTCAAGCTCGAAAGTTTGCACTCGAAAAGTAAGGCCAATGTCTTTTAAGAATTGTTGTCGTCTTGGTGAGTTAGAGGCCAAGATGATCTCTGTGAAAGGAAATTGATTAGTCATTTTTTGCTCCAAGCGTTGTGATCCATTTCCCTTGTACCCTGAGGGTTTGCTCAATGATGTCTCGAACACAGCCTTCGCCACCTTTTTTGTGGGAGACATAATCGGCCATGTTTTTCACATCAATCACGGCATCACTTGGGCAAACGCCCAAGGCAACTTGTTCCATAACGGACATGTCGGGAACGTCATCACCCATGTACAAGATTTCATCTGGAGACAAATCATAGCTGTCCAAAAGATCTTGATAGGGTTCTTGTTTGTGGTGGGCACCTAAATAAATATCAAAAATGCCTAGGGCCTTTAATCGGTCGCGAACGCCCTCATTTGTTCCGCCAGAAATGATACAAACTTTAAAGCCTTCGTGTAGTGCACATTTAAGGGCATAGCCATCTTTGGTATCCATTTCGCGGTACATTTCCCCTGATGAGGTAATCATAACCTTCCCGTTGGTCAACACCCCGTCCACATCAAATATGAAGGTGGTGATCTGTGGGAGAATTTCTTTGTAGCTTTTCTTAACCATTGTGTTGTTGAATCGAAGTTGTGAGTAAAGAATATATTTTTTTATGTGCTTCTTGAGTTAAAAGCGATAAATGATTTTCTACGGTAGTATTGTCTTTTCTGAGTGCAGGCCCAGTTTGAGCCTCAAGTGTTGAAAGGCTTTGGATTTTATCGGCTGTTTCAGCAATTAGGGGTTGCAAAACAGAGAAGGGCACGTTGTGTTCTTGACACAAGGACGCTCCAATGGAATATAAATGATTAGTGAAGTTATTTACAAAAACAGCAGCAATATGCAAGGCTTTGCGTTGTACAGAGTCTACGCTATGTATTGGACCACCCAAACACCCAGCAAGTTGTTGAAGAAGTTTTAGACTGTGCGAATTATTTGCTTCTAAACACAAAGGGATGTTATTGAAATCAACTGTTTTTTGTTTTGAAAAGGTTTGAAGCGGATAAAAGACCCCATAGTTTTCATGCGCTTTAAGTACATTGATGGTAACACTCCCAGCTGTGTGAGCTACAATTCCTTTTCGTTTTTTTAAAAGTGTGCTAAGTTTCTCGATATGATCGTCAGAAACACTTATGAGATAGATGTCTGCTTCATGAAGTTCAGAAAGATTGTCTGTTATATTGGTTGCGCATGCATGTAGCGCAAGGGAAGATTTTGTGCGATTGTACCATTGCACTATTTCAACACCTGCTGTTTTTTGTAACACAGCATGAAGATGGAACCCCACATTTCCAGCACCGATTAAGCTTACTTTTATCATGAGTTTAAAAATAGTAAGATTATGCCTTTAATTTTAGTCAATCGCGTAAAACTTATACGGAGATTTAATTAACATAATTTAGGGGTAACAAGTGTCGAATAAATTCTACATTTATTTGAAGAAAGAATCCCATGAAAAAAGAGATTGAAACTAGAATAGATGTATTTCTATTGGTAAATGAATTTTACAAAAATGTAAGGAAAGATCAGTTTTTTTTGGCCTTTTTTTAATTCAACCATTACAAACTGGCCGTTTCATGTTGAGCACTTGACAGATTTTTGGGAAGCCAATTTGTTTTTAAAAAATACGTTTAGAGGAAATCCGGTTATCAAACATCAAATGGTGGACAAGAAATTCAATCACAGTATTGAGAGTTACATTTTGGAATTTGGTTAAACTGATGGTTCCAAACCTTAGATGAGTTATTTGAAGGGGAATTGGTTGATCTAGCAAAAGATCGCGCGCGAAAACTAGGCACACATTTTTTGATTTCACTAGTACGGAAGCGTTAATTTCCTTACATTAGTGTTACCCTAAATTGTATACCATAAAATATTTTCTAGCACTCTGTGTAGTATATCTCCAATACTTCCTTTTGGCAGCAACGCCTCTATTATTGTAGTTGCTCTCTTAGCCTCTGTCAATGTTTTACTCATCACTATGCGACCCATGTCATTTTTCGGTATGCTTAGATTATTGTTTTCAACAATTGGAATGATGTGTTTTATGGCCTTTTTTCTCGCACAATACGCTAAGAATCGCATCTTTGAATCCTTCCTGTCCGGTATCGTTATTCAGTTGATAATTCTTCTCGTTTTGGCGTTGAATTAATCGGTAATTATAGGCTTTATTCCTCCCGTAACTTTTATCTTTGCTTAGACAGAAGATGATCGTTTGATGAAAGATTTTTTTTTAAAATACCTCGCCTCTAATCGTTTAATGACGGTGCTTTTTTTCGTTTTTCCCGCAGCCATGGGCTTAGGGACCTTTATCGAAAGCTGGTATTCTACCGATACTGCAAAAATTTGGATTTACAATGCCTGGTGGTTTGAACTCATTATGGGCTTGTTTGTCCTCAATTTTATTGGGAATATTTTCAAGTACAGATTGCTACGCAAAGAAAAGTGGTCAGTTTTAGCCATTCACCTGTCTTTTATTCTCATTTTGGTGGGAGCATTTGTCACCCGCTATATTGGATTCGAAGGGGTTATGCCCATAAGGGAGGGAGAAGCCTCGTCAAAATTCTTGTCTGAAAAAACCTACCTAACTGTAATGGTAGACAGTGAATTTGAAGGGCGGGCTCTTCGAAAAGAATTGCAGAAAAAATTACTACTTTCTCAACATGTTAACAACGACTTTAGCATTAAAGACGACTTTAAAGGAACAGATTTTAGTATTTCTTTTGTTGATTTTATGGAGAATGCAACCGAGGGATTGGTGCTAGACCCTGAAGGAGAGCGTTACCTCAAAATTGTAGAAGCAAGTGACGGTAACCGACACGACCATTATCTTAAGGCAGGAGATATCGCCAACATACACAACCTTTTGTTTACGCTTGACAATCCGGTTGATGGCGCAATTAATATTGAAGTCGTCGAGGGAGAATATTTCATAACAAGTCCTTTTGAGGGGTCATTTATGCGGATGGCAGATCAGTTTAAGGGTGATTTAAGTGCTGAGGAAAGACAGGGTTTACAATTACGTTCCTTGTATTCCTTGCCAAATTTTCAATTTGTTATCCCTGAGCCGGTTTTACGTGGAAAATTTGATATCGTCCAAGCAGAAGAAATGCAAGGTAATTCGCGTCAAGATGCTTTACGCCTTGAGATATCCTCTGCTGAAGGAAGTGAACTAGTCTCTTTGTTAGGGGGAAAAGGGTACAGTAACGACCCTAAAAAAGTAACCGTCAATGGAATGGATTTTTATTTGACCTATGGATCACTTCCTCTTGCATTGCCGTATAAGATTCAGTTAAACGATTTTATTGCCGAGAAATACCCCGGAACTGAAAAGAGTTATGCGTCTTTTGAGAGTGAAGTAACCGTTCTTGGGGAAGAAGAATTTGATTATGATATATACATGAATCACGTATTGGATTATAAAGGGTATCGTTTTTTTCAGTCCTCTTTTGATCCCGATGAAAAGGGAACAGTATTGTCTGTGAACCACGATTGGTGGGGAACCTACATTACGTATACGGGTTATATTCTTCTCTATTTAAGTATGATGGGTATCTTCTTTATTGGCAAAACACGTTTTAAAGATATGGCCAAAGCACTTGATAAAATTAAGGCAAAGAAGGCCGCTTTAAGTTTACTCTTGCTAGTCAGTAGCGCTTCGCTTTTTGGGCAAGATCATCTTAACCATAATCGTTCAAAGGTAAATTTTGATTCCATTGTTGTGGCCGATGCTTTTCCAGAAGCGCAAGCAGCAAAATTTGGCTCGTTGATCATTCAGGATTTGGGAGGAAGGATGAAGCCTGCCAATACATTTTCTTCTGAATTGTTGCGCAAGGTAAGCAAGAGTGACACTTACAAAGGTTTAAATTCTGATCAGGTATTATTGTCTATTCTGAATGGTCCGGCCATTTGGTACAATATTCCTATCATTCATTTAAAACGTGGGAATGATTCTATACGCTCCATAGCTGGGGTCGGTAAAAAAGCAAAGTATGCCCCCCTTATTTCATTTTTTGATGAGGAAGGAAATTATAAAATAGCCACGCAAATGGAAGAGGCCTATCGCGCTGCAATTCCGAATCAGTTCAATAAAGATTTTATAGAAGTAGACAAACGTATTAATCTTTTGTATTCTGGCTTGGAAGGAAATGTATTGCGTGTCTTTCCTATTCCTGATGACGAAAATAATAAATGGGTTTCTTTTCCTGAACTGGAAGAAGCCAATTTTAAAGGCACAGATTCGCTGTATGTAAACAATGTATTACCCCTGTATTTTCGTTCCATGCGTTTAGGAAAAACGACCCAAGATTATCAAGAAGCTGACGAATTATTGGAGAGTCTCAAAGGATTCCAGCAACGTTTTGGGAGTAAAGTTATCCCGAACAAGGATAGGGTAGCTGCAGAGATTACCTACAATAAATATGATATTTTCAAGAAGCTGTTTAGTTGGTATCTCTATGTAGGTTCTTTCTTTTTTGTTTTACTGATTGTACAAATCTTTAAGGACAATAAACTCATTCGTGCTGCCATTTCATTTTTTAAAGGAGCTGCTTTTTTATTGTTTGTTCTGCATACCGCAGGTTTAGCTGCACGTTGGTTCATCTCTGGGCACGCCCCATGGAGTGACGCCTATGAGTCGATGATTTATGTGGCCTGGGCAACGGTATTATTTGGAATTCTATTTGGTCGAAAATCTAATTTGACCTTTGCTGCAACAACCTTTGTTGCTTCGATGATATTAATGATAGCCCACTGGAACTGGATGGATCCTGCCATTGCTAATCTTCAGCCTGTGTTAGATAGCTATTGGTTAATGATTCACGTTGCGGTTATTGTGGGAAGTTATGGTCCGTTTGCCTTGAGTATGATCATTGGAATTGTCGTCTTATTTTTAATGTTGATGACAACAACAAAGAACAAAGCACGTATGGATTTAAATATCAAAGAGCTGACCATCATCAACGAACTTTCACTTACAGTTGGACTCATCATGTTGACCATTGGAAACTTTTTGGGAGGTATGTGGGCCAATGAAAGCTGGGGCCGCTATTGGGGCTGGGACCCTAAGGAAACGTGGGCTTTGATTAGTATTATGATATACGCTTTTGTCATTCACATGCGTTTGATCCCAGGACTCCGAAGCCGATGGTTCTTTAATCTGGCAAGTATCATTGCCTTTGCGAGTATTTTGATGACCTATTTTGGTGTTAACTTTTATCTTTCTGGTTTGCATTCCTATGCAAGTGGTGATAAAATAATTACGCCCAATTTTGTGTACTATTCGATTGTTTTTGTTGTTCTCTTGGGCCTTGCATCTTACTTTCCTTTTAGAAAGCACTACCGCAAATAAGTGGTATGGTAATTGTATTTCTTAGGATATGAAAAAGGTACTTCTTCTTATATCCTTTTTTTTTCTTGCAAGCTGCGAGAAAGACATAATTGTATTGGACGCTGAGCTTGATCGATTAGCAAGCTTTCGCACTTTATGGGAATCAAATAATATTGATAGCTACGAAATCACTCAGGAGGCGAGTTGTTTCTGTGCGAGCGAATTTGTCTTTCCAAAGCTTTTACGCATTGAAGACAAGAGGCTTGTTGAGGTAAACGGTGGTCCTTTTGAAGAACAGTTTTCCTATGAGTTTTTGACCATTGACGAAGCTTTTGATTTTATTGAAGAACGTCTATTGCAACAACCTGCTATCGCAAGAATCTTTTACGACGGTACTTATGGTTTTCCCTATTCCTTTTATTTTGACATGGATGAAAGAATAGCAGATGAAGAAATTGGGTTTAGCTTTTCGGACTTTTATCTACTTGACTAATTTTTGTCATTATCTTTCCCAAAAAAAGAAATGAAAACAAAAACAAAGTGGTTGCTCTATGCCGTTAGTGGATTAGTCATGTTTGGTTTTGGACTTTCTCTTTTAGGGGAAGCCATTATCATGAAATACACAGCAAACTCGCAGTGGGTCGTGTTAGGTACAATTGCCTTAATCGTAACTAATAGTGGATTATGCTTGTTTGGACAAGCAATCATTGAAAAGATAAAAGATAAAAATTAGTTTAGAATGCAGCGACAAATTCGTCTTCATCGGCACCATTGGCAACATGTGTCAATGCTTTTTGCGCAATGGCACTGGAATCTTCCGTGTTAAACCCTAATCCAATAACCAAGCGGTTGAGTAAGAGCACTTCTTCTTCGTCAGCAATATTATCGGCATAAACCATACGCGTCAAGTCGTACAAGCGTTCTAAACGACTTTTTTCGTCGGCAGGCGGATTGATAGGATAGTTATCTGGATTTGCCATAATTTCAGCTACTTCAGCATCATCTATTTCAAGATTAATTGCTGTTCTGTTTAAGAAAGCTTTTTCTTCATCGGTAACAATACCGTCTGAAAGGGCAACACGAACAATTGCTGCAAAATGATCGCGGTTGCGTTGTTTGAAGCCTGAGGTAAAAAGATCTGAAAATGACATAAAATTAGTTTTGCTCAAAGATAAAAAATCAACTAAAATAGCGAAGCGTTATTAGAACACATTTTAAAGAAATATGTACATTTCCGTTTTAAATTAAATTTTGATGAGACCACTGAAAGTAATCAAGAACAGATCTGATATTGGTGCGGGAACAAGAGGATCGGATATGGGAATAGATGCCCTTGAAATTGCAGCAATTAATGCTGAGAATGACTTCTTTAATCGCTACCCTTTTATTGATGTTCCAACCCATAATGAATCTATTTATGATAAAGTAAATAACACTTTTGCCAAGCGAATCAATTTTGTTGCAGAACAATGCGAACGTGTGTGTGATGTTACTTCTATGGTATTGCGCCAGCAACATTTTCCTTTTGTCATTTCAGGCGATCATTCTTCTGCTTTGGGTACTTTGGCGGGAATAACGCATGCAAACCCAGGAAAGACTGTTGCTGCCATATGGATTGATGCACATGCAGATTTGCATACACCACTAAGTTCTCCTTCTGGAAACATCCACGGGATGCCACTAGCTGCAGCGCTTGGGTTAGATAATGAAAAGTATGGTGTTAATACAATTGACGAGGCAACTAAGAAAAGTTGGGATCAAATAAAAGCATTAGGGGGTGATCATCCTAAGATTAAACCCGAACATCTTCTTTATTTTGGACTGCGCTCTACAGAAGAAGCTGAAGATAATGTGATAGAAGACCTTGGAATTCGCACCTACGCGGTTCATGAAACCCGCTATCGTTCCATGGCTGTATGCTTACAAGAAGCCATTGAAAGCTTGAAAGAAGTTGATCTTATTTATATTACTTTTGACGTTGACAGTATGGATTGCGATTTGATTTCAAAAGGAACAGGCACACCGATCTCAAAAGGCTTTGACCCAGCAGAAATAAAACAATTGATTCAAGGGTTTATTTCTACTGAGAAAGTAGTTTGCTTAGAGGTATGTGAGATCAATCCACTTTTAGATGAGAAGGGAAACAAAATGGCAGAAACAGCTTTTGAAATTGTAAATGAAATCTTCGGTTAGTGCTAGTCGTCTGTTTGCTCTGCTAAATAAGCATAATGTTTTTTAAGGTCTCCAGCGTTCATTCTTGCTTTGCGTTTGGCTGTCTTGTGTAAACGACATTCCAAGTCAACTAAACTAGCCTTAATGGTTGGATTCAATTTTTCTTCTTCTTGTAAAATTTTGATTTGATGTGCAAAATGAATTTGTAAACTTTGCCGCGATACATCAGGTTTACTAACGTTTTTAATGATGTCGTTGAACAAGATGTTCAACAGTTCATTTACCGTTAATCCATTTCCTTCTAGGGTATTCTGGGTAGAAAGCAATCGATTTAGTTTCTTGGTTGCAAGCAAGCGCGTCATGGCAGACCGCTGTAGGTTCTGAAGATTTAACAAAATGCCTTCGCTTTTAATTTCAGAGATTAATTGAGGTTGCATGAGCCATGCTTGGGTTTCCCACACATGGGTGTTTAAAAAGGCCAAGGCTTCTATTTGTTTGGCTTTCTCAACACTTTTGTAGGTAACTACTTCTTGTTGGTTGGTGGTGTGTTGTGTTTTGTTGACTCCACCAATGATGCTGTGCACATGGTTAATGTATCGTCTATAAACACCCGTAAGTTCTCCATATAACTCATTCAAGTCGGTATAATCATCGTTAGGTTGAAGAGTCCAATCCATAAGATTTCTGGCGACAATCTTCAAATTTTTTAAGCCATAAAAACTTGCTTTTACAGGATCATCACCAATGTTTTCAGTTTGTGCATCTGGATCATTTCCACGACCACCAAACATATACATTGGATCTAGAGATTTTTCATCAACGAATTGACTCAAAATCTTTTTTTCTTCCTCGGGAGACTTATCATAGTAGCGATATCCCCATTCAATTGAATAGTCATCATAGGGGCCCAATTGGCGAACAAAACGAATGTTCTCATCGCCCGGCTGGGCAATGTAGTTGTAGCGAGCATAATCCATGATAGTGGTTGCGACCCCATACTTTTGGGTGAATTCTCCCGAGCGTAAGGAATCAACAGGATAAGCACTGCTGGCTTTCATGTTGTGAGGGAGCCCCAAAGCATGTCCAATTTCATGTGATATGACCCTTCGCATCATTTCTCCAATCTCTTCTTCGGGAGTGTTTAGTGATCTGGCCTTGGGATTGGCTGCTGCCGTTTCCAGTAAATAGCGGTTACGGTAGGAGCGAAGGTGATTGTGGTACCAAATGATGTCGCTTTCTAAAATTTCTCCAGTTCTGGGATCACAAACACTTGGTCCGGTAGCGTTTCGGGTAGTTGAGGCAACGTAGCGAACCGTTGAATAACGAATGTCTTCGGGGCTAAAATCGGGATCTTCTTCTTTTGAAGGGGGGTCTTTGGCTAGGATGGCGTTTTTAAAACCAGCTTTTGCAAAGGCCGAATTCCAGTCTTCAATTCCCATCTTAAAGTACTTCCGCCATTTTAAGGGAGTGGCAGGATCGAGATAGTAAACGATTGGTTGAATGGGTTCTACCAATTCTCCAGCAGCATAGGCAGCTTTGTCTTTGGGTTCCAAACGCCAACGTCGTACGATGGAATAGTCGTCTGCTTTTAAGGCATCGGAACTATAGTTGATTTTATTTAAGCTAAACCAGCCAACACGCTTGTCTTCATAGCGAATGGGCATAGGGTTTTCTGGTAATGCAACAAAAGAATGATTGATTTGAAAACTAAATGTATTAGCTCTATTGGTGCGTGGGTGTTTATTTACGCTGAAGGTTAACGTATGGACAACCTCAGTGTTTTTTGGAAAGCTATTCGCACTGTCAATACTGCTTCTCTTTTTGTCAACACTACCGATTTTATAACGCTCTTTGTCTCCCTTGCGGATAATATTGAAGCCTGGGGAGTCGGCCAAAAAATGACTACTTACATCGATTAAAAACCGATCTTCCTCCTTATTTTTAATGTCAAAGGCAGCCAGAATGGGGTGGAAATTATTTTCAGCAACACTGAGGGCAATAGGATCGCCCTCGTCAGCAATATTGGCATAGCCAACTTGCTTAAGAATTATCTTTTTTCCTTTTTTCGAAAAGCGGAGCACCTGCTCAGCTGTTTTGGAGCCAGCATTTAGGTAGGCAGAATAGTTTGCTGGGAGCTGGGCAATACGTGTAACAACCAATAAGTCTTTATTCAAAACACTTTCATCCACTTCAAAGAACAATTTGTTTTCATCATTTAGGTAGGTGGTAATGATGCCTCGCTTTTGCACCATTTTAGTGGTCAATGAATCAATCGATTTAGGTTGGGTTGATTTCTCTTTTTTTTGCGCTGTTACGGACAAGCTTAAAACTAATGTAAGCAGAAAAATAATTTGTTTCATCTGGAAAAATTGAAGTTGATATTATTTTAATTGGAAGGACTTGATCCTTTGAAGGGAATATTCAATAGAATGGGATTACTATATTCCCCTTGTTTAGAAACAATAAAGAGGCTGTTGTAATCATCTTCAGACAATGAAGTGAATTTTTTTTCGCCTAGCATTGCATTAACAAAAGCCGGGGTGGTGTTCGAATGCCCCACAATTAATACTGTCTTCCCCTTGGTAGCTCGCTGAAATTCAGCGTTAAATAGTGTTCTAGGGTTATATGGAAGGATGGGCAACCCTTGTTGTTGGGCAATGGGCGCGGCTGTATTTTGAGTACGAATATAATCGGTAGAATAGATGGCATCAAAAGCAACGATTTTGAATGTTTCCGCCCAATGAAGTGCATGTTCTTTTCCAATTGAGTTTAATTCTGGATCTCGATTGGATTTATCGGTGGTTACTTTTTCGGTATGACGAATGAGGTAGTAAGTGCTTGTCGTTTCTTTTTCTTGTGCACTAAGATTTGTTTTATCTAAAAAACCCAGCAGTAATAAGGACAGGAGTGTTAATTTCAGTTTCATTGAAATGGCTTTTTGTAAAGATGAAAAAAAAACACAAAACTTCTTCATTTTAATGCAGCTTTAATTGGATTCAATTTAAAAAAAAGGTCTGTTGAGAATTCCATTAATTTGGATCATTTTAATGTTTCTAGCAGACAATTTAAATTGGTATGTTTTCCTTGAAAGTGTACTAATTCGTGTTTATTAGGTTAGCTAAAAAAGGGAAGATGACGTAATGTTGCAAAATTAATTTTATCCAGTAAGGGTAAAACAACTATTTAAAGATTTATGATCATATGAAAACGATTAGAAAGCACTTATCTATTTACTTATTTGTACTCTGTGGTTTTTTATCTATTGATAATCAGATACTTACTATTTATTCTGCTGGAGAAACAGGCGTTTCTGGAACCAACTGGACTTCTACTGGAGTCAACCCGATTACTATAACAGCAAATAATGCTGCAGCAATAAATACCTCTGTAATAGAGGGGTATTTAGATGCATAAACCAGTGTTATTGTCGAAATGACTAACGGTGAAATTGATATTACTATCTCAATTAGTAACTCCAGTGGAGGAGATGCCACTCTCACGGTCAAAAGCAACTGATCGGGTAATTTTTTCTTCAACAGCAGGAATTTCGGCTACGGTAGGGGAGTTAAATTTGATTTTTTGGTCAGATTCGGACCAATGATGAAGAAGGAGGGGCGTATTTTGAAAATACAAACACCACTACCAATGGGGGAGATTTTACTGTTGGAGGGGGAACTGATCCGCTTACTGATTATGCAGTAGGATACGGAACTACAAGTTTTTCGCCAATATCGCAATATCATCCACAACGCTATGGGTTTTGGATAAAACAAGGGACCATAAACGCTGGTGGAGGAAATATCAATATCCTAGGTATAACTAAAAGTGGCCAAACTGGAGACGGAATAAAAGTGGGTTATTCTTCTTCTACTCCTGCAAATGTAATTACCAATGGAAATGGGAGTGAATATATGGAATCTGATTCATTCTATGGTTTATAGAATGGTTTCTGATGCGCCAAATCAATTTACTGCCATTGCCAAAATCGAGTTAAAAGAGAAGTTTTCATTGGGTGTGGCGTTATGTAACAATGATTATATCTCAACAATGTTCCAGGTCAAATCACCAAAAATGGATCTAGATTTTGGCTATGAAATAGGACAAAATACATCCTTAACAGCCATTAGAGCAAATACGACATAAATTATGTTGGTATATCCATTTGACGGAAAGAAACCTAGTGATGAATCTTCTAATAAGGCCGATGAAAAGCTAAGCGAAAATTAAGAAAAGCTAGTTGCCTACCATTGGCGAACCGGAAACGCATGGACCAAATGTTTATCATTCTTCGCATTTCATAGAGGCTGTAGAGCTGATTTTTTTTTTGATTTACATTAATTCAGTTTCCAGCGGAAACCTAAGAAAAGTCGGATACCCTGATTAGAAGCATAAACATAGCTGGGGTCAAAGGTAAGGGCGTGGGGGTTATTCATCGGTGGATTGTACATTTCCATTGGGATCAAAACCAACTCCGTTGTCAAAAGGATCAAAAGCGCGGGCAATACTATTCTTCGCGGGTGTAAAATTGAGTAGGTTTTTGACACCTCCATACAGCTCATAGCTATTCTGCCAAACTTTGGTTAACTGGAGGTTGATGATGCTGAATGTGGGGGAAAATTGATCTCGTGGATCCAATTCTCCCAAGTAATGGAAGTTTGAGTGGACCAGTCGAGGTTGCCAGTGAAATCAATGCGTTAGATTGGACTTCCCTGAATTTTTGTTCCACCTTCCATACAGCTTGAAATCTTTCAGTCAAATAGGGACGGCTTTTGGTTCCTTCAGATTGGATAAAGGCATCAATATAAGTTAGGCCTAAATTGATTCGTAAGCCACTCTAGAAAAACAGCATTAAAATTGAGGGAAGCCCCTTGGGTTGAACGCTTTACCTACTGAGGTTGTCGTAAATAATCTGGTTGGGGTTGGTGTCGTAATCGGGGATGATTTTATTCGAAAAGATCGGTTCTAAAAAGGCTTGCGTCAAATTCTAAGATATGGCCTTGACGGAGATACAATTTATAGACATAGTTTAGATTAGCATTCCATGATTGTTCAGGGTCTAGATCATTCACAAACACCACTTCTCGTCGCGCCGGTCAAGGCCGCATGGTCTTCGGTAAATACTTGCGCAACCCGATAGCCCGAACCCATGCTAAGGCGAAGGGTAGAGCTTGGTCTTTATTACTTATTTTATAATTCAAGCGTGGTGTCAATATGCTACCGTGAAGTGAATTGTAATCGTAGCGCAACCCCACAAGCAGTGTCTGTTGTTGACTTAATTCTATTTCATCTTGGATAAAAACCCCAGGTAGCTGTGTCTTTTCGACTCGATTAATCCCCAAACGATCATCAAAAGTCGCTGTAGTATTATCGTCATAGAATGTATAGCGCAAAGCAGCTCCAAAAAGAAGCGCATGTTTTTTGATGGATTTATTCCAAATGAATTGGCCAAACCCTATGGTCTGATCGGCAATGAAGTGGTTGGTACCATAGACAGAATTTTGATTATGATCGTTGAAGCTGAATTGAAAAGAGGCAGCGTCATTGAATGTGTAGCTCCCAAAAAGTTCCACTCTGCTGGTGTAAATGCTTTCCCCATAAACTTCATCCCCACCACGAAAAGCTTTGATTCCATACCGTTTGCACCACCCCAACGATCTTCATAGACGAATCTGACTGGCCAATGGAGAAACGTTTTGCCAACGATTCAATTTGATTGAAGACAGAAATGCGGTCCTGGAGGGTGAGGTCCGTAAAGCCATCCACGAATTATTGTCGATGGGGTTGGCGTAGTTGACATAATTAACGCCCAGGAGGCCATTGGCCTCTTTTCCGAGAGCGCATACTTGTGACCCAAGATCCAGCAGTTAACTCCCCCCAGCCAGAGGCAAAGGAGTCAACGGATAAGTTTTGCCGCATTTTCAGGAATCTTAGTGATTAGGTTGATAACACCCCCAATGGCCTCTGACCCGTACAAGGTGGAGGCAGGCCCTTTGACAATTTCCACCCTTTCGATCAATGATTGGGGGATGCCGGAGAGCCCGTAAACGGTTGAAAGGCCACTCACAATGGGCAAACCATCGATGAGTATCATGGTATAACTTCCCTCTTGACCGTTGATGTGAATATCGCCCGTATTGCAAACATTACAATTGAGTTGAGGTCGAATTCCATTTACAATTTCTAGCGCCTCAAAAATCGAAGGAGTTGGGTTCGACTGGAAGAAACGTTTAGAGTACACCTCTACTGGGACAGCACTTTTGAGTTTTGAGACAGGTTTTAGAGTGCCCGAAACAACGACTTCTTCCAACTCATCATTGGGAAACAGATGGATATTACCTAGGTCTTTATCTGTTTGTTTGATCTTTTGGATGAAGGTTTTATATCCCAGATAGGAGATCATTACTTTTGGATTCTTTATCTTCGAAAAGGATAAGGAAAATATTCCTGATGCATCTGTGATAGTTCCTTGGTTGGTTCCTTTGATAATCACAGCAGCTCCCCCTAGGGGAATTTTTTCAGCATAAACAGTACCTGTTAAGGTTTGCTGAGCAAAAGTAAATTGACAAAAAAGGACAAAAGCAAGAAGTCGCAGATACATACTAAAGTTTTACACTGCAAAACTAACCAATTGTTTTGCACTACAAAACATCAATATGAAGAAAACTACAGAAAAAGAAAACTACCTTAAAGCATTTTATAAGTTTGAGGAGAATAGTAAAGAAATATCAGTTACAGAGCTCAGCGAATATTTTAAGGGTGAGTAAGTCCACCGTGTCAAATATGATCAAAAAATTAGTCAAAATGGGGTATGTTGATACACAGCCGTATAAACCAATCTTATTGACCGATGCAGGTAGAGTGAAGGCCATTGAAATTATATCAAAACATCGTTTGATTGAGCTTGTATCTTGGTGAATAAAATGCATTTTGCATTGGACGAGGTGCATGAAATTGCGGAGGAAATAGAGCACATAGAAAATTCAAAGTTTTTCAACCGTATGCGCGAAATTTTGGGCGACGCAAACCTGGATCCACATGGTTCTATTATCCCGAAAGCGAAGTATTAAACGAATGAACAGTAACTGCTAGCCTTAAAGCGCAATACAATAGCAATGCAGGTATATCGTCAAGCTAAGGCTCTTTCTTTTGTTTTATGAAACCGTAACTGTTTTGACCAACAAAATCGGTGGGGAAATCGTCATCACCCGGAAAACCTAATTGTATTGATCCGCTGTCTTCCGGAACATAATTCGTTTTAAACAGGTAATCCCACAAGCTTAAACTTATACCGAAATTTACACCTGATTTTCCCGCAGGAAGTGCATAGGCATGATGATATAGATGCATTACAGGATTATTGAGTACGTATTTAAAGGGGCCCCAAGTGATCTTAATGTTTGAGTGATTTAGGTGTCCAATGGTTATTGCTATGAAATGAACGATATAAGCTTGAGCAGGTTCAAACCCAAACAATAGTATTACAGCAAAAGTTTTTAATGGTTTGTATAATATGTTTTTCATCCAATGGTAGCGTAAATGGGCCGCAAATCCCATCTCTTTTTCACTGTGGTGTACTTTATGGTATTTCCATAGAAGTGGATATTGATGTAAAGCTCTGTGTGTAATCCATTGTACAAAATCTAGGAAAATAAAAAAAACAAGCAATTGCAGTCGAGTAGGCCAATTCGAGGGATCGACTAAAGCTAACCCCTGAGTTGTAATGCCCAACTCTGCAAAGCCAATACCGATTAATTTATAGAAACCACTGATGGAGATAGAAAAAACAAAGAAATTAAAAAACATATAAAAACCATCTAGCCAAAAGTCTTTTCTAAAAATAGACTACTCTTTTCTCCAAGGAAAAAGTATTTCTATACCCCATACAAATAGGGAGATAAGGATTAGGCCCCAAAAATAATTTGTGTACCAAGGCACGTCAAAAACAATGGATCTCCAGGTCCAATTTAAGGTTCCTAAAAATGTATTGATAAAAGCATCTAGATAACTGTTCATTTAATAAAACACATGTGTATAACAATATTAACTTTTTATGAGTTCATAACCAATAATTTCTCATGCGATAGCCCAAGCGATCGAAAGTGTTATTCGCCTGATTATTAACCATAAAAAAACCCTGAGGGCAAATTGCCGTCAGGGTTTAAGCGGAGAAAGAGGGATTCGAACATTTATCGGAAATATTGTCATATATAGGTAAATATTGTATTGATGGGAACAATTTACCACTATTTTCCTATATTTACTCATATATTTCAACAGACCCACATATCGACCCACATGAGTTTTTTTCTTGATCATCCAAACAGAACAATTGCAACAATTAGGCTTGAAGTTTATATTGCAAACGAAAGATCGCGTTTTAAATACAGCACAGGCAGGTCAATCAAATCTGTCTATTGGGACAAAAAGACCAGGAGACTCAAAACAATGAGGGGGGCTCAAGGTGATCGCAATCGAAAGCTCAACCTAGTTTTGAATGAATATGAGTTTGCAGTGGAAAGGATTCGGGATTTGTATGGAGCAGCACTCACAAAAGACAAATTGAAATCAAAGCTGGATGAGTATTTCCATATCGAGGTGAAAAAGCCTGAGACTTTATTTTTATTCCATCATTAAGGGCTAAAAAAGAGTCCTTTAAAGGCATTAAATCAAATACAATGCCGAAGAATTACCTCTTATTTATTTGATCAACTCATAAAACAGTTTACATATTATAGACACCACCATTAATGTCTAGGGTAGCTCCAGTAATGAATCCATCATATTCGGAAGCAAGATAGGTCACCGCACGTGCTACATCGGCTGCATTACCAGCTCTTCCTATAGGAATACCAGCTGTGGTTGCCGCTGCAGACTCTTTGGTTGTATGTGTATTATGAAATGCTGTTCCTAGGATTAGACCTGGAGCTACTGCGTTTACTTTTACCCCTTCTGGTCCTAATTCAGAGGCAAGGGCTCTTGTAAAGGTAAGAACTGCTCCCTTGCTAGTAGAATAAACCAGTGAACCCGGATGCCCTCCCTTACGGCCAGCAAGCGAAGCCAAATTGACAATACTACTATGCGTGTTTTTTGTTAAGTGAGGCGTTGCAGCTCTTGTCACAAATAACATGGAAGTTAAATTAACGTCCATTACTTTGTGCCAAAAGTCAGTTTCCATCTCATTTAACAACTTACGTGCAACTAGAGAACCTGTATTGTTGATGAGTATATCCAAGCCACCAAGGGCTTCAACCGTCTTTTCTACCAAGGCATTGGCATCTACTTCTTTGGTTAAGTCACCTGCTATCGCTATTGCCTTTTGCCCCTTATTATTGGCATCTTTGACTAACTGGTTGGCAACTGTTTCACTAGAAAAGTAGTGAATGGCTACGTTGGCTCCACACTCGATAAAGTGTTGAGTGATTGACGCACCAATACCTTGCGCACCAGCAGTGATGAGAATATTTTTTCCTTTTAATTTATTCATTGTTATTTATGTTGATCGTGTTATTACTGTTTTTTGCACCTAGTTCAGTTTAATTCTTTGACTTATAGGTAGTTCATTAAACCCAAAATTCCGTTATATGAAATCACTAGCGAAAAGAATAACGCCCCATACATTCCAATATACACCCCTGTGCTAGTCTTGTATTCATTCATCACCTTTTTTTGACGAAGCAATAATATGATTCCTAAAACCACAGCAGGAAGAACAAATACGTTAAACACCTGGGAGAGGATTTGAATTTCAATGGGGTTGGCGCCAAATGCTGGGCCAATCAAGGCTACACAACATGCAATAGCAGTGATTAATCTAAATTGACGGGAATTTGTATCTAAGGTTCCCGATTGATAATCTGCAACCAACAAAGGAGCGATCAACAAACAAGGAAAAATTGAGGACAAACCTGCACTCAGTGCCCCAAAGAAAAATAGGGTAACGGCCCATTTTCCTGCAACAGGCTCTAGTGTATTGGCCATATCCAATACGTGGGTCACTTCTTTTCCTTGATGATATAATGCCCCCGCAGCAACAGCCATTATGGTTCCACTAATCACGAAAATCAAGATAGCAGCGGTAATGGAATCTTTCTTTTGTTGGTCTAAATTTTTAATGGTCCATCCCTTTCCTTTAATAAACAATGGTCGAGATAAAAAAGTGGCCGATGCCATTGTTGTTCCGACAAAAGCGGCAACCAACATTTTTCCACCAGTCACTTTTGGAATAGTTGGGATTAATCCATGCACCACATCGATTGGTAATGGCTGAACAAAAAACAGGGAAAGAATAAATGAAAAGCCCATTAGGGACACAAATACAATTAGTATTTTCTCGAAAAATGAATACCTACCCACAAGCATTAATAAATAAAATATAACGATAACCAAAACGGCAATCGTCAAAACAATTTCATATTGATACCCTGCCAAACCTCCAAAATTCAAGGCAAGTATTTCAAAAATAATATTGGCCGAAATCCCCAATATTCCCATCAAAGAATTCCATTGTCCAAAGGTTATCCCTACTATAATTAACAGCGCTAAAAATTTGCCGTATTTCAAATGCTTTCTGAAGCCATATAAGGCTGTTTCGTTTGTGATTAGGGCATAGTTGCCATAGGCAAACATTAAAATGCCCGAAAAAAAACAACTCAATAAAAGCACCCATAGCAATTGCATCCCAAATTTACTTCCTGCGACAATCATTGAGGTAACACTTCCTGTACCAATGGTATAGCCTATGGCAAAAATACCAGGGCCAAAGCCCAATAAAAGAGTAATGATTTTTTTTAATAAAGACTTTTTTTGTTCAGTTACAGCCATTTGGTAATGTTTAATTTTATATTATTCCGACCAATTTGTATGGTGAGATTTTCCCGTTTGGTCATCCGTACGTTGATACGTGTGTGCGCCAAAATAATCGCGTTGAGCTTGAATGATATTTGCCGTTGAAATGGCCACCGCAAAATTATTTAAGAACTGTATCGATTCGCTCAAACACGGTATTGGCAATTCACTCAATACTCCTGCCGCAACCACTTTTTTAATGGATGGTTTTAGCGACAACAATTGCTTTACTAAAGTTGCATTATTAAGTATGTTTTCCTGTTCCTTTAACACTTCTACTAATTCGACCATCAAATCGGACTTTATGATACATCCATTGGTCCAAATTCGAGCAAGCTCACTTAAATTGATGTTCCATCCGTATTTTTTAGAGGCTTCTGCAATAAGCCTAAAGCCTTGGTAATGGTTAATGATTCGAGCAAATTGGTAAGCTTCCATGATCTCTTTTTTTGAAATACTTGGCGCTTGTTTTTTCTTTTGTTCAAAATGCGCACTCGCTGCAACTCTTTCTTCTTTGAAGGCAGAGGCATAGCGAGCAAAGAGTGCAGTGGCTATCATTGTACTGGGTATACCCTTTTGGGCAGTCGCAATCGTAGTCCAGTTACCGGTGCCTTTATTACCAGCCTTATCCAGTATTTTATTCACCAACCAATCGGAACCTTCTTTTTTACGTAGAATATCGATCGATATATCAAGTAAATAACTCGCAGTAGTTTCTTTCCATGAGGCTAATATGTTGGCAATTTCATCTAAATTATACCCCAATGATTTCAGGAGAGCATAGACTTCTGCCAGAAGTTGCATTTCTACATACTCAATACCATTGTGCACCATTTTAACAAAATGCCCACTACCCTCATTGCCTATGTAAGCACAACAAGCGCGATCATCCTTGTCTCTAGCTGCTATCGCTTCCAAAAAAGGACGAACCTCAATATAGGCTTTCTCATCGCCACTTGGCATTATACAGGGACCTTTCAAAGCACCTTCTTCGCCGCCAGACACCCCAGCACCAACAAAATGAATGTGCTTACTTTTTAAATAATCGAAACGTTCTTTTGTTTTAAGATAGTTCGAGTTCCCTCCGTCAATTAAAATGTCATTTGCAGATAAATGAGGAAGCAGATCATCAATAACACGATCAACCGTTTCTCCTGCATTGACCATTAACATAATCTTTCTTGGAACTTGAAGAGACTGCACAAAAGAGGCCAGATCATCGAACGGAAGTGCCGAAGCTAGCTCTTGGTGCTCATTCACCATCTTCAGCGCAACCTTTTCTTCTAAGGTGTCTACATGACGATTAAACAAGGAGAGCTGAAAGCCTTTTTGGGCTAGATTTCTACTCAAACTTTTTCCCATCACGCCCAAACCAAGAACGCCAAACTGTGTTTTTTCCTGCATAGTGTTTTTTAAAACAGTAATTATTTCATCAGGAGTTGAACGTATATCTATTTTAATTGCATTAAGGGGTTCTTCCAAGGTGTCAAATTGAGATTGTAGTAAGGTCTCACCCATAAAATGATTTTTTCGAGCGAGTATTCTTTTTTTGACCGTTTCAAAAGTACCAGACAAAAACACCCATGTTACACTTCCCTGAATATCCTTTTGTAAAATTTGTCGGTAACTTTCCTTGAGTGCAGAACAAGCAATGACGCATCCCTGTATCTTTAATTGATTAGATGCTAAATGATTAAGTTGCTGTAACCAACCGAACCTGTCATCATCTGTTAATGGTTGACCCTTCTCCATTTTTTCAATATTTGCCTTGGGGTGGTAATCATCTCCATCATAAAAAGGCACTCCTAGTGCTTTTGCTAATTGACTTCCAATGGTGCTTTTACCCACACCAGAAACGCCCATGACGAATATTACCTTTGAATCATTAAATCTCAACGTGCTGTTTTTATTCAATCAAATTTCCTACAATTTAGAGTAAAAATGCTTCTAAAAAAAAAGCCCTTGAAATTCAAGAGCTTTATTGGAAATTGCAGAGAGGAAGGGATTCGAACCCCCGGAGGTGTGACCCTCAACAGTTTTCAAGACTGCCGCATTCGACCACTCTGCCATTTCTCCAATGCGGTTGCAAATATACATAGCTTATTTGAAGAAAGAAAGCTTTTTTTTAAAAACGATATCCTTAATTTAGTTTCAATTAAATTTCCTATGGATGAACTAATACGCTATGGCATTTTATTATTTGCAGGTCTAGCTGCGGGAATCATAAACACTTTGGCCGGGGGGGGCTCTTTGCTTACTTTACCGGTATTGATTTTTATGGGACTGCCACCCTATAGTCGCCAACGGGACCAATCGAATTGGTATTGTAATTCAGGCTTTGGTTGGTACTGCGGGTTATCGCTCCAAAGGAGTATCGACCTTCCCATTTCAATGTATACTTGGGTATTTCGGCTCTTTTTGGCTCTTTGATTGGGGCGCAAATTGCCATGGACATTCGAGGAGATGTTTTTAACCGGATACTATGCCATTATCATGCTTGTGGTGGTTGCCATCATTGTGCTTAAACCTAAAACAAAAGATATGGCTTTACCGGAACGCCTAACAGGGTAAATACCTGGTCTATGCCATTATTGGTTTCTTTTTTATTGGTATTTATGGAGGATTTATCAATGCAGGAATAGGCTTCATTATCATGCTTTTTTTAAATAATGTTAATCGCTTGTCGCTAATTAAAACCAATGCGACTAAAGTAGCCTTGGTCTTTATTTATACGCTGGGTGCCTTAGCGCTTTTTGCTTGGAATGATGCCGTTGATTGGGGGTTGGGTCTGGTTCTCGCTGCCGGAACTTCTGTTGGGGCCTGGTGGTCAAGTCGCTGGTCGGTCGATCAAGGGGAAGGGGTCATCAAAGTAGCCATGGTTGTCATGGTAACTGCCATGTCAATAAAGCTTTGGTTCTTCTAGTACTTAACATATTCTACAATCTCAAGACCATAGCCGGTAATTCCGACACGTGGCCCTTGGGAAGAATTGGTAATTACCCGTAATTTATTGATGTGCAATTCATGTAAAATTTGCGCACCAATCCCAAAATCTTTTGTATCCATTTTTAATGGTGGTGCCTTAGGAATTCCCTCATTTTTCTCAGTAAATTGTTTGAGTTCCTTAATTCGAGCCAATAAATTTTCTGACTGCTGCTGCTGATTGATAAAGAGAATAGCTCCCTTGCCTTCAGCATTAATTAAATTAAAGGTTTCTTCAAGCCCCGTGTCATTTGAACCTGTTAGCATTCCCAAAAGGTCGTTGCTAAACTGTGAGGAGTTGATCCGTGTTAAGAGGGGTTCATCCAATTCCCAAGCACCTTTTGTTAAGGCAATATGCACTTGGTTATTTGTTGTTTGTTGAAAGGCACGGAGTCTAAAGTCACCAAAACGTGTTTTTAGTTCAGTGTCTTCACGCTTTAGAATTAAACTGTCGTGTTGCATTCTGTAGGCAACCAAGTCCTCGATAGAAACCAGTTTTAAATCAAATTTTTGAGCAACTTTCATCAATTGAGGAAGGCGGGCCATGGTTCCGTCTTCGTTCATGATTTCAACAATTACTCCAGCTGGTTTCTTCCCAGCCAAGCGCGCAAAGTCAATTGCAGCTTCTGTATGTCCTGTTCGACGAAGCACACCACCTTCTTTAGCAATCAAGGGGAAAATATGTCCAGGGCGACTTAAATGATGCGGTTGTGTTGTTTCATCGACTAATGCTTGAACGGTCAAAGCCCGGTCGGAAGCAGATATTCCTGTAGTTACTCCATTTCCTTTTAAATCGATTGAAACCGTAAAAGCTGTTTCCATTGGATCGGTATTATTGGAAACCATGCGGTCCAATTGCAATTCACTACAGCGTTTTTCGGTCAAGGGTGTACAAATAAGCCCGCGTCCTTCTTTAGCCATAAAGTTGATGATCTCTGAAGTAATGTTTTCTGCTGCTGTGATAAAGTCCCCCTCGTTTTCACGATTATCATCGTCGACAACAATAATGACTTCACCATTTTTAATGGCCGAAATGGCATCTTGAATCGAATCTAATTTGTTTTTTTCCATAGCTTTTTTCTGAGTTCTAAAGTAGTATTCTTTATTGAGCTTATAAAGCTTTGTACACCAACAACAACAAAGTCATAATTGACTAAGCCTTTGTCTGTAGAAGCTCGTTTAGTAAAATAGAGTGCCAAAGGTGCAATGATTAAAAGAGATAGCCAACTGCCCATAAAAGGGGTAAGGCTATTGTCTTCTGATGCATTCCGTCCAAATAATCCAATGTAGTGGTAGGTCAAAAAGATAAGGATGGCTATTACCATGGGTAATCCCAAACCTCCTTTTCGTATGATAGCTCCAATAGAGGCGCCAATTAAAAACAGGAAAAAGACACTGAATCCAAGGGTGAACTTTTCGTGATAAGTGTTCTTATGAAGATTAATGCGTTTCTGATCAATAAAAAATAATCTTTTCTTGGTGTCAAGATTACGAACGAGGGTTAATAAATATGTTTCAGCAGTTTGAAGCACTTGGGTATGGCGCGTCGATAATTCTTTTCCTACAAATTTTAGTGGATTACTGTACAACGCAAAAATGGAATCGGGCATAATACTATCTGCATCCAATACAACAGGATTATTTAAACTTTTTATGCTGTTGTATGCGTTAGATTTCATGAAGTTATCGGCATAAATTTCGCGTTGTTCTTTGAACTGTAACTCAAGAGAATCAATACTTTCAGTCAATTCCTTTACCTGTTGCATACGATAGGTACTGGTGTATTTTTCCTCTCCCAGATCAACATTGTTGAACTGAGATAGATCAATATTCATGATGTATTCCCTGAATGAAACTTTTGCATGTGGTGCTTTACGTTGTTCGGCAGGTGTGCTGGTTTGCACTTCTTCATAGCGATTTCCATCGAATAGAACCAATTGTAGCTGTTGACCAATTTTTGCACTTTTTAATTCTCCTCGTTCTGCTTTAATGACGATCCTGTTTTGATTGTCTGGAGTTATTTCATGAATGATGATGTTTTCAAGAAAACGATTGTCTTCTCCATACTTGCGATCAACCTTTATGTTCATTGCGCCTAGGTCATTGAATATTCCCTCGGTAATGGCCAAGGCAGGTTTTAGCTTTGCCATATTACGTCTAAGGTTGAAGTATTTAAATTCTCCATAGGGAATAACATGATTGGAAAAATAAAAACTGCCAATGCCTAAAAAGAAGTGAAAAATAATGAGTCCTAATAAAGCTCTTTGAAGCGATATACCCGTAGATTTCATTGCAGCAAATTCATAATTCTCGGCGAAGTCGCCATAGGTCATTATGGATGCTAAAAGAACAGAAAGCGGCAGAACCAGAGGATATAATTTGGGCGAGTAGTACAGTAAAAATTTAAAAATGATTTCAGCATCGATACCCTTACCGGCAAATTCATCGATAAACAACCAAAAGGTTTGAATGATGAAAATTAACATAAGTATGAAGAACACACTTGCAAGGCGTGATAAATAGGATGTTAATATGTAGCGATCTAATATTTTCATTCAGCTACTCATTGATGTAATAGTTCGGATATTTTTTGTAGTCAAACACAAAATAATCTGACGGTAATACGATATTGGCTTCTTGGTTGTTGAGTGTTAGGGTAGTCATGGTGCCATTTGATCCAACTTGAATCAAACGATATACCTCAAGACGTTCGGTGTCAATACCAAGAAGTAAGTAATTGATTTCTGTAGTGTCGTCTATGGGCAAAAGTTTAATGAACTGAATTTTTTTACCCATAACGCGTTGTTGAATGTCCCATTCATATCCATATCCTTTTTCATAAAAGGTTAATAACTTTGAGGGGTTAACACTAATATCGTCATCTTCTTCGGGTGTACTGATGGTGATTTCCTCATTTTCTGGGACAATAGTATAGATTTTTGCTCCGTCAAAAAGCTGTTCAGCTTCAAGGAAATTTAAAATATAGCGATCTCCAGAAAGGGTGACATTTCCCTCCATTTCTTGACGAATTTGTTCTTTTTTATTTTCGAGCACATAGCTAAATCCAAAGCGAATATTTTCTTTGCTTTTCATTTGCCCAGAAACGCGATCCAATAAGTTTTTTGCTTTCTCATAGCTTTGTGCAAAGCACAAATTGGATAGGAGTATAAAAAGAAGTAGCGTATTTTTCATTCAAGTAAATTCTATACTTCATTATTCAAAAACTGTTCCAAGCTTGTCAAATCTGGAACAAGCACCTGACGTGCTTTACTCCCTTCAAAAGGACCAACAATGCCCGCAGCTTCCATTTGGTCAATAATTCTTCCAGCTCTGTTGTAGCCTAATTTTAATTTACGCTGTAGGAGGGAAGCCGATCCTTGTTGTGCCGTTACAATAACTTCTGCTGCTTCACGGAATAATGCATCTCGGTCGCTTTTATCGATATCTAGGGCACTACTTTCTTCTCCAATAAACTCAGGCAGTAAATGGGCTTCTGGGTAGGCTTTCTGGCTTCCAATGTAGCCAACAATTTCTTCAACTTCTGGGGTGTCTACAAAGGCACATTGAATACGAGTTAAGTCGTTTCCTTGTGTATAGAGCATATCACCTCGTCCAATCAATTGATCTGCACCGCCGCTATCTAAAATGGTTCGTGAATCTATTTTTGAGGTAACACGAAAGGCAATACGCGCAGGGAAGTTGGCTTTAATTATCCCTGTAATTACATTGACCGAAGGACGTTGGGTAGCAATAATTAAATGGATACCAATTGCACGAGCTAATTGCGCCAAACGTGCAATGGGTGTTTCAACTTCTTTGCCAGCTGTCATGATTAGGTCGGCAAATTCATCAACTACCAAAACAATATAGGGTAAGAAAAGATGACCTTCGTCTGGATTTAGTTTACGTGCTTTAAACTTCGCGTTATATTCTTTAATGTTTCGACACATTGCATTTTTGAGCAACTCATAGCGGTTGTCCATTTCAATACACAGCGAGTTCAGGGTGTGAATTACTTTAGTATTATCTGTAATGATCGCATCTTCTGAGTCGGGTAATTTCGCTAAGTAATGACGTTCAATTTTATTGTAAATGTTCAGTTCAACCTTTTTTGGATCTACCAAAACGAACTTTACTTCAGCAGGATGTTTCTTGTATAGCAAGGAAGTCAATACCGCATTTAACCCCACGGACTTACCTTGTCCGGTTGCTCCAGCCATGAGCATGTGTGGCATTTTGGCTAAATCAACGACAAAGGTTTCATTGCTAATTGTTTTTCCAAACGCTATGGGTAACTCCATTTCTGCTTGTTGGAAGCGCTGTGAAGCAATGACCGATCGCATAGAAACTATGCTGGGTTTTTGGTTAGGAACTTCTATTCCAATGGTTCCTTTTCCGGGAATAGGGGCAATAATGCGAATACCTAGTGCAGAAAGTGAAAGGGCAATGTCGTCCTCTAGGTTTTTAATTTTCGAAATACGTATTCCAGCTGCAGGAACAATTTCGTACAGGGTAACCGTTGGGCCAATGTTGGCTTTTATTTTGGCAATTTCAATTTTGTAATTGCGCAGGGTTTCAATGATTTTGTTTTTATTAACTTCCAGCTCATCCTCATCTATAGTAATGGTTGAACCGCCATAGTCTTTTAATAATTCAAGTGTGGGAAATTTGAAACCACTGAGCTCTAGTGTAGGGTCAAATGCACCATATTTTTCGACCAAGGATTGGGAAAGTGTATCGACGATATCTTCTTCTTTTACCGCTTTGACCTCAATGGTTAGTTCTGGTTTTTCTTCTTCAACAATCTCTTCTTGGATGCTTTGGGGTTTTTCTTCTGCCGCAGGAACAATTTCCATTTTATCGTCCTGTTCAAGAGGGACCTCCGGGTCATCTTCTTCCGGTTCTGTTTCATTGGTCAAGCTAAATGCTTTACTCTCTTCTTCAAAACTTGAAGCGGGTTCAGTGACAACTTCTTCTTTGATAAAATAGGGCTGTAGTCGAGCAATGATTTTTTCAGGGGTGATTTTTAAGTGCAATACCAAAGCAATCAGTGCCATGAAAACGATGATGAACCACAAACCAATGACACCAATATAATCCACAACAAAATCTGTGATTTCGAAGCCAACTTTACCGCCAAGGAATGGGAATATTTCGGTAAATCGTGCACTCACTAAAGGAAGTAAAAGCATATAGTATATACCCCACGACCAACGATTTAATAAGGTTTTCTTTTGAATATCGAAAAAGAAAAATATTCCGCTAATGAGAATGAGGTAAGTAAAAATATACGAAGCAATACCAATTCCGTTGTAAATAAAGAAATGACTGAGTTGTGCACCCAGCTTTCGCAATAGGTTTGTACTCTCAACCGATCGATCGCCGAGCGTGTTCAATTCACTCTGATCTATTTTCCAGCTAAAAAAATAGGAATTAAAGGCAACAATAAGAAGGATAGAAATCAAAATTAAAAAACCGCCAAAAAGTATTTCTCTTGAACGTTGCTTTTGCGGATCAGCCACTTTAAAGTTGGGTACTTTGGGAGATGTTGGTTTTTTTACGGCCATGGAAAAATCGATTCTTACAAACTTACAAATAATGCCTGTAATATTCGGCTGATTCTGGGGGAAGGCTGTAAAAAAAATAATTCCCCATGAAGGGGAATTATCTAAGGTAATAACGAATCTAAATAAAAACTTAATCCATTGATCTAAGCTAAATCAAAGCGATCAAGGTGCATTACTTTGGTCCATGCAGCTACAAAGTCGTGAACGAACTTTTCGCTAGCGTCTTCACAAGCATAGACTTCACCTAGTGCACGTAATTGAGAATTTGATCCAAAGATCAAATCAACACGTGTACCAGACCACTTCACATCTCCGGAAGTACGCTCTTTTCCTTCGAATGTGGTTTTATCTTCATCGGTTGGAACCCAATGGATGTCCATGTCATAAAGGTTGACAAAGAAATCGTTGGATAAGGTTTCAGGATGATGTGTAAACACACCATGAGCTGCACCTCCCGTATTTGCGTTAAGGCTTCGTAAACCTCCAACCAAAACAGTCATTTCTGGAGCAGTTAAGCTCAATAAATGTGCTTTGTCTAATAGTAATTCTTCGCCGTGGCGATCATTTCCAGCAGCTAAATAATTTCTAAATCCATCTGCTTTTGGCTCAAGTACACCCAATGCATCTGCATCTGTGTTTTCTTGCGATGCATCTGTTCTTCCCGCATGGAAAGGAATAGAAATGTCTTGTCCAGCTTTTTTAGCAGCTGCTTCAACCGCGGCATCACCAGCGAGCACAATAAGATCAGCAATGGAAATTTTCTTTGTCCCGTTTGCCCCGTTAAAGTCTGCCTGAATTTTTTCAAGACCTGCAATAACAGTTGCCAATTGTGATGGATCATTGGCGGCCCAATCTTTTTGGGGAGCTAAACGAACACGTCCACCATTTGCACCACCACGCATATCGGTTCCTCTATAGGTTGAAGCCGATGCCCAAGCAGTTGCTACCAACTGAGCTATGCTAAGGTCACTTGCTAAAACTGTTGCTTTTAAAGCAGCAACGTCAGCAGCATCAACTAAATCATGGTCAACAGCAGGGATAGGGTCTTGCCATATCAATGCTTCACCAGGTACTTCAGTTCCCAAATAACGGGAAACAGGCCCCATGTCTCTGTGCGTTAGTTTAAACCATGCACGAGCAAAAGCATCTGCCAATTGATCTGGGTTATCGAGAAAATGCTTAGAGATCTCCAAGTATTCCGGATCTTTAATTAAGGCGATATCTGTTGTCGCCATCATTGGCGCATGTGTTTTGTTTGGATCATGTGCATCAGGAACAGTGTCTGTAGCCGCTCCGTCTTTTGGTGCCCATTGCTTTGCTCCGGCTGGACTGTGAGTCAATTCCCATTCGTAGCCAAAAAGTGTTTCAAAATAACTGTTATCCCATTGCGTTGGGGTTGGTGTCCAGGCACCTTCCAATCCGCTAGTAATGGTATCGCCACCTTTTCCAGATCCAAAGCTATTGATCCAACCAAATCCTTGGTGTTCAATACTCGCTCCTTCTGGTTCTGGTCCAACGTGCGCAGGATCTCCTGCACCGTGTGTTTTTCCAAATGTATGTCCACCCGCAATTAAGGCAACTGTTTCCTCATCGTTCATGGCCATGCGCACAAAAGTTTCGCGTATGTCTCTTGCTGAAGCAATTGGGTCTGGTTTTGCATTTGGTCCTTCTGGGTTAACATAGATCAGCCCCATTTGTACAGCGCCAAGCGGATTCGCTAATTCGCGATCTCCAGAGTAGCGTTGGTCACCCAACCATTCTGTTTCCGGTCCCCAAAAGATGTCACCTTCTGGTTCCCAAACATCTTCACGTCCACCACCAAAACCGAAGGTTTCAAAGCCCATCGATTCTAAAGCAACGTTCCCAGTCAAGATCATTAAATCTGCCCATGATAATTTTTTCCCGTATTTCTTTTTTATGGGCCATAATAGACGTCTTGCCTTGTCTAGGTTTCCATTGTCTGGCCAGCTATTTAACGGCGCAAATCGAAGTGTTCCTGCTGTGGCACCTCCACGTCCATCGGATACACGGTAGGTTCCAGCACTGTGCCAAGCCATACGGATAAAAAATGGACCATAGTGACCGTAGTCAGCTGGCCACCAGTCTTGCGAGTCTGTCATCAAAGTAGTAAGGTCTTGCTTTACAGTGGCTAAATCTAGGCTGGAAAATTCTTTCGCATAGTCAAAATCGGCACCCATTGGATTGGTTACAGGAGCGTTTTGATGTAATATTTTAAGGTTGAGTTGTTCCGGCCACCAGTCAGAATTCGATAGGGCGGCTGCGGTTGTATGTCTTTGTTTTGCGGGAGCGAAAGGGCATTTCCCTTCTCCGTTAGCTAGGTGTTCCATGTGGATTATTTTTAATATTTAAATAAACAAAATATGTTGTAAAAATCAATGGTATTCTTATTTGTTATTGTTAATACAGTATAAGTTTTTCTTATGCCTTCACTCTAAACGAAGATTCATTGGTCCTTAGACTTGAGGGAGTAGCTTTTTGATTTTAATACCAAAGTAAGCATAAATCAAGGTCATGATCGGACTTAGCCAATTAAAAATGGCGAAGATAAAATACTCTCCAACACCAACACCCAAGACACCCGATTGGTAGGCTCCACAAGTGTTCCAAGGGATTAGAACTGAGGTTACTGTTCCGGCATCTTCTAAGGTTCTGCTTAAGTTTTCTGGGGCTAATCCACGATCTCGATAAGCTTGATCAAACATTTTTCCTGGCAGTACAATAGATAGGTATTGGTCAGAGGCCGTTAGATTAATTGTTACACAAGAAGCGGCAGTGCCAGCAAATAATTGAAATGTGCTTTCAGCTTTAGCCAAAAGGGCTTGACTGAGTTTTTGGAGTCCACCAATGGCGTCCATCACTCCTCCAAAAACCATGGCGCAAATAATCAACCAAATGGTGCCCAACATACCCTGCATTCCACCAGAGGTAAATAAATCATTTAGTAATTCATTTGAGGTAATAATTGAATTGTAAACAGTGATGGCGTTCATGACTCCACGATAGGCAGAGATGGCCGTCAGTTTTGCTGCTCCGGCCGTTTCTACCACCAAATGCGGTTGGTAGAGGAGAGCAAAAACACCTCCCAAAAGGGTACCAATCATCAAGGCAACCAAGGGGGGGGTTTTTCGGATAATCATTCCAATTACCAATAGGGGTACGATGAATAAGCCAAGATTGATGGTAAAGCGTTCGTTTATACTATCGAGCAATAATTGTGTGTCCGCATTTCCGTTGGTTTGTTGAAAGAAACCAAGAATAAGAAATACAATGAGGGTAATAATTATACTGGGAACCGTTGTCAGGGTCATGTAACGAATGTGGGTAAATAAATCAGTGCCTGCCATGGCGGGCGCCAAGTTGGTGGTGTCACTAAGCGGAGACAATTTGTCGCCAAAGTAGGCGCCAGAAATGACTGCACCAGCCACCATGCCTACTGGGATTTCTAAAGCTCGTCCAATACCAATAAGGGCAATCCCTACGGTGGCAGAGGTGGTCCAACTACTCCCCGTAGCTACCGAGATAATGGCACAGATTACAATACAGGCAGGAAGGAAAATACTGGGATGAAGAATTTGTAAACCATAGTAAATCATGGCGGGGATTATGCCACTCAATAACCAGGTACCTGCAAGGGCACCGACAAACAGCAAGATCAAAATTGCACCCGTGGTAGACTTTAGGTTACTCCCAATGGCTTCTAGCATATAGGTATAGCTCACCTTTATTTTAAAGCCGACCATCGCAGCTACTGCAGCACCAATCAACAAAATGAATTGATTAGATCCACTTAAAGCATCGTCTCCATAGACATACACATTAAAGGCCAACAAGAGGACTAGAATGACAACAGGTAATAGTGCTTGAAAAAGGGTGATGGAAGAGGTCTTTTGTGCCATGTCATATTATTTCCCGTAATGATACGATTTTTAATTTTTAATTTATTTCTTGTTTTGGGATTTATAATGGTGGTAAACCGCATTGATAAAGCCCAGAATTACGCCTCCACCAACAATAATATACCCGATGGTGAAAAGTTTCCCCAAGTCGGTAGTTGGAGAGAAATCCCCATAGCCAATGGTGGTGAGTGTAATGACCGATAAATAGGCCGCATCGATCCATGACCAACCTAAAATGTAGTGATAGAATACAGTACCAACAGCAATTATAACCGAAGTGACGCCTAAAAGCTTACGGTATTCTTTGTTGCGAAGAAAGGAAAAAATGGTGTTGAGTAAGTACATTAGGTAAATTTGGGTTGACAATGTATAAAATTAAACGAAAAACGCTAATTTTCTTTAACCAAGATGGAAACATTTGTATTTTTACGGCTCAATTAAAGAAACAATATGAGTCAATTTGATGTTGCTATAATAGGATCAGGCCCTGGAGGCTATGTTGCCGCTATTCGTTGTGCCCAATTGGGTATGAAAACGGCTTTGGTAGAAAAATACAATACCCTTGGGGGAACTTGCTTGAATGTAGGTTGTATCCCTTCAAAATCTTTATTGGATTCTTCGCACCACTATGAGGATGCCATCAAACATTTTGACACCCACGGAATTGAAATTCAGGGAGAGATCAAATTGAATTTTGAAAAAATGATTGGTCGTAAGCGTGGCGTTGTAAAGCAGACCACCAAAGGAATCGATTTCTTGATGGAGAAGAACAACATTACTGTTTTTCACGGTTTAGGTAGTTTTGTCGATGCCACCCACATCAAAATAGATGGAGAAGCAAATACCACCATTGAAGCCAAGCACAGCATCATTGCCACTGGATCTAAACCCGGTTCTTTATCTTTTATAACGCTTGACAAAGAGCGTGTTATCACCTCTACCGAAGCCTTGGAATTGAAAGAAATTCCTAAACACCTTGTCGTCATTGGTGGTGGGGTCATTGGCTTAGAGTTAGGACAGGTGTACCGTCGTTTGGGCGCAGATGTTTCTGTCATTGAATACGCGGATCGCATTACACCAGTGATGGATAGCGCTGTTTCAAGAGAGTTGACCAAAGTACTAAAAAAGCAAGGAGTTAAGTTTTACTTGTCTCATGGAGTGAATAAAGTAGAACGCAAAGGAGACGAAGTAATTGTTACCGCCACCGATAAAAAAGGTGCAGAAGTTTCTTTTACAGGCGATTATTGTCTGGTGTCAGTTGGACGCCGCCCTTATACTGATGGATTGAACGCACAAGCTGCAGGGTTACAGGTAACTGAACGTGGACAAATAGAAGTCAACGATCATTTACAAACCACTGCTGCGAATATCTATGCCATTGGAGATGTTGTTCGTGGTGCCATGTTGGCGCACAAAGCGGAGGAAGAAGGGGTAATGGTCGCAGAAATTTTGGCAGGTCAAAAACCACATATTGATTATAACCTTATTCCTAATGTTATTTATACTTGGCCAGAAGTTGCCTCTGTTGGAAAAACAGAAGAAGAATTAAAGGCTGCCGGAATTGCCTATAAAAGTGGGCAGTTTCCTATGCGTGCGCTAGGACGTGCCCGTGCAAGTATGGATACCGACGGTTTTGTGAAAATCTTGGCCGATAAAACTACAGACGAAGTATTGGGTGTACACATGGTGGGTGCGCGTGTGGCTGACTTGATTGCGGAAGCGGTTACAGCCATGGAATTCCGCGCATCAGCAGAAGATATTTCCCGCATGAGTCATTCGCATCCTACTTACGCAGAAGCGGTCAAAGAAGCTGCTTTAGCGGCAACAGGCAACCGTCCGTTGCATATCTAATCAGCAGCGGTTCGACGGATTTCTTTGATGAGTGTATATTTATATTTCCCCAAATCTTGAGGGACAGGGGTACGTTCTGTAATGCGAACTTCTAGATCGTAAACGAATCCTGGTATAAAATCAAAACCCTCGATTTCATCATAAAATAAGGTCCAGTTCTCTAAACCAATGGCATCTCCTTGTTGGACTAGATAACATTGCTGCTCAATCAGGCCTTGACAGCTTTGGGTGTAACTGTTGATGCGTATAAGTATATCTTCAGTCTCCCCCGTGGTTAGGTCTTTGGAACAAAAAATAAAGAGTAGGCATATAAGTAGGTTTGAGGCTTTTTTCATTGATTTAAATCAGGTTGTTATTTGCATAAAATTGTAGCATTAATGATGCCAATTGTGGCCCTTGGTCTTCTTGTAAAAAGTGACCTCCTTCCACAACCTTATGTGGATGATCTTTTGTTCCGGGAATTAATTTGTGGAAAACCTGTTCTCCCCCCTTGGTAATGGGATCTTGGTCACTAAACAGGGTTAGAAAGGGTTTAGTCCATTGGCTCAAGATTTCCCAAGCGATTTTATTGTTTCCGCTTTCCGGATCATTTTCACTTGTGGGAACGAGTGCAGGGAAAATTCGTGCCCCAGCTTTGTATTCATCGGTTGGGAAAGGAGCATTATATGCTTTAATTATTGCTGGAGATAAATTGGTTTTAGTCGCCATTTGAATGACAGTGGCCACATCAAATTTAGGGCTTGTGGTAGCAAAACGCTGCCAGTTCAAAAAGGCTTTTGGCGGGGTTACCGTTCCGGTAGGTAGCATGGTATTCCCTGCTACAATACTCGCAAAACGTTCTGGTTCGGCACTCACAAGTCGTAAACCAATAAACCCTCCCCAATCTTGAATAAACAAATGAATGTCCTGCAGATCTAACTGTTTAATTAAATCATGTGTCCACTCAATGTGTTTTGCATAGGTATAATCACTTTGCTGACTGGGTTTGTCTGATTTTCCAAAACCAATTAAATCGGGTGCAATGACTCGCATTCCTCCTTCCACAAGAATAGGAATCATACTGCGATACAAATAAGACCAACTGGGTTCGCCATGCAACAGTAATGCAACAGGTCCTTCACCTTCATCCACATGGTGCATAAGTAAGTTGTCGGATACATTAACATAATTGGGTGTGAAAGGATAGCCTTCTAGCTTTTCAAATGCTGCTTCGGGTGTTCTGAGTATCTTCATTTAGTTGCATTTTTGGTTGTGATCGCCTGCCCATTCAATGGCTTTGATCAATAATTTTTGATGTACGGGATCATGGTAATAGGTTCCTTTGTGCCCCAAGGCAGAGTAAAAGGCTTTTCCTTCCCCCACACAATTGAACCAAACAATGGGATGGTCATCACCCATTCCTTTATCCTTGTATTTTTCAGTACCCTTGGAATCGGCATGCATGACCATATTTGTTTCATCTAGCGTATAAATTATGGCAGCGCCTTTGTTTCGCGGACTCTCTTCAAACACATACCATTCTTCTTCCCATTCCCATTGTGAGGGGAGGGATTCACAGGCTTTGAAATTGCTTGGGCATTCGCGTGTTAATGTTCCCACTTGAAACTGCGGTTCCATGGGGTGGTGCGAAAAAACAGCACGAATGAGTTCGTCGTAGTACCAGTCCCAGTCATGCGAATTGTCTCCTGTTCCGTGGATACCCACAAAACCCCCGCCTGTTTCGATATAGTCTTTAAAGGCTGCCCGTTGGTCATCATCCAAGGTTCTCCCGGTCACATTACTCCAGACAAGGACATCATACTTTTCCAATTGATGGGCCGTGAAAAGTGTAGGATCTTCTGAGATGGTGAGTTTCCAATCCTGTTGTTTGGCTAGTTCCGGAAAAACCTCCTTGGCCGCTGCTATGGCGTCGGTGTGTACCCATGCATTGGCTTTAGAGTAGAGCAGTACATTCAATTGTAATTGATTCACATCTGTTGGATCGGTAGATAGAGTCTCACCTTCATATAACAAGCGACTGAAACTGAAAAATGCGAGACAGCAACCAGTAATGAGTATAATGTACAATCGAGGTCCTTTCATAAAATGGGTTTTAAGAAAAAAACATTAGGAAACTTATCCTTTAGAAAGATAATTTTTTTTTCCACTTTGTCGCTCATAAAAAAGAATTATTCCCTTGATTGCCCCTCTTAAGTATTGATATAGATTGATTTAAATGGATTTGAAATCCCAGTATTTATTATTCGGCACGGGTGCTTCATAGGCTATTGTCGCGCTTGAATCTGGAGATCGATAGATTAATTTACGAGCATGTAAGCAAATCGATAGGGTCAAATATTTCTGATCGGAGCCATATTTTTCATCACCAATAATGGGTAATCCAATGTGAGCGAGTTGTGCTCTAATTTGATGAAAACGTCCAGTTTTGGGCTTTATTTCCAATAAATAGCCCAAATGGTTTTGCTCAAGAACCTGATAGCTGAGCGAACATTCTTGTGCGCCTTTGATTTTAGTGGGAACAATCTCCGCTATTTTCTTACGATTGTTTTTTAGCAAAAAATGGGTTAAAGCGCCTTTGTTTTGTGCTGGCTTTTTGTGTACAACTGCCCAGTAGGTTTTTTTTACTTTTCGACTACTAAACATTTCATTGAAGGCTACAAGAATGTTTTTTTTCTTTGCAAAAATGAGGACACCACTGGTTACGCGATCCAAACGATGGATAACACCAACATAGGCCATACGCTTATTTGTTTGTAAGTGTTTTTGCACAAGACTTTCTGCAGTAGATTCTTCAAACGGGCTTTGTTCGCTGATTAGGCCAGCTGTTTTGTTAATGACGATATAGTCCTTGTTTTCATGCAGCACTTCAAGTTGTGACATAGTTGGTTTTTGATCGGGCAAAGATAGGGGATAGTCGGATTAATTTTAAATGAGAATATGCAGGTTTTTCGGCTTAAAAAAGTTTATTTCATTTTTTCCTTTTCACAAAGGCTGAAATTTTTCTTCTAAAGGGGCTGTATAATAGTACAATACTTACACAGACTACTTTAAAGAAGAATGCTCCTGCTATACTTTCGACAAAAGGCAATGAATATTTGACGTATTTATAAATTCCAATTCCAAACAAACTTCCGTAGAAGATAAAGTAGTGCACTATGTAAATTTCTAAAGTTTTCCCACCAATAGTGGTCCAAAAACCTTTTTTAAAGTAATTATTTAAAAGCATGAAAATGCCGAAAAGTATAAATACATCTCCAAGCCGAATAAAGAGAAAGTTATTGTAGGCAACTTGACGAAATAGATCAATCCCTGTCAAGCTTTCAAGGTCAATGAGGAAGGGTGAGGAACGAAAAACCAGCCATAAACCCAACGCAATAAATCCGAGTCCCCAGCTCCACAATTGACTAGTTTTAGCAGGAAAAAGATAGGCAATAGAGGCGCCTATACTAACATAGCCCAGCCAAGGAAAAAGGTAAAAAACGCCTCTATTAGCTTTGGTCAAATAGGCAGCTATGTAGGAGGGCAGAGAAGGGAAAGTAAGATCGACATAGTGTGGTTGAGCTAGGAAAATGAGCAGACCAATTGCAAGAAAAATTAAACTCATCCATTGTTTTAAAAAACCGAATAGCAAGTAGATAAGGATGATAAAACTCAGACTCAACCCAATGATTTGTAAAACATCTGGATATAAAAAGGAGTTGTTGACCTGTCCGCTGAAGAGCATGGGGAGGTTGAGCCGAAGCAAATAACCCCATAGCAATAACTCCAAGGTTCGTTTGAGTCCTTTCTTTATGCGCGGATTCTTCCAGCCCTGTTGCGCATTGCGCAATAATAAAAAGGTAAATACCCAACCGGTGATGGTGAAGAAAACGGGGGCAGTGAAACCCCGACAATATAGCCAAAATGAATAGAAGCTGTTCGAAGAATCGATGTTTGCTGGGTCTAACACCCCACTAATGAAATGCCCCTGAAGCATCATCAGTATTACAAAAGCGCGCAAGGCATCAATAAAATATAAACGAGCTTGTTTCCCCATAATTTTTTCCTTTTAGCATATTCGGCTTAGACAAGTATTGCTCGCGTTACAAACGCGCACAAGGGGAATAAAAGTTCCTTCATAATAAAAAGATTACTGCTTAGCGCAGTTTCTCCATTTTCGCACGGATTTCTGCTAAACCAAGATTTCCAATACTGCCCAAATGGGTATGTTCTACCGCTCTGTTGGGGGTAAAATTCCCTGCTTCAATGGCTTCCCCTAGTTCGCGGTAGGCATCGCGGAAGGGTTTTCCTGCTAGCACTTCTGCATTGAGGGTGTCCACACTAAAGAGGTAGTCGTATTTTTTCTGATCGGTAATGTTCTTACGTACCTTCAATTTGGGCAAACTAAATAAGAGAATTTCCAAACAGGCTTTTAGTTCTTGTACCGCTTCAATGATGGGCCCTTTGGCCAATTGTAACTCACGGTGATAACCACTGGGTAGGTTGGTGGTTAAGAGGGCTAGTTGGTTAGGAAGACCTTGTAGGCCATTGCATTTTCCTCTGACCAATTCATAGAGATCGGGATTCTTTTTGTGGGGCATGATACTGGAACCAGTGGTAAGATCTGCTGGGAAGGAAATGAAATCAAAATCCTGACCCATGTACAAACAAATGTCCATGCTCAGTTTAGCCAAACTACTCCCGATGGAGGAAAGAGCAGTAGCCGTACTTTTTTCTAATTTCCCTCGGCTCATTTGCGCAGCCACAGCATTTACTTTTAGTTGGTCAAACTGCAATAACTTGGTGGTTAATTCACGATCTATGGGGAAAGAACTCCCATAGCCGGCGGCACTTCCCAACGGATTCTGATCGGCCATTTTGTAGGCTGCTTCCCAAAAGTAGAGATCATCGATTAAGCTTTCTGCATAGGCAGACAACCACATCCCAATAGAAGAGGGCATGGCTACCTGTAAATGGGTGTAGCCGGGTAATAAATCCTTTTGGTGTTTTTCGGCAAGTTCAAGGAGTAAGTCGAACAAGGAAACCACATCCGCTTTCACTTCCTTTAGGGCTTGCTTAAGGTAGAGGTGCATGGCCACCAAAACCTGATCATTTCGCGATCGTGCTGTATGTATTTTTTTCCCTAAATCACCCAATTCTGCAGTTAGGATATGTTCTATTTTGGAGTGCATGTCTTCAAATTCATCTTCTATGGTGAAATCCCCTGCTGCAGCGGCAATTTTCAATCGGGATAAAACAGCACAGAGTTGTTCTGCCTCATTGGCTGAAATCAATCCTATTTTCCCTAGCATCCTAGCATGAGCCATAGAGGCTTCACAATCGTATTGCGCTAAAACCAAATCGTATTCGCGGTCTTTACCAACAGTGAATGCATCTACTTTCTCGTGGGCTGCGGCCCCTTTTTGCCAAAGTTTCATACTATAGAATTTTATTTAAAAGAGCAATATACAACGCGATTCCTTCTTCGATTTCATTCACATAGATAAATTCATCTGCTGTGTGTGAGCGCGTGGAATCTCCGGGTCCTAATTTTAGGGAAGGACAAGAGAGTTTTGCTTGGTCGGAAAGGGTTGGAGAACCATAGGTTTCTCTTCCCAGTGCAATACCCGCTTGCACCAATGGGTGTTCTTCTGGGATGGAAGAGGAGTTTAAATCAATCGAGCGCGGTGTCAATTCAAGTGGTGCCTCTTTTTGCAAGAGTGCAACAATTTCCTGATTGCTGTAACAATCATTCACCCGAACATCGATAACTAAATCTACCTGCGCTGGAACAACATTGTGTTGTTTCCCTGCATTGAGCTGTGTTAGGGTTAATTTTACGGGACCGAGTACTTCGGATTCTTTTTCAAAGGTAAAATGGCTAAGCCATTCAATTACCGCTGGTAATTTCAATAGGGGATTATCTGCGTTTGGATGAGCTGAATGACTTGCAGTTCCCTTCACTTTTCCATCAAAAACCACCAAGCCTTTTTCGGCGATGGCCAATTGCATGAGGGTGGGTTCCCCCACAATGGCAACGTCAATGGGTGGTAGGGTTTTAAGCAGACTATTCAGGCCTAAGGGACCCGAGCTTTCCTCCTCAGCCGTTGCAGCGATAATGAGGTTGTATTTTGGGTTGGGATGATCGTAGTAGTGTGTAAAAAACGCCATCAGGGAGACCAAGGCTCCTCCCGCATCATTGCTCCCTAGACCATAAAGTTTTCCGTCTTCTATATGTGGATGAAACGGATCTTTGGTGTAGGCAGAATTGGGTCGTACTGTATCGTGGTGGGAATTCAGTAAGAGGGTCGGTTTATTGGCATCAAAAGCTGCGTTAAAGGCATAAACATTGTTGTCCTGACGCTTTGAAGGTATATTGTGTTCAGTAAACCATTGTTCTATGCGCACCGCCGTAGGGTCTTCTTCACTCGAAAAAGATTGAATGGTAATGAGATCATGCAATAAGACGATGGCTTTTTCTGTTAGGGTTTTCATTTGAGTGTGATTGATGTGTAGGGGGTGTTATTGCAAATCATTTTAGTTGAACCAATGCCCACTTCTTGCAGACCACCCTTCAGGGCGTCAAAGGCATTGTAGAGTTTTGGAAGCATTCCGGCTGAAATAACATTGTTTACCAATAGGTTGGTATAACTTTCTTCGGTAATATGTTTAATCAGTGAGTCAGGATCGCTAAGTTCTTTCATCACACCAGGGAGTTCAAAACAATAGTAAAGAACCGTATCATAGTGAGCTGCCATGGCTTTTCCAATTTCTGCGGCGATGGTATCGGCATTGGTATTGAATAATTGTCCTTTACCGTCATGGGTAATGGCACAGCAAACAGGGATAATGTTTTGTTCAATTAAATTGCTGAACAAGGCAGTGTTTACTTGAGAGACATCGCCAACAAAGCCATAATCAATGGCTTTAACGGGGCGTTTAATGGCTTGTATGGCATTTCCGTCGGCTCCTGACAATCCAAGCGCATTGCAGCCCATGCCTTGAAGGAGGGCAACAATGTATTTGTTGAGTTGTCCGCCGTATATTCCCGTGATGAGTTCAAGCGTGTCCGCATCGGTTACACGACGGCCATCTTTCATTTGTACAGGAATGCCCAGTTTTTCTGCCCAAAGGCTGGCTTTTTTTCCGCCACCATGGACTAAAACCTTATGTCCTTCAAGGGCAGCAAAATCAGCTAAAAAGGAAGCCAATTTAGTGGGATCTTCAATGACAGCTCCGCCTATTTTTACAATGGATAGTTTAGGCATGATCGAGCAATGTTTTGAGTACCGCTTGTGCAGCAAAGGTTCGGTTATTGGCTTGTTCAATGACGAGAGAGTTGGGTCCGTCTAAAACAACATCTGCGGCGACAATGTTTCGTCGAATGGGTAAACAATGCATAAATTTTGCATTATTGGTCAATGCCATTTTTTCAAGCGTAAGCATCCATTCTGCATCGGTACGCAAGACTTCTCCATACTGACTGTAGGAACACCAATTTTTGGCGTAAATAAAATCAGCTCCTGCAAGGGCTTCTTCTTGATTGTGTACAATGGGAATGTTTTTGGTGATTTTAGGATCAAGTTCATAGCCCTCAGGGTTAGCTATCACATAGTCTGCATCACGTAATTGCATCATCTGGGTAAAAGAATTTCCCACGGCATGCGGTAATGCCTTGGGGTGAGGTGCCCAGCTAAGCACTACTTTTGGACGATGAGGAGTTGCATGCTCCTCTAGGGTTAGGGCATCTGCAAGAGATTGCAGTGGATGTCCAGTAGCACTTTCCATATTGATTACAGGGATGGAAGCGTATTTGGCAAAGCTATTCAATACAATTTCTGCTTCGTCTTGTTCTTTATTGTTTAGACTGGCGAAAGCACGAATGGCTACCATATCGCAATACTGAGAGACCACCGCGGCAGCTTCCCGTACGTGTTCCGAACGAATGCCGCGCATTTCTGTGCCATCTTCAAATTCCAAAGCCCAGGCTTCGTTTGAAAAGTTCATTACTATGGTATTGAAACCTAAATTTTGGGCAGCTTTTTGTGTGCTTAACCGTGTACGTAGACTAGGGTTAAAAAAGAGTAAGCCCAAGGTTTTACGTTTACCGGCAGTTTCATGCGCATATGGATTCGCTTTCAACTGTTTTGCCAGAGCGAGGGTTTGCTCAAAATTTGGAAGGTCGTTTAAGGAGATAAAGTGCTTCATGCTGCAATGGTTTTCAATGCGATTTCGAGTTGTGTAAAAAAGAAATCAATGTGTTTTTGTTGCACCGTTAGTGGTGGTAAAATGCGAAGTAGTTTTTTATTACTGCTGCCACCAGTAAATATATGGTGGTTGTAAATCAATTCTTTACGTAAGGGGCCTACTTCAAAGTCAAATTCAAGTCCAAGCATAAGCCCTCGGCCTTTGATGATTCGCACACCATCAATTTCTTTTGCTTTTTGCATAAAATATTCTCCTAGGTCCTTAGCATGTGCCTGTAGATTTTCTTCTTTGAGGACATCTAACACTGCTAGGGAGGCTGCGCAGGCGAGGTGATTTCCACCAAAAGTGGTTCCTAGCATTCCATATTTAGCTCCAATGGAAGGATGTACTAATATTCCGCCGATGGGAAAACCATTTCCCATGCCTTTGGCCATACAAATGATGTGTGGTTCAATGCGGTATTTTTGATAGGCAAAAAAGTTTCCAGTACGTCCAAAACCAGCTTGTACTTCGTCAGCAATTAAACAGACTGAATATTCATTACACAAACGCTCCATGGCATAAACAAATGCTTCTGAAGGTTCATCTAGTCCACCTACACCTTGAATGGCTTCGAAAATAACGGCGCAAACATCTCCTTTTTTTAATTCATTTTCCAAGGTCTTTTCATCATTAAAAGGAAGAAAGGTCACCTTTTGTTGTTGATTGAGTGGAGCATTAATACTTGGATTATCTGTGGCGGCTACGGCGGCACTTGTTCTCCCATGAAAGGCATGATCAAAGGCAATGATTCGGGCCTTGTCTGTGTGAAAAGAGGCGAGCTTTAAGGCATTTTCATTGGCCTCTGCACCAGAACTACACAAGAATAATTGATAGTCATGACAGCATGAATGTTCTCCTATGGCATTGGCCAATTCGTGTTGCAGTGGGTTGTGTATGGCATTGGAATAAAAACCAATTTGATGCATTTGCTGGGTCAAACGTTCCAAATAGCGCGGATGACCATGGCCGATAGAAATTACAGCGTGCCCTCCGTATAAATCGAGGTATTCCGTACCGTTTTCATCATATATATAGACATCTTTCGCCCGCACTGGGGTGACATCATATAAAGGGTATACATCAAATAATTTCATCTTATTGGGTGGAGATTTCGTTGATTTTTTCAAAAGAAGCTACTAGGCCTTGGATGACCGACGAGCTGAGTCCTTGGTGTTCCATTTCGTTTAGACCGGTAATCGTACACCCTCTTGGGGTAGTTACTTTATCGATTTCTTGTTCAGGGTGGGTATCGGTTTCGATCAACAGCGATGCTGCACCAAGGGCAGTATGCATCGACATCATCATGGCCTCTTTAGCATCAAAGCCCAATTGAACACCCCCTTGGGTAGTAGCACGAATGAGTCGCATCCAAAAGGCAATTCCGCTTGCACAAATAACTGTTGCTGCCTGCATGTGTTCTTCCTCAATAATAATTGAGGTCCCCAAACCATTGAAAATGGCAGATGCTATGGCAATTCGTTTTTCACCAACACTATTCGAACACAAACAGGTCATGGATTTTCCAACGGAGATAGCCGTATTGGGCATGCTTCGAATGATTGGAAAATCTGCGCCAAGAATTGCTTCAATTCGACTGATTTTAAATCCTGTTATGGTCGAAATAATGACATGCTTCTCGGTAAGTATGTCTTTTATTTCTGCTAAAATTCCCTCGAATTGACTAGGTTGTACCGCAAAAATGAGAATATCTGCCTGCTTAACGGCTTCTTTGTTGTCGGAAGTAACCGTTACATTTTTGGTTTTGTTCCAATCGCTTAGAGAATCGGGATTGCGTTTTGTGAGATGAAGGGTGGTAATGGCGTTATTGATTACCAAGCCTTTGGCAATGCTTAGGCCTAAATTTCCGGTTCCAATGATGGCTATTTTCATATGTCTTATTAAAAAATACTTGCTTTAAGTTGTAGACCCAAGGTCTCTTCCCAACCCATGATGAGGTTGAGGTTTTGTATCGCCTGTCCTGAGGCGCCTTTGATGAGGTTGTCGATGACTGAGGTAATTAGTAAAACATCCCCGTGTTTGTGCAAATGCAAAAAACACTGATTGGTATTGACGACCAATTTAAGATTCACCTCTTTTTTTGATACCTGTGTGGAGGGGGCATTCTTGTAGAAATTAGTATACAGATCGTAGGCCTCGTCTATTGAGCCATCGAATTCGGTATAGGCCGAGGCAAAAATCCCACGGGTGAAATCTCCCCTTTGTGGTAAGAATAACATAGCAGTATCGTTGCCTTGCAATTCGGCTAAGCTTTCGCCAATTTCCCCTAAATGCTGATGTGTAAAGGGTTTGTACCAAGAGAGATTGTTGTTTCTCCAAGTAAAATGAGTCGTTGGTGATAAGCTTACCCCAGCGCCAGTACTTCCTGTAGTAGCATTAATATGCACGGTCTCGGTTAGTTTTTTTGCCTTTGCCAAGGGTAAAAGAGCCAGTTGAATGGCCGTAGCAAAACAGCCAGGATTTGCAATTGCCGTGGCTTTTTCAATGGCTGCTTTGTTTGTTTCGGGTAAACCGTATACAAATTCTCTACCGCCAAAGTGCGCATCTGCCTTTAAACGAAAATCGTTGCTTAGATCGATGACGATGGTTGTCTCTGAAAAGTGATGCTTTTCTAAAAAAGCACTTGAATTCCCATGTCCTAAACAAAGAAAAAGTACGTCTACTTCTGCGTTGACTTTATCTGTGAAGCTTAGATCTAAGCTTCCCAAAAGATCGTGGTGTGTGTCGCTTATGGCTGTACCAGGACGAGTGGTACTGTACACAAAGTTAAGTTCTAATGCGGGATGATTTATGACCAAACGAATGAGTTCTCCTCCGGTGTAACCAGAACCTCCTATTATTCCTACTGTTTTCATTTCTTTGATGAGTTGTTTACACTTCCGTAAATCTTATGAGCATTGGCTGATATCTTGATAAAGCCTTTTGCATCGTCGGCTGTCCAGCCCTTGTTCATTTCGCCATAACTGCCAAAAGAAGCATTCATAAGGTCATTGGGAGAGGATACCCCTTCCAACTCAAATCGATAGGGGTGAAGGGTAATATAGACATCACCATTAACGGTTTTTTGGCTGCTTTCTAGGAAGCTTTCTATGTCGCGCATTACGGCATCCAGATAATTTCCTTCATGCAATTGCATACCATAAAAATTAGCCAACTGTTCTTTTTGGTGCTGTTGCCATTTTGTTTGGGTATGTTTTTCCAACAAATGGTGTGCCTTAATAATGAGCAGTGGTGCTGCAGCCTCAAAGCCAACCCGACCTTTGATCCCAATGATAGTGTCCCCTACATGGATGTCTCTTCCAATGGCGTATTCTTTTGCGATTTCTTGCAGTGATTGAATCAGTTCTAAAGGGCTACCTTGGGCACCATTCAACCCAATCAATTCCCCTTTTTCAAAGCTTAGAATAACTTTTTTAGGGGTAGTTGCTGTTAGCTGGCTTGGGTAGGCTGTTTCGGGCAGTGTTTGATGTGAGGTTAAGGTTTCACTTCCTCCAACACTAGTACCCCATAGACCTTGGTTGATGGAGTATTGCGCTTTTTCCCAAGAAAGTTCAATGCCTTGTTCTTTGAGGTAATCAATTTCTGCTTCCCGTGATAGTTGTTGATCACGTATGGGCGTAATAATTTCAATTTCTGGGGCAAGAACTTGAAATATTAAGTCAAACCGCACTTGGTCGTTTCCTGCACCCGTACTTCCGTGGGCGATGTATTTTCCCTCGATACTTTTAGCGTATTCAATAATTTCAATGGCTTGTACAATGCGTTCTGCACTAACCGAAAGCGGATAGGTGTTGTTTTTTAAAACATTTCCAAAGATCAAATACTTGACGATTTTTGCATAAAAGGTTTGCAAGGCATCGATGGATTTGTAGGTGGTAGCCCCCATAGCGTAGGCTTTTTCTTCCTGTGCCTTAATTTCTCGTGCAGAGAATCCGCCCGTATTGACACTCACAGCATGTACTTCATAGCCCTCTTGAGATAGTGTTTTGAGGCAGTAGGAGGTGTCTAAACCACCGCTATATGCTAGAACTAATTTTTTCATTTTGTTTTCTTTTTAAAGAGGCCACTCAAAAAAGTGGTTGTTTTAGATTCGGTTTGTTTTTTCTCGTTGGGATCGTGTAGCATTCCTGTGCACAAACAAAGTTTGCGTTCTGTTCGGGTAAGCACATCAAAGTTTTTACAGGTCTGACAGCCCTTCCAAAACTCTGGATCATCTGTTAGCTCGGAGAAGTGAACGGGCTTATAGCCGAGTTCATAATTTATTTTCATGACGGCTTGGCCTGTGGTAATGCCAAATATTTTTGCCCCTGGGAATTTCTTGAGTGAAAGATCAAAGACACGTTTCTTAATACGTTTAGCTAGACCTTGACCGCGGAAAGTAGGGGATACTATCAGTCCAGAATGGGCAACATATTTGCCGTGCCCCCACACTTCGATATAACAGAAGCCCGCAAAGGTACTTTCCTCAAAGGCGATAACAGCATTGCCGTTTTGCATTTTTTCGATAATGTAGGCTGGAGAGCGTTGTGCAATACCCGTACCTCGGTCTTTTGCCGATTCCTCTATGGTTTGGCTAATGGTTTTTGCAAAATGTATATGTTCAGGTCCCGCGTTAACAATTTCCATGAGAAATGGTTTTAGTTATAAAAAGATAAAGAAAGATGGTTTGAGAGTGGAATCGGACACACCTAAATTCCATAATAGTATTAGACCCCCAAGGGGCGACGAATGCGCGGGAAGCGGAAAGAAACAAACGGTATATTGGTTATTGTTTTCATAATACTGTACAAAAATGCGTCAAATTATTCAGTTAACCAAATTCTATCCCCATCTGTACCCTTTTTTTACTTTTTTAAAACATTATCTTTGCCCTGTGTTAAAAATCGTACAAAAACAATTGAAGGCCCTGCTGGAAATACATCCGCAAGCTCACTTTCTACTCGCCAATAGTGGGGGAGTAGACAGTATGGTTTTGTTTCATTTATTATTGAAAACAGGGTATCCTTTTTCAGTAGCACATTGTAATTTTGGTTTGCGTGGAGCGTCAAGCGATGGCGATGAAAACTTTATTATTGCACTATGCCAGAAGCATCAAGTAAGGGTGCATACCAAAAACTTTACTACCAAAACCTATGCTAAAACCAAGGGGGTTTCCATACAAATGGCCGCACGTGAATTGCGCTATGAATGGTTTGAAACCCTTAAAAATCAACATACTTATTCGCACTTACTCACTGCGCATCATTTGGATGATCAGTTGGAAACCTTTATGATAAATGTGGGTAGAGGTAGTGGGCTAAAAGGGTTGCGCGGGATTAGATCCAAAATTATAGTCCGCCCTATACTGCCTTTTTCTAAAGCAATTATTGTAGATTATGCTAGGGCGAATGCCATCGAGTGGCGAGAGGATGCCTCCAATGCTTCTGATGATTATTCACGGAATCAATTACGACATCAAGTAATTCCACAATGGAAAGCGGCCAATGCAGATTTGCTGCATAATGCCTCGAAGACATTTAATCATTTAGCACTAGCGCAGGAGGCATTGACCGTTGTTCTTGCGCAATTTAAGCAGGAATATTTTGATGAGAATAAAGGAGTAACTAAGGTTTCATTGAAAGCCATTAAGGCGCTTAAACCCCTCGATTATTATCTGTTTACATTGTTTTCTTCTTATGGTTTCACCCATTTAGCTGACCTTCATTCCCTGCTAGAGGCACAAAGCGGAAAACAATTGACTTCAGCTTCACATCGTTTGGTGCGCGATAGAAACCATCTTTTATTAACTTTGAGAATGGCCGACGAGCAGCTAGCTGAAGTTGAATGGACACCTTCGGAAAATCTTGTTTCCCCCATTTGTTTATCTATTAGCCAAGAAGCAATTCTTTCGCCTGAACACGCTCTCTTAGATGCTAGTCTGTTAAAATATCCCTTAATCCTTCGTAAATACAACGAAGGAGATTATTTTTACCCTATTGGAATGCCAGGAAAGAAAAAGCTGAGTAAGTTTTTTAAAGACCAAAAGTATTCTATGATAGAAAAAGAAAATCAGTGGTTGTTGTGTAGTGAGGGGCAAATTGTTTGGGTGATTGGCCAAAGGGTCGACGCTCGTTTTGCGGCTTCTACTGCTACAGAAAACCCTTTAATAATTAAATGTACTTGAAAAAATATTTTCTACTATTATTCCTCTTTTTTGGTTGGGCAACTTTTGCGCAAGGGGAGGAGGAGCCTGTTCAATGGACCACTTCAATAGAACGCTTATCGGCAACAGAAGCCGTTTTACATTTTAATGCAGCCATTAAAGAAAAATGGCACTTATATAGTCTCAAAGAATTTGAAGACGGCCCTTTACCAACAGAATTCACTTTTGTGTTTGATTCGTTGAAAATCGGTTTAAAAGGGGAGATAGAAAGTAGTTTGCCCCAATTTAAATTTGATCAAATATTTGAAATTGACCTGCCCTTCTTTGAGGAAGAAGCAACATTTTCACAGCGCATTACTCTTCTGGATTCTAGTGTAGAAGAAATCCGTGGAGAAATCAATTACCAAGCCTGTGATGATCGCCTCTGTATTTTCAGAACCGAGCCTTTTGCTTTTTCTTTGACAGGAGAAGTCATTGCAGCCTCGACGATAGAAGTCACTGAAGAGGACAAAGCCCGTTCGGCAGCACTTACCCTCTCGCTCAAAAACAAGGAATTACTGTCTAGTGGATTGGTGGATGAAGAAGATGCCTCTCCCTTATTGAATTTATTCCTTTTGGGCTTTTTGGGCGGACTCGTTGCTTTGTTAACTCCTTGTGTATTTCCTATGATACCACTGACGGTTTCTTTTTTCTTGAAGCAGGGAAGTAGTTTGCGAGAGGGAATTTTTAATGCATTGCTCTATGGAGGATTTATTGTGCTCATTTATGTTTTACTGAGTTTACCCTTTCATTTCCTCGATTCACTTAATCCAGAGATTCTCAACAGTATCTCAACCAATGTTCCCTTGAACTTGGTTTTCTTCGGTGTGTTTGTCTTTTTTGCCTTCTCCTTTTTTGGCTTTTATGAATTGACCTTACCCTCGCGTTGGGGGAATACAACGGACGAGAGTTCGAACCTAAAAGGAGCAGCGGGCATCTTTTTCATGGCGCTAACCCTTGCCATTGTATCCTTTTCCTGTACAGGGCCTATTTTGGGTTCTCTCTTGGCAGGATCGCTTACCGCCGATGGTGGGGCTTTGCAATTAACTGCTGGGATGACCGGATTTGGCGTAGCCCTGGCCTTACCTTTTGCCTTATTTGCACTCTTTCCTAACGCGTTGAATGCCTTACCGAAATCGGGGGGATGGATGACTACGGTGAAAGTTGTGTTAGGATTTTTGGAACTCGCACTGGCCTTGAAGTTCTTGTCTAATGCGGATTTAGTTTCCCATTGGGGTTTACTGAAACGCGAAGTTTTTGTGGCAATATGGGTACTCTTGGCGTTCGGATTGACCCTTTACATATTTGGACTGATCCGCTTTCCGCATGATATAAAAGGAAGATTATCAAAGACGAGAATGGGGCTTGGTGCTTTGAGTTTAGTACTTACGGCCTACCTTTTCAATGGATTAGTGTCCAAAGAAAATACATTAACCCTTTTGAGTGGCTTCCCTCCACCAGCATTTTATAGCATTTATACCACAACAACTGATTGCCCTCTGGGGCTTGATTGTTACAAGGATTTTGAACGCGGATTGGCCGTAGCCCGTTTGCAAAGCAAACCCATCTTGTTGGATTTCACGGGTTGGGCCTGTGTAAACTGCCGTAAGATGGAAGAAAATGTATGGTCGAAACCCGCCATTTTTTCGTTATTGAATGAAGAAGTTGTATTAATTTCCCTCTACATAGATGACCGAACTGCACTCCCAGAAAATGACCAATTCAATTTCCAATATTCAGATGGTCGCATACGAAGCATCAATACAGTGGGAGAAAAGTGGGCAAGCTTTCAAAGCCTAAATTTCTCTACAGCTTCGCAGCCCTATTATGTGCTCATGCAGCCCGATGGAACGCTACTAAACACGCCCATTCAGTACACAGATTCTGATACATACCTGGCATGGTTGAAGGACGGACTGGCCCAATAACTAGCGTTATATTCTTTTTCGAATTTTTCTGATTTTCCGTTCTACTTGTATGGCTTTGCCTGTATAGCGAAAATTCGCTTTACTCGCTTTTAATTCAAGTTTATAATGGTAGCCAGCTCCCTGTTTTTCCCACACATAAGTATTTTTTATGTGCTTGGGAGAACCAAAATAGGCTTCGATTAAGGCAATGTTTTCTTTCTGCTGCTGTGGAGAGACATCGAAGGAATAAACGAGTTTAGTTTGTGCGTTGAGCGAAAGGTAACTGAAACACACCAATAGTAGGATTCGTGGGATCATGGTTATAAAGATTTGTGATACTTAAAATTATTGAAAAATTTTAATAATGCAAAATGTAATGTATTGATCGATTAAATCGAGTAAAATACTTTTGTATATTTAACTAGATTAAAAAACCTACTTATGCTTGTTCAGCTCATTGGCAGCGCCGTTTTTGGCGTTGACGCTCATCTTATCACCCTAGAAGTAAACATAGACAAAGGCATTGGCTATCATTTGGTGGGATTACCCGACAATGCCATTAAAGAAAGCTATTATCGTATTGCTGCTGTATTGCAAAATATTGGGTACAAACTACCCGAGAAAAAGATCACCATCAACATGGCCCCTGCAGATATGCGCAAGGAAGGCTCTGCGTATGATCTCCCCATTGCCTGGGGATATTGACTGCATCCAAACAAATTCAAGCCCATGAAATTGGAGATTATATCATCATGGGAGAGATTGCCTTAGATGGCAGCTTACGTCCCATTGAGGGAGCCTTGCCCATTGCTATCCAACCCTTGAAAGATGGCTTCAAGGGATTTATCCTTCCCAAGGAAAATGCAGAAGAAGCCGCCATAGTGAAAGGAATAGCCGTTTATGGTATCAGTCATTTAACCGAAGTAATGCATTTTTTTGAAGGTAAAGAAGCATTGGTTCCCACTCAAATTGATGCCCGTTCCTTATTTGAGGAACAACAGCAAAATACTGCATTTGATTTCTCGGATGTAAAAGGACAGGAGACGATTAAGCGTTGTATGGAAATTGCGGCAGCGGGTGGACATAACGTTATTTTGACTGGCCCACCAGGAGCGGGAAAGACCATGTTGGCTAAGTGATTACCCTCCATTCTTCCTCCCATGTCTTTGGGAGAGGGCTTGGAAACAACCAAAATACATTCTGTCTTGGGACGCGTAAAAGAGAAGGGTTTGGTACATCAGCGTCCGTTTCGATCGCCCCACCATACCATTTCTGATGTTGCTTTGGTAGGTGAGGGAACTTATCCGCAGCCGGGGTAAATTTTCTTGGCGCACAACGGGGTATTGTTTTTGGATGAATTGCCCGAGTTTAAACGCTCTGTATTAGAGGTAATGCGGCAACCCCTAGAAGACCGAGAAGTGACCATTTCTCGTGCTAAGTTTACCGTTACCTATCCCAGTTCCTTTATGTTAGTGGCCAGTATAAATCCCAGTCCCTCGGGCTATTTCCATACAGGATCATTACGCCCATAGAAACCCATCGCTATTTGGCCAAAATATCTGGCCCCTTGTTGGATCGTATTGATTTGCATATCGAAGTGGAACCGGTTCCCTTTGAGGAACTGGCAAAGAAAGTATTGGGTGAAAACTCAGCCACAATTCGGAAACGGGTAACTGCAGCGCGTGCCATTCAGCAAATGCGCTTTGAAGAATTTACGAGTATTCATTACAATGCACAAATGAGCCCCAAGCAATTGCGGCAATATTGTAAACTAGACCCTTCAGCACTTGGCTTGCTAAAAAACAGCGATGAAGAAACTGGGCTTATCTGCTCGCGCCTATGACCGCATCCTAAAAGTAGCCAGAACTATTGCAGACTTGGCTGCATCTGATACCATTCAATCTGCGCATATTGCAGAGGCTATTCAATACCGAAGTCTTGATCGAGAGGGTTGGATGGGCTGATGAAAAGTTTTTATAAAAAAAACCATCAAAAGTCCTCCAAATTAAATAAACCATTTACTTTTATTTATAAAAAATGAACAATAGTATAGAATGAAAACACTTGGAGAGTTTTTAATTGCCAATCAACAGAAATTTCAAGACTCCACGGGAGAATTTAGTAAGGTCATTCATGCGCTTCGACTTGCCGCAAAGGTGGTGAGTCATGAGGTCAATAAGGCAGGGCTTGTCGATATTTTGGGGGAAGTTGGCACCACCAATATTCAAGGAGAATCTCAGCAAAAGTTAGATGTATTTGCCCATGACTTGTTCATCAAAGCCCTTACCAATAGAAAAATTGTATGCGGTATTGCAAGCGAAGAAGCCGACGATTTTATTCAAGTCAAACATTCAGAATCAGAAAAGGAGAGCAAATACATTGTATTGATCGATCCATTGGATGGATCGTCTAATATTGATGTAAATGTTTCTTTGGGAACAATTTTTTCTATTTATAAAAAGAAATCCAAAGGGAGCGAAGTAGTCTTAGACGACTTTCTACAGGCAGGGACCGAGCAAGTTGCTGCTGGTTATATATTGTACGGGACATCAACACTTTTTGTCTACACCACTGGGCAAGGAGTAAATGGGTTTACCTTGAATCCTGCCATTGGAACTTTTTATTTATCTCATCCCAACATAACCTTGCCCAGAGAGGGCCATATTTATTCCATTAACGAAGCCAATTATGCTAGTTTTCCTCAAGCCGTCAAGGATTTTTTAAAGAAAAGCAAAGCGGAAGATTTAAATTATACCACGCGTTATATAGGTTCTATGGTGTCAGATATTCACCGTAATATGCTCAAAGGTGGTCTGTTTTTATATCCGCCAAATGCGAAGTCTCCCAATGGGAAGCTTCGCTTATTGTATGAGTGTAATCCCATTGCCTATATCGTGGAGCAAGCCGGTGGTATGGCGGTAAGTATGGACAAGCGAATAATGGAAATTGAACCTACAGAATTGCACCAACGTGAGCCCTTCTTTTGTGGTAATAGCGAGATGATAGATGATCTACAAGGATATTTACAAAAAACCGAATAACATGAAAAACACGTTTAGTCTTAATTCAATAGGAATTTCCCCGAAGAAATTATGCCGGAATTTATCTCCGCCTCAACTGTACGCCAAGGCATTGCGCTATGATGCGGGTGCAGTAATTTCCGACAAGGGAGCGTTAGTGTTACTTTCTGGAGAGAAAACGGGCCGTAGTCCACACGACAAACGCATTGTTCAAAATGAAGCAACCCAAGATGATGTTTGGTGGGGAGACATCAATATCCCTATGGATGCAGCCACATTTCGTATCAACCGCCAACGGGCTATCGATTATTTTAACACCCGTACCCGAATCTATGTTGTCGATGGTTTTGCTGGCTGGGATCCTACCCATCAAATTAAGATTCGTGTTATTTGCACACGGCCCTACCATGCGTTGTTTATGCACAACATGATGATTCGTCCAACGGAAACTGAACTAGCAAATTTTGGCGAACCTGATTATACCATTTATAATGCAGGGGAGTTTACAGCCAACCAGTACACTAGTTTTATGAAAACGAAAACGAGTATTGATTTAAGTTTTGAAGAGAAGGAATTTGTCATCTTAGGAACCGAGTATGCCGGGGAAATGAAGAAAGGCATTTTTTCTATCATGAATTACATTATGCCCAAGAAAGAGGTCTTGTCCATGCATTGTTCAGCCAATGAAGGAAAGGAAGGGGATGTATCGCTCTTTTTTGGTCTAAGCGGCACAGGTAAAACAACTCTCTCGGCCGATGGAGAGCGTTACCTTATTGGGGACGATGAACACTGTTGGACAGATTCGGGTATTTTCAATATAGAAGGTGGATGTTATGCAAAAGCCATTGATTTAACCAAAGAGAAAGAGCCCGAGATTTTCCGTGCCGTAAAATTTGGAACGGTGCTAGAAAATGTTGTGTATGATCCGCATACTCATGCGGTCGATTATGCCGATACATCAATTACCCAAAACACACGAGCAGCCTACCCAATCGAATTCATCGATCAAATTAAATTGCCCTGTGTGGGGAATCATCCAAAGAACATTATTTTCCTTACCTGCGATGCCTTTGGGGTTTTACCTCCAGTGGCTAAGCTAAGCCCTGAACAGGCCATGTATCATTTTGTTAGTGGTTATACGGCTAAAATTGCCGGCACCGAAATGGGAATTACCGAGCCCCAAGCCACTTTTTCAGCCTGCTTCGGTGCAGCTTTCATGGTTTGGCACCCATACAAATATGCTGAATTACTCGCGCAGAAAATTGAAGCAACTGGTGCCAATGTATGGT
>CALSPF010000002.1 GCA_943788165.1 uncultured Flavobacteriaceae bacterium | reverse complement strand
ACATAAAAAAACGTTGTGGTGAAAGATAGAACTTTTACCACAACGTTGAAATTATTTAACACAATTTGCTTACTGCATTTCTGCGTCGCGTAAGCCTTGGATGTATTGTGCTTTCTGAATCTTAGCTCTGTTTTTCACAGAAGGCTTTAAGAATTGTTTGCGTGCACGTAACTGGCGCATTCCGCCTGTCTTGTCGAATTTTCGTTTAAAAACGCTTGAGCGCTCTATCGATGTTCTCTCCTTCTTTTATTGGTATTATTAACATAAAACGTAACCTCCTCTCTTTTAAAATGTGTGCAAATATAACTGCTTTAAATCAATTATTTGCCATGAATAGTTAATTCTTTAATATATCTCTTGAAATGACCAGTTTTTGAATTTCAGTCGTCCCCTCACCTATGGTACATAGTTTGGAATCACGGTAAAATTTCTCGACTGGATAGTCTTTTGTAAAGCCATAACCTCCATGTATTTGCACAGCTTCACTAGAAATTTTCACGCAAGCCTCAGAAGCATACATCTTAGCCATTGCGCCAATTTTGGTGATATTCTTCCCTTGTATTTTATCACTTGCTGCTTTGTGCAACAACAATTCCGAGGCTTCGATTTCGGTCGCCATATCAGCCAATTTAAACGAAATCGCTTGAAAACTACTGATTGCTTTCCCAAACTGATGGCGTTCTTTGGAGTACTTTAAGGATGCCTGATAAGCACCTTTGGCGATACCCAATGAAAGGGCTCCAATAGAAATTCGCCCACCGTCCAATATCTTCATGGACTGGATAAAGCCTTCGCCAATTTCACCTAGCCTATTCTCGTCTGGAATTCGGCAATTATTAAAAACCATTTCTGCGGTTTCAGATGCACGCATACCCAATTTATTCTCTTTCTTCCCTGCCGTAAAACCAGCTGTACCTCTTTCAACCACAAAGGCAGTCATTCCGTGGTTGTCGCCTTTGTCTCCGTTGCGGGCAACAACAACTGCTATATCGCCACTTTTTCCATGGGTAATGAAGTTTTTTGTTCCATTAAGGATCCAATCATCACCATCTTTCTTGGCTGTTGTTGACATCCCCTTAGCATCAGAACCAGTATTGTGTTCTGTCAATCCCCATGCACCAATGTGTTCCCCAGAAGATAATTTTGGCAACCACTTACAGCGTTGGGCCTCGGTGCCAAAAAGGTAAATATGATTTGTACACAACGAATTGTGCGCTGCTACAGACAATCCAATGGAAGGGTCAACAATGGAGATTTGCTCAATAATAGAAATATACTCGTGATAACTCAATCCTGATCCACCATATTCTTCGGGTATAATAACGCCCAAAAAACCTAGCTGACCTGCAATTCGCATTACATCAACAGGGAAATGTTGCTTTTCATCCCATTCCATCACATGAGGGCCTAAGTTCTTTTCGGCAAATTCTTTGGCAGAATCAGCAACCATTTTATAGGATTCAGTTTCATGCATAGAGACCATTATTGGTATTTCCATCCTAGCTTATTTTTAAAACAAATATAGGGTTAATCTTTTAATTTTTAAGGCACCAAATCCTTCGATTCTCGCTAAATCAACCAAGTTAATTGTTCCCTGTTTAGTGCGCAGTGAAATAATCTTTTTTGCTTCTGTTTTAGTCAAATAAGGAAGTGCCATAAGCTCTTCAAGACTGGCATTGTCAATTGAAATTTTTTGAATTTGCGTGGGTGTATTGAGGGTTAGTTGCTGCTTCAATCGCTCCAATACTTCTGGTTTCAATCCATAAACTTCGTCCAACTGATCAAGACTAGAAAAGCCTTGAATACGTTTCCTGTACTTAATGATTCGCTCACTCAACACTGCCCCAATTCCGCGAACAACGGTCAATTCTTTCGCACTAGCAGTATTGAGATCAATACTGAGTTTTACCTCCTTTGCTTTAGTCTTCTTGGTTGAGTTTTCAAAAGTGGGAAAGTTAAAGTAGGGCGAAAATTTTCTGAGCCATGCGTTGCTGACCTTTGTCACAACCTGAAACTCCTGTGCAGATTGTATCCACTTATTTGCTGCTCTAAAGTGGTGCAACCGATCTATTTCTGACGTACTCATGCCGAGAAAATACCCGCGTTGATCTGTAATGAAATTTGGATTGAAGGGGAATATTTTTCGTGTGCTCGTTAATTTTTTAATTGAATCCAACTGTATTTGTAGGGCGCGATCATAGTGAACAAAATCGGTTACTTCCGGGGTTTTCTGGAAATAGAAATAAACTTGCATTCCTACCAAAATTATAAGCATAAAAAAAACCGCTCTTGTTTTTCGCATTAGGGAAAAACGATGAGCGGTTTTGTAAGACATTTGAATTTTATTTTATTCCACTGATGGCCTCTAGGTAGCGATTCAATTCTTGTTTCACTTTTGGGAACAAGAAGAATAACCCTATCATGTTAGGGAACACCATGGCAAATATCATAGCATCAGAGAAAGCCCAGATAGAATTCATGCTAGCAGAAGCTCCGATGATAACGAATGTTAAGAACATTAATTTGTACACCAAATCAGCTGTTTTACCTCTACCAAATAAATATTTCCATGATTGTAATCCGTAGTATGACCAAGAAATCATGGTAGATACAGCAAATAGCACAACGGCTATTGTTAAAAACACATTTGAATAAGGGATGTATTGAGCAAAAGCTAAGGAAGTAATCCCTGCTCCTTCATAGGCAACACCATCGATCATCACTGCTCCCTCGCCTCCATATTGGAAAGCACCTCCAAAGTTAAAAATAACAATCACCAAAGCTGTCATGGTACAGATAACTACGGTGTCTATAAATGGCTCTAATAGCGCAACCAATCCTTCTGAAGCGGAGTATTTTGTTTTAACAGCCGAGTGTGCAATAGAGGCAGATCCTGCACCCGCTTCGTTAGAAAAAGCAGCTCTTTTGAAACCAACCAGTAAAACCCCTATTAAACTACCCACACCTATTGCTGTTGGGTTAAATGCTTCTGTAATTATCAATGAAACAGCATCATCGATTAAAGTAAAGTTACTTAGTATTATATAGAGACAGGCAGCGATATACATTACCGCCATTAAAGGGACTACTTTTTCAGTTACCTGAGCAATTCTCTTAATTCCTCCAATAATGATTACTCCAACAAGTATTGCCAAGACAACGCCAATCCAAAAACCAGCAGCAGAGCTTTCAAGAGCAAATAGGTCTTTTAAAACAATTGTAGCTTGGTTAGATTGTGCAGCATTTCCACCACCAAAAGAACCGCCAATACAAAAAACAGCAAAAAACACTGCGGCAACTTTACCTAAAACGGTAAATCCTTTTTCTTTTAAACCCTTACTGATATAGTACATGGGGCCACCATAAATAGCTCCATCTTCACCAACATCACGGTATTGGACACCCAGGGTACACTCTACAAATTTTGAGGACATACCCAATAAACCACAAACTATCATCCAGAAAGTTGCGCCAGGTCCACCCAATGCGATGGCCAATGCAACACCGGCAATGTTTCCATTACCAACCGTTCCAGAAACAGCGGTGGCAAGCGCTTGAAAATGCGTTACCTCTCCTTCTTTATTTTCGTCTGCGTCTTTACCTGACGTTTCATGTGCATAATCTAATTCATCGTATTTCCCCCTAACAACATTGATTGCCGTTGGAAATCTTCTAATATTGACAAAACCAAAATAAATGGTGAAGAACAAAGCACTTCCCACAAGTAGGATTAATACAAAGGGAGCTCCGAGAACTTCAAAAAATATGATATTCGAAATAGTGTCTGAGAAAGGCTTGAAGGCCTCATCAATTTGTTGATCTATTCCTTTTTCTTGCGCGAGTAAAGGGGCAGAAAATAGCATAAAAAAGGCGGCAAATAATTGTTTAAATTTAAATTGCATTTGGTTTGATTAGATTATTCACACCGAATATCCTAAAATAATTGCTAATAACAAACTCTCTCCCACATTGTTTTTATAAATCAAAGACTGAGCTGCGTTTGGTGTAGATCAAATCTTTTAGCTTTAACCAAAAGGCCAAGGTAAGGTACATAACAAAACCTCCAACTAAGGTTGCAAAGGAAGCGTAGATAAAAAACAGGCGAACGCTTTTCACTTTCATTCCCAAGCCTTCGGCTAGTCGTGTGCAGACGGCAAAACCGTTTTGTTCAAACCAATGGCGAAAATTTCTAGTCATCTGAAGAGTGATTAATTAAGTGAACTCCCACAGCACAAAGTAAACATTTTTTTGTGTCACAATAGTTCTTTTTCAACTGAATTAAGGCTTGCGAATCTAATGCGCTATCGACCTTTGCCCCCAAGGAGACAAAACCATTTACCAAACTGTTTTTCTCTTTCTTTACAGTGCGAATCCATTCAATCGTTTTCTCAGAAGGATCGTTCCCCATTGTCCTTTCGTAACAAAAATACAAATGAATAAGGGTGTTGATTTTTAGTAATTCCACGTAAGAATCAGATAAGTTTTTTTGTCGCTGTTTGGATTCCTTATTGAAGGTGAAATGTGTTTCCCAAAATACAGAGACTCCACTCGTTTTCAACCAAGCAGTTTGCAATCCATCTGGACTAAAAAAACGTGAAAAAAACTGAGCCGACGAGGCATACAACTGAGCCAATTGTACCCAGCGAATGGTAGGAAAATTATGTGGACGCAAGCGTGAAAAATAGAAAGGTAACTGTGGCGGAGCTGGAAGCGAATATTTGCGTTGTAAAAAAGTAAAGCGCTCCCATAAAAGGGCAGCATAAGAAGTTGGCGTTTTAGACGAAATCAATCCGGCTTGGCCTAGAAATAATGCTTCCAAATTCTGAACATCTTCGCGTGTTTTTCGCACTACCGTGAAAGGAATACTATGGGCCACTGCAAAAAAAGAAGCACCATTAGTATTCAGCCCAAAGTTCTGTGCTGACAAAACAAACAATACCGCTTCCCAATCGTTCTTGGTGTCTTTTAAGACAGCTTGAATTCGATTCGCTTTCTGCTCTAAACGCTCAATATAGAGACGCTCCTTCCAAAGTGTCAAAATTTCTGTAGACACCGTCGGAAATTGATCTTCACAAGGAATAAAAGATTGATGCTGTTTGAAGTAATGATGGAGCTTATTTACCTCATTTTGAGAAACATAGTTAGACAAGGCTAATGTAGGAAGCAAAGATCCATTGGCTAAACACACTTCAATATCGTCTTCCCACACAACATGCAATACCACAGCATCATAGGCCTTATAGAGCTGATGCTGATGTCGATACCAGTCAGAAGATTTGAGATGTAGTTCGACTGAACCTGCCCAGTGCAACTCACCTATCCTGATTTCTGCCTGTAAAAAGTCGGGACCGTCATTTTGATTGTGTATTCCTGGGCGAATGACTGTAATGGGTTCTCCCTGGGAGCTAACAAGTGTACTTGGTGAAAACTTCTGATGCTTCCACAAAAAGTGTAAAAAATCTTCTTTCATAGGCTTGGGGCAATGAAAAGACTTTAACCTATACTACAACATCACCCGTCCATGCCATTATTCCGCCATCCAAATTATAGGCCGAAGCTATTCCTAATTGTCCTAATAGCTGGCAAGCTTGTCCGCTTCGAGCACCTGAACGACAATAAACAAAATAAGATTTGTCTTTGTCCAATTGCTGAATTGCATCCATAAACTCTTGTGGTTGCCTTATATCGATCAGCTGTGCACCTTTAATGTAACCCGACTCATACTCTTCTTCTGTTCTCACATCCAAGAGGATTGCATCCGGCGTTTCTTCCATTAAGGCTACCCATTCTTTTTGATCTAGATTATTCATCTTAATTAATTTTAATCAAATGTAATCGGATTTGATGGATCTTCAAAACATTATTTTCAATGCTATCTTCTGTTTTTTAAATTCTTTTCATATATTTGTACCTACAAATGTTGTAAGTACAATATATGAGTAAGCAATTGACAAAAGAAACGGTGATAAGCCTTTTGAGGAGCGGATATAAAGTCAACGATGAACTTTCTGCGCTATTTAAAATTCATGGAATCTCTTTACCTCAATTCAACGTGTTGCGTATACTGAGGGGGCGAAAAGGAGAAGCAGCCAATTTGTCGACCATCCAGGAACAGATGATTCATAAAATGAGCAACACAACACGCCTCATAGACAAACTCATCGAAGGCGGTTATGTAAATCGCTTTGTGTGTGAAAAAAATCGGCGTAAGATTGAGATTTTCATTACCAAAAAAGGACTTGAGTTTCTGAACTCACTAGACGAAAAACTAGAAACTAAAGAACGGTTTCTTATGAACAACTTAGATAATAAAGAGAAAGAAGAATTGATGCGACTTCTTTCAAAAATACAAACCAGCATTACATCAGAAAATAATTTTTAATTTAAAAAACGAAAATGAAAAAAACAATTGCAACCTTACTTTTAACAACAGCTGCTTTTTTTTGTAGCCAAAACCTAATTGCTCAAGAAACAACGATCAATGCGGAAGAAAGCTCTATTCACTGGTTGGGGAAAAAAGTAACCGGACAGCACGAAGGAAACATCTCTTTAAAATCGGGCACCATCAACATGACCGACGGAGCAGTAACAGGAGGAAATTTTGTTGTTGACATGGCTTCGATGAGTTGTACTGATCTTAGTGGAGAATATGCCGGAAAATTAATTGGTCACCTTAAATCGGATGATTTCTTTGGTGTTGAGGCACACCCAGAAGCAAGCTTAACATTTACCAATGTTGAAGCCAAAGGAGGCGGAGTATATGCAGTAACTGGAGACTTTACCATTAAAGGCAAAACGAATCCCGCACAATTTGACTTAACAGTAGCAGGTGGAACAGCTTCGGCTAAAGTAATCATTGACCGTGCACTGTATGACATTCGCTATGGTTCAAACTCCTTCTTTGACAATCTTGGAGACAAAGCGATTTACAACGATTTCGAATTAGACGTAACCCTTAAACTATAAATCATGCCAGTAAGACCAAAATGCGGCTGTGGCAACACACAAAACTCCGATGGATTTTGTGATGGTTCACATGCCAATAAATAATTTCTTTTCTACTGGGATGAATTTAAATTTTGCCTTATATTTGACTCAATGAAAATTAGAAACAACAATACAAACTGGTGGAACGAATAGAACATCTATTCGTGAAACACGCTGTATCAATATAAAAAAGGCTTGTCATCACGACAAGCCTTTTTTAATTTTAGCCGATGGAAAAATTTGCACTGCAAACCGAACATAAAAAAATCTTAGCCGATACGCTTACGCCCGTTAGTGCGTATCTCAAGTTAAGAGATGTTTTCCCACATTCCCTCTTATTGGAAAGTAGTGACTATCATGCCAACAATAATGATTTCTCCTACATCTGTTGCAAACCAATTGCCTCCATTGAACTAAAGAATGGACAATTAACAACCGCTTATCCAGACGGAAGCAGAACAGAAGACATTGTAGATGAAACAGTGGATATACCCGAAAAGATCCATCAATTTTCACAGCAATTCGACAATGAAGCGTTTCCTTTTAAATTCATTAGTAATGGGATTTTTGGCTATGTTGCTCATGATGCAGTTGATCAGTTTGAGAACATCCAACTCAATAAAGCCAAACCAGGGCATGACATACCCGACATCTACTACGCCGTCTATCAAAACATCATTGCCATTAGTCTTGTTCAATCATGAGGCGCATTTATTTTCACATGTCTATGACGGAGAACACAATCTCCCAGAAATTGAACGCCTATTAAATGCAAAAAACAGCAGTAAATTTACCTTTGAAAAAGTAGGGGAAAAAGCCTCGAATTTAACCGATGATCAATTCATCGATTTTGTCAAAAAAGGAAAACAGCACTGCTTTCGTGGTGACGTCTTTCAATTGGTTCTTTCCCGTCGTTTCTCGCAAGGATTTAAAGGAGATGAATTCAATGTCTACCGCACCTTACGTTCCATCAATCCATCGCCTTATTTGTTCTTCTTTGACTATGGTGATTTCAAGATTTTTGGCAGTTCCCCTGAAGCCCAATTGATTGTAGAAAAAGGAAAAGCAGAGATTCATCCCATCGCAGGAACCTTTCGACGAACAGGGAATGACGAACAAGATGCTATTGCAGCAAAAGAACTCGCTAAAGACCCTAAAGAAAACAGCGAACATGTAATGTTGGTCGATTTAGCTCGGAACGATTTAAGTCGAAACGGATCTGAAGTGGTGGTCGAAAAAAACCGGGAGATTCAATTTTACTCCCATGTAATTCACTTGGTCTCCAAGGTGACTTGTCGCATGAAAGAAGCTGCTAAAACCTTCCGTGTGGTGGCCGATACTTTCCCCGCAGGAACCCTCAGTGGGGCACCCAAACACAATGCCCTTCAACTCATCGATCGCTACGAAACCACAAAAAGAAACGTCTATGGCGGCGCCATTGGCTACATGGATTTTCATGGCAACTTTCAATCATGCCATCATCATCCGATCTTTTTTAAGTAAAAACCATCAATTGCATTATCAAGCAGGGGCAGGCATTGTTGCCGATTCTGTTCCGGAAAGTGAATTGCAAGAAGTCTATAATAAACTAGGGGCCTTGGACAAAGCCTTAACCCTAGCTGAAGAAGTATAATATGAAAAAAGTATTTGTTATTGATAATTACGATTCGTTCACTTATAACCTTGTGCACTATCTCGAGGAATTGGGTTGCGAAGTGATCGTAAAACGCAACGACCAGTTTGAATTGGACGAATTGGAAGATTACAGCTTAATCCTGCTTTCTCCAGGACCGGGTATTCCAGATGAATCTGGACTATTAAAAGCAGCCATTGAACGCTATGCTCCAACCAAAAAAATACTCGGCATTTGCTTAGGACAACAAGCCATCGGCGAAGTTTTTGGCGCGAAACTAATTAACCTAGACAAGGTTTATCACGGAATTGCGACACCTGTAACCGTTACCGAAGAGGATCTTCTTTTCACCGATCTACCCAAAACATTTGACATTGGACGCTACCACTCATGGGTAGTCGAAACCCCTCTGCCCGAAGAACTCATCGCTACTTCTTTTGATGAAGAAGGGCAGCTAATGTCCCTGCGTCACAAAACCTATGATGTACGTGCGGTACAATACCACCCTGAATCTGTGCTCACTCCGAATGGAAAAAAAATACTGGAAAACTGGATCAATAGTTAATTATGAAAGCGACCCTCAACCGACTCATCCAACACGAACAACTCAGTAAAGAAGAGGCGCGGCAAATGATCATCAACATTGCAGATGGTCAATACAATCCCGTTCAAATCGCTTCTTTCCTCACCGTATTCATGATGCGAAGCATTAGCTTAGAAGAGCTCCAAGGTTTCAGAGAAGCCCTCCTAGAACTGTGTGTCGCTGTTGATTTAAGTGAATTTGATACCATTGATTTATGCGGTACTGGAGGCGACGGTAAAGACACGTTTAATATCTCAACGCTCTCTTCTTTTGTTACGGCTGGTGCGGGAGTAAAGGTGACCAAGCATGGAAATTATGGCGTTTCCTCGGGTTGTGGTTCCAGCAATGTACTGGAAGCTTTAGGTGTGAAATTCTCCAATGATACCGATTTCCTCAAACGCTGTGTGGATCAGGCAGGCATTTGTGTCTTGCACGCTCCCCTCTTTCATCCTGCCATGAAAAACGTGGCACCGGTTCGAAGAGATTTGGGGGTGAAAACTTTTTTCAACATGCTGGGGCCACTAGTCAATCCTGCTTTTCCGAAGTATCAATTAACCGGCGTATTCAACCTAGAATTGGCGCGCCTCTACCACTATTTGTTTCAAAAAACAGAACAGCAGGTTACCGTTCTCTATGACCTCAAAGGGTATGACGAAATCTCGTTAACAGGTCCTACAAAAGCATTAAGCAAAAACAGTGAGCGCGTATTGACTCCGGCAGATTTTGGCGTAGAGTCGCTTCTGGCTACGGATATTTCTGGAGGATCGAATGTAGCCTCCTCAGCTGAAATTTTTATGAATGTCATCCAAAACAAGGGAACTCAAGCACAACAAAACGTTATCTGTGCCAACGCTGGAATGGCCATTGCAACGGCTTTGAATCTTAGCCCGATCGAAGGTTTTGAAAAAGCAAAAGAATCCTTACAGAGCGGCAAAGCCTTACACGCCTTAACAACCCTCCAAAAACTAAGCCTCTAATGACTATTTTAGATAAAATAATTGCAGACAAAAAAGTTGAAATTGCCTTACGCAAACAACTTTTCCCAATTGCCTACTGGGAAGCATCTCCCCTTTTTAGACGAACAACTTCTTCCCTTGCGGCGGCCTTGCAAGCAAGTCAATCGGGGATTATTGCAGAACATAAACGGAGATCGCCCTCCAAGCAAAACATCAACAGCTCCCTTTCGGTAACCGATGTTGCTCAGGGTTATGAAACTGCGGGTGTTTGTGGGATGTCGGTTTTGACCGATGGAAAATATTTTGGTGGCTCCCTCGAAGATTTAACCCTTGCTCGGGCAGTAACCGATTTCCCTTTATTACGAAAAGAATTCATTGTCGATGAATACCAACTCATCGAAGCAAAGGCACATGGGGCGGATGTGATTTTATTAATCGCCTCCGTATTGACTCGAAACGAAATTCAACAGCTTTCCACAGCCGCACAAAGTTTGGGTTTAGAGGTGTTGTTGGAAGTACATAATTTAGAAGAACTGGAAAAGTCGGTTATGCCTTCTCTAGATCTTTTTGGGGTAAACAACCGCAACCTCAAAACCTTCGAAGTTGACCTCGACACCAGCCGAACACTCGTTGATCAAATCCCTTCAGACTTTGTAAAGGTTTCTGAAAGTGGGATCAGTTCTGCTGCTGCTATCGTTGATTTAAAAACTTATGGGTACCAAGGGTTTTTGGTTGGCGAAAATTTTATGAAAACAGAAAACCCGGGTGCAAGCGCTGCTGCATTCATCAAAGCCATTGAAGATGAAGCTTAAAGTGTGTGGCATGCGGGAAACTGAAAACATTGAAGCACTTGCGGCTTTAACTCCCGACTATATGGGATTTATTTTTTGGGCACCCTCCTCTCGTTTTGTAGAGGGAACAACCCCAACCCTCCCCCAGCATATTAAAAAAACTGGTGTTTTTGTAGATGCTACCATCGACTATATTGAAACCATCATCAAAGAGCACCAATTACAGGCTGTGCAATTACACGGAAAAGAAACTCCGGAATATTGCTCCTACGTACAGTCCTTGGATGTAGAAGTAATCAAAGCTTTCAGTATTAAAGATCATTTTGATTTCACAAGTTTAGCTCCTTATGAAAACTGTTGTGACTTTTACTTATTCGACACCAAAGGAGAACTTCCCGGTGGCAACGGCTATGGTTTTGATTGGAGTATTCTTGCGAGCTATCCGTCCTCAAAACCTTTTTTCCTTAGCGGAGGAATTGGTCTCGAACATACAATCCAAATAAAGGCTTTATTAAATACCGATTTGCCGCTGTATGCTATTGATGTAAATAGTAAATTTGAACTCGCTCCCGCACGTAAAAATATGGATGCACTAACACAATTTAAAAACGAATTGTATGAACTATAATGTAGATGAAAAAGGATATTACGGAGACTTTGGCGGAGCCTTTATCCCCGAAATGCTCTATCCTAATGTAGCCGAACTTCGCGAAAGTTATTTAAAAATTTCAGCCGATCCAGATTTTAAAAAAGAATTTGACGCCTTGCTCAAAGACTATGTGGGTCGCCCAACACCGCTTTATTTCGCCAAGCGACTGTCTGAAAAATACAACACCAAGATTTACCTCAAACGGGAAGATTTATGTCATACCGGAGCGCATAAGGTCAATAATACCATTGGGCAGATTCTTTTGGCCAAGCGCCTAGGGAAAAATCGCATCATTGCCGAAACAGGTGCAGGGCAACACGGTGTAGCCACGGCCACGGTTTGTGCCTTGATGGGTATTGAATGTATTGTGTATATGGGGGCATTGGACATCAAACGTCAGGCACCCAATGTAGCGCGAATGAAAATGTTAGGCGCAACGGTACGTCCGGCACAGTCGGGGAGTAAAACCCTTAAAGACGCTACCAACGAAGCCATCCGCGATTGGATCAACAATCCGGTAGACACCCACTACATCATTGGTTCGGTGGTTGGACCACATCCCTATCCCGATATGGTTGCTCGTTTTCAATCGGTCATTAGTGAGGAAACCAAATGGCAACTCCAAGAACAAGAAGGTCGCGACTATCCCGACCATGTGATTGCCTGTGTGGGGGGAGGAAGTAATGCCGCTGGACTTTACTACCACTACCTCAACGATGATCGCGTCAATATTATCGCCGTAGAAGCTGCCGGGAAGGGCATCGATTCTGGCGAGAGTGCAGCCACTTCTGCCCTTGGAAAAGAAGGCATCATCCACGGAAGTAAAACCCTCTTGATGCAAACTCCCGACGGACAAATCACGGAACCCTATTCCATCTCTGCTGGGCTAGACTATCCAGGTGTTGGTCCCATGCATGCACATTTGTTTAGAAGCAAGCGGGCAGAATTTATTTCCATCCCGGATCAAGAGGCGATGGACTGGGGACTTACCCTCTCCCAAATGGAAGGGATAATTCCAGCCATAGAAACGGCTCATGCCTTTGCAGCACTCGATGTGCGTAAATTTGAGCCAGAAGAAATTATTGTGTTTAACTGTTCCGGGCGTGGCGACAAAGACCTGGATACCTATATTGATTATTTTAAATTGTAATGAATAGAATCGATCAAAAATTCAACGAAGACAAAAAACTATTGTCCATTTACTTTTCTGCAGGTTTTCCCAACCTTGAAGACACGGTGCCTATTCTAAAAAAGCTGGAAGCCGCTGGTGTAGACATGGTCGAAATTGGCTTGCCTTTTTCCGACCCATTGGCCGACGGACCCACCATACAAGAAAGTTCTACCCAAGCCCTCCGCAATGGAATGAAAACCGAAAAGCTATTTACCCAATTGGAAGGCATTCGAGAACACATCAGCATTCCCTTGGTGCTTATGGGCTATTTTAACCCCATGATGCAATATGGTATTGAAAAATTTCTAGCCCGCTGTGCAGCGGTGGGTATCGACGGACTCATCATCCCCGATCTCCCCGTAGATGTTTATCACGAGCAATACAAAGCACTCTTTGACCAACACGGTTTATACAATATGTTCCTCATCACCCCCCAAACTCCCGAAGAACGCATTCGCTATATCGACGAGGTTTCGAACGGCTTTATCTATATCGTGTCGAGTGCAGCGGTGACCGGTGCACAAAGTACTTTCGGCAACACCCAAACGGACTATTTCCAGCGCATCGCCCAGATGAACCTCAACACCCCCACCGTGGTTGGTTTTGGGATCAGCAATGCTGAAACCTATGAAGCGGCTAGTTTGCATTCCCGTGGTGCCATTATTGGGTCTGCCTTCATCAAATTTTTAGAAGAAAAGGGTGTGGACCAGATCGAAACCTTTGTGCGCTCCATCAGAGCCTAAACCCACTTTTTGTATTTTTTTTATATCTTTAGTGTAGCATAGACCCAAATCTATTCTTACACCATGGCCTACGTTTACCCAAAAACTCGTTTTTATTCGGTTCCCACTTGGTGGAAATCACTTTCTGTATTTTCTTTTTTGGAATGGGTTTTTATGTCTAAAACCGCCGAGCTGAAATTTTCTTTTGATCGAATTCCTGAGAAAAATATTATGATTATCAATAGATTGAAAATAAATAAACCAAAAATGATGAAGGTGAAATATCGGAACTTGTTCTGATATACGGTAGTTAGGCGCAATATGAACACAACTTTGTCTAAAAATAATTTTGATATAAAACTCAAGGAGCATTACAAACTTTATGTTTTGCTGAAAGACAAAATCATATTCGAATCTGAATTAGAAAAAAGCGGAATAAAATATTACGCTGACATAAATGAGCAACCGACAATCGATAGCGGAATTAGATATTTCTTACTTGACTCTGATATGCAAAACGTTGACCGAATTGTAAAAGAAAATGGAATCGTTGCGAATACGGAATCAAATCTGATTTCGGATTTTAGAGACGAAAAGAAAGTAATGAAATTGTACGTCACAGTTGCTGGAGCTGTAATCGGAATTATAATTCTGATTGCGCTAATTGGAAAAATGATTGGCTGAATCTTGAACGAAATAATAAATACTGCACCTAACAATGGCTATAAGTAATTGCTTGTTCTCGCCTACTTCTGAAAATCCTCGCGGATTTTCAGTTTGGTGTGTACTTGCAAAGTTAACCCCTAAACCACGCAACTACTCATAGCCTAGACCGTTTGTACACAATTAAACGAATTAGAAGAACATCTATAATTTTAATTCTAATTTTTGTTGGACTTGTTTCCTGTAAACAGAATAAACAGGAAAAAGAACATACAACTTCTGAAAAATTAGAATTTACAAAAATCATAAAAGATGATTATGAACTTTATAAGCCAAAGAAAGAAGCTAAACCCCCCTGGCGTGCGTTTGTAACGCGTGTCTAATAACACCTTTCCTAAAAAAGGTTTATATTTAGATAATCAAATCCTACTTATGTCAGAGAAGTATAAAATCATATTTCATGATAAACCTAATTTCATAACCCTTACTGTTGAAGGTTCGGTCGATTTATTTATTCGCCCTGTTTACACACAAATCCTTGATGAATCTTTTCGGTATTGTATTAAATCAAAATGCTTGCTTATTCATGCATACGTGTATATTACAAGTCATTTGCATTTGATTGTTTCTTCCCAAAAAGAGGACATAAATACAATCATTCGGGACTTTAAAAAGCATACAAGCAAAAAACTTATTGAGGCCATTATTGAGCACCCAGAAAGTAGAAGAGAATGGTTATTAAATAAATTCGCCTTCGAAGCAAGAAGAATAAAGCGAAACACAAAATATAAATTGTGGAAAGATGGTTTTCATCCTGTGCTTTTGGACACGCATAAAAAGTGGGAGCAACGAATAAATTACATACACTATAATCCTGTAGATGCCCAATTTGTTTACCATGAACGCGACTGGAAAAACAGTAGTTACGCAGCATATGAAGAAGGAAGTCTTGAACAAACGAACGTTAAAGTACATCCATTATGGTAATAAAAATAAAAATTAGTCACGCGTTACAAACGCGCGCCAGAGGCTTTTACTTGGCGTTTCGGTTCATGGACTGATTTCACTAGTAAAAATACGCAGCTGATAAACCCCCCTAGCGCGCGTTTGTAACGTGTGCCCTCACCTTCTTAGCAACCATAGCTAAAGTCTACAGATGGATGCCCGATTCCTCAGGCATAGCTAGTTCTGCAGAAGTCAATATATACCGCTTCTACTAGGACTTAATTATCATGTAAACCGTATCCTTCTTCCAACCCATACAGCAATGGATTAAACTACGCACCTCCCCGAAAAACCCGTCCATACTGCTCCACCCGAAAATCAAAGGTGGTATAACGGGGATCCTGGGCTTTGGCTTCTTTATAGGCAGCCATACTCCCAATAGCTCTATTGGCGGTTCCTGAGGGAGCGGTAAGGCTGTGGGTTGTTATGACTCGGCCGGCACAGACAAATTGATGTTTACGAGGCACCTGATCGTCTATACATTCTAATGGAATAGCCGCTTTTTTCAGAAGTTTCCGTAAAAAATATTCCGGGCCATTTTTACTACTTCCTCCCGTAAAAATTAGTGTATCTACCTTGGGGTGTTGTTCTAAAATCTCCAAAAGGTCGCGTAACTCGGGCTGCTGCATACCCAGGTCGGAGGCATCGATCTTATCGCGGTAAGCTGCGCCCACAATATCGCAGATACCAATTTTTTCTCGTTTCAAAAAAGCTTTGCGTTGTTCTATAGCAAAGTGGGTGTTTTCATAAACCAAGTTCGAGTCATACAAACGATCCCAAATTTTCCACAACATGCCGTTACTACTACCGTAGCAAAAGTCAACATCTTGGGCGTTTAACTCCCCTGTGGTAAAGCGAGGGGGCGGTAGCGTTCCTACAATCAACCGTTTAGTATCGGGCAGTATATAAGGTGGATAAGGGTGTATGTGGTGAAACATTTTGGTGGTCTGTATAAAAACGATTAGATTTAGGTCTAACCAAATCTACTACTTATGGGCAAAGGAGACAAAAAAACGCGTCGGGGAAAAATCAACAAAGGAACCTATGGCGTGCGCCGCAAGACCAAACGTAACGTACGGAAAGAAGCAGTAAAGAAATCCTAGCGAATAAAGACCGGCTGATTTTCGTGTGCTGTATGGGTTTCGCTAAACTGATACCCATCTGTAGAAAAGCCTTTGATATCGTCTAGGCTTGCACAGTTGTGGTCCAAAACATAGCGCACCATCATGCCACGGGCTTTCTTGGCAAAGAAAGAAATCATCTTAAGCTTTCCATCTTTAAAATCTTTGAAGTGCGGAGTGACTACCTCAACCTTGAGGGCTTTGGTGTCTATAGCGGCGAAATATTCGTTACTGGCGAGGTTTAAAAAGGTTTCCCCTTCAGTCAATTCTTCATTCAGGCCTTGGGTCACTTTATCCTTCCAAAAGGCAGGCAAGTTTTTCTTGACCCCCACCGGAAACTTGGTACCCATTTCTAGGCGGTAAGGCTGAATTAAATCGAGGGGTTTTAACAAACCGTAGAGTCCAGAGAGAATGCGTAATTGCTCTTGCAACTGGGGAATTTTATCTTGCGATAAGCTATAGGCATCCATACCTGTATAGACATCTCCATCAAAGGCATAGACCGCTGGGCGGGCATTGTCTTGGGTAAAGGGCAACTGAAAGTCTTGGTTGCGCTGCCAGTTTAGGGTTGAAAGATTTTCTGAAATTCCCATAAGTTTCCCAATGGCCTTGACCGACTTTTTCTTCAACAATTTATTGATGCGCTCTGCTTCTGATAAAAAGCGTGCTTCGGAGAAGTCTGTAGTAGGTAGTGCACTGTCAAAATTAAGTGACTTGGCAGGAGAAATAATCATTTTCATAGCTCAGCATTTTACCCAAAAATAAGCGGCTTTTCTCAATTCCCCAAACCAATTGGATAGCAATCGTTGATGCCTCTATTACAACTGCTTATGCTGGGCATAATTCCTCCATTTGGTCAAAACCTCTTGCAGGTCTTGCGGGATCTCAGAATCGAACTGCATCCACTTCCCCGTTTTGGGATGTTCAAAGCCAAGGGTTTTGGCATGTAAGGCTTGTCGGGGAATGATCTTAAAACAGTTTTCGACAAACTGCTTGTACTTACTAAAGGAGATTCCCTTTAAAATAGAATCTCCCCCATAGCGCTCATCGTTAAACAGGGTATGTCCAATGTGCTTCATGTGCGCACGGATTTGGTGGGTCCGCCCGGTTTCCAATTGGCATTCGACCAAAGTTACATAGCCCAAACGTTCGAGGACTTTATAATGGGTAACCGCGTGCTTTCCTGTTTCGCCTTCCGGGAAAACAAGCATCTGTAAACGGTTCTTTGGGTGACGACCAATATGACCTTCTATCGTTCCAGCTTCGTCCGTAACATTTCCCCACACCAAGGCCAGGTATTTACGTTCAGACGTCTTATCAAAAAATTGCTTCGAAAGGTGGGTCAAGGCTTCCTCGGTCTTGGCAATTACCAAGAGTCCGCTGGTGTCTTTATCGATGCGATGCACCAGTCCAGGACGTTGCTGTTCGTTTTGTGGCAGATTGTCAAAATGAAACAAGAGGGCGTTGATAAGGGTTCCGGAATAATTCCCATGTCCAGGGTGAACCACCATCCCAGCAGCCTTGTTGACCACCACAACAGTATCGTCCTCATAAACCACTTCTAAGGGTAAATCTTCGGGCACCAATAGATTTTCATGAGGTGGATGACCAAACATGACCCGTACCACATTCCCGCCTTTGACCTTATAGTTTGATTTTACAGCAACATCATCCACAAAAATATTACCTTCTTTTGCTGCATTCTGAATTTTGGTGCGCGTCGCATTTTCAATGCGGTTCATCAAATATTTATCGACACGCAGTGGTTCTTGCCCTTTGTCGGCTGTAAAAGAAAAGTGTTCGTGTAATACAGTTGTTTCTTGGAATTCTTCTTCTAGTGAATTATCGTTTTCCATTTCCTAAGACTAAGTCTATTTTAGATGTTTTGGGTAAGATCACCCCTGGTGCTATTTTCTCGCCTTCATACCGTATTTCCAAGACCATGTCTTTTCCAATATTGTCACGATACGTGATTTCTCCAAGTACAAAGCCAACAGCTGTCAAGCGTGTTTCTGCATTCCGTTTGGTGATTTGGATCACATCAGGAACTTTTAATTTTCGGAAACCAGAAGGATTGAGTGTAAAATATATTTTTCGTCCACGTTTTACTTCAGAACCAGCTTTAGGGATCTGCTCTATCACGGCAAAAGGAGGATAATTGGGATTGAATTTGGCAGAATCGAGGACTTCATAACGCAATTCATAGCGCTCAAAAATAGAAGGTATTTCCTGCAAAGACAATGTTTCAACGTCGGGTACAGTAACGTGTTCATTGTTCTGAGTAACTAGATTTAATCCGTAATACACGCCAACCAGAACAAGACAGGTTACTAAAAAAGCATAGACCAGTTGTTTGACGAATACTTTGCTAAAAAAAAATCGAAAGAAATTCATTGTGTACAATTCTTGGGTAAAGATAAGAAACCCTAGGCGAATGATGTGTGGAAACTGTTGTGCATTCCAAAACGATTATTATTTTTACGTTATGAGAAAAATCATTGGCGTCGCTAGTGGCGGTTTTACAGCAGAACGAGAAATTTCGAAGAAAAGTGGGCAGGTAGTGTTTAACATCCTCTTGGACAGCTCCTATGAATGCTATCAAATTGATATCGCTTTAGATCAATGGACCGTTGAAGATGCTGCTGGAAACCACTATCCAATTCAAAAGGGGCGTTTTGGTTTTACGATTGACGGAGAAGAAAAACAGTTTGATTGTATCGTCAATATGATTCATGGTGCCCCGGGAGAAAACGGTCAGTTTGGGGGTTATCTTGAGATGCTCAATATTCCGCACAGCAGCTGCCCTGCAGATGTAGCAGCACTAACCTACAATAAACGCGACTGCCTTGCGGTTGCATCTGCCATGGGAATACCTACAGCAAAACGTTATAGGCTAAATCAAGGGGAGACCATTTCCCTCGATGCCATAGAAAACAAGGTAGGTTTTCCTTGTTTTGTCAAAGCCAATCGAGCAGGAAGTAGTTTTGGAGTTTATAAAGTATATGATAAAAAAGAATTGCAGCCCGCCATTGAAAAAGCCTTTGAAGAAGACCATCAACTCTTGATCGAATCAGCATTAGAGGGAAGAGAAATTACCGTTGGTGTATTGGAATGGAAGAATGACGTACATGTCTTACCCATAACAGAAATCATTAGTGAAAATGATTTTTTCGACTATCAAGCAAAATATGAGGGTAAGTCAACAGAAATCACCCCCGCGCAATTACCCATCGAATGGGAAACAAGCGCCAAAACAATGGCAAAGCAACTCTATATCCAAATGGGACTAAAGGGCATTAGTCGTTCAGAATTTATCTTCCAAGACGGCGTTCCACATTTACTCGAAATAAATACCATTCCCGGGATGACCTTACAAAGCGTCATTCCACAACAGGCTGAGGCGGCAGGAATATCCCTACTCAACCTCCTCTTAGGGGTGATTGAAACCAGCTTAGCAAAAAAAGCGTAATTTTATTCCATGAGACGCGCAATTTTTCCCGGTTCCTTTGATCCCATCACCATGGGCCATGTCGATATCATCAAACGTTCCTTGCCTTTGTTTGACGAGTTGATCATTGCCATTGGCGTAAATTCCACAAAAAAACACATGTTTTCGCTTGAGCAACGGAAGGTCTTTATCGAGGCTACTTTTGCCGATAAGCCCAAAATAAAAGTAGACACCTATTCCGGTTTAACGGTTGATTACTGCCAATCTATCGATGCGAAATTTATTGTAAGGGGTTTGCGTAATCCTGCCGATTTTGAATTTGAAAAAACCATCACCCAGGTAAACAGGCGCTTGTCTGACATTGAAACAGTGTTTTTGTTGACTTCCTCAGAAACCTCCTTTATCAGTAGTAGTATAGTGCGGGAAGTAATTCAATTTGATGGCGATTACAGTTCCATGGTCCCCAAGGCTCTACATTTATAAATCCGCTTTTTCCCACAACAACTTAATATTCGCATAAGCGTTTTCAAACAAGTGTGGTACATCTTCTTTTGTTTTCCATTCTGCTTTCTGAATCCCTTCTTCTTCCTGCGGTATCAATTCGCCTGAATAATTGGTTTCCATCGCATACCAATAGGTCTTCTTTAAACGGTACTTTCCATTCCGATTAAAAACATGATAGGTTGTGGGCAAGGGTTTTATGATCTCAAGACCTCCTACTCCCGTTTCTTCTTCCAACTCTCTAATGGCCGCATCAAGTACGGCTTCTTCTTTTTCGATACGCCCTTTTGGTAAGTCCCATTTGTCATTGCGGAAAATGAATAAATACTTTTTTGAAGCACTATGCTGTGCAATTCCTCCAGCCGCTTCAATTATTTTAAACAATCCAAAAAACAACTCTTTTAACCTTTCTTCTTTGGGATGATAGAGGTATAAAGTGCTTACTTTTTTTGATTTTAACGCTGCAATAATGTTCTTCTTTGAGGTGAATTTTACAAAAAAGACTGGCGTCTGTTCTGTTTGCGCCACAAAAGATGTAGTTAATATAATTGGTTTCTGATTGAAAAATACTTTATACATTTGTATATGATTTATAGTAAACAAACTGCAGCTTCAACGGCACAATTTCTTTTACAAATTAATGCAATAAAATTGAATCCAGAAAATCCCTTTATTTGGGCGAGTGGCTGGAAATCTCCAATTTATTGCGATAACCGCTTGGCGCTCTCATACCCGGAAGTTCGGGAATTTTTAGCAACTAATTTAGCAGAACAATTAGAAAAGTTATACGGCAAAGAAGTGACCATTGCAGGAGTTGCAACCGGTGCCATTGGTATTGGGATGTTGGTCGCACAAAAACTCGATGTCCCTTTTGTGTATGTTCGACCTGAACCAAAAAAACACGGTCGCAAGAATCAATTGGAAGGACATGCCCCAGCAGGGAAGCCCGTTGTTGTTATTGAAGACTTAATCAGTACCGGAAAGAGCAGTTTAAATGCAGTTAAAGCCCTCAAAGAAGATGGCTTGGTTGTTTTGGGAATGTTGGCCTTGTTTTCCTATGGTTTTGCGGTAGCGGAAGAGAATTTTAAATTAAATGAGGTTATTCTTCACACGCTCAGCGATTATGATCATTTGTTATTGCACGCAAAGGCAGAAAATGCTATTACTGAGCAACAGTTATCTACCTTGTCGGGATGGCGTAAAGATCCCGCCAACTGGACACCTTAATACACCCATTCTATTTCTTTTAAACGATGGAGAGATGACATCCCTTTTGTGTCTTCCAATTCCATATAACCATCTTGGTTTACCCCAATAATTGTTGCACTGAAGTCTTGATTGCTTTTTCGGAAGAGACGTAATTCATTACGGCCAAAAAGTGCCTCATTATATTTTTCAAGTAAACTAGAATAAGTGTCAGCTTGCTTTATGTTATTCTCAATTTCAGCCAATAAATGATCGAAGACCTCTTTTATATCAAACTGAACTCCTGAACACAACCGCATGGAGCTTGCGCGGACTAAACCTTGAAAATTTTCTTGGTTCACATTTAGTCCAATCCCGACAATCGAGGCTTTTAGTTGAGTACCTCGATAGAGGTTCTCGATCAAAACACCGCATAATTTCTTATTCTCTGACAAAATGTCGTTTGGCCATTTAATGGTGACAGCAGGGATTGTAAAATAATTTAGCGTATTTCTTAGTGCCAAAGCGATCAAGCAATTGAGTTGAAATGGAGAATCCACGGACAGTTCATTGTGACGAAAAAAGAGTGAAAAGGTCAGGTTTTTGTTCGGTTCAGACAGCCATTTTGCTGAACGTTGTCCCTTCCCTTGGGTTTGATTGCGCGCCCACAAAACATGACCATGCTTTAGCACCCCTTGCTGGTAGCTATCTTTGAGCGCAACATTGGTAGAACCAATGGCATCAATTTTGTTTATTTGGAAATATGACATAAGTTGCTGTATTGTCGCCAATAAAGTAATAAATTTGCATAAACAAACTAGATTAATGACAAAACCTTCAAATGCCGCAGACAACCTAATCGCACAAATTATTTTGGGCATTGAGGAAGTAAAAGGATTAGATATCAAATTATTGGATTTACGACCGCTTGACAATACTGTTTGTGACTACTTTGTGCTATGCTCTGGGACGTCAAACACACACGTATCTGCTCTTACTCAATCGATACAAAAGGTTGTAAGTAAAGCCTTAAAAGAAAAACCCTTTCATACTGAAGGATTAGATAATGCTGAATGGGTGTTGATGGATTACATAAATGTTGTTGTTCATGTTTTTCAAAAACCAATACGCGAGTTTTATAACATCGAAGAATTATGGGGGGATGCTGAAACCACCCTTGTTGCTTCTAACTATTAAAAAATGACAGAAAAGAAAAAACAAAACAAACCTCGCATTAATCCATACTGGCTTTATGGAATGGTTATCGTATTACTTTTAAGCATTAGCTTTTTTGGCGACAGTGGCATGCAATCAACTGGAAAAACAAATACCTCAGAATTTGAGCGCTACCTCAACAATGAAGACATTGAAAAAGTGGTGATTCAAAACGAAAAAATTGCGCGTATTTTCTTGAAACGCGAAGCCTTAGACAAATCTGAACACCAGGCCCTAAAGGAAGAAAACTTTTTAGGACAAACCAACGTTCAAGGGCCACACTATGCCTTTGAATTTGGCGATTTAAAATTATTCCAAGAGAAATTGGAACGCGCCAAAGCGAATAAAGTTGAATTCAGCTATGAATTTGTAACCATCGAAAATAAGTTCTTCGATGTTATTTTGAGCTTTCTCCCCATCATTGTGATCGTCTTGGTTTGGATTTTCATCATGCGTCGTATGTCAGGAAATGGCGGTGGCGGTGCTGGAGGTCAAATATTTAATATTGGAAAATCAAAGGCCAAGCTTTTTGATGAAAAAACCGACATAACCGTATCCTTCAAAGACGTTGCTGGATTAGAAGGAGCAAAAGAGGAAGTACAAGAAATTGTCGACTTTTTAAAACACCCGCAAAAGTACACGATTCTTGGAGGGAAAATTCCCAAAGGAGCACTACTTGTTGGACAGCCAGGTACAGGAAAAACCTTGTTGGCAAAAGCAGTCGCAGGAGAAGCCAATGTACCTTTCTTTTCGTTGTCTGGTTCAGATTTCGTAGAGATGTTTGTTGGTGTAGGTGCATCTCGTGTGCGTGACCTCTTTAAACAAGCAAAAGACAAATCACCCGCCATTATATTTATTGACGAAATTGATGCCATTGGACGTGCTCGTGGAAAAAGCAATATGACGGGATCAAATGATGAGCGTGAAAATACCCTCAATCAGTTGTTAACTGAAATGGATGGTTTTGGGACAAATACCAATGTAATCGTTCTTGCCGCAACCAACCGTGCCGATGTATTGGACAAAGCCTTGATGCGTGCTGGTCGATTCGATCGTCAAATTTATGTCGACTTACCCGATGTAAGAGAGCGAAAAGAAATCTTTAAAGTACATTTAAAACCTTTGAAGACCACCAAGACTTTAGACATAGATTTTTTGTCAAAACAAACCCCAGGTTTCTCTGGTGCAGACATTGCCAATGTGTGTAATGAAGCGGCACTAATCGCTGCACGTAAAAACAAAAAGTCTGTAGGAAAACAAGATTTCCTTGATGCAGTAGACCGTATCATTGGAGGGCTTGAAAAGAAAAATAAAATCATCACCCAAGAGGAAAAGAAAACCATTGCATTTCACGAAGCTGGACATGCCATGGTGAGTTGGTTACTCGAATTTGCCGCACCATTGGTCAAAGTGACCATTGTACCACGTGGTCAATCTTTAGGTGCAGCTTGGTATTTACCCGAAGAACGCATGATTGTTCGTGCCGAGCAAATGCTAGATGAAATGTGCGCTACCCTTGGAGGACGTGCTGCAGAAAAAGTAATTTTAGATAAAATATCTACCGGTGCTTTAAGCGACCTTGAAAAAGTAACCCGTCAGGCCAAGGCCATGGTTACTGTCTACGGATTAAATGAAGAGATTGGAAACGTAACTTATTACGATTCTAGTGGTCAAAACGACTACAACTTTTCTAAACCCTATTCAGAAGAAACCGCCCAAGTAATCGATAAAGAGATCTCTAAAATCATTGAACTACAGTACAAACGTGCTTGTAAACTGGTGGAAGACAATCAAGATAAACTGACCGCATTAGCCAATCGTTTATTAGAAAAAGAAGTGATCTTTAAAGACGACCTAGTTAAAATTCTTGGGGAACGTCCTTATGGTAAAATAAAAAAAGACAGCCCTCCTGTAGAAAATACAGGAGAAGAAACGGCAACTAAAAAAGCATAGGTAAAGTGAAGTTTTTCGATCAATTTTTTGGCCAAAAAAAACCAAAACAATCAACGGAAAAAAGTCAATATCTACCAAAGGACAGCGATCCAAAAGAAGTTTTGTTCGCTAAAAAATTCATTGAGAGAGGGGGCAAATTCATTTATTGTGAAGACGCCTCTGCAACCTCTTTTTATTTTAATCAGATCATTGAAGAGAATGGATGGTTAGTCGATGAAGTTGAAAGCAACAGCCCCATTTTATCTTCGTTTTTCAAGCTCATACCTTCAAACAAAATTGCGAAGGCTCTTGTGTTGCATTGCGAATACTTGATTGCTAATAAAGGAGCTGTCTTGATATGCAATCGACAAATCCAGGAAAAAAAATTAAGTGAACTACCCGAAAACCTAATCATCATTGCTAAAGCCAATGACTTTAAGAGCGACGTGAGCGAGGCGATGACGGCCATCAATAAAAAGTACAAACACAACCTTCCCTCCAATATTACCACTTTGAATGCGTTTGACCCAACTAAAGAAAACGATTTTCTTTCCTATGGGGGAAATGCAAAACATTTATATTTGCTAGTTCAGGAAGTAAACTAATGAACGAAATCACCACACGTGCCGTATCTGGGGGACTTTATGTCGCAATACTGACATCGGCAATGTTTTTCTCACCGCTTTCGTTTTATTTAGTCATTGGCGTTTTTTCGGTTTTATCTTTATGGGAATTTCAACGTCTTATCAATTTTAGTTCTGTCCTAGGCCCCATTCTTTTAATTGGCCTTTTTATACTGGCCTATTTGGACTTGCTCTCTAATGGACTAATTGGATTTTTGGCTGGATTGGTTGTTGCACAGAATTGTTATCTTACCTATTTATGCCTAAGTCAGAAAAAACCAAGCTACACCTTTGTACTGAAAAGCAGTTTCACTCTCTTGTATCTCATTAGCTCTAGTTTGTTTATTCCATTGTTAATGGGTCTTTCTTCTCCTGGAGCACCCTATTACTTATTAATATTCTATCTTTCTATTTGGGTCAATAATACGTTTGCCTATTTGACAGGTTCACAGTTTGGAAAAACAAAACTCTTCCAGGCTATTTCCCCTAAAAAATCATGGGAAGGCTATTGGGGAGGAACAATTGCCACTATTGGTCTACTTTACTTTGTCGAAAATTCATTTCAATTATTTGGCACTCTTTGGTGGGTCATTGGCTTACTCATTCCCTTATTTGCTACGCTAGGAGATTTTATTCAATCCTATTTTAAACGAAGAGCAAATGTCAAAGACAGCGGTAGCTTACTCCCTGGTCATGGAGGTTTTTATGACCGCATGGATAGTGTTATTTATACTGCTCCATTTTATTATTTATTACTAAAACTCGTCTAATATGTTTCATAAAGAAGGCTATTTCATCATCATTACAACATTTATAATTTGCACAGCTATTGTCTTGAGTGCTGAATATTTTATCGGTCATAAAATCGCTAAAGTAGTCGTGGAGATTGGCATCTTAATTGCCCTAATATTAGTGTTACAATTTTTCAGAAACCCCACCCGGAATACTGTCATAAACGACAATCACCTCTTGGCTCCCGTAGATGGAAAGGTGGTCATCATTGAAGAAGTCTTCGAAAAAGAATACTTCAAAGACCAGCGCTTACAAGTCTCCATTTTTATGTCGCCCATAAATGTGCATGTTACCCGTTACCCCATGAGTGGGAAAGTGAATTTCAGCAAATACCACCCTGGGAAGTATTTGGTTGCATGGCATCCAAAGTCTTCTGAATTGAATGAGCGCACCACCATTGTTGTAGAAAACGAACAATTTGGTGAAATCCTTTACCGTCAAATTGCTGGCGCAGTGGCACGACGTATTGTTAACTATGCGAAAGTTGGTGATACTGCTGTGCAAGGAGAAGACGCCGGATTCATTAAATTTGGTTCTCGTGTCGACTTATTCTTACCCGTTGGCACAGATGTAAATCTTGTATTGGATCAAGTTGTTCGCGGTGGCGAAACCGTCATTGCTGAAAAATAGATTTATTTAGAGGGCTGCCAAGCTTTTTTCAATAACACTTATTTTCTCGAGCGCATCGGCTTCCTTCTTACGTTCCATTTCCAGTACTTTTTCGGGAGCATTACTGACAAAGCGTTCGTTCTCTAGTTTTTTACGTACCGATTGTAAAAAGCCATTGGCGTACTTTAATTCTTCTTCTAGTTTTGCTTTTTCTACTTCAGTATCAACAGCACCTTCTAAAGGAATAAAACACTCAAAAGTATCTACTCTAAATGCGGCACCAGATTCTGAGGGAGTTTCCTTAACCCAAAAGATTTCTTCTACCCCTGCCATTTTCTGAATAAGCGCATGGTAGTTAATCTGTGAAGCTTCAGCAACCACATATAACTTCAAGCTATCCTTGTAAGAAATGTTTCGTTCTTTTCTAAAATTACGCACACCACTCACAATTTTAGTAGCTAATTCAAATGCATCCAAACAAGATTGATCAACTGCTTGTGGTGTTGGCCATGCAGCAATAATGAGGGCTTCTTCTGAAGAACGCTCTCCCATATGTTGCCATAACTCTTCTGTTAAGAAAGGCATAAAGGGGTGCAATAACTTCAGGTTTAATTCGAATAAAGCTTTGATGCGAATCAAAGAAGGGGCATCGATTGGCGCTCCATAGGCTGGCTTAATGGCTTCCAACAACCACGAACAGAAATCGTCCCACAACAATTTGTAGGCAGCCATTAGTGCGTCTGAGATTCTGTATTTTTCAAAATGATCTTCAATGCTTGCAAGCGTCGCATAAAACTTTTGCTCGTACCAATCCAGAGCTTCTGCATTGTGCGCATCTGCGGCACAGTTATCGTCGACCTCCCAGCCATCAATTAGACGGTAGGCGTTCCAAATTTTATTGGAGAAGTTTTTTCCTTGCTGACATAAATTTTCATCAAACAATAAATCGTTTCCAGCTGCAGAACTCAACATGAGACCAACCCGAACGGCATCAGCGCCATAATCTTCAATCAGTTTAAGTGCATCTGGAGAATTTCCTAATTGCTTTGACATTTTTCGCCCTTGTGGATCGCGAACAAGTCCTGTCAAATAGACATTCGTAAAGGGCTGCTCCTTTCTGTATTCATAGCCAGAAATAATCATTCGGGCAACCCAGAAAAATAAAATATCTGGCCCTGTAACCAAATCTTGGGTGGGGTAATAATAATTTATTTCTTCGTTGTCTGGGTTTCGAATTCCGTCAAAAACAGAGATCGGCCATAACCAAGAAGAAAACCAGGTGTCCAAAACATCCGAATCTTGACGTAAATCTGTCAGGCTTAAATTAGCATCACCTGTTTTAGCTTGTGCCAGTGCAATTGCTTCATCGGGAGTTTCGGCAACCACAAAATCTTCTTTTCCGTCGCCATAAAAATAGGCTGGGATTTGTTGTCCCCACCACAATTGACGGGAGATGTTCCAATCACGAATGTTTTCCATCCAGTGACGGTAGGTATTATTGAATTTTGAGGGAACTAGATTAACTTCATCCGAATGCAATACTGCATTGATGGCTGGTTTGGCGAGGTCTTCCATTTTCAAGAACCATTGATCGGATAAGCGAGGTTCAATTACAGCTTTTGTTCTTTCGGAAGTTCCAACGTTATGGTTATAAGGATCCTTTTTAATCAAAACATTCAAAACTTCGAGCTCTTTGGCTATTTCTTTTCGAACGACAAAGCGATCCTTTCCTTCATAGTGTAAACCAAAGCTATTTAGAGTGGCATCTGCATTGAAAATATCGATGAGTTCCAAGTTGTGCTTTTCCCCCAAAGCCTTGTCATTGATGTCATGTGCTGGGGTTACTTTTAAACAACCTGTCCCAAACTCCACATCTACGTATTCATCTTCTATGATGGGAATAGAGCGATTTACGATGGGAACAATAACCCGTTTACCTTTGAGGTGCTGGTAGCGTTCGTCTTCGGGATGGATACATACTGCTGTATCTCCCAGAAGGGTTTCTGGCCGAGTGGTGGCGATGATTACCTGCTCGTCACTTCCTTCTACTTGATAGGCGATATGGTATAAAAAGCCAGGTTTCTCAACAAAAACAACTTCCTCGTCAGACAAGGTTGTTTGTGCTTCTGGGTCCCAATTAACCATTCGAAAGCCACGGTAAATCAGTCCTTTATTGTATAAATCGACAAATACTTTAATGACCGATTCGTACATATCGGGGTCAAGAGTGAATTTTGTTCTGTCCCAATCGCAAGAACAGCCAAGTTTTTTTAATTGCTGCAAAATCACCCCACCAAACTCATCTGTCCAGTCCCAAGCATGCTTTAAAAATTCTTCACGTGTAAGATCGTTCTTATCGATCCCTTGTTCTTTGAGGCGTGCAACTACTTTGGCCTCGGTTGCAATAGACGCATGGTCTGTACCCGGAACCCAACAAGCATTCAATCCTTTCATTCTTGCACGACGAATAAGGATATCTTGCAAAGAATTGTTCAACATATGCCCCATATGAAGTATTCCCGTCACATTCGGCGGAGGAATGACAATGGAATACGATTCGCGTGTATCTGGCGTGGAAGCAAAATAGTTTTGCTCCATCCAATATGCATACCATTTTTCTTCTACCTGAGAAGCGTCGAATTTTGAAGGGATGGCCATTAATGGTCTAATTTTTGTAATGAATAACAAAAATAATCCTACTTCTGTGAAAACGAAAGAAAACAGAAGACTTTCTATTCAATAACTATTAAATACATAAAAAGCGTATATTTAATCTCTAAATAAAACAGCAGATATGAAAACAATTGTTACTTTTTTTGCTTTATTTTTCGCCATAAACCTAGGTCTTAAAGCCCAAGACAGTGGTCCTATTATTGACTTCACAGCGGTTGTTGTAGATTATGGTGACATTGCCAAAGGCAGTGATGGTATTCGTGTATTTGAATTTACGAACACGGGAACCGAACCCTTGATTATTTCAAAAGTATATTCGTCTTGTGGCTGCACAATCCCCAAAAAACCTGAAGCACCCATTGCGCCGGGGGAAAAAGGGGAAATTCAAGTCAAATATGACACCAATCGTGTTGGACCCATCCGAAAAACAATTACGGTCAATTCCAATGCAACGGATACACCAATTGTTTCCCTAAAAATCAAGGGGACGGTGTTATAGTGTCAAAAAATGACTGGAGTGTAAAATTAAATTTCATCTTCACCTCCTTTCGTTCTACGATCAACTTAATGCGCTCCCCAGGCTCCTTTTGCAACACGCCCAAAACGCGTTCTAACGGCATATTATAGGCTTTCTTTCCATTTATCTGAAGTAAAACATCCCCTTCACGAAGTCCAGCAATATATGCCGGAGAGTTTGGACGAACATAAGAAATGGTCATTGATGGATACAAAATAAGTTCAAATCGATTGTGCAATAAAATTTCTATTCCACGGTTTTTTGACTCTTCGCCTCGCTGCACAGTAGATACCTTTTGCTTGATCATGCGCATACCGTCATATTCGATTTCTAAACCAGACAAATTGTAGTAAAAGGGTTTATGCGTTTGACGTGTGGGCATGAGGCTAATTTTTGCGTTAGGGTAGTCAACAAATACTTTGAAACGCGAAAGCAATTCAGCTCCTATGCTTCCAATACGATTATCTGCAAGCGGAATTGCTTGAATGGAGTCCACTTTTGGATAGGCAACTTTCACATCCTTGAGTACCTGAGAACCAAGGTGGAATTGTGGTAATTTTCCTCGTTGCCCAAAAACATCTCCATTAATCCCTGTCCCTAAAAAGTCTTCAAAAACTGGTGTACTTTGTACGATATTGTTCATATTTGGGAAAAGCCAAATCGCATCACTTAAACCGCTGTCTAACATCAACTCGCCTTGAACAGGATTTTTGGTGGATTGTGGAATAGATAATTCAATATGGGGCTTTTTTCGGTGAAACCGCATGGGGAAATGCAAGACTTTAGCGGACCGCCATCTTCTGGACAAAGAAGAAGGATTAATCTGCATAAATTTTCGTTGGTAATCAATCAAGACCGGATAGTCAGAAAACAAATCATAACCAATAATTCCGTCGATCTGCGTCCCCATGCGTCGACTCAATTCAAATTCATTTTCTGGAAGTACTAAGGCATCTTGGTTGACAAAAGTCAAATCGCCAATACGCATGTTTGCCAGGGTTACTTTAAATGCTTCAAGCGCAGGCTGATTACCCAATCCTCGCAACATATAGGGTTGATCTGTAGACAAACCCAATTGTTTGGCCTTGTGGTTATCAAAAATCAAGGTAAAGCTTACACCAGTATCTACCAAAAAGTTTAATTCAACACCATTGATGAGAACAGGAACAATAATCAAATTTGATTTTAAATCAAATTGAATTTTCGCCTCTTTTTTATCTGTGGAAAAACTGAATTTTGACTGAGCACAAAGCTGGATACCTAGCATTAGCGAAATCGTAAAACAGACAAATTTTTGGGGCATTAGGTGAATGTTAAGGTATTTAATATATTAATCTGAACAAAAAGCTGGTATTTTGTTAAATCTAAACAAATTTCATTCCATAAAAACAAGTGGGGACTTTTTTTATGATATTTGCATCTTATTAAAACAAACATGCCTAAGATTTCAAAAAAAGGAAATGACCTGCCAGAATCTCCCATTAGAAAGTTGGTGCATTTTGCAGATGCTGCCAAAGCAAAAGGCATACATGTACATCATCTAAACATTGGGCAACCTGATATTCATGCGCCAGTGGAAGCTATGGAAGTAGTCTCAAACAACTCGCTTGAGTTACTACCCTACGGCTATTCTGAAGGTTCTTTGGAATACAGAAAAGCACTTACCAACTATTATTCAGCACACCACATATCGATTCTTCCCGAAGAAATAATTGTCACAACAGGTGCAAGCGAAGCCTTGTCTTTTACACTCAATAGTGTTTGTGATGCAGGAGACGAAATCATTATACCAGAACCTTTTTATGCAAATTACAATGGCTTTGCCGCAGCGGCAAGTGTCAATGTTATTCCTGTAGTCTCTCTCTTTGATGATCAATTTAAACTACCTTCATTAAAAGAAATTGAAACGAAAATAACGCCTAAAACACGTGTAATACTTTTGTGTAATCCCAGTAATCCAACCGGGTACTTGTACACAAAAGATGAGATAACAGCATTGGGTGGGCTCGCCTTAAAATATGATTTGTTTTTCATTGTTGATGAAGTGTACCGGGAATTTATTTATGATGAAAACCTTTCTCACTTTTCTGTTCTTCAAGTTCCCGGCTTAGAAGAAAACGCCGTAATGATTGACTCTGTTTCAAAACGTTACAGCATGTGTGGGGCACGCGTAGGCGCTATGGTAAGCCGAAATAAAAGCTTACTAGCTACAGCATTGAAATTTGCACACCTGCGCCTTTCTCCAGCGACCTATGCACTAATGGCAAGTGAGGCAGCGCTGAAAGCTCCCGCTTCCTATCTCTCTGGAGTTGTCAAAGAATATACCGCCCGAAAAAATACCCTTATCAGTGCTTTGAGCAAAATAAAAGGGGTGCGTGTGTCTAATCCAACCGGTGCATTTTACTGTATTGTTGAACTACCCGTAAAGGATGCCGAGGTGTTTTCTAAATGGCTGCTTACCGATTTCTCTTATGAAAACGAAACAGTGATGTTTGCGCCAGCAGCAGGCTTTTATTCTACCCCCGGGTATGGACATAAAGAAGTTCGTATTGGTTTTGTACTCAATGAGGATAAATTAATTCGTACTGCTGAAATTTTAGAAAAAGCATTGGAAGCTTATCCAAATCACTAGGGATTGGTTAACTTGCTTTCAAGTATTTATACATGCAGATTCAATCTTCTTTTTCATTAAAAAACTTCAACACTTTTGGCATTGACCAAACAGCAGAAGCTTTTGTTTCTGTCGAAACAGAAACAGCACTAAAAGAAGTCCTCAGCTTAAAAGAATATCCATGTAAATTCATTTTGGGTGGAGGAAGTAATTTGCTACTTACGCGTTCCATAGAAGGATTAACTATTCATGTCAACACCAAAGGAATTCGTGTCATAACTGAAACAGAAGAAACAGTGACAATTGAGGCCATGGCCGGCGAAAACTGGCATGAATTTGTTCAATGGAGCATTGAGCAAGGCTATGGGGGAATGGAAAATCTATCACTTATTCCAGGTAATGTAGGTACAGCATCCATTCAGAACATTGGCGCCTATGGAGTTGAACTCAAAGATATTTTCGTCAGTTGTAGTGCCATTGCTATGCATGATTTACACGAAAAGGATTTCAACCTAAAAGAAGCAACTTTTGGCTACCGAAGCTCTATTTTTAAAACTTCGGTTAAAGGGAAATATGTCATTACTCGTTTACGGGTTTGCCTAACGAAAAGCAACCACAAACTAAATACTGCCTACGGAGCCATTAAAGAAGCTTTGGAGGATTTAGAAGAAACTCCCAAGAACATTGCAGCCGCAGTTGTTTCCATTCGTCAAAGTAAACTCCCCGATCCAAAAGAGATCGGAAACAGTGGGAGTTTTTTTAAAAACCCAGTGGTTTCGTTATCGCACTACAAAGAGTTACAAAAACAACATTCAACTATTCCTTCTTATCCAATAAACAAAGAACAGGTCAAAATTCCAGCTGGCTGGTTAATAGATTCCCTGGGCTTTAAAGGTTATCGAAAAGGAGACGCCGGAGTGCACAAGAAGCAAGCCTTGGTTTTGGTTAATTATGGTTCGGCAACTGGGAAAGAAATTTTGGCTCTTGCGCAGACTATTCAACACAGGGTTAAAGAAGATTTCGACATTTCACTTGAAGCAGAAGTCAATATTATTTAATCTTAGCTTCTATTTTTAGAATCAATTTGAATGGTCACTGGTCCGTCATTGACCAGCGCAACTTGCATATCAGCACCAAACACACCACGCTCAATTTTCTTGCCCAAACCTTCTTCTAGTTTAAGACAAAAAGCCTCATACATAGGAATTGCATGAGTGTGGTTCGCCGCTTTTATGTAAGAAGGACGATTCCCTTTTTTGGTGGAAGCCATGAGCGTAAATTGACTGATAACCAATAACTGTCCGTCGATTTCCACTAAGGAAGAATTCATTACACCGGCTGTATCATTGAAAATACGAAGATTCAGGATCTTGTTTGCTAACCAATCAATATCCTCTTGTGTGTCGGCAGCTTCAACTCCCAGCAAAACCATTAAGCCTTGCCCAATTTGCCCCACTAGGGTTCGATCAACACTAACAGAAGTCTCACTAACACGCTGAATCACGACTCGCATATTAATTTCTATAAGGGGTATCTTGCTCTAATAACTGTAAATAACTCGCATAGCGCGAAGCAGCTATGGTTTCGTTTTCCACTCCTTCTTTAACGGCACAGTGCGGTTCATCGACATGTAAACAGTTATTGAATTTACAATTGGACTTTACGGCATGAAATTCGGTAAAGTAATTCGCTAATTCGTCTGGCTGCATATCAACCACACCAAAACCTTTAATTCCGGGTGTATCGATGATGCGTGCATCGTTGGGCAAATCGAACATCTCAGCATAGGTAGTGGTATGCTGCCCTTGTTGGTGTTGTTCTGATATTTCGGCAGTACGCAAACGCAAATCTGGTGACAACACATTGAGTAAGGTAGATTTCCCTACTCCGCTATGACCTGAAAACATGGACGATTTCTCGCGCATCAAGTCTGCAATCAAGGTTACGTCGACTGGATTGAAACAGGAAATGGAATAGCACGAAAAATCTAAGGCAGTATAGACGCTTTTCATGAATTCAATTTCAGCAATCTCTTCTTCGCTATAAGTATCCATTTTGTTGAACAACAAAATAACGGGAATTTGATAGGCATGCGCAGTAATCAAAAAACGATCGATAAACGCAAAAAAAGTTGGGGGATTATTCAAGGTGATCAACAAGAATGCTTGATCAATATTTGCAGCAATTATTTGTGTTTGCTTGGATAAATTGACCGATCGTCTAACAATATAATTGTGTCTCAGTGTTATTTCCTCAATGATTCCTTTGGTTTCGTCCCCTTCTGTAAAGAGACTAAATTCAACACGATCACCCACGGCAACAGGATTGGTATGCTTGATTCCTTTGAGGCGAAACTTACCTTTGATGCGACATTGATAAAATACACCTTCGGCGCTTTTTACCAAGTACCAGCTTCCTGTAGAACGATAAACGATTCCTTTGAGCAATGCAAACGTTTTAGCTGGGTTAAAGATAAGTTAGATTTGCCGAAAATAGTAGGATTCTTTCTTCATTTACTATCTTTGCACAAAACAAATTGAATGTCCAAAAAAACGATTTTGATGATCTTAGACGGTTGGGGAAAAGCACCCAATCCTGAAGTCTCTGCCGTAGACCAAGCAAAAACACCTTTTATTGATAGTCTCTATCAAAACTTCTCCCATAATGATTTGTATACTGATGGTATGCACGTTGGCCTTCCCGAAGGGCAAATGGGGAATAGTGAAGTTGGTCACATGAACTTGGGTGCTGGAAGAATTGTTTATCAAGATTTGGCTAAAATCAACTTAGCCATTGCAGAAAATACCCTGAAAGACGAAGTTGTTTTGAAAGACGCAATGGCCTATGCCAAAGCAAACGATAAAACCATCCACCTACTTGGGCTTTTATCGAATGGCGGAGTGCACTCTCATGTCAACCATGTCAAAAGCTTATTGAATATTTTAAGTCAAAATAAATGTGCTAAAGTTGCCTTACACGGCTTTACAGACGGAAGAGATGTCGACCCGCAGTCTGGTGCAGGGTTTGTTGCCGATTTAGAAGCCCATATGGCAAAAACCACTGGAAAAATAAGGAGTTTAGTTGGCCGCTACTTTGCTATGGACAGAGACCAGCGTTGGGATCGTGTACAAAAAGCCTACGCACTTTTGGTCAATGGTGAAGGAGCAGCAACATCAGATTTCGTTGCCGCCCTTGAGACCTCCTATCAAAATGGCGTAACCGATGAGTTTATAGAACCTCTCATCAATAATGATGGAGACACTAATATTGAGGAAGGAGATGTTGTGTTGTTTTTCAACTTCAGAACAGACCGAGGACGTGAGTTAACACAAATGCTTTCGCAAAAAGCGTTCCCAGAACAGAGAACAACTCCCCTAGATTTACACTACGTTACCCTGACCAATTACGACAGTAATTACAAGAATGTAAATGTGGTATTCAATAAAGACAACATCGCTGACACGCTGGGAGAAACCATTTCGAATGCAGGTAAAATTCAGATTCGAATTGCCGAAACAGAAAAATACCCCCACGTTACTTTCTTTTTTAATGGCGGTAGAGAAAAACCCTTTAAAGGAGAGGAACGCATTCTATGTCCATCCCCAAAGGTAGCTACCTATGATCTTCAACCCGAAATGAGTGCCTACGAAATTCGTGATGCAATCATTCCTGAAATCCAAAAAGAAACAGCCGATTTTATTTGTTTGAACTTTGCAAATCCAGACATGGTTGGACATACGGGCGATTTAAACGCAGCCATTAAAGCCTGTGAAACCGTAGACGAATGCGCTGAAGCGATAGTTGAAGCGGCTTTAGCGAAAGATTATTCCATCCTAGTTATTGCTGACCATGGAAACTGTGAAACAATGCTGAATGAGGACGGTAGTCCCAATACGGCTCATACGACCAACCCAGTTCCCGTTATCTTAGTGGAAAACGAAAAAAGAACAATTCAGTCGGGTGTACTTGGTGCAATTGCTCCAACCATCTTAGATTTAATGGGTATTCCGCAACCAGCTGCCATGACACAAAAATCATTACTTTAGCTTATGCGCATTTTCTATTTACTTTTATGTCTCCTACTCATTGCTTGTACTGATCAACCCAATAAAAAAGTACCGGCACCAATTGAAAGTGAAATCATTCAAATTCCTGACAGTCTTTTAGGCAAAGACTGGGAAGGAAACAAGATATTAGTTGGGAAAATAAATCTGGCACAGTTGCGCGTGTTTACGTCTTCCGATTGGTACAAAAACGATTATGCCCTGTACAAAGTGAATCAATCGGTCTTAGCAGAAATCAAACCCTTGCTGAAAGACAAGAAAGTAAGTCTAATCATGGGAATATGGTGCGAAGACAGTCAACGTGAAGTTCCAGGAATGATAAAGATTTTAACTGAAGCCGGCTACCCCACTGCTAACATGGAAATCATTGCTGTTGATGAAGACAAAACAACACCAGGGAAGTTAGAGAAAGCCTTTGATTTGTTCAATGTTCCGACGCTAATTTTTTCAGCAAAGGATACAGAAATCAATCGAATTGTTGAGTTTCCAATCAATAGCTTAGAACAAGATATCTTGGCTATTTTACGTGGAGAGGACTATAAAAACGCATATTCAGAATGAGTGCAATTATCTTAAAAAATGCAGAAGAAATTGAATTATTGCGCGAAAGCGCATTAATTGTTTCCAAAACATTGGGCATGTTGGCCAGTGAAATAAAGCACGGAATTTCAACACTAGAACTGGATGCAAAAGCAGAAAGCTTCATCAGAGATCACGGAGCAGAACCTGGTTTTTTGGGTTTGTATGATTTCCCCAACACCCTTTGTATGAGTCCCAATGCACAGGTAGTGCATGGAACTCCTAATAGTGATCTGCTACAAGAAGGGGATATTATCTCCATCGACTGTGGTGCACTTAAAAATGGTTATTATGGCGACCATGCCTATACATTTGGCGTGGGAGAAATTGACCCTGCTACCGAAAAATTATTGCGCATTACCAAAGAATCCCTTTATGTCGGAATCGATAGTTTTCGTGCAGGAAACAGGATTGGAGATATGGGCTTTGCTATACAACAATATTGTGAAAAAGAAGGCTATGGTGTGGTTCGCGAACTTGTTGGACACGGCTTGGGAACTACCATGCACGAAGGACCAGAAGTTCCCAATTACGGAAAACGTGGACGGGGTAAAAAGTTTGTCGATGGAATGGTCTTGGCCATAGAACCCATGATCAACGGAGGTACGCATCGTATTAAACAACTGAAAGACGGTTGGACAATCTTAACTGCCGACGGTCAACCTTCTGCTCATTTTGAGCACAATGTGGCTTTGGTCGACGGGAAACCAGAGTTACTATCTACTTTTCACTACATCTACCAAGCATTGGGAATTCAAAGTGAAGAAGAAACTCCCTTTCGAAAACAACCCCTAACGGCATGAAATGGTTGTTGAATCTTTTTCCACGCCCTTGGCTAATCTCCTTGAGCATTTGGTTACGTCCATTGATCAAGCTTTATTACAGTGGAAATCGTTTTGAGGATCCTATTGATGGAAGTAGCTATCGAAAATTCCTACTCTATGGGTATGACAAACTAAGGAAGAATGCTCTCTGCCCTGGAACGCTTTCGCTTGAACGCCATCGTTTACTTTGGCTCTATTTAACACATGAAACAACATTTTTAAAAGATCACATCAAAGTATTACACATTGCGCCAGAACAAGTTTTTTACACCAAATTCAAGGGCTTTGATCATTGGGATTATACCACCACAGATCTTCATTCTCCTTTAGCCGACGTGAAAGCAGACATTTGTGCACTCCCATTTGAGGATAACTCCTATGATTTGATTTTATGCAATCATGTTTTGGAACATATTCCTGATGATCATACTGCCATGAAAGAACTTTATCGTGTCTTAAAAGAGGGCGGTACATTGATTGCACAAGTTCCTTTGGATGAAAACCGTACAACTACTTTTGAAGATGACAGCATCATACATTTCAAGGAAAGAACGAAGGTGTTTGGGCAATATGATCATGTACGTATATACGGAACTGATTATTACGAACGCCTAGAAGCAATTGGTTTTTCTGCAAACGGAATTGATTTTTTATCTAGTCTCAGTGCTGAGGAATGTCTACGCTATGCTTTACCAAAAAAAGAGCGAATTCCTGTCGCTAAAAAGTAGACTTACTGTTTACGCTTTACTTCTTTGACTAAACGGGCAACGGTTGTTTCTAATTGTTTGATGCGCATCTCCTGTTCAATAGCAAACAAATACAATTCCTTGATTTTTTCTAACTGAAGTTCTGAGGCCCGGTTCAATATAATCCCACCCTGCGCTTTAATCATTTCAGCACTTGGAATATTAGGTAAATGTCGATGCTGCTGTATAAACTGCTCAATAGCGGCTAGATTAAGAAAACGATACTTTGGGTTTTCTTTACTTTCTCCCGTATAAAAATAGTCAAACACATAGTTGGGAGTAAGTGTTGCAGAGGCAATAATACTCCTAGATGCAATTATGGTTCCAGAAACAACCAATGTTCCTTCGGTGGGTGTGCTATCGCCAATGCCGATATTTCCGTTTTTTAAAATCACTAATGCATCCAATTTTTTGGAGGAATTGGACCCATTTCCAACAACAAACAAACGGTCATCTGAATTCCAAGAAGATGTACTCAAAGGAGGGGCAATAGTATTATAACTGCCAAAAGCAGTGGCAGCATAGCTTTGCGCTTCTGTCGCATTTCCCATAGCGATACTTCGGTCACCAGAAGCCTGGGTTCTATAACCCATTCCAAAAGAACGCTCAACTATATTGACTTCGTTCCATGAACTACCTGAAGCATAGCCTGCACGGAAAGCTGCCTTACTTTTGTCGAAAAAGAAACGAGCATCATCTAGGACTCCCGTTTGATTATCCAGCGTATCAGATCCGAATACAAAATCATGAGAAGAAGTTCCAACTCTGGACCGAACTATATTACCATTTACTTCGAATAAATTAACCGCCGCTAAAGTGGATAAATCCAGTGTTTGAGTATTCCCATTACTAATAGCTATCGTTAATGTATTACTGGCATTTAGATTGGATACTTGTATTGTTTGACTATCCGTTTTGGTTGAAGCCGAGGATAAAGAGGACAAATCTAGTGTTTGTGTATTCCCGTTACTGATAGCAATGGTCAGGGTGTTACTAGCATTCAATGACGAAACCTGTATGGTTTGACTATTGGTATTCGAAGAAATTCCAGGAGTACCCGGTGGGCCTTGAATACCTTGCAGCCCTTGAATTCCCTGAATGCCTTGAGCTCCTAGTGGGCCTTGAATTCCTTGGGGACCAACAAGAGTTGAAGAATTCACTCCCAGTAATGCCAAAGCATTCATAAATAAAGGCTGAACATCCACTTCATTACCATTTGATATGCCAATCATTGTTGTTGAAACGGTTAAGACTTGACTATCTGATGTTGAAAGCATACCCAAATCAAGTAACTCTTCTTGCCCATCAGCTTTTCGATAACGAATATTTTGACTGAATACGGGGTTTCTATTCGATAATAAATTTGTTCCTGCAATCAAACCCCATTCCGCTAGGGCTTCGTTTTAGACACATAAATCATTTTCATAATCCTGATAAAAAAGCATTCCATTAGTGGGGTTTTCTATGGTGGGAGTAGCGCCCATGCTTTGCGAAAGAATATGCTCATTTGATAAATTTTCCCAATGGATTCCTAACTCTTTTGACGAAGAAGTTATTCGTGAACGCGCATACTGAATTTTTTGGCTGTCCGTATTAAAAATCAATAAGCCAGGAGGGACATCTTCCCCAAAAAAGGTATTACGTTGTTGGGTAGATAACCGCGGAAGAAGAAGGCCTTTTTCTGTACTTTATAGTTCGAGTAAAGCATAAGGTGAAATGAAATCAATATTATCACCTAGTTTGATTTGTGCTTTTAAAGTAACCACAACAAATGACAAAGATGCAATAATTAAAAAAACGTATTTCATAGGTCAAGATTTTAGATTTTGGGAAATAAAAAATCAACTAATTATATACATAAATAAACAAAATATAGGTAAAACACAAACTTTCTCTTACCAACGGGAAGAAAATACTTCTTCTAATTGGCCTCCATCTGAACTAAGAATCCAGTAAGCAGCTAAACCATTGTTCGACTCGATTAGGGCTTTACTTTCAACGAAAGGCATAACCATGAGGACAGTAGCATATGCGTCAGCCATCATACAATTTGGTGCTTTAACAGAAACACTCAACACCTTAGAACGAACAGGTTTTCCGATCAAAGGATTGATGGAATGTACATACTTTTCACCCGTTATTTCATCTATACGAAACTTGCGATAGTTGCCAGAGGTAGCTAGAGCTTCATTACTTATAGCAAGAATAGATTGTAGGGAACGTTCGGCTTTTTCATTTGGGCTATCTATTCCAATTTTCCATGCCTCACCTGATTTGGGGCTTTTCCCTTTGGCCACAATTTCACCGCCAATTTCAACCAAATGATGTTGGCTACCCAATTGAGAAAGATAATCCGCAATCACATCTACCGTATAACCTTTAGCCAAGGCATTAAAGTCAATATAGATTTCTGGCTTTTTTTTACGAACTCGATAGTCGGAGGTCAGTTGTATTTTTTTCCAGCCAGTAATCTCCATTAAACTGTCCCGTTGCTGCTTATTTATGCTGACCAAGGCTTTGTCTGGCCCAAAGCCATAAGCATTTACCCATGCACCAATGGTGGGGTCAAAGTAGCCATTTGTTATAGTCCACATCTCATTGGCTTGCGCATAGACCTTTTGAAAATGTTCGTCTACAGTAACAAGAGAATCACCTCTATTTATTTTTGAAATAACAGAAGCGGGTAGATAAGTAGATAGTGAAGCATTAATGATATAGAATAACGAATCAATCCCTTTTTGAACTTCTTCATAGGAACGATCAATTGGAGCATATTGAACACCATAGGATGTACCCAATGCATAGCCCTGGTGAACTACGGTCTCTACTTGCTTTTCACAAGCCATCCAACACAATACAATACCAATTAAAATTCGCTTATCCATGAAGTGTTATTTCTTGTAATCCTTGATAATTCACAGCACAGGGTGCATCTAACACTAAAGGTAGTTCATAATCATCGCCATGGGCTAGTCCAACGCCTGCATAATAAGTACGTGCCTCAAATTTTTCTGCATGGGAACGTATTTTCTCCATGAAAACTCCATCGTACGCAACAGGGTTATTAGGGTAACTGATAGCACGAACAATAATAAAGTGTAATTTCTTCTCTCTTAAACAAACAAACTGCGGGTCTTTCTTTAATTCAGAATTAACGGTCATAAACTCAAACCCGTCTTCTTCTAGTTGTTTACCAACGACTTCCATCGCCCAGTTGTGTAATTCTTGTTCGCTTAACATCTTATAATATTAAAAAAAAATGGGGCAACATACGCAGCCCCATTTTAGATCGGTTTATCCTCCAAAGTCGTCGAAACGAACATTTTCTGGAGGTATTCCAAAGTCATCAGCCATTTTTTCAACCGCTTGGTTCATTAATGGTGGACCACAGAAGTATACTTCAATGTCTTCTGGCGCATCGTGTTTAGAAAGATAGTTATCATTCACCACTTGGTGAACGAACCCTTTGAATCCGTCTCCCTCGCCATCTAATCCTTCTTTTACTTTCCAGTTGTCTTCTTCAGAAGGTTCTGAAAGCGCAACGTAGAATTTAAAGTTTGGATAATCTTTTTCTAAAGCTCTGAAGTGTTCTAAATAAAACAATTCGCGTTTTGAACGACCACCATACCAGAACGTAACCTTACGACCAGTTTTGATGGTTCTAAATAATTCGTATAAATGAGAACGCATGGGTGCCATTCCAGCACCACCACCTACATATAACATTTCAGCGTCAGACTCATTGATGAAAAATTCACCAAACGGTCCAGAAATCGTTACTTTATCACCTGGTTTCTTGGCGAAAATATAGGAAGATGCAATTCCAGGGTTTACATCCATCCAACCATTCTTGGCACGGTCCCATGGTGGAGTAGCAATACGCACATTCAGCATCACTTCTCTACCTTCAGCAGGATAGGAAGCCATGGAATATGCACGTTCTACAGACTCTTTATTTTTCATTTTCAATGGCCAAAGGCCAAACTTATCCCATTCTAATTTAAACTTGTCTGGCTCTCCAGGGTGTTCTTCTGGATGCGCAGATATATCCATGTCTTGGTAACTTACTTCGCATTCTGGAATTTCAATTTGGATGTATCCACCCGCCTTGTAATCCATTTCTTCAGGAAGCTCTACCACAAATTCTTTAATAAAAGAAGCAACGTTCCAGTTACGCACTACAGTAGCTTCCCACTTTTTAATCCCAAAAACTTCTTCTGGAACTTGGATAACCATGTTTTCTTTCACCTTTACTTGACAACCCAAACGCCATCCTTCAGCTATTTCTTTTCTAGAAAAGTGGGGCTTCTCTGTAGGAAGAATTTCTCCTCCACCTTCCATTACCTGGCACTTACACTGGATACAAGTTCCTCCACCTCCACAAGCAGAAGGCAAAAATATCTTGTTATTCCCCAGGGTGTTTAGTAAAGTGCTTCCCGAAGAAACCTCAACATTACTTCCGCCATTAATGAGCAAAGAAACTGGCCCAGAGGGCATCAATTTGGCTTTAGCTCCCAACAACATACCTACCAACAAAAAGATGATGCCTAAGAAGACAATCACACTCGCTAAAATAATTGTATAATCCATTTCTTTACTTATAATTTAATTCCCATAAAACTCATAAACCCTATTGCCATTAAGCCTGTAATGATAAAGGTAATTCCTAAACCACGTAAGGGTGCAGGCACATTGGAATAGGTGATTTTTTCACGAATGGCGGCAATGGCAATAATAGCCAAAAACCATCCTATTCCTGATCCAAAACCATATACGGCAGACTCACCAACTCCGCCAAAATCTTTCTGTTGCATAAACAACGAACCTCCTAAAATGGCACAGTTTACTGCAATCAAGGGCAAGAAAATTCCCAATGCACCATAGAGTGCGGGAGCAAATTTCTCCACGATCATTTCAACCAGTTGTACCATCGATGCAATTACCGCGATGAACATGATGAAACTTAAAAAACTTAAATCTAACTCAGCATACTCTCCTCCTAGCCATGCTAAAGCACCCGGCTTTAACAAATAGGTATCCAATAAAAAGTTGATTGGTACTGTAATCGACAAAACAAAAATTACAGCAGCGCCTAGACCGACAGCTGTCTTCACTGTTTTGGAAACCGCTAAATAGGAACACATCCCTAAAAAGTAGGCGAAAATCATGTTTTCAATGAAAATACTCTTGACAAATAAATTTACATATGTTTCCATTCCTTAGTTTTTTTCGATGAGTTTACGGTTACGTGAACGTTGAATCCAAATAAAGATTCCAACAGTGATCAATGCCATAGGCGACAACAACATTAGTCCATTGTTTTCATACCCCATTGCATAAGCAGCATCAGGAATTACCTGGTAACCCAATAATTTCCCTGAGCCGAGAAGTTCTCTAAAAAAGGCAACAATAATAAGGATAAACCCATATCCAGCTGCATTCCCAATTCCATCAAGGAAAGATTTCCATACGCCATTTCCAAGGGCAAAAGCCTCGAGACGCCCCATTACAATACAGTTCGTAATGATTAGTCCAATGAAGATGGACAGTTCCTTGTAAACATCGTAAGCAAATGCTTTTAAAATTTGATCTACTAGTACAACCATGGCAGCAACGACAACCAATTGTACAATAATTCGAATACGATTCGGAATTAGATTCCGCAACAATGATATGATGACATTCGATGCAGCCATTACAGCCATTACCGAAATACTCATAACGATCGCTGGTTTAAGCTGAACCGTAATGGCCAATGCAGAACAAATTCCAAGAACTTGGACAGTGATTGGATTGTTATCGTCCATTGGATCGGACAATAACGCACGGTTCTTTTTTGAAAAGAGGGCTTCTTTTTCTTTGTTCACAAAAAACAAGCTTGGTTTTTGTGTGGGGTTGTTTTCCTTTGGCATGCGGTTAGTTTTGGTATGCGATAGTAGTTTCTTCTGTAGCTTCTTCTAGCACTTGTTCTGCTTCGATAGCGTCAATTGCTGGTGTTACAACAGCAACATTTTGCTTAAAGTAAGGTGTGTAATGCGCTAAACGCTCGCTAATCATTTCGGTTACTCCATCTCCGGTAATGGTTGCTCCAGATATGGCATCAACTTCGTGATCTTCTTTGTCGGCCCCCTGTGGGTCATTGTTTGTTTTGGAAACATTGATTCCTACCAGTACACCTTCGGCATCATATATTTTCTCTCCAGTAAAGCGATCTTGGAACCATTGTTGTGTGATTTCTGCACCCAAACCAGCGGTTTCTCCTTTGTGATCAAATACCGCACCTTTGATTGTAGTCATATCATCTTCGAGAGCTATATACCCCCAAATGGCATCCCAAAGTCCAGCTCCACGTAGTGGTACAATATAGTACTTGGCTTGTTCAACTTCAGCAATATAAAGTGGGAAGCGTTGCTGCTCAACTGGCTTTTTGGTTTCTGTGGCTAGTTTAATTTTAAATGCATTGACCGATGTGTCGATACTTCCGTCTTTTACTAAAGACAATTGCTCTTTGATATATTTGTTGTAAAGGCCTTCTGCTTGATCTCTATCCGTTTTAATTCCGATCGTCGATAAAATATTTTGCATTTGCTCTTTCCGCACATTCTCGTCTTGCTTACTTTTTAATGAGGTCGCAGTGAAAGCTAAAGATGAAGCCACTACAATGACCATCAAGGTTGCAAAAAGAAAAGTATATCCGTTGCTATCTCTATTCATGATTAGGCAGTTTTAAGTTGTGCCGCAGCCCAACGTTTTTTTCTTCGATTAATGTTTCCTTCTACCACATAGTGGTCAATGGTTGGTGCAAAAACATTCATGAGGAGAATGGCCAACATTACCCCTTCTGGGTAGGCGGGATTAAAGACACGGATAAGAATACAAAAGATTCCAACCAAGATTCCATAAATCCATTTTCCTTTATTTGTTTGCGCTGCAGATACTGGATCGGTCGCCATAAAGACTATTCCGAAAGCAAAGCCTCCAACAACTAAATGGTTCATCCAGTCAAAACTCATTAGAGCGTTTGCTCCCCAAAGGTTGAACAAGAAGCCCATGATCGCTGCTCCACCAATTCCACCAACAATAATGCGCCAGCTTCCAACTCCTGTAAAAATTAAAATCAATGCACCCACAGCCACCCAAAGGGTAGATGTTTCTGCAATTGAGCCAGGGATGGCTCCTTGGAACATTTCGAAGAAGCTGTAGTTCACATTGTTCCCCGCTGCCAAGCTCCCAAGAATAGTTTCTCCTGAGATAGCGTCAACGTTTCCTGCTTCAGAAACCCATACTTTGTTTCCAGACATATAGGTTGGGTAGGCAAAGAAAGCAAAGGCACGAGCTGTTAATGCAGGATTTAGAATATTCATTCCAGTACCACCAAAGGCTTCTTTCGCAATCAATACAGCAAAAGCAACAGAAATTGCCACCATCCACAAAGGAATATCTACTGGCATAATCATTGGAATCAAAAGCCCTGTCACCAAATAACCTTCGTTTACCTCGTGTCCGCGGTATATGGCGAAAATAAATTCAATCGTTAATCCTACGATGTAGGAAACTGCAATCATGGGAACAATTTTCCATGAACCATGAATAAAGGCATCTAAAAAGGTAAATGCTTCGCCAGTCTGAATGTAGTACTGGTAACCAGTATTGTAAATACCGTAAATCAATGCTGGAAGCAATGCAATGATAACTGTAACCATTGTGCGTTTTAAATCTACAGCGTCACGAACGTGAGCTCCTTTATTTGTTGTGTGGTTAGGTACAAATAAAAAGGTATCAAATGCATTTATTGCCGGAGCAAAGCGTTCGTATTTCTCGCCTTTCCCAAAAGGCTTTTTAATGTTATCGAGTGATTTTCTTAAAAAATTCATAGTAAAATTATTTATCCTTCTTCTTTTATCATTAATTCAACTCCTCTTCTAATAATTTCTTGTGCTTCCAATTTGGAGGTACTTGAATAGTCAATCAACGCAAAGTCTTGCGGCACTACTTCGTAGATGCCCAATACTTCCATACGCTCAACATCTTCAATCATACAGGCTTTAATCAATTGCATCGGGTAAATATCCATTGGGAATACCTTTTCCATTTCTCCCGTTACAACCAAAGCGCGTTCTTCACCATTTAAATTGGTATCAACAGTTGCTTTGCGTTTTCCGAAAATCCAAGAAAGTGATGTTTTGGACATACTTGGAATTTTATTATACAAAAAAGGCAACCATCCAAACATGCGGAAATGATTTCCTTCAGGAATCACAGAAAATAGATTATTGTAATATCCCAAATAGCTATCAACAGAAGTTGCTGTACCTGTGAGTACGTCACCGTTGATGAATCGATTGGATTGGGCATCGTTTATTTCTGCTCCTTGAAGCAATGAATTAATCGACGCTCCGATCGTGGTTTTATAATACTGTGGATTTTTGACAGAAGATCCAACAACAGCAACTGTACGCTGAGCCGAAAATTCACCTGTAGTAAACAAAGCACCAATATTGACCACATCTTCGGGATTAACAACCCAAACACGATCTCCAGCGTTAACAGGATTTATGTGGTGTATTTGAATACCTACGTTTCCAGCAGGGTGCTCGCCTTTTACACCAATCACATTGGCATTGGTTACTTTTTCAAAAAAACCTTTAAAATCCCCATCGGTCGTTAGCGTGACTTCAGCAAATTTTGCCAACACGTCGATTCCTTTCTGAAATTCAGCTTTATTGTTTTTTAACAAGAAATCATAATCTACATCCAAAGGAGCTGTTGAAAACGCAGAAACAAAAATTGCTTTTGGCGTATCTTCGGGTTGTGCAATTGTGCCGTAGGGACGTTGAGTGATGAAGGGCCAAGCTCCTGCTTTAAGCAAGAATTCTTTTACCTGCTCTTGCTCCAATGATTCTAGCGAAGGGATATCGTGCTGTACCGACCCTTGAGCATCATCTTGCGTGACAACAATTTCTAAAATTTTTCTTTTTGCACCCCGGACAATTGCCGTAACCTCGCCACCGACTGGCGACACATAATGGATACGTGGATTTTGCTTTGAAAAAAACAAAGGACTTCCTTTCTGCACCTTTTCGCCTTCTTTGACTAAAAGTTTTGGCGTTGAAAAGAAAAAATCGTCTGGTTTGAGTGCGAATGTTTTGGAATGCTGGCTGTCTACCAAGATTTTGTTGGCCTCACCTTCAAGATTTAAATTGAAACCTTTCCGTATTCGTATGTCTTTGGACATCTGTGTATAAGTTAAATTCTAAAATTCATGCAAATTTAGCAATTAATCCTTGCTATTTAAAGCCCATTTAAAATGAATTTAACTTATTTATAAACATTCTTAATAATCTGTTTAAGCTTTTGAGGGCTTTGGCGCAGGGTAGAATAAATGAAGAAAGTTTTCCGTATCTTAGAGGAATGAAATTCCAACTTTTAACCTATCTAATGTTAGTCACTGTTTTACACCTTAAAGGTCAAGTTGCAGTGGAACAAAATGAAGTAGATTTTATCAAATCAATACGCTTTAAAGGAGAGGAATATGCTGGACAATTTCCCTTGGTAAGGTTAAACGAAACTTTTACCCTTAGTTTTGATGATCTTCTTGCGCAAGACAATGACTACTACTACCGCATTAAATATTTTAATCGAGATTGGACCCCCAGCGAACTTTTTACCAATCAATACCTAGGAGGATACGACAACTTACGCATTGACAACTTCCAAAGTTCTTTTGGTACACTACAGCGGTACACGCATTACACCCTGACTCTTCCCAACGAAAGAACCCAATTCAAGGTTTCAGGAAATTACATGTTAGAAGTTTACAATGCGGATGATGAACTTGTCTTTTCGAGAAAATTCCTTGTCTATGAAGAGAATGTGCAAGTACAAGCAGGAACATACCCAGCACGAGATATTGCAAAATTTAACAGTCATCAAAATATTCAATTTACCATAACCCCAACTGGCTTTAATGTTCGGAATCCGCAAACAGATCTCAATGTTCTTTTACTTCAAAACGACCAATGGGATACTGCTTTTTTCGCTCCACCTCCTCAGTTTAATGTAGGGAACAGCTATGTTTATCGATACGACAGTCTCACACAGTTTGAAGGGGGAAATGAATTCCTGTATTTTGACACCAAAGACATCCGAGTGGCAACCCCAAACATCAGCTATGTTGACCGAGAAGAAGTGTTTCAACACTACCTGTATCTAGATGTACCCAGAGAAAGGGAACCTTACACCTATTTTCCAGATATAAATGGAGATTTTTCCATCAACACCTTCCAAGGCACAAATCCTGCAATTGAAGCCGATTACAGTATTGTTTATTTCAGTCTTGCGAAACAATATGGCTTGAACGATGAGGAAATTTTTATCTACGGGAAATTCAATAATTACGCTCTCAATGATGAAAACAAAATGATTTATAACCCCAGTTTAGAGGTTTATGAAGGTATCTTGTTTTTAAAACAAGGTTTTCACAACTATAAATACGTAACTAGATTGGATGGAAAACTAGATAAAAACAAACTATCTGGGAGTCATTCTTCTACTGAAAACAATTACCTAATTCTTGTGTATCACCGAGCAATTGGGGCACTTTATGATGCATTGGTAGGCTTGGGAAATGTGCAATCCTTTGAATTAAAAAATTCGCTTAGTTTAAATATCATTGAGTTTTTCCCATTATGTCGATCGTATTCAATTTTACACTAACTTGCTATAGGCTAAGCAACTAAAAATGTTTCAACAGGTTACCAGGGGAATTAAAATTTCTGTACTTACTAAATTCGAGGGGACTTTCTTAAAAAACAATGTCCCCAATTATGCGTTTAGGTATACCGTTCGCATTGAAAATCAAGGCAAAGACGTTGTGCAATTGACCAATAGACATTGGAAAATCATGGAGTCCAAACGTCGTCCACACTATGTTGAAGGCGCTGGAGTCATTGGTAAAAAACCCATTCTTAAGTCCGGAGAAGCACACACCTATCAATCCAACTGCCTGCTTACTTCACCCATTGGTGCAATGAGCGGGTATTACACCATGGTTAATTTTTCCTCTGCTCAAGAATTCGATGTTGAAATACCCTCTTTTAATTTGGCAGCAACCTTTGCGCTTAATTAAACTATTTTTTCTTTATTTGAGGAAAAATCAAACCATGCTAAATAGTTTCCCAAAAAGCCCAAAAGCAGTGAACGAACCCATAAAAAGTTTCGCTCCTGGAAGTCCTGAACGCACCGAGGTTCTCGCTACATACAAAAATCTATACAAACAGACCATTCATGTTCCCTTAACCATAAATGGCGAAAAAATTAAAAGCGCGAATAAGGCAGAAATGCATCCTCCACACGACCATCAACACCTTTTAGGGACTTATAGTCTAGCAGAGAAGGAACATGTTTACGAAGCAATTGAAAGTGCACTAGAGGCGCGAAAAGCATGGAGTCAACTATCGTTTGAACAACGAGCAACAATTTTCTTAAAAGCGGCCGATTTATTGGCGGGACCCTATCGCGCCAAAATAAATGCCACAACCATGTTGGCACAATCCAAAAACATTCATCAAGCAGAAATAGACGCAGCATGTGAATTCATTGATTTCTTGCGTTTCAATGTTCAGTTTGCCGAAGAGATCTATGCCGAACAACCCAACTCTGGTGACGGTATTTGGAACAGATTGAGCTATCGCCCATTGGAAGGATTTGTTTATGCCGTCAGTCCTTTTAATTTTACAGCAATTGCAGGAAACCTTTCGGCTGCACCCGCCCTAATGGGGAATACTGTTGTTTGGAAACCAAGTGATCATCAAGTTTATTCTGCGCAAGTGATTATCGAAGTATTTGAAGAAGCCGGTTTACCCGCTGGAGTAATCAACATGGTTATGGGAGATCCTGCGATGATTACCGAAACTGTTTTAGCTTCACCAGATTTTGCTGGAATCCACTTTACAGGATCCACCTTTATCTTTAAAAATATTTGGCAAAAAATTGGTGAGAACATCCACCACTATAAAACCTATCCACGTATAGTTGGAGAAACAGGTGGAAAAGATTTCATTGTTGCGCATCCAAGTGCAGATGCAACTGAAGTTGCTACCGGAATTGTACGCGGTGCATTTGAATTCCAAGGACAGAAATGTTCGGCTGCTTCTCGTGTTTACCTTCCAAAATCAACTTCGCAAGCGGTTTTAGATGAAGTAGTCAAAAATCTTGAGGAAATCACTATGGGATCTCCCGAGGACTTTGGGAATTTTGTCACGGCAGTTATTCATCAAGGCTCGTTTGATCGGCTAAAAAAAGCCATAGAGGTTGCTAAAAAATCTTCGGAAGCAACTATTTTACACGGTGGTAAATGCGACGACAGCAAAGGCTATTTTGTTGAACCAACCGTTTTAGTGACGACCAACCCACATTACAACACCATGGAACGCGAACTTTTCGGGCCAGTGGTGACAGTATATATTTATGAAGATGCAGACTACTCAGCTACTTTAAAGCTGGTTGATCAAACCTCTGCTTATGCATTGACAGGTGCCATCTTCTCTAAAGACCGCTATGCCGCCGAAGAAGCATTAGTCGCCCTAGAAAACAGTGCCGGAAATTTCTATATCAATGACAAACCAACAGGAGCCGTTGTTGGACAACAGCCTTTTGGCGGTGCACGTGCTTCAGGAACCAACGACAAAGCTGGATCAAAACTCAACCTCTTGCGTTGGGTTTCTCCACGCTTAATCAAAGAGCCTTTGTTAACACCGAAGAATTACCGTTACCCTTTCTTAGGAGAATAAATTTCAGAGAAAAAACATCAATAAGCTATACCCTGAGCCGACGCATACAAGTGTTCGGGTATAGCTTTTTTGTTTTTTTTTTAACACGCAAAGGAGCTGCAGAGCCACCTTGCGCTTGGAATAATCGCCCGATATTCTAGGCGTCAGGTTTTACCCCTCAGCATTTACAATCCGTACCACTGGGTTATTCCATGTAGGCTCTTTGTAAACATCAAGCGTTTTAATGTCCTTACCGCCTTTATTATTGAAAATTGCTAAAGGAATAAAGTCATTTTCTATGGTGCTTATTAGTGCAGGATTGCTTAATACATTTTTGCCATAGGACCTACAAGTAGTACAACCAGGAACTTCTTGAAATAAAATAAAAATAGCTTTACCTTCTTTTTCGGCCAGCGTTTTTGCTTGGTCTAAGTCCCTATACCAAGCAATTTTTCCCAACTCAATGGGTTGCTTTTGTGGAGATGTTCGCTCTTCAGCAAGTAAAAAAAATGGGATAAGTAGCAGAAGTGACAATAGGTTAGTTTGCATGATGGAGGGTTTAGACCTAACATCATAACAATTGCTATGCCAACAAATTACATCCTTAAGATTAATTCTTTAAAGGAAGATAAACCACTTTCTTGGTTTCAAAAAAGGTTTCGGAATAATGATCTGAAAGATTAAACTCTTGCGCCTTTGGGAAATTGGCCAACTCTTCAGACAAATCGCCTCCTTTGAGGTAAAGAATGCCATTGTTTAACTTATGCGTTCCTTTGTTTTTTACGTTTTTGGTGACCCAAGGAACAAAATCTTCCATTTTTGTTACCGCTCTACTGACAATAAAATCAACGGGTTGCTTAAATTCTTGTGCGCGTTGATGACGTGCTTCAACGTTTTTTAACCCCAATCCTTCAACAACAGCTTGCACAACTTTGATCTTTTTCCCTATTGAATCGATTAAAAAAAAGTTGGCTTTAGGAAAAAGTATGGCCAAAGGGATGCCTGGAAAACCTCCACCCGTGCCTACATCCAAGACCCTAGATCCTGTCTTAAACGACTGAATTTTGGCGATTCCCAAGGAATGAAGTATGTGTTTTTCGTATAAAGCATCAATGTCTTTTCTGGAAATAACATTGATTTGTGCATTCCATTCTTTGTACAGATCTTCAAGTTGTGAAAATTGCTTTTTTTGATGGGCAGAAAGTGTGGGGAAATAATGGCTTAAACGATCCAAAAGTTGTAGTTTTAATAAAAATATAAACAAAGATACACCTTCCTTGCTATGGAAAACAATTCTACACACAAACCCTTACGTTTTTCGCGTAATGATCCAAAAAAGTTTTTTCAAACCTTAAACAAAAGAGTAAATGAACATTTTCAGAAACGAAAAGCTTCTAAGACGGGTAATTGGCAATTGTATGTCAAAACCTTTATTATGTTTGGGCTATTTATCACTCCCTACTTTCTTATTCTGTTAACTGAATTCAACCCATGGGTAAAACTTTTACTGGCCATTTTAATGGGCGTGGGAATGGCTGGCGTTGGAATGAACGTAATGCACGATGGAAATCACAATTCATTTTCTCGCTATCCTTGGATCAATAAACTCATGGGATCAAGTATTTATCTGTTGGCCGGAAATGTTCACAACTGGAAAGTGCAACACAATATTTTACACCATACTTACACCAATATTCACGGGCATGACGAAGACCTAGATGCAGGAAGAATTATTCGATTTTCACAACACAGTGACTGGCAATGGTACCACCGTTTTCAACACTATTACTCAGTGTTTATGTATGGTTTATTAACCATTAACTGGGTCATTAGTTCTGACTTTAGACAGATCTCACGTTACCTAAAGAAAAAATTAACTTACCGAAAAGAACTTCACCCTAAACGTCAATGGTTGGTGCTAATTGGCACTAAAATAATGTATTCTGGTATTTGGATTGTTGCACCAATGTTGTTCATGCAAATGCCTTGGTGGCAAATCTTGATTGGCTTTTTTGTTATGCATTATACTGCTGGATTAATCTTGAGCCTTACCTTTCAATTAGCACATGTGATTGAAGACGCTCAAATGCCGTTACCTGATGAAAAAACAGGTACCATGAAAAACACTTGGGCTATTCATCAATTACTAACTACGGTCAATTTTTCAACAAGAAACCATTTTATGAATTGGTTTACTGGTGGGTTAAACCATCAAATTGAACATCATATTTTTCCACACATTAGCCACATTCATTACACAGATATTGCTAAAATTGTGAAAAAAACGGCAAAAGAGTTTAATTTACCCTACAACGAGTATAAAACTACCCGAAGTGCCTTATTTTCGCACTTCAAACATTTAAAAAATATGGGGGTACAACCCGCATAACAATCACTGGTTTATATGGACGCACTTTCGGCACGGATTAACAGCTTACCTGTATCAGCAACACTGGCAATGGCTGCGAAAGCCAGAGAATTAAAGAACGAAGGAATCGATGTTATTGGTTTAAGCCTAGGAGAACCTGACTTTAATACACCCGAATTTATCAAAGATGCAGCGATACAAGCTGTAAATGACAATTATAATTCCTATTCTCCTGTTGATGGCTATGTAGATTTGAAACAGGCCATCTGCACTAAGTTCAAACGCGACAATGGAATTACGTACGGACTCGATCAAATTGTCGTTTCTACTGGAGCAAAACAATCCATTGCAAATATTTGCATGGTATTGCTTGACCCGGGAGACGAAGTATTACTTCCTGCCCCCTACTGGGTAAGTTATTCTGCCATTGCAACTTTAGCAGAGGCGACTTCGACTATCATTCCGTCAAGCATAGAAACTGATTTTAAAATCACCCCTGAGCAATTGGAAGCGGCCATTACGCCCAAAACCAAGCTCATCATGTTCAACTCACCTAACAATCCGAGTGGAACACTCTATACCGAGGCAGAATATCGCGCACTTGGAAAAGTTCTAGCGAAACACCCAGATATTTACATTCTTTCGGATGAAATCTATGAACACATCAATTACGGAACGAAGCATTTTAGTATTGCTGCCATTCCAGAACTATATGACCGCACCATTACGGTAAATGGAGTTGCAAAAGCTTTTGCAATGACCGGCTGGCGTATTGGTTATATTGGAGCTCCTGCATGGATTGCCAAAGCCTGTAATAAAATGCAAGGTCAAATCACGTCTGGTGCAAACTGTATTGCCCAACGCGCAACCATTACTGCGCTTGAAGCCCCTGTAAGTAACATACAATACATGATCGATGAATTTCAAGTTCGTCGTGAACTGATCATTGAATTATTATCAGCAATTCCGGGGATTAAATTGAACCAACCTGCTGGCGCATTTTATGTGTTTCCAGATGTCTCGCATTATTTCGGAAAAACCCTTCGTGGAAAAACAATTAATGATGCAAGTGATTTTGCTTTGTATCTTTTGGAGGAAGCCCACGTAGCTACAGTAACCGGTGATGCGTTTGGAAACGGAGATTGTATTCGAATTTCCTATGCTGCTTCACAAGACAGCATCAAAGAAGCCATTCAACGCATAGCAAAAGCCATGGCTTAACTATTTGCTTAACGAATATCAAAACCGTCTTGAGGCGGTTTTTTTTATTTCTACACAGATCAAAAATATAAGCGTACTTTAGCAAAATTATTCAAATACATGACATTTAAAGACCTAGCCCTAGAGGCTCCCATACTAAAAGCACTTGAAAAACAAGGCTATACTCAACCCACTCCCATCCAAGAACAAGCCATTCCCATTTTATTAAAAGGAGATGACTTATTGGGTGTTGCGCAAACAGGAACCGGAAAAACAGCCGCTTTTGGTATTCCAATTCTCAATCATTTATGTAAAGAAGAATCCTCTGGAAAAGGACGGCGAAAAATAAAAGCGCTGGTAGTGACACCAACTCGAGAATTGGCGATTCAAATTGCTGAAAACTTCACCGCATACAGTCAGTTTACCAACCTCAGAAATACTGTTATTTTTGGCGGAGTAAAACAAGCACAACAAGTCAATAGCCTCCGTAGTGGTGTTGATATATTGATTGCCACACCAGGACGATTATTGGACTTAATAAGTCAAGGATACATTACTTTTAAAGATTTAAAGTATGTTGTCTTAGATGAAGCAGATCAAATGTTGGACATGGGCTTTATCCATGATGTGAAAAAAATCATTGCTAAACTCCCTCCAAAAAGACAATCCCTTTTTTTCTCGGCAACCATGCCAAAAACCATTGTCGAGTTGTCACAAAAAATGTTGGGCAAATTTCAACGCGTGACCATTAAACCCGAGCAAGCCACTGCAGAAAAGGTAAAACAAGGCGTATATTTTATTAGTAAAAACAACAAGCCGAAATTATTGGTTCATTTGTTGGAACAACGAAATAACGACTCTGTTCTTGTATTTTCGCGTACCAAACACGGTGCCAATAAAATTGTGAAAAAATTGGATCAAGCTGGAATACGATCGGCTGCAATTCATGGAAACAAATCCCAAAACATGCGCCAAAAGGCTTTGGGTGATTTTAAAGACGGAAAACTAAAAGTATTGATTGCAACAGATATTGCCGCAAGAGGAATTGATGTAGATGAATTGTCCTTGGTGATTAACTTTGATCTGCCAAATGTATCGGAAACCTATGTTCACCGAATTGGTAGAACAGGGCGAGCCAATGCTAGTGGTATTGCACTTTCTTTTTGTATGGCAGAGGAACGCCCCTATTTAAAAGACATTGAAAAACTAATCAAGCAACAGTTACCTCGTCTTGGAGAGCACCCCTTTATGGAAAACCATGATGCAATTGAAGAGACTAGCGTTAAGAAACCCGGGGAACCAAGACCCAATAATCGCAATCGACCGAGTAATAAAAACCGAAATAATAATCGGAATAGGTATCGAAACTAAAGTTTAAATTGAATAACATCCCGTTCTGAAAATAAAAAAAACCGCTTATAAGCGGTTTTTTTTTGGTATCTGAATATCTTAATCAAACACTTTGTATCGCTTTGACTTCCTCATGGAAATGCGCTATGGTAACAAAATGCCATGGAATAACCAATAACACTCCTACTCCTAAACACAAAACACCTAAAAAGTACCATGGAATAAAACGAATGTTAAGGCCCAAATATTTAAGCTTATAGCCGTCCATGAGTCGCCAGCTTTCTTGAATACAGTCAGTAAAAGATAAATCTGGTCGATCGGCCATTACAAAAAAGGTTAAGCCAAACCCAAGCGCTACTATAATACCAGGAATTATCAATAAAACAAAACCTACAACCGTCAAAATAGTTATACAAAGATTGGCTAAAAAGCTTTTAAAAAAAACAGGCGATTGAAAACCTTGAAAAAGCTGATTGAAATGCGGTGACTCTTTTCTTACAACCGAAAAAGAAAAAAGTGCAAGACCCACAGAAAAAGGGCCCGCTAATAGTAGAGGAATAAGTTCTCCAGTTCCAGGAAAAACACCAGAAGGTACCCCAATAATAAGGGCATAAACAAACGCTACCAAAACACCTACACCCCAATAGGGAGAAAGGGCTTCACGAGATTCGCGCATGAGGCTAAGATTGGAAAAAATCATATAAATGGGATTTTAATTAACCCTAATATATTTTAAAAACCGACTTGCGTCGGTTTTTAAAATTTTATGCTTTTACAATCTGTTCTTGGTGATTGATGGATTCTTGATGAATCGCCTTGAACATGCGCAAGACAAATTCTTCTGATAAACCACGGCTTTCACCTTCCAAAACCATCTTTCCTAGAATTTCATTCCAACGTTTGTTTTGCAATACGGCAACATTGTTTTCTTTCTTGAGTTCGCCAATCGCTTCGGCTACTTTCATGCGATTACCCAAAGTGTCTAGTATTGTCTGATCAGCAATGTCTATTTGTGCACGTAAATTTTGTAAAGCAGTCTGGTATGAAGCCTCATCTGTTGTTGCTTCGCGAATTTTTAAATCGCACATAATCTGAACCAATTTTTCAGGGGTAACTTGCTGTGCAGCATCACTCCATGCATTGTCTGGATCCCAGTGGCTTTCAATCATTAAACCATCAAAATTTAAGTCCAAGGCCATTTGGCAGGTATCGAAAATCATTTCTCTGTTCCCTGTAATATGAGAAGGATCACAAATTAAAGGTAAGTCAGGGAACCTGTTTTGCACCTCAACGGCAATTTGCCATTCAGGATTGTTTCTGTATTTTGATTTTCCATACGCAGAAAATCCGCGGTGGATTAACCCTAAGTTCTTAATGTTTGCCGTATACAAACGTTCTACTCCACCTAACCACAGTGCTACATCTGGATTGACAGGATTTTTCACCAAAACGATCTTGTCTGTACCTTCCAAAGCATCAGCAATTTCCTGCACAATGAATGGACTTACAGTAGAACGGGCACCAATCCACAAGATGTCGATGTCATGCTCCAGCGCTAACTTAACATGATCTTTGTTGGCTACTTCAGTCGCCGTTAACATTCCCGTTTCTTCCTTCACGCGTTGTAGCCATTTTAATCCAATTGCTCCAACCCCTTCGAACATACCCGGGCGTGTTCTGGGTTTCCAAATTCCAGCACGATATACTGTTACATCAGTGTCTTTCAATTCATGAGCAATTTTCATGACTTGTTCTTCTGTCTCGGCACTACAAGGACCACCGATAACTAAGGGATGCGATAGACCGAAATCGTTCAACCATTCGCGCATTGCGGGAGTATTCTCCATAACTAATTGTTGTGTTTAATCCCGTTAAGGATTGTTGTTAATTGATTTGTATGTTTCATTTGTTGGTGCAGATCAGCAATGTCATCATTTTCTAATTTGCGTTTAAAATTCTCTAAATTCTCAATGTAAGAAGATAAAATACTTAATACATTGGTCTTGTTTTGTTCAAAAATTGGCGCCCACATGTCTGGCGAGCTTTTGGCCAAGCGAACAGTAGATTCAAAACCACTACCGGCTAAGTCAAAAATATTTTGTTCATCTTCTTCTTGTTCAAGTACTGTTTTACCCAACATAAAAGAACTGATGTGAGACAAATGCGAAACGTAGGCCATGTGTTTATCATGGTCATTGGCCTCCATAAAACGAAGGTACATGCCCATTTGGCGAAAGGATGTTTTGGCCCATGACAACAAATCTGGACGGGTTTTATGGGTTTCACATAAAATCTGTGGTTTCCCTTCAAACAACCCGACATGAGCAGCCTTTGGTCCAGAAAACTCTGTACCTGCTATGGGATGCGCAGCTAAATATTGGTCGCGTTTTGGATGTGTTTCTACCACTTTACACAGTTCTTCTTTGGTTGAACCTACATCCCACAACAATGCATTTTCATTCAACTGGTCCAACAATGTTGGCAGCAAAGCCAAACTGTCTTTCACAGGTATACTCAGAATCACTCGGTCAGCTTGATCGATGTCTTTTAAGCTTCCTTTCTTATCTATAATGCCCCTGGCAAGTGCTTCTTCCAAATGAGCTTCGTTGGTATCAACGCCAATCACTTCAATAGCCGAATAACACTTTTTCAAGTCCATGGCCATGGAACCCCCAATTAATCCGATACCGATAACATATAATTTCATGCTTTGATTCGATTAATGGCTGTTTGTATTTGCTCTTCAGTAACGCAGAGTGAAAAACGAATATAGCCTTCTCCTTGACTTCCAAATATTGTTCCTGGCGTAATAAAGATGTCTTTCTGGTATAAAATATTATCAATGAATTCTTCAGCCGAAAGACTGTTGTCATTTAGTTTAGCCCAAACAAACATACCTACACTATCCGGATCGGGAGTGGAATGCATTAAACGAGCCAATTCTTCTACTAGGGAACGACGTCTTTGGTACACCTCATTCAGTTCATCGAACCAACTGTTGGAAGTATTAAGCGCTGCAATGGCTCCTTGTTGAATGCCATAAAACATACCCGAATCCATATTACTTTTTACTTTCAATACCGCTTGAATGTTGTCTTGATTCCCCGCCAATATTCCAACACGCCAGCCCGCCATATTGAAGGATTTACTCAAGGAATTTAATTCCATACAAACCTCCTTAGCATCTGGTAATGACAAAACACTTTGTGGATAATCATTGAGGATAAAACTGTAAGGGTTATCGTTAACCAATAAAATTTCATTGTCTTTTGCCCATTTGATTAAACGTGTAAAAGTGGCTGTTTGTGCCATTGCTCCAGTTGGCATATGGGGATAATTCAACCACATAAGTTTAATCTTAGAGGTATCCATGGCTTCAAGAGCAGCAAAATCAGGTTGCCAATCGTTGTCTCCACTTAAAGCATAAAAAACAGGTGTTGCTTCAACCAACTGAGTGACTGAACTGTAGGTTGGATAACCTGGATTGGGAATGAGCACCTCATCGCCTCTGTTTAAAAACGCTAGAGATATATGCATGATCCCTTCTTTGGATCCCATAAGGGGGAGAATGTCAGATGAAGGATTGAGGCTAACATTATAGTTTCGCTGATAAAAGCCTGCCATGGCCTCGCGCAATGCGGGTAAGCCTTGATAACTCTGGTACATATGTGCCTTTGGGTGAGACAAACCTGCCTGTAAGGCTTCTACTACAGACGGATGTGGTGGTAGGTCTGGGCTTCCAATCCCCATATTCAGCACAGGCTTCCCAGCTTGAATAAGCCCAGCTACTTCTCTCAATTTTTTGGAGAAATAGTATTCTTTTACACTTTCAAGACGGGTTGCGGTTGTTGTTTTCATCATTTGGCGGTGTTATATTCTCCAAGGATTTTAAATTCTAATGCCATGATTACTAAAATCTTGCGCGCTTTTTCATACTGATGTAAATGATCAAAAGTAACATCAACAAAAAAGGCATATTTCCCTGGTGTTTCAATTACGGGAAGAGACTGTATTTTTGTTAGGTTCAATAGACAATCACTCATTACATTGAGTACAGCTGCCAAACTTCCCCGTTGATGATCTAAAATAAATTTTAAAGAAGCTTTATTGACTTGCTTATTCTCAATTACATCACTTTTTTTCTGAATGATGACAAAACGGGTAACATTATCTTGAATGGTTTGTATGGAATGTGCGAATATGTTTAATTCGTAGATTTCGGCCGCTTGCTTTGGTGCAATCGCTCCAATTCCCTTGCGATTTTCGGCAGAAATAGATCGTGCAACATCGGCTGTATCGGCCGCTTCAATCAAACGAATATGCGGATATGCTTGAAAAAAAGCCTTGCATTGCAAGAGGGCCATCGGATGGGAATGCACTTCGGTTAAATCGGCTATAGACTGGCCTTCCAAAGCCATCAAATTATGATGAATGGTTAGGTTATATTCTCCGATAATTGATAAATCATTCCGATCGATTAAAGCATAATTGGGTATTATAGATCCAGCGATTGAATTTTCCAAGGCCATAACAGCATGCTGCACCTTAGCATCTAAGACAGCAGCAACTAGGGTGTCGAAACTTAGGCATTCCTCCAATTTAACCCCTTGATGAAAATAATTCATCGCCACGGCATGGTGAAATGACCCTTTAATTCCTTGTATTGCTGTTTTTGTTTCCATAGTATACCCCAAAAAAAAAGTCCCGAACAAATGTCAGGACTTTTTCTATCGTTGCGTTGATATATTACAAAGTCCTTTCTGCCTCGTTAAAGAAGTAAAAAAAAGTGTTGCGATATAAAAACGTGTTGTTCATTTTGTTCTAATTAACTACAAATCTAAGCCCCGTATTGAAATAAACAAACTTTTCCTTTGTTTTTTTTGAAATGGATTTCAACTTTAATGTTATTTTTCTTTAAAAAGAGCTAATTTAATGGTCAAATGATAACGGAATTATGAAACCAACTATCTTATACCTTTTTCTACTAACAACTATAATTGGATGTAATCAAAACAATCATAAAGCAAGTGAACAGCTTAATGACTTTCCCTACCTTGAGTCAGACATTCGTAAACTTTCTTCTGGATACGCTTCAGGTGAATATACAATTACGGACGTGACCCAAGCCTATCTAAACCGCATTGAACGCATTGATAGAAAAGGACCAACGCTTCGATCTATCATAGAAGTTAATCCAGATGCGCTTGCCATAGCCAACGAATTGGACGCTGAATTAGCTGCTGGAAAACGACGTGGACCATTACATGGTATTCCAATTGTATTAAAAGATAATATAGACACCCACGATAAAATGGCTACTACCGCTGGATCTCGAGCACTGATGGATTCAAAACCCCTGCAGGATAGTGAAGTTACCGCAAAACTGAGAGCTGCTGGAGCAATAATATTAGCGAAAGCCAATTTGAGTGAATGGGCCAATTTTCGGGGACAGAACTCTTCTAGCGGATGGAGTGGGATAAATGGTCAAACGAAAAATCCTTATGTATTGACCCGTAATCCTTGTGGATCAAGTGCTGGATCTGGTGCGGCTGTTTCGGCCAACTTAACTGTTTTAGCCATTGGAACTGAAACCAACGGTTCCATTGTTTGTCCTTCCAATGCCAATGGGATTGTAGGAATAAAACCTACGGTAGGACTCATCAGTCGATCGGGGATTATCCCCATTTCGTTCACCCAAGATACCGCCGGACCCATGGCGCGAACACTCACCGATGCTGTGTTAACCCTCGGCGTTTTGACAGGTGTAGATAAAAAAGACAGTAAAACATTAGCTAGTAAGGAGCATGCCTTAACTGACTATTCTCCTTTTCTAAAGCTTGACGGTGTTCAGGGAAAACGCATTGCATTGTATACTGCACCATTAGGAGAAAATACTGAGGTAGACAGTCTTGTTCGCAAGTCGGTTAGAACATTAAAAAGCTTGGGCGCAGAAGTGATTGAAATTGACGCCATCGCTCCGCGTGAAACTGGACGGAACTCCTTTCAAGTAATGCTACATGAATATAAAGACGGATTGAATGCTTATTTTACTTCTTTAGGTGAAAATGCTCCCATTAAAAATTTAGACGAGTTAATTGCCTTTAACGAACAAGATTCCATTGAATTGAAGTACTACAATCAAGCTTATCTTAAAATGGCTAACGACAAAGAAGGCTTGGAAAGTGAAGCCTATCAAACGGCTTTAAAAAATTTAATTCGCATGAGTCAACAAGAGGGTATTGATCGTGTAATGGATGAATACAACCTAGATGCTATTATTGCCCCTACGGGCAGCCCAGCTTGGAGTACCGATTGGCTCAATGGAGATAACTATCATCTGGGTAGTTCTTCTCCCGCGGCATGGTCGGGCTACCCAAACATTACCATTCCCATGGGAGATATTCACGGTCTACCTGTAGGCTTATCTTTCTTTGGAAGAGCCTGGAGTGAACCAACTCTAATTGAAGTTGCCTATGGTTTTGAGCAAAACACCAAGGCAAGAATCACCCCTACCTTTAGAGCTAATGACGAAGAATAATGAGTGAATTATTAGTACGCCTACTGGGCATTGAAAATTTCGATGTCATCTTGGTTTTAAGTATTTTAATTGGGTTTGGATTGATGGAAACCCTTTCGGGTTACCTCTTTAATTCAAAACGAAAGACGGATGATTGGATTCAAGAGATTGTTAGTTTTTTATTGCTTTCCACAGGCATTAAACCTGTCATTGTCTTTTGTGTTTATCTTGTCGGTAACACTTTTTTTCCCGAACAACAATCTCTCTTCAATGAACTTTCTTTTGGCTGGGCATTACTGGTTTACCTTTTGATAGATGACGTGTTACAGTATTGGTATCACCGCAGTGCACACGAAACCTCCTTCCTATGGAAATTGCACCGCGCACACCATCAGGCAGAAGAAATGGGCTACTTTGTTTCCTACCGAAATGCCTTTTTGTATTACATTCTTATGCCCAATATTTGGTGGGTTGGTTTTATTGTTTTTGCCGGAGGAGCAAAAGCGGTTGCCTTGGGATTGGTTCTCAAACAATTAATAATTATTGGATCGCACAGTAGACTTCGTTGGGACAAGCCATTTTATGAATTTGCTGCTTTGCGACCTATCATAAAAATTTTGGAACGCATTATTATTACTCCAGCTTTTCATCATTCCCATCACGGTACTTCACTGCTTGATGAGGCAAGTGATCCAAATGGCAATTTTGGCAATATGTTTAGTTTCTGGGATCAACTTTTTGGGACCGCAACTTTTCAGCGAAGTTACCCAAAGCAGTACGGCCTTCAGAAAAAAACAAACGATCCTTGGACTTCAGCTTATTTTTACCCCTTTCTTACTTCCCCGGACAAACAAAGTGATTGGCACAAAGACCACCTAATAAAACAAACCGTTACCAAGGAAGCAGCAACTTTGACCTTAACCAAAGGAGAAAACTATTTGTGGTGTGCCTGTGGGCGGAGTGCCAATCAGCCCTTTTGCGATGGCTCCCATCACGGCTCTAAAATCAAGCCGCAGAAATTCACTGCAAAACTAACAGGAGAAGTTCGTTTGTGCAATTGCAAGAAAACAGCAAAGGGACCCTTTTGCGACGACACTCACCTAAATCTATAATATGTCAAAAAAAGCCATCATCGTTGGAGCGAGCTCCGGAATCGGAAAAGCCTTAGCCATCGTACTTGCACAACACGGATACTCGGTAGGAATAACTAGTCGAAGAGGAGAAATGCTCAATGAAATAAAAGCCCTCTACCCTGAGCAAATAATCACCATGGTAGCCGATGCTACCCACCCAAAAGCGGATGAGGAACTCGACGCATTGGTTCATCAACTAGGAGGACTTGACCTATTGATCATCTCGGCAGGAGTTGCCTTTATCAACAAAACATTGGACTTCACACTAGAGGACCACACCAATCAACTCAACGTGGTGGCCTTTACAAAATTGGCCAATTGGGGGATGCACTTTTTTGAACGTCAAGGCCATGGACATATGGCGAATATATCCTCAGTAGCGAGTCGAAGAGGAGGAAGACATGCGCCGGCCTATCATGCATCGAAAGCCTATCAATCCAATTATTTTGAAGGATTGCGTCAACGTTTCCACAAAAGAAAACTTCGCATAGCAACAACCGACATTCGTCCGGGTTTTGTAAATACGGCCATGGCAAAAGGAAATGGACTTTTTTGGGTGGCCACCAAAGAAAAAGCAGCCAAACAAATCTATCGTGCGCTTCAACGTAAAAAAGCGGTCGTCTACATTACCAAACGATGGCGTATCATTGGGTTTATCTTTTCCAATATGCCTAAGTGGATGCATAAAAGACTATAAAGCTCTATCTTTAACAAAAAATTCTCGTGCTAACACTCCAACACATCCATAAAAACTACGCAAACATTCAGGCCCTAAAAGATGTGTCTTTTTCACTTCAGCCTGGAGAAGTGGTAGGTTTACTCGGTCCCAACGGTGCAGGGAAATCTACCCTAATGAAAATCTTGACTGGTTACCTGAAAGAATGGGAAGGAGAGATTCGCTATGGAGAACATAATTTTCGCACTGCCACAAAAGCCATTCAGCAGGTCACGGGTTATTTACCCGAAAATAACCCGCTTTACCCAGAGCTCTATGTGCAGGAATATTTGCAATTTATTGCTGAGTTGTATAAAATACCTCAGCCTCCGTTTACCAATGTCCTCGACAAGGTTGGCTTAACAGAGATGAAAAACAGAAAAATCAACACCCTTTCTAAAGGCTATCAACAGCGTGTGGGTTTGGCCGCTGCCCTACTCCATGATCCGGAGATATTAATTCTGGATGAACCCACCACAGGACTCGATCCCAACCAATTGATCGAGATTCGAAAATTGATCCGTCAATTGGGAGAAGAAAAAATTGTGCTACTATCTACCCATATTTTATCGGAAGTAGAAAGTATTTGCGATCGAGTTATCATCATACGGGAAGGCGAAGTAGTGGCCGATGAAGCCCTAGAAACATTACGTAAGGGGCAACAACAAATTGTACAAGTAGAGTTTGACTACCGGATCGAAACCGAAGCCTTGGCCAAAATTCACGGCGTCAATAAGGTGGTAAATACCTTTGATTTTAATTATGAATTGTATTGTGACAAAGAAGAGGACGTGCGTCCCAAGGTCTTTGACTTTGCCCATGATAATCAATTGAAAATTCTTTCTCTACAACAAAAAAATGAAAACCTTGCTGCCCTATTCAATTCGCTAACAACCTAAAACCTACATGATCTTCCCAGCCCGCCTAAACCTACAACCTATTTCCCCTGACGATTGCCCAAGCATTCACGCAAAAAACTGTTTCCCAGAAATAGCCGAATTCAACACCATTAGCATTCCCAAAAACATAAAAGATACCGAGGAATTACTCGCCCCTTTGTTTGAAAAGCAAGAGCCTGAAAACGGACAGCAATTGGGTTGGACCATTCGACTAAAAGAAGACGACAGCTTTATTGGTGAACTAGGCATACGACTAAGTACCCCCAAATACAACAAAGGAGAGATTCATTAAAGCCTGATTCCCTCCCATTGGAAAGGGCTATGCTACCGAAGCGGTAGAAGCATTACTTCATTATGGTATGGAAACACTGAACCTTCACCGCATAGAAGCTGGTGTACACACCCAAAACATTAGTTCCATACAATTACTCGAAAAAGTGGGTATGCAACGTGAAGGAATGCACCGGGGAATCTTGCCCATACGAGGAAAATGGGAAGATAATTATAGCTATGCTATTTTGCGGGAAGATCTTTTTTAAAATACCGCCTCAGCAATCGCCTTGATGTTATCTGATTTTCCCATAGAATAATAATGTAGAAAAGGCACGCCAGCTTCTTTGAGTTCTTTGGATTGTTGCGTGCACCATTCCATCCCCACTTGGCGGACAGCAGTGTTGTCTTTGCATTTAATTACAGCTTTGATCAAAGCCTCGGGTAAATCAACATGAAAACGATGGGGTAAGGCATTCAATTGCTTTTTGGTGGCCAGCGGTTTTAGCCCAGGAATAATGGGGACATTAATCCCCGCTTCTTTACACTTGTCTTGAAATTCAAAAAACTTTTGATTGTCAAAAAACATTTGGGTGACAATATAATCTGCACCTGCATCAATTTTTTTCTTTAAAAAGTGAAGATCACTTTCCAAAGAAGGAGCTTCCATGTGTTTTTCTGGGTAACCCGAAACACCAATACAAAAATCGGTTTTGGAAGTGTTTAGGATTTCCTCGTCCAAGTAATGCCCTTTATTCAAATCTTGAATTTGACCGACCAAATCGCTGGCATAAGCATGCCCTTCTTTGTTAGGCGTAAAATAGGTTTCTGACTTTATCGCATCACCGCGCAAGGCAACCACATTATCAATTCCTAAAAAATCAAGATCAATCAAGAAATTCTCTGTGTCTTCTTTGGTGAAACCACCACATAAAATATGCGGAATAGCATCGACATTGTACTTGTGTTGCAAGGCCGCACAAATACCAACTGTTCCTGGACGCTTTCGGATGACGTGCTTCTGTAAAAGACCGTTATCTAACTCTTTATACACGTATTCCTCTCTATGGTAAGTCACATCTATAAAAGGCGGGTTAAACTCCATAAGTGGATCGATCGAATCATAAATCGACTGAATATTCTGTCCCTTTAATGGAGGGAGAATCTCAAAGGTAAACTGTGTTTTATCCTTTGCTTTGGCGATGTGTTCTGTTACTTTCACGTGTTGTTATTTTAAATTTGGTCGAAGCCATTTTTCGGCTTCTTCAATCGGTAGTTGTTTTCGTTTGCTAAAACTTTCTAATTGGTCACGGGTGATCTTTCCTACACCAAAATATTGAGCCTCTGGATGGGCAAAATAATAACCTGAAACCGATGCGGCTGGCCACATGGCTAAACTTTCGGTCAAGAGTACCCCAATATTCTCTTCAACTTGGAGTAATTCCCAAATGGTGTTTTTCTCTAAATGATCTGGACAGGCAGGATAGCCAGGTGCAGGACGAATTCCCTTGTAACTTTCCCTAATCAAAGCTGCATTGTCAAGGTTTTCGTTTGCGGCATATCCCCAATGCGTGGTTCGAACCTCTTTGTGCAAGAATTCAGCAAAGGCTTCGGCAAAACGGTCGGCCAAAGCTTTTACCATGATGGCATTGTAATCATCATTCGCCTCTTCGTATGCTTTGGCAAGTTCGGCTGTACCAAAACCAGTGGATATACAAAAACTTCCGATATAATCTTTTTTACCACTCTCTTTGGGCGCGATAAAATCGGCCAAAGCAAGATTGGCTTTTCCTTCCCGCTTTTTGATTTGCTGGCGTAGGGTTAAAAAGGTACCCACCACTGTATCACGTGTCTCATCTACAAATACCTCGATGTCGTCATCATTAACACAATTGGCTGGGAACAATCCAAAAACAGCCTTGGCGGTTAAAAGTTTCTTCTCCAATATTTCTGAAAGAATGACCTGCGCATCGGCGAACAACTCGACAGCTTGTTCCCCCACAATAGGATCATTGAGAATGGCTGGATAGTGTCCGTGTAAATCCCACGATCGGAAAAATGGGCTCCAATCGATATAGGGCACCAAGGCATCCAAGTCTTGGTTTTCGATGATTTGTACACCTAACTGGTTTGGTTTAAATGGCGTGAATGCCTCCCAATCCAACTGTAATTTTTTAGCACGAGCTGTAGCTAGATCAATATGCTCTTTGGTTTCCTGACGATCCAAGAATTTTGCGCGAAAGATTTCGTATTCCTTTCGAATTGTTTCTTTATAAAGAGGAGCATTTTCTTTATTTAACAAACTTCCTGCGACTGTTACCGCTCGAGAAGCATCGTTAACGTGTACTACTGTCGAATCCAATTCAGGAGATATCTTAACCGCCGTATGCGCCTTTGACGTAGTTGCTCCACCAATCATTAGCGGAGTATCCATGTTTTGACGTTTCAATTCTTGAGCGATATAAATCATTTCGTCGAGCGATGGAGTAATTAAACCCGAAAGGCCAATGATATCTACTTGCTCTCTTAGTGCTGTTTCAATGATTTTCTCTGGAGGCACCATAACCCCTAGATCAATGATCTCATAATTATTACAAGCCAGTACAACGCCTACAATATTCTTTCCGATGTCGTGAACATCACCTTTAACCGTGGCCATTAATATTTTCCCAGCGGCTTGTTGCTTACCATCTTTTTCTGCCTCAATATAGGGCAGTAAATAAGCTACGGCTTTTTTCATTACGCGTGCAGACTTAACGACTTGAGGCAAAAACATTTTTCCTGAACCAAAAAGATCACCGACCACATTCATCCCGGTCATCAAATGCCCTTCGATTACTTCTATGGGTTTGGCAACAGCAGTACGGGCTTCTTCCACATCGAGTTCAATAAACTCGTCAATTCCTTTGACCAAAGAATGGGTAATACGATCTTGTACAGCTTCGCTCCGCCAAGCTTTGACCTCAACCTTGTGTTCTTTTTGATTGTTGATGAGTGACTCAGCCAAGTCAAGTAGACGCTCAGTGGCATCGTCTCTTCTGTTCAATAAGACATCTTCCACGTGGGTAAGTAAATCTTTTGGAATTTCATCGTAAATCTCTAGCATGGTAGGATTTACAATTCCCATGTCCATTCCATGCTGAATGGCATGATATAGAAAAGCAGAATGCATGGCTTCGCGCACCAAATTATTTCCACGGAAAGAAAAAGATACATTACTCACTCCCCCACTTACATGCGCATGGGGCAAGTTTTCTCGAATCCACTTCGTGGCTTTGAAGAAATCTAATGCGTTTAATTTATGTTCGTCCATTCCCGTGGCAACAGGAAAAACGTTCGGATCAAAGATGATGTCTTCTGGGGGAAATTTAACATTCTCTACCAAAATGGTGTAGGAACGTTGACAGATTTCAATTCGTCTATCTAAGGAGTCGGCTTGTCCGTCTTCATCAAAAGCCATTACAATGACTGCTGCACCATACCGTCGAATGGTCTTAGCTTGCTGAATAAAATTTTCTTCCCCTTCTTTTAGACTAATGGAATTCACCACACATTTCCCTTGAACAACCTTCAATCCAGCTTCAATGATTTCCCATTTGGAAGAATCAATCATAATTGGAATTCGAGATATATCAGGTTCTGCCGCAAGCAAATTCAGATAGGTTGTCATGGCCTTAGCACCATCTATCATTCCTTCGTCCATGTTGACATCCAGAATTTGTGCTCCTCCGTCAACTTGATCACGGGCTACCTCTATGGCTGTATTGAAATCTCCTTGTTCAATCAATCGCAAAAAACGACGTGACCCAGTAACATTGGTACGTTCCCCAACATTTACAAAATTTGATTCGGGCGTAACGACTAAGGGTTCTAGTCCAGAAAGTTTTAAATAACGTTCTTCCATTAGGCGTTGATGTTTATTTTTCTAGGTGAGTAGTTCGACGCTACTTCAGCAATAAGCTGAATATGCTCTGGGGTTGAACCACAGCAGCCCCCAATAATATTAATGAGGTTTTCTTCTAAATACTTTTCTATTAGATCGCGCATCTCCTCGGGCGTCTGATCATAGGCACCAAAGGCATTGGGTAAACCTGCATTGGGATGAGCAGATACCATGACTTCGGTTTCTTTGGACAAACGACGTACATAGGGCAGTAATTGGTCAGCCCCTAAAGCGCAATTAAAGCCAATACTCAACAAGGGAATATGCGAAACCGATGTGGCAAAAGCTTCAACGGTTTGTCCAGAAAGGGTTCGCCCACTAGCATCGGTTATTGTCCCGCTAATCATGACGGGGATGTCCCAATTGTTCTCTTCTTTTAACACATCAATGGCAAATAAAGCCGCTTTGGCGTTTAAGGTATCGAAAACCGTTTCAACCAAAAGCACATCAGATCCTCCTTCGACCAATCCGCGTACCTGCTCACTGTAACTCTCAACCAAATCATCAAAGGTTACGGCCCTAAATCCCGGGTCATTGACATCGGGAGACATGCTGGCTGTTCTGTTGGTTGGACCAATCGATCCTGCAACAAAACGAGGTTTATGTGGATTGGCATTAGTGAATTCGTCGGCTACTTCACGGGCAAGTTTTGCCGATTGGACGTTGAGTTCGTAGACCCAATCTTCCATGGCATAATCTGCCATTCCAATTGAAGTAGAAGAAAAGGTGTTGGTTTCTACAATATCCGCACCAACTTCAAAATAAGCGCGATGAACTGCTTTTATGGCTTCTGGCTGGGTCAAGGACAACAAGTCATTGTTCCCTTTCAAAGGAGAAGGATGCGTTGTAAAGCGATCTCCACGAAAATCTTCTTCCTCAAATTTATAGGCCTGAAGCATGGTACCCATGGCGCCGTCTAAAACCAAAATTCTTTCCTGTAAAGCTTTTTCTATTGCTGTCATTTATATTTTATCTAACGCTTGTGCTAGGTCGTTTTGAATATCTTCATAGTGCTCTAAACCAATCGATAAACGCACCATTCCATCGGTAATTCCTACGGCCAATCTATCTGTCTCAACAAGTTTACTATGTGTGGTAGAAGCCGGATGTGTTACGATGGTTCGTGAATCTCCCAAATTAGAAGAAAGGCTTAATAGTTTGATGCTATCAAAAAAACGTTGACCGGCAGTTAAACCTCCTTTTACTTCGAAAGCAATAATTGTTCCCCCTTGACTCATTTGCTTTTTGGCCAAAGCATATTGTGGATGCGATTTGAGGAATGGATATTTCACCCAGTTTACTTTGGGGTGATTTTCCAAGAATTCGGCTGTGGTTAGTGCTGTTTGGCAATGACGATCTACGCGCACAGGCAAAGTTTCCATGCTCTTAGACAATACCCAAGCATTGAAGGGAGAAAGTGCCGAACCAGTATTGCGCGCAAAAAGGTAAATCTCTCTTATCAACTCTTTTCGTCCAACCGTAACTCCGCCTAAAACCCGACCCTGTCCATCGATTAATTTTGTGGCAGAATGGATAACTATATCTGCACCAAACTTGATGGGTTGTTGTAAATAAGGTGTGGCAAAACAATTATCAATAACCAAAATTAAGTTGTGCTTTTTGGTCACTTCACCCAAATAGACTAGGTCTAAAATGGCTACGCCAGGATTGGTGGGTGATTCAGCATAAATGATTTTTGTGTTGGGCTGAATCAAGGTCTCAATAGTGTCAATTTCTTCTAAATTGAAATAGCTGGTTTCAATATTCCATTTTGGCAGAAACTTAGTAAATAAAGTATGGGTTGATCCAAAGACAGCACGGGCAGATACGATATGATCTCCACTATTGAGTAATGCGGCAAAGGTGCCAAATACAGCTCCCATGCCTGTAGCAAAAGAAACGCCGTCTTCGGCGCCTTCCATATCTGCTACCTTTTCCACCAATTCTGATGTATTAGGGTTGGTAAAACGGCTATAGATATTGCGTTCTTTCTCTTCTGCAAAAGCTGCACGCATTTCTTCTGCATCCTCAAAAACAAAACTTGAGGTAAGGTGCAAAGGCGTTGAATGCTCCATGTACTGAGAACGTTTCATTTGTGTTCGAATGGCTTTTGTTTCTAATCGTTGACTCATACCGCTTTTCCGTTAAGAATGATGTTAAATCGTATATCTGCCACCCTATCGATCATTTTAGAAACGGAACAATATTTTTCATAGGAAAGCTTCGCCGCACGTGTTGCTTTTTCCGGGCTAATATCTTCTCCTTCTAGATGAATGGTGATTTCTATGGTGTGAAATAACGCAGGCACATCTCCTTCGTTGCGAAGACCGTGCACCTCCATACAAAGGCTATCTGGGTTTATTTTTTGCTTCCCAAGAATGGCAACAATATCGATACTACTACAGCCAGCCACTCCCATAAGAACAAGTTCCATTGGACTAATTCCAGCAACTACACCTTCTTCTTTTGACTTATTGTCCAAGATTACACTTCTCCCCGCTTCGTTACGAACTTCGAAAAGATAATCTTTGTTGATACGCTCTAAATTTACTTTCATAAGCTGTTTCTTAATTTAATATAGTGGTGAGTATTTCTTTTACTTTTTTGTGTTCCATCAGAAAAGCATCGTGACCAAAATCTGAACTGATAATGTGATGGTGAATATTGACATCAGCTTTCTCTGCCAAAGCAACTGTTTCACAATCTTCCGACAAGGGGAAAAACAAATCACTGTCGATGGATATTATATGAATTTCGGACTGTATATTTTGAATGTTTTCTTCAAAGGATTCCCCGTTACGGCTAATATCAATCTTTCCTAATAAATGGTTCATTGCCTTGTAGGCTTGCAACTGAAAACGTTCCTTTAATTTATTTCCATGATAAAGCAACCAAGATTCAACATTGTAAATATTGAGTTCTTTATTGTTCGTACGATTAAACCGCAATTTAAACGACTGTGGTGTTCGATAACACATCATGGCGTGCATGCGTGCAATTTCGAGTGGTTTGGGGCTGCTCTCCAAAATCTGATTTTGAATATAGGTTGTGGCAATCATCCAGTCAGACGACTTCCAATCTCCAGCAATAGGAATTAGGCGTTCAATGTAATTTGGACTCAAAGCGGACATTTCCCAAGCAATTCCAGCACCAAGTGAACCACCAATTAATGTGTGGATTTTTGTGATTCCTAATTGCCTTAATCCTGCACAGAAAAACCCAGCAATGGTGCCTGTATGCCAATTGGCATAGTTTTCAATGACTGTCCCATCATATCCATTTCCTGGAATATTAAAAGCAATTACAGCAAAACGATTGGTATCAATGACTTTATTAGCACCAACGATTTCATTCCACCATCCGTTTTCTCCAGTCACATTAGAGTTTGCAGTAAGCGGATGGTTTATAACCACTACAGGACAAGAAGAATAATCACAGCCAAAATGTTGGTAGCTGAGTTCCTGTCCGTTGGTTAAACGAATTTGCTTCAATTCATTAATAAAAACGTCGTTATCCATTGAACTTCTGTAGGTTAAATGCTTTTTTAACACAATCTACTTGATCTAATTTTTCCCAAGGAAATAATTCTACTTCCAGTTCTTTTTTACCACTGTAAGGTGATTCAAAGGTTTTGGTTATTTTCTGTGGTGTTCTCCCCATATGACCATAGGCAGCCGTTTCAGAATAGATGGGCGTGCGCAATTTTAAACGCTGTTCTATACCGTAGGGTGTTAAATTAAAAATGGTTTTGATTTTCTCTGCGATTTGTCCATCGGTTAAATCAACATTTGATTTTCCGTAGGTATTGACCGCGATTGAGGTTGGTTCTGCTACACCAATGGCATAGCTAAGTTGCACCAATAATTCATCGGCTACTCCAGCCGCAACAAGATTTTTAGCGATGTGGCGTGAGGCATAAGCTGCACTTCTATCTACCTTGCTTGGATCTTTTCCACTAAAGGCACCTCCACCATGACCTCCTTTTCCACCATAAGTATCTACAATAATTTTTCTTCCTGTTAAACCTGTATCTCCATGTGGACCTCCAATGACGAATTTACCTGTCGGGTTAATATGATAAGTGATATTATTATCGAAGAGAGTTTGTATTCGCTCTGGTAATTGCGCCTTAACGCGTGGAATCAAAACAGCAATTATATCTTCCTTGATCTTGGCCAACATTCGGTCATCATTTTCATCAAAAGGATCGTGTTGGGTAGAAATTACGATGGTGTCTATTCGGATTGGCACATCGTTCTCATCATACTCAAGGGTAACTTGTGACTTCGCATCTGGACGCAAATAAGTAATCTCTTTGTTTTCGCGACGCAGTGCTGCTAGCTCGATCAATAGTTTATGGGATAAATCCAACGCCAAGGGCATATAATTGTCGGTTTCGTTAGAGGCATAGCCAAACATGATTCCTTGGTCTCCGGCACCTTGTGCAGCTTTTTCTGCGCGATCTACACCTTGATTAATTTCTTGCGACTGTTCGTGGATTAAAGAAATGACACCACATGAATCACCAGAAAACTGGTATTCCCCTTTGGTATATCCAATTTTATTGATGGTGTCGCGCGCAATTTTCTGTACATCGAGATAGGTAGAACTCTTAACTTCTCCAGCCAAAACGGCTTGACCAGTGGTTACCAATGTTTCGCAGGCAACTTTGCTGTCTGGATCAAAGGCCAGAAAATTATCAATTAATGCATCACTGATTTGGTCAGCTACTTTATCTGGGTGTCCTTCACTAACAGATTCTGAGGTAAAAAAATAAGCCATCTAATATTGCTTTCAGGAAGGATTTGAAGATTACTTCTTGCGTGAAAGCAATTCTGTTTTAGCATTTTTTTTGCGAGGTCTGCAATCAGTCAAATCCTTCCTCGTTAATTATTGGACAAAGGTATTCTTTTTTTTCAATACTTAAAATAATTTATGCAAATTGAATGCAAACAGAAACAATGCGGCCTAAATTCCTTTTATCTTCCAAAAAAAGAAGCTAATTTTAAATGCTCCTTAAATATTTTAGATTCACCTTTCAAAAAAACAGAACACATGCACATTGCCATTGCAGGTAATATAGGATCAGGAAAAACCACCCTCACTAAACTTTTATCAAAACATTATCGATGGCAAGCTCATTATGAGGAGATTTTAGAAAACCCTTATCTGGACGATTTTTACCACGAAATGGAACGCTGGTCGTTTAACCTTCAAATTTACTTTCTAAATAGTCGTTTTGGACAACTGCTGGAAATTCAAAAGAGTGGGGAAAAAGTTATTCAAGACAGAACTATTTATGAAGATGCATATATTTTCGCACCCAATCTTCACGCAATGGGTTTACTCACCAAGCGTGATTTTGAGAATTATAAAGAATTATTTGACCTCATGGAAAACATGGTTACTGGACCAGATTTAATGATTTACCTACGAAGTAGTATTCCCAACTTGGTCAACAATATCCACCGAAGAGGAAGGGAGTTCGAAAATTCTATTAGTATTGATTATTTAAGTCGTCTAAACGAGCGCTATGAAGCCTGGGTGCATGGATACGACAAGGGGAAATTATTAATCATCGATGTTGATGAAATCAACTTTGTCGACAAGCCTGAGGATCTTGGCAAAATCATTGAAATGATCGATGCCGAAATCCATGGTTTATTTTAATTATTACGCATAAAAAAAGCGGATCAAATGATCCGCTTTTTTTATGTAGTTACGCTACTGCTTATTCTTTGGTAGTATTAATGGCAACCTCAACTTCTTTCATTTGATCTAAAGCAGCTTGTACTTCTTGCTCTGTTCCGGAAATTGTTTTTTCTTCTGTAGTTTTTTCGCCATTTTGGATGGTAGTTGTTTCAATTGTTGCTTCCACCAAATCAGTACCATCGGCACTTACTTGAACACGAATTTCTTTACGGATTTCATTGTTCGTCTCTGCCACATGCGAAGCTTGGTGTGATCCTAATAAAGGAGCAATGACCAAACCAACTAAACAGGTTAATTTAATTAAAATGTTCATTGAAGGACCAGATGTGTCTTTGAATGGATCCCCAACAGTGTCTCCGGTCACAGCTGCTTTGTGCGCTTCAGACCCTTTAAAAGTCATTTCACCATTGATTTCAACACCAGCTTCAAAAGATTTTTTTGCATTATCCCATGCACCACCAGCATTGTTTTGAAAAATTGCCCACATTACACCGCTCACACATACTCCAGCCATATAGCCTCCCAAAGGCTCTGCACCAAAGACTAAACCAATAAAGATTGGTGAGATGATGGTAATTAAACCCGGTAAAATCATTTCTTTCAATGCTGCTTTGGTAGAGATGTCTACACATTTAGCATATTCTGGAACACCAGTACCTTCCATAATCCCTGGAACCTCTCTGAATTGTCTACGAACTTCTTCCACCATTTCCATAGCAGCTTTTCCAACAGACTCCATTGCTAGGGCTGAAAAAATAACAGGAATCATTGCTCCAACAAATAACATGGCCAATACATCTGCTTTAAAGATGTTGATTCCGTCAATTCCAGTAAACGTTACATAGGCGGCAAAAAGGGCTAAGGCTGTTAATGCTGCAGAAGCTATGGCAAATCCTTTACCCACAGCTGCAGTAGTGTTTCCAACAGAGTCAAGAATATCCGTTCGCTCTCTAACTTCTGGAGCAAGCTCACTCATTTCTGCAACTCCACCTGCATTATCTGCAATTGGACCAAAAGCATCAATAGCTAATTGCATTGCCGTGGTTGCCATCATAGCTGAAGCTGCAAGTGCTACCCCATAAAAACCAGCTAGTGCATATGAACCATAAATCGCTGCTGCAAATAATATCACAGACAAGAACGTAGATTTCATCCCAACGGCTAAACCTGCAATAATGTTGGTTGCTGCTCCTGTGGAACTATTTCGCACAATATCCATAACAGGTTTCTTCCCTAGAGAAGTGTAGTAAGCCGTGACTATAGAAATTAAAGCCCCAACAGCCAAACCAATACAGGCAGCGCCAAAGACATTTATAGAAGGGATTTCTTTTGTCCCTTCACCAAAGAAGTTCATTGTCATGGTTGATGGTAGCATCCAGTCAATTAAAAAGTAACTGGCAATTAGTGTAATTACAATCGATGCCCAGTTTCCTAGATCAAGTGCCGCTTGTACTTTAGCTTCTTTTGCATCGTTGTTTTTTATGCTTACGAAGAAAGTTCCAATAATAGAGGCAAGTATTCCTACTCCAGCAATTACGATCGGTAATAGAATTGGCCCCATATTATTGAATGCATCTGTATATTGTTCTGTCGCCGACATGTCTCGGATAAGATAGTTTCCAAGAACCATTGCCGCGAGAACAGTTGCAACATAAGACCCAAATAAATCGGCACCCATTCCGGCAACATCTCCAACATTGTCTCCAACATTATCTGCGATCGTTGCTGGGTTTCGAGGGTCATCTTCTGGAATTCCTGCTTCAACTTTCCCTACAAGGTCAGCACCAACATCGGCTGCTTTGGTATAAATACCCCCCCCAACACGGGCAAATAATGCAATTGATTCTGCACCCAAAGAGAAACCTGCAAGGGTTTCTAGTACTAGAGTCATATTTTCATAAAAAGAACCATCTTGTCCCATAAATTGCCCCATAAAGAACATGAAAAGCAACGTTAATCCAAGTACGGCTAATCCAGCTACGCCAAGTCCCATAACGGTTCCACCGCCAAAAGAAACTTGCAATGCTTTGGGTAAACTAGTTTTAGCAGCTTCTGCTGTTCTAGCATTCGCTTCTGTTGCAATACGCATTCCAATATTCCCAGCAAAGGCAGAAAATGCTGCTCCTAAAATAAATGCGGGAACAATCATCCAACTAGTTGTGTCTACTGCTAAAGATATACCGTAAAGTGCTACAGAGGCTATGATAACAAAAATAAAGAGTAAACGATATTCAGCATTTAAAAAGGCAAGTGCTCCTTCTTTAATGGCCGTTGAAATTTCAATCATGCGTTCACTTCCTGGGCTTTGTCTGCGAACCCAGCTAGCACGAATTAACATATAAATAAGTCCAACAACTGAAAGTAGTAAGGGTATGTAAATAATATTTGATTCCATAAAAAAATATTGATTATTCTAAATTAAATGCAAGTGAGCTTGCGATGGTTAAGTGATTATTATTATTTTTTGTGATACATTACTTTCTTTACCGAATTAATCACATCTTCACTGTTTGGCAACCACTCGGCCAGCAAAACAGGTGAAAAAGGAGCAGGTGTATCAGCGGTATTAATTTTTTCAATTGGTGCATCTAAGTAATCAAACAATTGGTTTTGTACTTGATAGGTGATTTCAGTGGCGACATTTCCAAACGGCCATGCTTCTTCAAGAATAACTAAACGATTCGTTTTCTTTACTGAAGTCATGATAGCATCATGATCCATTGGGCGAATGGTTCTTAAGTCAATAATTTCACACTCAATTCCTTCCTCGGCCAAAACATCGGCAGCCTTATAGGCTTCTTTGATTATTTTTCCAAACGAAACAATAGTAACATCCGTTCCTTTTCGTTTGATGTCAGCAACGCCAATTGGAAGGATATATTCATCTTCAGGCACTTCACCTTTATCACCATACATTTGCTCAGACTCCATAAAGATGACGGGGTCGTTATCACGAATCGCGGCTTTGAGCAATCCTTTGGCATCGTATGGATTAGAAGGAACAATTACTTTTAGTCCAGGACAATTTGCATACCAGCTTTCAAAGGCTTGCGAGTGTGTCGCTGCTAATTGGCCTGCAGAAGCTGTTGGTCCACGAAAAACGATTGGACAAGGAAATTGGCCTCCTGACATTTGTCTAATTTTCGCAGCATTATTGATGATCTGGTCAATCCCAACTAAGGCAAAATTGAAGGTCATGAATTCGATAATGGGGCGATTACCCGTCATAGTAGAACCAACTCCTATTCCAGCAAAACCTAATTCTGATATTGGCGTATCGATAACACGCTTTTCTCCAAACTCGTCTAACATACCCTTGGAAGCTTTGTATGCGCCGTTGTATTCTGCGACTTCTTCTCCCATGAGATAAATTGTTTCATCTCTCCTCATTTCTTCCGTCATTGCTTGTGCAATGGCTTGTCTGAATTGAATTGTTTTCATGCAAAGTAATATTTGACCGCAAATTTAAGACTTTCATGGGATATGAGATTCATTTATAGGTGTTATTATACAGGATTTTTCTAAGCAATACTTCAACGCTTTACATTTAATTCATTTTCTTTGTCTCTAAGTAGCTCAAATAATTATGGATCTTGTAGAGTTAACAATTAAAGGAATTTCATACAGTCAAGCACAAAGCGGTGCTTACGCATTGATTTTGAGTGAGCTTGAGGGTAACCGAAATTTACCCATCATCATAGGAGCGTTTGAAGCACAATCAATCGCAATTGGATTAGAAAAAGAAATCAACCCGCCCCGCCCCATAACACATGATTTGATGGCGCAGTGTTTTGAGCGTTTTAAGATCATTGTCAAGCAAATCATTATCCACAAACTAGTCGACGGAGTATTTTACTCAAGCTTGATTTGTGAACGTGATGAGATTGAAGAAATAATTGATGCGCGAACGTCTGACGCTGTTGCGCTCTCGATTCGCTTTGATGCACCCATATTTACCTATGAAAATATTTTAAAAAAAGCTTCTTATACCGATGGTGAACAAGCCGGCGGAACCGGACATGAAGATCATGAATGGATCAAAAACTTTATTCAGGAACAGAATCCTCAAAAACCTGGCATTCAAGAGCTTGAGAAGATCTCAACAGATGAACTTAAAAAACTTTTAACTCAGTTAGTAAAAAAAGAAGATTACGAATCTGCAGCTAAGGTCAGAGACGAGTTATCCAAACGTGGAGAAGTCGAGGAAGATTAGACAAGTTTATTAACCATAGTATTGGATAACTATTTATCTCTTGCACAAAAACAATACAAGGAAGTAATTATTTTTGAGCAAAGCTTATTGCCATGCAACAATACCTAGATTTAATTCGACACATAAAAGCCCACGGCGTTACCAAAACCGATCGCACAGGCACAGGAACACAAAGTGTTTTTGGGTATCAAATGAGGTTTGACCTCTCCAAAGGTTTCCCGATGGTAACCACCAAAAAACTGCATTTAAAATCTATCATTCATGAATTGTTGTGGTTTTTAAAGGGCGAAACAAACATTGCTTATTTACAAGAAAACGGTGTGCGAATTTGGAATGAATGGGCAGATGAGGACGGTAATTTAGGTCCTGTATATGGTCACCAATGGCGCAACTGGAATAGTGAAGAAATTGATCAAATCAAAGACATTATTCACACTTTAAAAACAAGCCCAGACAGTCGTCGCATGCTTGTTTCAGCATGGAACCCAAGTGTTCTCCCGGACACCTCCAAAAGCTTTGCAGAAAACGTTGCCAACAACAAAGCGGCTCTTCCCCCCTGCCATGCATTTTTTCAGTTTTATGTAGCCGAGGGAAAACTCTCTTGTCAATTGTACCAGCGAAGTGCAGATGTCTTTTTGGGCGTCCCATTCAACATTGGCTCTTATGCTCTACTGACCATGATGATGGCACAGGTATGTGATTTATTGCCAGGAGATTTTGTACATACCTTTGGGGATGCACACATTTATTCCAATCACAAAGAGCAAATTGACTTACAGTTGAGCAGAGCGCCAAAGGATTTACCTACTATGAAAATAAATCCGGCTGTTAAAGATATCTTTGCCTTTACCTATGATGATTTCGAATTAATCAATTACGATCCACATCCGTTAATCAAAGGAGCTGTAGCTATTTAAGACATTCTGTCTAGGTAAGAAAAGAACTGATCAACATCTTCTTTTGTGTTGTAATGATGTAGGGCAATACGCACTCCTTTTCCACGCCAAATGCAACGTACATTATTCTCCAACAATGATTCGTAACTTTTTTCATCTATTAGAATATTGAAGATAGAAGAATGCTTTTCTCGCTGCACAATAGTATCATCCAGCAAATTTCTTTTCAATAACCCCACTTTTAGATACATCGTTATTTCTTCTTTCCATTCAATAAGAGAAGAGAAATCTTCATCGAGCAAAGCATTTAATGCATATGCCAAGCTACCAAGAGCTTTTACAGATAACTGCCCTCTATCATAGGCCTTGTCTAGCTGAGAAATGGGAATATGCAGCTGTTCTAAAAGTTGTTTTTTCACCACAGCAAAACCAGTACCATAACCAGCCATTAGCCATTTATAAGAACTCCCAAAAATGGCATCAATTGGACCAGCAGCAAAGTCAAAAAGGTGTGCCCCAACAAATTGTGTTCCGTCCACCAAAATAAGAAGATCAGGAAAAGTAGCTTTGATTCTTGACAACCAATCAATATCTATAAGGATTCCTGAGGTGTATTGAACTGCGCTTAATGTTAAAACACTGTATTTGTTCTGATGCAACTCGTCCCATATTGCTTGTTCAATTTGGCTAGTCATAGGAATTTCATTCGAAGAAAAACCGTGATTTGCAATAAGACCCGTTAAAGAAGGATACTCGTCTTCTACCACCAAAAAATAAGATGATTGGGGCAGTTGAACAATAAAATTCTGAAAAGCTGAAGAGAAATTAGCGGTGATAAACGTAGTTTCCTCGGCACTATTCACAAAGCGCGCCAATGCATTTCTTGCCTCACCATAATACTGTTTCTCCAATTTGGTTTTATACTGATCGCCAAGGGTTAAGAAATAAACATCATCTTCTGATCTCCATTCCAGTAGGCGTGACGAAAGTGGTCCAGTGTAAGCGGTATTTAAATAAACACAGGAATCTAGAATTGGGAATTGTGAACGCATGAGATGTTTTATATAAATGTACGGGTTTTTATCAAAATGAACTTTTTAAAAAAAGTGTTTTCTATCCAATAATATGGCTTATTTTTGTTCGAATAAACACTATTCAAACTACCTTGACAGCTCAAGAAATTAGACACAAGAACAACAACCTTTTACTCGACAACGAGGAAGAAGGCAAACACAAAACAACCGCTATGCCTGCACAACAAACACTTACAATGATTGCCGCTGCAGCAAAAAACAATGCTTTAGGAAAAGATAACGACCTAATATGGCATATTTCTGAGGATTTAAAACGCTTTAAACGGCTAACTTCTGGTCATGCAATTATCATGGGGCGAAAAACTTTCGAATCCATGCCCAAGGCATTGCCCAATCGCACCAATATAATTTTAACCAAAAAAAAGGACTACCAACCCGAAGGAGCTTTGGTTGTAAATACGGTTGAAGAAGCATTGGCTCTCGTCGAAGAAGACGCACAACCTTTCATTATTGGTGGCGGAGAAATTTATCGCTTATTCATGGAAACATGTGATCGAATTGAACTGACTCGTGTTCATCATGATTTTGATGCCGATGTATTTTTTCCCTCGATCGACACATCAAAGTGGGCAATTGTTAATCAAGAAGACATTTTGGCTAATGGAGACCAGCCCTACAACTACTCATATTTAACCTACGAAAAAAAATAACAAAACATGCACGCATTTCTATTTCCTGGACAAGGCGCACAATTCCCTGGCATGGGCAAAGACCTATACGAAGCTTCATCTGAAGCAAAAGAATTGTTTCATCGAGCCAATGAAATACTAGGCTTTTCGATTACTGACATCATGTTTGGTGAAGATGCTGAAGCGCTCAAACAAACACAGGTAACCCAACCCGCCATTTTCTTACACTCCGTTATTTTGAGTTCTGTAATGGGCGATAAATTTCAACCCAATGCAGTTGCTGGACATTCTTTGGGTGAATTTTCCGCTTTAGTGGCGGCAAAAGCGTTGAGCTTTGAAGATGGTTTGAAATTGGTACATCAGCGTGCACTGGCCATGCAAGCCGCTTGCGACGAAATTCCCGGAACCATGGCCGCTGTTCTTGGACTAGAAGACAGTATTATTGAAACAATTTGCGAAGAAACTCCAGGAATTGTTGTTGCTGCGAATTACAATTGTTCTGGTCAATTGGTTATTTCTGGAGAGAAAAACGCTATTGCACTAGCCTGTGAAGCAATGAAAGAAGCCGGTGCTAAACGCGCTCTTCCGCTTCCTGTTGGCGGAGCTTTTCACTCCCCCTTAATGGAATCTGCTAAAACAAAATTAGCCGCTGCAATAGAGGCGACAACTATCGTTTCACCCATTTGCCCTGTATATCAAAACGTAGTAGCAAAAGGAGTTGTAGATACAAGCGAAATTAATAAAAACCTCATCGCACAATTGACTGCTCCTGTAAAATGGACACAAACAGTACAACAACTATTGGCGGACGGCAGCACACTCTTTACAGAAGTTGGCCCAGGGAAAGTACTACAAGGATTAGTAAAAAAAATCGATCGCTCAGCAGAAACAGCTTCAGGAACGATCGATTAACTCTAACTTTTATTGCTTAATTACTTGACCATTTTTCATCACAAAGGTGATGTTTTCAAGAGTGGTTATATCCTCTAGGGCATTTGCATCTGAGGCAACTAAATCAGCGAAGAATCCCGGTGCAATTTGCCCTAGTTCACTTTCGCGTTCCAATACTTTTGCATTGACAATGGTGGCCGCTTGAATTGCTTCACTCGCAGGCATTCCAACTTCAACCATAAATCCGAATTCCTTAGCATTGTCTCCATGGTATGAAACACCAGAATCTGTCCCAAAAGCAATTGGAACTCCCATGGCATAGGCATTGGCAAATGTTTGTTGTATTTGGGCACCAATCTTAATGGCTTTTGGTACAATAACTGGAGGGAAATAACCTGGAATTTTAGCTTTCTCAGCTACAAATTTCCCCGCACTAATTGTCGGAACTAAATATGCGTTTTTCTCCTTCATTAATTGCATGGTTCGCTTTGAAATCAATGTCCCATGCTCAATGGTTTTTACGCCATTCTCTACCGCTCTATACATTCCTTCATCTCCGTGGGCATGGGCAGCAACTTGCATTCCGTAGTCTTTGGCCGTAGATGTAATTGCGGTGATTTCTTCGATCGTAAACTGTGGATTCTCTCCACTTTTAGCAACACTCAACACACCTCCAGTGGCGGTTATCTTGATCCAATCTGCCCCATTTTTATAGCGTTGACGCACAGCTTTACGTGCATCAGCAGTAGAGTTTACCACACCTTCTTTTGGACCCGGATCACCCTGAATGCTCGACTTGTTCCCATTGGTAGGATCTCCATGTCCCCCTGTAGAAGATAGGATTTTTCCTGCGGTAAATATTCTTGGGCCTACTACTTTCCCTTTTGCAATTGCATTTCGAAGGGCTATGTTTACACCAGAACCGCCTAAATCACGAACGGTTGTGAAGCCGGCCATAAGTGTTCTTTTCGCAAAAAGAGCAGCATCATAGGCTATATCAGCCTCGTTTAGACGATATTTATCAAGGTATTTAGCAGGATTACTCTCACTTTCAATATGAACGTGCATATCGATAAAACCAGGGTAAACGGTTTTACTTTTTAAATCGATCGCTGTTGCTCCGTCAATTGGGGCTGCATAACCTTTTACGACTTCTTTTATTTTATTTCCTTCCACAATTAAGGTCAGTTCTTTCTTTATCTTTCCAGAAGCACTGTCAAACAGCTGTCCGCAGTGAATATAGGTCGTTTGGGCCGACAGTGAAAGACTAAAAAGAACGGCAAAGAGTATTGCTGATTTTTTCATGTTATTTATTTTAGGTTGAAGATAACCATTTTCTAATGTATGTTTGCAACTAATTTTTTAAGAACAATTTTGAAGAAAAAAATTCGCTGGCTACTCGCCTCGCTCTTTCCTAACTTTTTTGTTAGTAAAGCATTTGCATTTCTAACCACACCAATGCAACACAAGATGCGACCACATGAAATTATACAACTTGAAAATGCGCAGAAGGAACGTTTTCTCTATCTACACTTTGATATTCAGTTGTACCAATGGGGAACAGGACCCAAACACATCCTACTTGTACACGGATGGGAAGGACATGCGGGAAATTTTGCCGATTTAATCCCGCGCTTGATTGAAAATAATTACTGTGTTCATGCCTTTGATGGGCCTTCACATGGAGCCAGCAGTAAGGGAGAAACGAGTTCATTTGAGTTCACCAATTTGGTCGAAATTTTGATTCGGAAATTCGACATTACTCAAGTTGTGAGTCATTCTTTTGGCAGTGTAGCATCGCTCATTGCTTTGGGAACACATCCCGAATTAAAAATTGACCGTTATGTTGGTTTCACCGTTCCCAATAAGTTCAGAGAGCGCTTGGAGGAAATTACGGCTCAAATTGGCTTACCCAACACTGTTGTAGACCGTTTGATTAAAAAAATAGAAGCTGCCAACGACATAAAGGTAGACGAGGTCAATGTAGAAGATTATGCGCAAAGAGCAAGTATTCAAAAAGCATTGATTCTTCATGATAAAAACGACAGAGTGCTTCCCTTTGAGAAATCGAGAGAAGTAGCCGATAAATGGCCCGCTGCTGAACTAATTGAGATTGAGGGTACTGGGCACTACAAAATTCTTCGGGTGCCAGAAGTGCTCGATAAAGCGATTCATTTCTTGGTAAATTAGCCCAAGTATTCCAGCACTTTATTGCAAATAAAAACCACCTGTTCAACACTTAGTTCAGAGTGCATGGGAAGGGAAATCACTTCTTTGACCAACTGATTGGTTACAGGAAAACAACTTTCATCCACCTGTGGATCTGCATAAGCCTTTTGTCGGTGTAAAGGAACCGGGTAATAAACACCACAAGGAATTTCGTTTTCATTTAGAAACATCACCAAACCATCTCGATCGTGATTGATAATTCTAAGGGTATATTGGTGAAACACATGAGTAGAGCAATCTGCATCGCGATGTGGCGTAATGATATTTGGATGATCTTTCAACAAAGAAGTATAGCGAATTGCGGCTTCTTTTCTTCTTTCATTATAAAAATCGAGGTAATTTAATTTGATTTTCAAAACGGCAGCTTGCATAGAATCCAAACGAGAATTCACCCCAACTACGTCGTGGTAATAGCGTTCGTACATTCCATGATTCACAATTCCGCGAATAAAATGGGCCAGCTCATCATCGTTGGTAAATATTGCCCCTCCATCACCATAAGCACCTAAGTTTTTTGAAGGAAAAAAAGAAGTAGCCGCCACATGACCTAGGGTCCCTGTTTTAGCTGTTTTCCCATTGGCATGGGTATAGGTAGACCCAATCCCCTGGGCATTATCTTCAATAACAAAAAGCTGATGCTTCTCGGCAATCGCATTTATTGCATCCATATCGGCAGCTTGCCCGAACAGATGAACTGGAATGATTGCTTTGGTTTTTGAAGTAATGGCTGCTTCAACTGCAGCTGGATCAATATTAAAACTCTTGGGGTCAACATCAACCAAGACAGGAACAAGTTGTAGGAGTGAGATTACCTCAACAGTAGCTGCAAAAGTAAAGTCAGCAGTAATTACCTCATCACCCGGTTGTAACTTTAGTCCCATTAATGCAATTTGAAGGGCATCGGTCCCATTTGCACAAGGAATAACATGCTTTACGTCTAGGTATTTTTCCAAATCTGCCTGAAAATCCTTTACTGCTGGTCCATTGATAAAAGAGGTTTGGTTCAAAACTTCGTCCAATGCTTTCTTTACCTCTGGCTCAATGAACGCGTATTGACCTTTAAGGTCTACCATTCGAATAGGTTCCATTAATTTTTTTTTCAAAGTTAAAAAAAGAGAATTGCTTTTGAACTACCATAGGATAAAGTATTTTGAAAAGAAAACATAATGAGTACAGCAATTCAACAAGAGACCTAGAAAAAACCTCAATTCAAAACTGATTGTAGCCAATTTTATGAAAATCATCAAATTTCGAGACTACAATTCCATAATTGACCTGAACATTTAGCAGCGTTATGAGATAAAACAGTTGCAATGATTTTAGATGCTGAAGCGAAATGCACGAAAATGCATAGTTTTAACTATTTTTGAACCAAATAAAAATGTTTGCGCATGGAAATAGATTTCGTCATAACATGGGTAGACATGGATGACCCAAAATGGAAAGAGGAATTTTATACCTATTCGGATAAAATTGATAATTCCGTAAACGAACTATCTGAAGCTCGTTTTCGAGACTATGGTTTTTTAAAATACTGGTTTCGTGGTGTAGACACATTTGCACCCTGGGTTAGAAAAATTCACTTTGTGACTTCTGGTCAACAACCAGAATGGCTCAACACTGACCATCCAAAAATTAATATGGTGAGTCATAAAGACTATATTCCGGAGGAATTCTTGCCTGTTTTTAATTCCAATTTGATTGAGATTTATATGCATAAGATTCCCGATTTATCGGAGCAATTTGTGTATTTCAACGACGATTTTTACATCACCAATCACATTGCTCCAACGCGCTTTTTTGAAAATGGGCTTCCGAAAGATATTGCAGCATTTCGTAAAAATACGGGTATCTCGCAATTCGAAAAAATGCTCAAAAACAATATCAGACTGATCAATAAACACTTTGACAAAAAAGAAGTCTTTAAGCGAGATGCTTGGAAATGGTATGACCCTTCCTATGGAAGCAGAGGCAGATTAAATCATTTACTGAAGTATTACAACAAGTTTATAACCTTGCGAACCCCCCACAACGCACAGCCATTCTTAAAAAGCACTTTTGAAGATGTGTGGAAGAATTGTGAAGAAGAACTCACAGGAATGTCACATCATCGATTTCGCAGTAATAACGACTACACACCAGAGTTATTCAAGACTTGGCAAATCTGTAGTTCAAACTTTATTCCATATAACACCTACAAGGACTCTAAGATGTTTCCATTAATGATAAAGTCAAAAAAGGCAATTAAAGCTGTTCGGGAACAGACCTATTCGCTTGTTTGCTTAAATGACAATGTACACATTAGAAACTATCAACAAACGATGGAAAATATAAAAAGTTCGTTTGAAGCAATTCTACCGGATAAATCCTCTTTTGAACGCTAAATTCAAGCATTAAACGTTACCCTATTTTTCAAAAGCTGATTTCAAAGGAAATAGCTTTTTTAAGAAAGGCTCTACCTGTGCTCTGTGCGCGTCGGTAGCATGCTCAGAATCATTAATGCAAAAAAGTTGCGGATTGTACTTGGCAATATATTCCTGATAATTTGTGCGATGTACGCGCATTCGCCCCGATTCTTTGCGACCGACATACTTTAAGATTCCCCGTTTATTTACCAATCCAAAATAATTGACAAGCACCCTTTGTATATCTGTTTTAGCCCTAAAACGATTCGACAACACAGCCGCTAATTCTTCTTTAAACGCCTCTTCAACCACAGCTTTAAAATCACTTTTTAAATAGGCATCTATATTGTGATGCTGACTGATGGGATAAAAGACATTGAATTTTTCCTTAAACAGCTTGTAAGCATTTTCAATGGCAAGTCTGTGGGTATTAACACGGAGTTTCAAGGCCTTTTTGAGCTTAAGCTTAAGCTCCATAAAAGGGTTGTAAACCATTCTCATTACGGGAATTCCGTCCTGAAAGAAAAAGGAGGGCGATAAATCAGCATTGACAAAGGTATCGTCATTGGCCAAAAGAAAATGTTCTGATAAACCAGGGATTTTATAAATATTATATTCTATTGAGATGGAATTAAAGAGTGGTAAGTTTTCCTGCGGTATAATCTGACTGTGATCAATTACCTCAATTTTTGGATGGCTTACATTTAAAAAAGATGGTATTTGACCGTCAGTAACAATGAAAATTTTACGAATCCATGGTAGATGCTTTTCAACAGAACGCAAAGAATATTTAAGTTCTTGATTGTCTTGGAAGCGACCAGCAATATTGGTTTTCTTATCCATAAATCGTTGTTTTTTCGCCAACCATGCAGGATCATTCCCATCGACCCACATATAAACCAAATCTACACTAACATCCTTAAAACCCATATTCAATATTTATGACAAATCAATAGTTATCTACCTGTTCTGAACCGCTAAAATATTACTTCAAAATAACGTGTTTAAGCATTCATCATACTTTTTTAAAAAAATGATAGCCAGATAACTAAAATCATCTCTGTTTACATGGTGTAATCAAGTTGATATCACGTAATCTCAAATCTATTATTATCATTTGTTTAGCTGTTTTTTTGTTGTAAAACACCTAATGAAAAAACAGAATGTAATGACCATTCAAATACAACTAATTTCTTCCATTAAACAAGTGCTATGTTAAGCATTAAATTGTAATTTTAGGCACAAATTATATTCTATGCGACTTTATTTATTATTTGCTATTATATTTGGAAGACTTTTTTTCGGTGCTGCACAAGACAACTCTCCAAATATAATTTTAATGATAGGTGACGGAACTGGGTTGACACAAATCACAGCCGGAATGTATGCCAATGGAAATAAAACCAACCTTGAATCTTTCTCGACCATTGGATTAGTAAAAACGCATTCTTCAAATTCTTTGGTAACAGATTCTGCTGCGAGTGGAACGGCCATGGCCTCTGGCGTAAAAACCCTGAATGGTGTAATTGGAATTAGTTCACGAAACATAAAAACACCATCCATTCTTGAATACAGTAAAGAACAAAAGTACGTTACTGGCTTAATCGCAACATCAAGTATTGTCCATGCTACTCCAGCATCTTTTTATGCAAAGGTTACTTCTCGAAAAAAATACCAAGACATTGCCCTTCAACTTAGTGAAAGCGAAGTAGATTATTTTATTGGTGGAGGAAGAAAACATTTCACTAAAAGAGACGATAAACGTGACTTACTCAATGAAATGAGCGATTGGTCCTTTGCCAAAAACCTAACGGCTTTTGATGAGGCTACTAAAGGCCGAGTTGGATATTTTACCAGCAATGATGAGCCAGAGAAATTATTGGATGGTAGAAGACCTGCGCTAGATGAAGGAGTAAAAAGTATGTTGAAAAAATTAACCAGTAAAGAAAATACCCCTTTTTTCTTAATGGTAGAAGGATCACAAATTGACTGGGGAGGTCATGCAAATGAGTTGGACTATGTTGTGAGCGAATTTCTTGATTTTGACAAAGCCATTGGAGTAGCAGTTGCTTTTGTTAAAGAGAACCCCGATACACTCTTAATCGTAACTGCTGACCATGAGACAGGAGGATTAGGGATAAGCTCTGGAAACATTAAAACATTTACTCCATCTGGCGGTTTTGTTACTTCAGGCCATACGGCAGCTATGGTTCCTGTTTTTGCCATGGGTGTTGGAGCAGAACAATTTAGCGGCATTTATGAAAACACCGCTATTTTTGACAAAATGCTTAAGGTGCTCAATAAAACACCTTGAGCCTCAATTTTTAGTTACTTGGTACGGGCAGCATCGATCACATTCTTCTTGAAGCTAGCTTTGTTTTCAATGACGTCGAAGAAACTCGTTAAATATTCTTTCGCTTCATCAAATTCTTTCGGATTCTCAAAGCTTGCTTGGTAATTAGACAATACTGCAAACATTGCTTCCTTTTGGCTGATAAACACATCTCTAACCGCATAAAAATCGTTGCTGTCTCTTTTAAAACCTCTGTATTTTCTATCGCGGATTGAGCTAATATTTAAGGTTTGATTTACAACGCCATAGCTTGGGTTAATGAATCCTGACATGTCGAAATCATAAGGCAGTGGAATGATTTTTTTATCTACATACAATAATTTACCATTGTGCTGGTAGGCCACTGAGAAATCTGTATTCCCAATCATGTATTGAAACATTGCATTACGGATAGAAGAATCACTATCCATCGCAAGTGGATGAATATATCGCTCAAATACTTTTCCTTCGTGACGCTTGGCTACTTTTTTGTCGTCTTCTATCAAGAAGGCGTTGATGTTTTCGGTTACTGGCTTTTTCTTGTTTAAATCAGTAAATTCAACCGACAATTGACGAGTTTTAAAGTGATAAGGCGTTACTAATTCGTATAGCTTATACACCATCAATTCTTTTAAAATATTATCATTTTTGTCTTTTTCCTGCAAACAAGGAAGAACTAATTTGAGTTTTTTCTGTCCGTTGAAATAAGTTCCTTTAACCTGTTTCTTTTTTAAATCAACTTTGATTGGCGGATAGTAACACGTAGATCGTCTAAAATTACCACGCGCACGAATACCGATGGTCATTTCACTCCACTGTCCTTCTGTTTTGTATTGAAATTGAGTGTCTACATAGACAGTATCACTCTTCATTTTTCGGATCTTTTTCGGAGAAAAGCTCATTTTAGCTTCGATAACTCCAATTGAAGAAAATAATTTGTTTTTGTCTTCTTGTGCGAACATTATTAATGAGCAAAAGAATAGGATTGTGAATTGTTTCATATATTGCAATACATATAGTTAATAAGTTTAATAAAGATAATCAATATTTCAATAGTGAATCAATATTTCTCCATTATCAATCAACGCACGCTGATCACGTTAATCATTTCACTGGCTGTACCTTATCTGTGCTACACTAAAGAAATAATCTATAATATCGATCTCACCCTAATCAGTATAGCGATTATATTCCCATTGGTATTTGCTATTCGCGGAGCCTTTAAACGGAGAGAGAAAGCACTAGAGCATTTGAGTAAAATGAAAAGTGCGCTAATTGCCATTCAGTACCTCATTAGAGCCAACAATAAAATGTCGCAGGAAGAACAAGAAGAAGGAACTGCGCTTTGCGCTTCTATTTCTGACCGGTTTATCGAGCACTTAGAAAGTACCACAGTAGAAAAAGAAGCCTTGGATGCTTCATTTCAAGCATTGGTAAACTACATGGAAAAAAAACCCGAAACCATATCAAACGGATTGCGAACAAAGATCAACGGTGTTATACAAAAAGTACACGAAGGCATGGAAAATGCCTTAGCTATCCATATACACAGAACACCAATTAGTTTGAAAGCTTATTGTAAGATATTTATCTATATTTTCCCGCTGATTTACACCCCGACTATCATTAATAAAATTGGATTAGACAATCCAGCTTGGATTACCTATTTCGTTGTCATCTTGAGTGAATTCATCTTGATTTCACTTTACAACATTCAAGATGACATGGAATATCCTTTTGATCACAAAGGATTGGATGATATAAAACTAGACAGTTTCCGCATTAAAAAATAGTATCGCGAAAAACGAAGAGTACCAAAAGTAGTGTTCCTACCAAGAAACAAGCACAGCCAGTAAAAAAACAACCGACTAAGGCATCCTTCCCTCGTATCATTTCTTCTTGCATAAAATTTAGGTTGTATTTCCTTTTATTAAAATTTGTAGGGTATCGCGGAAGCGAACCAGTACTCCTATAACAGTTACAATAATAATAAAAAAACGAATTATCTGCCGTTTTGAATAAAGCATACGTTTAAAATTAAAAAACCTCTACAACAAAAGCTATAGAGGTTTGAGTGCGGGTGAAGGGACTCGAACCCCCACGCCGTGAAGCACTAGATCCTAAATCTAGCGTGTCTACCAATTTCACCACACCCGCAGTTTGGATTTAGACGGGCACAAATATAGGTAAGTTTTTATTAAAAATATTTTTTACTAACTAAAAAACTTAAATCTTTGCAAGAAACATTTCTAAAGCACCTCAACAATGATACAACTCACACAAAAAGACAAGGAACGCTACCTCAATGAATTGATTGATTTACTCAAAATTCCATCAATTAGCGCCAATTCAGCCTATGCAAATGATGTACATGCTGCGGCGCAATGGGTATCAACATCCCTTGAAAAAGCAGGTGCCGACTCAGCAAAAATTGAGCCCACAGCGGGGTACCCCATTGTTTATGGTGAAAAAATAATAGATCCCTCTCTTCCCACCGTTTTGGTTTATGGTCACTATGACGTTCAACCCCCAGACCCATTAGAACTTTGGGATAGTCCTGCTTTTGAACCAGTCATTAAAACTACGGATATTCATCCTGAAGGTGCAATATTTGCCCGTGGGGCATGTGACGACAAGGGTCAGATGTACATGCACATAAAAGCCTTTGAGTGGATGATCCAAAACGATCAGTTGTCCTGCAATGTGAAATTCATGATTGAAGGGGAAGAAGAAGTTGGAAGTGATAATTTGGAAGCGTTTATTAAAACAAACAAGGAAAATTTAGCTTGTGATATCATTTTAATCTCTGATACAGGCATGATCAGTAACGCTCAGCCCTCCATTACGACCGGACTTCGCGGACTCTCCTATATGGAGGTCACTGTGACTGGTCCAAATAGAGATCTTCATTCTGGACTTTATGGAGGTGCCGTTGCAAATCCAATCAATATCTTAGCTAAAATGATTGCAGAATTACAGGACGACAAAAACAAAATCACTATTCCTGGCTTTTATGACAAGGTAGTTACCATAACCGATGAAGAACGAGCAGAAATGGCCAAAGCACCATTTGATCTTAAAGAATACATCGAGGCTATTGACTTGGGAGATATTCATGGAGAAGAAGGGTATTCAACACCTGAGAGACAATCTATACGTCCAACCCTTGATGTTAATGGTATTTGGGGAGGTTATACAGGTGAAGGAGCAAAAACAGTCATTGCAAGTAAAGCACATGCGAAAATTTCCATGCGCTTGGTTCCCAATCAAGACTGGGAGGAAATAGGCCAGCTTTTTGAAAAACACTTTAAAGCTATTGCACCAAAAAGCGTGAAAGTTGAAGTAATTGCCCACCATGGTGGCGAACCCTATGTTACCCCAATTGATAACATCGGTTACAAGGCTGCTCATAAGGCTTACGCTACTTCTTTTGGGGTTGATCCTTTTCCACAACGCGACGGTGGAAGTATTCCTATTGTCCCCTTGTTTGAAAAAGTATTAGGGGCTAAAAGTGTGCTTATGGGCTTTGGGCTAGACAGTGATGCAATTCATTCTCCCAACGAACATTTTGGCCTATTTAATTTTTACAAGGGCATCGAAACCATTCCATTGTTTTACAAAAACTTTGCTGAACTTTCAAAAACAGTAAACTAGAGGTTTAACAGGAATAGATCAGAAGCAATACCATCGACCAGAAATCGGGCTTTTTGTGTGACTTTAACTGTATCACCGTCCCAAAATAGATTTTGAAGACTAAGATGCTTTTCAATATGCTGCTCAAAAAGAGCGGCAAACCGATCGCCAAAACGAGTATGAATAGTTGAGATTGAAACCCCTTTTGAGGTACGCAAACCTATCATTATAAACTCATTGTATTGATCGATCAAAGTGAGGATTTCTCTTTCTATGGACAAAGTTCCTTGGCCCATTCCGTCGAGGTACTTCTTATTGTTACTAACATTCCAGCTCCGTTGGTTGTTGTAAAAACTGTGTGCGGAAGGTCCTATCCCTAAATAAGGTTTCCCTTGCCAATAAGCGGTGTTGTTTACCGAATGGAAGCCCGTTTTCCCAAAGGAAGACAATTCATAGTGTTCATAGCCTTTTTCAGTGAGTTGCTCTACAAGAACATTGAATTGGGCCAGGACAATCTCTTCGTCTAACAATTCAACATCGCCTTTTATTACCTGGTTTTCCAAGACAGTTTTTGGTTCAATGGTTAAAACGTAACTGGAAATATGTGGCGGATAGAAACCCAATGCAATTTCAATATTCTTTTTCCAAATTTCCTCGCTGCTACCCGGCATTCCATAAATTAAATCGATCGAATAGTTTTCAAAATTACAACTGACATCCTCCATAATCAAATAGGCATCTTGTGCTGTGTGAGCTCGATTCATTAGCTGAAGTTCCTCATCAAAAAATGACTGCACTCCAAGGCTTAAACGATTGATCCCTGCCAATTTTATTTCTTTCAAATAATTGGGCGCAAAATCATCTGGATTCATTTCCAAAGTGATTTCCACATTTGGATCAAGTGAAAAGTGTGCATTAACAGAATTCAATAAAACCTCAACTTCTGTCGGTGATAGCATGGAAGGTGTGCCTCCACCAAAATAAATACTCTTCAAAGGCTCAGTAGGTAATTCTGCAGTGCGCAACGAAATCTCTGTAGCCAGAGCCTCCAGCATTTCTGCCTTGTATTTAAGAGAGGTGGAAAAATGAAAATTACAGTAATGACACGCTTGCTTGCAAAATGGAATATGAAAATAAATGGCGCTCATTGTGCTATTTGACCTTAGATGGATTCTGGCTCACAAAGGCTTCCCATCCGGTGTATTGTTTTGAGCTATCTGCTTTACCCGCATTAAAAAAATGACAAACAGCCGCTGCAAGACCATCGGTTGAATCAAGGTTTTTTGGTAAGGTTTTGATCCCAAAAAGGCTTTGCAACATTTTGGCCACTTGCTCTTTGCTCGCATTTCCGTTTCCTGTCACAGCCATTTTTATTTTTTTTGGAGAATACTCCGTTATAGGAATATCTCGAGACAAGCCAGCCGCCATTGCTACCCCCTGTGCTCTTCCTAACTTCAACATGGATTGAACATTTTTCCCAAAGAATGGTGCTTCAATAGCAATCTCATCGGGATGATGATTGTCTATTAGTTCAATGGTTCGTTCAAAAATCAACTTGAGTTTTACGTAATGATCTTTGTATTTAGACAACTGCAATTCGTTGAGTTGCATGAGCTGCATTTTCTTGTTTTCGACTTTAATTAAGCCAAATCCCATGATTGTAGTCCCTGGGTCAATGCCCAAGATTATGCGTTCTGCCATAATTACTGAGGCGAAGCAATTATTTGAATGGGAAGTTTTATGGAGGATGTTACAGAAATACCAACATTTGTTTTTACAGAAGGAATTGCGGTAGGAAGAGAAAGAATGGCATTGGTCACAATTTCAGACAAGTTGGGCAAAGCATCTGCAACACTATCTCCATTTTCAATTGAGTCAAGTGCAATACTTCCTTCAGCATCAATGGTAATCACTAAAACAATTTCTTCATTTAAAGTTTCCGTGGCGATCAATTCTTCTGCATATAAGGCTTCATTAACTGTCTGTGATAGTGTATATTTAAAACATGGAAACTGTTCTTCAGCCGATAGACCTAGGCAACTTTCAAAACTAGGCCCTTGATCATCAGCCGACCAAGCAGAAGCCTTTTTAATTTGCTGCGGTGTGTGTGTTGAGGTAGAAAAATACTCACATCCTGTGAAAATGAAGAGAAATAAAAGAGAATGAAGTATATAAAATGATTTTTTCATGGTACGGCCTATTATAGATTACACCCATTAAATTTACGCTTTTTTTTTTATTTTCAAACGCTAATAACTGAACGAATACATCAAAAACCACATTATCATGGATTTACTTTTCGAACTCTTGGGACTTTTTTTTGTACTACTGGGAATCATTGGAAGTTTTCTACCTGTGCTCCCGGGCCCAATTACTGGCTGGGTGGGGCTGTTTTTACTTCATCAAAGCAGTCGCATTGCAGACAATACAACATTCTTGACGGTAACGTTTATAGTTGCCCTAGCAGTATTCTTGTTGGATTATATCATTCCTGCTCTTGGGACAAAAAAGTTTGGCGGGTCAAAGAAGGGCATTATTGGCTCCACAATTGGCTTGTTGGTGGGGCTTGTTTTTTTAGGACCTTTAGGAATAATCATTGGCCCATTTGCTGGAGCCTATGTAGGAGAACGCCTAAATAGAACCCCAAACAATCTTGCTTTGAAAGCAGCCTTTGGATCTTTGGTGGGTTTTTTGAGTGGCGTGTTCTTAAAGTTTTCTGTCGCAGCAATTTTTTGCTGTTACTTTTTCAGAATTTATTGGACCGTTCTGATATAAAAAAAAGAAGCTTTCTTTCCATAACCTTCAATCAAACCACAACACTATATTTATTTATGAAATTGTAATGGGGTAGGCAATTCATTTGTTGAAACAAACAAAAGAAATACGTCAGTGAATATTTGAGAAAAATGAACTATTTTTGTCACATGAAATTAGCCTTAATCAGTATAGTTCTTTTGGGACTGGCCTTTGCCGGTATTGCGATAAAAATATTGGTGAAAAAAGACGGGAAATTTGCTGGAACCTGTGCAAGTCAAAGCCCTTTTTTAAATAAAGAAGGAGAAGCCTGTGGATTTTGCGGCAAGCTTCCCGACGAACAAGAATGCAAAGACCCTTCGCTAAGCAATTCTTAATCCCTGCCATTCGCTAACTTTTAAGTATCTTCGTTTTAATGGAGGGGCTCAACATTCAACGTGCAATTACGGAAGCTAAGCAAAACGATCAACGCGCATTCGCATTCTTATATGATACGTTTTGGGACTACCTCTATGGTTATTTACTCAAAAACACCCAAAACGATCAGTTAGCAGAGGAATTAGCACTTAAATCTTTGGCGCGAGCGTTTGATAAAATTGACACCTACAACCCGGATTTTGAATTCAAAACTTGGTTGATTAGCATTTCTAAGAACCTTCAAATTGACCATTTTCGCAAAGAAAATAAAGAGAGTCAACTCCATACTACCTCTATGGAAAACAATGAATATAAAACCATTGTTGATGAAAACCCTTCTCCAGAAGATTTATTGATTACCAATCAAAACCTGAAAGAACTTCTTCGAAAAATCAGAGAATTAAAACCGACTTATGCCAAGGTATTGCGTTTGCGTTATTTTGAAGAATTGAGTTATAAGGAAATATGTGTCCAAACTGACCTTCCTATTAGCACAGTCAAAGTCACTTTGTTACGTGCAAAAAAATTATTGGCCCAGAAAATAAATGAAAATGGCTATCAATCTTAAAAAAATTGGGCCTGGATTGCTCTTTGCAGGAGCTGCAATTGGGGTTTCACATTTGGTTCAATCTACCCGAGCAGGGGCAGATTTCGGTTGGGGATTGCTATGGGCGTTGTTTTTATCCAATATTTTCAAGTACCCCTTTTTTCAATTTGGCTCTCGCTTCGCTTTAGCTACGCACAAGAGTTTACTCGATGGATATGCAGAGCTCGGCAAAGGCTACCTCTGGCTGTATTTTTTGCTTAGTCTTGGCACCATGTTTACCATCCAAACTGCAGTTACCATAGTAACGGCTTCTTTAGCGTCAATTCTCTTTGGCATTGATGCTAGTCTGGTTGTTTGGAGCATTATAATCACGTTGTTTTGTTTAGCGCTATTATGGAAAGGCAGTTATGTTTTCCTAGATAAATTGATAAAAGGGATTATTTTAGTTCTTACTGTAAGCACCATTGTTGCAGTGGTATTTGCTGGAGGGCTAAACACAATATCTATCCCGCTAACTCAAATTCTTCCCAGTAGCGCCTCATTTTTATTTCTCGCCGCGTTTATGGGTTGGATGCCAGCGCCAATGGATATTTCTGTTTGGCAATCCCTGTGGATGCTCGAAAAAAATAAAGCAAAAAACATCAGTTTAAAAGAAGGTTTGTTCGATTTTAATGTGGGCTATTTTGTTACCTTTTTTCTTGGAGTTTGTTTTATGGGATTGGGCACTTATGTCATGTTTGGAACGGGGACTTCTTTCTCCAATTCAGGAAGCATTTTTGCCAAACAGTTGATTGACCTATACACATCAAGTCTTGGAGATGCAGTATACATCTTCATTGTAATTGCTGCCTTTACAACTATGTTCAGTACCACACTCACCACCTTGGACGCTTCACCCCGTGCCATGGAAAAAGCAAGTCAATTGTTACTGCCCAAATTCACTCAGCTCAACTTTCGTTTTTGGATTATTCTTTTAGCTGCCGGTACAATTGGAATTTTTACTTTTTTACGCAATGAAATGGGAACGCTGGTTCAAATCGCCACCATCCTGTCCTTTCTAACCGCTCCTTTATACGCTTTCCTCAATTATAGGTTAGTCACCAGCAAGCATATGCCAATAGCTTTCCAACCGTCAAAGAGGTTAAAGGGCTTGAGTATTTTCGGGTTAATATTCCTTGTACTTTTTGCTGTTAGCTTTGTTTTTATGGTTATTTAAGTTTGTATATTTGTACCAGAAAGAACGTTTATGACGACTGAAATCAAATCTCAACCGATTACAAAAAAGCCCAAATGGTTACGCGTAAAGCTACCAACGGGAAAGAAATATACTGAGCTAAGAGGTCTCGTTGAGAAGTATAATCTCAACACCATTTGCACTTCAGGAAGTTGTCCTAACATGGGTGAGTGCTGGGGGGAAGGAACAGCTACTTTCATGATTTTAGGAAACATCTGTACACGTTCTTGTGGTTTCTGTGGTGTTAAAACTGGTCGTCCCGAAACAGTCAATTGGGAAGAGCCCGAAAAAGTGGCCAATTCCATTCGAATAATGCAAATCAAGCACGCAGTTATTACCTCTGTAGATCGAGATGACATTAAAGATGGTGGCTCCATTATTTGGGCAGAAACCATCAATGCTATTCGACGCATGAATCCAAACACAACACTAGAAACGCTGATTCCAGATTTTCAAGGAAATCACCGTAATTTGGATAGAATCATTGCCGTGCATCCCGAGGTCGTTTCACACAATATTGAAACTGTACGAAGACTTACGCGAGAAGTGCGCATTCAAGCTAAATACGACCAAAGCATGGCCGTTTTAAAATACCTGAAGGATCAAGGTGTAAATCGAACCAAATCCGGGATAATGCTTGGTTTAGGCGAAAAAGAAGAAGAAGTCATTCAAACTCTGCAAGACCTCAGAGCGGCAGATGTTGATGTGGTGACCATTGGTCAATACTTACAGCCCTCAAAGAAGCATTTAGGTGTCAAAAAATTCATCACACCCGAACAATTTGAAAAATATGAAGCCATTGGGAAAGACCTTGGTTTTCGTCATGTAGAAAGTGGCGCATTAGTTCGATCCTCATACAAGGCACACAAACACATTCACTAAATAAGGCTCATTCCTTCTTTTACAAAGGAATTTAAACTTGCCGACGCTCCATTTAAAATTTCCATTTCTATGGGTAGATAGAACAAAATATCTTCCTCTAATAGCGGTGAGAGACGAGTAAAATCTTTGTGGGTTGTCAATATCATTCTCCCGTTACTTTGTGCTAGAATTTGATCAATATCAGCATCGGTAAATAAATGATGATCTTTAAAGGGCATATGCTCAAAAGCTTCGAATTTACCTTTTAAATAAAAAACCAATTCTGACGCATCTGCTATACTAGTGACCAGCAAAAAAGGAATCTTACTCAACACACTAAGGGGCAATTGCCTGCTTTTTCCGTAAACTGTATCAGCATATCGAATCGAAGAGAAAAATAAATGCTGATGATTTTTGGGTTGTAATCGTTCTCGAATCTCCGTCTGCTGTTCCAACGATATATTTTGGGGACACTTAGTCACAATAATAATATCGGCGCGATCTGCACCCTCTGACAATTCCCTCAGATTTCCCACAGGTAGGACATAATCTTTAAAATAGGGCGAAGAAAAGGTGGTCAATAAAACCATATAGGAAGGCTTCACCCAACGGTGTTGAAAGCAATCATCCCATAAAAAAACACCATTGCCTTTATTTGATTCATGCCCGATTAAAGCATTCATTCCTTGCCTTCTATTATTACACACACCTACACGAATTCCTGGATGTTGCTGCAGAAACATCAGGGGCTCATCGCCCACTGTTTTGGCTGTTGAGCCTTCATCTCCTAGTTGGAATCCTTTGCTAATTCTTCCATACCCCCTACTCAAAACTGTGATGGGATAATCCTCTTTAAAGAGAGAGATGAAATAATTAATGGCTACCGATTTCCCTGTTCCACCTGTAGATAAATTTCCAATGCCAAGCGATTGCACTGCATAAGTCGTGCTTTTAAAAACCCCCACAGAAAACAGGAAATTACGCAGGCTCATTACAACCATATACAGTACAGAAAAAGGAAAGAGTAAATATCGCAGAAAACCCATAAAAAATTATATCATTACCTTCGTAAAGATAAGTATTCGAAGATTAAATTGTCTTCTATAAATCCTAGATGAATGAAAATAAGCGCAATTACCCAAATCCTAGAACAATGGGCTCCACTTGCCTATGCTGAAGATTTTGACAATATTGGATTATTGGTGGGAAATAAAGATAATGATTGTAAAAATGTACTCATTGCGCATGATGTTTCTGAGGCTGTTGTTGAAGAAGCCCTGCAAAAAAAATGTCAACTGATTATTTGTTTTCACCCCATCATTTTCAAGGGATTAAAGTCTTTGACAGGGAAAAATTATGTAGAGAAAACAGTCATTAAGGCAATCGAGAATAAAATAGCTATTTATGCACTGCATACCGCTTTAGACAATCACAAGGAGGGAATTAGTTTTACTTTAGGAAAAACTATCGGTCTCCTAAATCAACGCATTTTAATTCCCCAAAAAAACAGTCTATACCAACTCACTACTTATGTTCCCACAGCCCAGAAAGAAATCATTTTGGAAGCCCTGCATACAGCAGGTGCTGGGGCAATTGGGAATTACAGTCAGTGTAGCTTTAGCACATTGGGTGAAGGACAATTTTTAGGAGATGATCATTCAAACCCGCAACTAGGAAAACAACACACATTGACCAAAGTACCTGAGGTCAAAATTCAAGTGATTGTACCTAAGCATTGTAAAAACAACGTCCTCAACGCACTGCATGAAAATCACCCCTACGAATCTGTTGCCTATAAATTAATTGCTGTAGAGAACTTGAATCCTGATATTGGGTTAGGCAGCATTGGAGAATTAGCACAACCAATGCAACGGCAAGACTTTATGACGCATATCAAAGAATCACTACACATTTCTTCCCTCCGACACAGTGATAGCAAGAAAACCATGATTAAAAAAGTTGCGGTTTTAGGTGGCTCTGGTAGCTTTTGCATTAACGCTGCCATTGCACAAGGGGCCGACGCTCTGGTAACCGCAGACCTTAAATACCATGATTTTTATGTCCCAGAAAATGGTCTTCTTTTGGTGGATGCTGGTCATTATGAAACTGAGCATTTCACAAAAAAAATAATCCAGGACTTTCTTACAAAAAAAATCCTTAATTTTGCATTCACTTTATCCGAAGTTAACACCAATCCAGTAAAGTATTTCTAATTATGGCAAAGAAAAAAGAAATTTCAGTCGAAGAAAAGCTACGAGCGCTTTATGACTTACAAATAATCGATTCAAGAATTGATGAAATTAGAAATGTACGAGGAGAACTACCCTTAGAGGTAGAAGATCTTGACCATGAAATTCAGGGAATGAATGTCAAAATGGAAAAACTTAAAAGCGATCTTGCTGAATTTGATGTTACTATTAAAGATCATAAAAACAACATCGAACAAGCAAAAGAGTTGATCGTCAAATATGCCGACAAACTTAACAATGTTCGAAACAATCGTGAATACAACTCAATTGTAAAAGAAGAAGAATTCCAGAAATTAGAAATTGAACTAGCTGAAAAAAAAATCAGAGAGATAAAAGCGAAAACGGAACTCAAAAATGAAACCATCACAACCCTTAGTGGTCAAATGGCAGACAAGCAAAAACACCTTGACGCCAAGAAAAGCGAATTGGATGAGATCATGAACGAAACACAAAAGGAAGAAAATCTATTGCTAAAGCAGTCTGAAAAATACGCAGCAAAAATTGAAGAACGTTTAATCAAAGCCTACCAAAGAATTCGCGGTAGTGTCAAGAATGGATTAGCCGTAGTTGCTGTTGAAAGAGGCGCTTCTGGTGGATCATTTTTCACCATTCCTCCACAAGTTCAAATGGAAATTGCTTCCCGTCAGAAAATAATTACAGATGAATACAGCGGTCGTATTCTAGTTGATGGTGCACTTGCAGACGAAGAAAAAGAAAAAATTTCTTCCCTTATAAGCGCATTATAAACATACTCATATTTCCCAAAAGCCGCTTAAAGCGCCTTTTTTGGTGCTTTTATTTCAGTAAAAAAATTCTACTCCATGGAAAAAGGGCTATTAATTTTAGTGAGCGTACTAGTCATTGTCGCCTTAATCAATTTTAGTGTTATTCGTTTATTGAAGGTGGATGAAGAAAAAAAAGCCCATTACCGAAAAGTCTTTTGGTATTTCTATGGCGTTTTATTTTCCATAAGTGGTCTTATCAATCTCCTTGAGAAAAATGAATTTAATCTAATCTTCCTCCTCCAATTAGTAGTCGGTATAGCAATACTTGTCTTGAATTTCTTAGGGAAAATAGAAACAATAAACCCCACTTTAAAAAAGTGAGGTTTATGTGGTGGGCGCTGAGGGATTCGAACCCCCGACCCCCTCGGTGTAAACGAGGTGCTCTGAACCAACTGAGCTAAGCGCCCTTGCGGGTGCAAATATAATGCACTTTTTGTGTATTACAAAGCCCTTTCTGAAAGAATTTCTGCCACAACAAAAGTACTGCCGCCAACATAAATAACATCCTCCTCTTGGGCAGCTACTGTCGCTGCATTAACCGCTTCTATTACAGTAGTATAAGTCATAGCATTCAGTCTGTAAGTCTCTATAAGTGGTTCGATTTTATTTACAGGAATCGCACGACTAATGTCAGGAGCACTTAAATAATAAGTTGCATTTTTGGGTAAAAGAGCGAAAATCTCTTCAATAGCTTTCCCTTGCACAAAACCTAAAACGATGTGCAACTTTGCTTTTTCTAGACTTTCCAATTGTGGAATGACCTGGACAAAGCCATCTTTGTTATGGGTAACATCTGCAATAATGAGGGGTGCATTGCCCATTATTTCCCAACGGCCGCGTAAGCCCGTATTCTGAACGACCTTGGAAAAACCCACTAGGGCTCTTTCATCCAATTGATCACCCAGCAGTTGCCTTAAAGCGGTGAAAGCGGTACGCTTATTCTCTTCTTGATAATGTCCCAGAAGGTCTAAGCTAATCGAAGGCACATTCACCTCCTCAGCAAAACAGAGCGTTGTTCTTTGTTGCTTTGCAAGCTCTTCAAAGATCGCTTTTGTTTCCGCTTGTTTTTTACCAATTACTACTGGAATACCTGTCTTTATAATCCCCCCTTTTTCTGCTGCTATCTCAGCCAAACTAGTTCCCAAGAATTCGGTGTGATCGAGCCCAATATTGGTAATGACCGACAAAAGCGGACTTACTATGTTGGTAGCATCTAAACGACCACCTAAGCCCACTTCGATTACGGCATAATCCACTTCTTTTTCCGCAAAGTAGGCAAAAGCCATTCCAACAGTTATTTCAAAAAAAGAAAGCTGTTCGGTCAAAAAATAGTGCTGATGTTGGCGGACAAAATCAATGACAAATTGGTCTTCAACCTCAACACCATTGATTCGAATACGTTCTGAAAAACGCACCAAATGCGGCGAAGTATACAAACCCACACTATACCCATTTTCTTGTAACACAGAAGCGATCATGTGCGACGTGGATCCTTTTCCGTTGGTACCGGCAATATGAATAGAGGGAAAACTTGAATGGGGCTGTCCCAACATTTCTGTAAAGGCCAGCATTTTATCTAACCCAGGTTTGTACGCAGATGCACCTTGCTGCTGAAAAATAGGAAGTTGACTGAATAACCATTGAGTGACTTCCTCAAAACTATTCATTACTCTCCTAATTTAAAATTGACTACAACAAAGCCCGTTTGAGTCGTTGGGGCATTAGTGTCAGGAAACCATTGATGCAAGAAAGCTGTTTTCTTTGCTGGTTCCAATAAACATGGATGGACATTTGTACTTCCCTTTACGCCAGGTTCGGCGGTCATTACTTGCCCTTGCTGATTAACCGTTATTCTGACCACGACAATACCTTCTTGGTTACATTCCTGTGTTATGGCACCATTGGATTGAAGATTACGTCCATTCATTCCAAAGCCTCTTCCATTTCCACCTAGACCAGCCTTATTGTAATAGCTACTGGCATAGGGGTTTCCTTCGAGTTTTCCTTTATCGCCTGCTACCGCGTCATTTCCTTCTCCTGTTTTTTCTTCTCCCACTTGCTTTTTAGCATTCAACACATTGGATAATATATTTTTGGTTGAAGCGGCAACTGTGGGTTTTGGGGGAGCTGGAGGTGTTTTCTTTTCAATCTTTATGGGCTCAACTTTTTCGGGTGTCTCTTCTTTGGGTGAAACTTTCTTGGGCTCTTTCTTCACTACAGGAATGGAGGTTTCCTCCTGGGTCAACACTTTGGCTACCGCCTTTTCTGCTTTAGGTTGAACTGGGGTTGGCTTCGACTGCTGTTGATTTGGCTTGGGTTGACTGGCCACAGTTTTAAGGGGTTGAGTTTTACCTTTTCCCTGACTACTCGTTCCAAAATTCACTTCCATACCATAGCTAATGGGTGGGTCAAAATACTGAAGGCCCACAAACGACAATAATAAAAGTAAAAGCACAGCAATGACAGAAGTCAATACCGCCGATTTACGTTCATGAGGTGTTTTTAGGTATCTCATCTTATTGTGAATCTACAGCCAACACAACCTTGATTGCATTCTGATTGGCAATGTTCATAACATAGACCACTTCTTCTAAAGGAACCGTTTTTTGGGCACGAAGAATAATCACCTTATCCTCTTTTTGAGAAAGTAACGTCAACAATTCTTTTTTAACACTGGCTTTACTCACTCGTACTCCATCAATAAAAAAACGGTTGTTCTCATTTATTGTTACCGCTAGAGATTGTCGGTTTTCGGTCTTCCCCTTTGCTTGTGGCAGTTTTACCTCAATAGTGTCTAACTGCTTGGCGAGTGTAGAAGCTATCATGAAGAAAATTAATAGCAAAAAAACAATGTCCGTCATAGACGACATGTTGAACTCTGGCGATATTTTATTGCGTCCGCGTAAATTCATTTAAGCCGCTGGTTCGTTCAAAAGGTCTAAAAACTCAAAGGAAGTTGCTTCCATTTGATACACCACTTTGTTGGTTTTTACGACTAAGTGGTTATAAGTAATATAGGCTACAATTCCAACAATTAATCCGGCTACGGTGGTCGTCATTGCAGTGTATAGACCATCCGACAATAACTTCATGTCAATGTTCCCTCCTGCATTAGAGATTTCAAAAATGGACAAGATCATTCCTATCACGGTACCCAAAAAGCCAATCATTGGGGCTGCTCCGGCAATGGTTGCCAAAACACTTACATTTTTCTCCAACTTGTATACTTCTAAACGACCTGCATTTTCAATGGTAGTATTGATGTCGTCGAGCGGGCGACCAATACGAGAAATTCCTTTTGCAATTAGGCGTGCAACAGGAAAATCCTCTTTGATACATAGCGCTTGAGCAGCTTCAATTTTCCCCTGCCCCACATAGAGTCTTATTTGATCCATGAAGTTCTTATCTATTTTATTGGCTGCACGTATCGCAAACCAACGTTCAAAATAAATGTAAATGGCAATCAAGAGAAGAACAAATAAAAGCCCAATAATGAGCTGGCCTCCCATCCCTCCATCGCGAATTAATTCGATCAGAGACAAGGTTTTCTTCTCCTGAAGAGGGTTCTCTTGAAAAAACAAAATATAAGCAGTTTGGATCATAGTGTTTCCTTTTTAATTAAGAACGAATGAAAACCGAATAAATTATCCGATTTAAGCGATATATCCGCGTAAAAGCATAAAGGTGATTGAACCAGCTAAAAAGCCGATGAAGGCTAACCAAGAAATCTTTTTTAAGTACCAGAAAAAGTCAATTTTCTCCATTCCCATCGCTACAACTCCAGCGGCAGAACCAATGATCAACATACTCCCGCCTGTCCCTGCAGAAAAAGCAATAAAATGCCATAGCGGGTCATCTGTTCCTTGCGAGAACATTCCCATTGATGCAGCGACCAGAGGAACATTGTCAATAACGGCAGAGCCTATTCCCAATAACATGATAACGATATCTGTATTTGGAATAGCGGTGTTTAAACTCTCTGCAAAGCCAAATAGCATTCCTAAAGATTCTAGGGCCGCAACAGCCAATAAAATTCCCAAGAAGAATAAAATACTTGGCAATTCAATTTTAGAAAGTGACTTATGAACCGGACTGTTATGAGACGCATCGTCGTGATCTTGATCGATTGAAGTAATGCTAATTTTGGTCGCACTAAATATTTCGGCGAAGGTGGCTACAATTGCCAGGGAGAACATCATTCCAACATAGGGTGGAAGATGGGTTACTGTTTTAAATACCGGAACAAAAACAATTGCCGATAGTCCCAAATACAGCATATTAGCACCCCTTGGATGAATAGGATCTTCTTCCTGATCTTCTACTGTAGGGATCTCTCCTTTAAAAGCCGGTAGAAGTGACGCAACAAAGACGGGTACAACCACACACACAACAGAAGGTATTAACAAATAAGCAATTAGTTTTCCTGTGGTTACTTTGTTTCCAATCCACAGCATTGTTGTGGTAACATCGCCTATGGGAGACCAAGCACCACCTGCATTGGCAGAAATAATTATTAAACCGGCGAACCACAAGCGCGTATCTCGATCCAAAATCACTTTCTGTAAAATGGTTATCAAAACGATGGTGGCCGTTAGGTTATCAATTATCGCGGAAAGAATAAATGCTAAAATGGCAAAAATCCACAACAAAGATTTCCTTGATTTCGTTTTAATAAAAGCTTTAATCGCTGCAAAACCATTAAAATAATCGATGATTTCAACAATGGTCATGGCCCCTAATAAGAAAATAATAATCTCGGCTGTTTTACCTAAATGATGCAATAAAATTTCCTCAATATGAGAAGGAACTAATTCTTTCAAGGATGTATCTACATCAAAAACAGGAAGATGCGCAAGCGCTATAATAGCCCATAACAAAGCCATCATTGCCAGTGCAGGAATCAACTTATCTATTTTTAGAGTATGTTCGAGTGTTATGGCTAGATAGCCTAAAACAAATATTGCGATTAGTAATAATTCCATTTAATTGAAAAAATTCAGGCATTTGAGTTGCCTTTTTGGTTAGAAAAACGAAAATAGGGATTTAAATATGAACTAAAAGTTTCTAAGGATAAAAAATCTTTCCACTGCTGTGATCGCAGATGCTCCCCGTAAATCGAGAAAAACAATTGGGTTGATCTAAATCACGTAAAACCCCTAAAAAAGCAAAAACAATGGCTTCTTTAAATTCTATGATTTGTGGTGGAGGAAGAACGATTTGCGCTGAGGTCTCCTGTTGTATTAATTCCATTAAATAACTATTGTAAGCCCCTCCTCCGCTAAACAAAACACTTCCCTCACGCGGGAGGTTTTTTGCAATCTCCATTGCAACATGCCAAGTATACGTATGGAGGATATCTTCAACGTTATGGTGAACAAAGTTGTGCAGCAAAGGAGTTACTTCTACATTAACCCACTCGATGCCTAGCGATTTAGGGATCTCTTTTTGGTAAAACGGAAGTTTTTGTAAGGCCAAAAAAAGTGCTGGGATTGTTTTTCCTGCTCGGGCAAGCTCCCCGTTTTTATCATAGTCTTGACCACATTTATTGGCCAATGCATTCATTACAACGTTGACCGCACAGACATCATACGCTTTTTGGTGTGTTCCCTTTAAGATTGAAATATTGGCGAAGCCACCAAGATTAACACAGGCATCATACGAATTGAACAAATGAATTTCTGCACCCGGAACCAGGGGAGCTCCTTCCCCTTTTAGGGCAACATCGGCTGTTCTGAAATCGCAAATCACTTTGTGCTGCAGTTGTTGCGCCAGAGAAGATAAATTCCCCATTTGATGAGTCACACCCTGTTGAGGCTGGTGCAATACAGTGTGTCCATGAGAGCTCACAAAATCGATTGAATAGCCTTGATGTTCTGCTAAAAAAAACGTAATTCTCTCTCCTAAAAAAAGGGTGTACTCTATGTCAAGTAATGCTCTGTTTTTGGCATCTAGAGTTACAGCTGTCTTCAGTCTTGACCCCCATTCAGTTGAATATGGAACTGTTGTGGCTTCCATCACTTCAAAAGACCATCCATTGGCTTGCACAAACTTTACAATGGCAAAATCAATTCCGTCAAGAGAAGTACCCGACATTACGCCCAAAACAGTAATTTCTAAATATTCCATGAAAACAATTGATTTCTTATCAAAAGTAAGCTGTTTTTTACGTTTTTTTCAATAGGGGTCTCTATGAATTGTGAAATATTAAAAAAAAGATTGCTCAACTGTAAAAGTCTTGAAAAGCAGAAAGTTTAAATAATCTTAGCGGTACCAATCTAGTATTTTAAATTAAATTTGAGATTCGAAAAAAAATCAAAACAATATGTTACCAAAAAAACAAGGGCTTTATTCCCCTGATTTTGAGCACGATAACTGTGGCGCAGGCTTCATTTGCAGTCTCCAAGGAAAGAAAACCAATGATATCATTGGAAAAGCACTCGACATCCTTGTTAAGCTAGAACACCGTGGGGCGGTAAGTTCTGATGGAAAAACAGGAGATGGTGCAGGGATTTTAATCGAGATTCCGCATGATTTCTTGGTAAAAAATGTTTATTTTGATTTACCAGAATTACATCAATATGCTGTGGGAATGACCTTTCTACCCCAAAAAGACAATCAGCGTGATTATTGCATTAAAGTTTTTGAAAATGAAATTCAAAAGCAAGGACTTGCTGTCTTGGGATGGCGTAAAGTTCCCGTCAACAAAAGTGTTGTTGGTCGAATTGCTTCTCAAACTGAACCATATATTGCACAAGTTTTTATTGGAAAAGGAGACAAGACATACACGGATCATGAATTTAACGTGAAATTATTCATTGCCCGTAAAATAGCAGAACATACTATTTATCAATCCAAACTTTCAGAAGCCAACTACTTCTATTTACCTTCTCTCTCCACGCATACACTCATTTACAAAGGACTCCTTGTTCCTGAAGATATTGAGCCCTATTATACTGACCTTTCTGACCCTCTTGTTGTTACACGTTTGGCTTTGGTTCACCAGCGTTTCTCAACCAACACCTTCCCAACTTGGGATTTAGCCCAACCGTTTCGCTATATGTGTCACAACGGAGAAATAAACACCTTTAGAGGAAACTACAGCCGCATGCAAGCGCGTGAAGAGCTCTTCAAAAGCGATTTGTTTGGCGATGATATCAAAGAAATTTTACCTGTCATCTTGAAAGGGAAATCCGACTCCTCTTCTATGGATATGGTCGTAGAGTTGCTTTTAGCTACTGGCCGATCTTTACCGGAGGTAATGATGATGATGGTGCCAGAAGCCTGGGAAAAACACAAATCAATGGATCCTGCTAAGAAGGCATTCTACCAATACAATGCTTGTATCATGGAGCCTTGGGATGGACCAGCTTCTATTCCGTTTACGGATGGAAAATTCATTGGAGCACTTTTGGACCGAAATGGACTACGCCCATCGCGTTATACGGTAACCAAAGATGGTTATGTTGTCATGTCATCGGAGGTTGGCGTTTTGGATATTGATCCAGCAAATGTTGAAAAACACGGTCGTTTAGAACCAGGACGTATGTTCTTGGTAAACATGGACGAAGGACGTATCATTGAAGATAAAGAGATTAAATCACAGGTAGCTACAGCGCGTCCATACCAAGAATGGTTAGACAACAATTTATTACCCTTAGCAAAAGTACCTTACACTGGAAACCACCTAGAAGTAGAGTCCGAAGACTACGAAACACGTTTGCGTGTTTTTGGCTACACCCAAGAAGACTTTAAAACCGTCATCCTCCCCATGAGTCTCCAGGGGAAAGAAGCCATTGGTTCTATGGGAACAGACACTCCTCTAGCAGTTTTGTCTGACCGCCCACAATTATTATACAACTACTTCAAACAACTGTTTGCACAAGTAACCAACCCTCCTTTAGATGGAATTCGTGAGGAAGTGGTAACTGATACCTCGCTAAGCATTGGGAATGATCTCAACATTTTTGATATCGGTGCAGCACATGCGAAAAAGCTGAACATTCAAAATCCCGTTATCTCTAATGAAGATTTAGACAAGATCAAACACATTGATCATCCCGACTTTAAAACGGTTGTTATTCCAACCTTATATGAGGTTCACAAAGGAATGAATGGACTTGAAACCGCCTTGGACGAGATGGTAAAGAGTATTGAAAAAGAAGTAGACAAAGGAGCCAATATTGTTTTACTTACCGACAGAGGGGTGTCGAATTATTTCGCTCCCATTCCAATGTTAATGGCCTGTGCTCACACACACAATGCGTTCAAACGTTTGAAAAAACGCTCCAACTTTGGTATTGTAATCGAATCTGCTGAACCAAGAGAGCCCCATCATTTCTCATGTTTATTTGGGTATGGCGCAAGTGCCATTAACCCCTACATGGTGAATGAAATCATCGAATATCAAGTTGAATCAGGAAACATTAAGGGCATCACCGCCGAAGTTGCCATTGACAATTTCAATCAAGCCATTGCCAAAGGAATTGTTAAAGTGATGAATAAGATTGGAATATCAACACTTCACTCCTACCGTGGTGCGCAAATATTTGAAGCTTTAGGATTGAGCGAAAAATTTGTGGATCAATTTTTCTGCGATACTACTACACGAATTGAAGGAATTGGCTTATATGAAATTGAGCGTGAAATTACGCGTCGCTACAAAAAAGCATTTAGCAAAGAAGGACTTGGTGGTCTTGACCTAGAAATAGGTGGAGAATACCGCTGGCGTAGAGATGGTGAAGCCCATATGCTGAATCCAACTACCATTGCTAAACTTCAGCAAGCGGTCAACCAAAATAAATGGGAAAGCTATGATGTTTATGCCAAAATGGTCAATGAACAATCGGAGAAACTAATGACTCTCCGTGGTTTATTTGAGTTTTCAAGCTTTGATCCCATTCCCCTCAAAGAAGTAGAACCTTGGACAGAAATCGTTAAACGCTTCAAAACAGGGGCCATGTCTTTGGGATCTATTTCTGCAGAAGCGCACGAAAACCTTGCTATTGCGATGAACCGTATTGGCGGGAAAAGTAATTCTGGTGAAGGAGGAGAAGACCCTAAACGCTTCCAACCCGACAACAATGGAAACTGGCGTAACTCAGCCATTAAGCAGGTTGCCTCTGGTCGTTTTGGTGTGTCAAGTCACTACCTTTCTTCGGCCAAAGAAATTCAAATTAAAATGGCGCAAGGGGCCAAACCTGGAGAAGGCGGTCAATTGCCTGGGCCAAAAGTAAACCCATATATCGCTTCTGTGCGAAACTCCACACCCTATGTAGGTTTAATATCACCTCCTCCGCATCACGATATCTATTCGATCGAAGATTTAGCACAATTGATCTATGACTTGAAAAATGCCAATCGTGAAGCTAGGGTAAACGTAAAATTAGTTTCTGAAGCGGGAGTTGGAACAATCGCTGCTGGTGTAGCCAAAGCGAAAGCAGATGTTATTCTTATTTCTGGTTTTGATGGTGGTACTGGAGCATCTCCACTTACATCACTAAAACACGCTGGTCTTCCTTGGGAACTTGGAATTGCCGAAGCGCAACAAACCTTGGTGATGAACGATTTGCGTAACCGTATCGTTCTAGAATGTGACGGACAAATGAAAACTGGCCGTGATGTTGCGATCGCTTGTTTGTTAGGTGCTGAGGAATTTGGTTTCTCAACCGCTCCCCTTGTTGCTTCGGGATGTATCATGATGCGCGCCTGCCACTTAAACACTTGCCCTGTTGGTATTGCCACTCAAGATCCTGAGTTGAGAAAGAACTTTAAAGGGAAGCCCGAACATGTGATTAACTTCATGTACTTTGTCGCAGAAGAATTGAGACAAATCATGGCTGAACTAGGGTTTAGAACCATCCAGGAAATGGTGGGTCAATCCCAAAAAATAAACATGAAAAAGGCGGTAGACCACTTCAAAGCACAAGGCATTGATCTATCAAAAATTTTATACAAACCTGAGGTGGGACCAAAGGTGAAACTTCACAATACGCAAAAGCAAGACCATGGTCTTGAAAATGTCATTGACTTTAAAATCATACAAGAAGCTCACCCGGCAATCTACAGAAAAGAAGAACAGCATTTGGAATTTCCGATCAAAAACACCGATCGAACGGTTGGAGCAATCCTTTCCAACGAAATTTCTAAAATTCACGGAGCTAACGGGCTACCTGAAGACACCTTGAGTTTGAAGTTCACTGGAACTGCTGGACAGAGTTTTGGTGCTTTTGCAGCCAAAGGGCTCTTTATGAAAGTTTCTGGAACCTGTAATGATTACTTTGGAAAAGGACTTTCTGGAGGGAAATTAATTGCTGAAGTTCCTAAAGAAGCTACCTTTAAAGCCGACGAAAATGTTATTATTGGAAATGTAGCCTTGTACGGTGCAGTTACTGGAGAAGCCTACATTAACGGTATTGCAGGAGAACGCTTCTGTGTCCGTAACTCGGGTGCAACCGCAGTAGTAGAAGGAATTGGAGATCACGGTTGTGAATATATGACGGGAGGAATTGCCCTCATCTTAGGAGAAACTGGACGTAATTTTGCTGCTGGAATGAGCGGGGGTATTGCTTATTTATACAGTGCAGACGGGACTTTCGATGAAAAGAAATTCAACCTTGAAATGGTCGAATTAGAAGACCTAACCGATCAAGACCGTGAAACGGTGAAGAATTTATTGGTCAATCACAATGACTATACATCAAGTAGCAAAGCAGCGACAATTTTAAAGGACTGGCCAGATAGTTCCAAGAACTTCATCATGGTCATGCCAACCGACTACAAGAAAGCATTAGCGCTTTTAGCAGCAGAAAAAGAACAAGAACTTAAGGCTTAATATCATGGGAAAATTAAGAGGATTTATGGAATTCGATCGCATCAAGGAAGAAGCGATTGCCCCTAAAGAACGAATAGAAAATTACAAGGAATTTACAGTCGCTCCGAAAACAGAACAACTCCAAGAACAGGGGGGTCGTTGTATGGATTGTGGCGTTCCTTTTTGTCACAGTGGATGTCCACTAGGTAATTTAATTCCTGACTTTAATGACGCTGTCTATAAAAACGAATGGGAAAAAGCATTGACTATTTTACATTCCACGAATAACTTCCCTGAATTTACGGGTCGTTTGTGTCCTGCTCCTTGTGAAGAAGCTTGTGTACTGGGGATTGTAAACCCGCCAGTTTCTATTGAGTTGATTGAAAAATATATTGTTGAACGCGGTTTCAATGAAGGCTGGATTAAAGCACAACCCCCTCTACAACGCACAGGGAAATCAGTAGCCATTGTTGGTTCTGGTCCTGCCGGACTCGCTGCTGCACAACAATTAAATCGTGCAGGACACAAGGTTACCGTCTTTGAACGCGACAATAAAATTGGTGGTCTTTTACGTTATGGCATTCCAGATTTCAAAATGGAAAAACATGTGATTGACCGTCGTATGGCCATCTTAGAAGAAGAAGGCATTACGTTTACCATCAATACAGAGATTGGAAAAGATATATCGGCCGAACAATTAGAAGCCGACTTTGATGTGATATTATTATGTATGGGTGCAACGATTCGCGGGCAATTACCAATTCCTGGATCTGACCTTAACGGAGTGGTACAAGCCATGGACTTTTTACCGCACAACAACAAAGCAGTGGATGGGCAATTGGAACGAGAGGAAAAATTCCTTGCAACCGGAAAAGATGTTATCGTTATTGGCGGTGGAGATACTGGCTCTGACTGTATTGGTACGTCAAATCGTCACAGTGCAAAAAGTGTGACCAACTTTGAAATCATGCCAAAACCATCTGACAAACGTACAGACGAAAACCCATGGCCTTACTGGCCCTTTAAGCTAAAAACTTCTTCTTCTCATGAAGAAGGAATTCACCGTGAGTGGTCAATACTAACCAAAGAATTCATAGGAGACGAAAAAGGACATATTAAAGGGTTGAAAACAGTTGAAGTGCAATGGAAAAAAATTCCTGGACAACGCCCACAATTGATAGAACGCGAAGGAAGTGAAAAAGAATGGCCATGTGATTTGGCTCTATTAGCACTTGGATTTACCGGACCAGAAAAAAGTATTCCAAAACAACTAGGCTTGACCTATGATGAACGTGGAAACATCAAAGGCGAAAAGCGTTACCAAACAAACAAACCAAATGTATTTACGGCTGGGGATGTTCGTCGTGGACAATCGCTAATTGTATGGGCAATTTCTGAAGGAAGAGAAGCTGCACATCAAATTGACATGCATTTAATGGGGCATTCTACCCTTCCGCAAAAGAACGTAGCTGGGGATCTAGTTGCCGTTTAAACCAAAATAAAGTGTAAAAGCCCCACCATATGGTGGGGCTTTTTTTGTTTATATTGAGATGTCGAACAAGAAATATCATTTTTAAACGCAAATCAGCAAATATGTTTCTTCATCAAAAAGAGTTAACAGAGAAACAATTCCAAATAATTTTTCTGTTATGGAACAAAGTTTACCCTGTAGCCTTTCATTTCGATCACTGGCAAGATCTAAAAAACTACTTTATTTCTTACACTGATCATCATCATATCCTTCATATGAAAAACAAATCAATCGAAGGATGGTGGTGCGATTTTATTAGAGAAGATGAACGCTGGTTTACTATTCTTGTCAATAACGATTTACACAAAAGAGGAATTGGACGTTCATTGGTTGAGCTGGGAAGAAAACAACATAAAAGTATTAATGGGTGGGTTATTGAAACAAATGAATTACCAAAAATTGAAGGAGATTTATATCAATCGCCAATGGGGTTTTATCTAAAAATGGGGTTTGAAAAAACAAAAATAAATGTTGAGACAAATTCGAGTATCAAAACTGTCAAGATACGCTGGGTAAATAAATAATTTACTCTTTGTTCAAGGCCCGATCAATTAGATCTGCAACGTTGACTTGTGCTCCTTTTGGAATAGAGTCTGAAACGGTCAACAGCAAAAGGTCTTTTCCAGCAACAGACAACAATATTTTTTGACCAATGGGCAAATCAACTCCACTTTTAGAAAAAGGAGATAGATTAGGATTCATGATTCCAGGAATTTTCAAGGGAATAGCTTGAGCTGTCGTATTTAACAAATAAAAACCCCGTTGAGCGGTTAATTCACCCACTTTATTTTTCCCTGGCTTCCCTTTGAAAATGATATATTCCACCTTCAACGGAGCAAAAAAACGGTTTTCAAACTGTAGATACATGTCTTCTTCTACGGATAAGCTTGCAGAAGCCCCTTTGTTCAAACCAAAGCCTTTTTGAAGAGAATCTGTTTCTTTATTTCGTGCAGAAACACCTACTTCAAATTTAGCCTCGTTCCATACCTTTACCCTAAAACCCTTATAATAGGGATAATCGACGGTCACAACCTGCTTAGGGGGAATGATAAGGGTTGATTTCGCCAAGTCTTTTTTTTGGGCGAAAAGGATACTTGGAAATAAAAGCAGAAGAAAAGCGATATGTTTCATGTACTAAAAATACAACCCTATCTTTGAATAAAATGGGAAAAATAAAAAAAGTAGCTGTTATTGGTGGAGGAGCCGCAGGATTTTTTGCAGCCATATCTGCCAAAGAACACCATCCAACAGCGCAGGTGAATTTATATGAGAAGACAACTAAGGTGCTTTCAAAAGTAAAGGTGTCAGGTGGAGGACGTTGTAATGTTACCCATGACTGCCAAGACATTCCTGAACTCATCATGGCCTATCCTCGTGGAGGAAAAAGTTTGACCTCTATTTTCCACGCCTTTCAACCCGCAGATACCATTCGCTGGTTCGAAGAACGTGGAGTCTCCTTAAAAGTTGAAAAAGATGGACGAATGTTCCCAATTTCCGATTCATCCCAGAGTATTATTGATTGTTTACAAAAGGAATTCACGACCAAGGAAATTGAACTCAAGCAATCTTCAGCAGTAAAGCAATTGTTAAAAGACGAAAATAGATGGTCGCTTCGCTTGAACGATGATCAAACGGAATCTTTCGACTGTGTGATTGTAACCACGGGTGGAAGTCCAAAGCAAACTGGCTTTGATTGGTTGGCTGATTTAGGGCTCGACATTATTCCACCTGTTCCCTCGCTATTTACCTTTAACATGCCAAATGAAGAAATCAAAACCTTAATGGGCGTTGCTGCAACAACAGCACAGGTCAAAATTGAGGGTACAAAAATAAAAACGCAAGGACCGGTGCTCATCACGCATTGGGGAATGAGTGGTCCAGCTATTTTAAAAGCCTCTTCGTTTGGTGCCCGCGAACTTGCAGGAAAAGAATACCATTTTAATGTACGTATAAATTGGCTAGAAGAGTTCAATGCTGAACGTATCTTTACCTTGTTTGCTGAAGTAAGTCAAGCCTCTCCTCAGAAACAAATTGCAAAATTTAACCCAACTGCGCTTCCAAATAGATTATGGCATTTTCTTCTAGAAAAAAACGCAATCCCACTTGAACGACGTTGGAATGAAGTCGGGAAAAAGAAACTTCGTCATTTGGCAGAAACGATTACAAATGATCGCTATACTGTAGAAGGGAAAACTACTTTTAAAGAGGAATTTGTAACCTGTGGTGGAATTGCGCTAAACGAAATCAACCTTAAAACCATGGAGAGTAAACAGCATAAAGGTTTGTATTTTGCTGGGGAAGTAATTGATGTTGACGCCATCACTGGGGGCTATAATTTTCAAGCAGCTTGGAGTGGGGGTTATGTGGCCGGGAAATTGCAATAAAATAGCTACCTTGTCTTTACTAGATAATACTTCAGGGACCCTCTTGCAACTTACTAAAAAGCAAAAAAAAATCTATTAAGACACACTAGATGAAAAACGGTTTTCAAATTAAATTGATAAAACAATTCCTTCGCGCCAACAAAACGAGTCAGCTTTGGTTATTGATTTTGGGCTTTATTTTATTGGGGCTGATCTTTATCACCCAAACCGGAATTTTATCCAATCTATCCAATGGAGGAACAGCTAAAATTCAAACTTTTAGTGGGGTGTACTTTACTCAACCAAAACCCATCATTGTCTTGGATCAAGGTTATTATTCAGAAGAACTAAAACCCCAAGCCTTGCTGGTTGGATCTGAGGATTCTAGTGCTGCAGCGATTATTGCTGCCAATGAAAATGTAACTGGTGAATTTAATGGAAAACGCATGCGTCTTCGCGGTACTTTGCGGTATCGAGATCGGAAAATTTTAATTGAGCTGACCGAAGGAATAAATTCTATACTCAGCGTAGAAAAAAACCTGAGTTATCCTGTACAGCAAACCGCACCAAAACCAATTAGATTAGAAGGGAATATTATAGATGCAAAATGCTGGTTTGCCAATAATCAAGAGGAAGAAACAATTGACAAACATTGTATTAAACAGGGTATTAGCGAGGGAATACCGCCTCTATTTAAAGTAGAAAAAGACGGAAAAAACGTTTATTATCTCTTGGAATCTACAACAACAGAAACAATTAATACAGCAGTAATAAAGTTTGTTGCTGACCCTGTTTCCATTAGCGGAGAAGTACTTTCGCAAAATGGCTGGAATGTTTTGAGAACAAATGCAGAACAAATCATATATTTAAACGAGAAATAAATCATTTGCATCAGAAACAATTATGAAAAAAATACTCCTTCTCCTCATCGGTCTAAGCCTACAAAGTTGTACAGCACAAACAAATTTCGATCAAGCAGAAATCCGTAAACAAATCACTGTTGAAGAAACACGCTCCATTTTATTTACGCTAGCCCATGACAACATGAAAGGCCGCGACACCGAAAGCGGTGGCTACCACAAAGCAGCTGCCTATGTGACCAATTATTTACAAACTAATGGCATTCAACCTTTCTATCCTGCTTACCGTGATTCTTTGGTTACCGATAGTTTAACATCTTATAATCTTGTGGGGCGAGTTGGAGAATATGATCCCAAAAGAAAAACAGTTTTATTGGGAGCACACCTAGATCATATTGGCATACAACAAGGTGAGGGAGATCAGATTTTTAATGGCGCAAATGATAATGCTGCTGGCTCAACAGCAGTTTTACAAATTGCTCGCTTTTTAGCCCAACACCAGTGGGAGCAAAATCTATTGATTGCTCTCTTTGCAGATGAAGAGAAAGGACTGAAAGGTGCTTTTCATTTGGCAGAACGCATGAAAAGCGAAAAAGTGGATTTAACTTATATGGTCAATTTTGAAATGATCGGCACTACCCTAACCACAGGTGAAAATCAAGTTTATATGACGGGGTATGAGCTCTCGAATATGGCAGATGAAATGAATGCTGTTTCTGAGAATTTTGTGCAGTTTCTTCCGCAGGCGAAAGAGTATAATCTCTTTAAACGAACAGATAATTATGCCTTTTACGAAGCCTTTAGTATTCCTGCTCAGACCCTATCCTCTTTTGATTTCCAAAACTATGATTTCTATCACAAAGCGGGAGATGAAGCGGAAAAATTGGATGTAGAAAACATGAATCAGATTATTGGAACCGCAGCATTCACCATGGCAAAGCTTTTGAAAAACAACGTTCTAATTGAAATGAATCCAGGAGGATAATTACTTCTCCTTTTGGGTCTGTTCTCGAAAGGTACTTTCAAAAATCTTATCTGCATTTCCGGCTTCAAAGCCTTCTCTTCGATGGGTACGTGTGAGTTGTTCTTTGGGTAAATTCTGGAATTCTGGTAAAGGCAAACGCTCGGCAAATTCAACATAACTTCCCGGAATTTCTTGTGAAGCACCACAGGAGAATTTTGCTGCAAACAGTTTAGCAACAGAACTAGACTGGCGTAACAACCCATCTGGGCTAACCTTTATGATCCCTCCTGCAGAATTGAGCACAACGCCTATGCTTTCCAAAAAGGCATTGAACTTTTCAAGGGTTGCATAGTCCGCTAATTGATGTACACTAATGGTGTAATGATTTAAATAGTATCGGTTATAAATTACCCAAGCGGCATATTCGCTTTCTACCGACAAGACTTCATATTCGGCTAATATAGGGAGCTCCCATAAAGGTTGGTGAAAAAAAGCTCCAACTTCGGTAGGGTTATCTAAATCCATTTCATCTACAGGATCTGCAGTAATTGACGTGGTAAATTTATGAATCAATTGTTGGCTCGCGGCTGACAAATCGCCTACACGTAATTCGCTTATAAAGATGCGTGGATAATTGGGTGACGGGGGCGAATACCAGTAGGCGTTTAACTTCTTTTTTGCAAAGTAGTAGGGATCTTCCTTGGTATATCCATAATGCAGAAATATCTTTTCAAAGGAAGCAATGCCTAAATTAGGTACGCCAAGGGTACGGAAGGCCACATGGTCATTCTCAATATCACTTTCCTGTGCTATCATGCCAGCTGATTTCATGGCCTCAATGATTTTTCCAACATCGGGCACACGTTCTCTGTAGGGAGTAAACAGAGCTTTCATAATTTGGTCCAAGGCTTCCATATCAAATATTTTAGTTAAATGTAGGAAGATATTTGTAAATTCCCCTAAATAAAATCTTCCATGCAGCAAACCTACAGCTTTCTTCTCTCCCTTTGTTTTCTTTTTTTCCTAGGGTGTTCTTCCTCAAAAAATCAATTTGAAAAAGGGAACTATGAAAAAGCGGTTGAATTAGCCATTAAAAAATTGCGAAAAAACCCAGCCAGCAAAAAACAATTGGCCACCCTCAAAGCTGCCTATGACTATGCCGTAAAGGTATCAGAACAAAAAGTAATACAGTATAAAACAAGTCAAGATCGTTTTAAGTGGGACAAGGTCATTGCCCAATACAGAAGAATGCAAAACCTTTATTTGGGGCTCTTGAAGTGTCCTGGTTGTTTGACTGTTGTTAGTCCGGTGGACTATCAACAACCGTTAAACAACGCCTTAGTTCAAGGGGCAACTATCTATGTTCAAGAAGGAAAAAAAACGTTAAGCGCGCAAACCAAAGTATCAGGACGTGAGGCTTATCGACAGTTTTCCAAAGCAAAATCTTATCAGGAAAATTTTAACGGTATTGACCGCTTATTGACTGAAGCGCGTATTGCAGGAACCGAAGTAATTGGAGTATCTACCATCCCCGTTCGCAGTAAAGGGCTTGAAATCAGCAGTGCATTTTTTTTACAACAACTCGTGCAAAGGCTCAATGAATTGAATTATTTTTTTGCTGAATTTCGCGCCATGGATAACTTAATGGAACAAAAACTTGTGCCAAATCATGTAGTTGATTTGTCCTTCGACGACTATTTTATTGGGCAAACCTATGTTAAAGAAACCAGAGAAACTGTAGTACGGGACAGCGTTAAAGTAGGCAAGATTACCGACAGTTTGGGAACCAAATTGAATGTTTATGGGAAAGTAGAAGCTGATGTACAACGCTTCGAAAAAACCATTGAAAGCGGTGGGCTTTTAAACTTCGCAATCGTCGATACAGATACGGAAACAATACTCTATCAAGAAAAAATCCCCAGCACTTATCAATGGGTTAATGACTGGGCCACCTACCAAGGTGATAAACGCGCATTGACAAAAGATGAATTGCGATTGGCCAAAGAAAAAGAGCTCATCCCCCCTCCTCCACAAGAGCTTTTTTACGCCTTTACACGTCCGCTCTTTGATCAAGTCGCTGGTAGATTACAGTATCGTTATCGCTATTTACGCAAGTAAACATTATCACAATTAATTCAATGAAAAAAAGTCTTTTATTTGTTCGTTACTTATTATTACTCCTAATTGCATTTGGTCTCTATCTTGGCTACAATACATGGAGATTCCAATCAAATCAATTACAGTTTGACCCAATGGTCACCACTAATATTCCCTCCACTGCCATTGAGCATTTTGCAAAAGCTATTCGCATAAAAACTATTTCACCTGAAAATCCTGCTGACTTTGACTCCCTGGCGTTTATCCAATTCAATGACTTTTTAAAAAACACCTACCCATTGGCCGATTCTCTTTTGGAAAAGAAAAGGATTAATCGTTTTAGTCATATATTCAAGTGGGAAGGAAGTGAGCCAAGCCTAAAACCTATTGTTTTAATGGCGCATCTAGATGTTGTTCCTGTTAGTAGAGAAGATTTACCCGACTGGGGACAACCTCCTTTTGCTGGCAATATCGTCAATGACACCCTTTGGGGAAGAGGCACCATTGACGATAAGATTGGTGTCATTGGTTTGATGGAAGCCGTCGATCATTTACTTAAAAACAACTACCAACCCAAACGAACCCTTTATCTTTCTTTTGGTCATGATGAAGAAATTGGTGGATTGAATGGTGCAAAAATGATTGTTGACTATTTAAAAAAGGAAAACATTCAAGCAGAATTTGTCTTGGATGAGGGGGGCACTATTTCGCAGGGAATTATCCCTGGAATTGAAAAAAATGTCGCTCTAGTTGGGATTGCTGAAAAAGGCTATGTCTCCTTGGAGTTATCCATCAAAAAAGAAGGAGGACATTCTTCCATGCCCGAAAAAGAAACGGCCATTGATATCCTAGCGGCGGCTATTGTAAAAATAAAAACCAATCCGTTTCCTGCTAAAATAGCTGGACCAATTGAAGGGTTCATTGAAAGTTTAGGGCCAGAAATGGGGCTCTTAAACCGAATTATTTTTGCCAACCGTTCTTTATTCTCTTTCATCATAACGGCAGTATACGAGAAAACTGCTTCTGGAAATGCCTTGGTACGGACAACAATTTCACCTACCATTTTCACCAGTGGAATAAAAGACAATATCCTTCCACAAACGGCCAAAGCAACGGTGAACTTTCGTATCCTGTCTGGGGAGAGTTCTGCCTTTGTTATCGAGCGTGTCAAAGCAGTGATTGACGATCCACGTATCCAAATTGAAAAGGGACGTATGCAGTCAGAACCCTCCAAGGTGTCAAGTACCAATTCGTTTGGGTACAACAACATACACAAAACCATTGCGCAAATTTATCAAGAAACCCTGGTTGCACCTTATTTAGTGGTTGGAGGAACAGATGCTAAGCACTTTGAATCCATTGCCTTGGACATTTATCGTTTTTCACCCATGGTTATAACACGAGGAAACATCAAGTCTTTTCACGGTCTAAACGAACGCATTGCCATTCGGGATATTGAAAATGGGATTCGCTTCTACCAGCAGCTTATTCAGAATAGCACCAAAGAATAGAATTAAAGAGTCTACTTATAGCTTCATAAAAATTGTATTAACCATTAATAATGGTTAAGTTTATCAAAATTAAACTGGTAAACCAATTTTATGTCACTCTCCATTTTTTCTCTTTTAAATAAACGAAATCGCATTCAACCAATTATAGGTCTAATCTTATTATTACTTGTAAGCAGTTGTGGTAACTCGTCTTCTCAAACAAAAGTGCTCGTTTCTACACCAGAAGCCCTAGAAGAGGCCATAGCCTCAGCCAAAGCCGGGACCGATATTGTGATGGCGAATGGAATTTGGAACGATATACAAATTCGCTTTGCTGGTCAAGGAACAGAGAATGCGCCCATTCGACTAGTTGCGGAAACAGCTGGAGAAGTAATCATCCAAGGGGATTCTGATTTAAAACTTGGTGGAAAACATCTTGTGGTCGATGGACTTCATTTTAAAAACGGTCAAAGTCCTTCTCGCGCCGTGATTGGTTTTAAAATTGATGATGATCAACTTGCCTTCCATAGCCGTGTAACCAATGTCGTTATTGAAGGATTCAATAAATCGCAACGCAATAAAACCGATTTGTGGGTACAATTTCACGGGCGATACAACCAATTAGATCATTCTTATCTGGCAGGAAAATCGAACCGAGGACCAACAGTTCGTGTTGATTTGGAAGGAAATCAAAGTATCAAAAACCATCACCGTATAAACAACAACCACTTTGGGCCACGCCCACCAAAAGGTGGACCAAGTGCAGAAACCATTCAGATTGGGAATAGCTATACTTCAATGGCGCCAAGCTATACAGTAGTAGCTGACAACTATTTTGAACGCTGTAATGGTGAAGTAGAAATTATTTCAAGTAAAACCAATTTCAATGAATTCCGCAACAATGTTTTCTACAAAAGTGAAGGCTCTTTGGTTACAAGACACGGAAACTACTGTACTGTCGATGGAAACTACTTTATAGGGGATGAAAACTCAAAACAAATCGGAGGAATTCGTCTAATTGGAACAGGGCACTGGGTAACCAACAACTACTTCTATAACCTAAAAGGGGAGAGCTTCCGCAGTCCTTTGGCGGTAATGAATGGAATCCCGAAATCACCGCTAAATCGTTATATACAAGTTACCGATGTGGTTATTGCGCACAATAGTTGGATCAATTGTACTTCACCTCTTCAATTTGGGGTAGGTTCCAATGTAGATCAACGTGATGTTTTACCTGCATCTGAAATCCGTTCCGATCGTCCTATCCGTACAACATTTGCGAATAACATTATTCACAACAGTACAGGAGATCCTTCTCCTTTGGTTGCACACGATAAAATCGATGGAATTAATTTCAAAAACAATATAATCAATAACCAAGGAACACAATTTACTCCAGTAGAGGGCTTAAGTCCAATGGACTTTTCACTACTTGAAAAAGCAGAAGGACTTTATTTTGCAGAAGAAAAAGTATTGGATCTGGACGTGTTTACTGGGTTTGAGTTTGAAACAATCGCTACCGACCTATTGGGAACCAAGCGTGCTTTGAAGAATGCACCGGGGGCAGTTTCAGACAACAGCAAAGACTTCCCAGCTATTTTAGCACAAGAAAACTATGGTCCGGCTTGGTTTACTGATCGCACTACCAAAAATGAAAACCCAACCAATCACCAAGTAAGTACTGCGGAAGAATTGATCGCAAACTTAGCTACTGCAACAGCGGAAGATGTGATTACTCTTGCCAAAGGAAACTATAGTATTCAACGTTCTTTAGTGATTGACAAAAAAATTCAGCTAGTTGCAGAAACAGATGCAGAAGTGAAACTTAGCTACCAAGGAGATGCTAGCACAGCCTTGTTTCAAATGCATCCAAAAGGAGAGTTAGATCTTCACAACATTTCGCTTAAAGGAAGCGGAAAACAACATGCCTTTGCACCTTTGAAAAAAGGGATGTCAAGTCTATATAATTTAAACGTATACGGTGGGAGTGTAAGTGATTTTGACTACATCCTTAAGGCCTATAAATATTCTTTTGCGGAGCACCTTAACTTTAAAGATGTTGCCTTTTCAAACTGTAAAAATGGTCTAGAGCTATCAGAAGAAATTGAAGATAAGGGAGAATACAATGCTGAAAACATAAGCATCGTCAACTGCAGCTTTGATCGTATTCAATCGAATGTGTTGGACTATTACCGCGGTGGATATGACGAATCAACCGTTGGAGGGAATCTCATTGTTCGCAATAGCAGCTTTACCAACTCTGGTGCTAAAGAAAAAAGTGGAATTTTACTAAACACCTATGGCATCATCAATGTTGTCCTCGATGGAAATACCTTTAAAAACAATCGTGTGAAACAAGTCGCACAATTATGGGGTGCGAAAAACAATAGTCACAATGACAATACCATCGTTAATTCAGGGGAAATTGTGGTCGAAGAAAACTTAAAGCTGAAGTTACTCTACTAAACTCAAGACAAACAACAAGTCAAATCAACAAAGGGCCTTTCTTTACAGATTGGCCCTGTATGCTTTATATGCCCTATGGACATGAATTCAGCACTAGAATGTGAAAAAAAAAGCCTTAAAAAGCTAAAAAAGTATCGACTACCCAATCGTTTTAAAACAATTGGAATCGGTGTAATTGTATTTTCTCTGGTGAGTATAATTGTCAATAAGACATCAGTGGACAATGGCCTATTTACTCAAACGGCAAAATATGGAATACTGTTGGGCTTATTATTCATTTCCTTATCCAAAGAAAAAATAGAAGATGAGTTGATGATAAACCTAAAAATGAAATCCTATACCTTTGCCTTTGTTATTAGTGTAATTATCACTTTAACCAACCTACTATTTACTTTCATAACAAGCGCATTATTCGAAAAACAAATGAATGTATTCAAAGGAATTGGAGACTGGCAAGTCCTATGGTTTTTATTGAGTATACAACTCTTTTATTTTGAATTTTTAAAGCGAGTAAGTAGATGAAAAACCGACTTAAGATCGAACGAGCTATACTTGGTATAACCCAAGAAGAACTTGCGCTTAAAATAGGCGTATCAAGACAAACCATTAGCTCTATCGAAAAGAATAGATACGTCCCATCAACAGTTTTAGCCCTGCGTTTATCCGAATTATTCAAAAAGCCTGTTAATGCCATTTTTGAACTAGAAGGAAACGAGGGATAAAAAAGAATTACAGCTAAAAAACCGCCTCTGTAATAAAAGGAGTTGCTATGAGGAAATTAGAATAGATCGTTAAACCATCTTAAAATCGAGTAAAAGTTCGCCTTCTAACTTCGCTTGGTAATGATCTCCCACTTGGGTTTCACCCGTTCCACTAGCAGGAGTACCTGTAAAAATTAAATCACCAGGCTCTAACGTCATAAATTTAGAAACATACACAATAATTTCGGCGAAATTATAAATCATTAAATCCGTATTCCCCACTTGCTTTAATTCACCATTGATGGTAAGATCAAAATTAATATCATTGAGGTCGTTAAAATCACTTATGGGCATGAAGGAAGAAATAGGAGCAGCGCCATCAAAGCCTTTAGCAAGATCCCAGGGGTGTTTTGTTTCGCGGTATAGGCTGAGTACATCTTTTGCCGTGAAATCGATTCCTAGAGCAAGTTCGGATATATAGGAGGCAGCTGTTGCCTGATCGATATCCTTACCTTGTTTTCCAATTTTAGCTACAAGTTCTACCTCATAGACCAACTGCTTTGTAATAGGAGGATAAGGAACGTCTTCATTTGCTAAAACCAAACTGGTCGTTGGCTTAGAGAAAATAATTTGCTTGCCATTTTTATACGTACTGATTTCGGTTTTATTATTGACGTAGTTTTTACCTATACCTAGAATCTTCATGTTGTTGTGTTTATTGGGTATAAAAATACAATCTTTCCATACAAGAGAAACAAAATTACAAGACTGTCAGAAAAAAGATGATTTTTGTGTAAAAGGAAACGAAATGATGATTTCTTACCTAAACCATTGGGTATAAAAAAACCCCCTACATTTCTGTAGAGGGTTTTGAAGAAGGCGACGACCTACTCTCCCACCGCAAGGCAGTACCATCGGCGCTAATGGGCTTAACTTCTCTGTTCGGAATGGGAAGAGGTGAGCCCCATTGCTATAGCCACCTTAATTGTCGTAGCGTTTTTGACACTACCTAATAACTTGACAGTATTAAAAAAGATACAAACTGATAACAGCTTGATATAAATAAAAAGAAAAAAGAAAAGGTTGACGATAGGCCTACGGGTAATTAGTATCACTCGGCTATGACATTACTGCCTTTACACCTATGACCTATCAACGTAGTCGTCTCCTACGACCCTTAAAAGAAATCTCATCTTGTGGTGGGTTTCGCACTTATATGCTTTCAGTGCTTATCCCTTCCCGACGTAGCTACTCGGCAATGCTCCTGGCGGAACAACCGATACACCAGAGGTCAGTCCATCTCGGTCCTCTCGTACTAAAGACAGATCCACGCAAATTTCTAACGCCCACTACAGATAGAGACCGAACTGTCTCACGACGTTCTGAACCCAGCTCGCGTGCCACTTTAATGGGCGAACAGCCCAACCCTTGGGACCTTCTCCAGCCCCAGGATGTGACGAGCCGACATCGAGGTGCCAAACCCCCCCGTCGATGTGAGCTCTTGGGGGAGATCAGCCTGTTATCCCCGGCGTACCTTTTATCCTTTGAGCGATGGCCCTTCCATGCGGAACCACCGGATCACTATGCTCTTGTTTCCAACCTGATCGACTTGTAGGTCTCTCAGTCAAGCACCCTTATGCCATTGCACTCTACGCACGGTTACCAAGCGTGCTGAGGGTACCTTTAGAAGCCTCCGTTACTCTTTTGGAGGCGACCACCCCAGTCAAACTACCCACCACGCACTGTTCCCTTTTGGGGTTAGGCCCTAGATAAGCAAAGGGTGGTATTTCAACAATGACTCCACAACGCCTGGCGACGCCGCTTCAATGTCTCCCACCTATCCTACACATTACTTATCCAAGGTCAATACGAAGCTATAGTAAAGGTGCACGGGGTCTTTTCGTCCCGTAGCGGGTAATCGGCATCTTCACCGATACTACAATTTCACCGAGCTCATGGCTGAGACAGTGTCCAGATCGTTGCACCATTCGTGCAGGTCGGAACTTACCCGACAAGGAATTTCGCTACCTTAGGACCGTTATAGTTACGGCCGCCGTTTACCGGGGCTTCATTTGAATGCTTCGCCGAAGCTAACATCTCCACTTAACCTTCCGGCACCGGGCAGGTGTCAGACCCTATACGTCATCTTTCGATTTTGCAGAGTCCTGTGTTTTTGATAAACAGTCGCCTGGACCTCTTCACTGCGGCCAGCATTACTGCTGGCGACCCTTCTCCCGAAGTTACGGGCCCATTTTGCCTAGTTCCTTAGCCATGAATCTCTCGAGCACCTTAGAATTCTCATCCCAACTACCTGTGTCGGTTTACGGTACGGGCTGCCTGGCTTGCTTTTCTTGGAAGTGGATTTGCTATATTATCACCGCAGCCGAAGCCTTGGTGTACTATCACAACCTTAACAGTTGCTTCAACGTACTATTCCGTCAGTACGCAATAACTCATCCCCTCCGTCACGTTTAGCGCCGGCAGGTACCAGAATATTAACTGGTTGTCCATCCACTACCCCCTTCGGGTTCGCGTTAGGTCCCGACTAACCCTCAGCTGATTAGCATAGCTGAGGAAACCTTAGTCTTTCGGTGTGCGGGTTTCTCGCCCGCATTGTCGTTACTTATGCCTACATTTTCTTTTCTATGCGCTCCAGAAAACCTCGCAGTTCTCCTTCAACGCCCATAGAATGCTCCCCTACCCATCTTTACAGAATGCCATAGCTTCGGTGGTATACTTATGCCCGATTATTATCCATGCTCGACCGCTCGACTAGTGAGCTGTTACGCACTCTTTAAATGAATGGCTGCTTCCAAGCCAACATCCTAGCTGTCTGGGCAGTCAAACCTCGTTTATTCAACTTAGTATACACTTGGGGACCTTAGCTGATGGTCCGGGTTGTTTCCCTCTCGGACATGGACCTTAGCACCCATGCCCTCACTGCTGTAAAATCATTTTATAGCATTCGGAGTTTGTCAGGAATTGGTAGGCGGTGAAGCCCCCGCATCCAATCAGTAGCTCTACCTCTATAAAACTATTACAACGCTGCACCTAAATGCATTTCGGGGAGTACGAGCTATTTCCGAGTTTGATTGGCCTTTCACCCCTACCCACAAGTCATCCCAAGACTTTTCAACGTCAACGGGTTCGGTCCTCCACTTTGGGTTAACAAAGCTTCAACCTGCTCATGGGTAGATCACACGGTTTCGCGTCTACCACTACTAACTATACGCCCTATTCAGACTCGCTTTCGCTACGGATCCTCGACTGAATCGATTAACCTTGCTAGCAACGGTAACTCGTAGGCTCATTATGCAAAAGGCACGCCGTCACAGATCAAGTCTGCTCCGACCGCTTGTAAGCGTATGGTTTCAGGATCTATTTCACTCCCTTATTCAGGGTTCTTTTCACCTTTCCCTCACGGTACTGGTTCACTATCGGTCTCTCAGGAGTATTTAGCCTTACCGGATGGTCCCGGCAAATTCATGCAGGGTTTCACGTGCCCCGCACTACTCAGGATACCACTATCAATAACTCAACTTACCTATACGGGACTATCACCCTCTATGGTCCTACTTTCCAGTAGATTCTAGTTCGTTTAGCATCAAATGTCGTGGTCCTACAACCCCACAATTGCCGTAACAACTGTGGTTTGGGCTAATCCGCGTTCGCTCGCCGCTACTAGCGGAATCACTTTTGTTTTCTTCTCCTCCGGGTACTTAGATGTTTCAGTTCTCCGGGTTTGCTCACCTTACGGTGTGACATATCTTCAATATGCCGGGTTGCCCCATTCGGATATCTACGGATCAAAGTGTATGTGCCACTCACCGCAGCTTTTCGCAGCTTATCACGTCCTTCTTCGCCTCTGAGAGCCTAGGCATTCCCCATACGCCCTTAATTAGCCTATCGTAACTTTTCTCTTTAGTTTTCTTTACTCTAGTTGCTCGTACAACCAAATTTTATATTATAAAAATTGATTGATACGTTTCTATTTTTTGTATCTATTTTCAATATGTCAATGAACGTCTTTCTAATTGTCAACTAAAACCAAAATATTAAGCACTAAATGTTGGATAACAAATGCTTAATCTTCCCATTCTAGCCTATAGAACCGTGGAGAATATCGGAGTCGAACCGATGACCTCCTGCGTGCAAGGCAGGCGCTCTAGCCAGCTGAGCTAATCCCCCATTTTAAAGTCAACTCATATGGTTGGCCCTAAAAGTGGAATCCCAACCTCTAGAATTTCCTTTTTACTAAAAAACCCTCGCAGAAAAAAAGTAGTCTCGGGCAGACTCGAACTGCCGACCTCTACATTATCAGTGTAGCGCTCTAACCAGCTGAGCTACGAGACTCTACTTCCTACTTAGGTGTACTTAGTATATTATAAAAAAAATGACAGCTGAATAAAACGCATTCTTCAACTCAATCTACCTTAGTCGTCTTTCTCTAGAAAGGAGGTGTTCCAGCCGCACCTTCCGGTACGGCTACCTTGTTACGACTTAGCCCCAGTTACTAGTTTTACCCTAGGCAGCTGCTTTCGCTCACCGACTTCAGGTACCCCCAGCTTCCATGGCTTGACGGGCGGTGTGTACAAGGCCCGGGAACGTATTCACCGGATCATGGCTGATATCCGATTACTAGCGATTCCAGCTTCACGCAGTCGAGTTGCAGACTGCGATCCGAACTGAGACAGGTTTTATAGATTCGCTCCTCCTCGCGGAGTGGCTGCTCTCTGTACCTGCCATTGTAGCACGTGTGTGGCCCAGGACGTAAGGGCCGTGATGATTTGACGTCATCCCCACCTTCCTCGCGGTTTGCACCGGCAGTCTCGTTAGAGTTCCCAGCATGACCTGATGGCAACTAACGATAGGGGTTGCGCTCGTTATAGGACTTAACCTGACACCTCACGGCACGAGCTGACGACAACCATGCAGCACCTTGTACGTAGTCCGAAGAAAGATCTATCTCTAAATCATGCAACGTACATTTAAGCCCTGGTAAGGTTCCTCGCGTATCATCGAATTAAACCACATGCTCCACCGCTTGTGCGGGCCCCCGTCAATTCCTTTGAGTTTCACTCTTGCGAGCGTACTCCCCAGGTGGGTCACTTATCACTTTCGCTTAGCCACTCAACCAACCAATGTTGGTCAAACAGCTAGTGACCATCGTTTACGGCGTGGACTACCAGGGTATCTAATCCTGTTCGCTACCCACGCTTTCGTCCCTCAGTGTCAGTATATTGTTAGTAATCTGCCTTCGCAATCGGTATTCTATGTAATATCTATGCATTTCACCGCTACACTACATATTCTAACTACTTCACAATAACTCAAGTCTATCAGTTTCAAAGGCAGTTCTATCGTTGAGCGATAGGATTTCACCTCTGACTTAATGGACCACCTACGGACCCTTTAAACCCAATGATTCCGGATAACGCTTGGATCCTCCGTATTACCGCGGCTGCTGGCACGGAGTTAGCCGATCCTTATTCTTACAGTACCGTCAGCTACTTACACGTAAGTAGGTTTCTTCCTGTATAAAAGCAGTTTACAACCCATAGGGCAGTCTTCCTGCACGCGGCATGGCTGGATCAGAGTTGCCTCCATTGTCCAATATTCCTCACTGCTGCCTCCCGTAGGAGTCTGGTCCGTGTCTCAGTACCAGTGTGGGGGATCCCCCTCTCAGGGCCCCTACCTATCGAAGTCTTGGTGAGCCATTACCTCACCAACTAACTAATAGGACGCATGCCCATCTTTTACCGCCGGAGCTTTCTTCTTTAAGTAATGCCACTCAAAGATCGTATGGAGTATTATTCAACATTTCTATTGACTATCCTCCAGTAAAAGGTAGGTTGCATACGCGTTACGCACCCGTGCGCCGGTCGTCAGCAAAGTGCAAGCACTCTCTGTTACCCCTCGACTTGCATGTGTTAGGCCTGCCGCTAGCGTTCATCCTGAGCCAGGATCAAACTCTTCGTTGTAGTTTGTTTTAATTTGTCTACAACTAAAGTAAATTGATTGTCTCAAAATGGTTTTATTCTTCATGTATCTATGATACACGCTGTCATTTTCTAATTTTTCAAAGATCGTTTGCTAAGACTTTAACCCCTTAGCGGGTGCAAATATAGAACGCTTTTTTGCATTACACAACACACTTAATGAAAATGTTTTCAGTTTTTCTTTATTTACTATACATCATATTGCTTAACAGCTTCTTAGCTTATTGAAAAAAATTCCAAACTACTCCAAAGCGAATGATACGGTCACGATAAGGGTATCCTACAGCACTATAAAAGTCGTAACCCGTGAAGCTCGAATTAACATGTTCGTACTTAAAATAAATACGGGTTTGCTTAATTTTAGCATTGACAAATACGTCAATACGTGGATATTCGCCTATGGTGTGTCGGTCTTGTCGGATAAAATCGCCCAAAAGCGGATTGTATTGATCGGCATAATAACGGGTAAAATAGTGTCCGGTGATTCCTGCTTGAAAAAATAAGGCCTTTTTAAATGCATCTGAACTAAAACTGATGGTAGAACGAAGATTCCATTCTGGAACATTGATTACCTGAGCTTCTGTAACCTCAATAGATGGGTTATCGTTCATTACTTTCTGATATTGTGCTGTATTGGTCAAGGCGAACTTACCGAGTGTGTAATGGGACTGATAACGCAATTTCAAATAAGTGATTGGATCGGCGCTTTGCACCACTTCGGTAAACAATTGATTTTCTAGCAGAGGTTGCTCTGCCCCAGCTTCAACCTCAGCAAAGAGCTGATTGTAATAGGTGAAATTATCGAGGCGTTGCAACCAACCAGAAATGAATCCCCACTTTGGATGAGACAAAGTGGCCGATAGATTGGTGATTTTCTCGTTTTCCAAATTTTCGTTGTGCCAATTGTATGCAGCATAATTACTACGATAGCGGATAAAGTTTAGGTTTGGACTCTTATTAATGAAGCTGAGTTTACCTTCAAAGAAAATTTCATTCTTCAAGGAAATCTTTCCCTGAACACTAACCTCATCACTAAGTCGATCGCCCAGTATGGTTTTGTTAAAATGAGCCGTCAGGTCAAAACCGCGCCATTTAAACAAATAGTCTGCATTCAAAAAACCTTGATTCGTTTCTAATGCAAGCGGGAGAACTTCTTCGGGCGTGCCTTCGGGTACTTCAAAAAAATAATCAATGTTAGAATAAACAACTCCTGCGGTAAGTTCACCCAAAAGAGGATTGATTAATTTGGTCTCAAATTTGTTGCTGAAAATTTTCCATCGCACTCGGTCATTAATTGTTGTATTGTACACCCTTCCACCAAAATAGGCCGAATTTGAAGGGTCGGTATATATATATGTCTTGGTTTCATCCATGATTTGATGTCCAATAGTCCAGCTAGAGCCCGAATCTTCATCGGATTGTACCAACGCAAAATGATGCTCTAAAAAAGAACGCTTCCCTTTTAGGCTATTTTCTGCGCTTTTTAAGCTAACATCGAGAACTGAACGCTCAATAAAGTCTGGATCTCCCGACTCAAAAAGGGCAATTCCCTCAGCGGTTATTCCGCCATTTTCTTGATTCCCCAGGTTTTGCGAAACATAATGCGCTTTGGCTTTGTAGCGCTCATTCTCAGTTTGATAGGTCAAGGAAATACGAAATGCTTCTGCATTGGAACGCTGATTGACATACTTTCCAAGCGAACGCATTCCTCTGTAAGCTACGGCAAAATTAAACTGCGGGCTAGTATTCACAGAAATTAGGGCATCTGACAACTGTCCTTGCTCTAAGGTGGTTCTAAAAAATAATTCGGTCAAAGGTGTGGGCACTCTATAATACTTAACATCTTCAATCTCGTAAAAGGAAAAATGCTTCGAGCGAGCCCCCATTTGAGGCTGCAATGAACCTTTCGTGAAATCATATCCCAATCGATTGAAGGCAGACCCCATGTTAACAAAAGGCAAAAGCTCAAAATAATCTCTTCGCAAGAAATTTGTTTTGTATTCTTTCTGAACGGTCAGGGTTGTATCGACAAAAACGGTTCGTTTACCCTGTTGGAAGATTTGATACATCTCTATGGTCGCAGTGTCAATGACTTCTTCTTCCACCATTTGCTCAATAAACTTTTTTCGTTTGACCGGACTCTCTTTTTTGACTGCCAACGAGTCGACTCCCTTTGATTTTTGTTTTTGATCAATAGTAACTGTGCTTACTGTGGAGGGGATAGGTGTTGCCTCTTCGAGCTCATGTGCCCAAGAGAAAGAGAATGTCAACAATAAAAGACTTACAAAAAAACGCTGCAACATTGAATACTTTATTTTGTGCGAAGTTATGATTAAATTTGTTTCACCTATACTAGTTTATGGATGGCTTTGGGAAAATGAGGCCTGAAAAAAATTATAATAGAGCGTAAATAGAATTAATTTGTGGACTTTTTTATATCAAATGGGATTACCAATACAATACAGCAAACTGCTTGAAGCCGGAACAGACGAAGCCGGGAGAGGCTGTCTTGCTGGCCCAGTAACCGCTGCTGCGGTAATACTTCCCCCTGATTTCTCTCACCCACTCTTGAATGATTCAAAAAAACTGAGTGAAAAACAACGTTTTAGCCTACGCCCAATTATTGAAAAAGAAGCCCTAGCTTTTGCAGTCGCCCATTGTTCCATAAAAGAGATTGATCAACTCAACATCCTTCATGCATCCATCAAGGCCATGCACAAGGCCATTGGACTTTTATCAATTTCACCAGAGTTTATTGCTGTTGATGGGAATCGATTTCACGCGTATAAAAATATTCCGCATGCCTGTCTCATTAAAGGAGATGGACGTTTTCAAAACATTGCTGCTGCTTCTATCTTAGCTAAAACATATCGGGATGATCTTATGCTTAGACTGGACAAGAAGTTTCCGACCTATCAATGGAAATCCAACAAAGGATACCCCACCAAAGCCCACAGAGAAGGGATTCGACTGGTCGGTTCCTGTAAGCATCACAGAAAATCATTTCGATTACTCCCCGAACAGCTTCCTATTGAATTTTGAGTTTCTTATTTTTACACCCAATATCCATCATTTATGCAATTTCGCTCATCATATCACACAGTAATTTGTTTCTTGTTTCTGGCCTTCTTTATTTCGGCCTGTGAACAATCCTCAACAAGCAACTCCACTTTGGTGGATTGGGTTCCGCAAAACACACAATTTGTATTGCAGCTAAATGACATTAATGAAACAGAAAACGCTTTAAAAAACAATCCGGTATTAAAACACCTAGCAAAGACGGCTCCGGTATTGACAAAAAAAATAGCGGCTTTACAGCGCAAAGAAATCACTCCTCAACTTATCAGTTTAACCAAATACGGAAAAGAAGAAAAAGCACTAAGTGTGGTCTACAAAGCGGTTATTGATAGCAGCTATTTGACCTTGTCTCAAGTTACCTATAGCGGGGAGAATATTTATGTACAGAAAAACGATAGTGGCTCAATTTTTACAGCCTTTATAGATGGTTTCACACTACACTCAGACACCAAAATAGTATTGGAAAATTGTATTCGAAATTACAAACAAAAGGCAAAAGCCATTCGTAATACACGTTTCTATTCCATTACAAAAACGGCTGACGTTCAAGCGTCCGTGAATATGCACTTACAAGGAAAAGGCGAGAAAACATTTAGTGAAGTATTTGATTCTTTACCATTGTTCCCCAGTATTGGGCAAAGTTGGGCGACTTATGATGTAACCTTCACTGCAGAAGATGTTGAGCTAGACGGTTTGTTACAAATTGTCGATTCGCTTGGAGATCCTGTTGGACTTCTTCAAAACAGTACACCAAAGAAATCGTTTGTTGCACAAGCTGTCCCAAATAGCATGACAGCTTTTCTTAGTTTGGGTATTGACAACATTCAAACCTTGGAAAATAAGTTTAAAAAATGGGCGCTTTTCCACAACTTCCCCTTGTCTTCAACCGACTTGTCTTCGCTCAAGAGTGTGGATGAAATTGCGTTAGTAGAAGTAGCTGAAGAAAATAGTTTAATCTTCCATTTGCGTGATGAAGAGAGTGCTTCAGCAAATTTTCTTCCCGACAGCAAAGAATACAACTACCGAGATGTTTCTTACTATGCGCATTCGCTTGACCGCAAAATCACAACGCTCATAAGTGGACTAGGACGTGAAATAAGTGTTCAATGGGTAGCAAAATTGGATGATTTCCTATTCTTTAGTGAAACGGAAGCTGGACTTAAAACAATCATTGCCGCCTACAAAGATGAAAAAACACTTGGGAAAAATAGCCGCTTTCAATTGTTCTATGAAGATGCTTTGAGTGATAAAAGCAATTTATTGTGGGTAGTGAGTACGTCAAAAATAAAAGGATGCTTCCCAACAAATGCCCTTTGGAAAAATATAAATACTCAAAAATTACCCTTCCTTGCCCTTCAAGGTATCGTAGAAGACAACTTCTTGCATCTCCATTTCCGCTTCCACAAAAACGAAGAAGAGAAAACCCAACAAACGGTTTCCAATGCAGCGCTACTCTCACTCGATAGTCCAATAAGTTCTTCCCCCCAATGGCTCAAAAACCATCGAACAAAAGAGAAAGATATTGTTGCGCAAGATCAAAATAATATGCTGTATCTATTTTCCAATACGGGTAAACTATTCTGGAAGAAACAACTTTTCAGTAAGATACAAGGAGAAATACAACAGGTAGACCTGTATAAAAATGGTCGCTTACAAATGGCTTTTCGTACAGCAGAACGGTTTTACATTTTGGACCGCAATGGAAAAGTTGTTGCCCCCTTTAACATAAAGACAAAGACTACTGCTCCAATCCAACCTTTGGCCGTCTTTGATTATGATCAACGCAGGGATTATCGTTTTGTACTGGCACAAGGAAAAACAATGGAAATGCTTGACGGAAAGGGGCGTAAAGTAAAAGGATTTAATTTTAAGCAAGCTAAATCTCCGATTGTTACTACCCCCAAACACATCCGCATTGACAGCAAAGACTATATTGCTGTTAAAGAACAAAATGGTACTCTTCATTTATTGAATAGAACAGGGAAATCGCGGGTAAACATTAAAGAAAGTATTGCTTTATCAGATCAAGCCATTCATGCTTATTTAAAAACATTTACCGCCACAGACCAAGCAGGCAACTTAATTCAAATTGATACCCGCGGAAATGTTGTTAAAAGTGACTTAGGCCTTGAAAAAGGTCATTCAATTGCCACAACAACTAAATCCTTGGTCACACTTTCTTCGAACATTTTAACCATCAAAGGCATTCCTGTTACTCTACCTTATGGACAGTATACAGCGCCAAAAATATTCTACCTCAACAACATTCTTTACATTTCAGTTACAGATAAAGAAGCCGAAAAGGTTTATTTGTATCTGAGTGATGGAAGTCCTGTAACTGACTTTCCGGTGTACGGTAACTCTGCGATTGATTTGGTCAATGCAGACAAAGACAAGGCGCTAGAATTTATCGTGCAATCAGAAACAAAGGATCTATTGATTTACGAAATTAAGTAGTTCTAAGTGTGGCTTTGAAGAGCGAAGCTAAATGCACTTGAATTTTTGCTTTCACCTCATCCAATGGCACCGCGCGTTTTAGTTCACGCTCTAGGGAGGTAACTGCCTTACCCTGAATTCCACAGGGAACGATATAATCAAAATAGGTGAGATCTGTATTTACATTTAAGGCAAACCCATGCATGGTTACCCAGCGACTCGCTTTAACGCCCATAGCACAAATTTTTCGAGCGAAAGGAGTTCCTACATCCAACCAAACGCCAGTTTCGCCTGGGCTTCGTGTCCCCTCTAAGTCGTATTCTTTCAAAGTTAAGATTATCATTTCTTCGAGTAAACGGAGGTATTTATGAATGTCGGTAAAAAAATTTTCTAAATCTAGAATGGGATAACCTACAAGCTGACCGGGGCCATGAAAGGTTATGTCTCCTCCTCGATTGGTTGTAAAGAATTCGATTCCTTTTTCACGCAATTGATTTTCATCCAAAAGCAAATGTTTAGGCAGACCACTCTTCCCAAGTGTAATAACAGGGGGATGTTCTACCCAATACAAGTAATTGGGTGTTGGGGAGGGTTCAATAGCCGAACGATTCTCGCGTTTTTGTGCTACGATAGCGTTCAATTGCTCCTCTTGAATATCCCAAACAGGCTTGTAGGCTTGTATCCCCAGATCAATGACTTCAATTGTTTTGTTGACTTGCTTATTCAAATCGATTGGAATTATTTAGAATGACCAAAGCAGCAATTGTTCCTGGAACCCAGCCGCAAAGCGTTAAAATAAAAACAATTACGATTGATCCACAACCTCTATCCAAAACGGCCAAAGGAGGAAAAATGATTGATAATATTACACGAAAAATACTCATGACTAAAAAAATAAATCTGTAAGCTAATTTAACAACTTTGATTTGTAGCAGACTCCTTATCTTTGCTAAAATTTTTATAAATTATGACGGGTCTAAGCGAACAGGAAATTATCCGAAGAGAGAAATTAGCAAAATTGAGAGCGTTGGGCATCAACCCATACCCTGCAACACTTTACCCCGTAGATCATAGCTCAGAGGACATCAAATCTTCTTTTGAAGAAGGGAAAAAGGTAGTAATTGCTGGACGCCTCATGTCGCGCCGTATTCAAGGGAAAGCCAGTTTTGCCGAACTTCAAGATAGTAAAGGACGGATTCAAGTGTATTTCAATCGCGATGAAATCTGTATCGGCGAAGACAAAACACTTTATAATGATGTATACAAAAAACTCCTCGACATTGGAGACATTATTGGGATAGAAGGAAAACTTTTCACCACACAGGTAGGTGAAAAAACAGTTCAAGTAGAGGCGTTTACTTTATTAAATAAAACATTACGTCCGCTTCCGTTACCAAAAACTGACGCTGACGGAAATAGTTATGATGAATTTAATGACCCTGAATTACGCTATCGTCAACGCTATGTGGACCTAATCGTAAACCCAAAGGTCAAAGATACTTTCGTTAAACGCACAAAAATCACCAACAGCATTCGCTCGTTTTTCAACGAACGCGATTACCTTGAAGTAGAAACACCCATTTTACAGCCTATTCCAGGTGGTGCATCGGCTCGCCCATTTATGACACACCATAATGCATTGGACATACCCTTGTATCTTAGAGTAGCAAATGAACTTTACTTAAAAAGACTAATCGTTGGTGGGTTTGATGGCGTTTATGAATTTTCTAAAGATTTCCGTAACGAAGGAATGGACAGAACCCACAATCCTGAATTTACGGTAATGGAACTTTATGTTGCTTACAAAGATTATTTCTGGATGATGGAAACTACTGAAGCTTTGCTTGAAAAAGTAGCCTTGGACTCCAATGGAAGTTCAGCTCTAACCGTTGGTGAAAACACCATTGATTTTAAAGCACCTTACCCAAGAGTGCCTATTCTAGAAGCCATTAAAATCCACACAGGTATAGATGTGGCAGACATGGACGAAGCAACATTACGCGAAACGGCCAAAAGTCTTGGTTTAGAAGTAGATGAAACTATGGGGGTAGGGAAATTAATCGATGAAATTTTTGGTGAAAAATGTGAACACCACTTCATACAACCGACCTTCATAACCGACTACCCAAAAGAAATGAGTCCACTAACCAAGGAACATCGTTCGAATAGTAAATTAACCGAACGCTTCGAATTAATGGTTAACGGGAAAGAATTGGCCAATGCCTATACGGAATTAAACGACCCCATTGATCAACGTGAGCGTTTTGAAGACCAATTGAAATTGAGTGAAAAGGGTGACGATGAAGCCATGTTTATCGATCAAGATTTTTTACGGGCGCTTGAACATGGAATGCCCCCTACCTCAGGAATTGGAATTGGAATTGACCGTTTGGTCATGCTCATGACCAATAACAGTTCTATTCAGGAAGTATTATTTTTCCCACAAATGCGACCAGAAAAGAAAGCTTTGGAATTGACTGAAGAAGAAAAAGCAATTTTATCCCTATTAAAAGTAAATAGCCCAATCGAATTAGCTCAATTGAAAGAGCAAGCAGCTTTGAGTAATAAAAAGTGGGATGTTTCCCTAAAAGGTTTAACCAAAAAAGGGCTAGCTAAAGTGGAGAAAAACGACGAAGGTCTTTTTGTTTCGCTTAACTAAATTGTCTTTAGCCAGTCTTGAAAAGCTTCTAAAGTAAAGGCAATGTCCTCAGCTGTTAAAGCATCGTTCAGAAAATAACTTTCAAAGGCACTTGGCGGGAGGTATACTCCTCTCTCCAACATGCCGTGGAAATAGCTTTTAAACAACTCATTATCCGCGTGACAAGCAGAGGCAAAATCAGTTACTTTTTCTTCTGTGAAATGCAAGGATAACATTGATCCAAAACGATTGAATTGATGAGGAATTCCTTTTTCATTGATCAAGGTTTTCATTCCCTCATGTAATTGCAATGTTTTTCCATCCAAGCGCGTAAACAATTCTTTATTGGCCTGTAATAATTGAAGTGTTGTTAAACCAGCGATCATCGCTAAGGGATTTCCACTCAAAGTTCCAGCTTGATAAACCGGCCCATCTGGAGCGAGTTCTTGCATTATTTCTGTTCTTGCGGCAAATGCACCAACGGGCAGACCACCGCCCACTACTTTCCCATAGGTGGCAATATCTGCATTGACGCCAAGGCGTTCTTGGGCCCCTCCCAATCCTAGGCGGAAACCAGTCATCACTTCATCAAAGATTAATAGGGCACCATATTGATCACACAAAGTTCGCAGGCCTTCTAAAAAACCTGGCTCGGGCGGAATACACCCCATGTTTCCGGCAACCGGTTCGATTATGATAGCAGCTACTTCATCAGGATATTGTTGAAATACAGCCTCTACACTAGCCAAATCATTATAATCGCCCAGTAGGGTGTCTTTAGCTGTACCTTGCGTAACTCCCGGGCTATTGGGCGCTCCAAAGGTAATAGCACCACTTCCTGCTTGGATTAAAAACGCATCTGAATGGCCGTGATAACAACCCGCAAATTTGATGATCTTTTCGCGATGAGTGTAGCCTCGTGCCAAACGAACGGCACTCATACACGCCTCTGTTCCAGAATTCACGAAACGGACCTTATCGATATTGGGCACCAAAGAAACCACCAGTTCTGCAATTTCTGTTTCCAATGCAGTGGGCATCCCATAAGACGTTCCTTTCTTAGCTTGTTGTGCTATAGCGTTGATTACCTCCTCTTTGGCGTGACCCAAGATCATCGGCCCCCAGCTAGATATATAATCAATTAAGCGATTTCCATCTACATCATGCAAATAAGCCCCTTTTGCTTTCTCTACAAATACGGGTTTTCCTCCTACCGATTTAAAGGCACGAACAGGAGAATTTACTCCTCCTGGAATTACTTTTTTTGCTGCTTCAAAAAGCGCACTACTTCGTTGGTATAGCATGGTTATTTTTTTGGTAGAATGAGTTCTTGACCCAGATAAATGGTATTATCTTTTAGTTTATTCAATTGCTTTAATCGCTTTACATCTACAGCTAAATTCCTTGCGATAGAATATAGGGTGTCTCCTTTTTTTACAACGTAAAACACTGTATTTTTTTGACGGGATGGACGTTCTTTTACAGCCAAAACGACCGCCTTTTTTTCATCGTATTTAGCTAGATCAAAACGCTCAATTAAACGAATCAATTTTGCGGGGTATTTGGGGTCTGTGGCATAGCCTGCTTTTTTCAAACCTCTTGCCCAGGAGCGATAATCTTTCTTCCCCAACCAAAATAGAAAAGCATAACGATCGCGTCCTGTCAAAAACAAGGAGTGATCTCGATAGGATTCACCGGCATCTTGATATACACGAAAACACTCCCCATTTTCATCATCATCGTGGTAGATTCTTTTGCCTTCCCATCCACGGTGACATTTTATTCCGAAGTGATTATTCCCTTCAACAGCTAGCCTACCCTCACCAAAACCAGACTCCAATAAGCCTTGTGCCAAGGTGATACTTGCTGGGATTTTATAGGTACTCATTTCGCGTTGTGCAATGGGGCCAAAGACACGGAGGTAATTATAGACTTTCTCATCTGTCGATAAGGTTTTCTTTGGAGGACTTATTTGAACTGTCGTTATTTTCATTTGTTCTTGTTGCTTTACAACTGGCTGCGCTTTTTTGGTACGGACGCTTTTGGTCACCTTACAACTACTCACAAAAAACAAGAGCAACAGTACAAAACTATTTACTGTAAATAGATACATACTTTTCCTTTTAGTTTTTGCTGTTGATTGAACCCCTCGATTCCCTGAATTCCTCCTGTGTGAATTATTAATACTTTTTTGCCCCAACGCCATTGTTTGTTTTTAATCAGTGCAAAAATACCAAAAAGCAACTTTCCAGTGTAGAGAGGATCAAGAAGAATTTTATATTCTTTGTGAAAAGAATTGATAAACTGGACTAATTCATTGGAGGCTTTCCCATAACCGCCATATAAATGGTCATCTAACAGGGAATAGCGGTTTGGGCTTTTTAGGCTTTCTGTAATCCATTGGGCTACGCTAGAGTCAATGACCGCCTGAAAACCGAGTAGGTGTTGATACGCTTGTGCACTGTTCAAAAGGCCCATAAATGTTCCTCCTGTTCCCACTGAGCAACAGATGGTATCGAAGGCTGCATCTTTTGGTGTAAGAATTTCTGTACAACCTTTTATGGCTTGAGGGTTGGTTCCTCCTTCTGGAAGAAGAAAATAATTAGCCCGATTTAAAAAGGATTGAACAACTGTAGCACTTTCCTTTTGACGATAATCTCCTCTTGATAAAAAGTGAAGCTGCATTCCATGCTGTTCACAAAAGGCTAAACTCGGGTTGCGTTCTTGCGATACTAATTCCTCGCCACGTACAAATCCATGAGTCGGTATTCCCATCAACTTTCCAGCAGCAGCTGTAGCAACGAGATGGTTAGAATAAGCACCGCCAAAAGTGACTATCCCATTGTAATTGGCTGGATCATAAGTATTGAGATTGTACTTGAGTTTACGGAATTTATTGCCCGAAATCATCGGATGAAGTTGATCTTCTCTTTTTATTGTAAGCGAAATGCCGTTTATTTGTGTAATAAATTCATTTTGAACAACATGAGATAACGACCATTCCATACAATATAAACCGAAAGGTACGTTATTTTAGAAAACAAACCAGCCCTTGCCAATGCTTGGAGAACAACAATTAGAAGAAGGTGATTTTTACCTTTCACCAGAGGGATATAAAGTATTCACCGAGCAGTTTCACTTAAAACGAGGCTATTGTTGTGAAAGTGGATGCAGGCATTGTCCGTTTCGGTTCAACCAAAAAAAGAGGCATTAAATTTGCAGTCTATTGTTTAAAACGAAAAACTATTCCTATGAAACGATTTATTCTATTTTTTTTAGCCTTAAGCAGTCTTCAATGTACTTCCATTAGAACATTTTCTGATTTTGATAAAGAAGTTGATTTCAATCAATTCACCACCTATGCTTTCTTTAAGCCCGGTATTGAAGAGGTTAAAATTTCCGATCTGGATAAACGTCGCATCATAACAGCCATTGAAACACAAATGAAGGGGAAATCGCTTCGCCTTTCTTCTGACCCTCAACTCCTGATTAATATAGCCGTTAATGCCAAAGACCGCGTTATTATCCAAAACAACAATTTTGGCTGGGGCGGCTGGGGCTGGAATCCTTGGGCGTTTGGTCCATGGGGAGGCGGACTAAACAACAACACGGTAACTACCCAAACTGAAGGAGAGCTTTTTATCGATATAATTGATGCTAAAACAAAACGCTTGGTTTGGCAAGGAAAGGGAAAAGGAGGGATTACTGAATACAGCAAGAACCGTGACGAACGTATTCAAACTTTTGTGGGTGAAATCTTAAAGAACTATCCTCCAATACCTGAGGTAAATTAATGCGGTGAAAATAGTAGTAATTGACGGTTTAGTTAATTTGGAAAGGCTACCTTTGCGCCTTTCAAAACAAGACCATTGAACACATTATTATCACGCTCAAGTACGAATCCAAAAAACGATATTTTATCCGGTTTAACCGTTGCACTAGCTCTCGTTCCCGAGGCAGTTGCCTTTGCCTTTATTGCGGGTATTGACCCACTGGTTGGGCTTTACGGAGCCTTCATGATGGGAATTTTTACGGCCATTTTTGGCGGGAGACCCGGAATGATTTCTGGAGCTACTGGAGCTATGGCAGTTGTGATGGTGCATTTAATTCAAAAGGGAAATGAAGTTGGAGTTGGGTTGGCGGTTCCTATAGAAAATCTAGGTTTCAATGGCTATTTATAACCCTTCTATTTGTTGGGCTTATTCAAATTTCAGCTGGAATTTTTAAATTGGGAAAATTTGTGCGATTAATTCCACATTCAGTAATGATGGGCTTTGTCAATGGTCTTGGCCATTGTTATATTTTTATCTCAACTAGGCCTGTTTAAAGAAACTATTAACGGTGAAAAACAAGTGGATGCAAGGAACTGACCTTTGGGTTATGCTTGGCTTTGTAGCTTTAACTATGGCTATAATGTATGTATTACCCAAAATCTACCAAAAAAGTACCTGCTGCCCTAGTAGCTATAATTGTTGTAGCCCTGATAACTATTTTTGGAGCCTTAGATGTTAGTACGGTAGGATCTTTTATTACCGATGGAGGAGGTAATGGATTGCAAGGATCGTTACCTACCTTTCAAGTTCAAATATTCGGATTGTTTGACACCTTAGTTGGACATTGGGATCTAATTCTTTCTACCGCTGTATTATTAGCTGCTGTGGGACTTATAGAATCTTTAATGACCTTAAACCTAATTGATGAAATGACGGAAACAAGAGGAACGTGGAAATAGAGAGTGTGTTGCTCAAGGAGGCGCTAATATTGTCAACGGACTTTTTGGTGGAATGGGAGGTTGTGCCATGATTGGACAATCGATTATCAATGTTAATTCTGGCGGACGAGGACGACTCTCTGGAATAGTAGCAGCGCTTGCACTCTTAGTGGTTTGTCCTTTTTGGCGCAGCGTTAATTGAACGAATCCCAATAGCAGCTCTTAGTGGGAGTTATGTTTATGGTGGTTATTGGCACCTTTGCCTGGAGTAGTTTTCGAATCCTACAATAAAATACCACTGCGAACAGATGCTCTTGTATTAATGGTACTGTTTCGGCGGTTACGGTATGGCAGGACTCTAGCAATTGCCGTCTATTGTAGGGGTTATTATGTGCGGCCTTGGTCTTTGCTTGGGAAAGTGCAACCATGAATTCGAGCGCGAAAAAGCATAAAAGAAGATGGAACCAAAGTCTATGAAATATGGGGACCACTATTATTCTTGGGTCTTCAGCAATCATTTAATTCAGCAAATTTGATTGAAAGAACGATCCTGAAAATGTAGAAATTGATTTTATTGAATCACGAGTTGGAGATCATTCGGGTATTGAAGCACTCGAAAACCTCATTGAACGATACTTAAAAAAGAATAAGAACATTCGTCTCACCCATTTGAGCCCAGAATGTAAAAGCCTATTGCTAAAAGCCAATCCAAAATTTGAAGACGTCATCGAAGGGTCGATTGACGACCCTCGTTATTACGTTGTTACGGATTTGATCGACAAAGAAATTTAAATCAATTCTCTTGCCGCTTTTAGTGCTGCGGCAATACCATCAGCATTTTTCCCTCCAGCGGTAGCGAAGAAAGCTTGTCCTCCTCCACCTCCTTGAATGTGTTTACCTAGGGTACGCACAACATTTCCAGCATTGAGGTTTTTTTTAGCGACCAATTCTTTTGAAATGTAACAACTCAATATGGGCTTCCCTCCTTTCTTAGAACCAAGCACCAAGAAGAGTGCCTGATTATTTTGCCCTAAATCAAAGGCTAAGTCTTTCATTAAGCCAGCGTCCAAGTCAACTTCTGTTGCCAAAAACTGTATTCCATTTACGGTTTCAAGTTCTCCAGCCAATTGTTGTTTAATGGCCTGCAATTGAAGTTTTGCTAGCCCTTGAATTTCCTTCTTCAAGTTCGCAACTTCTGTTTGCATATTCTCAATGGCCTTAATGGCATCTAGTGGCTGATTTAAGGCAGCTTTCACTTGTTCAAGTAAGCTGGTCTGCTCTTCAAAGTGAGCTTTAGCAGCATCACCTGTAATAGCTTCAATTCTTCGGATTCCAGAAGCAACAGCTCCTTCAGAGGTGATTTTAAAATGCCAAATCTCAGCAGTGTTTTGTGTGTGTGTTCCTCCACAAAGTTCAATGGACTTTCCAAATCGAATAGAGCGAACCGTGTCTCCATATTTTTCTCCAAACAAAGCCATAGCTCCTTCTGCCATTGCATCAGCAAGAACAGCCATTCTGTTTTCTTGCAGTGGCAATTGTTCTTGGATGCGAGCGTTAACAAATTGCTCAACTTCTTTTAATTCTCCTGAAGTCATCTTAGCGAAGTGAGAAAAGTCAAATCGAAACATCCCCGAGTGTACCATCGAACCTTTTTGCTCAACATGATCTCCCAATATTTCACGCAAAGCTTGATGCAATAAGTGGGTTGCGGTATGATTACACGAGGTACGCTGACGCTGTTTTGCATCAACTACAGCTTCGAATCCCTCTTCCAGCTTAACGGGAAGCGTCTCTGTATAATGAATGATGAGGTTGTTCTCTTTCTTGGTATTCAAGATATAATGGATGTTTCCATTGCTTGCTTCCAAATATCCTTTGTCGCCAACTTGACCTCCACCTTCTGGATAAAAAGGGGTTTGGTTGAAAACCAATTGATAAAAGTCGCCATCTTTAGCCGTTGTCATTTTACGATAACGGGTTATTTTGATACTTGTTTCCAAGTTATCATAGCCCACAAATTCTTCTTTCTCGTTCGCCAACAAAACGACCCAGTCTCCCGCTTTGGATGAAGCGGCAGCACGTGAACGACTTTTTTGTTCTTCCATTGAAGCAGAAAAACCTGCTTCGTCAACGCTAAATCCGCGTTCACTGGCAATAAGCGCTGTTAAATCGTAGGGGAAAGCCATAGGTGTCGTAAAGCTCAAAAGCCTTTGCCCCGTCAACGACTTTACCTTTAGTGGCTTTTAGAATGGTATCGAGGAGGAGTAATAGCCCTTGATCCAGTGTTTTGAGAAAAGAGTTCTCTTCTTCGCGAATTACGTTGAAGGCCAATTTTTGCTCGCGTTTTAACTCAGGAAAGGCATCGCCCATTTGCTGCTCTAGGGTGTTGACCAGTAAATGAATAAAGGCTTTTTTCTGACCCAAAAAAGTGAATCCATAGCGAATCGCACGGCGAAGAATACGACGAATCACGTAGCCAGCACCAGTATTGGAAGGCAGTTGTCCATCGGCAATGGCGAAAGTAGACCGTTCGGACGTGGTCGGCAATAACGCGAATAGCACGATCGGCTTCTAGGGTTTCACCATAGGTGGTTTTTGTCAGTGCTTCAATTTCCCGGATCAGAGGGTGTAAAAACATCGGTATCGTAATTAGAGGTAGTGTTTTGAAGTACCATACAAAGGCGCTCAAAGCCCATTCCCGTATCGATATGTTTGTCGGGAAGTTGTTCCAAACTACCGTCTGCTTTTCGATTAAATTCAATGAAAACCAAATTCCAAACTTCCACTACTTGAGGGTGATCATGATTGACCAAAGAGGCGCCAGTCTACTTTTGCTTTTTCTTCATCAGAACGAATATCGACATGGATTTCAGAACAAGGGCCACAAGGGCCTTGCTCCCCCATTTCCCAAAAATTATCGCTTTTATTCCCCAACAAAATGCGGTCTTCTGGGATAAACTTTTTCCAAAAGTTGTAGGCTTCCATGTCACGCTCCAAACCTTCAGCTTTCGTCCCCCTCAAAAATGGTAACATAAAGAATGTTTGGGTCAATTATATAACGCTCGGTCAATAATTCCCAGGCCCAAGCAATGGCTTCTTCTTTAAAATAATCGCCAAAACTCCAGTTTCCTAGCATTTCAAAAAAGGTATGGTGATAGGTGTCTATCCCAACTTCTTCTAAATCGTTGTGTTTCCCTAGACACCCGTAAACATTTTTGGGTATCTGAAACCCGTTTGTTCTTTGGGTTTTATTCCCCAAAAAGAACTCTTTAAACTGGTTCATACCCGCGTTGGTAAACATTAAGGTAGGGTCATGTTTCACCACCATGGGTGCAGAAGGAACAATTTGGTGTTGTTTTTCGTTGAAAAAATCTAAAAATAGTTGACGAACTTCAGCTGATTTCATTCGGTAAATGCGTTAAAAATCAAATCTTGCAAGCAAAATTTATTATATTTGTGGAACTTTTCGTTTGTTACTGCAAAAGAAAACAAAATTTATAAGAAATCTGTTTATGGCCAAGGTTAAATATTTTTACGATCCTGAAACACTTTCTTACCGGCCCATTGAAGGAGGTAAAACCCTAAAAGTGTCGAACTTTTTCCTTTTCCTTATCTCCTCTCTTCTTATTTGGTGTTTTTACCTTGTTTGGACTTTTAACAACCGACTTTTTAAACACCCCAAAAGAACTTCTATTGGAGCGGGAGTTGAACAACTATGAGTTTCAATTTGAACTACTATCGCAACGTTTACAGCAAATGGAGAATGTGATGGGAAATATTGAAAACCGTGACAACGAAATCTACCGTACCTATTTTGAAGCAAACCCCATTCCACAAGAACAGCGCAGAGCTGGTTTTGGGGGAGTCAACCGCTATACAAGAATTTAGAAGGTTTTGGGAATTCTGATCAAATTATTGCGACCACAAAAAAAATAGATATTCTTTCCCGCATGCTCGTTGTGCAGTCAAATTCTTTGGACGAAATCCAAGCTTTGGCCGAAAAGAAAGAAGAATTACTTGCCGCTATTCCTACCATTCAACCCATAAAACAAGAGGACCTGAAACGCATGGCATCGGGCTACGGATGGAGAACCGACCCTTTTACAAAAAAAACGCAGAAAACATTACGGAATGGACTTTTCAGCCAAGAGCGGCACCCCCGTCTATGCAACTGGCGACGGGATCGTTAAAACGGGCAGACAATAGATCGTCGGGTTATGGACGTCATATCCGGATCGATCACGGTTTTGGCTATGTGAGTCTTTACGCACATTTGAGCAAGTACAATGTAAAGCGCGGACAAAAAGTGAAGCGCGGAGAAATCATTGGCTATGTAGGAAACACCGGGCGATCAGTAGCTCCTCACCTACACTATGAGATCTTCAAGGACAAAAACAAAATCAATCCGTTGAATTTCTACATCGATAGCTTGAGTCCAGCAGAGTTCGACGCTATTGTAAATCAGGCTTCCGAAGAGAATCAATCGTTAGATTAACCCAATGAACATTAATTTACCTGAGAAAAGGTATTACTCCATTGGAGAAGTCGCCAAAGCATTTGGGGTCAACACTTCCCTTTTACGCTATTGGGAAAAAGAATTCAAGCAAATTCAACCCAAAAAGAAAGTCGTCAGGGGTGCGTAAATTCACCCCAGCGTGATATCGAAAACATCCAGCTCATCCACCATCTGCTCAAAGAGAAAGGCATGACCATAGAAGGAGTGAAAAACCACCTCGACGTGTTGCTAAAGGACAAGGAGAAAAGCAAGCTTCAGCTCCTGAATCGTTTAGAAAAGATAAAAGCTGCTCTCACGTCAATGCGCGACAACCTCTGATTATTTTTTTCGGAAGAAAAGCGTGATGGGCACGCCATTGAAGTCGTACAAAGCACGGAGTTGATTTTCTAAAAATCGCTTGTACGGATCTTTGACGTACTGCGGTAGATTACAGAAAAACGCAAATTGCGGGTGCTCTGTCGGCAAGCTGAGTACAAAACTTAATTTTCACAAACTTACCCTTGTTGGCCGGTGGAGGAGTATTCTCTATGATGGGCAACATGGTGTCGTTTAACTTTACGGGTAGGTATTTTGTTTGAACGAGATTTGATAGACAGTAACGGCAGTCTCAATGGCTTTGAACAAACGCTGCTTGGTCAGTACACCGACATGAACACAATGGGCACATCGACGAAAGGGGCCGTTTGCTTGCGAATGTCTTCCTCAAACACTTTGGTGGTTTTATGGTCTTTCTCGACCAAATCCCACTTATTGACGACAATCACAACCCCTTTGTTGTTCCGGTGTGCTAAGCCAGAAAATATTTTGGACCTGCCCGTCAAAACCACGGGTAGCATCTACCACAAGAATAACCACATCACAGTGCTCAATGGCTCGGACAGCACGCATGACCGAATAAAACTCAATGTCCTCTTTGACCTTCTTTTTACGTCGAATACCGGCGGTGTCCACCAAGTTAAACTCAAACCCAAAGCGGTTGTACTTGGTGTCAATACTGTCACGGGTCGTGCCTGCGATATCTGTAACGATGTAACGATCCTCCCCAATCAATGCGTTGATAAAAGAAGATTTGCCCGCATTTGGACGTCCAACTACGGCAAAGCGTGGTAAGTCGCCTGAAGTATCTTCTACTTGTTCTGGCAATGCTTCTACAATATCATCGAGTAGTTCACCTGTTCCACTTCCGTTTATACCCGAAATTGGATATATTTTATCAAAACCTAGGCTGTAAAACTCTACTGCATCATCTTGACGCATGGCATTGTCTACTTTATTTACAACCAAATAGACCGGCTTTCTTGAACGACGAAGTAGTTGTGCTACTTCTTCATCCATTCCCGTTACTCCCGTTTCAACCTCGACCATAAAAACAATTACGTCCGATTCGTCTATGGCAAGTTCTACTTGCTTGTCAATTTCTTTCTCAAAAACATCTTCACTTCCAACAACGTATCCTCCGGTATCGATGAGTGAAAATTCCACTCCATTCCAGTCAGATTTTCCGTAATGACGATCCCGTGTTACTCCGCTCACTGCATCAACAATGGCTTCACGCTTTTGAATCATACGGTTAAAGAAGGTGGATTTTCCCACATTGGGACGTCCAACAATGGCAATAATTGCACTCATGATGGTAAATTTTTAGCAAAAGTACTCTTTTTAAAAGTATCTGAACCAATGATTATAACTTATAGCCAAATCGTTTCAGTTGTCGTTCATTTGAGCGCCAATCCTTGTTTACTTTCACATAGAGTTCTAGATGAATCTTCTTGGTAAAGAAGGCTTGTAGTTTCATCCGTGCTCCTACCCCTACTTTTTTTAAGGCGCCACCTTTGTGGCCAATAATGATTCCCTTTTGGGTTTCCCGTTCAACCATAATTAGCGAACGGATTTTAATTATTTTTTCTGATTCGAAAAACTCCTCTGTCACCACCTCGACTGCATAGGGAACTTCTTTATCGTAGTGCTGTAGAATCTGTTCCCGAATAGCCTCATTGACAAAAAAACGCTCGGGCTTATCGGTCATCTGATCTTTCGGATAGTAGGGTGGAGAAACGGGCAGTAATTCAATAATATGATTCAGAACTTCTTTGACTGAAAAACCAGTGATGGCTGATATTGGAAAAATATTTGCTTTAGGAAATTTTCCTTGCCAATGGGCAACTGACTTAATTAGGGATTCTTGATCGGTCGTGTCAATCTTGTTAATAAGGACAAGTACAGGAATTTCCAAGCGTAGAATTTTTTCAAACAAACGTTGGTCTTTCATTTCGGTTTCGCCCACCTCGAGCATATAAATCATTATGTCAGCATCTTCAAGAGCTGTTTTCACGAAGTCCATCATGGAAGATTGCATCTCATAACTGGGCGTAATAACTCCAGGAGTATCGGAAAGCACTAATTGATAGTCATCTGCATTGAGTATCCCCAATATACGGTGACGTGTTGTTTGTGCTTTCGGTGTGATGATCGATAAACGCTCACCTACCCATGCATTCATTAATGTTGATTTCCCAACGTTAGGGTTTCCCACGATAGAAACGAACCCGGCTTTATGTGTATTGCTCATTGGCGACAAAGATACATAAGAAGTACACAAAGCACTTGGCGATTGTCAATAAAGTTGTAAATTTGCACCCACAGCGCGAGATAGAGCAGTAGCTAGCTCGTCGGTCTCATAACACTCCTCAAAATCTAAATTCACATATTTTTATTATTTCATTTTCAATTCCCTACAGATAAATAATCTTTTTTTTTGTTATACTTGTTATACTCTTGTGTTAGATAAAATACGAACTATCCAAATATTTTAATTTTCATTAATTTCTCTTCTTTTACGTTCAATAAAAGTGAATTGATTTAATGGTTTTCTAAACTTTCATTGAACTGTGAGATGACAAGAATCTGGTGTCTTTTTCAACGGTAAATCAGCCCTTATTGTGAACCAAATAATTGTCGAACCCTTTGAATTATCCAAACCACAATTGTGGTTATCGTATTGGTCATAACTTCAAGATTACTTTGGGGTATGGCAAAGTCCGCAACTAATCATTAGAATAATTATTTATAGTCATAAACAAATTTAGTTGTACTTCATCTTTGAATAATAAGGGGCGCAAGTAAGATTATAAAACCGTTGTTCTGTTTCAGTGTAGCGGTTTTTTTGTTACCGATAAGTTTAACTCTATATAATCAATGATATTAGTATCTTGGGCTTGTGAAAAATATCCATGTCTATCTCTAAATTTCAAGGCTTTCTGATATTTTCAACCAACTGCTGAATTTCTTTTAAAGGTGCTGGGGTCATACTAGTCACGGTAATGGTAACAAAGAAATTTGCCATCATCGCTATGGTGCCAAACCCTTCTGGAGAAATACCAAACCACCAATCAGCTTTGGTGCCACCACCAAACCAGCCAAATTTGAATTTTAGCATATAGAATAACATAAGAAAAATGCCTGCCAGCATACCACTAATCGCACCTTCCTTATTGACACGTTTGGAGAAAATCCCCAATAGTATTGCTGGAAAAAAAGAGGATGCCGCCAGTCCAAAAGCCAAGGCAACTGTAGCTGCTACAAAGCCAGGGGGATTAATCCCAAAATAACCCGCCAAACATACTGCTCCTGTTGCAGCCAATCGAGCTGCGATAAGTTCACCTCGTTCTGAGATATTGGGCATAACCATTTTTTTGAGTAAATCATGTGACACTGCTGATGAGATTACTAGCAAGAGTCCTGCTGCGGTAGAAAGAGCTGCCGCCAGTGCTCCTGCTGCAAGAAGGGCAATGACCCAATTTGGTAAATCGGCGATTTCTGGATTCGCCAGTACCATGATATCCGCATCTACTTCCAATTCGTTGGTTGCAGTATCTGCCGTATATTGAATGAGTCCGTCTTTGTTTTTGTCTTTAAAACCAAGTAGTCCTGTGGTCTCCCATTTTTCAAACCAATACGGCATTTGATCGTATGGCTTGTTGCTTACCGTTTCAATTAGGTTTGTTCTTGAAAAAACAGCAATGGCAGGAGCTGTTGTGTAAAGAATCGCTATAAATAAAAGCGCCCATCCAGCAGACTTTCTGGCATCGCTTACTTTTTTTACGGTAAAAAAGCGAACGATTACATGAGGTAGTCCTGCTGTGCCTACCATAAGTGCCATGGTAATACAAAAGACATCAAACATGGATTTACTTCCTGAGGTATATTCGTGGAAGCCAAGTTCTTTATGTAATCCATCGAGTTTGTCTAAAAGATAAACCCCGTTTGCATCAACACCTCCAAATCCAAGCTGTGGAACTAAATTTCCCGTTATCAAAAATGAAATATAAATTGCAGGCACCATAAAGGCAAAAATGAGTACACAGTATTGTGCAACTTGGGTATAAGTAATCCCCTTCATACCTCCAATGACGGCATAAAACAAAACAATCCCCATTCCTATCAGGACACCTGTTACAATATCTACCTCTAGATATCTAGAAAAGACCACCCCTACCCCTCGCATTTGTCCAGCGATATAGGTAAAGGAGACAATCAGGGCGCAAAAAACAGCAACCGAGCGTGCAGTGTTTGAATAATATCTGTCTCCAATAAAATCAGGCACTGTAAACTTGCCGAATTTCCGCAAATAAGGAGCGAGTAAGAGTGCCAAAAGAACATATCCACCTGTCCATCCCATCAAATAAACCGAGCCGTCATAGCCACTAAACGATATAATACCCGCCATGGAAATAAACGAGGCGGCTGACATCCAATCGGCTGCAGTTGCCATACCATTGGCAATAGGATGGACACCACCGCCAGCTACATAAAATTCTTTTGTAGAGCCAGCACGAGACCAAATAGCTATGCCAATGTATAGTGAAAAACTCAATCCAACTGCAATCCAAATCCAATATTGAAGTCCCATCTAGTTGTCTTTATTTAGTTTGTTATCTAATCGATTCATGAGGTAGATATAGGTAAATATGATGATCACAAATCCATAAATAGATCCTTGTTGAGCAAACCAAAACCCGAGTTTAAAACCACCCATTTGTATGGAATTTAATTGCTCTACAAATAATATTCCACAACCGAAAGAAACACTAAACCAAAGGGAGAGTAGAATGCTGATGTACTGGATGTTTTTCTTCCAGTAAGTATTATTTTTATGTGTTGAAGTTGACATATTTTTAAACAGTTTATTTCTTAAGTCGTTGTCCCCATAATGCAAAAACAAAAATGATGGCATAGCAGGGAATAAGGATGTAATAACTCTCCTTGGCCGCTGTAGCTAGTGCATCTGCAGTATTAAGCCCCGAGTCGATAAGGGCCGCTTTACCACTATCTACAAGGCGACCGTACATCGGTGGAATTATAGCCCCTCCAGAAATTGCCATAATAAGCAAGGCCGCTGCCGTATTGGTGTGTTTCCCAAGCCCCTCTAAAGTCAGTGGCCACACTGCAGGCCAAACAAGTGCGTTGGCAATTCCCAATGCCGCCACAAAAAGAACCGATGTAAATCCATTCGTACTAATGATACAAAAGCTCAACACCAGTCCAACCACTGCACTGATTTGTAATGCCTTCTTCTGACTTAAATATTTTGGTATTAATACAACACCAAGTGCATAAGTAGCTACCATTGCCATCAAGGTAAAGGTAGTGAAAAACTTAGCTTTTGATGCAGAAATTCCAAGTGCAAGACCATAGGCAATAATGGTATCTCCAGCAATCACCTCTGCACCAACATAAACAAATAGGGTAAGCATACCGAACCAAAGGTGTGGGTATTGGAAAATAGTTTTTTTACCTCCAGATTCGGTTTCTTCTTCAATACTGGCTTCCGCTTCCACATTAGGTAGAGGGGCACGGCGCATCAATAAGCCCAATACAAATAATACAATTGCCATGATCAAGTAAGGCATAAAAACACTATCCGCCATTTGATCTAAAAGAATCTCTTTTTCTTCAGCAGAAACTTGACTTATAACATCTTTGACCTCATCGATTCCATTTAAGAGTATGGCGCCAAAAATGACAGAACCCAGTGCTCCAGCGACCTTGTTGGCTATCCCCATAATGGCAATGCGCTTAGCGCCACTTTCAATGGGCCCCAAAATGGTAATGTATGGATTTGCAGCAGTTTGTAATACAGTCATGCCCGTTCCTTGAATGAAGATACCCGCTAAAAATATCCAATAGGTTCTGGCATCGGCAGCAGGAATAAACACCAAAGCACCAACAGCCATAAGAAATAGCCCGATGGACATCCCTTTTTTATAACCTATTTTACGCAATAAATAAGAAGCTGGCAATGCCATAACCACAAAAGATATATAGGAGGCAGAGGCCACAAAATAGGACTGGGCTTCGGTCAATTCATTAATCGTTTTCATAAAAGGAATTAATGCACCGTTCACCCAAGTAATAAAGCCGAAAATAAAAAACAAGCCTGCAATAATTGCAATGGCCGTTTTATTGGATTGTTCTGATTTCATGTACTAAAAATAAGTAATTATTGTTTTAACGCATTTTATTTAAAATTAAACCGTCAGTTATTAAGTTATCGATATTAGTTACTTTGTACATTGGAATTCAATACTTCTTCTTTTCTGTTAATAATCTAAAAAATAAACATAAGCATAAATGTGAAAAAAACAGCAAAAAACAGCAAAAAACAAAATTTATTTGTTAAAATTGTGAAAAAATTATTTAATTATTTATTTATGAGGTCCATTATAATAATCTTCTTATCAATACTATCCCTTTCATGTAAAAACAGTTTTTCGGTCAATAACAATGTAAAAAAACTAACTCACTACGTCAATACTTTTATTGGTACAGGTGGACACGGACATACTTATCCTGGTGCTTCACTCCCCTACGGAATGATGCAACTTAGTCCAGACACCCGTCTCAAAGGTTGGGATGGCTGCTCGGGTTATCACTATTCCGATAAGCATATTTATGGCTTTTCGCACACCCATCTTTCTGGAACTGGAATTTCCGATTATGGAGACATACTATTGATGCCCAACAACCAAGTCATTTTTAATAATGGATCAAATGGCGAAAAAGGTTATAGGTCTTCTTTTTCACACCAGAATGAAGTTTCAAGTCCGGGCTATTATGCCGTCCACCTAGATGACACAAAGATTGATGTTTCCCTTAGCGTTTCAAAGCGAAGTGGCATCCATCAGTATGTGTTTCCAAAAGGATCCAAACAGGTCGTTATACTTGACCTAGCCCACCGAGATAGAGTGCTAGATGCTGAGGTTTCTATCGAAAGCAACCAATTAGTCCATGGACGTCGCTTTTCAAGAGCCTGGGCAGAAGAACAACGTCTATTTTTTGACATTGCCTTTTCCAAACCTTTTACAAATGTCACGCTTCTTGATGAAAAAACAACCGGTGAAAATGTAAAAGCTGCCTTCGAATTTGACGAAAGCACATCCAATATATTAGAAATTGAAGTGGGTATTTCCGCAGTAGATGAAGCAGGTGCTCGCAAAAAGAACACTGCTTAAAGATAAGAACAGTGTAATAATTGAATTTTTTAAAATCATAGCTTACTTAGTTAATAGTTAATTTTGCTTAGTTAATAGTTGATAGTTAGTATGCTGTAAATATAGTAAATAAGCATTAAATTGCAACTACTTGCAAAAAAAAAATAGAAAACAGCATTTAGTTTTAAGCAAATCACTACTCAAGCGAAGAAAAGCTTAAACCAAATTAATGTTTAACGACTTAAAGGGCTCAAAAAGCTTGTCTGTGGGTTCTAACTCAGTTATAATAGTGGTAATCGCATTAACGTTAACGCATTTATATTTCTGCTGAGAGTTGAATTTTTTAGAAATGCACAATAAGGTTGTTTTTTTAGAGGATTTTATAATGGCACGTTTAATTTGAACGACCTCCCAGTCAAATTCACTAAGACCATGAACTACATCAATATAGCCTGTGCCAATGAAGCTTTGGTCAAACGTAATCTGAGATAATTCATTTATTGCGCCTGCACTGATGCTCATATGGGAATCCTTAGAAACCTTGCCTCCAATAAATATTAAGTTTACTCCCTCTTTATGAACCAATTCCATGGCAATGTGTAAACTTAAGGTAAAACAAGTAATCTTTTTGTTGTTGGGAATTGCCTTAGCAAGCTCCATACATGTAGTACCACCGTCAATAAAAATGGCAGAACCATCCTGAATTTTGACAACAGCCTTGCGTGCGATAAGTTGCTTTTCATCAACATCATATATCTCTGTAGAGTTTTTATTCGAAGTAAAGCTCAATGAAATGGCACCACCATGCACTTTTTTAAGAAGCTTTTTTTTGTCAAGCTCTTTTACATCACGTCTAACCGTGTCTACAGAAACATCCAAATGCTCTGCAATATCATTCAAAAGGATTCTATTACGAAGTGACACTTCATTCAATATTTTTTGTTGACGCTCTTCTTTTAACATTTGTTTTGTATATACATTACAAGTTAAAAAAAAAAATACAATAAATAGAATTGCAGAATTGCAAAATATAGCATAAATTTGAAAATAAATGCATTAACCTTCACATAACAACAATTAAACCACGGAATGGAATTAACCAACAACGTAAAAAACATTGTCAAAAAAGATTTGAATTTATCAAATGAGCATGTTAAAGTAAAAATACACCGTGATAGTGACATTGCAAGCAAAGCTATTTCAGATTATATCATAGAAAAAATTAATCAAAAAGCTAAAACAGGAGAAGCTTTTGTACTTGGCTTGGCAACAGGATCTAGTCCGATAGAAGTGTATAGAAATCTTATCCATGCCTACAAAAACGGCAGGGTAAGTTTTAAAAATGTCTATACTGTTAATTTAGACGAATACTTTCCAATGGATAGCAGCTCTATACATTCGTATGTGCAGTTTATGCATCAAAACCTGTTTAATGAAATTGATATTCCAAAAGAAAATATACATATTCCCGACGGTTCTTTACCTTTAGAGAAAATTGAGGCTTACTGTACTGAATATGAAAAAAAAATTAGTGAACTGGGGGGTATTGACTTGCAACTTTTGGGCATTGGCAGAACAGGCCATATTGGGTTTAATGAGCCCGATGCTTCTTTTGAAAGTGAAACGCGGTTGGTGTGGCTTGATCCTTTGACTAGAAAAGATGCATCAAGTAGTTTTTTTGGAGAGAAAAACGTACCAACTCAAGCCATTACCATGGGCATGAAAACAATCATGCAATCCAAGGAAATAATACTATTGGCTTGGGGCGAGAGTAAGGTATCTATTCTCCAAAAAACCATAGAAGGTAATGTGACAAAAAAGATTCCTGCAACCCTACTACAAAAACACAACAACTGTAAGTTTATACTCGATAAAGCCGCAGCATCTGAACTAATCAGAGAAAAAACACCTTGGTTGGTTGGTTCATGTATTTGGGATTCCAAACTTATCAGAAAGGCAGTCATTTGGCTATCCCACAAAACAAATAAATCAATTTTAAAACTCACTAAAAGTGATTTTATGCAAAATCATCTGGCAGAATTGTTTTATGAACATAAATTTGATTTAAATGCGACAATCAAAGAAGTATACGAATCACTCTTTGGTGCTTTTGAATTGTGGCGCTCAAATACTAGCAATGGCAAGGAAACTAGGGCTGTTGTATTTAGCCCTCATCCAGACGATGATGTGATTTCAATGGGTGGTTCTTTAATCCAGTTGGTAGATAATGGCTTTGATGTTCACGTTGCCTATCAAACTTCTGGGAATATCGCTGTCCATGATGATGATGTTTTACGCTTTTTACAATTTTGCATCGATGCGTCCTGTGGTGACCCTTATCTGCTAAAAGAATTTGATACTACTAAAAAGTTTTTTAGCAGCAAACAAGAGGGACAGATTGACACAAAAAAGATTTTAGATTTAAAGGGCTTTATTCGTAAAGGTGAAGCCCTAGCTGCTAGTCGTGTTTGTGGAATTGGAGAAGATAATTGTCATTTCATGAATCTTCCTTTTTATGAAACAGGCGCAGTCAAGAAAAAACCGCACACAAAAGCAGATATTGAACAAACCTATGCATTACTTGAAAAAACCAAACCAGAAAAAATTTTTGCAGCAGGAGACCTTTCTGATCCACACGGAACTCACAGGGTATGCCTTCAAATTTTATTCGACACTATTGAGCAATTAATCCTGGACAAAAAAGAATGGATTGAGAAGTGCGAAGTTTGGCTGTATCGAGGCGCATGGCAAGAATGGAATGTTTCTGATATTGAAATGGCCGTCCCTTTGTCGCCATCAGATTTGATTAAAAAGAGATGTGCAATTTTTAAGCATCAATCTCAAAAAGATAAAGCGATGTTCCCAGGACCTGACGAGAGAGAGTTTTGGCAACGATCAGAACAAAGAAATCGAAATACGGCAAGAAAATATAATGCCTTGGGACTACCTGATTATGAAGCTATTGAGGGCTTTGTTCGTTATTTTCAAAACAAATAAGCGTTTAATCGTTAATGGGTTCTGTCGCATCTACTAAATATAATTATAAAAGTTTGATTTGAGTCTTGATTTACGAAGCTAATGATATAAATGATTTATAGGTTGAATTTTCAGGATTCAAAAGTTGATTTTTCTTTATCATTCTAACTACTTCTATGCCTGATATGGTTCTCTTTGCAGATTCAAATTCCTTAAATCCTAAACCAAGCATTATACGCCACTTTATCATTCGATGATCTTGTTCTACAATATTGTTTAGGCACTTACATTGCCTTATTTTTATATTTGAATAGTTTCTCCGATTGTATAGTTTTATCGCAGCTGTGTTCGCCCCACTCTTATCAATGTTTATGAGTTCTGGCTTAACATTTTTTTCTATCACTTTTATTAAAAATCTTTGAGCGGATATGCGCTGTCTTCTCTTTGTTAAAAGGAAATCCACGGTATTTCCTTCTTTATCAACTGCTCTATACAAATACCTCCATTGCCCTTTTACTTTAACATAAGTTTCATCCATTCTCCATCTTTTCCCAACTATTTTCTTCCTTTTTCTGAATTGTTGTTCTACAAGGGGTGTGAACTTAAATACCCACCGTTGAATAGTAGCATGATCCACTTTCACACCTCTAATTGACATTAATTCTTCTACATCTCGGTAGCTTAAACTGAATCTTAATTTGAAGTAAACAGCTTGAAGAATAATTGATTTGGGGAAGCAGTGACCTTTGAACATCTTTTTGGTGTAAATATAAAAAATTTGATTTTTCCTTACATTAGATGCGACATAACCTATAATACATAAAGATAACAAATCCCTGAACTTACCGAAGAAGATATGCCTGTTATTGAACTGTAATTGTTCCATACATACCGTTAAGAGCTGAACATTGGTAGTAAGACGTTCCAGCAGCTGTAGGTGTCCAATTTACTGCTCCGCTTATTGCTTCATTATTAGTTACTAGGACAAGTTCCCCATATGGGTTTGTTGGCATCTGTTAAGTCAGAGCCTGTTGCGAAATCAGTAGGTTCAGATGAAATGTTAGATACACACCAAGCAGATAGGTCTTGATTGAATAAAATAGCATCCTTAAATAGACTACTCATATCGGTCACACTAGAAGTATTCCAATCGCCAATATTTTGATTAAATGCTGCTGCATCCTGAAACACAAAACTCATATCAGTCACACTAGAAGTGTTCCAATCTCCAATCACACCGTTAAAATCCTCAGCTCCAAAAAACATATTATTCATATCCGTTACACTAGAGGTGATCCAACTTCCTATGTTCTGATTGAATGAAGATGCACTAAAGAACATCCAACCCATATTAGTGACACTTGATGTATCCCAGTTCCCTATGTTTTGATTAAATGATATTGCATAGTAAAACATACCATACATATTGGTTACATTGGAGGTGTCCCAAAAACTAATATTTGAATTAAATTGGATATCTTGAGCAAAAAGATATTCCATTGAAGTTACTAGTGTCGTACATAGGTTAACATTTCCATTTGCAATGTTACCAGCTATTGTTAAGTTGTCAACAGCAGTGTAGGTTACTCCGTTAATATCTGCTGTATCGTCAGCCATTGCATTAGGGCATTTACAAATATTATCCTCAAAAAATATTGATGCTGTTGAAGCTTCAACTACAGTAATTGTGCCGCCAAGACTAAAGGATGTAGTAGCTGATATTGCTTCATTAACACCATCTGCACTAACCCCATTATTAACAATAACGGAATAATTATAAATGCCTGCTGTGGTTGGTGTTCCTCTTACAAAAGCTTCACTACCATCAAAATCAACTGTCAGTCCTGGGGGAAGATTAGTACTTGCAAAACTGCTAGGGTTTTCATTAAGGTTCAAGGTTTCATTACAATTAGAACTAAAACTAAACCTTAAATCTTCTATTGCACCCCCAAGGGTTATGGTTTGTGATGCATTCCCACTGGTAATTTGACCACCAATTGCACAGGCTTCAACTACAGTAATTGTGCCGCCAAGACTAAAGGATGTAGTAGCTGATATTGCTTCATTAACACCATCTGCACTAACCCCATTATTAACAATAACGGAATAATTATAAATGCCTGCTGTGGTTGGTGTTCCTCTTACAAAAGCTTCACTACCATCAAAATCAACTGTCAGTCCTGGGGGAAGATTAGTACTTGCAAAACTGCTAGGGTTTTCATTAAGGTTCAAGGTTTCATTACAATTAGAACTAAAACTAAACCTTAAATCTTCTATTGCACCCCCAAGGGTTATGGTTTGTGATGCATTCCCACTGGTAATTTGACCACCAATTGCACAGGCTTCAACTACAGTAATTGAACTAACAATTACAGTTCTAGTTACCGATACAAAGTTATTTCCACTATCTGAAACAGAATATACTAATGTATAGGTTCCTGTATTAGAAACATCAACTGTTCCTGAAGTTGTTATAGAAGCTGTAATATTTCCATCCTCTTGGTCTGTTGCAACACATCCATCTTCTGTGTAGGTCTCTCCCACTAGAAGGTTAACAATTGAAGAGCCTGTTAGGGTGATTGTTGGTGGTAAATCTAAATTAACAACAACAACTCTCGTTACTGAAGTAATATTACCTGCCGCATCTGAAACTGAATACTCAATTGTATATGTGCCGGTAGTAGAGGTATCAACAGTTCCTGACGATGTTATAGAAGCGGTTAGGTCTCCATCTATACTATCTTCTGCAATAGCTCCTGGGTCTGTAAAGGTTTCTCCAACGGTAAGATTAATGGTAGAAGAGCCTATGAGGGATATAACTGGAGGTAAGGATGTGTCTGTTGCCTCATCGTACGTTTCGTCTTTATCTCCGTCAGCATCTTCTGTACAACCACTCGATAACTCAATAGAGAAGCTAATAAAGCCATTGGTAAGCACAAGGTTTGTTATCGTTCCAAATGGTGATTGTGATTGTGTTAGGCTTATTGTAGTATTTGAGTCTATGTTAAATTGTCCTGTAACTGTTGTTGTTCCTGTAACGATTGTAAACGAACCATCGGTTCTAAATATAATCTCTGAAACGCTACATTCATTATTTTTCCCTGATGTGTCCCTTGTTGGATTCTTTTTTCTAATCTTCCATCTTCCTACACCCAAAAAAACACCATTCTGTAAAACATTAAGAATCTGCTCTTCAAAGGTTGCAGTTACTGATTTTGTTCCATCAATAGCGACATCAATTTCATTCGTGGTAGCCGTAGAAGAACCCGACCAGTTGTCAAATACCCATCCTGACTCTGGTGTAGCAGTCAAGCTAACAACATCTCCTGAATTATATTCTTCTTCTGTTTTTGCGGCACTAGTAATCTCTTGTGATACAGAACCCTGACCAACCACACCAACATTAAGGGTGTATTGTATTCTGCTAAAAGTAGCGGTAATCGTTTTGTTACCCGTCATTGTAACGGTTAGTGGATTATCTGTGCCAGAAGCATCTCCTGTCCATTCAGTAAATTCAAACCCAGCAGAAGGAGTAGCTGTTATTACAACACTAGAATTTTCATTGTAAGTTCCACTAGAAGGGTCTACATTTCCTCCATCAGAAGCTGAAACAGATAAAGTATATTTAGTTATGACTGGTTCATCTGGCAAAGGAGCGTCTTTGGAGCAAGAATTTATAACAAGAAATAAAGAAAATATAAGTAGTGAACTTCTGAAAAGGCTTTTCATAAAATAGATTTATACTGTAAATATATAGTTTTTTTTAACCCTTTTAATCAATAAACAAGGGCAGGTCTTCACTTGCTTCTTTCGTAGTTTGTTTCATTCTTGATAAAGTGTATAATAGAACTTACAGAGGATGGATATGCCGATGATTTGAAGTAAGATTAAACTTTGTTTAACTCAAAAATCTCATAGCTTTCCATAACCTCACCAAAAATTGGTTTTGATACAGGATTTGAACCATCCAAAAATGAATGTAAGCCACCTTCATTGTGAACAGCAATCTTAAACATCACTGCACTTTTATCTGGGGAAACTGTGCCTAAAGTTTTTGTTAAATCTGCAATTTTTCTTCTTTCATTCATTCCCTCTTCAGACTTCATAAAGCCCATAAATTTCTCAAACTTACCTTCTTTAAGTTTTGCAACAACAAGTATATCTTTCATTTTTACTGATTAATGGTTAATAATGCTAATATAAGAATTCCTTACACAGATTAATCTTAAACTTTTCTGTATTAACGATTTTTAGATTTAGGTTGAACAGTATCTTTCAACCATTATATTAATCAATAAACAGCGGTAAATCCTCTTTAATTAATTAAAGTTTATTAATAAGTCAGTCCACTTCTAGTTATAGTAATTTCTTATTTTCGTGAACTACCTTATCATATGTAGTGCAGTTTTATGAAACACTATACCATAAATGGATTTGCTGACTTATTAGTAGGGTCAACACAATTTAAGAGGCTTGTAACAAGACAGAAGAAGCTGCTCCTGCTCGATAGGTGTAATTGGTATATTTCATCCATTGTTAAGCAAAACATTCAGGAAGACAATCCCTATGGGTCATATGTTAACCTGAACTCTCAACGATTAAAAAAGTATTTGGGAGATAGAAACTATAAAGAAATTCAGCTATGTTTAATTGGCTTGGGCATTATCATCGAAAACCCTAAATATTCTACCGCAAAGTTTTCAAAGTCTTTTTCTTTAACACCAAAATCAGTAAAACTTGGTGTCATTGAAGCCCCAGTTTATTCAAACAAATTCAAGAAAAAAATTAAGTCTAATATCAAATTGAGTTATGAAGACATTAACGCTAATCCAATTCTTAAAAAAATAAATGATAACACAGTTAAATTATTAGTCGTTGAAGAACAGGCTTATTATGTCTCAAATATTTTACCTGACACAGTATATGTTGAAATTGATAATCAACTTGCAGACATTTCTGCGCCAATGAACCAATTCAAGATGGATAGATATAATGCCTATTACAACTCTTTTTATGCTCTTAATAAAATATCCAACCCTAAAGCCTTGTTTGATTCTCCTGTATTTTATCCACCCTCAATCGTAGCCTCTGGAAGAATTTACCACACAATTGCATCTATGCCTAAATACATAAGGGAAAGTATGCGAGTGAAGCCCAACGAATTGATTTGGGAGGTCGATATGTGTTCTGCTCAACCGTCAATTATTTTTTTAGAGTGGCTTAGCTTTACTAAAAAGAGTCATCAGCCAACTACAGATGATGAGTATACTTTATGTCTTAAACTTCTCTTAGAGGGTCGCATCTACAGATATATACAGGAAAACTCTACCTACTTTAAAGAAATGAAGTATAATGACCTTAAAAAAAATATTTTATCTGCTCTTAATGCCGAAAATAAACCAACTGAATCGAATAAAGAATTAGCCAGATTGTTTCCAAATGTAATGGGGTGGGTAAACTCCATTAAAAAAGAATCAGGCTATAAACGAATGAGCTTTATTGGACAGAGTACCGAGGCAAAAATATTTGTTGAGGTATACAGACAGCTCCCTTATGATAAATTTGCATTACTCATACACGACTGCATTTTAATAACCCAGAAAGATGTTGAGCTCACAAAAAAACTTCTAGAAACCAGGGTCAGAGAACTTTATGCAGATATCATTCTTCCAGAATATAACCTTGATAAATTATTCAAAACAAGTTTGGTCTCAATTCCAGATGATAAGCTTTTAAGTACACAGAGAGAAGAATATTTTCAAACGACTTTTATTAATGGAGAGACAATTTGAATTAAATTGATTAATCTAAATAAAAAAAGTTTTTTTAGTGACAATTTTAGTGACAATAAAGACTGATTTTAGTGTCAGTATATATAAATTTGTGTTATTGACAACATCAGTTATAAGTATTCTGTAAGTGTAATAATCAGTATTTTACAAAGTAAAAGGTTTCCTAAAGTTAGCTATGAAGTATGGTTATTATTGGGTTTAAAGCAAAAAAAAGAGTCACTATTTCTAATGACTCTTGTAGTAGATAACTCTATTGAAATATCGAACATTAGTCTAACGCCAAGAGAATTGATTTACACTCATCATATAATGACTCTTATTATGAAAGGTTCAGGTGTTTGAATTTTGATTACCTATTCACAGACGAGAAAATTACTTTGAAACTTTCAGGGTTACTTTAGAAGAATTAAAGTTAAGTTCATCGATATGTCCTAATACTTGACGATCGTCGGAGATAAAATGCGCATGGAAAAAACTATCATGATGCGTAAAAACAGCCTTATGATGGCGAGAAAAGAAACCTATTAAAGATCCGCTAATACCATTCAACTCATATTGAGTTAATCCTTGGTGAGCTTCATCTGGCGATGACACTTGCTCACCCTCAGGTAAATTAACACTATGAAGTTTCATTTTATTAAAAACCCCATCAATACGTATCAACAACGGTTGGTCATAATTTTTATAAATAGAATCAATATGTTCTTCTATTTCTTTTAGCGAGTAATTTTCAAGAGTTACTTCAAAAACGTTTAACTTACTATTTGTACTATATACAAAAAAGGGAGCCTTGACTGAGGGGATTTTAGTTACCTGATGAGAAACACTGTCAATAACCTTCGACACAAATGTTTGTCCTTCAAACAATACTATTTCTCCTTTCAAAAACTCAACAGGTCCTATTCCATAGGTTTCTTTGTTATTTAATGAATCTGTTGCAATCTTACCTTCCAAATCTCCTTTCCACATCACATCTCTCATTTCACCAACAACCTTAATAGAAGAAGTGTTTGTTGATTTGGTACATGAGGCTAACAAAAGCAGGGAAAAGATGTAAATAATATTTTTTAACATGTTGTAAAAATACATAAACGGCTCCACTATAATAGTATAACGGTTTTATTGTTTTAGTAGATAACTCTATTGAAATATCGAACATAAGTTTTACAACAAGAGATTTTGACGATACTGCAAATCAGATAGAATTACTGATTCTTAAAAATTACCAAATTATTAAATGTAACGTTTGCGTATCATAATAATAAATGTTACGTTTGCGTTACATTAATAAGATATATAAAATTATGGAAAATATTATACCGCTTTTTGGAATGCTAATTGGAGTAATAATACCAGTGTCGGTATTTTACTGGCAATATAAAGAAGGTAAAGAGAAAAACAAAACTATAATAGAGATTTCCAAAAATATAGATGACTCTTCAAAATTAGAAGAATTACTATCTATTTTTGATGAAAGAAAAAAGGAGCCAATAGATTATCGTAGAAACGGAGTCATCACAATTTTTGTTGGTATTGGTCTATACCTTTTGGGATATTATGCAATTGGAAGTATCCTAAAAGGCGTTGGAGCTTTGGTTGGATTTATCGGAGTAGGGACAATGATTGCAGGCTACCTCTATCCAAATACTGGAAAGGAATTAACTGATGCCGTTGAAAAATATGAAAAGGAATAACTATGGGAAGGAACCATACAAAACTTTTAAATAATTTAGAACAACTGAGGAAGTCTTGTAGTTTAACTCAGCAAGAATTATCTATAAAAGCGGAGGTTTCAAGAAAGAGTATTAATGCCATAGAAAATGGAGTTTATGTCCCATCTACCGTATTAGCATTGAAAATTTCAAAGACTTTAAATTGTTCAGTTGAAGATTTGTTCATACTTCCTTAATTGAATAGCTCTCGTTAATAATTAAAAAACGGTTACACTTTATAAAAGTATAACCGTTTTATTGTTATAGTAGATAACTCATTCGAAATATCGAACATAAGTCTAACTCCAAAAGACTTAATCGACACTCATCACATAATGACTCTTATTATGAAAAGTTGAACTAATATGATTTTGATTTCCCCTCACCCTATTATTCAAAGCTGCTGCAAAACTGAAGCGATTGTTTACTTAACTACCTGCAAAAGGAGTTCCAAAAAGACCTACTGCCAACTCTGCCCATATTAACATAAATATTATAACCAATATTCCAATGTATAGGACTCGATTTTTTAAATTCTTTGTACGATTACTCAAAAAAGAAGAATTTCTCAATAGGTATTTCAAATAATTTAGACATTTTGAATGCAGTAGGTAAACTTGGATCAAATTTTTCTTTTTCAATAGCATTTATTGTTTGCCTTGATACACCAATTATTTCTCCCAACTGCTCCTGCGTAAGTTCTCTTTGTTTTCTGAGGTTACGAACTATATTTTTCATAGATATCTTTTTCTATTAATTAACAAGGTTATGAGGTAGGTAACAGACATGAACATAATAAGGTAACTGATCTCAGCATCTGATGTGATTAGGTTAGTTTGGTCCAAAAGTGAATAACTCAACCCTACAATAACAGTAGCACCAAGAGTTAAACCCATTGATTCAAGGTGAATTTTACGTTCAAGTTCATCATAATGATTAAATAATGATCTATTTGCCAAAATCATTAAAACTCCATTAATCAGGTTAATACATATTGCCAAAGTTGTCAATAGTGTACTGTTTTCCCAAATGAATTTTGGTCCAAATGTAGCAACGGCTAATGTGGCGACCCAAGTCCAGGTCCAAATTGCTAATCGAATCGTTCTTTTTTTTCTTTCTTCTTTCATCATATTATTTTAATTTATTAACCTCATCTTTTAAGGTTTCTACATTTTTTTTTAATTTAAGTACTTGAGCTAACGCTGCTAATCCAAAGATGAATCCCATAATTCCCAAAGCTTCCATTTTAGTTTTATTTAAATTTATGTAAAGTTTACTTTACAAAGGTAGTCGAAATAAATTAAAATGTAAAGTTTTATTTACAAAATGTGTGTTTTGATAAAAAAACGGTTACACTATAATAGTATAACCGTTTTATTGTTTTAGTAGACAACTCTATTAAAATATCGAACATAAGTCTAACTCCAAAAGACTTAATCGACACTCATTACATAATGACTCTTATTATAAAAAGTTGAACTTAAGTTTTACACCAAGAGATTTTGAAAATACCTATTATTTGATTAGTCTCATTCAAAAATAATAATAAAAAAAACTTTGTATTAAATGACTACCAACGTTTGTTCGCGTATGGCACGTATCCCATAGGATGTGAACTATACCTTGTTGTGGTGTCGTTTTATGTTTCCATTTTAGTTATTTCTGTGTTCTGAAAAATAGGTTTTCCTTTTAATGCTTGAACTAATGTTGTGGTAGCAAGAACTGCGTAAAGCAATGAAATAATGATGGTCGCTTTTGTGTTTTTAAAGATATAAAAAGAAAGAAATGGGAGTAGTTGTAAAGCGTGCATTCCTATAAAGTGAGACACTCTTAAATCGCCTACCGTTTTACTCCAACCAACAATAAACCAGTTAGAATTATCATTGATTGCTCCTACGCTATGGTTCATTCTCGACCCCATTAAAGCACCTTCGAAAGAAAAAACTACAAAAATGAGTATTCCAAAACGAATCGCCCAAATATAGTAATTTGGTAAATCAGGAAATGTCTGTGTAAAAAACAATAAACCAATGTATGCTGTATAAAGTGTTACGATTGTAGCCGCTAAACCCATTAATGAATACAACATTGAATACGTAGTTGTACTTATATTGAAATGAGACATCTGCCCTTGTGAGGATTGATAAGTGACATATAAAAGTTCAAAACCAAACAAAATAATAACTACCCAGTTAAAAGGTGTTTCATTAAAATTTAACAAATAATGACAATACCAAGCCATTGTCCAAGCAAATAAACCTATTGAAATAGCAAATTTTAAGGGCTTAAACCAAGCGTTTACTCCGTGAACTTGAGTAGTTGCAAGTTTGGTTAAAACGATAAATAGTATTGAAAGCGATAAGCAGAACAAACCAAAATAAAATAAGGATTCGTTCCGAATTTTTAATTCTTTAATAAAATTTAATATTCCTTCAACCATTACCTTATTATTTTTTGTCAAGCGTAAACTTCGGCGCAAAATAATTCAAGCAATAAAGCATTGCAACGTATGTAAAAATGATCGAAGGCATATTGGTATTAAATCCTAAATCAAATTCTGGAATACTAAATAACTGTCTAAAAGATTTTGTGGCAATAAGTAGTATAAAAATAATACCATAAGCAAAAACGGAAATAATTGCAATTCTATTTTTTGTAGTTCTAATAATTCCTTTTTTTGCTTCTTCTTTAAAGAAATACCTCATAGCAGCAATACAAAATAAGGCTTCTATTAAAATGGCTAAATAAGGATTAGATGCATACAATCCAAGACCAGCTTCCAGTGTATCTGCCCCAAAAATATGGTGCATATGTCCTGAAAAGAAATCTAAAACAAAATGGATTGATACTAAAGCCATACTTACTAAGCCTATTTTGGTGTTTTTGAATAGCAGTTTCCCTATTAAGAAAACAATTGCCAACCAGAACAATTGCGGTAACAAATCATGGCTATATAACATATCTACTACCATATTACTTAAAGTGGCATCAAATGCATCACTCGGATTGGTTGGTTCAAGACCTAAATAGTGAAAGGTAAACCACAAAAAATCTTGTAATTGAGATATAATTAAAAAATAAAGTAACGTTCCTTTTGGGAATTTTTGTTTTGCTATTAATGCCGTTGTAAAATGTCCTGCTATCATAATTTCTAATTAATTTTCATATACTTCGCAGCCAGAATAACAAATGTTATTCTTTTTCTTACTCTGATAAATACCTACCAATTTGCTATTTAATATCGAGTTACTTTTTTAATTCTGAATTAATATAACTCTTAATTGCTTCACCAGCTTGTGGCGTATATCCAGAAAATAAAAAGACTACATTTGAATTTTTATCTAAAACAATATGTGTTGGATAACCAGGAGGATTGAGTTTTTTTGTAATATATTCTTGACTATCTGGAATAATATTATAATCGAATTTGTATTTTTTTAGAAATTTATCCACACGAGATTTTGGGTCGAGGGCAAATGCTAAAAATAGGACATCCTCATTTTCTTTATACTCACCGACAATCTTATTTAATTCTGGCATTTCATGGATACAAGGAGCACAAGCTGTAAACCATAAATTTATAACAACAACTTTTCCTTTAATACTCTCTGATGTGTGTGTGGTACCTGATAGATCTGTTAATCTAAAGTCAGGGAAAGGTTTCCCTTTTAATTTAGCTTCAAAATCATTTTGCATTTTCATAGCTTCTTCAATGCCTTGGTTCATCTGCTCTTGTGTCATTTTAAGAAGGTAAGCCATTTTAAACTGATCGTTATCATCAACGTAGGCATCAACTTTATACATCCCGCTTTTGAATTTATTAAGTGCATCTTCTGGCATTAATTTTTCATTATTAGCACCATAAAAGGTGTAGTTTTCATCCTCAAAGCGAATCCTTCTATTTAAAAAATCTTCTTCACTAATTCTTTTCAACCCTTCAGCATGAATTTTATTTACAACAACTTCATCTTCTTTTTTAGGAATTATAATCAAGGAAATTGCATTGTTAGTATCAACATAAATTTTAGATTCTGGATCCATCAACCCATACGATATTGCTGATTGTAATTCCTCTTTATTTAGAAGTTCTCCGCCAAAGGTATAAGCCTTTATACCCTCACTAACCGATATAGAAGAGCCTAAATCTGAAATGGATATTTTTTTCAATGATTTTTTAAGACTATTAAGCTGTTCTAAATTGCTTGAGTTACTATTATTTTGACCAAAAGCAGTGGAAGTAGTAATAGTTAGACAACAAATTAAGAATAATGATATTATTAATTTTGTATTTTTAAGTTTATGGGCTGTGCTAACTATGCTTTTTTTTGTTTTCATTCAAAATTTTATTTTTAAATTTTTGTATTTTTACTTTTAATTCGATAGCAAAAGTAATAATTACTATCGAATTAATAGTAATAATCTGTAAAAATGAAAAAAGAATTTCGTTCTGGTTGCCCAATCTCTTCTACTCTTGATGTTGTTGGTGATAAATGGTCTTTGTTAATCATCAGAGATATGCTTGTTAAGCACAAAAAGACTTTCAAGGAAATTTCTAATTCAGATGAAAAGATTGCACCAAGTATTTTATCTGCTCGATTAAAATTATTAGAGTCGTATAAACTGATTTTCAAAACGAAATTGCCAGATAACAAAAAAGAAAATATTTATTTGTTAACTGAAAAAGGGATTCGTTTAACTCCAATAATTATTGAATTCAGTTTGTGGGGAAATTCCAATATGCGAGAATTTAATGAAATTGATGATATTGAAGGCTTGAATTCAGATAAGACATTAATTATTCAAACAATTCAAGATAGTTATAATGCTATGTTGCTTAATTTTCGGTAATCTGTTTCTCAAATGATATTAAACTTTTTCAATACTATTTTGAACTGGTCTAATAATCGCTGGAAGATTGTCTCATAATCTTTGAGGGTGTTTGAACTCAGTCTTTTAATTAAAAAACGGCTACACTATAAAAGTATAACCGTTTTATTGTTTTAGTAGATAACTCTATTGAAATATCGAACATAAGTTTTACACCAAAATATTTTATTGAGACCTATTATCATATTCAGCTCTTGAGCTTAAAATAATATTCATTTCATCTTGAGCCCATTCTGAAATCACCAAAAGTTTTTCTAAATAACTCAAACCAAATTTTGTTAATTTATATTCAACACGAACAGGAACTTCCGCATATAACTTTCTGGTCAAATAACCATCTCGTTCAAGTCTTTTCAACCTTTCTGTTAGAATTTTGGAAGAAATCCCATTAACAAGATGTTTAAGTTCTCCGAACCTCAAAACTTCATTTCCGCCTAAAAATAAAATAATTAAAATACTCCATTTATCAGATGCCGCAGACAAAATATCTTTTATAGGACATGTCTCTACAGGTAAGTTTAGATCATGATTAAAAATTATTTTTAATTTATTTTTAATTCTAACTATCTGATTATCAACATTTGTTTCTTCTGGGTTATTAAGGTTCTTCATGGAAACTTATTGTTTCAGTTACTTAAAGGAAGTAAATTTACAAAAGAAATTATAAAAACTTTAATTATTATGAATTCATATAAGATGAAAATGTCATTGGTTAATTTATCTGGTGCTAATGACAAGCAAAAGGATCTTCTCATGCTCACCAAAAAAGAAAATAGAATGATTCCTAATATGTACCAAGCTATGGTTAACTCACCTGGATTATTAGATAGTTATATGCACGGATATAAAAAATTTAGAATAGAAAGTGGTTTTACTTCAACAGAGCAAGAAGTGGTATTACTAACTATCAGCGCTGAAAATAGTTGCTCCTATTGTATGGCAGCCCATAGTATGTTAGCGGATACTGTATCTAAAGTTCCACTTGAAGTGACAGAATCCATAAGGAATCACACAAAAATTTCTGATGATAAACTAAGAGGCCTATCAGGGTTTGTAAGCACTATGGTAAATAAAAGGGGTTTGCCTGATGAAAATGAAGTTCAAGCGTTCCTAAATTTAGGGTATACAGAGGGTAATATATTAGATGTCATTTTGGCTATCTCTGTAAAAACGATTAGTAATTACACCAACCATGTTTTCAAAACAGAATTAGATACTGTTTTTAAGGCAAGAGAATGGAGTGGATATAAGGTGTCGAGAAGTATATTCAATTTTTTCAGAAGTCTTGTTTAATAAAAAAACGGTTACACTATAATAGTATAACCGTTTTATTGTTTTAGTAGCGGGAACAGGACTCGAACCTGTGACCTTCGGGTTATGAGCCCGACGAGCTACCTACTGCTCTATCCCGCGATTTAGACTGCAAATATAAGATAGTTTTTAAGTTCTTCAAGGTTTATTTGAATATAATTTAGAAAAAGGAAGGTGTTTTTAGGTCTAACACAAAACCTGCATTTGATGGTAATTCATAGGATTCTCTAGCACAAACATCTAGCACAAATTCGATATCTGTTTTTGTAAGTTTCAATCAAACTTTTTATCATTTGTATCATTAGCCTCGTCCATCAAGATTCAAATCAAACTTTTAGAATTATAATTGGTAGATGTGACAAAACCTCCTTTTTAGGTACTTAATACCTTCATACTTTTCAAAATTAAGGTTGTTTTTTCTACATAAATTAAACTCGGTTCTGTCGCATCTAATGTAAGGAAAAATCAAATTTTTTATATTTACACCAAAAAGATGTTCAAAGGTCACTGCTTCCCCAAATCAATTATTCTTCAAGCTGTTTACTTCAAATTAAGATTCAGTTTAAGCTACCGAGATGTAGAAGAATTAATGTCAATTAGAGGTGTGAAAGTGGATCATGCTACTATTCAACGGTGGGTATTTAAGTTCACACCCCTTGTAGAACAACAATTCAGAAAAAGGAAGAAAATAGTTGGGAAAAGATGGAGAATGGATGAAACTTATGTTAAAGTAAAAGGGCAATGGAGGTATTTGTATAGAGCAGTTGATAAAGAAGGAAATACCGTGGATTTCCTTTTAACAAAGAGAAGACAGCGCATATCCGCTCAAAGATTTTTAATAAAAGTGATAGAAAAAAATGTTAAGCCAGAACTCATAAACATTGATAAGAGTGGGGCGAACACAGCTGCGATAAAACTATACAATCGGAGAAACTATTCAAATATAAAAATAAGGCAATGTAAGTGCCTAAACAATATTGTAGAACAAGATCATCGAATGATAAAGTGGCGTATAATGCTTGGTTTAGGATTTAAGGAATTTGAATCTGCAAAGAGAACCATATCAGGCATAGAAGTAGTTAGAATGATAAAGAAAAATCAACTTTTGAATCCTGAAAATTCAACCTATAAATCATTTATATCATTAGCTTCGTAAATCAAGACTCAAATCAAACTTTTATAATTATATTTAGTAGATGCGACAGAACCATAAATAGTGACAAGTACAAAACAAAAAATATTAAATTCATCCATCAATCTATTTAATAAAAAAGGATTGGTCAATGTTCGTTTGCAGCAAATTGCTGACGAATCTGGTATTAGTGTGGGTAATCTTGCTTACCATTACTACAGCAAGAAAACTATTATACAGGCCATAGATAAAGAACTGGGTAATGAATTAGAGTTATTGTTATCTATTGACCAAAATTTCCCTTCCTTAATTGATTTTGATAATCATTTGGGGCGCTATTTTTTTGTACTTAATCAATATTCCTTTTATTTCTTGGACCTACTTGAAATGGAAAGAGCTTATCCAAAAATGCATGCAAAACGTGTAACCTATTTGGAGAAAATGATTGTACAGATAGAGGAATGGTTGCGACTAAATTCTGAGAAAGGTATTATTAAGTCTGAACAATTAGACGCACAATACTTGCATACCGCCGAATCAATTTGGTTGATTATTACGTTCTGGCTTACCCAACGACAGGTGCGCGGTAAAACCGATATTGGTGAAGGCCATTTCAAAGAATTTATTTGGAATCAATTGATTCCTCTACTTACAAAAGAGGGTTGGATGGAATTTGAAGCCGTAATCCTCCCGCAACTAAAATTTTATTTAGATGAATCCGTCTCACTGGATTTTCGTAAGTTTACTTAAACTTAAATTTGTATTTATGTGTTTAGCCGTACCAGGGAAAATTATAGGCTTTGATGATACTAGAGAAAGTGTATTCAAAATAGGCAAGGTTTCATTTGATGGGATTATAAAAAAAATCAATCTAGGACTGGTGCCTGAAGCTAAAGAAGGTGATTATGTATTAGTACATGTCGGCGTTGCTATGAGTGTAGTTGATGAGGAAGAAGCAAAACGCACAATGGATTTTCTACTTGGAACTGATGAACTTGATGATATTAGGCCTGATGATGAATAATAATGTTAAATTAAGATACTAATGAAAATAGCAATAGCAGGTAAGGGAGGTGTTGGCAAAACTACTATTAGCGGAACACTTTGCCGGATTTTTGGTGCCAAAGGGGATGAAGTTCTCGCCATTGATGGTGATCCCAATCCTAACCTTTCCATTGTTTTAGGTGTTGACAAGTCAGACAAAGGTCCACCAAATTTAAGCACCGACATCATCGAAAGAGTAGAGATTGGAGATGGTAAATGGAAATTTCAAGTAAAGATTCCTTTTCAAGAAGTATTGGAAACCTACGGGCAAAAGGCAACAGATAATGTAACCTTACTTATGATCGGTAAACCAGAAAAGGCAGGTACAGGATGCATGTGTGGTTCACATACCGTCGTTCGCGAATTGGTAAATTCAGCACTATCTTCAGAACATGGGCGAATTATGGTCTTGGATACGGAAGCATCTTTAGAGCATATGAAACGAGGAACGTCTAAATACGTAGATAAAATCTATACGGTTGTTGAGCCCTACTACAGATCTCTAGAGGCGGCTTCCCGATTTGCCGAAATGGCAGAACAATTAGGTATTGGTAAAGTAGAGGCAATTGCCAATAAGGTACGCACCAAAGAAGATGAAATGGCAATACGAGAGTACTGCGCTAAAATCAACCTTCCAATTGCCGTATTTGTTCCATTTGACGAAGAAGTAATGGCGGCAGACTTAATAGGAAAATCCGTTATGGATTATAACCCTAAAGCCAAAGTTGTAAAAGCTTTAGAAAAATTGCGCGATTCTATATTAGCAGAATAAACAATATTTATCTATTTGCAACGACCGATGAATTACTTCTATTAAAAAATTCATCTTGCAATTCATTATCTAAATTCACGTCTGAATACACATATTCATCCATGACTTTACCATTAGGCCAATACCTCGTCCAACGGTGGCTAAAGGTAATGCCATCGACAGTTTTGTGGTCTGTCCAATAGATTTCTTCAGGGCGAGTTTCTCCTTTATCGGACTTGTTATAATATTCAACTTTGTGAATTAATTTATCTTGAGGGTCTACATAAAATCGCCATTTATCCTTTCCTACCTTAGGGTCATAAGATATATCGAGTAACGTTGGTTCTTTTCCAGAACCTCCCAAAAAATTCAACTCTGCAATATTGAACCCTGTTGAAGCTAGACTAGCATTCACCCCATTATCTTTTAGTTTAAAAGGCATTGAAAATCTAAAGAATGCCATTGTAGATGCACATTGAGGGTCGCAAAATTGAGAATCGCACATCATGCCCTCATCCTCGGCCGCCTCTCTTGGGTCAACCGCTTGACTATCTTTTGTTGCCCAAAAACCTTCATCATCCTTTCCAACCACTACTTCACTATTGTCACTTCCAACCGATTTCACTTGTAGTTTTAGACCCTCTTCCCCTCTTTTAAAATAAAAAGTCTCTTTGCTAGCTTTTAACAATTCTCCGGAATCATCATATAAATTATGAGTTCGTGTAAACTGTCCGTTTTCAATGCCATACCAAGTATCAAGGCCACCAGCAGCATCAACAATCTCATCTACAAATTCAGCTCCTGTTGGCTCTCTTAGATAGTTTTCCCAAACGTACATACCTCCAACAATGAGCGCAAGTAAAAATACTCCTGCAGACAATATTTGTACACGTCTTATTTTAATGGGGTTTACTAAATCTTTTACATTTAAATTATGCCACCAAGGAATTTCTTCCTCTGAATGTTTCTCTATTTTTTTAGGGCTCTTAGTTGGCTTAATGTCCTGATTCATAATATGATGGTTATCGTACAAAGTTACAAAATTTACATTTAATAAGAACTATTTTTTAATTGCATTTACTTATTCAAAAGACGCCAGTTGTTTTGTACTCAACCAGTTTTTCAATCGAACGATTGCTTTAGGTATTGCATTTTCAACTACATCAGTCATTCCAATGGCAAAATCATCATGTTCGGCGGCCTCACAACCCAAGATATATACCTCTTTGGGTAAGACCTTCAATGCCTTGGCTAGCATCAACGCTCTAATAGGGTTTGTATAATGCATATCTGCAAGAAAAGTCCTTTTTTCAAAAACAGGCATTTCCTCTATATCAGAAACTTTCTCCATTTCTCGAAAATAAATATGTCCTGCTTCCTCCCCCCACGCCACTGCATCTACTAGAACCAAGATATCATATCCCGCGTGCAATTCTTGTACTAAATGAATACCTCCGATACCCACTTCCATAACCATGATATGGTTTAAATGTGAGACATTATTTCGAAACTTTTTAGCGAATTCGATACCAAACGCATCATCTTGCTTTAGTTCGTTTCCAACTCCTGCAATGAGGATTTTTTTTAGAATTGTAGTCAAAAAATCTAGTTGTTAACTTTAAATAGTTCTTCAGGCAATTCTACATCAAATTGAATATCTGAATTGCTATATTGGGTTTTGAGATACGTCAACTCCATATTTTTATTTGAAGCATACAATTTTCTTTCCTTTGTTACCAATATACTGTCAATTTGAATAAAGGTTTCATAATCAGTATAGGAGTATCCTTCGCCATGATCTAAAAAGTTGGCCTCAAATTGATAGGTATCCGTATTCAAAAAATAATTCCAAGTATGCATTCCTCCACAGCTTCCAGCTCCCTTCTCATAATCAACCTTGAGCTTATGTACTATTCTATTGTTTGATAAGGTATCTACACCCTCATAGTTTAGAATAGTTCCGGGATCTTTCAGTTTAAAAGGCATACTCACCATATAATGAGAACCAAAAGAAGAGTTCCATGCGTTATCCACTGAAGCTTTGTCTTCCTGAATTTTTCCATTGACCAGTTTCCATGATTGATTACCATTATTGACTATTTCATGTTTGTTTCCATCTTGCTCCCAACTCATATTTGCTTTGAAGGAAGGTTTTAACTGATATTTATGTGATTGGGCCACTGTGCGAATTAGGCCTCCCATGGAATCATAACTTTGAATCGTTTTCACATAAGATAAGCTTTTCTTGGATTCCCAATTTTTCATTCCACCATAATGAGTTATGGTTTTATTGACTAATTTCTGAGCTTCGCTCAAATTGGAATCGGAAGCCTCTATTTGTACCTCTACATTATCTTTTTTATGGTCACCTTTGCATCCAATGCTCAGGATACCAATTAATAGCATAAGTGAGAAACTAGGATTTTTTTGAAATATTCTGAAAGTTGGTGTTTTCAAAATCATAAAGCTCTAATAGTTTATTTATAGTATAATCTTGTTTTAAGGTATCTTTTAAATCAGGATAACTGCGTTCAATGGCCTGAAGAATTCTTGACAGTGGCTCACGATGCAATAAATCGAAATACTTCAAAATCTCTTCAGTGAGCTCTTTAGTTTCCTTATCGGGAATTTTTTCAGTTTGTTTCACTAGTTCTTGGACATACTCCATAATTTCTTTGAACTCGATGTTATTGAATAGTACAGGTTTCATATTAATGGGGATCGCTGGCGCAGTTATGGACACAGTTTTCAAGCTTTACCCCGTCAGTACCATAACAAAATTCACAATCAGGACCACATTCTCCATGACCTGCTTTTTGCATCCCTTGAAAAGCTTCAGCAAATTGTCGACCTCCCTCTTTCCTACCCGATTCAGAAAATTTATAATGAGTGGTTCCGTTTTTGTCTAATGTTAGTAATAATCCTGCTTCCGTTATTTTATGGAGGTGATACTCTAAATTTTGATAAGAAGTATTCAAAAAAGGAAGCATTTGGGGTAGGCTTACTTCACTACCCATACCTTCACCATGCATCCAGTAGAGCACTTGAAGAATTTCATCCTTCCAAAATAAAGAACGCAATGCACTATCTTCTATCGTTTCATTTTTCATAAACTTTCTTCAAATAAGGTATCTCCTCTTAGTTTTTTAGTTTCTAAAACAATAGTTGGTTTCTGTCCTAAATCTTCCAATATACGTAAAATTTCAGGAATTTTTGCATCAACTTCAGCTGTTAGGTGTTCACCTGCTAGCTCAGCTCCAGGTTCAACATCTACTAAAAAAACTTCTTTGGGCCAAATTTTGAAATGCTCGCCTATCACCAAAAGATTTTCTACAGAAATCACCCCGGTCGCGGCATCGCCAACACAGGCTTGAATTTGTTTTTCAGAAGGTAAGTGCCCCATCCACTGAAAAACCGAAATATCTCCAATTTTTCTTTCAGGTCTTTCAATGGCTACCAAAAATATTACTTTATCAAAAGGTTTTTCTAGGGTCTGAAAATATTGAACGATCGCGATAGGACCCCAATTCATTTCTTCGACAGTAACAGAACCATTCCATGAAATAGATTGAATCTGAGGTAGCAGAATTGGACCAACTGAATGGTTACTAAGTAAATGATAACCTACTGTACCAATAAGAACATTTTTATTCAACTCCACAAGCACAGGTTGTTACTTCCCGTGTTACCATATGGTCGCTATCCTTCGCCATGATATGTGTAGTACATGGCATACAAGGGTCGAAACTTCGTATGGCCCTCAAAATATCTATTCCCTTATAGTCTTCAGGTTTATCGAATTTTTCAAGGATAGGTGTGTTTAGTACTGCTTCTTCATAAGGGCCCATTTCTCCCCAAGGAGTCCTTGGTGCTGCATTCAATGTAGAAGGTGTAATGATTTGATAATTTTCAATAAGCCCATTCTCGATTATAAGGTGGTGGGTAAGGAAACCTCTACCAGCACCCCATGCACCAAATCCGATATGTGTTCCTTTTTTAGGAATTTCGTAAGGCACACTAACTTTAGTATCGCCGTTTTTGATTAGATCCATAGCCATCATCCAATTTTCCATGGCAACCATGGCCGAATAAGGTATACAATACGCTCTTGCTCGGTTACGTTCAAAAGCATTCCAATGCTCAGGAATTTTCCATTCCAAGGTTTTTTCTGGGAGAAGATGTTTCGGTACATGAATTTTCATACTCGTACCTGTGTTTTCTAAAAATTTACTTGCCGGAGCTTTTTGGGCCTTTGCTGTCATGTACATTCTGGTGTATGCCCCTGCTTCCATCGGCATTCTGTCCCAAGTAGGAGCTGTATCCCAACTATAACGATCTTTCCAACTTTGCTTTCCTGGTTTCGGAATGGTTTCCTTGTTCCAAGGATGATTCGGACTCAATGGCATTCCATTTGGATCTTCTTTAAAACGATGTCCATCCCATTTTTCATAATAGGAATGTTCAACAAATTCTTCCATTCCAGCGTTCAATTCGGTAAGTTTTGTAGTGACCACTTCACCATCCACCAAAACTCCAGGAGTCGACCATCTTGCCTCTCCCCAGGTATCACAATTCTCAAATTTTGCATCGTAATGGTCTGGCCTGTCCCAAACTCCAGTATCCATCATAGTCGCCGGACGTATACCGCACTTCGCATATTCAGGATTACTCTCTAAGAAAAAATCAAAAACATCATCCCATATGCCTGTAACCTTCTGACTATAGTCGAAAAACTTAATCAATCTACTATAAACTTCATTAAGCATAGAAGCATTTACTGTAACCGAAAGTCCTCCTGGTACAACAGACTGAGGATGAGGGTATTTACCTCCAATTAAAACGTATGCTTCTCGAGCAACACGAGTCATAGTCAATGCCTCAAGGTATAATTTACCTTTTAGCGGGTTCAAATCTTTCATGATATCCAATACGGTATCGTACCCATGAACATCCTTATTCTTTGCTTTTGTTGTTGCTGCCTTATCTATAAGTTCTGGATTCGTCTCCCGAACCAATTCTTCCGAATAATCTGGACCTGCCAACAAGAATAAGTGCAACGGGTGATCGTACATGTATTCAATAGCCAATAAAATATTACGCATAACAATGCCCAATGGTGGCGGTTTAATCTCCAATGCCATTTCAATAGCTAAGGCAGCTGTTGTAGCGTGAACACCTCCACATACTCCACAGGCTCTACTGCTAATATAAGCTGCATCCCTCGGATCTCTTCCTTTTAAAATAACTTCATAACCACGAAAAAGCGTAGCCATTGAATTTGTTGACAGTACCTTCTTTTTTTCTAAATCCACCACACTATGAAAAGCCAAAGCTCCAGCAACTCGAGTCACAGGATCATAATCGATATTTCTAATAAATCCGTTACGTTCGAGCAAACCTTTAAGCACCTCTTGTTCTTCTCCAAGATCAACTACTTTATGCTCATAGGGGTCAGCAAGACCCTCTTTTAAATAAGCGTTTCCTTCTTCATCAAATGCAATCGGTAAATTTTTAAAACACATATGCGATATTGTTATTTTATTTTAATTAGACTAATTTTAAGACTTTGGCTATAGCAACTAAATGAGAATCCACCGAAGATAGTCCTCCATGTAGTTGTTGCAATGCACCATTGATGACACCCACTTTTTCTCCCAAAGGTCCTGTATCATCTTGTGTTTTTTGTAATCCTCCTGCCAAACCTTTTAAATGAGTACCAGCTCTTCTGAGTGCAATTATTATAAGTACTAAATATACAACTAATACCAACACTAGAAGTGCAACTATGATAATGGTAGCTATAAAAAGAGTTGATGAATTCATGAAATTTAGTTTATTTTTTCTGCCCGTGTAGCCAAAGCTGTTTTTAATGTATCGGCATTCTCATTGATAGATCCGGCCACTTTTAGAATACCAGAAGCGACACCTATGGTATCATCCAAAGCCTTCACATGTTCTGTATTCCCTGCCACTCCGATACCTGCTTCTTTCATTTCCTTAAAATACCGTTCAATTGATTTCGAAGCGAGCCATGTTTTATGTAACAAATGGATAAGATATGGTAACACAAGTACTGTTACTATTAATAAAACCAACCATAAGATGTTTACAATATCCATATTATACATTTTGTTTTAAAGCTGCATTTATTGATGCCTCCAATTGGTCATCCACTATTTTAAGTCCTCCAGCCACTTCGGTCAAACCACCATTCAGTTTGGTAACTTGAACGGGTAAGTGTCCGGTTTCAGTCTCGATTGCCCTGAGGCCTAATCTTAATTTAGCTAAATAGCTTGAACCATTTCCTCCAATACTAGTAAGTAATTTGATAATCGCTCTAAGATAATGTACCAGAACATACACTAAAAGAAGTACAGCTAAAATGGTAACAATTATTAATATAACACTCATATACTTTAATTTTTAGAGTTTTGCAGTATACAATGAGGACATCCAGGACAACCTTCTATATGTTGTGTAATTGCCTTAGAGCCACCAACAATAGCAACAGCGGATTTTAATATTTTGCCTGCCACTTGATTTGTTTTGGTTAAAAACAAAGGGATGTGGATAGTGTTGTTTGCCGTCAATTTTCCTTGAGTCCATATATCTGCTGCAGTTTCATCAATCTTAACAGCAGTTTTCTTTACTAAATTGAGAAGAAATGCTACGACACCAATAACTACCAAGCCAATGACTAATGATAGTATCCATAATTGTATTCCTGTACTCATACTCTTTATTTATTATTATTCTAATGCTTCCGCTACTAGTGTGGCATGTGCTTCAATAGCTTCTGCTTCATTTTGAATATCTACGGCTACCTTATTGGTAGTCTCCAATTCCCATATGGCATTCGTGTTATTTTTTATCTGAGTTACTATTTCTAATGCAGCTCCGGCCAATCTTAAGATTCGCTTTGCTGCCAAGAATACTAAAATCAAAAGTACTGCGGCAATCACTATAATTAACGAGACTAATACAAGTCCAATTAACCATTCATTAAAAAGTGCTTCATTCTCCATATCAGTAATTATTTTTTAGAACCAGGTTTAGGGCTATCACTAAATTGCATTTTTTGATACGCATATTTTACCACTTTCTTTATCATATTAGGTTCTCTAACATGACCCCATCCTGAAGGAACATGACCATCTTTGTCCCATTTAGCGGTTCTATTTAGATTATTCATTGACATTTCCCTCAAATTACGAATAACGGTTCCAGTTACTCTAGAAATATTAGAAGAAACCATTGTTCCTGGAGGGGTTTTATAAAATGGAGCAAAACTATCAGGAAAACCGGGCATCGTACATCCTATACAGGGTGCGCCAACATTCATGCATCCTCCAACATGGTTAATCGCTCCTCTCTTATTAATATTACATTGTACAACTGGACCCCAACAACCTACTTCAACAAGGCATTCCTTATCTCCATGTTCTTCGGCAAAATTACCTTCTTCGTAAAACCCTGCTCTAGTACATCCTCTATGCACGGTTTCATCAAACAACCAAGACGGACGACCTAATTCATCAAATTCTGGCAAGGGTGTCAACCCGTTTAAAAACATTAATACAGATACAATAGTCTCGGTAATATTATCTCCTTGTGGAGCGCAACCTGGAATATTAACTACAGGAAGCCCCAAAGTACTTCGATAATCTTCGCCTAGTAAATCCATTACGCTTGCTGAATTCGTAGGGTTATTTGCAGCAGCAGGGATTCCTCCCCATGTTGCACATGTACCTACCGCAACAACAGCCGCGGCATGTTCTGACATTCTCGTCACCCAACTCGAGGAAGGTATGGGCTGTGGATCTCCATTGTCATCTTCATCAGCTCCTAGTCCAGACCAATAACCTCCGGTCTCTGCGGCCATGCCTTCGTCCATAATTGAACCTTCACATAGAACTACAAACGGAGCACCCAATTCTCCTTTGGCTGCCAATCGAAAAGGTTTCATAAATTCTTCCCCAGCATTAACGGCCAATACAGGGTGATGCAAAATTACTTTTGCTGCTCCGGGTATCGTTCCATTAAGAAGGTTTTCAACTGATGGGCTTGTTGCACCAACAGTAGCAATAGAACAGCCGTCACAACTGCCTCCTGCAATCCAAAAGGCGTGAACTACGTCAAAAACGTTAGATATAGGGCCTTGAAAAGGTATAGATAGATTCTTTGTCATACTCGCATAAAAGTAATAGAAAAATTGCCGAATTCATAATTTTAGGGATGTAATAGTATAGAAAACATTTTCTAATCTTACCATAAAGTACTTGGATACGGCTATTACCAGTCTAGTTTACATCAAATTTTTAAGACCAACTTGGTATCAACGTATTATGGTTAAATTCGGTGACCACTAAGAAAAATAAAATTGGTCCCCTAATTAGACACCTATCTCTAATTTTATTTACTTCCAAATGAAACTAAATAAAATGAAAAACCCATCAAATCATTTTATTTGATGGGTTTTGTGCCGTTTTAGCGGAGAAAGAGGGATCAGAACCTTCCTTGTAAGTGTATGATTCACAGGGTTTTAAAACTACACTCCTTCCCTACTCACCGAATTGGTCCCTTTTTATTTGATTCTAATTTGTTCTATTTGATATGCTTATGATTAATTCTTCTCATTAGATGAATAAAATAGAATAACCATCGTAGGATAATTACTTATATTGCCACTTATGAATACTTGGCATATCCACATTCAAGGAAGGGTTCAGGGAGTAGGTTTTCGTCCTAATATCTATCGATTGGCGTCTAAAAAACAACTAAACGGGGTTGTTTACAACGACCTTAATGGTGTTCATATTAAATTTACAGCCAAGAAAGAAACAGCAATTCCTTTTTATAAGACCGTCCTTAGCGATGCCCCTAGTCTAGCAAAAATCACCAAACATTCCATTCTGGAAATTGACAATCAAATTTATGAAGGTTTTCAAATTTTACAAAATCAGGAGGCCAAGACTACTGCATTGATGTTAACGCCTGATTTTGCTTTATGCGAAAACTGCAGAGCAGAAGTTTTATCCCATGATAATAGAAGGTTACTATATCCCTTCATTACCTGCACTTCATGTGGTCCGCGCTTTTCTTTGATTAACGGTCTGCCATTTGAAAGAGAATTCACCGTTATGGATGAATTTAAAATGTGTGTAACTTGTAAAGAAGAGTATACCAACCCTGAAAATCGTAGATACCATTCTCAAACTAATTCCTGTACTACTTGCGGAATCAAATTATCTTTAAAAGACCCACAAGGAGAAGAAATTGTGAATGACACAAAAGAAATCATTAATAAAGTTGTCGATTTTTGGCATGAGGGAAAAATTGTTGTAATTAAAGGTATTGGTGGATATTTACTAACCTGTGATGCGACCAATAGTAAAGTAATAAATACGCTGAGAAAAAGAAAACAAAGACCTTCAAAACCTTTTGCTTGTATGTACCCCAATATTGAATTGATACAACAAGAATTTCAAACGGATCCTTCAGAAATCAAAATGCTGTTGGGTGAAGTGGCTCCTATCGTCTTGTTTAAATTAAAGAACAACCAAGCTAATATTGCCGAACACGAAGTAGCCCCTAATCTTGACCAGATTGGCGTCATGTTGCCCTATACCCCACTCTATGAACTTTTGATGCAAAGTTTCGGTAAACCTATTATAGCGACAAGTGGAAATATTAGTAATGCCTCTATTGTTTTTGAAGACGATAAGGTCTTTTCTGAATTATCGGGTATTTGGGATTACGTTCTTACGAATGACCGTGAAATAGTAACGTCTCAAGATGATAGTGTTGTTCGCTTTAGTCAATTAAAAAAACAGCGAATACTTATTCGAAGGTCAAGAGGTTTATCTCCCAATTATTTCGGGCCAGTTTCCAATGAAAGAGAAGAGGTAATTCTAGCAATGGGAGCCTCTCAAAAAAGTGTCTTCGGTGTACTTTACAAAGAATTATTCTATCTAAGCCAGTATTTAGGTAATCTCGTTTATTTTGAAAGTGCAGAGAACTATAAAAGGACTATTGATCATTTCATGAATTTACTAAACTGTCGACCCAATGTTATTTTGGTCGATAAACACCCAAACTATCATTCTACCGAATATGGAAAATATTTAACAGATGAATATGGTGCAAAGCTTGTGTCCATTCAACACCATTTTGCTCATTTTGCCAGTGTTTTATCTGAACACTCGTTATTGACAAAACCGGAAAAGGTCTTAGGAATTATATGGGATGGCACAGGATTCGGAAATGATGGAAATAATTGGGGCGGAGAATTTTTGACGTATGAAAACAGCACTTTTACCCGTCTGTTACATTTATCCTATGTACCATCTATTTTGGGTGATAAAATGTCTTTAGAGCCTCGCATTTCCGCCTTGGTACATTGTTGGAAAAATGATACGGCGACAGAAATGATAAGAGGAAAGTTCACTGAACAAGAATGGTTATTATATCAAAAAACACTTAATAAAGGACAGTTTTTAAAAACATCGAGCATGGGTCGACTATTTGACGCCGTGGCATGCCTATTAGGAATAATGGATGTACAAACTTATGAAGGAGAGGCCGCTTTAAAACTAGAGTCTTTAGCGCAAACTTATGTTGACCAAAGTGAAATTATAGATGAAACATATTATGTTTCAAAAATATCGTATATTGAAAATCTGCCTACGGGCGATATTATTATAGGTGTAGTGAAGGATTTAAAAAGTGGTATGGATTTAAATCAGATTGCCTTTAAATTTCACTACTCTCTGGTGAAGATAGTTGACAAAATTGCTCGCTTAAAAAGTATTAAAAAAGTAACTTTTAGTGGAGGTGTTTTTCAGAATGCGCTGTTAGTTGATTTAATGCAGTTGCATTTGGAACCCAATTTTCAACTCTATTTTCATGAAGAAGTATCACCTAACGATGAGAACATTGCACTAGGGCAATTAGCATTTTACCAAACTACAAACAAAGATGAAATTTCTTAGTGAATACCGAGATGCCGATTTGGCAAAAAAATATTTAGACGAAATACATGCTACTGTTACCCAACCTTGGAATATTATGGAAGTTTGTGGTGGACAAACCCATAGTCTGGTTAAAAACGGAATTATGGACTTGTTGCCCAAAGAGGTCCAAATGATTCATGGGCCAGGGTGCCCCGTTTGTGTTACACCACTCCATTTAATTGATAAAGCAATCTATTTAGCCGAAGATGAAAACGTTATTCTTTGTTCTTTTGGAGATATGCTACGGGTTCCAGGTTCGGAAAAAAGTTTGCTACAGGCTAAAGCCGCTGGCGCTGATGTTCGTATTTTATATTCTCCTTTGGAAGCCGTTCAAATCGCAAACGACAATCCCAACAAAGAAGTGGTTTTTTTCGCTGTTGGTTTTGAGACTACAGCTCCTGCGAATGCCCTTTCTGTTGACAAGGCCCATGATTTAGGACTTACGAACTTTTCCATTTTAGCCTCTCAAGTTTTGGTGCCACCAGCCATGGAAGCCGTTATCGAGGACGAAGAAAGTAAAATAGATGCTTTTTTGGCTGCAGGTCATGTCTGCACTATTATGGGAATGGATGAATATTATCCTTTGGTGACACGCTATAAAATTCCAATGGTTGTCACAGGTTTTGAACCTGTAGACCTATTGCAGGGCATATTACTAACGATTCAACAATTAGAAAAGGGAGAAGCAATCCTTGAAAATCAATATAGTAGAGTGGTAAAGCCCGAAGGGAATCACAAAGCTCAGGAGCTCCTTCGTAAGATTTTTACGATTTCAGACAGGGAATGGCGAGGTATTGGTACTATTCCTGTTAGTGGACTTGAAGTACGACCAGAGTATGCATCATTCGATGCCAATTTGAAATTCAATATCAACATCAAAAAAGTGGAAGAACCTAAGGAATGCATAGCAGGTTTAGTTCTGAAAGGAATTAAAAAACCGATGGAATGTTCACAGTTTGGTAAAAAATGTACACCTCAAAATCCAATGGGAGCCCCAATGGTTAGTTCAGAAGGAGCATGTGCTGCATATTATCATTTCAGCGGAGCAGCAGAAACTATTGTCTAATCTTACCCATTTCAAATAATGTCTGAAAAAAACTTAAAAATGAAATTACATTGTCCCATGCCCGAATTGGACTTTGATATTATAACCCTCGGGCATGGTAGTGGTGGTTTGTTGACCAACAAATTACTGGATTCAGGCGTTTTTCATCTTTTTGACAATGAATATTTACAACAACGACATGATGGAGCAGTATTGAAGTTAGAAGGCGAAACTGCTTTTACTACGGATAGTTTTGTAATATCACCTATTTTCTTTCCTGATAGTAATATCGGAGAATTAGCAGTGAATGGCACCGTAAACGATTTGGCCATGTGTGGAGCGATTCCACAATACCTATCATTAAGTTTTATCATAGAAGAAGGTTTGAAAATGACCGAGTTCTGGGAAATTCTAATCGGTATTAAATCGGCGGCAGAAGAAGCCAATGTACAAATAGTGACTGGCGATACCAAAGTCGTTGAAAAAGGAAAAGGAGATAAAATCTTTATAAATACCAGTGGCGTTGGCAAAATACATAAGCGCGCTCAGATTTCAACCCACAATGTTAAAGCTGGTGACAAAATCATTGTGAGCGATGGTATTGCTACCCATGGCGTAGCCATAATGTCGGTACGCGAAGGGCTTGAATTTGAAACCGCTGTAAAAAGTGATACCAGAGGTTTAAATCATATGGTCACCGAACTGCTCGACGAATTCGGCGAAGATATTCATGTACTTAAAGACCCGACACGAGGTGGTGTTGCAACAGTCTTAAATGAAATTGCTAGAGATAGAAATCTGGGAATCGAAATATCACAAAAACAACTCCCTATACAAAATGAAGTAAGTGCATTATGCGAAATTCTTGGTTTAGACCCACTGTATGTAGCGAATGAAGGAATCTTTATTGCCGTAGTAGACGTACAAATTTCTGAAGAAGTTGTCACAAAACTTCAACGTATGGACTACGGTACAAATGCATCTATAATAGGAGAAGTTACTGAGAGTCATCCAAGACAGGTAGTATTAACCAGTAGCATTGGTGGCAAACGTATTGTAAATATGTTAGTCGGGGAACAATTACCGCGCATTTGTTAATTTTTTATTATTTTGTTGCTTTTTTAAACTTAACCAACCCTAAAACACATGAGAAATTACATTTTTACTGCACTATTTGTGCTCGTACAAACCTTTAGTTACGGACAGGAAAAAGTTCAGGATACTGTAAAAATAGACGAAGTTCAAATTACCGCTTTACGATCTTTTGCAACTCTTAAGAATCTACCTGTAAACGTATCCTTGATCCTACAGAGGGCCATTCTTGAAAATCAACCAGCATCTGCTACAGAAATTTTGAGATACGTGCCGGGTATTACTATTCAGAATGATGGAGGTATTACAAGTACACCCATAATTAGAGGTTTGTCAAGAGAGAGAGCTCCCATTTTAATTGACGGTAATTCTTTTGTAGGAGGGCGTATACGAAGTTATGCGTTGATTGATCCTTGGCAAATCGAGCGAGTTGAAGTAATTAAAGGTCCAGCCTCAGCATTCTGGGGAAGTGATGCCGTGAGCGGACTAGTTAATGTAATTACCAGAAAAGCAGAAAATGGATACGGCAAAGATTTTAAAATAGGAACCAGTCTTTATGGTGGTTATCAATCTGTTAATTCTTATTCGCGAGGCAGACTTGAAGTTGAGGGAAGAGGAAATGGCTTTGACTTTTTGATCGGCGGAGGTATTAGAGATGCTAGTAATACGGATACACCAGGAGGAGAAGTTCCCAATAGTCAATTTGAATCTAACTATTTTGATTGGAATATAGGTTATTCACCAGCCGAAAATCACCGTATTGAATTTAGCGGTAAATACTTTAAAAATGACAATGTTGGATTTCCAGGAGGGCTTGGTGCTCCTGGTCCACCGGTACGAGTACGTTCGTTTTCACCAGATGAACAGACAGGTTACAACCTTAATTATAGTGGTAAAAAAATATCAAATACAGTTGAGGAAATAGGATTCAGTGCATACTCAAAACAACAACGCCTACATATCGATCAGGTTACCAATGTATTTTTTCCAAATACTATGAATACTAACCGTAGAATTGCTGTCAATTTAGATGTAGATGTGAATTTTGGTGGCGTGAAAGCTTTTACCGCACTTCGCTTATCAGAAAAATCTAAATTAACTTTAGGTGCAGATTATCTTAAAGAACATCGTTTTGGAACTAAGAGAGAATTAGTTGTTGACATTTTCAATCCCGCAGGCGTTCAGGTTAATCAAGTAGCTCCTCCTCCAGGGCAAATACAACCAGATAGTGATGCTACTTCTATAGGTATTTTTGCTGTAGAAGAATGGAAAGTTAGTGATGTTCTTGATTTACTAATTGCAGCACGTTTTGACAATGTAAAGAACGAAATTGAACGTGAGCCATTTTTTATCCCTGAAATAGCCGATCTATATAATGACGATAACGTTTCTGACAACAATAGCGCTTTGACAGGTAATATCGGAGCCAAAATTCACGCTTCAGAAAAATCTGATTTTTCTATTAATTTAGCGAATTCCTTTAGAGGGCCTGATTTGTTTTCGAAATATAATTTTGCCGATGGAGTTATTCCCAATCCCGATTTAGAACCTGAAAAAGGAGTCTTTTACGAATTAGGATACGCTTACAAGAGTCAAAAATTTAAATTTAACGCAAACTTTTATCAAAATTTCTTAGATAATCTTTACGTACCGGTTAGTGTAGATTTCCAAGGAACTCCTGCCGTTCAAAATCAGGCCGTTGGGGAAGCAAAAATTACTGGTTTTGAATATCAACTAAGTTATTCTATAGGAGCATTATCCAGTATATTCTGGACAGGGTCTTATATCAGAGGTAAAAATGAAATAACAGATGATGATTTGGCATTTATACCAGCAAACCAAAATATTATTGGATTTCAAATTCGAAATTCTAACAACGCTTTTTTCGGACGTGTTGAGGGAATTTTCACGTCCAAACAAGACAAACCAGCTCCTACAGAAAGGGAGACAGATGCGTATTCTTTGTTTAACATAAGTGCTGGAATTAATCTTCATAAGGCCTTTCCAAAATTTCCACATGCAACTTTCGTTCTATCTGCGGAAAATCTAACAGATAAAGAATATCAAAGTCATGTTTTTAGAGGGACGCCCGGAAATCAAACACGCTTTTTTGCACCAGGGCGTAGTATCAATGCCCAACTCATTATTCGATTAGGAGTTGCGGGCAAACATTAAATAAATAGGGTTCTGTCGCATCTAATGTAAGGAAAAATCAAATTTTTTATATTTACACCAAAAAGATGTTCAAAGGTCACTGCTTCCCCAAATCAATTATTCTTCAAGCTGTTTACTTCAAATTAAGATTCAGTTTAAGCTACCGAGATGTAGAAGAATTAATGTCAATTAGAGGTGTGAAAGTGGATCATGCTACTATTCAACGGTGGGTATTTAAGTTCACACCCCTTGTAGAACAACAATTCAGAAAAAGGAAGAAAATAGTTGGGAAAAGATGGAGAATGGATGAAACTTATGTTAAAGTAAAAGGGCAATGGAGGTATTTGTATAGAGCAGTTGATAAAGAAGGAAATACCGTGGATTTCCTTTTAACAAAGAGAAGACAGCGCATATCCGCTCAAAGATTTTTAATAAAAGTGATAGAAAAAAATGTTAAGCCAGAACTCATAAACATTGATAAGAGTGGGGCGAACACAGCTGCGATAAAACTATACAATCGGAGAAACTATTCAAATATAAAAATAAGGCAATGTAAGTACCTAAACAATATTGTAGAACAAGATCATCGAATGATAAAGTGGCGTATAATGCTTGGTTTAGGATTTAAGGAATTTGAATCTGCAAAGAGAACCATATCAGGCATAGAAGTAGTTAGAATGATAAAGAAAAATCAACTTTTGAATCCTGAAAATTCAACCTATAAATCATTTATATCATTAGCTTCGTAAATCAAGACTCAAATCAAACTTTTATAATTATATTTAGTAGATGCGACAGAACCCTTCTTTTTCGAGGAGGTACCAATAACTCATTTTTAACTGGATTTTACGAAAATCACATTAAAACAGGGAATGAATTAATTGAAATTTTAAACCAGGAAATTAACCATTAAAATTTTGCTGCAACTTTGAATAATAGGGGGAGGGGAAATAAAAATCATATTAGTTTAACTTTTCATAATAAGAGTCATTATGTGATGAGTATCGATTAAGTCTTTTGGAGTAAAACTAATGTTCGATATTTCAATAGAGGACTCTACTAAAACAATAAAACGGTTATACTTTTATAAAGTGTAACCGTTTTTTAGTTAAAAGACTTCTTTCAAATACCCTCAAAGATTAAGAGAAGATCTAATAGTGATAACAAAATCAGACCAAAATAGTATTGAAAAAAATTTAATGCCATTTGAGAAAAAGATTATCGAAAATTAAGCAACATAGAATTATAACTATCTTGAACGGATTGTATAATTAGAGTCTTATCTAAATTCAAGCCTTCAATATCATCTATTTCATTAAATTCTTACATATTGGAATTTCCCCACAAACTGAATTCAATAATTATTGGAGTTAAACTAATCCCTTTTTCCGTTATCAAATAAATATTTTCTTTTTTGTTTTCAACACATTACACCACGCGGACGAAAAGTGTATCCAAATAAAAGCGAAGGAAGTCCTGTTTTTTTTTGAGTAAAATTCAGAGCCATTCATATCTGAGTTTCCAGCATCAGAACACCTTGTGAATATCTTAAACATTAGATAAATATTTTATGGCATGTAGATCGTGGTGACTGTGACAAAAGTCACACATATCATTACATTTTTTTTTAAATTTAAATAATAATAAAATTTATTTAAAATGAAAAAAATATTTTTCTTAGTGGCGGTATTTTGCATCACTTCTTTATTCTCTCAAAACACATTTCAACTTTGGAATTTCAACGCAAAAAAAGGAATGGAAAGTGCAATTGCCAACCTAGCAGATGAGCAATGGGCTGATGCCAAATTCAAATCTGGAGGTATTCAAATTGAAAGAATTGATCACGGAGACAACCCATGGACACACAGAATTATTCTCTTTGGAGAAGTAGGTAAACTTGGAAGAGTAGATGGGGATGTTGAGGCTGCTGAATGGTCGTTATTCCAACAAAAATTGAATCATTACATTGAAGAATGGGGCACTTCATATGCAGGAAGGTTTTTAAGTATTGAAGGCGGTTCATGGGTAGACTATCCTTACGTACAAATATATGATCTTAAATTAAATGACCCAATAGCCTTTAAAAATGCTCACGATAAATTGGTGAAACAGACTTCAAAAACAAGAAAAGATAGACCTGTTGCTTTTGGGGTTTACGATATAGGTGGAGGAAAAGGTGTTACCCATTGGGTGGCAATTGGTTCCAAAGACTTTAATGATCTCTTGGCTCAAAAGGCAATTGAGGAAGCCTACATAAAAGAATGGGCAGAATGGGGGAAAAACAATGGTGGGGCAACAATAATAACAAACTATTCACTCCGTGTTCTTGCTGGATACACAAATGAGTAATAGCTGGTTTTATATTTTGAAGACATCAAACAAACCCATGTAGGTAGACACAAGGGCTTGTTAAAATTGGCTTATTACTATTTTGCAATTCACTTACTGCTTCTCTTTATAGACAGATGCACATAATAAAAACGTTTTAATTACTTTTTTGTAGGTGACTTTTGAAACAGTGTTTATTGTATAAACCTATAAATTCGTTATTAACCATAAATAAATTTAAAATGAAAAAACTACTTTTTACCTTATTATTGACTGCAACGTGCTCAACTGTATTTTCACAAGATGATGCATTAACTGCTGAAGAGAAAAAAGAACTTTTAGCCGCGAGCCCTTTTAACTCAGTTTATCCCGAATCAATTTTGAAAAGCGCTAATACTTATTTTAATGCCCAAATGGGATTGTATAAAGAAGGTGCAATCGCTGAAAAGGAAGCGCATTTAGTCGCGCTTGGAACCTCTGCTGCAGTTAAATGCCAATACTGCACCCTATCATATTTCTGAATTGAAAAGATTAGGTGCGTCTGAAAATGAAATAAAAACCGCTGTTCTTATTGCTGCAGATATTATAAAAATGAGCACTCTCTTCTATGGAAATGAGTTTGATTTAGCCGCATTTAAAAAAATGCTGCGCGGTGAATAACTAGCAGCAAATTAATATTGATCAACCAATTTTTTAAATCAAAATCTTATTAAAAAATCATTATAAATAAAATTCTTTCAATTTTACTTTTTTTAATTGTACCATCTTTATATGCTCAAGATATTGATTGGCAAAATTCTGTTGACGGCAATTTTGCTGTTAATCCAGTTAATATTGGTCCAGATGGGAATGTAAATACCGTTAATGTATTAGGAAAAGCAGGTAGCTGGACTGTTTATATGACCTATTATTTAACAAAAAAAGTTATTGAATCATTTTCCATAAATTCATCTGATCGTGAAGAATAAAACCAAAGGCTTATTCTGAGTGAAGCTGAATAAAGTCCTCTGCCCGATAGATTGACTGGCATTGGAAACAAAAAAAAGTTATTCGATAATTGCCTATATTTGCTAAACTAACCATATTTAACATGAGACTTCAGTTAACACTTCTATTTGCATTTGCACTTACCTCCTTTTCACTTCCTAATGAAAATACAGCTATCCAATATTTTCAGGGAAAAGCCTACTATTTCTCCCAATCAAAAATGGATTTAGGGAATTGGGGAGCACGAATGAGTGAAGCCCAGAAGAAACAAATAAAAGACCGCTTGAAAAATAGGTTGGAGAAAACATTTGTACTGAGTTTCACCAAAGATGAATCTTTTTTTAAAGAAGAAGAAAAAGTAGATGCTTACTCTGGGGCTACCGATTCATGGGGGAGCAATTTTGCTCGAGGTCCACAATACAAAAACATCAAAGAAAATAGGCTGGTTCAGGAGCAAGAATTCTACGGTAAGAAATTTCTTGTAAAAGATCAATTACAAGCCATTGAATGGAATATGGGAACAGAATCCAAACTGATTGGACAGTACATGTGTTTTAAAGCGACGGCCTCTGTCCCAACCTCAGAACTAAGTTGGTATAATTTCTCATGGCAAGACCTTAGAGAAGAACCCGAAGATGATACCGTGAAAATAACACAAGTAGAAGCCTGGTACACCCTGCAAATTCCATTACGCCATGGTCCTGCTGAATATTGGGGATTACCTGGGTTAATTCTTGAAGTGAGCGCTGGAAACACTACCATGTTATGCTCTCAAATTGTACTGAATCCAAAGGAGGAAGTCGATATAAAAATACCAGAAAAGGGAAAAGAGATCACAAAAAGTGTTTACCAAACTACCATCAAAGGTAAAATGATGGAAATGAGAAATAACCGCGGTCGCAGAAGAAGCTAACCGCAAAACATTTTCCATAATACCTTATCCCTTTCTAATGAATAAAATAAGTTTAGCTGCACTGTTGCTCTCCTCTCTAGTATCCTTTGGTCAAATTAGCTTCAAAGGAGTCATTAAAGACACACTTCAAAATCCCTTGGAATTGGCCAGTCTTGTTGCCATCAACAAAGAAACCAACGGTTTTGAATCCTATGTTATTACAGATGACCTTGGGCAATTCAAATTAGACCTTAAGCAAAACACGACTTACAACATTCAAATAAGTTATATAGGCCTCCAAACCATCAACGACAACATCTCAACCGGTCAAGTTAACCTCATTAAGGACTATGTGCTAAAATCAGAATTTGCTTTGGATGAAGTAGAACTGGTCTATAAAATGCCCGTAGCAATTAAAGGAGATACGCTGGTCTATAATGCCGATGCTTACAAGAATGGTTCAGAAAGGAAACTGGAAGACATCATCGAAAAGTTACCTGGGGTAGAAATCAATGAGAGCGGACAAATTGAGGTCGAAGGAAAAGTGGTCAATAAACTAATGGTTAATGGAAAAGATTTCTTTGATGGGGATACCAAAATTGCCACAAAAAACATCCCATCCAATGCAGTTGATAAAATTCAAGTCCTACGAAACTATGCAGAGGTTGGTCAGCTTAGTTCTGTACGAAACAACCAAGACAATGTTGCTATAAATGTCAAACTAAAGGAAGGAAAAGAAAGTTTCTGGTTTGGTAACATAACTGCTGGAACGGGAAGCGCACCAGACGAAACCCTGTATCTAGCACAACCTAAACTATTTTATTATAGCCCGAAATACAGCATCAACTTTATTGGTGATTTAAACAATATTGGAGAAGTAGCCTTGTCGAGAAGAGACATCCGAGGTTTTAGTGGCGGCTTTAATACACCCAGTAGAAACAGCGGAACAAGTATCAACCTTGGTGATAACAGCCTTAATTTTTTAACCAATCAGGGCAATGCACTCAAAATCGAAAATAAACTAGCTACTGCCAACTTCAGCTATTCTCCAAACAAGGCATTGGATTTAAGTGGTTTTCTTATTTTCAACAACAGTAAAATTATATCGAGAGAAGTCAACTTTGTCCAGTATAGTAATCCAGATTTGAATATCCCAGACGAATTGACCGAGCAGGACAGCAACGAACGGTCCAATTCAGGTCTTGTAAAGCTCAGTGCTTCCTATAAACCCAACTTCAGTAACCAAGTTGAGTATGATGTATTGGCGCGTATGTCTGATGACAAACAACAGCAAAGCATTTTCTCTTCTGTCATTGGAAATACCAATCAGATCGATGAAGTAACCCCTTATAATATCAACCAAAATTTAAAATACTACTACACCCTTAATGAAGACAACATCTTCGCCTTTGAATCGCAACATGTACTCAAAAACGAAGACCCCATTTACAATGCAATCCTAGATAATATTCCAAATGGTGTCACTGCTTACACCAACACTGCAAATGCACTTGGACTAAACACTTCTTTGACCGACTATAGCCTTGGGCAAAATAGACGCATCAAATCGAATCAATTGGATGCCAAATTGGACTACTATCATATTATTAATTCAAAAAGCAACCTAAACCTTACCCTAGGAACCATACTGAGTTACCAGGCTTTTGACTCTTCCATATTTCAATTCTTAGAAGATAGCACCGTGTTTAACCCAACCCCAAACTTCAATCAAGGAAGAGCTGAAAATGACATTAACTACAATTTTACAGATGTTTATTTGGGTGTGCACTATCGCTTTAGAACGGGGAAATTCACCTTTACTCCTGGCTTCTCGGTACATTCATACGGAAATAAAAACAGTCAATTTGATAAAACCGTAGAAGATGATTTCTTGAAATTATTGCCTGATTTTGAAGCCCGTATTCAACTTAAAAAAGGAGAAAGTTTGACATTAAACTATTCCATGCGAAATCAGTTTACAGACGTTACACGTCTTGCTGAAGGCTTGGTCTTGAACAACTACAATAGTCTACAGTATGGAGAACCTGATCTGCAAAACGCTTTGTCCAACAATGTTAGTTTACGCTACAGTAGTTTTAATTTATTTAACTACACCAATGTTTTTGTACGAGCGGCCTACTCCAATAATATTGATCAAATAAGAAGCCTGACAAATTTTGAAAATGTAATTCGCACCAGTACTTTTTTCAATTCTAGTTTTGCCGATGAAAATGTAAATGTATTTGGACGCGTACAGCGAACCTTTGGAAAAATAAGAGCTAGTTTAAATGCAAGCTTTAACTATAGTAAAATCAATCAATTCATCCAAGAACGCCGTTCCCTAAACGAGGGTTTTACACAAACCTACACCCCAGGTATTCGAACGAACTTTAAAGTTGCACCCAATGTAAGCATCAATTACAGCTATACAGTCACAAACAACAACCAAGGGAGTCGAGAAACAACCTTTGTTACCCGAGCCCCATCAATTGATTTTGATGCTTATATCGTGAAAAAAATAACTTTTAAAACAAAGTACAGTTATACTACACAAGACCTTGGCAACGGAGAATCACAGTCATTTCAGAATTGGAATGCAAGTTTATCTTACCGCAAGGATAGAGATGCCAAATGGGAATACGAACTCAATGCAGTCAACATTCTCAACATTGACTCTCAAGTAAGGAACAGTGCAAATAATGTATCTGTCTTTACTTCCGAAACATTTATTCAGCCAAGATTTATCACTTTCCGCTGTATTTACAAGATTTAAACTTTCAATTGTTGTCATAAAGGATGTCTTGCCTATTTTGGTACTCGCAATTATTCGCACTAAACAGTATGTTGTATTATGAAAAAAAAAATTCTTTTATTCCTTCTTGTTTCTGGATACTGTCATGCGCAAATTGATAGTTTATCCACCATTAAATTAGAAGAAATTGAATTAACCTCTTTAAAGGCAAAGGCAAATCTTCTGTATTTTCCTGGAGCTGTTAGCCGTAAAGAAATTCCTGCAGAAGATCAAAAACTACAGTTAAGCTTACAAGAATATTTGACCAGTATCCCGGGTGTCATCAGTTTCAACAGCAGCAATTTTGCACAAGATTTACGACTTTCAATTCGTGGTTTTGGCGCTCGTTCTGCCTTTGGTATTAGAGGAATTAAACTTGTGGTCGATGGAATTCCTGAGACCACCCCTGATGGTCAAGGACAACTCGACAATCTTCCGCTGGGGCTTTTAGAAACCATAGAGGTACTTCGTGGTCCGAGTGCATTGCGTTATGGAAATGCTTCAGGGGGTGTAGTCTCTATCCAAACACTAAGTAATGTTGATGAAAATTTTCATCGAATCGGTTTAAGAGCCGGCAGTTTTGGCTTCACCCAATTGAATTATACGGGAGGGATTACCGACGAAAAAAACCAACTAATTCTCCACTTAAATCACGTAAAAGGGAATGGCTACAGAAACCAAAGTCAGTTTGAAAACAATCAGTTTAATGCCAAGTTGAAGCATCAGCTCAATCCTTCCAGTAAAATCATTTTTCAATTCAACGCTACCAATAGCCCTTTTGCAGCAGATGCCGGCGGACAAACACTGGAAGATTTTTCGACCAACAGGCGGGAGGCGAGAGACAGGAATATCACCTTTAATGCAGGCGAAAAGATAACACACCTTAAGGCGGGCACTTCTTTTTCCTATGAAAAAAATGCCCTTTCGATTCAGGCCTATGGTTTTGTTTCCAACCGAAAATTCCAAGGACAATTACCATTTTCCAATGGTGGTTGGGTAGAATTAAACAGAAATTATACTGGACAAGGAAGCTTATTGACCTATGCTTGGGCAATTGAAAATATACAATCCAAAACACAACTTGGCTACAGTCTTTCGTTTCAAGACGACAGAAGAGAGCGTTTTGTCAATTCAAACGGTCAAAAGGGAGATTTAAGCCTAAGTCAAATTGAACGTTTTACTGCTTTTGGTGCTTATTTGATTGAACAATTGACGTATAAAAAATGGACCCTTAACGGAGGTATTCGCTGGGATGACAATCGATTGAGGGTTGTAGACCGATTTTTATTCGATGGCAATGCATCTGATCAACGAAATCTAACTGCTTGGAGTCCACAAGTAGGTCTTTCATTTCAACTTAAACCCGGGCTAATAATTTACGGTAACTATTCTCAAAGCTACGAAACACCAACACTGAGTGAACTTTCTGCTGACCCAAATAACCGCGGAGGATTCAATGACTTGATAAACATTCAAGCGGCCCAAAATAATGAAATGGGACTAAAGTATAAAGGAATCAAAACACAGTGGAATGTGGCTTACTTTTCAATAAACACAAAAAACGATCTTGTGCCCTATGAATTAGTAGCTGCTCCCGGACGCACATTTTTTCGAAATGCTGGCGCTACGCTTCGCAACGGAATAGAAGTTGATCTATCTCACCAGTTCAGCAAAAAATTGACTTTTTCGCTAAGCTACAGTCATACCGATTTTACCTATGAAGAATATGAAAGTAATGGTCGACGATTGGATGGAAATAAACTACCCGGGATTCCCAATTCATTTGGAAATGTTTCCATTGACTATATATTTAAAAACAAAGCTCAGCTCAACTACGAACGTATTTATAGAGGAGAATTATTCACAAATGACAGCAACGCAACATCAGTTGCTGGTTTTTGGCGGGATGATATTTCTTATAAAGTCCCGTTCAAATTGGCAACAACCAAGAGTCATATTATTCTTGGAAGCACCAATTTATTTAACGTAAAATATAGTGACAACATCCGTATCAATGCCTTTGGCGGACGGTTTTATGAAGCAGCACCAGAGCGATCAGTCTACACTGCACTGCTACTTAAATTCTAAAGGCGAATTACCTTGAAATCAGTTTTACGGTTCTGTTGATAGTCCTCTTCTGACATTTGTGCGCAAGCAACTATATTTATCCAAGAATCAACACCACCTGTTTTAAGCTCTTCCTGCATTCTTTCCAACTCCTCGCGTTTATTTGATTCTGCTGCAACGACCCTGACAATTTCACCCACAGCAGTGGCAGTTACTTTATACCCAGCTGCGCTCAATTTGTTGATTAAAGCAGTAGCATTGGATTGAACTGAAAAAGAACCCGCAACTAATTGAAATTCATTTCGCTCAATTGAGTCGCGCGACAACTCGCCATAACCTTCCCCAAAAATACGTTCGGGTTTATCGATTCTTTCACGAACATACGACAGTATAGCATTTGTGCGTTTTTTGGAGAGACGCAAGTTATAAGCAGAAGTCCCTCGACAGTCTGTATAAGAACTAACCTCCACTTCTAACGAGGGATTGTCGCGCATTACCTCCACCACTTTTTCAACACGTTCTAGGTAACTTTGCAAGATGTTGCTTCTATCCAGATTATAGAAAATAGGCGCAAATGCCACAGAAAAAACTGGTGTAAGCTCACTCGCTTCAACCTCAGCACGCTCTAGTTTTACCCAAACGGCTTTGGATTGACCTTGGCTAGTTTTTACCGCATAGGCAAAAGAATCAATGGTCGATAGTGGCTGTGTATTTTTATATAAAAAAGAACCATTGCTATTAAACGTCAAGGATCCGTTTCTTGTTTGGCTTACTTGAATGGCTTCTTTTGCAAGCAAACGTTGCAATGGATCTTTATCATTTAACACCTTAATATCATTCTGTAGTACTCCATTGGTGGCTACAATAAGCGTGTCAGAAGGAATGTATTCGTAGTGATCATCAAGCCCACTTATTTCTGCTGTAAATGGAAAGGCGTACAAATCGTCTTGCCCTTGCCCACCCGCTCGATCGGAAGCGAAAAAACCAAGATTCAGCGCCTTGTTTAGTCCGAAAGAAAAATCATCTTTTTCGGAATTAATGTTTTTCCCCAAAACAAAACTTTCCCAGCGCTTTTCAATACGATGCTCGGCTAAATATACATCCATCTTCCCCAACCCTTCTTTACCATTAGATGAATAAAATAAATGTGTTGCATCAAAAGAAAAAGGAAAAACCTCATCCCCTTCGGTATTAATGTCAGGACCCAAATTAACTGGATCCGAAAATTGGTTGTTAAAAATGTCAACATAATATATATCCATTCCGCCAAACCCATTAGGACGGTCACTGGCAAAATAAAGTCTTTTGCCATCAGATGATATACTTGGGTGAACAGTAGAACTTCCTTCCACATTAAACGTTAAAGATTCCGCAACTTTGTTTTGTGCAATGTCTGCTCGTTTGATTTGATACACATTGAGTTGAACAGTCTTCTTTTGATCGAAGCGTGTTGTACTTCGTGAAAAATAAAAGTAATCTGTTTCAGGCTGATAACTTCCTGGGCCTTCTTGGAAATACGAATTGACTGAAGGAGAAAGAGTACCCTCACGAACAAACGATTGCTCTTTGCTGTTCAATTTCCCATAGTAGAAATTATATATCGGCAAATCTGTTTTGATTCGTTTTAGGATCGAATTACGCTTCTTGGTTTTTTCTTGATCACTTAAATAAAGTACATCACTAATGGAATCGTTGGTTAAAAAAATTAACCCAAATTCATTGTTTTCAGTATTCCCGTTCAATCCTTCAATAACATACGGGCTTGTATCAAATCGTTTCTTGAACAACAAACTATCGCTTGTAAATAAAGAGGGAGTTGTCCAGGCTAGTCGGAATGCTTTGTCGCGGTATTCTTTAGCAAGTGTTTTCTCGTCATTCAACATGTTAGCGTAACGATAATAATCCTCAACACTAGCTTCAGTCGAATTGACTACTGGTAAATATGTGTTTTTCGCTTGAAGGCGTTTCCCTACTTGTGCGAAGGCTTGTGCCAAATTACGCTGTTGCGCTAGTGTTAGTTCACCAGAAAAAAGCGGATAACCCTTAATCGCTTTGGCATATTTCCCATTGATGAAATAGTAATCTCCCCATGTATCATTGGTGTTCACGGGTTCTTGGTTTTGCGCGTTTAGGCAGACAATTGTCACTGTTTGGAGAAGAAGATAGATGATGAATTGTTTCATGCTTAAAAGAATCTAGGTGAACGTAAATATCCTTGTACTTTGGTCGCTAGATTGAACCGTAAAAATACTTCATGTGTGGTGGCATTCAATCCGCTGTTCAAGAAGTAAGAGGGAAAACCATAGGAATAGCCGACCGAAAAACGGTCGCCTAAATGAATTCCTAGCAGTGCCGTTGTTCCTGTCCCAGCAAAAGAAGAAAAGGTTTCTGCATCAAAGTTGTTTCGGATTTGACCACCCAACCAAAAGGTGTCGTTGATGATTCCCAAAAGTGAAAAATCGTAGCCTGCCACACTCTTGGACTGCTTGAGTAGCAAACTTGGTTTCAACATGAAGCTTTTTGTCACATTAACCAATCCCCCACTGATGAAATAGTAATGTCGTTCAATTGCGAAATCAGCATGAGACAATAAACGTGGAACAGCAAAACCTGCATAAAAGTTTTGTCCGTAATAATACATTCCAAATCCAATATTGGGCAACAATGATCTTTCATTTTCTAAAACAAATGCGGCATCATTTATAACTGCTGTTTTAATCATGGCTGGATTTAACACATAGTTCATCATCCCTGCTTTTATCCCAACCGATAAACGATGATCTTTTCGATTAAGGCGCAAATGATAGGCCAAATCTATGTCAAAAGAAGTGGTGCTTATAGGGCCTATTTTATCGTTTAAAACCGTAAGTCCAAAACCAATATTCTTGGCCGAAACAGGTCCACTAAACGAAAGTGTCTGTGTCAATGGAGCGCCCTCTATTCCTGCCCATTGCGAACGTAAAACAGAAGTAAAATTGGTAACTCCACGAGAACCAACATAGCCAGGGTTAACAGCCTGATGGTTGAACATATAATGACTAAAGCTAGATTCTTGCTGTGCGTTAGAAGTCACTACTAAGAGAACAAAACCAAGAAATAACCATTGCTTTCTCATCAGTTACTTCTTCGTTTAATGTAAATAAATCCACTCAATGGTGCTCTCCCATCTTGCCATTCAAGCAAATAAAAATAAGTTCCTTCGGGCAGCGAATTGTCTGTTCCAATAAAAGAAGACACATTGGACGTACCTTCCCAATCATTTCTATAATCCGATGTTTCAAACACTTTTATTTCCCAACGATTGAAAACACGGAGAACATATACCCCTCTTCCATTTAACCCTTGGATTTCCAAAACATCGTTTACTCCATCACCATCAGGAGAAAAAGCACTGGGAATTATCACCTCAGCTAAACCAATTGTTACGACCAATGAATACAGCATTTCTTGGCAAGGATACAATAGATTTTGCGCACTTAATCGCAGTTGTTTCCCTCCATAGCTCGGCTCGGGATCAGACAATAGTAATTGATTCGTTTGACTACCCGAAACAACAAAACCATCAGAAATATTTTGCCATTTAGGTAAAGCTACCTCACCAATGTTTTCCTGCCATTGATAGTCAATATAGTCAGCACTGGACGCAGTGGCTGATACTACTATGGAAGATGAATAGAATACTTCAGATGGAGGCTGACTAGTCCATATAATCGATTCATTTACTGAGAGATATTCGGGAATTCCATTGTTATCTAAATCGTTTGGTCTAGCATATCCACCTTGGTTCAACACCCTTCCTTGCGCATTAACTACAACAGGGCTCTGCCCTAAAACCCCATCATTATCTTGGTCAAAATAGCCTGCTTCTTCTACATCAGAACATCCGTCTCCGTCAGCATCCAAATCGAGGCTGTTGGGACGACCGTCTAAATCGAGGTCTGTAAAGGTTTCATCAGTATCGAGAATTCCATCATTGTCATCGTCTTCATCAATTACATTTGGAATTAAATCATTGTCACAATCGCCAACATCAAAACGCTGAACGGTAATATTTTGAAAAATATAATCACAGGGATCGTCGGCATTGGTCGCATCGGTTACTTCTTGCGCATTTACTACACCATCACCATCTCTATCTTCATCGCAGGCGTCGCCAATTCCGTCGGCATCAAAATCTTCCTGAAGAGGGTTGGGTATATCTATACAGTTATCAAAGACATCAAATATCATATCTCTGTCACGATCAAAATCATTATCTATATTAAGCACCTGCATTAGCGTTAGTGGAAGGTAACAGTATAATGAATCACAACTTATACTGTCAACACTAATCGAAATAGTGGAGAAAATATCTCCATCTAGTAGGGTGTCGTCAACACCAAAAAGCGTAATCGTCTGAGGGATATTCCAGTTTGATGGTGAAAAAATTAACTGATCAGTGGTCGTGAAGAGTTCTGTTGGATCTTCAATTACAATACGAACCATTGTTTCTGAAGTGACAGCAGTCATGAGTGCAATTGTAAAAGAAGTAGTACTTACATTTTCTGAAACAGCTTGCGGCTGTGAAATCAATAAACCAGGAATATCATTATCCAAGTTGTATACAGTAATATCTGCTACAGAACTTGCCGTTAAGTTATCATAAGGCGGATCTGAACTAATCGGATCCCCAGTAACAAACAGTAGCGGTCGTGTCCCATCAATTATGTAGTCATCCAATCCAGTTAAAACGACTTGGTTAAGGGTTGGTTGGTTCCAATTTTGACTTTCGATTACCACAGCTGTAGCTGTCATGGAAATTTCATCGGTTTCTCCTGCAAGTGTTAATGGGATTGTTACCGAACCACCATTCGCTGGTTGCGCTAATAATTCAAATTGAACTGTAATGGTTGAACCAGATTCACTGGTTCTAAAATTATTGTTCAACAAGCTCATCACAATTCCTGGAGCATCATTGTCTTGATTTGTGATTAAAATATTTTCTACCTCATTATCCGTTAGTTCACCATAATTGGAATCCAAAGAACTAATATTCTCTATCACTATGGTCACTACTTGGCTTCCATCAGACATTGGTGGTGAATCATCCACACCTGTAAGGGTGACAATTTGTGGGACATTCCAATTTACAGAGGTAAAAATAATTGCACTCACACCTACCGTGACTTCACTGACGTCAGTAGAACGAATATCTATCGATACATCTGCTGTTGGAATCGAATTTAATTGTACAGAAAAGCTGGCTGTTTCCTCACTTTCGCTTGTTAAGTTGTCGAGTGGAATTACAGTAATCCCTGCTCGATCATTGTCTGCATTTGTTACACTAACCGTTTGAGAGGCTAGCCCTAAAAAGCCAGCATTAGAAGAAGCGTTGATTGAAGCAGAAATGGAAACCAGCTGCGTTCCATCGATAATGTAGTCATCTACTGAAACCAAGTTCACAATCAGAGGTACATTCCAATTTGTTGGACCAAAGACAACTGAAGCTGATCCACCTACAATCACTTCACCAAGGTCATTTGAGCTAAAATCTAGAGTTACATTTGTCAGCGGCCCAACATTTAAAACCACAGTTAAAGTGGTTGTTGGGCTAATGACTTCTGTTAGATTTTCTGCTACAGGAGTAAGTGTAAAACCAGCTACATCGTTATCCAAGGTCTGCACTGTAAGAGATTGTGGAGCCAAGAGAGAAAAACCATTTGAAGGGGAAAAAGAACTAATGGCAGCCGTTATAAAAGAAGTTGTTGTTCCATCTAATATTAAATCTTCTACACTTTCAAGGACAACGGTTTGGGGAATGTTCCAATTGGCATTGGTAAACACCAATGAGGTCGTTGTAGCAAGAACGGTCGCCTCCGTGACATCCAAACTGTTTATGTCTATGATAACAAAATCTAAAAGGTCGGGCTGTGCATCCAAAACGACTGTGAAACTAACTACGGCAGAGCTCCCCTCGAGCAAATCTCCCCCATTGAGAGAACTTAGACTAAAGCCAGCAATTTCATTATCTAAATTTGGAACACTCAAGGTTTGTGATGCAATAGAAGTAAAAAATGGATCCGAGCCTGAAACTACAGCAAAAACAAGATCAGTGTTGATCGTTCCATCAATTAAGAAATCATCAACAGAAGAGAGGCTAATCACTTGAGGAATATTCCAATTTACGTTGGTAAACGTAACTAGTGTTGTAGCGGCAGAAATTTCGTCCGTAGGAGAAATCGTGATAGAAATAGCAACATCCTTTGTTGGACGAGCATCCAAAACAAGGGTAAAACTCACCGTTTGAGAGGAACCCTCTGTCAATGTTCCAGCAAACGCAGAAAGGGTAAACCCAGGAATATCGTCATCGGCTACGGATACTGTCACTGTTTGAGATGCTAATCCCGTAAAGGCAGGGTCAGAAGCTGTATTCACACTTGCTGTAATCGACACTGTTTGCGTTCCATCTACTAGCGATTCATCAACAGAATTGAGCAATACAGTTTGTGCTGTATTCCAATTTAGCGGTGTAAACGTTACACTAGCTATGGCTAGGGTCGCTTCAGTTAGATCTGCACTTTGCAAGTCTATGATAATGTCGGTTAATGGGGCGGCACTGAGGACAATATCAACAGCTGCCGTTTGTGTGCTTCCCTCCGTTAATATGCCCGAGACAGGGCTTAAAACAAAGCCAGCTATTTCATTGTCCAAAATAGTTATTCCATAATTTGCTGTGGTTGAATAACAATTATCTGAAGCCCCAGTATCCAATTCAATTCGCAAGGTTACATTTTGATCACCATCCACAATAAGATTATTTACAGCCGTAATTGTTCCTACTTGGGTAGTATTCCAATTGGTGGGCGTAAAGGTCATGGTCGTGGGGAAAACGGTCATTTGGGCGGTATCTGTCGTTCTTAAGTTGTAAATGACATTTTGACTAGGCTGTTGGTCCAACACCAATGAAAAAGTACTTACTCCACTTGCTTCCAATAAGCTGGGATAAGTATTTGTAGAGGTAAATGTTCCGTTGACTAAATCAACAAGAACCTCCAAACGGCTTTCACTTTGGCGATAGGAAGTGGCATATGGGTCAGATAAACTTGCTGCTTCTACATAATATGTTGTTGCATCAATCAAGGGTGTAATTCCTGGTAAATACGTAGAAGTTCCTGTTGCCGAAGAAAACCACACTAAATTATATGAATTATTCAAAAAATCAGTCAGAGCGTCAACACCATCTGGACGCGCTATAGTTTTTGCAAGATCGTTAAGTGTAGGAGACCCGGTGGCACATATAACTTGAACTGTTGAATTTGCAACCGCATTTGTTGCTGTTGGGGGAAGAATTTCATCAGTAACACAAATAGAATCATCATCAAACCGAACTTGCTGCAAATTTGTTGATCCTCCAGTTGCGGCAGTAAAACCCCAGTATCCAATATTAGAATTTAAAACATCTCCAATAAGATCTACTGTTTTAAAGTCAGAATAAACACCTCCTCCATTTCTTGTAAAAGTGTAATCCAATCGGGTTGTGTTTGGATTCCAATTAATTACTATGTTATGCCAAAATCCATTTTCAAGATTGTAAACATCTGTTAAATCACCTGGAGCTGGAGCATTACTAGCATTACCGTCTTTTACAAAAGCAATATGATCATTGCCGGTGTTGCCGTCTCTTGGTGATCCATTATTATAGGTGTCCATTTCAATGGCATAGGAAGGGCTAATTCCCCGGTATCCGAGGCCTCCTCCACTTGATCCTTCTGATGTACTTATATTTTGAATTACAAAAGCTATACCATCTGCACCATAATCATTATACCCTAAGAATACATCAACACTTAAAGAAAATGAAACACGTAAATCAAGTTTTCTTTGAAACCAAACCATCCCTCTTTTATATCCTATATCAGGAGTTAATGAGAACGTATCTGATCCACTTGTATGAGTTGCATCTTCAATAAAGGCAAAATCACTATCATCAAAGTCTCTTGAAAAACAAACTTCAGGATCATCATCTTGATTTCTCACCTGAACAATTTGATTGGCTAGGGGATCAAAATCATCATCAGACTGTGTATCCACAATCGCGAAAGTAAGGTCACTGTTTGTGTCGGCATCTCTTACGGCATCATCTACCCCTGAAACCACAAGTAATTGGGGTACATTCCAATTGAGATTAGTAAAGGTCATGGTTGTAGAAGATACACTCACCTCTGTGGCGTCCTCTATGGTAATGGAAAGCACTACATCAGAAATAGGTTTGCGGTTCAATTGTACCAAAACACTTTTGGTTACAGTCCCCGATTCGTTAACCAAAACATAGGTTGGGCTAACATCAAATCCAGCTGCCAAGGGATCAATATAATCTGCAAGTGTATCTCCATCAATATCGTTGACATTCAATTCAACACTATCCAAAAGACCATCATCATCAGAGTCTAGGTCCAGGTAATTGGGTATTCCATCAAGATCGGTATCCGTAAGTCCTTCAATGGTATCTGAAATCGTATCACTATCAGAATCCAAGTCGAGGTAATTTGGGATCCCATCTCCATCCGTATCGGAGGCTGTTTCGGTGATTGTTGAAATACCATCGCCATCGTCGTCAATATCCAAGAAGTTTGGGATTCCATCTCCATCCGTATCTGCTGTTCCTCCTTCTGTTCCATCTAAAATTCCATCATCGTCACTATCTAAATCGTAACTGTTGTTAACGCCATCGCTGTCGGTGTCCAACAGACAACTATTTGCCGGGCGATCAAAAGAAATCGCATCAACTAAGTTTCCCGAGGATCCAGAATCAGGTGTATTAAAGAAAAAAGTTGTGGAGGTTTGTCCTGAAGGAATTAAATAAATACCAGAATAAAATTTCCAAACTCCATTCGTTGCATCTTCAGTGTGTAAAATAACAGAATAAGCCAAAGATGCGCCAACTTGAACTTGCAATGTTTCGAAATTTGAACTTCGCCCTTGATGGGCAACTGACCAAATGATATAGGTATTGGGAAGTGTCGCTAAATCTTGATAAATAGCTCCGTTAGATGTTGCATTTAATTCAGCAAGTATATTACCATCATAGGAACTTCGGCCTAGAAATCCTGTTTCCCATAATTCAATTTTACTATTACCATCGGTTGTTGACCAACCCGGGACAAGTATATCATCTATTTGAATATAACTACTAACTGAATTTGATTCAAAACTTCCATTAAGAATGCCTCCATTAGGATATCCACATTCAATGCTATCTAAAATCCCATCATTATCATCGTCTGGATCAAAGTGATCAGATATTCCGTCTAAATCATTGTCTTCAAAAACAAGGTGATTGGTTCCTATGGTTAGCTCATCATCATCATTCAAACCGTCATTATCTGAATCGACATCTAGATAATCTGGCGTTCCATCGCTATCAGTATCGATAATTCCTTCTACTAAGGTTAGAATACCATCTCCATCGTCATCTGCGTCGAGTGCGTTAAATATTCCGTTACCATCGGTATCAATAAATAATTCAGCAGCATTGCTTATATTATCAAAATCACAATCAGCAGTATCCCACGCAGCACTTGGTGTTAGCGTTTGGGACGATACAAGGAAGGAGCACAAATTCTGAAAACCTGTACCATCTGTTGTCTCTTGCCCATTTGTCACTCCATCGCCATCACAATCTGCAGCTTGCCAGAAGGCATTTTGAGTTGGATCTGATGGTTGTGGATCACAAGGCCCAATAACGGTCAGGGTAGCACTATTTTGACGTGAAAAGCAAACATTATCGGCATGCAAAATATGTAAAGTGTACACTTTCCCATCCAAACCTGTTACATCCGTTAAACTTAATATTCTAGATATTGCGCCACTATACACCCCTCCATTGGCTAGGTCAATTCCGTCTTCTTGCCATTGATACAAAAAACCTGAACTAGCATCAAAGCCTGTAGAATAATCGGGTGTACTATCGAGATTAAAATTTGATGTACTTGTTGCCACTGCAGCGGTAATTGTAAATGTAGTCCCCGTTCCAATAAAAATAGTTTTGCTCGTTAATGCAGTTGCATCAACTGCAACAGAAGTAGCCGTATGATGATTATTCAAGCTTGTACTAACCGAAGAAGTTTGTGGTAATGAAGTATAACTATTCCCTGTTACTCCAGCGGAAATTACCAAACCGTTTGCATCCACTTGTCCCCCGCTAAAAGTTGGGGTATCTTCACCATAAATGCCCGTATCGCCACCATCGGAAAGTGGTGACCCATACGCCTCATTGGCATCGGAGCAACCATCATTATCAGAATCATAATCTTCACCATCGATGATTCCGTCATTATCTGAATCCTGACACATCGAAAAAACAAATTGTCCCGAATTCAGTGACTCTGTCGTTAGATTTAGGTAAACCACATAAATTTTTTCAACGGGAAGGTTCGTGTAAACGTCAAATTCAGCAAAGTCAGGCCCCGATCCTGATGTTCCAGAAACAGTGAGTGTGGCACCATTTACCACTATATTGGCGAAGTTAGAAGAAACAACAATCCACTCAAAACCGGCGGGTAACACTCCAGCTGCAGTAAATTGAAATTGATCTGCTTGGGTAATATTTGAAAGCCCAATTGTCGCATTTGCTCCAAAACGTATTTTTACTGGGGAGGCAAAACCAATTGAAGACTCGAATGAATGTCCAGTCTCTGCAGGAGAAGCATCTTCAAAACGGAGTAAACTACCTCCATTTCTAGAAGAAATAGACACCAAACCATCGCTTCCCACCAATTGACCTGGAGCATCAATGGTAATGGATGTCGTCAAACTATTCCCATTCAAAAAATTGGTGAAAACTGAGGAGGCATCACCTGGACTTATGCCAGCTGCAATGGAAGAAAAATCAATATAGGTAATGGGACATTCTGTGGAATCTAAAATTCCGTTATTGTTATCATCCAAATCAACCGCATCTGAGATACCATCTCCGTCGCAATCACCCACTGGACCGGGGCATTGTGCAAGAACCTGGTTTCCCCCTAAAAAAAAAGCAAGCATCAAAAAGAATGTGTAGACAAACTTAATGTGTTCGCTGCTGTTTTTTTTATCCATGTTGATTTTAAAAGAATATATATAGTGAGTAAATAATTTATTTATAATCAAACCTGCCCTGTCCTACAAATCTAGTGATTTTATTCAAGATGAGTGATCACTTACTATCTTCCATTGCCCCTCTATTTTCCTAAATAAAAGGGTAAAAAATCCTGTGGGACGATCCTTGCTTCTAATCAAGGTAAATTTACCAATGACTTGAACAGTATTGTTGTCCCATTGTTGCTGGTGAAGAATATCAAAATGCAACTCCCCCATTGTTTCTTTATCGGGATATCCTTTGCGGTAACTGTCCAAGGTATTTACATAACCATAGGTTGGTCCAGATCGACCAACAAATACTAGTGCCTCATTCTGCCAATAGCCCATCATAAAACGCTCTAAGTCACCTTTATTCCAAGCGCTTTCTTGTGCTTCCATAACACTTAACACTGCTTTCTTATCGACAGGATTAACCTCTTCTTGAGCCGTAAGAATGGTAGAAAAAACAAAGCAGATCACGATTAGGTAGTTATTTTTCATTTTTCAGTATCTTACGTTTAAAGTTAAGCAATTACAACCGCAAATCACTCTTATCGCAATGTTTGAAAACGTTTTTACCCTTAAAGAAGAAGTGGGCTATATAAAAAAGCATATATTTATTAACTATATTTTAGAAAAACTAACGAATTATGACGCATTTTTATACATCAAAAGCATTGCTATCTAGTCTACTTTTTGCCTTAGTATTGATAGGATGCGAAGGAACAATCAAAACTCCATCGGAAATCATTATTAGCGGAACCATTGCACAAGACAGCCATTGGACGGCTAATACTGTATATTTTCTCGATCAACAGGTAACTGTCCCCAGTGGTGTTAGCCTCACCATCGATGCGGGAACAATCATAAAAGCTAACCCGGGAGAAGCCTCGACAACTTCTATGCTAGTTATTGCCAAAGGTGGAAAAATAAATGCAAAAGGGACCGCAGACAAACCCATCATCTTTACCTCAATAAACGATGACATCGATCTGAAAAACGGAAAAGAATCTTCGTTGTCAAGTGAAGATGTTGGCTTGTGGGGAGGTATCATTATTTTAGGAGATGCTCCGATTTCATTGCAAAATGGTGATGACGAAACATTTTACACGGGCTTAAATCCTAATACTGAAGCCAGTTACTATGGAGGAGAAAATACGGATGATAACTCAGGAGTCCTAGAATATGTTTCCATTCGACATGGTGGTGTTTTCATCGGAACCGGAAGCGAGTCGAACGGTCTAACCCTCTGCGGTGTTGGAAACAAAACTACTATCAACCAAGTTGAAATATATTCAATTCAGGATGATGGTCTTGAAATATTTGGTGGAACAGTAAACGTTTCAAATCTATTCGTACACGCTTGTGGTGATGACGGAATTGATCTTGATGAGGGCTATACAGGAACCATCGATCATTTTATTGTTGAACTAAGCAACGAGTCAGAAAGCGGTATAGAAATCTCTGGCGGAAAAGGAAATTCTGTTGGTAACTTCAATTTAACAAATGGACTAGTAGACATCAAAAGCGCCTCCAACAAAGCTCCTTTCTCGGCAGATGAAAAGGCCGTTGGAAGTATTTCAAATATTAGCGTTGACAATGGAGAAGCGATTGAAGCATTCCAAAGCGAATCTTCTGAGGTCAGTTCAAATAACGACGGAAAAAGCCAAGTAGACAAATCGATCTTTAGCTGGACAAAAATTAAGGCTTAATGATCGATTTATATCAATAAAAAAGAGGCTATGTGGCCTCTTTTTTTATTCATCTAATGCTTGGGCTGAAAAATGCACTAATTCACCTGAATAAACATAGGTTAATTGAATAGGACGACAACAGACTTCGCAGTCCTCGATATAGTGTTGTTCTTCCTCCATTTCATCCAATAGCATTGAAATGGTTTGCCAGCAATTGGGGCATTGAAAAAAGTGTTCAAACATTAGGCTTCCAATTCCATTAGTTCTTCTAATATAGCTTCCCAACGCAACATTGATTCTGCAAGAACCTCTTTTTTCTTGTTGTAGATGTCAAAGAAATTTGGTTGAGCAATAGTAGCCTCATAATTGATTTGAAGCTCAAGGTCGATTGCCTTAATTTCTTTCTCCAAATCGGCAATTTGCGTTTCTACCTTCGATTGTTTATTCTGTAACGACTTTAACTTTTTCTGCGTTTGATAATCATTTTCATTGGTTGCTTTCTTCTTGCTTTTTACTTTGTCAACACGCTCTAAATCCACCAATGAAGCGAGACTTTTTTGATCCAAATAAAATTGAATATCGCCCAAGTACTCTTTGAGCACGTGGTCTTTAAATTCCATCACACGATCACTTAAGCCTTGTAAGAAGTCCCTGTCGTGTGAAATAAGAATGAGAGTTCCTTCAAATTTCTTTAAGGCTTCTTTCAATACGTTTTTAGAACGAATGTCCAAGTGATTGGTTGGCTCATCCATGATCAATACATTAAAGGGAGACAACAATAATTTACAAAGTGCCAAACGGTTGCGCTCTCCTCCTGAAAGCACTTTCACTCTCTTATCCACGTCATCGCCACGAAACATAAAAGAACCCAACATATCGCGCACTCTTTTTCTGTTCTCGTCTGTTGCAGCTTCCTCCATTGTTTCCAATAATGTGAGAGAGCCATCTAAATATTCTGCTTGGTTTTGTGCGAAGTAACCAATCAATACATTGTGTCCTAATTTACATTCTCCTTGAAAGTCAATTTCGTCGACAATTATTTTTGCCAAAGTGGACTTTCCTTGTCCATTTTGACCTACGAAAGCGGTTTTTGTTCCTCGTTCAATTTCAATATCAACGCCTTGGAGTACTGTTTTTTCCCCGTAACTCTTAACAATGTTTTCCGCACGCAATACCACTTTTCCTGGCTGAATGGCGACAGGGAATTTCAATTTCATGGTTGCCGTATCTTCCACATCTATTTCAATACGGTCAATTTTATCCAATTTTTTTACAAGCGATTGTGCCATGGAAGCCTTAGAGGCTTTGGCCCTAAAACGCTCAATTAGTTTTTCTGTTTGTTCAATTTCTTTGGCTTGATTCTTTTGCGCTGCGCGTTGTTGCGTCTTTATTTCTTCGCGAAGAACCAAGTACTTGGAATAGGCTTTTTTGTAGTCATATATACGTCCACCAACAATTTCGATGGTTCGGTTACTCGTATTGTCCAAGAACATTTTATCGTGCGATACCACAACAACTGAGCCTCTGTATTTGGTCAAGAAGTCTTCCAACCAAATAATGGATTCAATGTCCAAGTGATTGGTTGGCTCATCGAGCAATAAAATATCGTTGTTCTGAAGAAGTAATTTTGCCAATTCAATCCGCATTCTCCATCCCCCCGAAAAAGTATCGGTCATTTTCTCAAAATCACTCGGAACAAAACCTAAGCCTTGAAGAATACGTTCAGTTGTCCCTTGATAATGATACCCACCAATAAGCTCGTAACGCTCTGTAGCGTCGTTTAAGTCGATTATTAAATCATTATAAGCGGTAGACTCATAATCTGTACGTGTAGCCAATTGATCGTTTATATGCTCCATAGCTGCCTCCAGGGATTTGATCTCCTCGAAAGCTTGATAGGCTTCTTCCAAAACAGTTCGCCCTTTTTCAAAATCGATGTCTTGACGAAGAAAACCCAAGCGAACGTCTTTCTCTTGAGAAATGGAACCAGATGTTGGCTCATGGTCTTTGGCAATCAAATGCAACATGGTCGATTTACCTGCGCCATTTTTACCAACCAATCCCACACGATCTCCCGCTATTAAACGAAAAGATACATCTCTAAAAAGTGTTTCTCCTCCAAAAGAAACGGTCATATTTTGAACGCTAAGCATGCTAAAAATTTGTTACAAAAATGAGAAAAGCCATTGACTTACGCTTGCTTTTCAACTGTTTTTTCAAAGCGATTAATGTCTACCTCAAAAAGCAGGTCTATTCTTTGGTCAATTGACTGATAAAGCCACTTTGCCGCTTGAGGCGCTGTCAAAACTCCACGTGAACCCAAACCGTTGAGCAGGTGTATGTTTTTATATTTGTGATGCGTTCCTAACAATGGACGTCTATCTATCACTGTGGGACGTATGTGACATACATGATCTTCGATGGTATAGGGAACATCGATGAGTTGTTCAATCTTAGTTACTAGCCAATCTTTTCCTTTTACACTAGTGGCTAAGGTTTTATCTTTTTGTTCAAAAGTGGCACCGGCCCAATAACGATCGTCGCCTAAAGGAGCTATAAAAATTGGCCCTTTCAGAATTGCATCGCTTTGCAATTGTGGCGCGTGGATGATCAAAATCTGACCTTTGGACCCCACCAGGGGTAAATTACTGAAGAAAGGATTGTTCACCATGGCATAGCCTTCACAGAAAACAATATGTTGTGCATGAATATTCTTGTACATCAGTCCATCTTCAAGCTGTTCAATGGCCGCATAATCAAAGGTTGCTTGGGTGTAAAAATTATCAATAGATAACCGATAGGCGTCGATCAAAGCACGAGTATCTATGCGCCCACATTCTTTTAACTTTCCAAAGCCATTGGGGCTTTTAACGCCTGCTAGAGGCGTGGAATGAATTGTTGCGTCCAAGAAAAGCGAAAGTCCTTGACGATCTGCAGCTACCGCCCATTGATTGTGCTCCGCCACTTGGCTAAACAGTTTGTAAATAGGAGCTGGAAAGTTTATTTTATGCTTAAGTCGATTTTCAATTGCTTGATAAAAGGGAAGTGCCAAAGCATGCAACTCCTCTCCCTTCCAGGTCATATTAAAACGTTTCAAAACAGTTGGGTTATAAATACCCGCTGCAATGGCTGAGGAGCCTGAAGTTTCCGCGTCTATAACATGGAATGTTTTGTTGGACAACTGTAGGGTTTCCACATAGGCAAGCCCTGCCAATCCAAAACCCACGATAAGGGTATCCACTTTCTTCATTTAAAATTTGATATGAAAGAAAAACGCCGCCCGAGGGCAGCGTTTTTATATTGTTATCCTATGGTTAATTATTCCACATGTCCTGTTCAAAGTCGCGAATAACAGACTTAATTCGCTCAGATTCCAGCAATTGTTGGAGAGCATCTTCAAAAATATATTCATCTAACTTTCTGTCTTCGTATACATTCTCCTCTTTGTAGATCAATGCATTGAATCGACGGGAGTTTAACATATTGTCAAAAGTAATTGGCTGTGATGAGTTACGCGTATTAAAGACAACAGCATTATTCAAAATATCTCTTGCGTCTGGAAACCATATCCAAAAAAGTGGATACAGAACATCTGGATCAATTCCAGGAGGCATACCTGCAGGATTTAAAATCTCTTTATCTGGTGCACAAGGTGCAATTCCTAATAAACGATATTTCATCTCTCCTTGACGCTTATTGAAGTACCAAGTGCCTTTGATTCGATATTCAGTAACATGCAATGATTTAAGAGGAATTTCCACACCATATTCTGCTTTGATTTCATCTTCTGTTAAGATTCCCTCATTTGAAGCTTGTTCATAACCAGGAAGAAAACCAATGAAAGATAAATTCTCTCTTACTTGTTCATAGGTTAATTTCGTTTTGAAATATCCCCCATCATCAGCATAAACTTCTTTTATCTCACCATTTTCAATTCCTTTAACAAGAACGTCAAATAAAGACTTTCTTTCTTCTCCAAGATTTTGTGATTCACTAGGATAGTAATACGGGAAGTTTATACGCTCATCCAAATCAATTTTTTCCCAAACTGTTTTAGACCAAAGTATATCTCTATCGTCGATATAACCATAAGACAGTGGGCTTTCATCGTTAGATGCTATTTGCTGATCATTCAGTTTACCTACTTCTTGTGGTACACGAGCATTAAGCAAATTTGCTTGTCCATACAACATTGAAGTCGATAAGAGCAAAGAAAACAAACAACTAAATAACAATGAATTTTTCATGGGAATGTTATAAAATTTCGATTAGAACTGGAGCAACACGCTTAAATTTATAATTAGGCTTGCTAGGGTTCTGAACTTTTAAATCAAAAATGCTGATTTCTTGTCCAGATCTAACACGACCAAGAGCTTGTAGAGCTTTAGCATTTAATTTTGTTCCCTTACAGGTAATTGTAGGTGCGCCAGGAACTTTTACTTTAAACTCCAAAGTTTTTAATGTCAAGTCAAAATCAAAGTCCTCAAGAATTGCACCAACCTCAGCACGTTCAATACTCGCCTTGGGTAATCTTATTTTACCTGACTGGCGGAAAAATGTTGCATTTGGACGTGGTAAATCTTTGATTCTAAATTTAGTTTTAGTAGAAACGAGTTTTCCATCGGGTAATTTTCCATTAGCAGTAATGGTAATCTCTCTACCCTTACCCGGATTCATTATAAACTTGCTCCCCTTTTGACGTTTTAAACCAGGTGCAGATGCATTGATTTTATCGTCTGGAATTCCAGGGATAGAAATAGTCATTGGGTTATCAACACCTCGGTAAACCACATTCATCTTATCAGCAGAAATTACTGCAGAGTTTGGTTTAGCGATTACCATGAAAGATTGATCAACAGGAATTCTAGATTCAACACCAGCATTCAAGAAAACTAAGTCTCCTTCTATACGGTGATCTCCAGGACGACCTGCAGATACTTTTAACTTTATACCTCCCGGGATCTTCTCGTAATCATTTTCAGATAGTTTACGTCCGTCCATGGAAAGAGAAACCTCATTTGGATTTTGTGCTCCACCTTTACGACCTAAAATAACGCTTCCATCAAAAGTTTCACCTTGATAGTAAGCTCCTTTTTCAGATTTCAATAAAGTAATGTAGTTATCTGTATTTACTTTACTACTCCCTTCGAGTTCTTTTCCTAACAATGCATTCAATACATCACTTTCTGTCAAACGAATATCGTTCTGCATCATGGTTAATTTAGCCAATGAAGAAATCAACGGAAAGCCTTCAAAGTTATTGGCTAACCATGGCTGCGAACCATCACTAGTAGGGACCTTGCCTTCAAAGTCTCCTGTGAAAAAACGCTCTTCAACCAAATCTGTGTACTGTGGAAATTGAGAGGCAAAAACCTGAATAACACGCATTTTATAGGCATTAATCATATCAACAAATGCTACTCCTTCTGGAGATACACCGCTCGCATCAAAGAAAATCAAATCCAAGGCTTCACCCTTGTCCATTTGAGAGTATTCTTTTAAATCAGGATCTGCGATACGTTGCTTTTCCGTGATTGTTGCTTTAATATCTACTATACGAGCAAAAAATTTGTCCGATTCTTTTCGGATTTCCTTTGCTGTTCTATCGTGACCAACCCATTTACCTTCTTTTTCTTGGGCGTTAACCTCAATTTTATCATAGTAAATGATGTTTCCTTGATTGACACGTTCGTTTGCGCTCTGAATTTTCTTGAACATTTGTCCAAAACCATCCAAAACTTCTTTACTAACATTCAATGCTAACATGGTGATAAACACCAAGTACATTAACGCAATAAGTTTATTACGTGGGGTTTCATTTGCTCCTGCCATTGCTTAACTAGTTTTTGTTCATTGCAGAAAGCATTCCGCCATAAACTTGGTTAAGTGATGCTAAATTTGCAGACAAGGCCTCCATCTGTGCTTTCAAACGTTCAGCGTTCTCAGCCACTTGCTCATTGTAAACAGTTTGAGAACTAGAGCTTGCTACTTGTGCACTGTATAATTCGTTTAAAGTTTCTAGTTGAACAGCTGCCTTGGTCAATTGCTCAGAATAACTTTCTGAAGATGAAACTGCCTCTGCTGCTGGAGTAAGTGCTTTAGCTGATGCTTCAAGGTTCTTAATGCTTTGCGTTAGACCATTTACAACACTAACGTCTAGTTTTGCTTCTTGCAAGATACCATCAATTTTGCTTGATAGACCTTCATCTGTATTACCTGAGGGTTTTCCATGACCAGATTTTTCCTCCTGGTGTTCTACAAAAGCTATGTGTTCTTCACGAGCATCGTCTAACATTAATCCTCCCACAAGGAAAATAATAGCTTCAGTACCTAATCCTAAACCTAGTACAACACCACCAGTAATGGGACCAATTTCTAAGTGAAGAATTTTAAATAATGCTCCAACAATTACAACTGCTCCTCCAATTTGGAATAACATGTGCATGATGATTTTTCTTCTTAAGCGACCTTTGAGTTGTTTTGCGTCCATATTTTTGTTTATAATTTAGTATTTTCTAAAGATAAAATTTTCTATTTAATTTTTACTTTTTCAGAACCCAAATAATCTTGCACGGTTCTAAAGCCAATATAACTTCTTGCTGTGTCTTGGTACTCATAATCTCTAGAGCTTACACGCAAAAAATAGGCTACATCTTTCCATGATCCCCCACGAACAACCTTTCGTCGCTCTTGATTTAAGGACATGTTTGGATTCAGCGATGAAACATATTCATATGCTCCCGGGTCATAAGAAGATTCAGTCCATTCGGCTACATTACCTGCCATATTATACAGGTTAAAGTCATTGGGCAGGTACGATTTCGCTTCAACAGCATACATCGCTTGATCGGCAGAGTAATCTCCGCGCAAAGGCTTGAAGTTGGCTAAAAAGCAACCTCGGTCATTTAATAAATAAGGTGATCCCCATGGGTAAGTCCCGGAAGGGATTCCACCTCGTGCGGCATATTCCCATTCGGCTTCGGTAGGTAAACGGAAATTATTTACCAATGGGTCTCCTTTTGCTTTTTGGAAAGAGTTTTTGTAATGCGTTCTCCATGTACAAAAAGCAACGGCTTGTTTCCATGAAATTCCAACCACAGGATAATCTTGGTATGCTGGGTGTGAAAAATAATCGTTGTGCATCGGTTCGTTGTAGGAATAGTTAAAATCTTTGATCCAGACAGTTGTATCTGGATAGATTTCAATTTCTTCTTTCTTGATGAATGGTAAGCGGTCTCGAGATGATGGATCTTTTTGTCTTTCAAGGCCGGCTGCTTCTGCATCAAACCAAGAATACTTATAGACCATTTTGTTGACATCTATTTTCATTTCACCGTTGTACCAAACTTCTGGTGGTAAGTACAAACTATCCATAACCTCAACATAGGCTTGATCAACATAATTATTGGGTTCCCACTCAATATCTTGATCCCAATTCAATGTTCTACCTGCATAGGGGTCGTCAGATAAATCGTAGTAATTGGCGCGCATGTACTTCTGAAATTCGGACAGATCAGCTGTATCTGCATCTTTAAATGCATATTCAGCTATTCCATCTCCAGTTTCGCCATCTTCACCCAAGCTAAGTTCGTCTGCCTTTCGTGCGAGCATTGCTAACGCTATGGAGTCACGCACCCAATATACGAACTGTAGATATTCACTGTTGGTTATTTCTGTTTCATCCATGTAAAATGAACGAACAGTTACTGTCTTTGCTGGCGCATTCTTAAGTTGAGCAACGTCATCATCCTGTTTACCCATAATGAAAGCTCCACCTTCTACAAGTGTCATTCCATATGGCTTTTCAGGAAACCATTTCTTTTGCTGAACTCCGATAAGTTCACCGCGTTTGTTTCCACATCCGTAGATCATCAACGCAGTAAAAATGAAAACAACTATTTTCTTCATATAGTATTTAACGAGTGGCATTTAATAATATTTTATTTAAATGCTATTTTCTCCAATTAAAACGGATTAACACTGTAAATCCTAGCTTCTTTTGGTCGCCCTCCACCATCTGTCGGGCAAAATATCATTACATGCGTTCAAATAATCTTGGTGCGTGCATGATAATAACGCACTACTTCTTGTTTTATTATCCAAATAGTTTTCTTTCACGAATTCCATCCACCAACGTTGGCTTTTCGAACTCTTCAAAAAAACCAGTTCTCTATCCGACATTTGGACCGTATAACGTGTAAATCCCTGGGCAGCATCGACTGGGTATTCGTCAAAGCGACATTGGACCCCTTCAATGAAATACCAGATCATTTGAGCTAGCAATTTATGAAAAATTAAAGCATCTGGTAAATCAAAACATCCAATAATGCTAACTCGATCACTAATTCCTGCGTAACGTGCTAAGGCACAAATAGTTCTTGCATCAATTCCATTTGGCATTCCTTGCGAAAGGTTTCCTTCTGCTACTCCACTCAACACTTTCATGTCAAAACTCACAAGGTCTGCTTCGCGAAAAACAGGCTCAGTATTTTCTGGCCGATCCAAAACCTGACCCAAACGTTGGGAATCAAAAAACAATTTTTCCATTAAATCCAATTCCTCTTGCGCGATCAAATAGGATTGATACCCCAGATTCGTAAAGTTATTTAACCTGCTTGGGTTCTCCATGATGATCTCACTCATATAAGATCGTCCAGAAATCAATTCTTCTTCTTGCGAAAAGTCGAATCGATTGTCAACAGAGACGATATTCACCCATTGGTCGGAACTTTCAAAAGAACGATACAAGGAAACCGTGAGATCTTGACTCCCTCCCAATACAATTGGAATAATGTTTAATTGTCTAAGGTAGAGACAGATTTCCTTCAAGGCATAGTAGGTGTCTTCTGGCTTTTCGCCCGAGGGTAGATCGCCTAAATCTGCAAAATTGACGGACCAGTTTCCTGGGAAGAGTTGATAAAACTCCTTCCGGAAAGAGTTTGTGTCATACTCCATTACTGGATAATAGCTATTCCTACTTTCAGAGACCCCAAAAAAAGCAATGCGTGTGTTTTCTAATTCAGGAAAACCGTTTTTCTCGGTATGCACCTGTAGCAATTTCCCAATCACCTGTTTTGGTAATAAAGCGGCTATTCCGAGAACAGCATCATTAACAGGGGTCAAAAAATCTAAACTCATGTTTACTTTTTAGCTTTTGTTTTGAAAGCTGCCTTTTTCTTAGGTTTTTTCTTGGGTTTTTTAGCTTCAATAAGTTTTTGTGCTTCAGCCAAGGTGATTTTTGTAGCATCGATGTCTTTCGATAACTCAATCTTAATTTTTCCCTGTATAATATTTGAACGACCCCATCGGGCTTTCTCCACTCGAATTCCTTCTTCTTCCCAGTTATGGATAACCTTATCGATCTCTTTTTGAATCTTGTCTTTGATCAATGTTTCAATATCAGCATTGGAAAGGGCATCAAAATTATACTTCTTGTTAACGTTAATAAACATTCCGCTCCATTTGATAAAAGGACCAAAGCGGCCTGTTCCTTTTGTTACAGGTAATTCCTTATAGATATATATAGGAGCATCGGCAATTTTCTTTTCTTCAATGAGTTCAATGGCCAAGTCGCGATCGACCTCCATGGGGTTTGTTCCTTTGGGCAAGGAAACGAAAGTAGCTCCAAATTTGACATAGGGGCCAAAACGACCGTTGTTTACCGTAACGATCTCCCCCTCATACTCTCCTAAATCTTTAGGCAATTGAAATAAATCCAACGCAGCTTCAAAAGTTATTGTATCCAACTGTTGGTCTTGACTAAGGCTGGCAAAAACAACTGGCTCTTCATCTTCAGCATCACCAATTTGCGCGATGGGGCCAAATTTCCCCAAACGCACTTTAACTGTACGTCCAGAATCTGGATGGGCGCCCAAAACACGTTCTCCAGATTCGCGTTCTGCGTGTTCTTTTACATGTTGAACAGTTGTTTGGAAATCGCCATAGAAGCTTTTGATCATTTTAATCCAGTCTTCTTTCCCTTCAGCTATTTCATCAAAATCTTGCTCGACTTGAGCAGTGAAATTGTAATCTAAAATATTTTCAAAATTGTTTACCAAGAAGTCATTGACAATCATTCCAATATCCGTTGGAACCAATTTTCCTTTATCCGAGCCAACCATTTCGGTTAGTCTACTGGCGGTAACTTCTCCCTTGTCCAAGGCAAATTGTTGGTAAGAGCGTTGTACTCCTTCAACAGTACCCTTGGCCACATACCCCCTGTTTTGAACAGTGGATATTGTTGGGGCGTAGGTAGATGGACGTCCAATGCCTAATTCCTCGAGTTTCTTCACCAAAGAAGCCTCGGTAAAACGATAGGGAGGACGAGTAAACCGTTGAGTAGAAACCAATGATCTTAAAGTTAAAGTATCGCCTTTTTCTACAGGAGGAAGTATGCCTTGTGCTTCTTCTTCATCTTCATCAACACCTTCGAGATATACCTTAAGAAAACCTTCAAAAGTTAAAATTTCTCCACGTGCTGTAAAGATTTCGTTGTGCTGGTTGGCGCCAATTTTTAAAACAGTTCGCTCCAATTTAGCATCACTCATTTGAGATGAAACCGTTCGCTTCCAAATCAATTCATATAAACGCATTTGGTCATAATCTGCAGAAACAGTAGCACGACTTAAATCGGTTGGTCGTATGGCTTCGTGAGCTTCTTGTGCACCTTTACTTTTATTTTTAAAAGTCCTTGCTTGCGCATAGTCTTCACCATAACGATGGGCAATTTCTTTCAAAGCTGCCGTTTGGGCTTCTTTAGAAAGATTTACACTATCGGTACGCATGTAGGTAATTAAACCTGCCTCATATAAACGTTGCGCCATGGTCATTGTTTTGCTCACAGAGAAAAACAATTTCCGAGCAGCTTCTTGCTGCAGGGTGGAGGTAGTAAAGGGAGCCGTTGGGCTCTTTTTGGCTGGCTTAGTTTCTTTGGAGGCAACAGCAAAATCTGCACTGGCATTTTTTGCCAGAAAAGTCTCAACTTCTTCTGCATGATCAAAGCTAGTATTCAAACCTGCTTTTATCAGTTTGTTTGCTGTTGTAAGAAACTCCGCTTGGGTTTTGAACATTGAAGCAGGAACAAATGCCTTGATCTCTCTTTCGCGTTCAACGATTAATCGAACAGAAACCGATTGAACTCTTCCAGCCGATAAACCTCCTTTTACTTTTCGCCAAAGAACTGGTGATAATTCATATCCTACCAAGCGATCCAAAACTCTTCGCGCTTGTTGTGCATTCACTAAATTGTAGTCAATCTCACGTGGAGAATCAATCGCTTTTAAGATGGCATTCTTGGTGATTTCGTGAAAAACGATACGTTTGGTGTTCTCTTCTTTTAACTCTAGGGTGTTGGCTAAATGCCAAGCAATGGCTTCTCCTTCTCGATCCTCATCACTCGCTAACCAAACAATTTCAGCTTTCTTGGCCAAGGCCTTTAACTCTGAAACCACTTTTTTCTTGTCTGAAGAAACAATGTATTTGGGAAGGAAATCCCCCTCTACATTAACCCCTAACTCCTTGGAGGGAAGGTCAGCTATATGCCCAAAACTCGAGGCTACTTTATAATCTTTCCCTAAAAATTTTTCAATTGTTTTTGCCTTTGCAGGAGATTCGACAATAACTAAGTTCTTCGCCATGATGGGTTTTTTCTTATCAACAAAAGTAGACGAATTTTTTAACGGCTCAAATTTTGAGGATAAAATCAAAAAAATTAACGCTTTATCTACTCACTATTCAATGACTAAACATTCTTTTGCCCCCAAAGAAATTTTCTAGCTTTTTACCCAAAACATGACAAAATGACGGTAATTCATTACTTTTGTATGATTATTGAAAAATATTATCCAACGAAATAGAATGCAGACAAAACCAAATCATACTCATCTTTCACAAGATAAAAAGATAACACCAGCAACAGACGGTGTTGTAATCGCGCACAAAGAAAGGAATCAAAAAACCGAGAAATCTGTTTATATCGAATCCTATGGCTGTCAAATGAACTTCTCAGACAGTGAAGTGGTTGCCTCTATTTTGTCTAAGGAAGGCTATCAAACCACTTCAAAAATGGAAACAGCCGACTTGATTTTGGTCAATACTTGTTCCATTCGAGAAAAAGCAGAATTAACTGTTCGCAAAAGATTAGAGAAATTTAATGCCGTTAAGAAAACAAATTCTAACATGAAAGTTGGTGTTTTGGGCTGCATGGCCGAAAGATTAAAACATCAGTTTCTAGAGGAAGAGAAAATCGTGGATATGGTTGTTGGCCCAGATGCCTATAAAGACTTACCCAATTTATTGGCCGAGATTAACCAAGGCAGAGATGCCGTAAATGTGATCTTATCCAAAGAAGAAACCTATGGAGATATCGCACCAATCCGCATCGATTCCAATGGAGTGAGTGCCTATGTATCCATTACTCGTGGGTGTGACAACATGTGTACGTTCTGTGTTGTTCCTTTTACGCGCGGAAGAGAGCGCAGTCGTGACCCAAAAAGTATTTTACTTGAAATCGAAGATCTTGCGCAACGCGGATTTAAGGAGATTACCCTCCTAGGGCAAAATGTCGACAGCTATTTATGGTATGGTGGAGGGCTCAAAAAAGATTTTGTGAAAGCAACTGAACTGCAACAAAAAACAGCGGTTGATTTTGCACAATTGATGTCGATGGCAGCTGAAGCTCACCCAAGAATTCGTTTTCGCTTTTCAACCTCCAACCCCCAAGACATGACGCTAGATGTTCTTCATGTTATGGCTAAATACCCGAATATTTGCGATTATATTCACTTGCCTGTTCAATCTGGAAGTGATCGTATTTTAAAGAAAATGAATCGTCTTCACACCCGTCAAGAATATTTTGATTTGATCGACAATATTCGAAAAATCATTCCAGGCTGTGCCATTTCTCAAGACATGATTGCCGGCTTCCCTACTGAAACAGAAGAAGATCATCAAGATACCTTGAGTTTGATGGACTACGTGAAATATGATTTTGGCTTTATGTTTGCCTATTCTGAACGCCCAGGAACTCTTGCAGAAAGAAAAATGGAAGACGACATTCCTTTGGCAACAAAGAAAAGAAGGTTGAGCGAAATTATTGACAAACAACAAGCCCATAGTCGTTTCCGTACCGAAAGTTTTTTAGGGCAAACTGTTTGTGTGCTAATTGAAAAGGAATCGAAAAAATCTGTTGATCAATGGAGCGGAAGAACCTCTCAAAATACAGTGGCTGTTTTCCCAAAGCAGAACTACCAAATTGGCGATTTTGTGGATGTTGAAATTAAAGACTGTACTTCAGCCACACTGATAGGAACCGCCATTGGCATTTCTGAAAATATTTAACGTTAACCGATGGAAAATCTACAAACAATTAAACAGCGATTTGGCATCATAGGAATGAGCCAAAGTTTAAATCGTGCGATCGAAAAAGCACTTCGCGTTGCCGTGACCGACATCTCCGTACTAGTTACCGGAGAAAGCGGGGTTGGAAAAGAAAATATTCCAAAAATAATTCATCAAAATTCACACCGCAAGCATGCAAAATACATTGCTGTTAACTGCGGAGCAATTCCAGAAGGCACCATTGACAGTGAACTCTTTGGGCATGAAAAAGGAGCCTTTACTGGCGCAACAGCCACACGAAGTGGTTATTTTGAAGTGGCCGATGGAGGCACCATTTTTTTGGATGAAGTTGGGGAACTTCCTCTTTCAACGCAAGTGCGTTTGTTACGCGTTCTGGAAACAGGCGAATTCCTTAAAGTTGGCTCCTCAAAAACACAAACAACCAATGTGCGTATTGTTGCTGCAACAAATGTCAACATGCGTGATGCTATCCAAAAAAATAAATTTCGAGAAGATTTATTTTACCGTTTAAGCACAGTCGATATTCACCTTCCACCCTTGCGCGAACGCAAAGAAGACATCCCTTTATTGTTTCGCAAGTTCGCAGTAGATTTTGCACAAAAATACAGAATGCCAACGCTGCGGCTAGATGAGCATGCACAGCAATTATTAATACAGTACAATTGGAATGGGAATATTCGTCAGTTACGCAATGTGGCAGAACAAATATCAGTCCTAGAGCAAGATCGCCTTCTTAATGCAGCAACACTTCGTCCCTATTTACCCGATATGGGATCGCAATTACCCGCACTCACCAACGGCCAAAAAGAGCAAAGTGATTTTGCCTCTGAACGAGAAATTCTTTACAAGGTTCTCTTTGACATGAAAAACGATCTCAATGACCTCAAAAAGCTTACCTTAGAACTAATGAATCAAGACATTAGTAAGGAAGAAAAAGAAGGTCTCATTGAAAAAATCTATGGGAATGAAAACCTGAGTAATCATGAAGATCACAGCGCCTTAACGGTGATGAATCCATCAATAGAGCCCAATCAAACACAACCCATTGCACAGGCGCAAGACAGTTACTCCTATGCCGAAACCATCGAAGCAGAAGAGCCTCTGTCTTTGTTAGATAAAGAAATTGAAATGATCAAAAAGGCGCTAGAAAGAAGTCGGGGCAGAAGAAAGCTTGCTGCAGAAGAACTCGGTATTTCTGAACGCACACTCTACCGAAAAATCAAACAATACGACCTGAACGATGAAGAAGATTTATAATATTATCCTTTTGGTTGTTCTAAGTGGCAGCATTAACAACTGTGGGATTTACTCCTTCACAGGAGCATCCATTCCTGCAGGCACAGACACCTTCCAAGTAAACTACTTCAACAACGAGGCCGGAAACAAACCAGGATCTACGGTAGAGCCAGGTTTAGACCAAGAATTCACCATTGCGCTGCAAGATTTAATACAAAATCAAACCAATCTAAATTTGGTGAGTACAAATGGGCATCTGGTCTATGAAGGAGAGATTACTGAATACCGTATTTCTCCCACAACCTCAACAGCAAACAACACTGCTGCTCAGAACAGACTAACCATGACGGTTAATTTGCGCTACACCAACACCAAAAAGACAGCAGACAACTTTGAACAGCGCTTTTCTTTCTTTTATGATTTCGATGCCAATCAGCAATTATTTGATGTAAAAGACGCTGCAAACCGCGAAATATTTGAGCGCATAACGCAAGACATTTTTAACGCAGACATTGGCAAAATGGTAGGAATGACAGCACAAGAATACACCCAACTAATGCGCACTTTTGACCCAAAAGATGAAGCGCAACGAAAAGTCTTTGAGAAGATCACCTACCGCTATCCCTTATTTTCAATCTGCCTATGCGCATTATTTAAAAACGCTCAAAGAGCAAGAGCAATACAATTACAATCTGATTTTACGCAAAACAGCTGTACTGAGTCCATCGAGAGCTTTTTTGAATAATTGGCTGGAAAATAGCGTTTCGTATACCGACAAAAGACATGCTAAGCAGTGAAATTCAAGCAGGCGATCAACAAGATAAAGCAGCCGAATTACCCGTGGTCAGATTCAACCACTGAACTAAAGGCAGCCTTGCCTGTAAAACAAGTAGTTCCAAAGTCTTCAATAAAAGCAGCACCAAAAAAGAAACCAACGGAAAAAAGTTAAAAAGGAGGAACCCCTTGCTATGACCTATGCTGACTGGGTGATTTATTCTTCCAAAGGAAAAATTGAGCCCAAAAAAGAAGCGGTTAGTTTAGATGATAAATTATCGTTGATCGATTCCTTTTTAGAAAACAAACCCAAAATACCACCCGTACGCCAAGATCAACCCAAGGTGGATTTATCGGCCCTCAATGAATTCAACAAAGAAGAGTTTATGACCGAAACGCTGGCGAAAATTTATCTTCAGCAAAAGAAATATAAAAAAGCCCTCTACGCCTATCAAATTTTAAGTTTGAAATATCCAGAAAAAAATGGTTTCTTTGCAGACCAAATCAAAACAATTAAACAATTACAACAAAACAGTTAAGTCATGAGCACTTTTTCAATATTCATTACATTGATTCTTATTGTTTGTTTTCTACTCATCCTTGTGGTGATGGTACAAAACCCTAAAGGAGGCGGATTATCTTCTTCTTTTGGTGGAGGTGGACAACAACTAGGAGGAGTTCAAAAAACAACCGATTTCTTAGACCGCAGTACATGGATTCTAGCTACGCTTTTGCTGGCTTTGATTCTCTTGTCTAACTTTGGAATCAACACCGGAACAGGAACAGTTGAAACTGAATCAAAACTAATTGACAGTGGTGTTGAACAAACCATCCCTGAAACAATTCCAGAAGAAGTACTTGAAATTCCTGCAGAGACCTTCTGTAGAAGAATAAACAAGTATTAACTTATACAAATGCCAGCTTCCTGACAAGCTGGCATTTTTTTTTATAAAAAACTGCCAACAACTTGCTTGGCATAATTTCTGAAATTGAAATTTAAAAATAAAATTATATATGAGCAATTTAACCATTAAACCCTTAGCAGACCGCGTTCTAGTTGAACCAGCTGCTGCAGAAACAAAGACTTCTTCGGGTATAATTATTCCCGATACTGCGAAAGAAAAACCACAACGCGGAACAGTCGTTGCTGTTGGACCAGGTACAACCGAAAACCCTGTAACATTAAGTGTTGGAGACACCGTTCTTTATGGAAAATATGCAGGCACCGAATTGAGTCATGAAGGTTCAGATTACCTTATCATGAAAGAAGCAGATATTTTAGCAATTGTTTAATCGAAAAAAAACCAATCATGGCAAAAAAAATAGAATTTGATATTGATGCTAGAGATGGCATTAAACGCGGTGTTGATGCATTGGCAAATGCTGTAAAAGTAACCCTTGGACCTAAGGGACGAAATGTAATTATTGGAAAAGCTTTTGGTGCCCCTCAAGTTACAAAAGATGGGGTAACTGTTGCAAAAGAAATTGAACTAGAAGATGCCCTAGAAAACATGGGAGCTCAAATGGTGAAAGAAGTTGCTTCAAGAACCAACGATCTAGCTGGTGACGGAACAACAACGGCAACTATTTTAGCCCAAGCCATTGTAAAAGAAGGCTTGAAAAACGTTGCTGCTGGTGCAAACCCACTAGATCTGAAACGCGGTATTGACAAGGCTGTTCATGCCATTGTTAGTGCGCTGGAGAAACAAGCTGTTGAAGTAGGTGATTCTTCTGAAAAAATTAAGCAAGTAGCCAGTATATCAGCTAACAACTGACGACACTATCGGAAGCTTGATTACTGCTGCTTTCGAAAAAGTTGGAAAAGAAGGCGTTATTACTGTTGAAGAAGCCAAAGGAACAGAAACTTATGTAGATGTTGTTGAAGGAATGCAATTTGATCGCGGATACTTGTCGCCCTATTTTGTGACAGACTCTGAGAAAATGGAAGCTGAGTCTGGAAACGCCATACATTTTATTGTACGACAAGAAAATATCTTCAATGAAGGATTTACTTCCTGTACTAGAGCCAGTAGCTCAAACAGGAAAGCCTCTCTTAATCATTGCTGAAGATGTCGACGGAGAAGCTCTTGCTACACTGGTTGTCAATAAATTGAGAGGTGCTTTGAAAATTGCAGCGGTAAAAGCACCTGGATTTGGTGACCGCAGAAAAGCAATGTTGGAAGACATTGCCATCCTTACAGGCGGAACAGTTATTTCTGAAGAACGTGGATTCACGCTCGAGAACACTACCCTCGAAATGTTGGGTACAGCTGAAAAGGTAACCATTGACAAAGACAACTCAACAGTTGTAAACGGCGCTGGTACTTCAGATGCAATTGAAGCGCGTGTTGGACAAATCAAAGCGCAAATTGAAAATTCAACATCTGACTACGACAAAGAGAAATTACAAGAACGCTTAGCCAAACTTTCTGGCGGTGTTGCAGTGCTCTACGTTGGTGCTCCTTCTGAAGTAGAAATGAAAGAAAAGAAAGATCGAGTTGATGATGCCTTGCACGCAACACGAGCTGCCGTAGAAGAAGGAATTGTTGCTGGAGGTGGAGTTGCTTTGTTAAACACCAAAAGTGTACTTACTGAACTTGATTTTCACAACCAAGACGAAGCTACAGGAATTCAAATCATCAACAGTGCCATTGAAGCACCGCTTCGCACCATTGTTGAGAATTCTGGTGGAGAAGGATCTGTTGTTGTTGCTAAAGTATTGGAAGGCGATAAGAACTTTGGTTACAACGCCAAAGAAGGCTCTTATGTTGACATGCTGAAAGAAGGAATTATTGATCCCAAAAAAGTAACACGTGTAGCTTTAGAGAATGCTGCATCGGTTGCCGGAATGATTTTAACGACCGAATGTGCTTTGGTCGACATTAAAGAAGATGCTCCTGCTGGAGGAATGCCCCCAATGGGCGGCGGGATGCCCGGCATGATGTAAATCACTTCAATTCAAACGATAAAAAAAAACCGCTCCATCGAGCGGTTTTTTTTATTTAAATTAAGTTTACTACATTTATCCTGAAAAAAATCTTATTATTTTGAACAAAAGTTTACTTTATTCAGGAGTTGTTGGAACCATCGTATATTACTTATTAGGATGGTTAGTTTACGAAGTTTTGTTCCCAGACTTGGAAAAGGAGAAGAAAGCCCTCTCTTTATTTTCTTAGGTTGCTTGTTTTATGATTTTATTTTTGCTGTAATTTTTACGCGCTGGACGAATATTTCCATCTTTAGCACTGGCTTTAATGCCGGACTAATTCTTGGGGTACTTTATGCGATGAGCTATCATTTCTTTATGATAAGTGGAAGCGGATCATTTGATTTCATCCCTTTTCTTAAAGAAATCGTTATTGGCGGCCTAATGACCGCTGCGCTTGCAGGAGCAACTGCCTTCGTGATAGGCAAAACCTCCTAGTTTATCTAATGCATAAAAAAAGCGACCCGAGTGGGTCGCTTTTTTTATTCTACTTTCTTTTTACGTTCATACAAACAACACATAGGGAGGTTTTCATACACCTCATCTGGCGCAGTGGCCAAGGGAGTATCGTGACCAGCATTACCGATGGCCGTATGTATATCTTCAATACTAACTTTATTTGCATCGAATAAAACTTGAAACTGATGCGAAGGAATATCCCATGAAGCGGTTTTCACACCTTTGAGTCCATAAGCGGTTTTTTCAATCCGCGCTTTGCACATTCCACACACTCCATCTACCTCAAAAGTTGTTTTTTGAAGATCTTTTTTCTGCGCCAATAACACAAATGGAGCTAAAGCAAATAAGAGTACTATTATCTTTTTCATATTTATTTTTTTAAGTTATAACGCAATCCCGCATAAACCATTCGCCCAAAAATAGGCGCATAGACTAAACTGGCGTCAAAATCCCTGCCAAAGGGTTGGTCTACGTTAATCACCGGATTGATTTGTTTTTTATTGGTAAGGTTTTCACTTCCCAAATATACTTCAAAGCGGGGAGAAAAAACACGGGTAATTTGTGTATTCCATAACCCATAGGCATTGGAATTAAAATTTACTCCATCTCTAGCATTGGTGGGCAAACGCTGTTCACCCACAAAATGATAGGTCAAATCGGCGCGCCATCCATTGCCCGCTGGAGTAGACATTATTGTATTCACCGTTGGCAAAAAAGCGTTGTTCTGGCTGCAAAGGCTTTTGCTTCAAACCATCCAAGTAGTCCGTTTTAACTTGATAGTTTTTATAGGCCAAACGAAAAGAAGTGTTTTTAAACGGGGCATAGTCCACTCTCTAGTTGAAAGCTGTTTGCATGGCTCTTCCCGTCTAGGTTATAGAAGCGAATATAGCGGGCTGTTTCCCAATCGACAACGACCTGATCTTGGAATTGCGTTCTATAGTAGTCAAGGGTAATAGGTCTCCCTGCTTATTGAACAAGGTATAGCCTTGACGAAAACTAAGGCCATAGTTCCAGGCTTTTTCGGGTCGTAAACCATAGATACTCCCCCCGTTGGATTGTACTTGAATGGCTCTGTTGGTGGCAAACAAGGTCTGGTTTTCAGCAAAAATATTGGCTGCTTTTCGTCCCTGACCAAAGGAAAAACGGAGGGCGGAGCGCTCCCACGGGGTATAGCGCGCATGAAATCGAGGAGTTAAAAAGGTGCCCAAATTGTTGTGCCGATCAACGCGAATTCCGGCAACAATATTCCATTTCTCTAGGCTGTCGTAGGTGTATTCAAAGAAAGCGCCAACCACCTGATCGGTCCGTTGATACAAGCCACCGTCGACCACTTCTTCATAGCGATCCCAAGCGACATGTTTATTCCTGTCTTGAATTTGTTTTTGGTGTTCCCCAGAATAGAATTGAAGAGTAGGTTCCCGAAAAAACTCTCGTGCTTAATGTCGTATTGACGCTGAAGACCGTAGTACGCGTTTTGATCGTGGGAATTAAAGGCCGCTTGAAAGCCAAAACTCTGGTACGGTAAACAGACGGAAAAACATAGCCTACTTTTAAGAGAAGCATCGAAGCGCTTGCGTGTCGATTTGACTGCCCCACTCGTTTGTCAATCCTCTGTCTGTTGAGGGGTTAAAATCAATTGACCCCGTTTGTTTTTGATCATCTAAAAAACTAAAACTCGCAAAACTCACCCAACCTTTTTCAGCATTGGTGTATTGCCAACGATTAAAAAGATTTACTTGATTGGCAAGAGGTAAGTCTAAAAAACCATCTGTATTTCTATCGGTTGAAAGGTTACGTTGATTTCCATGCAGATAAAAACCTGTGCTCCATTTATCGGAAAGTATGGTATTTACATGCACATTGGCTTCTTGTCTTCCATTGATGGAGGTAAATAAATTCACAAACAATGGAGCGTCGGAAAAAGGTTTTTGCAATTCGGTATTTATTTGCCCTGCGATACTCTCGAAACCATTGGTTACCGAACCTGCTCCCTTTGTAATTTGAATGCTTTCTATCCATGTGCCTGGGGTGTAGGTGAGACCATAGATTTGGGAAGCCCCGCGCACCGAAGGAATATTCTCTTCTGTAATCAGCAAATAAGGACTAGATAAACCCAGCATTCGGATTTGCTTGGTCCCTGTTAACGCGTCTGAAAAGCTAACATCAATGGAGGGGTTGGTTTCAAAGCTCTCTGATAGATTACAGCAGGCGGCTTTTAATAATTCTGCGCTACTGACTTGCATCACATTTTGGGCTTCGAAATAAGATTTTTGAATGGCTTTTCGTCGTTGGGTCAATTCAACCTCATCCAAGCTTTCGCCTGTGTCTTCTTTCATGAAGTGAATGATTTTTTTACCAGCTACCACAGTTAGTGTATCTGTGCTAAAACCAAGGTACTGAAGAATCAACTGATTCGTGGTAGTTTCCCGAGCTAGCGCAAATTTTCCCTCTTGATCAGACACCGTCCCCTTGGACGTATTCAACCAATATATATTGACCCCTTCTAAGGGATAGGTTTCATTGTTTTCTTGAAACAGTAGTTGACCTTCTACCAACTCTTGCGCAAGCACAGGAAGGGTGAAAAGAAGAAGTGTAAATGTGAGTATTGTTTTCATTTTTTTTTCGTTAAAACATTTATAGAACAGTTTATTACCTTTTTGAATTCAAAGAAACTGTTGTTTTAAGCGTAAAAAATGAAGGCACAATTGATTTTATACTGTGTCCTTTTGGGAGGAGGATAGGTAGAGTTATTTATCGAGGGGGTGAAAGCAATGATTTCGACCTGCTTTTCAAATAAACTCCGTTGATTGGTTCTAGCATAAAGTAGTGCTTTTTGTCCTTCAACCTTGGTTTGATCGGCATCGTTTTGGGCAATCACCACATCATTATCACAACAACTTTTCTGGCTTAATTGATCGGCAGTACTGAGCGGCAAATCTGTTTGCTCCATCCCACAGCCTTTGGCATCGAACGCCCAAGAGATTTCGGCAATGTGCTTTCCACAATAATGCACATTAAAAGCCAATCCTACTTTACTGTGTAAAAAGAAGAGTAATAAGATCAAAATACGCAACTGCTTCATCGTCATAATATTCAATATAAAGATACAAAAATATTAATTACCATAAGCGTGCCACAATTGATTCAAAATCAGCGGGAAATCTTAAGAATTAAGCGTTAATTTATTCCCTTAAAAAACGGTTTTTAGTAGCTGTTTTTCCTATTTTTGAAAAAAAATCAACGTGACCAATTATTCCCTTCTTCTACAAGAAGCCAAAGCACTGCTTTCAAACGCAACTTCGGACAAGGACTCAACACTGACAAAAATTTGTCTTTTGTTGCAAACGACCATAAATCACTACGATTGGGTGGGGTTTTACTTTGCCAATGATGCAGAAAAAACACTTCATCTAAAGGCATTTGCTGGAATTCCTTCAGACCATACGGTTATTCCTTTTGGCAAAGGAATTTGTGGCCAAGTAGCCATTTCAAACGAGAATTTTGTGGTAGACGATGTCTCTGCTCAAGACAGCTACATTGCTTGCGACATACACGTCAAGTCAGAAATTGTCATTCCACTGTTTGTCAATGACAAGAACGTTGGTCAAATCGATATTGACTCAAACGTCATCAATGCATTTTCTGAGGAAGATGCCCATTTTTTAGAACAACTCAATGCGGCAATTGCCGACCTTTTATTTTAATCTATTATTTATGAATTCAACGCACATAATCACTTCAGCCCTTATTTCTGTTTTTGACAAAGAAGGTTTGGCCCCCATCATTCAAGAACTGAACAAACAAGGAGTTACTTTGTATTCAACAGGAGGTACCGAAAAGTTTATTCGCGATATGGGAATTGAAGTCGTTGCCGTTGAAGACATTACTTCCTACCCTTCTATTTTAGGTGGACGTGTAAAAACTTTACACCCAAAAGTTTTTGGTGGGATTTTAAACCGTCAAAATGTTGCCTCTGACCAACAAGAGCTCAAACAATATGAAATCCCACAACTGGACTTGGTCATTGTTGACTTATATCCTTTTGAAAACACTGTGGCCTCTGGAGCTTCAGAACAAGATATTATTGAAAAAATTGACATCGGTGGAATTTCCTTAATTCGTGCTGCTGCCAAAAACTTTGCTGACGTACTTTGTGTGTCCGACAAGAATGATTACCAAGAAGTATTGGATTTACTCATTGCGTCCAATGGTGCTCCTTCAAGAGAAGACAGAAAGCGTTTTGCCACAAAAGCTTTTCAAGTTTCTTCGCATTATGATGCTGCTATTTTCAACTATTTCAATAATGACACTCAAGCCTCCAGTGCATTAAAAATAAGTCAGCAGGAAGCAAAATCCTTGCGCTATGGCGAAAACCCACATCAAGAAGGAACCTTTTACGGACCACTGGGAGATCTTTTGGAACAAATACACGGGAAGGAAGTGTCTTACAACAACCTACTGGACATTGATGCAGCCGTGAATCTTATGCTTGAGTTTTATGATGGACAGCCCACCTTTGCCATCTTAAAACACAACAATGCTTGTGGATTTGCAACACGCAACAATCTTGTGAATGCCTATGAAGATGCCTTGGCAGGAGACCCTGTTTCTGCTTTCGGTGGAGTATTGATTACCAACAAAGAAATTGACCTTGCCACTGCTGAGAAAATCAATGATCTCTTTTGTGAAGTGGTGATTGCACCTTCTTTTGCCCAGGAGGCTTTGGCTGTTTTGACCAGCAAAAAAAACCGCATTCTTTTAACACAAAAATCTACAAAACTAAAAGGAAAAACAATTCGCACTTGCCTGAATGGATATTTGGTTCAAGATCGCGATAATGTTACCGATTCCAAAGACATTCTAACTACTGCAACAGATAAAGCCCCCAATGAATCAGAAATTGAAGATTTATTATTTGCGTCTAAAATTTGCAAACACACCAAGTCTAACACGATTGTCTTGGTTAAAAACGGTCAATTACTTGCTTCTGGGACGGGACAAACCTCTCGAGTAGATGCGCTACAACAAGCCATTAACAAAGCACAAAATTTCGGGTTCGACCTAACCAATGCTGTTATGGCAAGTGATGCTTTTTTCCCCTTCCCTGACTGTGTCGAGATTGCTAAAAATGCTGGTGTAATGTCGGTCATTCAACCAGGTGGATCGATAAAAGATCAATTGTCGATTGATTATTGTAATGCTCAAAATATGTCAATGGTATTCACAGGAATACGTCATTTTAAGCATTAATTTTACTAACTTTGAGAATCAGCATTAAACACACAGGCGCCGCATGGGATTTTTTGATTTTTTAACGGAAGAAATTGCGATTGATTTAGGAACAGCAAACACCTTGATTATCCACAAAGATAAAATTGTTGTGGACAGCCCTTCCATTGTTGCCATAGATCGAACCACCAATAAGGTAATTGCCATTGGCCATGAAGCCAGTATGATGCAAGGTAAAACTCATGAAAACATCAAAACCATTCGTCCGTTAAAAGATGGTGTAATTGCCGATTTTAATGCTTCTGAACAAATGATCAGTATGCTGATCAAAAGTGTACCTACCCTAAAAAAAAGAATGATCACTCCCTCATTGAGAATGGTGATTTGTATTCCCTCGGGAATCACAGAAGTAGAAATGCGCGCAGTGCGTGAATCGGCTGAACGTGTAAACGGAAAAGAAGTTTACTTAATACACGAACCTATGGCAGCAGCAATAGGAATTGGTATTGACATAAAGCAACCCAAAGGGAATATGATTGTCGATATAGGTGGAGGAACCACTGAAATTGCTGTTATTGCTCTATCGGGAATTGTGTGTGACAAATCTGTCAAAATTGCAGGAGACGTGTTTACCAATGATATCGTTTATTATATGCGTCGACAACACAACCTTTATGTAGGGGAACGTACCGCAGAAAAAATTAAAATTAATATTGGTGCTGCTCTAGAAGACCTAGAAACTCCCCCAGACGAAATGTCTGTTCAAGGAAGAGATCTTTTAACAGGAAAACCAAAGCAGGCAATGGTTTCCCATCGGGAAGTTGCACGTGCCTTGGATAAATCGATTTTACGCATAGAAGACGCCATCATGGAAGCTTTGTCGCAAACACCACCAGAATTAGCGGCGGACATCTACAATACAGGAATTTATCTGGCCGGTGGAGGTTCTATGCTCCGTGGTTTAGACAAACGTATATCCTTAAAAACAGATCTACCGGTTTACATTGCAGAAGATCCTTTACAGGCGGTTGTTCGCGGTACTGGAATTGCCCTTAAAAACATTGATCGCTACAAAACGATCTTATTAAAATAAGTAAACAATGCAATGGGTCTTAAATGCTATTATTCGCTACAAGAACTTTTTGCTCTTCCTATTTTTGTTCAATCTTGGGCTATTTATCTCAGGAACACAAAGCAGTTACCACAATAGTCAAATAGCCAAGTCTAGTTTAGTTATTTCGGGCTTCATTCACCAACCTTTTCGTCAACTCAACTCCTATTTTGATTTGGCAGATGAAAACAAACGCTTGGTTGAAGAAAACAATGCGTTAAAAAACAGGGAATTAGTACGATCCTATCAAACAGGTGTTTTACCACGAAGAAATCGAAATTCAGGGAGTTCACAATATTGGTCAAAATCTGCGAAGATAATTAGAAACAGCTTTACCCAATCACGAAATATTTTATTGATCGATAAAGGAAGTAATGATAGTATTGATAGAGAAATGGGGGTTATTGGTCCCAAAGGAATCATTGGGATTGTTAATCAAACTAGTGGAAATTATGCCTCCGTTTTGTCTATTCTATACCGCGATTTAAAAATCAATGCGAAATTTATAAAGTCAAACGTTTTTGGATCACTTTTTTGGCAAGGCGACAACCCCAATGAAATGCAACTGTCGGATATCGTAAGCATTAATGTAGTTGAAATTGGTGATACATTGGTTACCGGGGGAATGTCGTCATACTTTCCAGAGGGCATCCCTATTGGTAAAGTAAAAAGTTTTGAGTTACTCGAAAATGGAGGCTACTATGATATCAGTGTTAGCCTTTTCAACAATATGACAGACCTAGAGTATGTCTATGTTATTGGCAATAAAGACAGAGGAGAAATTATAGAATTGTTAGAAAGAGAACCATGATCCCATATTATACACGCTTTTCTTTATTGGCCTTCATTTTACTGATTCTACAAATTTTAGTATTTGACAATATTCACCTTTTTGGTTTCAGCAATCCAGCCATTTACATCTTCATATTCATTACTTATCGCTTAGATTTAGATCAATTTGGCTTTATTGCCATTGGTTTTTTTACGGGCCTGTTTCTTGACCTAGTCACTCAATCTCCCGGAGCACATAGTATTGCCGGTGTAAGCATTGCTTTTCTTCGTTCAATTATTTCTCGATTTGCCCTCGGGGCAAATTTCAATCAGCCCAATGCCTTGTCTACTGGATCACTCTGGTCCAACAAAATGGTATATATTTTCTTAATGATACTCACCCATCAACTCATTTTCTCTTTTATACTATACTTCAACATGGCACATTTATGGGTGATCATCAAACATACGGTAGCTAATACATTCTTCAGTTTTGTGTTGATCACAGCCTCTTTAACTCTATTTCAAACAAAAAAATGATACGGATTTTCCTTCTTCGCGGATTAACTGTACTTATTGCAACTGTATTTTTATTTAAATTACTCGAGCTACAAGTAGTGAACACTAGTTATAGAACACTCTCTGAAAATAACGCTGTCCTTGAAATTGCAGACTACCCTGAACGGGGATTTATTTATGACCGCAATGGAGAATTATTGGTTGCCAATCAACCCGCTTATGATGTCATGATTATCCCAAAAAACGCATCACCTTTTGATACACTTAGCTTTTGTGAATTAACAGGGATAACCAAGAATCGACTGATATTAAACCTAAAAAAAGCACGTCGCTACTCAAAACAACTTCCCTCGATTGTTGTCAACCAAATTTCCAAAGAAACCTATGCGAAGCTACAAGAACAAATGTGGAAGTTTGACGGTTTCTTCATTCAAAAGAAATCGTTACGCCAATACCGATTCAATCATTCTGCGAACGTATTGGGCTATGTAAGTGAAGTCAATACTACTGATTTAAAAAAAGACGACTACTATCGACTAGGAGAAATTATTGGGCATCAAGGGGTCGAGAAATCATATGAAGAACAGCTTCGAGGCACCAAAGGCAAACGATACTTACAGAAAGACCGCTTCAATCGAATTATTGGCCCATATAAAGAGGGAGAATTCGACATTGCTTCTGTTCCGGCAAAAGACATTTACCTAACCTTAGATGCGGCATTACAGTCCTATGGTGAAGAATTAATGCAAAATAAACGCGGCGGAATTGTTGCCATTGAACCGGCTACTGGTGAGGTTCTGGCTTTGGTCAATGCACCTTCTTATGATCCGAGTATATTGATTGGACGCCAACGTTCAAGCAATTACAGAAAACTTGCCAATGACACCTTGGCAAAACCACTTTTCGATCGCGGTTTACTAGCGCAATATCCTCCAGGTTCACCGTTTAAAACACTCAATGCATTAATTGCCTTACAAGAAGAAACCATTACTCCCAAAACAATTTATCGCTGTAATAAAGGGCATTATTATGCTCGAGGAGCATTTATGGAATGCCATTGTTCAATTGGAACCAGGAATGATTTATCGAGCGCTATTTACCAATCTTGTAATTCTTATTTTTCCAATACATATAGAGGAATCATTGACAAATATGAAACCCCTGCTGAAGGAGTAGATCGATGGAAAGAACATTTGAACAGTTTTGGCCTTGGGAATTATTTAGGCTATGACTTATCAATTGGCCGACCAGGACATATTCCAGGAGCATCCTATTACAACAAAGTGTATTCAGAAGGGCAATGGAAAGCTCCAACCATTATTTCCAATGCGATTGGTCAAGGGGAACTTCTCACCACGCCAATTCAGTTAGCCAACTTTACTGCTGCCATTGCCAATAGAGGTTATTATTTTACGCCCCACTTTGTGAAAAAAGTTGAAGGAGATTCTATTCAAAGAAGATTCAATAAAAAAATTACCAGTATTGATCCAGAACATTTCGAAGTTGTGATCGATGGAATGCACAAGGTTGTAGAAAGAGGAACTGCACGTATTGCACGCATTCGCGGCATAGAGGTGTGTGGAAAAACAGGTACGGCAGAAAACTTTACACGCATTGAAGGAGAAACTACCCAATTGACTGACCACTCAATTTTTATTGCTTTTGCACCAAAAGAGAATCCGCAGATTGCCATTGCTGTTTTTATTGAAAATGGCTATTGGGGATCGCGATGGGCTGCACCCATTGCTAGCCTTATGATCGAAGATTATTTGACTGGAAAAGTAAAAAGAAAATGGTTGGAAAAACGAATGGTAGAAGGAAGTTTAGAAGAGGAATACGCCAAACCTGTCTCAGGACAAGCATTTACAATAAATGAATAGATCACTACGTCTTGATTGGATAACAATTGCCATCTACCTTGCCTTGGCTTGTTTTGGTATAACGAACATCTACTCTTCTACCTTTGATGAAAATCAACCCGAACTCTTCAATCTGAGCCGCTCTATTGGAAAGCAGTTGTTGTTTTTTGGGGTGAGTATTGCAGCCGCTATTTTCATCCTTGCTGCTCCATCGAAAATTTTTGAACGCTTCTCAAGCATCATTTACTTGGCCACAATTCTACTTCTCATTGGACTTTATCCTTTTGGAAGCACTATTTCTGGGGCACGCTCCTGGTATGTGCTTGGCGGAGTAAGCTTACAGCCAGCAGAGTTTGCTAAAGTGGCAGTGGCCCTAGCCATTGCAAAATTACTGAGTGAAATTCATATTGATCTGCGCAAATTAAACTCCCTCCTACAAGTTGCTTTCATCATTGCTTTCCCAATGGGACTCATTCTTTTTCAACCCGATGCAGGTTCTGCACTGGTTTTTGGCTCCTTTCTCTTTGTGCTCTTTAGAGAAGGATTAAAACCCGTTTATTTACTCCTCATTGCGGCAATGCTCTTTTTCTTCTTATTAACCTTAATTGCTCCACTTCCTTTTGTTTATGTAAGTATATTAACCGTTGTTATTTCACTCTGTTTTTTCTCCAAGAAAGTGAATAAGAAGGTTGTCATTTTTCCTTATCTGATTGCTGTTTTTATAAGCAGTGGTTATGTCTATTCTGTGGATTATATTTTCAATGATATCTTTGAACAACGACACCGAGATCGTATTAATATTGTTCTCGGGAAAGAAGTAGACACCCAAGGAATTGGCTACAACCTCAATCAATCAAAAATTGCTATTGGCTCTGGTGGTTGGGAAGGAAAAGGTTTTTTACAGGGCACACAAACCAAAGGAGGCTTTGTTCCTGAACAACACACCGATTACATTTTTAGTACCATTGGAGAAGAATGGGGCTTTAAAGGGACAGCTAGTGTGGTTCTCCTTTTTACTTTTCTTATCCTGCGAATTTTAAGTAGAGCAGAAGCCCAAAAAAATAATTTTTCTCGTGTATATGCCTACAGTGTGGCGAGTATATTGTTTGTCCATTTTTTCGTCAATATTGGTATGTCAATTGGATTGGTTCCTACCATAGGAATACCTCTCCCTTTCATTAGCTATGGTGGGTCGAGTTTACTGGCATTCACCATCTTGATTGCCATTTATCTAAACCAAGATGCCAATCGTTTAAATGAAGCTAGTTTTTAATATCCAGTGCATCGCGTAAGCTATTGCCTAGGGACATGAAAGCCAATACCAGACTCATGATTGCAGCACCGGGAATTAGTGCTAAATAGGCCTTTCCCATGAGCATGTAACGAAAATGATCTTTGATCATTCCTCCCCAACTGGGGGTTGGAGGTTGCGCACCAATCCCCAAGAAACTCAATCCGCTTTCGATGAGAATTGCGCTTGCAAAATTTGCTGTCGAAAGAACTATTAATGAAGGGATCAATAAAGGAAAAATATGCTGTCCAAAAATCCGAAGATCCGAATAGCCTAATACTCGGGTCGCTTGAACAAAAGATTGTTCTTTGATCGATATGACCTGTCCACGAACCAAACGCGCTACCTCAACCCACATGGTTAAACCTACGGCAATAAAAACCTGCCAGAACCCTTTACCGAGAGCTAATGTAATCGCAATGACCATTAACAGGCTGGGAATGGACCAAATCACATTGATAAACCAGAGAATGATCTTGTCTGTTCTTCCGCCAACAAAACCTGCCAATCCTCCCAAAACAATTCCCAGCAGTAACGAAATCAACACAGCTATAAATCCAATAGATAGAGAGATACGAGAACCAAAAAGCATGCGACTAAAAAGATCACGTCCAAACTTATCTGTTCCCCATGAGAATGTTCTCTTTACCAAGAAAGTTTCTTCTATTTCATGTAAAGACATGGCCTTAGGGAAGATCTTTCTATCAATCGATTGATCATAGCCCGGTCCTACTGTTTCAGCCTGATAGAAGAGTTGATCCTTTTCCCAATAAAAAGAAGTGATTGGAATTTCTTCTAGAGTAGAACCGTCTTTGGCAGGAACAAGAAGCAATAGTGATTGGTGGCCCGGGGGCTTGGAATGAATCGATAAATGCATTTGATTTGCATTTGCTGAGTTGTCTGGCGCAATAAAACCAGCAAAAACAGCTACTAAAGAAATCAGCACTATATAAACAAGGCTAATTGCGCCCGCAGGATCTCGAAGTACTTTTGCAAGGGCAAATGATGACTTCAATCCTTATTGTTTTAGCTGCGTAATGGGTGTTGTACTTCGCTTAATTTCTGTTAAATCACTCAAAACATTAATTGCTTCATCAACATAGATATCTTTGCCTAGACTTTCTTCCCAACGAACTCTTTTCTCCTTTAGCACATCATCTTTCTGAATCAATTGTAGGTCTCTTGGCAAGGTTTTAAAGGATATATTGCTTTGAAAGTCACTCAACTTCTTGAACTTCTTTGTTTTCTTTTTTTCGCGCTCTTCTTGATCTAAAAACGATTGATAATTTAATGAAAAAGCAACGTCATCTTGGCGAGACTTTACCCACTTAGCTTGCTCATCAATTAATTGAACGAATGGATTATCTGCCTGGCGTTGTTTACTGCGCTCAATGGCATAGGTATACGGATCACCGGTGGCCCAGGGCGTGAAGTCTGCAGGTGTAATTCTATCCCATTCCAATGGATTATCTTGATCTTTTTCTCCTGTGTCAATATAGGAGTAGCGATTGGGGAAAACAATATCACTCTTCACTCCTTCTAGTTGGGTTGAACCGCCATTGATGCGATAAAATTTATCGGTAGTTACTTTCATGGCGCCTAAATCTCCATAGGTGTTTCCAGAAATAATTTGATTTAAGTCAATTACATTTTGAACGGTTCCCTTTCCATAGGTTTGTTTACTACCCAAAACAATTGCGCGTTTATAGTCTTGAAGTGCAGCGGCCAAAATTTCAGAAGCTGAAGCCGAAAACTCATTCACCAATACCACCAATGGACCATCCCACTCAATTGAACTATCGTCATCTTTTAAAATCTGCTTTTGTCCACCGGTAGATTTGACTTGTACAATGGGGCCTTCTTCGATGAAATAGCCCGCCATGTCGACAACTGTTTGTAAAGACCCACCGCCATTGTTCCGCAAGTCAAATACAATTCCATTTACATCTTGTTTTTTAAGTGCTTGAATTTCTTTTTTTACATCGGTTGCTGCATTTCGGTTGCCATAGTCCTTGAAGTCCACATAGAAACGGGGCAGGTTAATTAAACCGTATTGTTTTCCATTTTTTTTAATAATGGTTGATTTAGCAAAAGCTTCTTCCAACTCAATAACGTCTCGAGTTATTGGCACTACACTAACTGAAGCGTCAACTTTTTTGATGGTTAAAAACACCTGTGTCCCTTTTGGCCCTTTGATAAGTTTTATTACATCATCCAAACGCATACCCATTACATCGACAGGGTTTTCGTCAACTTGAGCTACTTTTAATATTTTATCTCCAGGCTCGATTAGTTTCCCTCGCCAAACAGGGCCGCCTGAGATTACTTCTACAATTTCAATTTCTTGATTTCGTTTGGTTAAACGCGCACCAATACCCTCGAATTTTCCTGAAATATTTTGATCGAAACGCTCTTTTGCACTCGGTGCTAAATAGCTTGTGTGCGGATCAAATTGCAAGGCAATTGCATTGATATAAACAGAAAAATAATCGTTTCGATTAAGATCATCGCGTACCTCAAAGAAAATTTTCATGTCCTCTTTTAATGCTTCGCGTGTTTCTTTTTCTAATTCTATATCTGTTTTTTGGACGTAGGTAGAATCTTCTTCTTGCTTTCTTTCTTCGGCTTCCTTGAGGCTGGCAAAAGTCCCTAATGCATTAAATTTAAAAAACTTGCGCCATACATTCTTCATCTCAGAAAGCGAGGCAGCATGGGGCACTTTTTCGTAGTTGACATTAATTTTCTCTTTGACTGAAAAATCAAAAGGCTGCTCCAATAAGCTAGGATAAAAAGATTTGACTTGCTCCAAACGTTGCAAAAACTTGCTGTGTGTGAGGTTAAAGAAATCTACTTTGGATGCCTTAATTTCATCATCCAACTCTTTTTTGTAAGCATTGAAATTATTGATATCTGCTTTGATGAAAAATTGATGTCTACCATCTATGCCATTAAGGTAATTCATGTAAACATTTTCAGAAAATGCATCATTGATTTCAGAAGGCGAAAAATGTCCGCGACTAAGAACATAAGAAACTATTTCAATAAGTAATTTGTCTTTTGAAGGATTGTTTGCTTGGTTACTAAAAGCAACAAAAACAAATGTCCCAATAACCAATACCGTTAAAGCGGCAATTTTTTTCATCATCATTGGATTAGTTGTCTAATATATTGAATTGCCAACGGCTTAACAAACATGTCTTCTTTTTTGACGTGAATTTAACAACCTAAGACAAAGACTATTTCCTTACCTTAGCCAAAAATGATGCCATGACCAATAGACCTCTCATTTTAGTGACCAATGACGATGGAATTACCGCACCTGGAATTCGTGCCTTAATTGATGTAATGAACACCATTGGGGATGTAGTTGTGGTTGCTCCAGACAGTCCTCAGTCTGGAATGGGACATGCCATTACTTTGGACTCAACGCTTTATTGCACCGAAATAACCGTAGATAAAGGTCCTCAAAAAGAATATCAATGCTCAGGCACACCAGCCGATTGTGTAAAATTGGCTGTGAATGAATTGATGAGCCGAAAGCCAGACCTTTGTGTTTCTGGAATTAATCACGGGTCAAACTCCTCCATTAATGTTATCTATTCGGGTACCATGAGTGCTGCAATTGAAGCGGGAATAGAGGGCGTTCCAGCCATAGGTTTTTCGTTATTAGATTATCGCTGGACAGCAGACTTTGAGCCGCTAAAACCTTTTATTGAAAAAATAACACGTAATGCCTTGAAAAACAGCATCCCCTCCGATGTTGTCTTGAATGTGAATTTCCCCCTTCTTCCGGAAAAGGAAATCAAAGGGATAAAAATTTGTCGTCAAGCAAAAGCGCACTGGGTGGAAAAGTTTGATAAACGACAAAGCCCCATGGGCAAAGACTATTATTGGCTAACAGGGGAATTCATCAATGAAGACAAAGGGGATGACACTGACGAATCGGCCTTAGCCCACGGATACATATCGGTTGTTCCCACACAATTTGATCTAACAGCGCATCATGCGATTCAAAAACTTAATAGCTGGGATTTTAATGACTAAAGAAACGCTACTAGGAATGTTGGTAGGTACAGTACTTACCTTTATTGGCATGTGTCTATTTACCTTGTTTTTTTCAGACACAGGAATAATAGATAGCATTGGCCTACTCTACGCACAAGGAAAATTAGGCGGATTAATTAGCTTAGGTGCCTTACTAAACTTACCTGTATTCTTTTATTTACTTCAACAATACAGATACAAGATGGCCTACGGAATGGTTGGTGTTTTATTATTTCTTGTTGGTCTAGTCGCTCTGCTAAAAGTAGTATAAATGAAATATTATATCATTGCCGGCGAAGCTTCTGGAGATCTACATGGATCCAACTTAATGGTATCCTTATTGAAACAGGATCCAACTGCTGAGATTCGCTTTTGGGGAGGGGATAAAATGGCTACTGTAGGTGGAAGCATCGTTAGGCATTATAAACATCTTGCTTTTATGGGCTTCTGGGAAGTATTTATCAACCTACGAACCATTTTAAGTAATATTACATTTTGCAAGAAAGACATTCTCCACTTCCAACCAGATGTTATTGTCTATGTTGATTACCCAGGATTCAACATGCGTATTGCCGCCTGGGCAAAACAGCAGGGTTTCCGCAACCACTATTACATCAGTCCACAAATTTGGGCTTGGAAAGAAAATAGAATCAAGAAAATTAAACGAGACCTTGATGCCTTGTATGTTATTCTTCCATTTGAAAAAGATTACTTCAATAAAAAGCACCAGTATAGTGTAGATTATGTGGGTCATCCGCTAGTCGATGTAATTCGAAAAGAACGCAATCAAAAAGAAGCTAATCTTCCTATCGAACTACAAACAGAGCAGCCCATAATCGCATTACTGCCCGGAAGCAGGAAACAAGAAATCCTCAAAATGATGCCTGTGTTTTTAGACGTCATAAATGCTTTTCCGGACTATCGATTTGTGCTTGCCGGAGCACCCGGATTGGACGCTGAGTGGTACAAACAGTTTACCAAACATCCATCTATTTACATGCTTCAAAACCAAACCTATACCCTCTTAAAACATTCATTTGCCGCGATTGTAACCAGCGGAACGGCAACTCTAGAAACGGCCCTATTTCAGGTGCCGCAATTGGTGTGTTACAAAAGCAGTGCGATTAGCTATGCCATTGCAAAACGCATCATTAAGTTGAAATATATCTCTTTGGTTAATCTAATCAATGACAAAGAAATTGTGAGTGAATTGATTCAGGAGAAATGTACATCCGATTCAATTGAACAAGAATTAAAACGCTTAACCGATACTTCAATTCGAGAGGAAATACGCCAAAGCTACCAAGAAATTGAGCAAAAACTTGGGCATATTAATGCCAGCGAACAGGTTGCCAAAAGCATCATTGCAGTGCTTAAATAACACTTTTTATATCTTTAAGGGGTGAAGCCCTTAACATTACCCCTTGTTCCCTACCTTCTGGTGTTTATACTTGGCGTGAATTTTCATTTTCAAGAAACGTTCTCCTACCAGCTATTGCATGTACTCTTAGCTATAGCGATCTTAGGTTTTCAATCCTTCAAATCTCGTTTCTATTGGCGTGCTCCATTTTGGGGGCTCCTTTTCTTTTGTTTGGGTTTTTGCGTAGCTCATATCGATCAACTCCTTCCAGAAAAGCACTATGCTAATTTTGCTCCAACAGAAGTAAACAACATTGAAATAGAACTTCAGCAAAGGTTGCGTGGAAGCACAAATGCCCATCGTTTTTATGCTAATCTCACTTCAATCAATGGAAAATCAACTGAAGGAAGGATTCTATTTCAACTCAAAAAAGACAGCAGTTATTCACCTCTTTTGGTAGGAGACAAACTCTTTATAAAAGACCGTTTATCGCCAATTCAACCGCCTTCAAACCCAAATGGCTTTGATTATAAAGAATACCTTCAAAGTATATCGATTTACCATCAATTGCTCACAAACAGTGACGCAGTTCGTTTTCTTGGCCATTCCAAAAAAGCCCTTAATAAAAATCAAAAATTTAATCTTAAGGAAACTGGACGAAAGTTGATTGAATCGTACAACAAAGGAAATTTTGAAAACCATGTTAATGGGAGAACGATCTAGCTTGGACGCAAACACAATGGATCAATATGCAAACGCTGGAGTAGTCCATCTTTTTGCAATTTCTGGCCTACATATTGGTCTATTGATGTTGCTGTTTCAATGGCTTCTGCGCCCGTTACGCTTTTTGCCACATGGCCATTTGATAAAGTTGATTGGCGTCCTGGCATTGTTGTGGTGTTATGTTTTTTTTTGGGTGCGTCTGCTTCTGTCTTGCGTTCTGTCACTCTTTTTTCTGCCTACCATATTGGCATACAAAGTCAACGTAAAACGCCAACCGCTTATCTGGTTCTTTTGTCCATGGCAATTATCTTATTTTTTGAGCCACGATTTATTCTTCAGCTTGGTTTTCAAATGAGTTATTTAGCAGTATTTGGAATTCTTTTTCTACATCCACTCATGCAATTAAAATTAAAACACAAGGCGCTATAGTGGTTTTGGAATCTTACTACCGTATCCTTATCCGCTCAAATTGCTGTAGCTCCTATTAGCATTTATCATTTTCATCAATTCCCGGGCTTATTCTTATTAAGCAATTGGGCTATTTTACCCTTTATTGGATTGTTCCTTTACGTTGGGTTAGGCTGCATTATGTGGTTACTTTTCTTTGCCTTACCTCCACCGCTTGTGTACTTGCTCGATGGTCTTGTAGCAAAAATGAATCAACTGGTGTTTTGGATTCGAGCCCAAGAAAACTTTATTTTTAGCTCTTTGGTCATAGACCAACTTACCCTAGGTCTCTTGTATGCTCTACTAGTTTGCAGTGTAATTTGGCTGAATCAAAAAAAGACGCATTGGATCTTACTTATTGGGTGTTTTTTGGCTCTATTGCTATGGCATCTGAATATTTCATCTAAAAATACAGAACAACGCTTTTGGATTGCCCATGCATACGGAGAAACCATTTTAGTGAAAAAAAATGGAAAACAATTCGCTTCTCACAGCAATGAATTGGTTGATGAAAACCATTTCATCCTCAATCATTTTACTCAAAATTTCGCTCATTCCAATTGGACAACACAGCCCTTATTCAATGGATATATTATTGGGGACGAGCAATTGTATGTAATAGATAACAATTGGTCAACGGAACTAGTGCTTCAGCAGAAGGCTACTTATTTGCTTTCAAAAAAACCAAAAATAAATCTTGAGCGATTATTGAAGATGTTTTCTCCAAAAATGATCATTATTGACGCAAGCAACTCGCCTTATTATGTTGAGCAGTGGGAAAAAACCTTAAATAAAACCAAAACAGCTTATCACTTAACCCAAAAGATGGGCGCATACGAATTAACCGCGAAAACGAGGAATGAAGGTTTTTAAATATACTTGAATGTCTTCTGGCTTAGAAAAAACAGCGTAATCACCTTGCTTAATCATTTTCAAATAAGGCTCTAACTGACGTGGGGTATAGTACCCAACTACTGGCATGATTGGATCACCTTCTTCACTAAAAAAGACCATGGTTGGGTAACCCTTAATCCCTAGAAACTGAGTAAACTCATGCGTGCCGTTTCGTCCTTTTCTTTTAGGATCATAATTTGGATTGCGAAAAACACGATCATAAAAGGCAATTTCTTCATTGCCTTCTGCATTGAATTTTACCGCATAGTAATGCTCACTGATATAACGGGCAACATCTTTGTTGGCAAAGGTTTTCTTGTCTAGCAATTTACATGGGCCACACCAAACGGTATAGACATCCATAAAAATCTTTTTTGGAACTGTTTTCTGGGCTTCCATGGCTTCGGCCAAAGTCATCCATTGAATTTCTTGGGCTTGAGTAGCAAAAGAGCCAAGTAATATTATTACGAGGAGTTTAAATTTCATAACTATTATTGTTTAATGTACCTCTCCCATTAATTTTTTCATTAGCGGAGAGAATAGAATCACCACTAATCCTGCCCCTAAAGCATATTGTGAAATGAGCATGAAACCATCGGTGTAAATCGCTAGGGTGTCTAATCCACCAACATTTGCATCGGTACTATCAACGGCCAATTGCTTGCCAATAAATCCTACAATTTGAAAAGCATAAGCAGAAGACAAGAACCAAATTCCCATCATAAAAGCTACAATGCGTTTTGGCGATAGACTGGTGATTTTAGACAAACCAACTGGAGACATAAACAATTCGCCAATGGATAAAACAAAGTACATGATAATTAAATAAGCGAAGGGAACCATCCCATTTTCATCGGCACTACCTTTGCTTAAGGCCAGCACGTAGAAACTGGCACCTGCCAAAACCAATCCTAGACCAAATTTATAGGGTGTACGTGGATTTAAATTCTTCTTAGTCAAATAGCCCCATAACCATGAAATAGGGATTGCCAATAGGATAATAAACATTGAATTTAAAGAGTTGGTTTGCGCTGCAGTCATGAACCCGTCTAAGGCAACATTTCTGGACGCAAACAATGTAATTACACTCCCAGAGAGTTCATGAAAACCCCAAAACATGGTCATGAAAAAAGTAATTAAGACAGCCATAAATAACTTCTTACGTTCATCTGAAGTAGCTTTCACCATTATACTTCCAAGATATAATACGATAGTGATTCCAATTACTTTGAAAATCAAGCCAACAATAGTTTCATTGCCTAAAAAGGATTCTCCACCCATTATTGCCTCATAAGAAGATAGGATATAAGCAATTACAGGAACAAACAAGACCGCAAGAAGAGGTATGAGTTTGTTTTGAGGGAGCCCTAAAACAGTTCTTTCGTATACCTCCATGTTTGGCGGCAAACCCTTGTCACCAAAAACATTGCGCTTAATGCCACTCCAGAAGAAAATTAAGCCAGCCATCATTCCAAAACCAGCTAGGGCAAAACCATAATGATATCCATAGGTTACGGCCAACCAGCCACATAATAATGGTGCAATCCAGCCACCAATGTTTATTCCCATATAAAAAATGGTAAACCCAGAGTCTTTTCTAACATCTCCATCTTTATATAAAGCCCCGACAAAGGTTGATATGTTCGGTTTAAAAAAACCATTCCCAACGATAATAAATGCTAGGGCTATAAAGAACGCAATGTCATTTTCTATGGCCAAAACAAAATGCCCAATCGCCATTAAAGCTCCTCCTAAGAAGATGGAAGAACGCATCCCTAAAATTTTATCGGACACTTGACCGCCAATAACCGTAGAAGCGTAGACCAAAGAACCGTAGGAAGCATAAACCGCTGCTGTTGCAAAATCTCTATTCGATAATGATTTGAAAATCTCTTCGACCATGTAGAGCGTTAACAACGCTCGCATGCCATAAAAGCTAAACCGTTCCCACAGTTCTGCAAAAAATAAATAAAAGAGTCCTTTGGGATGTCCAAAAAGGGTTGCCTCAGTGTTTTGCGCTGTCGCCATAATAGTCTGTTGTTTAATTCTCCCTTTAGAGGTTATTTTCAATAAATGTAGTCATTTTATCAAAGAGATGGGTACTTGTATTTCCACCATAGATTCCGTGATTTTTATCTGGATAAATGGCCCAATCAAATTGCTTATCCGCTTGCACCAATGCCTCAATCATACGCATGGTATTTTGCACATGTACATTATCATCTCCTGAGCCATGAATAAGCAAGTATTTCCCTTTGAGTAAGTGTGCGTAATTTAAAGGAGAATTCAAGTCATAACCCGAGGGATTTTCTTGGGGGGTACGCATGAATCTTTCCGTGTAAATGGTATCATAAAAACGCCAATTGGTTACTGGAGCAACAGCAATGGCAAGTGCAAAAACATCATTCCCTTTTAGAATACAGTTGGTGGACATATGTCCGCCATAACTCCATCCCCATATCCCAATTCGATCTGTGTCTACATAGGGTAATGCACCCAACTTTTTGGCTGCTGCAATTTGATCTTCCGTTTCATATTTGGTCAATTGCTGATAGGTGACTTTTTTAAAATCTACTCCTTTAAATCCTGTTCCACGCCCATCAACACAGGCAACTATATAGCCTTTTTGGGTCAATAGTTGATGCCACAGATCGCGTTGATCGCACCATTTATTGGCTACTTTTTGCGAGCCAGGACCCGAGTATTGATACATGAACAACGGATATTTTTTTTCAGGATCAAAATCAGTCGGTTTCATGATCCACATATTGAGTTCTTCACCGTTTACTGCAATGGTTGAAAACTCTTTTTGAGTGAAAGCGTAGTCTTTCAACTTTTCAACCAAGGCTGCATTGTTTTCAATTTCTCGAACTAAAGCACTATTTTTTGTTGATCTGAGGTTGTAAATTCTGGGTGTTTTTGCATCTTCATAGGTGTGAATATAATAACGATAATCAGCGCTAAACGAAACCCCATTAGTTCCCATTTCTGGAGTAAGTGCACGTTTCTTTTTCCCATTTAATCCAATAGCATATACCGCACGTTCTGTCGAACCTGGTTCCACAGAGGCATAATAGACTTCTTTTGTCTTAAGGTTAAGGCCAAAGAAACGTGTTACCTCCCAAGAACCTTTCGTGATTTGTTTCTTTAGACTACCATCAGCATTGTAGTGGTAAATGTGATTAAAACCATCTCGCTCGCTGGTCCAAATAAAATCTCCTTTGTCCAAGAATCGAAGATTACTGTGCACATCGACATAGGTATCCGATGTTTCTTGCACCAGTTTTTTCGCTACCCCCGAAGTAGTCACATATTCCCATAAAATAAGCTCGTTTTGCAAACGATTTATCGTTTGAATAACTAACCTGTTCTCTTGCGGAGCAAATTCAAACCGAGGGATATAATAAGGTGACTCCTGTCCCAACTCAACTTTGGTCGTCTTTTTTGTGTCAAGTGCGTAAAGATGAAGGCTTATACTAGCATTTTTCTCCCCTGCCTTGGGATATTTAAAGGTGTAAGGAAATTGATACAGTTGATCGCCATAGATGTCCATAGAAAATTCTGGAACATCAGTTTCATCATACTGCATGAAGGCTATTGCCGTTCCGGTAGCATTCCAATCAAAAGCCCGAACAAAACCAAACTCTTCCTCATAAACCCAATCTGTTAAACCATTGATGATGTGCTTGCTCCCAGAAGTGGTCACCTGTTCGATACTGTTATTGACTAAATTTTTTATGTATAAATCGCGTTGGTGAACAAAGGCAACCTTGGATCCATCTGGAGAAAAACGCGGTTCTTGCACTTTTCCGCCAAAGAGGTAATCCAGCTTTTTTGTATTGCGGTCTAGTATCCAATATTCTGCACGCTTTGATCTTCTGTAAATGGGTTCAACTGCAGTTTCTAAAAGAATTTTTTGTTCGTCCATGGAGAAGTAATAGGCCGTAAAAAATGGGATTTGAGCGGAAGTCGAAGAATCAACCAAAACAGCTAATTCTTTGGCTGTAGCATAATCATACAAAACAATTTTTGACTGATGAATGTCATAATCAACCTTGATCACAGTGTATGCACTTTGACTCTTTAAGGGATGGATGGATTCTAAGGTTTCTTGAGAAAATTCAAAATCCCAGATGGCCTCATTGGTGAGTGCTTTTTGTTGGCCATTGATTTGAATGACAAAAAAAAGGAGCAATAAAAATGGAAAATAGAAACGCATATACTATTTATTTTAGGGAAGAAAAATAATGATTTAATGCCAAAGAATCCTAACCTTAACAAAAATTAACCTGCTTTTAAAAATGGTATATTTACCAAAAATAAATTCAGAATGAGTTCTCCAGTTCGCGGCTTTTCAAAACGTTCAAAACAAGAAAAAATAGATTGGTTAATCGAGCATCATTTTCACAATGATCCTGTGGCCAAAGCAATCATAGAGAGCTATTGGAATAATGATGATGCTTTACAACAATTACACGATGATTTTATCGAAAACACCGTTAGTAACTTCTATCTTCCTTTGGGGGTAGCTCCCAATTTCACCATCAATGGTGAACTGTATACCATTCCTATGGCAATTGAAGAAAGTTCGGTGGTTGCAGCAGCAGCGAAAGCAGCCAAATATTGGGGCGAACGAGGCGGATTCAAAACAGAAATTCTTGGGGAAGAAAAAATTGGTCAAATTCATTTTATCTATACTGGAGATGCGCAAAAACTGCAGCAATTCATTTCTGAAATAAAACCTCAATTACGAATAGATGTCGCAAGCATTACAAGGAATATGGAGAAAAGAGGTGGAGGCATACAATCGATTGAGCTTCGCGACAAAACCTCCTCCATCGAACATTATTACCAATTGCATCTTACGTTTTTGACGGCCGATTCCATGGGGGCGAATTTCATCAATTCTTGTCTCGAAGAATTAGCCAAGCGTCTTAAGCACTATGTGGAAGAAGCCTCCATTTTTTCAGCTGCTGAAAAAGATATTGAAATTGTGATGAGTATTCTCTCCAACTATGTACCCAATTGTGTGGCCAGAGCAAGTGTACGATGTCCAATCGAAGAACTTGACGTTGAAGAGGGTTTGAGCAAACGTACCTTTGCCGAAAAATTTGTGCGGGCCGTTACTATCGCCAAAGAAGAACCCTATCGTGCAGTAACCCACAACAAAGGAATCATGAACGGTGTAGATGCTGTGGTCATCGCTACGGGAAATGACTTTCGTGCTGTTGAAGCCGGGGTGCATGCCTATGCTGCACGAAACGGACAATACAGCAGCCTTTCCAATGCCTTTATCGATGGAGACGACTTTTGCTTTGAGCTTTCGCTTCCACTAGCCATTGGAACTGTAGGAGGGCTCACAAAACTTCATCCGCTAGTGAAATGGTCCATGCAATTACTGGGTAATCCATCTGCCACCGAATTAATGCAAATCATATGCGTTGCTGGTTTGGCGCAAAATTTTGGTGCCCTGCGTTCTCTGGTTACTTCTGGCATTCAGAAAGGACACATGAAAATGCACTTACTCAATATCCTCAATCAGCTAAATGCTACCGATGGCCAAAAAGAAAAAGCCACGGAATATTTTAAAACAACCGCAGTAAGTCACAACGCCGTGGCTGACTTTTTACAAAACAATCCCTAATGGAATTTTACAGTCATGGTAAACTTTTATTGACCGCAGAATACGCCGTACTCGAGGGAGTAAAAGCCTTAGCAGTTCCGACAAAAAGGGGACAACTTCTGCGCGTGGAACACTCCACCAATCGTACCATAAAATGGCAAAGTTTTACGGTTGAGGGTAAACTATGGATTGATTGTGTGTTCGATTTTAAATTCAAATGCCTTTCTGCTAATACTAGTCCCTCTGGTGTGATAGATCAACTGGTAACTATTTTAAAAACCTTAAATCGATTATCTCCCAACTATTTTGCTGAAGGCATCACTATAACAACAGAACTGGAATTCCCACGTGATTGGGGATTGGGTTCCTCTTCTACCTTAATCAATAATTTGGCCCAGTGGTTAGACATTAACCCCTACCAATTACTTGAAGAAACCATGGGTGGAAGTGGGTATGATATCGCCGCTGCACAGAGTGATTCAGCGCTGTTTTACAAACGGAACAACTATGAGCCTACTCTAGCGCCTGTTTCCTTTTCCCCACTCTTTAAAGGCAATCTTTTCTTTGTTCATTTAAAGCAAAAACAAAATAGTCGAACGGCCATTGCTGGGTTTAAAAGTAGAAAAGAAATTAGTGCTGAAACAAAAGATAGACTAGAAGAAATTGGCGCGTTGCTCTTGATCACTGAGGAACAATCAAGCTTTAATGCCTTGTTAAAAGAACACGAAGAAATTACGGCTGCTTTCCTTGAACAAACAACTGTTCAAGAACGTTTGTTTCCTGATTTTAAGGGGCAACTAAAAAGCTTAGGCGCCTGGGGTGGGGATTTTATTCTTGCTTCTGGAGATGAAAGCACGATCGACTATTTTGTACAAAAAGGCTACCCAACAATTTTCCGTTATTCCGATTTCATTTTAGGGTAAAAAAAATCCCCAGCATGCTGAGGATTTTTTGGTATTATCGAGTGTAAAGCATTAGTAATATAAAGCTCTATTGTCTTCAATTTCTGCAGCAGATTCTAAAGCTGCAATAATGCGTTGTGCCAATTGGTCACGTTCGGTCTTTTGTAATTGTTGAGCATAAGCTGAATAGTCTTCAAGGTCTTCGGCTACACGCTTAGCAGTAAGCTGAAGTTTATACACGCCATTGTTCCCTTTAATCAATTTAGAAAGTCCATTTTCAGCCAAGCCAAAAGCAGCTCCAACAACATAAGGTTCGTAACCTGCACCAACGAGTGTTCCACTCTTTTGGTTAACGGCCAAGGCATTGACTACTTCTAGTCCATTTTTAGCCGCTAGATCTTCCAACGAAGCAGTGGATTTGTTGTCTTCTATGATCATCTTAGCTTTCTTTTCCTCACGCACTTTTGGTGCAACCTCGTTAAATACGTCCTTTGCGCTTGCAAGGCCAGCAGCTTTCTTTTCTACCAACTGTACAATAGCATAGCCACCGTAAGATAAATTGAAACGCTTAATTTCTCCTTCTTCGGTATCGTCGTTAAACGCCCACTGAACAATATTTCTTTGCTCAGGCAAACCGGGTAGATTTTCATCTAATTCAGCCACAGAGGCTACATTTCTAACTTGGTAGTTACTCTCAGCTGCAAGAGCTGCAAAATCTCCTTTAGCAGCATCCATTTCAAATTGGGTAGCGCCTTTGAAAATTTTGTTGGATGTTTTGTCTGATGGAATAATCTCATTACTCACACTTGCCAATAATACGAGATCTTGCTTATTAGTGATTTTAACAACGTGAAAACCAAAAGGCGTTTCAACAACACCAACTCTTCCAATTCTATTTTTGTTAGCAAAATCAAAAATCTCTGGTGCAGTTGTTCCTTCTTGGAAGAAGCCTAGGTCTCCCCCTACACGATTACTTTTATCGTCAGAAAATTTGATGGCAAGTAGTTCGATTTTCTCCTTTCCACGGCGTACTTGACGCGCTAAGTCGTTGGCATATTTTTTTGCTTCTTCTTTGGTTCGTGTAATCGACTCATCGGCTTGTTGAGCGCCTTGGTAGGCAATCATTATGTGTGATGCACGAATGGAACCGTTTTCTTTGCGATCCAATAACTTAGAAATCTTTAAACTATTGATGTCTTTGTAGGGGCCAAAAATCTCACCTTCTTCTAAATTGTAGAGAATGTCAGCATAGGCAGAAGGAAGTCTTCCTTTTGGCGTGTAGATAGAATCAAAACTTACCTCAGAGTAACGATCGATGAATGCAGTCAAGTCTTTGGTCGTTCTAAATCCTTCAATAGTATCGGTTAATTTAGACACTTCATTGTATTCGATACGATCATCAACCAAGCCTTCTAGGGTGTTGCGGATGATAGTCTCGTCTTCAGCAGTCGCTTGTTCTAAAAAAGAAATGTATTGGAGGGATCGAATAGCTTCTCGGTCAAACTGCTTGGCATTATTTTTTATGTATTTCGCAACATCGCTTTCGCTTACAGGCACCAAACTATCTGGGATAGAAGCGTAAGGAATTTGAACGTAGTTTACATCGACATTATCGGTTTCCAGGTGGAAATTGATTTGCGCTTCTTTAAGGGTTATTCCCGTACTTGATTTGATTAAATCAAAATAAATTCCTTCGCGGGCAGAAGAAATAATTCCTGCTTCTTGTTGTTTCCATTGTTCATAGGCCTGCAGATTTGAACTACGCATTTGACCGATGAAGTCTGCAAATAAACCAAAGTCAAAAAAGCCCGCTTCATTGATGAACCGTGGGTCAGTAATAATGGATTCGGTTGAAGAAACAACTTGTTCAATTTGATCTTTTCCTGCGTCAATGCCTAATTCTTTGAATTCGGCTTCGAATAACTGGCTACGAACGTATTGGTTCCAAACCACCTCAACAGCTTGAAGGGAAGAATATCCGTAGGTACGTTCAGTTTGATCAACGAGCAATCGGAAATTTTCCAATGAAATTTCTTCGCCATTAATTATTCCAATTGGCTCACTAGGTCCGGCATCACCTGAACCAGCACCAAATGCGCCTGAAATAACAAAAGCAAATAATGCAAGTCCTATTACTAATATCAAAAAAATTGATTTTTGTCTAATTTTCCCAAGTATGGCCATTTTGTTGGTTTTTTTGTATTGGATGCGAAAGTACAACTTCCTTGTCAATTATAAAAGCCTTAAATTGCTATTGAAAAGAGGTTTGTCTTAAGCAGCGGTTGTTTTTATTCGTTCGTAATAGATAAAGAGATTCGTTCAATCTTTGTGGAGGAAACTTGTGTTACTTCTATTTGGTATTTATCAAGCCTTAATACTAGACCTTTCTTGGGGATTTCTTCGGTGTAAAACACGATTAGTCCACCCAAGGTCTCATAGTTTTCGTCTTTGGGTAGTTCGAGAAAATAAGTTTCATTGATGTAATCAATTTCAAGACGAGCAGAGAATTCGAAATGAGTAGGTGAAAGTTTTTTTTCGTAATGATCTACTCGATCATGTTCATCTTCTATCTCGCCAAAGAGTTCTTCTACGATGTCTTCAATGGTCAACAAACCTGCTGTACCACCATATTCATCAAGGACAACCGCAATACTTTTACGCTTTCGCGTTAAACGACTCAACACATCATTTACCGTATTGGGTTCGTGGACAAACTCAACAGGCAACAGAATTTGCTTGATTGAACTGGGTTGCTTTAGCATTTCAAAAGCGTGAACAAAACCAATAATGTCATCTATATTTTCATCAAAAACGGGAATCTTTGAAAAACCGGTACTAGCAAACAATGCTTTTAATTCTTCGATGGACTTCTCTTTTTCAATGGCCGTGATCTCTGCTCTTGGCACCATTACTTCGCGCGCTTTAACGGTAGAGAATTCCAAGGCATTTTGAAAAATTTGAATTTCGCTATCCAATTGCGCTTTATTTTGCACCCCCTCGACTTGCTCTTCAATATAATCGCCCAATTCAATTTTAGAGAACGAAAGTTCCAATTCTTCTGTTTTGGAACGAAACAAAATACGCAACAAAACATTGGTTATTTTGAGGACAAACAAACTTACCGGAGTAAAGACAGCATGAAAAAAAGCGGCAGGAGGTGCGAAAAAACGCACCAATTGATTGGCATATAATTGAAAAAATACCTTGGGGAGGAATTCTGCGGTAAGCAAAATAATACCTGTTGAAATTAAGGTTTGATAGAACAGTATTTCCAAAGGCAATTCAACTCCTTCGAGGGTCGGGAAAATGACTTGAACAATTTTGTTTCCCATGAAAATACCATATACTACAAGGGAAATATTGTTTCCAATAAGCATTGTAGTAATGAATCGCGAAGGATTCTTTGTAATGAATTGTAAAATCTTAGCAGTGAAGGTTGGCTTATTTTTCTCAATCTCGATAAAAATCCGATTGGAGGAAACAAAAGCAATTTCCATTCCAGAAAAGAAAGCGGAAAGGACCAAGCAAAGCAGTATAATACTATCCTCTATTTCCATTTAGGGCTTACGACGATTAAATTTCTTACGATAATAACTTCTAAAGAAATACATAAATACGGCCAAAACGGCAAAACCCAAAAACAAATAGGCTTTGTTTGGACGAATTTCCCAAAGCACATAAGCTTCCTTAATAGAAATAAGCGCAATTACGATATAGAGTATTTCTGAAATTCGGTAATTTTTCATTGTTTTGATTCTTCTTGTACGGCAACCGTACCCGTTAGTTTTCCTGTATTAAATTTAGTGAATTCTTTGTTGGTATCCAATCGCGTTGCGATAACGTCATAATCTGGATTAGAAAAATTAAAGGTTTCTTCGGTGAAAATCCAATCCGAAGCGGCATCCCAATAGAGTTGTGGTGTTTTCAATAAACCCCCATCACTTGCTTGTAGCACCACGTTGCCCTGCAGGTCAATTAGCGAAGTTGCATCATACAAGGTTCCATAATCAGCAGTAATGACGTTTTCCTGTTTTAATTCATCGATGAAGATAACTTTCACTCCCTCCGGGAAAACCGAATGACTTAAAGAAAGATTACTGTAATCTTTATGTAAAGGTGCCGTTAAAATGGCTTTGATACGCAAAGAGTCTGTATAGACCATACGCACATCGCGTGCAATGGCTGCTGGCTCTCCGCGAAACTGATCTGAATTAAACTGTTCTTTCTCTGACGTATCACAGGAACAAAAAAAGGTTACTGCAATTGCAGTAACCTTTAGGTAATATGGTATCCCTTGGAATTTCATCTAAAGTTTTGGCACTTTGACACTGGTTCCAATCCAACAAGAGAAAGTAACACTTGTTCCTTCTCTTCCATCAGTAAAGATATCTGTTTTACTTGGCGCACGACCTTCATAGCTTTTGGCGGTTTTCAACGCTGCCTTTTTGATGGACGCATCTACACTTGCTGCTTTTCGAGCGGTATTTGCTGCCAACCAGTAAACGGCTCTTTTGTCAAACTGTGAATCGCCACAATCGTTTGCACTATTAGCATATAAATTAGCGATTAACAAATAGGCTTTTCCAAGCGAGGGCTGGAAGCCTAATGCTTTACGTGCATAGCTACGTGCCGAAGATTTACGCCCTCTATCTTTAAATTTCAAAGCAATTTTATACAAGATCTTTGCTTTTTTGTAGGGATCTGTTTCCAATGCAATTGATTCTTCGTAGTATTTGAGTGCATCGTTGCTATTTCCTCTTTTATCATTCAATAAGCCTAAATAGTAGGCTGAATCAGCAGAAGGATCTAATCCATGCAAGGCTTCAACCAAGGTTACAAATAATGGATCGTCTGAACATTCTTTACTATCCATTCGACTGGCTGCACGTTTTAACCAAACCGAGTTTGTTTTGTTTTCCTCGAAGTTGCGTTGGTACAACGGAATTAAGTTTTCGCAGCTAGACTCTTTTGCGATGATGGCATCTAAGTTCTTTAAAAACACACCAATTGCATTTGAATTAACACCGTAAATTCGTTTGCGTTTTAAGTCTTTGGTCGTAAGTGCAACACCGCTTTCTTCTTTTTTCAAGATCACGTCTAATTTTTTTGCTAGACTTGTTGCTTCCACCTCAAATTTCTCAGAAACTTCCTCGTACTTGTTGAATAACATTTCTGTGGTGATTGAGTTATCTCCCCCCTTGTAGGTATCATACAATGTTTTAAAGTAGTTGTATAAACGCTTAGGGTTGGTGAAGCTTTTTGCATCTTCGCTATAGGCTCTATCAAAAATTGCATATACTTCTTTGGTTGATCCTATGTTGAAATCAATCATGGTTTGTGCTTTGCTCGATAGAATATCGCCTACTTTGTTAACTCCTTTTTTTGTTGGAAAATTAATGATCCAGTCGTCATAAAGACCAAGTAAAGCTTGCTCTGTGGCTTCCTTGTCTGCTGGAGATGCGTTTTTTAATCGATCTTTTAAAATACGCTCACCATAGGAGAAAATGGCCACATTTAATTTTGGGCATTCTATTCTAACAAGCATCCATGGTTCGTATGCCGCAGTGTAGTTTTTTACTTTTGCATTTTCAGCAAAAATAGATAAATTCTGCAAACACTGTTGGTTGTCTTGTGCTTGTAATTGCCCAGTAGTAATTGTGATTAAGGCAATGATAAAATGGATGTACTTTTTCATCTCTCTTTTGTGTTAATTGTATTTTCTTTTAATGAACCATAAGTCGTTTAAGGAGGCTCCGACACGAAGTGACCAATAATTTTCTTGAATCAAGCCATTAGTATTAACACCTCTTTTTCCGAATTCAAACCCTATGTTAAGGGATGAAAAACCAGCAACATTAGCTGCACTATAATACCCTCCCAATGGTAGGCTTACTCCAAATGATATGCCAGTTTCTTCTAAAGACGTATTATTGATCATTATACCTGAGGTTTCTTGACGAAATCCTGCACGGAAAACGATGCGTTTCCAGTAGTCGGTAATAGAACTGTAGTTTGGTATAAAATAACCTCCTACAGATAAACGAGAACCGTTTTCATAACTAACACTGTTTAATTGAATGAAGTCATTTTGAAAATCCCCAGAATTGATTGCTGTATATTGAGCGCCCAGCAACCATTTTTTATCCTGTCCAAAACCAACTCCTAATTCATACTTACTACCAATAGTCAAATCAACCTTGTCCAAATCCTGACTAGCAAGATCCACTTCAACGAACGTCCCAACATTTTGAGTGCTAATCGATTGGGTAAAATAGGTTTGCTCATTTTCTGAAGTCAAATTGTGCTCAGGACTATAGGTTCCAAATGCGTCTAACGTTAACTTCTTGTTTATGGGCAATTTAAGGTGAGCACCCAATTGCAGGTCTATTCCTCTAATCTGAGAATTGCTGGTCAAGAAGGTTCCAAAATCTATGTTTTCCTCTTGGCGGGATGCATCCGAAGAAATAGAGCCAAAATTAAAATTTATAGTTCCACCAAGATTGAGGTATTTCAATACCTTAGCCCCCACAGAGATAAATGTTTTATTCACTCCTCCTTTACCTTCATAACGATTGAGGATGTTATACTCATTATCTTCATCCAATGATTGCAATTGATAACCCACCGATGAAAAAGGCATTACCCCAAAAGAAAATGAAAGATATTTTATAGGAATTGAAACCGCAATATAATCTAAAGAACCAGAAGCAACATCTTCATTGGTTTGGTCTGAAATTAAACGGGTGTTCCTATAATGTAAACCTACGGAGAAAGTGGTGAGCTTTAATTCACCTAAACTGGCGGGGTTATTTATATTGGAGTGTATCGAATCGGCATACACACTAATTCCTCCCATCATTCGATTGATGGCATTTCCACGAAAGGTAACATCTCCTAAACCACCCAAGGAATATGGCGATGCTGTACTATTTTGTGCCACACTAAAAGTTGACACCAACAACGTAAAAACGAAAAGTACTTTTTTGAACATTAATTTTTATTGTAGTCCAACAAATGGTTCAACCCTTCTGCAAGAAAATTCGGCTGCGCAAATATGGTGTTTTTTACGCTTTTAGACAAGTAATGCGCATCTCCTCCTGTTAAAATAACTGTTAAAGAAGTGAAACGCGCTTTGTAGGCACTAATTTGTCCATCCAATTCATGAACTATTCCTTGGAGAACACCCGCTTGTATGGATGTCTCTGTGCTATCTCCCCAAAGAAGAGGGGCTGCCTTTGCCTCTACATGGGGTAATTTACCCGTGAAATGAGAAAGGCTTTTAAAACGCATGGCTAAACCGGGGCTAATGGCTCCACCTAAATAGTTTTTTTCAGCAGTGATCAAATCATACGTGATGCAGGTACCAGCGTCAATGATTAAACAATTGTGCAGCGGATAACGTTTTATGGCCGCTGTAACCAAAGCAATGCGGTCTTCCCCAAGTGTTTCTGGAGTAGCATAGTTGGATGTAAAGGGGAATGATAGGGATTTGATCGAATGCACGTTGACGCTTGAAAAAAAAGAACACAACGTTTTGTGTGTATATTTCCCGCGAACATCTGCATAGACCATATGCTCCAAGGTGGGATATTCTCTAACTAATCTTTCCTCAAGTCCATCAAGTGTTTCTATTGCATTTCCTATCACTCTTTTCCCAGAAGAAAAAAGATGGTATTTGATGTGTGTATTTCCAATATCGAGAATCAAATTCATACACAAACTTAAGGAAAAAGCATTTTGTAATCTTTTCTTCGCAAAATGATTTGTGGAGAAAGAAAAAGGACGTTATATTTGCAACCACAATTGAGGTACCTTAGCTCAGTTGGTAGAGCAAAGGACTGAAAATCCTTGTGTCCCTGGTTCGATTCCTGGAGGTACCACATTTTAACCCTGTAAGTCATTGATTTACAGGGTTTTATTTTTTTAACATCCTAATTTGTTCCAAATCTTGTTCCAAATATGTGTATTTTTTAGTACTTTTGGTACACTATGAGTGTTTATATTTCACCTAATTTAACTAAGAAAAAAACGGATTATAGACCTTCAGATAAAATTACAATATATCTGAATTATTATTTTCAAGGGAAGAAACTACGAATCCCTTCTGATGTACCAGTTTTATTTAAAGATTGGGATAAAAATTGGAAACAAGGAAGAAAATCTGATCCAATATTAAAATCTGATCAAAATCATGTTTCAAAAAACATTCTCTTAAAACAAAAATTAAGTGAAGTAAATCAGATAATTGATAGAATCAAATTAAATGATCAAATACCTGTTATTGAATTAGTTAAAAACAATCTAAAGAATTTTAAGAAGGAAGAAGTCAAAAAAACTTTTGAGAATCTAGATTTGATTTTCTTGCTTAATGAATATTGTGATTACATAGAAAATGAAATAACTCTCAGAAAAGGATACAAGAAAAGTATTTTTACCTCCATAAAAAGAATTTATGAATTCACACAACATTATAATAAAACATTGAATTACAATGTATTAGTGTCCAATATAGATGAAGAATATCAAAAATCATTTTTAAAATTTTATTCCGATAAAGGTGATCAACCTTCTACAATAAGAAAACGATTAAAATCACTTGTTTCATTTGTTAATTGGTGTGGTAAACAAGGATATACTAATCATAAAATATCCGTTATACCTTTCAATCACAATTTTGAAAAGGAAGTCGTTTATTTAACAAGAGAAGAAGTCTTACAACTATATCAATTTGAAGAATTTAATTTTTCAAACAAGAATCATAAAAAACATACTAATGAGTTTTTTTACGATGAATTAAAGAATGGTAAAACGAAAACCTATACTAATCTAGAAGTTTATAAAGATATATTAGTTTTTGGTTGTGGTGTTGGATGTAGGTTTGGAGATCTTATTTCTTTAAGATTAGATAATTATCAATTCTCAGAGGATAGATCAAAAGGATATTTTGTTTTTAGAATGGAAAAAAGTAGAACTGGAAAACAAGTAAAGGTTCCTATTAACAGATTGACTTTTGAGATTTGGAAGAAATATTCTAAAAATAAAAAAAGAACAGATTCTATTTTTCCAAGGTCTTCTTCTGGAAATTTACCCACAAACCAAAAGATGAATAAACAGATAAAGGAGATTGGTAAAATAGTTGGACTTAATAGATTAGTTTCCAAACCTAAGTTTAATGTTGAAGGAAAAATCATAAAAGAAAGTGATACAAGAGTTCCAATTCATTCTGTATTATCATCCCATATTATGAGAAGAACTTTTATAAGAGAAGGAATTGAAAATAAAATACCTACACATGTCATGATGTCAATGTCAGGTCATTCAACAGAGAGAGTTTACCATCAATATTTTTCTACTACCTCATCTGAACTTGATGAAGAAGGGAGAAAACTTTTTTCCTTAGAGTTAAATCAAAAGGAAAATAAAAAATCATCTAATCAAGTATCCCTTGAAAATCAACTATTAGAGTTAAAATCGTTGTTTGAAAAAGGTCTTATTCCTGAGGAGATATACTTAGAAAAAGTATCTAGATTGGTTTAATAATTGAATTTTCACTGATTACTTGCATATCATAAAATTCTTCGCTAACTTCACTATATGAAGGTTAAAGTATCCTCACTCAAACACCATCCCAAGAACAAGGAAATCTATTCCCTATCCTCTATTGAGGAACTAATGGAAAGTATTTCAGAAGTTGGATTATTGCAAGTCTTAATTATTGAACAATACAATCAAATCATCAGTGGAAATAGAAGATTTGAATCCATTAAAAGATTGAAATGGGAAGAAGTTGATGTTGAGGTTAAAGAAGTTAAAGATAGAGAAGAAGAATTACTCCTTATCCACTTCAATAAACAACGTATAAAGAGTTTTAAGGAACTTATAAATGAATACCTAACACTTGATGGATATTACAGAAAAGGACAAGGGAAAAGAACGGATTTAACTTCTGTTAAATCTAACATAAGTTAAATATTGTTGGAGAACACCCTGATCCATTCCCTGAAGAAATAATCACTCTACCTATTCTTCAAACTTCCAAAGAGTTTGAATTAGTATTAGACCCCTTTATGGATAGTGGAACTACTGGGAGGGTTTGTGATAAGTTGAATAGATGCTTTGTGGGTTATGATTTGAAGGAGTTTAATTAATTCTCCGTCATCTTGGTAAACCTTGATCCATTCCATTCCCAACGAACAAAATTTGGTCCTTGTCTAAAATCTTCACAGTACATATCCAATAACCCATTATCATCATAATCTCCAATTTGTAAAAACATAAAGTTGGTATTATCACAACCTAGTCCAACTCCCGTTTGTCCATTACCATCCATAAACGAATCTGTAACATCAATTATATTTCTATTTTCATCTAATTGACATATTTGAATTTGGTAACCTTGATAATAATTTGATGTATTCTGATTATCATTCTGATTTCCCGAATTACTCCATTCCCCGGCAGAACCGTCTCCAGTTAAAAGAATTATTATTTCATTTTGACCATCTCCGTCTAAATCATATATGTTAAAATCCAATCCTTTGTTATATCCAGGGATAGATGGAATGTATTTCATTTCAGATAAGGTGTATTTTCCTTGAGAATTCGCAAACATTATTTTTCCTGATGAAGCAATAAAAGGAATATTATCAATTTCCTCCTGTGTAATCATCCCGGAAAATGAAGATGAATTATCTTCTGATCCTCTTCCGTGTAATAATAAATCAATTTTTCCATCTTCATCAACATCAAATAAATCTGATGTAGATATATTTCTTGTAAAATAACTTTTTGTTCCAAGATATGAAACATCATTTAATAGATTACCAGGTGAGAAATTTCTTCCTCCATTATTAATTAAAAAGTCACATCCCCTTACTCCTCTTTCACAAGGAAATAAACCAGGGGCATATATGTCTAAGTCACCATCATTATCAATATCTACGGATGCACCGAAATGGGAGTTTCTATTATACGTATTATTGATTTGAGTAAAAACTCCCTGAGATTCAAGATCATTAAACAAGAAAAATTGATTTTCATCAATATATGGAGCAGAATCCGTTCCATGATTAACACAGTATAAATCAGGATAACCATCATTATCAAAATCCCCTACTAAAAATTTGGTAACAAGAAATGCTTCTGGAAGAGACCCATTTTGATTTAATACTTCTCGATATATATATTCACCATTACTATACATGTAGACTTCAATAGGAAATTTTACTGAAGCAAAAGCACTGTTGTTCTTAGAGAAAATAGGATGTAAAACAAGGTCATCATATCCATCTAAATTAAGATCAACATAAGTTATATCTCTCAAATCGTCGTAATCGTTACCATTCATATTGTAGTCTGTAGGATCACCAAAATTATTATCAACATAACACCCTAAACTAAAATTATCTCGTTGGTTTAAAAACCTGATAAGTCTAGGATCAACTTTTATTCTTGAGAATTTTAACTCTAAATGTGGTAAAACATAATTTCTATCTAATAAAGGTTCAGGTTGTGTTCTAAGGGTATAACTAACAGTAAGAGTTAAATCGTTCTGATCTGTCAATGTAATTAATAAATTATCAGAACCTGCAATAGTTCTAGTATAGTCAACATTCTTAACCTGTGAGGATTGATATTGAACAACTAGATTTCCCTCGAATGATCCCTCTTCAGGAGAAGATACCGTAGATACATCTCCCCAATCAGAGGATAGTTCTATACTTTTAAATCCTCCTCCTGAATTGATTGATATAAGTAAAGTATCAGCTACTCCTTTAGTAAACATTTTTGTTTGTGAAGAAACGAGTGTCATTATAGGTATTGGAAACTCTAAAAACGTTGAAGTAATTGATTTAGCTTCATCAACAGTTAATTGTATTGGGTTTTCGGTACTTGAAACCGTTCCACTCCAACCGGAGAACCCCCAACCTGAAGTTGGATTAGCTGTTAGTTGTATAATAGAACCTGAAGTATATTCAGTAGTAGTTTTACCTGCAGATATTATTTCTTCAGAAACTGTTCCTTCTCCAACAATATTCATTGTAAGAGGATATTTTCTTTTTTCAAAATTAGCGGTAAGTGTTTGATTTGAAGTGATAGTTACTGAAAGGGGATTTTGTGTTGATCCGTTAGACCAGTTAATAAAAACATATTCAGAGTCAGGGGTTGCTGTAACAGAAACACTAGATCCAGTTTCATAGGACCCCCCTGGAATCGAAACTGAACCCCCAGATCCAGAGGAAAATGATAAAGTATATTTTATTATTTGAGGAGTTGGAGTTTCAACGGGAGAATCCTTACTACAAGAAACTAACAGTAATACGATTAGTGTTCTGAAAATAAATCTGATTATCATAATATTAAGTAAACTCAATAAATTTAGGTTGTTATTTGTATTAATGTATTAGTTATCTTGTGCATCATACTTAAATAGATGCATCTTATTACTCTAATATTATTAAACTTTTTTGGTTTTTTTAATTCATCATCAGGATTAGAAACAACATACTTTGTCAAAGACTCCTTTATTTTTGAGATAAGAAATGACAGCTTGTTCAAAATTAGTCCTGATGACTATCGGATTGTTTCTTACTCTAAACTTGAGAACTATGATAATATTGACCTTTTAGATTATGAAACTTTAAACTATGATTCAACCTATTTCTACAAAAAAACAGGAGGATTATTATATCAATTAGTTAATAATAAAATTATTAGAATTGATAATTCTTATGATCATAAACTACACTTACACTCTTTGAAATTCTTTTATAATAATCAAATCCATATCCTAGGTGGTTATGGTTTTTTTGATAGAAGGAAGGATATTGTATATTTTTCTGATTTAAAAAAAGAATGGTTTTCTAAAAAACTAAAAGGAATTTTCCCAGAGAGAGGAATTAGTGAAATTAATTTTCATTTAATCTCAAAAGAGAATCTTATTTTTTGTGGTGGATTAACTTATAATAAGTTAGATAATTCTTTAACAGATAAAGTAAATGAATGTTATAACATTAATTTAAAAACTCTAACAACTCAAAAGTTGTCCGGTACTTTAAACAAAGAATTCTCTAATATAACTAATGATTATATCCAAATTGGAGATCAATTGTGGGTGTTTTATGATAATTCACTTTCTGTTTTAGATTCAGGGAATTTATCTGGGTATTCATATCCCTTAGATTACTCTGTGGGTAAAGTTATTGGAATCATTGATGGTGAAATATACTTTAAAGAAAGAAATTCATCAATAAATTCATCAATTGGGAGTATAAAAATATCAGATTTCACTAAAAGTAAAGGATCTTTTGTTGAAGTGTTATCTAATCCTTTTAATTCTCTTATATATCTATTATTTTTTACACTTTTTATAATTATTATATACTTCAGGAAGAGAAAAAACTCAATAAAGAAAATACCCCTTAACTTTCTTTCTGATGGAATTATGGTAAACAATATAAGATTTACTGATAATGATCAATGGAATTTAGTTATTCAACAACTTAAGGAAAATAATACCATTAAAAATGATGAATTACTAAACTTACTCCAAAATAATAATTTTGATATTGGACACCAAAACCGATTAAAAAACACTTTAATCAATTCAATAAATCAAAGGGCTAATCATTTATCAAACCAAGATCTTATACTCAAATCTAAATGGGAAAAAGATAATAGGATAAATGTATATTTCTTAAATCAAGAGTATTTTAAATTTTAACTTATGTTAGATTTAACAGAAGTTACCATATCAAATTCCCCTCAGTAAAAAAACCAACCCCGATATAAAACCCCTACCGATTAGGGTTTAGGGGAAAAGTGTTTTCTCAGTTATAAGAAACCTCCTCTTTGAAAAAACTTCTGTTAAATCTAACAGAAGTTAATTTAATATATGACACCTTCATGGGTAGTGGAACTACAGGGAGGGTTTGTCATCAATTGGGGAGGAGTTTTGTGGGGTATGATTTGAAGAAGTTTGTTTAATTTTCATATAACCACTCTACTTGACATGGAGAAAGAACCTTGTCCCATAAACCAAGATCATCAATAGAACCTATAAATCCACTAATGTTTTGTGACCATTCACTACCAATTGATATTTGTCCACCAGGACATATACTTAAATTACCTTCAACAACTTCACTACTAAATAATGAACCATTAATATATATAGATTGATTGTTATTAGAATCATGAGTAATGACAAGATGTGTCCAATTATTAATTAGTGGAGTATTCGAAGTCTCAATGAACTTATTCCATCCTTGTCCTGTATCACAGGTGTTATTTTTATATCCGACTTGTACATCTCCATTTCCATTTTGACTATCATTTAATGCTAAAAAAAATGTTTCACTACTGGCTTGAGAGTAAGTTCCTTTCTTTAAAATGGTATTCCATGGAACAGACACACCAAGTGAAGATGGTTTTACCCAAACAGAAACGCTCAATTCAATCGTTTCTAAAGAACTATTTTCATCTACTATTAGATAATTTTGTCCATTTAAGAGTAGTGATGAATTATTTATGTTATTTCGATTTGATGAAAATGAAGTACCATAATTAGTAACCGTATTACCATAAGTACTTTGATCATTTAGATTATTATCAAATGTCAACCATAATTTAGATTCATTAATTAAAGAACTAGAACCAGAACAAAGAGAAAAATATCGTTCAATAACTTCAAAAGGGTCACAAACACAGATAAGAGAACTAACTCCTACTTCTGAATAATCCAATTGGTATTTGTAATGTTTACAACTCTGAATTAATCCAAGATCATCAGTGTAAATGTCTCCATTAGTATCTATTACACTAATCGATGATGAGGTTGTTCCTGATAATACGTATCCATAGTTATAACCATCTTTTATATTCATCGATAAACTTAAATCTTCATGTGTTAAGGTAACATTTGAAGTATAATCATCATTAACAGTAACTAATGCATAATCAGTATTTACATTTAAAGTTAGATCAACCGAGGGTTCATTTATCGTAATTACGGATGTTGATTGACCGGATACTGATAATGTATTAGAAATGGGAGAAGGATTATTCCTTGGTGAAATTTCCCAGTTATACTCTCCGTAAGGTAAGGTAACACGTTGGGTATTATCATTTGGATTGAATGTTAAACTTTCACTATATCCTGGGGGGACAGATGTGAAGTTAACCGTTATTTCATTATCATAAACATGGACAAAATCAGAATCTTCAAGTTGAAGAGATTTAGAGGATGAGTTATCTAGTTGTAAACTGAATTCTCTTATTAAGTCCAGAGATAGTGTTATTTGACCATCATTTAACATGGGTTCAGATGTAGTTTCTTTGGAACAAGAAAACAAACAAAATAACACGAATGAATAAATTATATTTTTCATCTAATAATATTTTGTTCAAATCTATTGTTTGTTTACATTGATTTTGAATCAAATTACTAATATTGTATATGCATACAATAACATCAACCATATTTATTTCACTGTTTTCATTATTATTTATTACTCAAAAAAAAATAATGATTGTTGATAATGAAATTATTCAGATTGACTCAGTAGGAACGATAAATAATCTCTCATTTAAATATGAAAACGGATTTGATCCTGAAAAATTTAAAAGATTTGAATTAAATGAAAAAATAGTTTTCTTGAATGAATCCAGTGGAATTGTATATGAATTGAAAAATGACTCAATTGTTAGAATTGACAACTCATATAATGACAACATACACAATTTATCATTAGACTTTGTTCATCGTGACACTTTGTTTCGATTCGGAGGATATGGTTACTTTAAGAACAATAAAAACTTAATATTCTATGATGATAAATTGGGTGAATGGGATATTATTAACTACAAAAACTCAGATTTAATTAAACCCTTTAATTATGTTGGAATTCATTTTATTCGAGACAATAAACTTCATGTATTTGGATATTATATTATTAAATATGAAAACAATAAGTCTGAGATGGTTAATAAAGGATTTGTTTTTGATTTGAATAAAAGAGAAATTACTAAAACCTTTGATCTAAAAGATTCTTTTGAACATCCAAGATCATATTTTGATCTAAATCAAGACTATGTTCTAATAATTAACAAACAAAGGAAAAGTTTTATCCTAAATAAAGAAACGTTGGATTTTTATTCTTACAAGTTAAGTGTGATAGAAAACTCATCAATTTTCAATTCAGATTCTTCAATAATAGAAAATAAATTATATTTTGAAACGAAAGACAGTAGAATGAATTCTATTGTAACATCAATAAATATAGACTCTTTAATTGATAACAAAAAAAAAGAAGGGGACTTCATCAAATCTAATTGGGACTATCCATTTTATGTTTTAATGATATTGTCAGGTTTGGTTTTTATTTTTATTATTAAAAAAATATTTTTCAATAAAAAATCTATTTCTTTAAATGAAAAAACACTGAATTATGGGAGAATTAAAATAGAATTAAATGATAAAATGGTTGATGTCTTATCCCTTTTATTAAATCATAAAAAAGTCTCAAACAATCAATTATTAGATGTTTTTTACGTGAAAAATCAAAACAGAATTCACATAAATAGAGAGAAAAACAACTGTATTGACCGAATAAACTTGATGTTTGAATTAAAAACTAACAAACAATTAATTCAAAAAGAAAAGTCTTTATTAGATAATAGAATGATTGATTATTACTTAAATAAAGATTTACTTTAATGTTTTCCATAGGGAAAAAAAGTCTCCTCGATAAAAATTCCACTCCGATACCCATTTGGGAAAAAAGTATTCTCTAAGTTACATTTAACCTCCCACCTTATAAAAATTTCGTAGTTTTACTTACGTTACTTTTTATATATGAAAAAAATTATAATCCTTTTTGTTTCAATTTTAATTGTTAATTGTTCCAAAGAATCAGAACCAACAATGTACACTCTTACTGTAACTTCTAATCCAACAGAAGGAGGTACTATTAGTCCATCAGGTGGTGAATATGAAGATGGAACTGAGGTTACCATTAATGTGACACCAAACAATAATTTTTCATTCAAAGAGTGGAGTGGTGGTTGGAGTGGTACAGAATCCCCACTAACGATTATTATGGATGGGAATAAAACATTGGTAGGTAATTTCAATTTTTTAGATTCCGATGGAGACGGTATTGGTGATGATGATGATTTAGATAACAGTACACGACGTGGTGTCCCTGTAGACGAAAATGGAGTCATGTTAAATCCAATTTATTTAGATGAAAATGGTGTTACCATAAAAAGTGAAGAATGGGGAACTTTTGGAGATACTGGTGAGGTAAATGGAGTAGAATATACAATTGGTCGTTTTAGAGATATTCTAACATGGATAAATGAAGGTAGAAATTTGAATCAATTATGTACAACGAAAATTACCCTATTACAATATGGTTTTTCTAGTAGTGTCCCTCCAAATTTTACAGGGGATATTTCAAATTGGGATGTAAGTAATGTTACATCAATGTATGGGTTGTTTATAAATTCTGAATTTAATGGAGACATCTCTAAATGGGATGTTAGTAGTGTAGTAGATATGGAAAGAATGTTTGATAACTCTCAATTCAATGGTGACATATCTAATTGGGATGTTTCGTCAGTTATGGATATGGATACTATGTTTGCTGATTCTCAATTCAATGGGGATATTTCTAATTGGGATGTGAGTAATGTTACTAGTATGAGTATTAGGATGTTTGGTAATTCTCAATTCAATGGGGATATTTCTAATTGGGATGTCAGTAATGTTACTCGTATGGGTTATATGTTCTCAGGAAGTACATTCAACGGAGATATATCAAATTGGGATGTTTCTAGTGTTGTATTAATGTGGAATATGTTTTTTAACTCTCATCAGTTTAATCAAGATTTATCGAATTGGGATGTTTCTAATGTAACAAATTGTTCTGATTTCTCAGGTAATAGTCCACAATACACATTACCCAAACCAAACTTTACAAATTGTAACACATATTAAAATCTGAATAACTAATATTTTAAGGGTAAGTTCCACAAGGTTCTTACCTTTTTTTGTTTTCCATTATTTATGTTTAAATAAAAAAAAGCCCTCCAATGTAATGGAAAGCTCTTCACTGGTTTTCTACAAACCTCTTGTACATTTCCGTACAAGCAACACAACGACATGTTCCCTAGGGATATTTTTGAAGTAAAGATAGTTAATTTTATTCAATGTAACTAGTGGTTGCTAATTATCTCCTGTGTGAGTTTATTGTGGTGCTGCACATGATAGACACAAAAAAACAGCATTTCTCTCAGGGTAAGTTTCCCAATCAAAGGATGGGGAATAACATACAAGTCAAGGTCTTTCTCGTGGTACTTTTTTGCCAACGCTAGCAAATACTGAAAGGATTTTTTTATTCTTTAAATTCTTTTTCACAGGCAGAAAAAGCAAGTACAACCGGATCTATGAATTTTCTAATATGATTCAACTATTGTCCTGGTGTCCATTTATAGTTCCAAGAAAGCTCAAATGCAGCTTTCTCCAGACTTTCAATACTAGTCTTAAAGCGGCGTGATGGGGAGTTATTACTTCAATAATAGTCTCTTTTTCCCATGGAAAGGATTTATTCATAGGCAATAGTAGTCATTTTTGCTACACAAGCTGGTTTCTTCACATTTTTGATTTCCACCACAACATTCCAGATGATTTTAAGCCCACCAAACTTCTGTTCTTCAATGGTTTCTATACTCACAACTCCTCTAAGTGCTGCTCCCTCGACAACAGGATGCGGAAAACGAACAGAGTCAATGCCATAATTAAAACCCATTTTAAGGGAAGTTACTTGCACAGATTCCGCTAAAAATGTTGTTATCAAACCCAGAGACAAGAACCCGTGGGCAATGGTCTTTTTGAAGGGTGATTCTTTTACAGCCCTTTTTTGATCAACATGAATCCATTGATGATCATGGGTTGCCTTGGCAAAATGATCGATCATTTCTTGGGTAACTATAAGCCATTTGGTAGGATCAAATGTAATTCCCTTTGCTGATTTAAAACTAGTAAAGTCTTTGTATATCATAGGTTCGATTTACTTTTACAATATGCTTAAAAAGCAGAAATATTTTAGGATGCAGCAATTTTCTTGTATCCCTTATAATAAACCAAAGGGTTCTCTTCAGTTTTTGCCGCCAAATCTTCGACACGACATAACACCAAAACATGATCTCCAGCAGGGATAAGTTGTTGAACTTTGGTTGCATACCATCCTTGCGCATCGACTAGCACTGGTGCTTTAGCTTTCATTGAAAAAACAGGCGACTGTTCCATCAGCTTGATTTTTGCAAAATGGTTACTGATTGCTTCCATATTTTCAGATAAAATACTGATCCCCAGCGGCATTCCTTCTTGCAAAAAGCCTGCTAATTGATTCTCATTCATAATCGAAAATAAAACCAAGGCAGGAGACAATGAAACAGACAAGAAAGAACTGGCTGTCATTCCATGAACAGCGCCCGCAGGATTAACACAACTAACTATTGTTACTCCGGTAGGAAAACAACCGGCAACTTGACGTAATTTCTTTGAATCCATAGCAAAGCTATTTTATATGTAAAATTACATAATAGAACATATAAGCAAGCATATAATAACACAATCTTTTTAGCTATTTTAAGCTATCTTTGAATTATCAATACATATCCATGGAATATCAAATAGGTGACCAAGTAGTGTTAATTGTTGTTCGAAGTACACAACTGGGTTATGTGGTACAAATTGACGACGAAAACGAAGGTTTGGTTTTTAAAAATGATGTCTATCAACCCCTTAATAACGGAGATGAAGTAAAGGGATACATTAAGTTCATTCGTGAAGATGGAAAAATAGACGTGAGTCTTCGTCCGCAAGGCTTTAAAAATGCCATTGATCCAGATTGTGACACTCTGCTCAACTACCTAAAAAAGAAAAACAGCTTGTACCTTACGGATAAAAGTAGTCCAAATGAAATTCGAACTACATTGAACATGAGTAAAAAAGCCTTCAAAAAAGCGGTTGGATTTCTGTACAAACGCAAGGTCATTGTACTTCATGATGACAGGGTCGAATTACTTAAGAAGAAGAACATTTCTTAAGTGCACCCCATCGCTCAGCAAAACCGCAGTCAGTCCCCTTGCTTCAATCTAAATTCACGGTAATGCTTCACAACTTCTTTTGGCGCCTCAACCAAGGGGAAATGTCCAATATTTTTTAATTCAATCACATCGGGATTGGGAACAATTTTTCTGTAACGATCGACCATATTTTGGCCGGAAATTGGATCATAGACTCCGTCAATTACTCGTAAAGGAATTTTCGCATTTTGAAGTGCACCCACCCAGCGTTCTCGATTGTCTTTGCGCTCCTGCATATATCGGATCAATAAATGAAAAACATATTTCCCGCCATTGGATGAAATCAATGTCCAAAAAGAGGTCAGTTCCTTCTCTGTTGGCAAAGTGGTGGGGCCAAAGATTTGATTAAAATTCTTCTTCAATTTTTTACGATTAAACAAACGTCCAACCATAAACCCAAGAGGAGACATCAATATTTTTTGAATCAGCAAAGGCTGATGGGTTTCTGGAAATAATCCGCCATTCAAAAAGCAAATCGATTTTAGGGTCAAAGAAGGATTTGGTGTAAAAGAATTTGTTTGGAAGCGAGCAAGCAATTCTTGGGCAACGGTATCACCATAGTCATGGCTTAAAATATGAATATTGGCAATTCCTTTTTCTGCTAAAAAATGTTCGATACAATCGGCTTGTTCGGCAATACTGTACGAGTGCTTTCTTGGCTTATCCGAGAAACCGAAGCCAAGCATATCTAAAGTAAGTACACGGTAATTTTTGACTAGCTGAGGCCACATTTTCGCCCAATCCCATGAGGCCGTGGGAAAGCCATGAATCAACAACAAGGGTTCACCTTGGCCTTGTTCAACAGAAAATAAATGATGCTCGTTAAAAGTAAAATAATTGCCTTTGTCTTTCCAGTCGGATAATTTCATCTGTAGTTCCATCATTTAAGATTCTTAAATGTATAAAAAATAGAATTGCTTCAAGAGTGAGCATCTATCTCTGACTGTTTTTAATTATATTTAAACCATGATTTATGGTTTTTAAAACCAAAAAACAGTTGAATTACTTCAAATGATTTTCAGACAAAACTATTTTATTTTCGTTACCTTTTTTCTTTTTTCCTCTGCTATACAAGCGCAATATGAGGCCATTACGGGTAGTTCAATTTCTGATGACAATCTTAAAATTAACATCGTCTTCGATGAAGAAATCTATTCCAATTCAAGTTGTAGTAGCCTAACCTGTATCGAGGTGACTGATTTTAACTTAAGCCTAAGTGGCGGGCAGGCGACACTAGGTTCCTATATACCCACAACAATTACCAAACTTGGAAACTATAACTTTAAGCCCTATTGGAATGCTGGAGAACCTAATAATTCAGGAACAGAAAACTATGCACAACATGTAGATACCGGAAAATTAAATGACTTGCGAGATATCACTAATTTACCTGGAATATTGGAATTGATTAGCCCTGTTCAACAAGTAATACCAGGCTATACCTACATTACTTCTTGGCCGGTTGGCTCAGGTTGTGCCCATTCATATTATAGATCTACAAGCTCAAGTTCATGGACAAGTCAAAAAGCAAAAGCACAGGCCGCTGGTGGAGATCTACTGGTGTACAATTCAGTCGAAGAATACGAATATTTTGTAGATGTAAATGCTTTGCCCCCTGAAACGATTATTTTTCTTCCCAATAATATAAATGTTTCGAGTTCATGGATTGGACTTTCTCAGGATATTAGTGCCGCCGATTTCCTAGAACCAAAAGGAGGTTGGTACTGGGATGATGGAACTCCAATAGATAATAGTGCGGCAAAAATAATTTATCAACTTACCTTTAGCTTAGTTGGAACTCCCACTGGAGACGAAATAGTCACCGTAAATCCAATTATATCTCCTCAATCTCTTTTCAATTGTGCAGGTACTCTTGCTGGGATTCAAACCAACAATTTAAACAATGTAAATTTAATCGACAAAACTGACCCCTATACAATTGATACAAGTGTTGTAGAAGACAACACAAGTATTACCCTACGTTTTCAAGAAGATGTTTTTACCGATAACAGTGGAACACCCTTGACAGCAGCAGACTTTGCCTTATCCATTTCTCGAAATGGAAGTACAGCTGACCTCACTTCTCCCACTCCATTGAGTGTGCTTATTGTCAACAACAGCACCTTTATTTTAGAGCTACCCATGAATGGAAATCATATTACTGGCAAAGAGGTTATTACTGTATTGCCAGCATCCGGAACTTCTATTTTTGATGCCGCTGGTAATCCAGCGCCAATGATCCAAGTCAACAACTTTGTTCAATTAAATCCAACCAAAACAGGACCCATTTATATTGGCATAAACTACGATTCTTCGACTGTTTCGGGTACTTTATTGGAGGCGTCTTATGTTTACTTTTGCAACGAAAACACCTATAATAATTACAATCTAGCCTACCATAGCGGCCCCATACTTGAGCCAAGTGTTGGTGACATGCTAATTTTTAATTACATCTACGACTTTGAGCATCAATTTATTTCAGGCGATAATTTTGCCTTTATGCATCTTAGAGATTTCGATAAAATTATTGAAGTGAGAAAATCTGACGGTCTCGTTGTCGCTAAATACGATTGTAATTAAACTGCCTAAACTTATTTTAACAGAAAAAATCAATTTGATTTGTATTTAGCTCTAGATTAAAAAGAAATTCCTTGTATATCAGTTAATTCTATACCCAAGAAAGAGAGCTGATGGAAAGCAGCAATTTTTGCACCACTGGTTGTTGTCTTCCAATCCTCCCAGCTTGCATGTAAGCCTCCAAGGGGGATTAAATCCACCCATAACTGGAAAGAAGTTGGAACTCCTTGTGCATCAAAATGCCACAAATAGCTATCACCAGGAGTTTTACCACCTTTGGTGTAGGTAACCAAAAGGGCAGCTCGCCCCTCTTCCGTTTTAATGTAGCGACGTTCAACACCCAGATCAAAGACTTTATATGGAGCAACCAACCAAAAGGAATCGTTGTTAAAATATGCCTGTGCCTGATCAACAAGTTCCTTCTTTTTTGTTCCTGTATATTCAATATCGTCAACGAATACCGTGGAATCTTGTTTGTTGTTCAACACTAAGTGAACACGTTTATTCTCCCAAATCACTTTGCATTTGCCTTCTTTTCGGCTCCATGCATAGGTATGCTTTCCTCTAAATGTCCAGCTTAAAAGATTCGTTTCTTTATACTTGTCATAGGCGAGTGCGTCAAGCATTTTGTAGGCCAAACGTTCGGCAGCTTCGCCTTGCTCTCCCTCTGGCATAGGTTTGTCATAGCAAACAAACAAGAATAGAATTAAAAGGATGAATGTTAGCGCTAGACCAAGAAACAGGCTCCCTAGAATTTTTAATTTTTTCATGATTTACTTTGATAACAGGAATTGAAATGACCAGCACAAAACCGAAAGAACAATATTAAACTAAATGTGTTAGAGGGCGTTAGAAAAAAAATAAAAAGTGAGATATTAATGCTTTTAAAGCATTAATTGAGTGACTCTACACCTTTTTCACCTGTCCTAATTCGGTAAGCTTCTTCTATAGTGAGAACAAATATTTTACCATCACCAATTTGGTCAGTTGCGGCAGATTTAATGATGGCATCTATTGTGGGCTGAACAAAATCATCGTTCACAACAATTGATAAATACCTGCGTTGGATTTCTGAAGTGCTATAACTTATTCCTCTGTAGACATGTCCTTGTTTTTCGTTTCCAACACCTGTCACGTCCCAGTAGCTGAAAAAGTTTACATTAACATCATGAAGAGCTTCTTTTACCTCTTTGAACTTTGACTTACGAATGATTGCTTCAATTTTTTTCATGCTAAAACAGTTAAAATTTATTAATCAAAATTAAATACCTATTGCATTAAACCAAAAAAGCCTTCGAAAACGAGGGATTTTTTTTCTATTCTAGCGGTCTGGACGGGACTCGGACTTTTATCGGAAATATTGTCATATATATATATAAATCATTGATTGATGGAAACAATATACCACTATTTTCCTGTATATTACTAAATAAACCACCCACCTGACCACCCACCGATGAGATTTGCATTATTAAAACCCTTGGCTGAAATTACAACGATTAGAATTGAAATTGATTTGCCTGGAATAAAATCACCATTTAAATATAGCACTGGAAGATCAATCAAACCAGAGCATTGGGATCAAAAAAATACAGAGCCAAAACAATGAGGAGAGCTTAGGGTGATCGCAATCGAAAGCTTAATTTAATTCTGAATGAATATGAGTTTGCAGTTGAAAGGATTCGGGATTTATATTGAGCAACACTCACAAAAGACAAACTAAAATCAGTACTGGATGATTATTTCCATATCAAGGATAAAAACCCTGATCGAGCGATTCCAGCGCTGGGAGACTGGCACATTTTTTAGTTAATCACTAATATATCCCAGACTTCACCAACTGCATTTTCATCGTATATATATGTTTTTTCTCCTACCCATATGCATGGTGTGCCTGGAAAATATGATAGTGTTCCCGCTAATACAAGCTCACCATCAATAGCTTCAATCCCTCTAATAACTCCAGATATCTCTCCGTTTGAAATTAAATATTTATTCCCATTTTTCCAATAAGTAGGATATTCAAAATCCATGTCTTGGGAGAAACCAGCTAGATATACATTTTCTTGATCATCAACAATCATATCGAAAACCTCACTATTCTGCCATCCATCATCCACAGATCCAATATTACCAGTTTTCCTTTGACCATCAACCCAATATGTGGGTTTAGTTATATAACCTAGAAAATCATGTGGTGCTGATGTAGTGCCTCCAATAAATATCCTGTTGTTTACGATCTGAATATACTTAGCCTCACCATCACCATGTTTTGGTTTACTCAGATTTTTTCTTAAACCATTTTTCCAATATGATGGTATAAGTGAATGAGATTTCATATAGTAGCCAACGCTAAATAGATTATTATCTTGATCTACTTCAATTCCCCAGCTCATAGAATCCGCATTTATAGTAAGGTTCGTTTTGAATCCATTTTTCCAAAAACAGGATCCGTTTTGAAAATAGCCCCCAACATAGATATCTCCTTTATTAATGGTTATTCTTTGGCCTTCCGAAAAACTCCCTTCAAGTTCGGTTTGAGTTTGATTAGATCCATCCAAATCCATAGCCCAAACACTTCCTTTTCCTCCATATGCCCATCCTGTTACATATATCTTATTGTTTTGATGGAATAAACCGGTTGCTTCTGTTGCATCGCCAATTAACTTGATTTTCTTCTCGTTGATCCAAACTATTGCACCATCATTTAGTGTTGAACCTGCTACAACAATAGTTTTATTTAAAAAGTTCTCATCAAAGAAACTGGAACTTTTTTGATCAACAGAATCTTTAGTACAACTAAAGAGTGATAAAATTGATATTAAAAGAAGTTGTTTTTTCAAAAAATTTAATTAGGTAAACAACAAATTTATTTATTATTGATTTGTATTTAATTTGTTTAGTTTTAATTACCAGAAATAAATGAATTTAGTACTCTATTTTTAGATATGAAACACCAGTAACTGCCAATGGGGATTATTTATCACTTTTGGAAAAAACAACTAATCCAATAAACGGATTAAGAAGACTAAGTCAAAAATTTATTAACTTAGTATTTTCACTATTGAACTACTAATTTATACTCCACATTTATTAATGGACATATATCCAGTTTACCTTTTGTTATTCGTTTTAACGATAGTTATTGTAAGACTCTTCAGATTACTGAATGACGAAAATAAATTTAATTTAAGATATCTTATAATTCATTTTTTATTTCAGGCTTTGACATTAATAAATATGTCATTTTACTTAAAATATGACATTAAAATTCCTTTAATAATTATTACTTCTGGAAGGGTTTTTGTTTTTATTTTCTTCTTATTATACTTAAAATCTATTATAGAAAATAAAAGATCTAGGGTTACTTTTGTTTATTTTATTCCCTGCTTAGTTTTACTGTTAGTTGACAATTTGAACGCATCTGGAATCAGATTATTTACCTTTGTGGATAAATTAATTGTACAAGAAAATATATTGGGATTCAATTCTTCGAGTTTTGTTGGCAAAGATGACGTTTTTGTGGTTAGTTGTATTAATACTTCCCTTTTCACGGGATTAATTTTAAATAAGTTCTATCAATTATTGAGGAGTGAGCTTCTATCAATCAAAAATAAAATATATATCTATGACTTACTAATATATTATTATTTAGTAGTTACAACGATAAGCTTTTCTACTCTACTTATCCTTGGATTATCTTTAATAAATATTAAATGGCCTATTGTTATGATTATTACTAAGTTGCTGGGAATAATTAGCATTTTGTTTTTAATAATAAAACCTGGATTGTTGTCTAGAGTTAGTCGTGTCAAAAATTCAATTGAAATAGACGAAAATTTAAAGATAATATATCACAGTATTAAATCCTTTCTTCTGAAGAATAATTCCTTCTTAGACTCTAACTTCAATTTAGCAAGTATTAGTGCAAAAACTGGAATAAGAAGCGAATTGGTTAGAAATAGCATTAAGGAGTATTCTAATATGAACGTACCAATGTTTATAAACTCATATAGAATAAATTACTCAATTAAATTAATCGATGAAGGATACTTAAAAAATTTTTCTATGGAGGGACTTGCAGAAAAGTCAGGATTTAATTCACAAGAAAATTTTAATAGGGTTTTCAAGTTATTGAACTCAATTACTCCAACACAATATCTTAACTCTAAACAGTAGCATTTAAAACCTTCAATTTTATTAACTCTAAAGCATATCATCATCCAATTTACCTTACTTAATTTATCGATTAACAACTGTAAAACAGGCTAAATCTTAAAAAAACTAGCTAATTATTTGTTTTCCTTAGAAGCTAATTTGGATCACCGTTATCCTTATTCTCTAGCAGACTTTTATCAGAAGATTCAACCGATTTATTTGATGCACTGAATTTAATATAAATTTCATGAGACCGAGCGTTAGAAGACCCAGTCCAATTTACTATTTGTGATGTGAACGAGTATCCTATTGAAAGCGCGGGTATTAACTTAAATCCTGTGATAAAGCTTAAGTTACCACCTGAGTCATTTGGAGAAATAAAGCCTTTGTCAGAAGCCCCATAATTCAAACCAAACCAAAATGAATCTTCATAAAAAAGCATGGTGGAAACATCTATACTTGTAGGAGTGTTCAAAGCTTTTTTAATTAAAAAATTAGGATTAAATAATAGTTTTTCATTGAGTTCTTTTTTAAAACTACCCGACAAATAATAGTGTCTTTTTTTATTTATTGTTTTGGGCTCAAAGAAATAGGGTATTGAAAAAGAAAAATAAAGCTTATCAGTGTAGTAACTAAGACCAAAACCAATGTTTGTAATAAAATAACTGTCCTTTGTTCTGGCATTTGGATCAGTTATGTCGTCAAAACTCGTGCTATTTAAACTAATATTATGATCGTTCCCGCTTAGTTTAATTCCTAGTGAAAGACCATGAGAATTATTGTTTAGTTTTAAATGATATGATGCATTAACTGCAATAAAATTAGTGTTTGTTGGGCCAATCTTATCGCTAATTAGTTCCATCCCTATTCCTAAATTATTTTTCAATTTAGCCTCTAAAAGAATCGAATTTGTCGTTGGATTCCCCTCAAAACCCAACCATTGTAAGTTGCTAATTGAGCTAATTGTTAGGTTCTCTTCTAATCCAACATAAGCAGGGTTAAATAATTGACTATTTAACATATAATGATTAAAATTGAGTTCTTGCTGTCCTTGAATTTGACAGATATTCAAAAATAAAAAACAAACAATATTTATAACCGCGTATTTATTCATCGTTCATTCTTGTAATATAAACGTATCCTTTCCTCACATCTGATCCGTTTCCATTTAAATCCAAAACATAAAAGTATGTTCCCACCGGAAGGTTAGATGAACTGGTGGTACTCATGTTGTTATTATAGGTCCCGTCCCAGTCATTTTGATATCCTGCAGTTCCGTATACTTTCACTCCCCATCTATTAAAAATCACGACTTTATTATTAGGATAATTTTCATTTAAGCCTCCTCTAATTATCCATAAATCATTAATTCCATCTGCATCTGGTGAGAATGCACTTGCAATCACTAGATTCGTGATTATTAATTCGCTCGATTCCGAGATGATTTCTCCTCCACAAATAAAATTTGGTGTTGAGGTTATTACCCTGAATCTCCATCCCTCCATATTGTAGGATGAATTATTAACAATTAATTTATTTGTTCTAGTACCACTAAAAATTTCATTGTCTGAAATTTCTACCCATTGATTATATGATTTGGAAGAACTTAATTTTTTACTTACTTGCCATGTGTAATTAATTGAAGATTCAGAATTTGCAAGAATAAATATTTCATTTGTTGATCCACGATTAATTACTTGCTCTCCGATTGGCTCTAAATAGATTTCCACAGGTGAACCGTTCTCTAAAAAATCAAAGACTCCATTAGCGTCATTATCTGCAATTTCTGAATACCCCGAAGTAGAAGACACTTTACCATTGAAATCAATTTCAGGAGTTCCAAAACCTATTATTCCATCTGAATCTAGATCAATGTACCCGGCCTCACCCACATCAAAGCATCCATCACCATCACTATCTATATCAAGATAATTTGGAATTCCATCATTATCTAAATCATCTATACCCTCAACAATATCCTCGATACCATCATTATCGTCATCCAAATCTTGATTATCCCCTAAACCGTCAGTATCATTATCAAACCACTCAAATTTATCAAGTGGGAATTCATCAGATGAATTGATAAAGCCATCTCCATCACAATCTAAATTTTTCCATTCATTGGTTTTTGGAAAATCAGTAGATGATGGGTTGAAATCGCAACTATCTTGGGGATTTGTATTATCATTTTTGATCTCTTGAAAATTACTAACCCCATCTCCATCACAATCAAACCCCTGATCTGGAAAAATACTTAAACTTTCAAATCTGTAATCACATCTATCATTAATATTAGTGCCATCAATTAGTTCAGTTTCGTTTAGAACCCCGTCTCCATCACAATCTGATCCCTGCCAAGCAAGACTTGTTGTTGTACTTACACTACTAAATAAGTAGCTACATTGATTAATTGGGATCGTATTATCGATAGCTTCAATTTCATTTGTAACACCATCTCCATCACAGTCATCTTGGGAGGTTACAACAATTGATATGTTATCTATGTTTAAGGAACAACTATTAAAAGGGTTGGTGTTGTCAAATATTTCAATTGTATCAAGAACACCATCTCCGTCGCAATCTAGTAAAGCAGTAACACTTTCTGTAATACTATCTATTTTATAGCTACAAGCATTTCTTGGATCAGTATTGTCTATTCGTTCTTGTCCATTTAAAACCCCATCTCCATCACAATCTAGGTTATCCCAACTAGGAGATATATTATTAAAGAAAACACTAGGGAAAAAATAACCACATGGATCTGAACAACTTGTCCCGTATAATATTTCACTTACACAACAAACTCCGTCCCCATCCACATCACAAGGGGGGATACAATCTTCTTTAAGTATAATAGTTGATGAAGAAGTATAATTCCCGCAAAGTGATTGGACTTCATACCAGATGTTATATATCCCGTGAGTTGAATTTTGAAAGCTAATCTTTCCAGTGGTTGAATTTAAGTCTAGCCCAGCTGGCAAACTATAGAATGTGCCTGAAACAGAACCACTAACAGATGGCCTAATATCAGTGTCATCAGCACAAAACTCAGTACCAAGAGTATATCCATAATCAAAACTTCCCGTATTGAGAGAGGATATGGCTACGGAGATAGTAATACTATTCACACATCCTAGTGTGACTTCAGGGTAAGTTATGGTCTCAGGAGTTGTGTGTGTAATATTGTAAATACCAGGAAATGAATTAGCTGGATTAATAACTCCTGATATTCGATCAATAGAAAGCCCTGATGGACTGGATGCAAATGTTCCGCCTAAAGTTATAACAGTGGGTGAGGCTAAAGAAGTATTATCTGTACAGAACAGATTTGAACTATAACTGAAATTTGCGTTGTCATTAGCCTTTATTTCAATTGTTGATGAGGATGTGTCCTGGCAATTGCCAGCAGTAGTGTATCCAATTGTATAACTACCAACCGATGATAAACTAGGAATTATATTTCCTGTGCTTAAATCTATGTTAAGACCCAATGGACTTACGGTGAATATTCCTCCAGGCGTCTCTATTGTTGGCATGACAGTTGATAGATCGCTTATGCAGTATGATAAAACCGGATAGCTGAAACCTGGATCATTTTTAAAATCATTAATTACTAAGGTAAAAGATGCTGTTCCTGCACAAATACCTACTGAAGTATATTCTATTGTGTAGGTTGAAACAGCAGATGAATTAGTGTCAATTTCTCCCGTAAGAAGATCAATATCTAATCCTGATGGACTGGATGTAAATGTTCCACCAAATAAAGAAAGGGTTGGCGTTACCTTTTCTGTGGTTCCTTGACAATATATATTAGCAGGATAGGTAAAAATAGGGTTATCTACAGGCTTAATGATCAGTGTAAACGTAGATGTTGAGGAACAAATACCTGAGGTAGTATGTTCAATGGTATAAGTTCCAACATCAGAACTAGTAGGTGAAACTTCACCAGTAGACACGTTTAAATCCAATCCTGTGGGACTAACACTGAAAGTCCCTCCAATATAATTTAATGTTGGTGTCACTATTTCTGTGGTCGACTTACAATAAAAATTGATAGGATATGAAAATGTGGCATCATCGGGTGCTTTTATTTCAATTGTTGATGAGGATGTGTTTTGGCAATTGCCAGCAGTAGTGTATCCAATTGTATAACTACCAACCGATGATAAACTAGGAATTATATTTCCTGTGCTTAAATCTATGTTAAGACCCAATGGACTTACGGTGAATATTCCTCCAGGCGTCTCTATTGTTGGCATGACAGTTGATAGATCGCTTATGCAGTATGATAAAACCGGATAGCTGAAACCTGGATCATTTTTAAAATCATTAATTACTAAGGTAAAAGATGCTGTTCCTGCACAAATACCTACTGAAGTATATTCTATTGTGTAGGTTGAAACAGCAGATGAATTAGTGTCAATTTCTCCCGTAAGAAGATCAATATCTAATCCTGATGGACTGGATGTAAATGTTCCACCAAATAAAGAAAGGGTTGGCGTTACCTTTTCTGTGGTTCCTTGACAATATATATTAGCAGGATAGGTAAAAATAGGGTTATCTACAGGCTTAATGATCAGTGTAAACGTAGATGTTGAGGAACAAATACCTGAGGTAGTATGTTCAATGGTATAAGTTCCAACATCAGAACTAGTAGGTGAAACTTCACCAGTAGACACGTTTAAATCCAATCCTGTGGGACTAACACTGAAAGTCCCTCCAATATAATTTAATGTTGGTGTCACTATTTCTGTGGTCGACTTACAATAAAAATTGATAGGATATGAAAATGTGGCATCATCGGGTGCTTTTATTTCAATTGTTGATGAGGATGTAGTTGAGCAAATACCATCAGATGTGAATTCGATTGTATAGGTTCCAGCTGTTGAAATGGAGGGTGAAATAGCACCAGTTGTAGCATTTATTTCCAGGCCTAGTGGACTAGATGTAAAAATTCCACCTGAAGCAGCTATAGTAGGGGTTACAGAGCCAGTGTTCGTTTGACAATAAATAGTATCAGAATAAGTGAAAGTTGAATCGTCCTCCACATTAATAACAATGATAGTTGATGAAACGGATGAGCATAAAGCTGCAGTTGTGTACTCGAGAGTATATGTTCCTTCGCTAGACAACGCTGGATTTATTGCTCCGTTAGATGCATCAAAATAGAGCCCTGTTGGACTGGAACTAAAAGTTCCCCCGATTGTATTTATAGTAGGAGTAATTGTATTGGAGAAACTTTCACAAAAAGAATTTTGAGAGTAATTAAACGTTGGGTCATCTGCAGGGTAAACCTCAAACAAAACACTTGTTGCGCCCGGGCATGATCCCGGAGTTGTATAAACAATCGTATAGGTTCCAGTACTAGAACCAAAAGGAGTAATAATCCCGCTACCTGAAAAAATTAATCCTGTTGGGGAAGAAGTAAAAGTCCCTCCTGCTATATTTAAAGTTGGATTAAAATTTAAAGAAGGGTTTGCATTATCACAACCAGTATAACTGGCATATGAAAGTATGGGAGCATCTTGAGCATCTATTTGAATAGATAGAGTTGAAGTTGAAGAACAGTCTCCTGGTGTGCTATATTCTACAATATAAGTTCCAGCTGATGAGGAGTCAATGTCTATTATACCTATTCCGTTCATAATCAAACCTCCAGGAGGGGTTGAGGTAAATAAACCTCCAGGATTGGTAACTATTGGATTTATTATATCGGAACTGCCCTGACAGTAATAATTACTGGGATATCTGAAACTCGCATCTGCTAAAAAACCTGTGATTGCTATAGTAAAAGTAGATGTTATAGAGCATGCGCCAGAGATGGCATATTCAACAGTATATGTGTTTACAGAAGATGCGGTTGGAGAAATTACACCAGTCGTAGAATCAATCACCAAACCAGCTGGAGAAGCACTAAAAACACCTCCTGCATCTCCTGTTATTGCGGGAGTAATTTCCGAAAGAGTAGTCTGACAATAATTATTTAAAGGATAACTAAACCCAGCATCTGGGTCTTCAATGGTAATTGTATTGGAAGAAGTGTGAACTTTTCCACTTGTAGGCTCTGTCCATGAAGCGGTAATCTCGTATGTGCCAGAAACAGAAGCTGAAACATCAATTATTCCTGAAGTTGCATTAATTGAAAGTCCACCAGGGGTTGCTGTAAACGAATCAGGTTTGTATCGAAGGGCAAACATGTCATATTCATGTTCAACTTCAGATTGTGTTAATTCGTGTGCAAAAATCCTAATTGGGCCAAATTCTCCTTCAAATTCAAAACCATTGGTATCTGGCGTTCTTTCACCGTTTGAATTTCTACCAAACATAATAGTTCCATCAGCTGGATACTCTAAATTGAAAGTTTCAGTCACAGTACCCGTTAAAACGGTGTCAACATAAAATTTAACAACCCCGGTCTGGTTAACTGATCCAGGACCTCCATCCACATCTCTTGTTATTAATAAGTGATACCACTGATTGTTATTCAGCGTATTATCTGCTATTATAAAATGTCCACCACCAGAGGCAATCGGTAATCCAATTCTATCTCTTGACCCTCCAAATCCAATTCTATATTTCCATTTTCCACCTTGAGACCAAAGAGATGAAATCCCCTGGCTACTCCCACTTGTCCATTCATAGATAATAGTTTTATTATCCCGGTCAGTCCAATCATATTCCTTAACCCATACAGAAATTGATTGTGATTTCCTTGGAAAAAATCCACGATCACCACTGTAATCATTTTCAATTAAATCATCTAAGTCTCCAGGAGCGGTAAATTCCAGGGACATTCCTTCATTATGTTTTATATTTCCATTATTATTTCTTGTCACAAAGTCTGGATGATAAGTTGCATTGTCTGTCCAGACATTAAGACTATTGTCATCTTTGAGCTCCCAATGGGTAAAGGAAGAATTCGTTGTTAAATTCGATAAAATACCAGTAGTTCCACCAGTAACACTACCAACATTGGTCCAACTTGCTGGATTTCCAGGATCCAAGTACACATTAGGAAGTGTTCGATGAGAGTTTGTTGGAATTATTGTAGGGGTAAGCGTTCCACCAGTATTTCTACAAATTGGACTAGACGCATAGCTTAGTTGATACCCTAGATCATTTACTGAGCGAATTGTAATTGAGGTTGTAGCGCTTTCGCAGCCAATTGTATATGTTATGTTATAAACTCCAGCAAGAGAGTTCGATGGGTCAATTACACCTGTATTTGAATCAATATCTAAATAATCTGCTTTACCAGGACCCCATTGATTATTTCTATGAAAAAGTCCTGAAGTTATTGTAGTGGTATAAGTTCCACCAGAATTCGTAGGCGCAGGAGTTATTAACCCGTCATCTTGAGCAATTGTTGAAGAAGGATAACTAAAACTAGGATCAGAGCCTACAATTGTAATTGTATTAGAAGAAGTGTGGACTTTACCACTTGTGGGTTCTGTCCAAGAGGCGGTAATTTCATATGTTCCAGAAACAGAATTTGAAACATCGATTATTCCGGTTGCTGAATTAATTGAAAGTCCACCTGGGGTCGCTGAAAACCCAGCAGGTTTGTATCGAAGAGCAAACATATCATATTCGTATTCAACTTCAGATTGAGTTAATTCAACATGAAAAATTCTAATTGTGCCAAATTCTCCTACAAATACCCCTTTTCCAAAAGTTGCATACCAATGACCCCTCTCATCCAACTGACTCGAAGAGGTTCCTGTCACAGTATAAGTTAAAGCTCCATCAATATAAAGTTTAATAATACCAGTTTTTCCTGTACCCGCAGAGGGCCCTCCATCTTTATCTCTTGTTACTACTATGTGATGCCACTGATTGTCGGTCAGCGTATTATTTCCTATAACTTGATCAGTAGTTTCAGCTCCCCTAATTTTTCTTTTCCATTTCCCACCCGTTGAGTAAAATCGATCTTTAATAGCACCACTTGACCAAGCATTCGAACTCATTTGAAAGACCTCAGTAAAATCAGACCCCTTTATCCACATGGAAATGGAGGATGAATTTCTAGGCCATCCACGTTCGCCATTTTTCCAAATATAATTATCAGGATCTGCTCCAGAAAGTAACTCCCATGAATATCCTGGTTTGTGAATGATTCCATCCCCAGTATTAAATATCCTAAAGTCTGGTCGTAAATTTGGATCATCAGGAAGAACGCCGGCTTCCCAATGAGTAAATTGGGTATTAGTAGTTAAATTCGATATGGCTTGAAGAGATGGAGCATTCCCTATATTAGAATAACTAGCTGGATTTCCAGGATCTATGTACATGCTAGGAACTGTAGCGTGCGAGTTTGTGGGAATTATTGTTGGGGTAAGCGTTCCACCAGCGGATATACAAACTGGACTAGATGCATAGCTTAGTTGATATCCTGGATCATTTACAGAGCGAATTGTAATTGAGGTTGTGAAACTAGAGAAGCAATTTGTATATGTGATATCGTATATACCAGCCAGAGAGTTCGATGGGTCAATCACACCTGTAGTTGCATCAATACTTAAAAAATCTGCATTACCAGAACCCCATTGATTCACTCTATGAACAAGTCCTCCCGTAATTGAAGCGGTAAAAGTCCCGCGTAGACTAACAATAGTTGGAGTTAATGGGGAGTCATCTTGTTCAGCTGTTGAAGCTGTATAACTAATGGATGGGGTATTAGGGTCGTTCCATCGAGGAACAAAATCTGGAATTAAAGGGGAGCCAGTACTGAAATCATCATAAATGGGAGCAGGATCCACATCCCAACAAGTTAAATCTTGATTAAAGGCTGATGCATTTTGAAACATTTCCTCCATATTATTGACAATGCTCACATTCCATCCACCTATATCACTATTAAAAACATCTGCTCCTTTAAACATCCTATATGTTTGAATGAGACTACTCGTGTCCCAACTGCTTATATCTGCATTAAAAGCATCAGCATTCACAAACATATTATTAAAATTAGTAACCTTACTAGTATCCCAACTCAAGATTGAAGATGATGCTCCTGCAGATGCCCCATTGTTAAAAACGGTGTTGTTATCAAACATATTATCCATTCTAGTAACATTACTAGTATCCCAACCACTCAAATTTCCATTAAAAGCAGTAGCTCTATTAAATGTACTCTTCATAGTAGTAACACTGCTGGTATTCCAACTCAAGGTTGAAGATGATGCTCCTGCAGATGCCCCATTGTTAAAAACATATGCTTTCCAAAACATATTATTCATATCAGTAACAAGACTAGTATCCCAATTGCTAATATTTGCATTAAAATTATCTGCCAGAGCAAACATATAAGCCATAGTTATAACACTGCTAGTATCCCAACTCAAAGTTGTTGATACTCCAGGATCTGCCCCATTATTAAAAAATCTAGCCTCTCTAAACATTGAGTTCATTCGTCTAACATTGCCCACATCCCAATTGCTAATATTTGCATTAAAGTTATCTGCCTCATAAAACATGTTTTCCATACCTACAACACTACTAGTATCCCAATTCAATATGGTTGATACTCCAGGATCTGCCCCATTATTAAAAAGATCTGCATTGGTAAACATATTATCCATTCTAAAAACTTTACCAGTATCCCAATTACTTAAATTTGCATTAAAAGCATCCGCATTTTGAAATGTGTATTGCATTTGATCTACATTGCCGACATCCCAACTCAAAGTTGTTGATACTCCTGCTGTTGCCCCATTATTAAAGACCTTTGCGCCATTAAAAGCGTACTCAATAGAAGTAACATTTGAAGTATCCCAATCGTTTAGGTCTTGACCACCATTATTAAAATCTTGTGCCCCTCTAAAAATACCAACCATGTTTATAACATTGCTCACATCCCATTTACTTATGTCTTGATTAAAGGAACTCGCATCCCTAAACATTGCACCCATTGCAGTAACGTTTGAAGTGTCCCAGTTTCCAATGTCATCGTTAAATGAAGCATTAGATAAAAAAAGATTATTCAGATTTGTTAACCGTGTGATACAAACACAACTTAAATCGGCGGGAGTAAATGTTGAAGCCCCCACAGAGAAACTTCCACCACTGACAACGTTATCTAATTCAGTATCTCCAACTACATAAATCCTTTTAGTCCCGAAAAGCCGCGAGTCTCCAATATCTGTTGTGCTCGAGGGACATGAGACTACACCATCAACTTCATCAATATTTAAATTGTTATTATTTTGAGCGAATGAGGAAAATCCACAAAAGAAGAACACAACCCAAATCAATGCAATATTAATTTTGGAGACCACTATATAATCCGCATTGTTTTGGTAAGCTTCCATCAGACGTATTAATTAATTTTTTAATGTAATATTTTAAATAAAGTCTGTGTAGATTTTACATACACTCATGTTGTAAAATGACTGAAACAAATTTCATCATTAGAACACTAATTAAACATCAAGTCTGGAATCATTAAGAGTAAGAAATTAATATCTTACTTGGTTTAATCTGTAAATATGTACTGCTTGATTTAGGAAACTGACAAAAGATCAACTTTGTCGTAATACTGATCAAACATTAATTTATTACTACAACTTTGTTGATGGAAATTCAGGATGATTCCCTGTTGCTATTTGTTTTAACAATAGTTATTGTATCACATTAAAGACTTCTGTCTGACGAAAATGAATTAAATACATCTTTTTTACTCCTAAGAGAACAGATAATAAAGACAATGACTGCTTTAAAAAAAAGTCAAGCAGGTAACATAATAAGACGAAATAGAAGAAGGTTAAGTAGCAGAAAAGATGCTAGAATGCACCAGGCGATTCTTTAAAAAATAACAAATCGAGTAAAGGAATTTTTGGTTAAAGCTATGGAGCCGTTGGACAAGGTATAGAAGAAACAGAAACCCAGAGATTACATAATTAGATATAAAAGTTATTGATTGAATATCAGTTGAAAATTAATATTTTACTAAGCCTTTTTTTTATTACAAAATATAAATGTCAAATATAAATTAAGTTTATGTTTTAATCAGTGATTATGGATAGAAACGAAAAAGCTTTCTTTGAAAATTTAGTAATTCCCAAAGGTGATGTTCAGATGTATTGGAAAAATAAAAGATATACAAAAGTGGAATTATGTGAAATTAAAAATAAGATTAAAGCAACAACAAAACGTTAGTAGCAAGGTGTAAGTAAGAACTATTTTAATCATAATATTAATTTAATGTCTTCAAAGCACCTTAACGCTATTTAGACCAATGACCCCTTTTCTTTAAATAAATATTTTTTGATTCTAATATATATCAAAAATCAAAACAGCAGTTGATTAAAAGTAAATGTGTTCAGTTTAGTGATTGATTAAAATAGTTAGCAGAATAACTACAAGTAATAAAATTTAATATATATATTTTAATATCTCCTTCATTAATGGGAATGTTATTTCGCACACTAATAATATCAAAAGGAAAACAACCATCAATACCTCCCTATAAGATTCTCATAGGATGTGGTATGAGAATTATTTAGTAAAAAAAAAGGATGTGAATGTTGAGGTTTTGAAGAAACTGATCACAGTTGCTGATGCTCATTATAACCATTGTCCATCAAATCATGATTATGTTTCAGGATTCTTTTTGTCAGATGTGATCAAAACCTGGTTCCATAAGAATGAAAACATCACCTTTGACTGTTCCATTGCACATCGAAAGTATTTCCGTTATGGGACCAACCTCATAGGGGCCACACATGGGGACGGGGCAAAACAAAATGACCTTCCATTGCTAATGGCTGAAGAAACTCCAGAAGATTGGGCCAAAACAAAGCATCGACACATGTACACCCACCACGTTCACCATAAGACATCGAAAGACATTGGAAAAGTGAACATTGAATCGTTGAGGTCACCATCTGGGACAGACTCTTGGCATGATCGAAATGGCTATCGATCAATAAAAGCAATTGAGGGATTTTTGCATCATCCAGAGCATGGTTAAATCGCTTGGATCAGTCACATCTTTTAAGGCTAAAAAGGACCGAACCACCCACCTGGCCACCCACCAAAAAAAACAAAACCCCGAAAAAATTGAGCTTTCGGGGTGTTTGAGCGGTCTGGACGGGACTCGAACCCGCGACCCCCTGCGTGACAGGCAGGTATTCTAACCAGCTGAACTACCAGACCTAGAATGGATGCAAATATACACTGCATTTTTATTATGCCAAACATTTTAATGAGGAAAAAATAGCTTTTTTTTATTTTGCATAAACTTTTCAAGCAACCCTCTATTAACTCTTTGATTTACTGCTAATGAACAGCAATATTTCCAACGCATGAAACTATTTGTTTGCTATAATTAAGCACAAAAAAAGCTCCTAAAAATGAAGAGCTCTGCTATTAACTTAATGATAAATTACAATACAGTGTCAAGTGATTGAGCGTAAGCAGTCTTGGGAGCAACACCAACTTGACGACCAACAACTTCTCCATCTTTAAACACCAAAACGGTTGGAATGTTACGCACACCGTATTTAGCTGCAAATTCTTGGTTGGCATCTACGTCCAATTTACCCACAATTGCTTTTCCTTCATAGTCAGAACTAATCTCGTCTATGATGGGACCAACCATGCGACAAGGACCGCACCAAGCTGCCCAAAAGTCTACCATAACTGGTTTATCAGATTTTAATACTAATTCCTCAAAAGTAGCATCGGTAATTTCTAAAGCCATATCTTAAATTTTAAACAAAGGTAATTAAATTCACGGGGTTCTGAAACTTCTCAAATATTTTTACTTTATACAGCTATAAACTCAACTTTTAGTTAAGCTTGTAAGGAAGCTCTTCCTCTTCCAATAACTGCAAAAACTCATTGCTAACTCGCACCTTTTGTTTTCTGCTGGGTAAGGATAATTTTATTTTTTCTTCCGCATGAAAAACATCCACCATCAAAGGTTTCTCACCTTTAAAGGAGCGAATAATTTCACTTATCTGTGCGACTCTGTCTTCGCTCAACTGATTGACATCTAATTGCAACGTCAAACGTTTTACATTGTTGGTCAACGTATCGTGAAGCATTTCAAAACCATTGAACTGCATACGCGGAGCACCAACTTTTCCCGTTTCTCGGTTTCGCCAGCCTTCCACAACTTTTACCCGTAAACGAATAAAACCATTGGGAATAAGAAAATGACGGTACTTTAAATACTCTTCACCGAAAATTTTAAACTCATACTGGTCGGCAAAGTCTTCTAGTTGAAAAATGGCCCAACCCTTTCCTGTTTTTGAAATACGATGGTCAACAGCATTCACTATACCTCCAAAACTCAGTTCGCGATTTACCAATGGATCTAAATCGCTCAATGCTGTCAAAGGAGCCGAGGAAAAATATTTCATTTCGCGCTTAAAATCATCCAATGGATGGGCCGAAAGGTAAATTCCAACCACTTCTTTTTCTTGTTTTAAACGTTCAAGGGTTCCCCAGCTCTCGCAGTGGGGGATTTTGATTTCCTCTACTTCTAGCCCACTGTCTTCTCCAAATAAATTCGTCTGGGAAGAATTTAAGCTTTCTTGATGTTTCGCTCCATAGCGAATCGCTTTTTCTAAAAAAGTTATACCATCACCATCTGGATTAAAATATTGTGCCCGATGTGTGTTTCCAAACGAGTCCATTCCTCCAGCTAAGGTTAAGTTTTCCAATGCCTTTTTGTTGGCTGCCCGGAGATCGATTCGTTGGGTGAGATCAAAAATAGAGATATATTTCCCTTCCTTTCGATGTTCTATTATGGTCTCTACTGCTCCACGACCAACGCCTTTTACAGCGCCCATTCCAAAGCGAATGGCATGCTGATCGTTTACGGTAAATTTATAAAACGACTCATTTACATCTGGGCCTAACACATTAAGTCCCATACGACGGCATTCTTCCATGAAAAAGGTGACCTGCTTTATATCATTCATATTGTTGGACAGTACCGCCGCCATATATTCTGCTGGATAATGTGCTTTTAAATAGGCAGTTTGATAGCCAATCCAGGCGTAGCAAGTAGAGTGTGATTTATTAAAAGCGTAAGCGGCAAAGGCCTCCCAGTCTTTCCATATTTTTTCCAAGACAGCCTCTGGATGTCCATTGCTTTTTCCGCCGTCAATGAATTGCGGCTTTAGTTTTTGTAGTAAAGCGAAGATCTTTTTTCCCATTGCTTTTCGCAAAACGTCGGCTTCACCCTTGGTAAAACCAGCTAGTTTTTGTGAAAGTAACATCACCTGCTCTTGATAGACTGTTATCCCGTAGGTTTCCTCCAAGTACTCGGCCATTTCAGGAAGATCAAAACTAATCTCTTCTTTACCATTCTTCCGATCGACAAAACTTGGAATATACTCCAGTGGACCAGGACGATACAAGGCATTCATGGCAATCAAATCGGCGAAAACAGTGGGTTTTAAATCCTTTAAATACTTCTGCATTCCGGCAGATTCATATTGAAATATTCCTACCGTGTCTCCACGTTGAAAGAGCTCATAAGTCTTTTCGTCGTCCAAAGGAAAGGTGTCGGGGTCCAGATCTACATTGTGCTTGTACTTAACAAGCTTAACAGTGTCCTTTATCAAGGTCAAGGTTTTGAGGCCTAAGAAATCCATTTTCAACAGACCTGCATCTTCAACCACTGAGTTGTCGAATTGGGTTACATATAGATCAGAATCTTTTGCTGTAGCCACAGGGACAAATTGGGTAATATCATCTGGTGTAATGATTACTCCACAGGCATGTGTTCCAGTATTTCGCAAGGAACCTTCCAACACTTTGGCTTGCTGAATGGTTTCTCCGGCTAAAGAATCTTCATCGGCCAAGTTTTTAATCTCATTGACCTTTAAAAGCTCGTCTGCACGTAAACTCTTTTTTAGCTCTTGATCACTGAGGCTAAAGATTTTGCCCAATTTCATATTGGGTAGCAACTTGGCAATGCGATCGGCTTCTCCAAGAGGGAGATCCAACACCCTGGCCGTATCGCGAATGGACGACTTTGCTGCCATGGTTCCGTAGGTAATGATTTGCGCCACCTGATTGGAACCATATTTTTCAATTACATAGTCCATTACACGGCCACGTCCTTCGTCATCAAAGTCAATATCAATATCGGGCATGCTTACACGATCCGGATTCAAGAATCGCTCAAAAAGCAAGTCGTATTTGATGGGGTCAATATTGGTGATTTTCAAACAATAAGCAACCACAGAACCGGCAGCAGAACCCCTTCCTGGACCAACAGACACATCCATATCTCGTGCAGCAGCAATAAAATCTTGGACAATCAAAAAATAACCCGGATAGCCCGTATTGGCAATTACATCCAATTCAAAATCGATACGTTCTTTTATATCGTCTGTGATTTCAGGATAGCGTCCTTTTGCGCCTTCATAGGTCAAATAACGCAGGTAATTGTTCTCGCCCTTTTTTCCGTCGGGATCAACCTCAACCTGATAGGCTGCTGGAATATCGAACTTTGGAAGGAGGACATCTCGTGCAAGCACAAAGGGTTCTATCTTATCGACAAGCGCCTGAATATTGAGTATAGTCTCTGGCAAATCTTGAAAGATTTCCTTCATCTCTTCTCCCGACTTGAAATAATATTCTTGGTTGGGGAAGCCATAACGGAACCCTCGCCCTCGTCCAATGGGAGTAGCTTGTTTTTCACCTTCCTTTAAACACAATAAAATATCGTGTGCATTGGCTTCTTCTTTAGAGGTGTAATAGGTGTTATTTGACGCTATCAAGGGGACCTTATGGGTCTTAGAAAACTTTACCAATACTTCGTTGGCCCTGTTCTCTCCTTCTTCCCCGTGACGCATTAATTCAATATATAAGTCGTCTCCAAATTGACCATGCCACCATTGTAAGGCCTCTTCTGCTTGTCGATCTCCAACGTTTAAAATTTTGGACGGAACTTCTCCGTAAGTGTTTCCAGTAAGCACAATCAAATGTTCTTTGTACTGCTCTACCAGTCTACGGTCGATTCTCGGAACATAGTAAAAACCGTCTACATAGGCGGCAGAAGTGAGTTTCGCTAAATTATGGTAGCCTTCTTTGTTTTTAGCCAAAAACACAATTTGATATCCATCGTCCCGGCGGGTTTTATCTTTATGATCTTCACACACATAAAACTCACAACCCACAATGGGCTTTATTTTCTGATCTTCTTCTAGCTCTTCATTGTGCTTACTGATGGCCTTTATGAAATGAAAAGCACCCATCAAATTCCCATGATCAGTAATGGCCAATGCGGGCATGTGTTCCTTGGCTGCTGCTTCGACCAACTGATTAATGCGAGAAGTCGCTTGCAGGACAGAAAACTGCGTATGATTGTGTAAATGCACAAATGGGGCATCTGCCAACAAAGGATCAACATTTGTCGATGTAGCTGGTGACTGGGGAGTCGCCTTCTTTTTTAGTTTTAATGAGGCTTCCTTCAGGTTTTGGTGACGTAAACCGATCAAATCAAAAGGGGTGGAGACTTCTTTTAACGCAAGGGTTTGCACTGCCTGATTCTCGAACACAGCCGGATGCAACACATCTTTCCGGAAGAGTTCTAATAAAGCCCGGGAGGTTGCCTCTACATCGGCGGTCGCATTGTGCGCCTCTTCAAAGCTTTCTTGAAAAAGGAAATGATACAATTCCGATAGTGTGGGCAGTTTGAATTTCCCCCCACGACCTCCAGGCAGTTGACACAATTGAGCCGTTTCTTCTGTACAGGTATCAATGAATGCTTTCTTTTCCAAGACGTCTGCCAAACCTGCACGAAGGTATTCTGCCCCCATAATGTTTCGGTCAAACGAAACATTGTGTCCAACCACATAAGCGACCTCGTCTAATGCCTTATGGAATTTCTCCAGCACCTCATCCAGCGGAACACCTTGCGCTTCTGCCAAAGCCGTGGAAATGCCATGAATTTGTTCGGAATCGAAAGGGATGGTGAAGTCTTCGGGTTGGATCAAATAGTCTTCATGACTAATTAAAGCCCCCGCAGTGTCGTGAATTTGCCAGGCAATCTGGATACAACGTGGCCAGTTTTCACTGTCCGTTAATGGCGCATTCCATTTTTTGGGCAATCCCGTTGTTTCGGTGTCGAAGATTAAATACATTCCAACGAAAATAAGAAATTCTTCCCCCCTTAGCACGGGAATTAAGGGGAGTTATTAACGATTATAATGGATTAAATTGAACCTAAAAAGCAGATGAGATAAGAAACAGATACTTTATATTTGCAAAAAAAAGCGATCGAGCCGTTGTTTATAGCCTTTGCTGATTCTCCTTCTCAAAAAAGCCTGGCACAGGTTTTTTTGCAGGACAATACATCCCTTTATTTAAAAGGTGTTGTGGGTTCTGGTCTCAACTTTCGTTTGGCGGCTGCCTTCGATCAACATCAAAAAACAGTTTTATTTGTATGTGAAGATCGCGAAAAAGCGGCCTACCACCTCAATGATTTAGAACAACTTTTGGGACAAGAAACGGTGCTCTTTTTTCCTTCGAGTTACCGAAAACCCTATCAAACCGAAACGACAGACAATGCCAATGTGCTGTTGCGTTCTGAAGTCTTGAACAAGCTAAGTAATTCTAAAAAAGAACGGCTAATTGTGACCTACCCGCAAGCACTTTTTGAAAAAGTCGTTTCTCAAGCTACCCTGCGGAAAAATACTCTTGAGGTGGTCAAAGGCAGTCAACTCTCTATTGATTTCGTCAACGAAGTTTTGTTTGAGTATCAATTTGAGCGAGTAGATTTTGTCTCACAGCCCGGAGAATTTTCGGTACGCGGAGGTATTATTGATGTGTTTTCGTTTGCCAACCAACACCCCTATCGCATTGAGTTTTTTGATGAAGAAGTCGAAAGTTTAAGGAGTTTTGATGTGGCGACCCAATTATCTATTGAAAGCTTGGGAAAAATCAAACTTCTGCCCAATACCAGCGAAGGGTTTAAGCGCGCAACTCGAAAAAGTTTGATCGAACTTATTGCGCCGAAAGGCGTCTTCGTTGCTCAAAACTTGGATGGAATTGCTGCCAGACTAGAAAATTATTACACCGAAGCGGAAAAACATTACGCAGCCCTCTCTGGAGAAACACAGCACCTCCCTCCAGACACCCTCTTCCTTTCCAAGAAGAATTTTCTTGAAAGTGTCGAACTTCTTTCCTGGGTTGGCCTACTCCCTTCCACCGAAAAAAAGACACAGCAAACTGTCTTGGTCAAACAAAGTCCGCAACCTGCCTTCAATAGAAAGTTTGATCGTCTCATAACTTACCTCAACGAGAATCACGCGAAAGGGTATCAGAACTTCATTTGTTGTTCCTCTGCAGAACAAGCCGAACGCCTCAATACCATTTTTGCCGAAATGGAAGAAACCGTTCATTATAAAACCATAGTGCAGCCGCTTTTTGAAGGCTTTGAAGACATTGAAGCCAAGCAGGCTATTTTTACTGATCACCAGATTTTTGAACGCTACCACAAGTACCAACTCAAGTCGGGCTACACCAAAAAACAAGCCCTAACCCTCAAAGAACTAACGCATCTAGAAGTAGGCGATTATGTTACACATATCGATCATGGAATTGGCACCTTTGGTGGATTACAGAAAATTGACGTTGAGGGTAACCAGCAAGAAGCAATTAAATTGGTTTATGCCGATCGGGATATCTTGTATTTAAGCATTCACTCGCTCCATAAAATATCGAAGTTCAACGGCAAAGATGGAAAGGTTCCCAAGATCCACAAACTAGGATCTACGGCATGGAAAGCCCTGAAACAGAAAACCAAGAAACGGGTCAAAGAAATTGCCTTTAACCTGATTGAACTTTACGCCAAACGAAGACAAAAAATTGGAACAGCGTGTGCGCCAGATAGCTATATGCAGCTCGAATTAGAAGCTTCGTTTTTGTTTGAGGACACCCCCGATCAAAGCGCAGCAACCGCAGCAGTTAAAGAAAATATGGAAAGTGAACGTCCCATGGATCGCTTGGTGTGTGGAGATGTAGGCTTTGGGAAAACAGAAGTTGCCATTCGTGCTGCATTTAAAGCGGTTGACAATGGTCGTCAAGTGGCCGTTCTTGTTCCCACTACCATTTTAGCTTTTCAACACCATAGGAATTTTGCCAAACGTTTGGAAAACTTTCCACTCCGAGTAGACTATATCAACCGTTTTCGTAATGCCAAAGAAAAGCGTTTGGTATTGGAAGATCTCAAAGAAGGAAAAATTGACATCCTTATAGGCACCCACCAACTGGTCGGCAAAGGAGTAGAGTTTAAAAACCTTGGTCTTCTAATTGTTGACGAGGAACAGAAATTCGGCGTCTCAGTTAAGGAAAAATTGCGCTCCCTGAAAACCAATGTTGATGTACTAACGCTAACCGCAACCCCCATACCGCGAACATTACAGTTTAGTTTAATGGCTGCACGTGATTTATCGTTGATTGCAACACCACCACCCAATCGCTATCCTATCGAAAGCGAAGTCATCCGATTCAATGAAGCTGCCATACGTGATGGCGTTTTATATGAAATGCAACGCGGTGGTCAGGTTTACTTTATCCACAATCGTGTGGAAAATATCCAAGAAGTTTCTGGCATGCTGCAACGTTTAATTCCCGACGCTCGTATTCGTGTTGGACACGGCCAAATGGACGGAAAAAAGCTTGAGAAAAACCTCTTGGAATTCATGGATGGGAAATACGATATCTTGATTGCGACAACCATCATTGAAAATGGATTGGATGTACCCAACGCAAATACCATCTTTATCAATAACGCGCAAAATTTTGGGTTAAGTGACCTACACCAGATGCGCGGACGTGTTGGTAGAAGCAATAAAAAAGCCTTTTGTTATTTCATCACTCCGCCGCTAAGTGCGATGTCAAGTGATGCCCAAAAAAGGATTCAGGCCATTGAGCAATATGCCGAATTGGGTTCGGGAATTAAAATTGCCATGAAGGATTTAGAAATCCGTGGTGCGGGAGATTTATTGGGGGGAGAACAAAGCGGATTTATCAATGATATTGGTTTTGAAACCTACCAAAAAATACTCAAGGAAGCAATTGACGAATTGAAAGACAACGAGTTTAAGACCCTCTTAACGCCTGCTGAAAATGATGAACCAACTTCCTTTGTCAAGGAAATTCAAATTGACACAGATCTTGAGGTACTTTTTCCCGACGATTACATCAACTCTGTTAGCGAGCGCCTCTCGCTCTACAATCGATTGAATGTATTGAAAAATGAAGCAGAATTAATGGCTTTCCAACGAGACCTTGAAGATCGTTTTGGCCCACTCCCCTTGCAAGCAGACGATTTAATCAACAGTGTGCGCCTTAAATGGAAAGCACAAGGAATAGGCCTAGAACGTTTGATCTTAAAAAGAGGACAATTGTCTGGTTACTTTATCGCCGATCAGGAAAACGCCTATTATCAAAGTCCACTTTTCTCAAGCGTCTTGCAATGGGTCCAACTAAGTGAAGGTAAGATAGAATTGAAAGAAAAAGAAACGCGACAAGGGCTACGACTACGCTTGGCAATCAAAAACATTAATACGATTCCTGAAGCTTTAGCCTGCTTTCCAAACCTATAGGTCTTTCAGGTCTTTAATGGCCTTGAAGGCAAGGTTTACATGATCTTCATCGACCAAAATGGTAAACTCGTTGGAAGTAGAAATAACTTCAAATATGTTTATTCCTTCCCAAGACAAACGCTGAAAAATAAAGTAGTAAATCCCTGGTATGGTAACATTCTCTGTTGGAAGTTTAATAGAGATCGAAGAAAGTCCCTCCGTTTTTTCATTGAGCGTTTCATCCTTAAAATAAGTGTCGATTTGTTGCGCCATATTACTACTCACAATAATATTGGATTCTGTTACCCCCCGGGATGAGGTGTAGAACACCTGTGGACTTTCATTAACCTCAGCCAAGAAATTTGCTTGGGCACTGAGCAAGGTTTCAGAAATTTTAAAACTGTAATCAATGAGATTTGAGCGAACCGTAATATCGCCTATTCCCTGAAGTACTTTGACAATTTTGTGGGTAGACAAAAACTCTAAATTATCCGATATTCGTTTCAATGCCATGACAATTGCACCACTTCGGGCGGGCTTCTGCAATGCTTCTTCTATTTCAGGTTGAATTTGTCGGGCCAAAGAAGTCAGGTTAATGATTCCTTGCGCCATCGCTGTTGATAGATAGGGCTTTGTTTTAATGTAATGTTCCACGACAGAAGCTATTGTCTTCATCTTGTATTGTTTACGGCAAATATAGTTAATTAAAAAACTAAATGTTATAAATAAAACATTTTTTTAAAAAGGATAAGACGCGTCTTCTATGTGATTCATGCTCCATTCTTTTTTAACAACAGTAAAAGCAATAATATCAAAGCGTACCTCAACATCTAAATTGCGTTCAACAACAAAAGCATCAAGAGCCATGATCAACCGTTTTATTTGTTTGGGTGAAACGAAGGTTTCTGGGTCGCCAAAAAAAAACAGAAGATCGCGCTTTAACTTCCACTGCCACTAGCAAGGATTCTTTTTGTACAATGAGGTCAACCTCAGCTTTGCGGTAATGGAAATTTTGAGCTAGAACTGTAAATCCTTTCGATTTAAAATAGACCGAAGCACGCTGTTCTGCTTCTTTTCCAAAGGCATAGGATGTAGACATGGGTTAAGTTTTGGTTCAACTTTATAAAAATAGAAGTTTTAAGGACAGAAAAAGTCTTATTTTTGCCTAAAATTTATTTCATGGCGCTTACCGCAAAACGATATACAGTTACAGCCGCTCTTCCATATACCAACGGACCCATACACATTGGTCATCTTGCTGGAGTTTATGTGCCGGCAGACATATATGTTCGTTACCTACGTTCACAAAATAAAGATGTAGCCTTTATTTGCGGTAGTGATGAACATGGAGTAGCCATTTCAATTCGCGCTAAAAAAGAAGAAGTAAGCCCAAAAGAAATCATTGACAAGTATGATGCAATGATTCGAACTTCCTTCGATCAATTGGGAATTTCATTTGACAATTACTCACGTACATCAGCCGAAATACATCACAAAACTGCGGCAGAATTTTTTAAAAACATGCATGTCGATGGCAAGTTTATTGAAGAAACCACTGAACAATTATTTGATGAAGAAGCGCAGCAATTTTTAGCCGATCGATTTGTCACTGGAACTTGTCCAAAATGTGATCACCCTGAAGCCTATGGCGATCAATGTGAACAATGTGGAAGCTCGCTAAGCGCTACCGAATTGATCAACCCAAAATCCACACTCTCGGGTTCTGTTCCCCAACTAAAAGCAACCAAACATTGGTTCCTGCCTCTAGATCAGTATGAAGGTTTTATTCGTGAATGGATCTTAGAAGGACACAAAAATGACTGGAAACCCAATGTATATGGGCAGGTTAAATCTTGGGTAGATGATGGTTTAAAGCCCAGAGCTGTGACCCGTGACCTAGATTGGGGAATCCCTGTACCGGTAGCTGGAGGGGAAGGAAAAGTGCTCTATGTTTGGTTTGATGCTCCCATTGGATACATCTCTTCAACCAAAGAATGGGCCGCCCGTGAAGGAAAAGATTGGGAACCCTATTGGAAAGACAAAGACACTGAATTGGTACACTTTATTGGGAAAGACAATATTGTTTTTCATTGTATCATTTTCCCTGCCATACTTAAAGCATCCAAAGAATATATTCTCCCCAAAAACGTTCCAGCAAATGAATTTTTGAACCTAGAAGGCAACAAAATTTCTACCTCAAAAAATTGGGCAGTTTGGCTACACGAATACCTCGAAGAATTTCCTGGACAAGAAGATGTGCTTCGTTATGTGTTGACTGCCAATGCACCCGAAACTAAAGACAATGATTTTACTTGGAAGGATTTTCAAACCCGCAACAACAGTGAATTAGTTGCTATTTTCGGAAACTTCATCAATAGAGCAGTTGTCCTTACGCACAAATACTATTCAGGCCAAGTACCACAAAGCGGTCAAATTTTATCCCAAGATCAAGCGGTATTGGACGAAATAAAATGCTTCCCCTCCCGTGTAGGTAAATCGATTGAAAAATATCGTTTTCGAGAAGCGAGTCAAGAAATGTTAAATCTTGCTCGTTTAGGAAACAAATACCTTGCCGACGAAGAGCCGTGGAAACGCATCAAAGATCAACCCGAACGTGTTCCTACCATCATGCATGTAGCTCTTCAAATTGCGGCAGCATTATCGTCAATTTGTGAGCCCTTTTTACCTCACAGTGCTCAAAAACTACGTGGAATACTCAACATCGATTCGCCACTGACTTGGGAGACAATTGCAAACGAATCAACCTTGCTAAAAGCCCAGCATATCATTGGGGAACAAACACTATTGTTCAGTAAAATTGAAGACGACGTCATTGCAAAACAATTAGAAAAATTGTCAAAAAAAAAGGAAGAAAACGAACAACAAGAGGTCGAACTTCCACCAATAAAAGAAACCATTACATTTGATGATTTCAGCAAACTTGACCTCAGGGTTGGAACCATTACTGCTGCCGAGAAAGTGAAAAAGGCTAAAAAATTATTACAGCTCCAAGTAGAATTAGGTAATGAAACACGTACCATTGTGTCGGGCATCGCTGAAAGCTTTTCTCCCGAAAAAGTTGTTGGACAACAGGTTACCGTTTTAACCAATCTAGCCCCTAGAACCATTCGTGGTGTCGAGAGTCAAGGCATGCTCCTAATGAGTGAAAATACCGAGGGTAAAATGGTATTTATTTCGCCCGATAAAGGAGGAGAAAACGGCTTTCTTATTCATTAATGCTTTCCATCGCACATCACCCTATTTATCAATTGCCTCTGCCAGAGGGACATCGGTTTCCCATGGAAAAATATGATCTCTTGCCGCGGCAACTCTTGCACGAAGGCACCTGCACCGCTGAAGATTTTTTTGTTCCTACAAAAATAGATTTATCTGTTATTGAACGTGTCCATACACCCGCTTATGTAAAACGCTTATTAGACTTTGCTCTGGATAGAAAAGAAATTAGAAAAATTGGTTTTCCCCTAAGTGAACAACTCATTGAGAGAGAAATAATTATTGCTGGTGGAACTCTTGAAGGATCAATAAAAGCACTCGATACGGGAATTGCCATGAATATAGCCGGAGGAACACATCACGCATTTAGCGGAAAGGGAGAAGCCTTTTGCTTGTTAAACGACCAAGCCATTGCAGCACAATATTTATTGGATCATCAAAAAGCAAAAAAGATTTTAATTGTCGATCTGGATGTCCATCAAGGCAATGGAACCGCAGAAATTTTTAATAAGAATTCGGGCGTTTTCACCTTTTCAATGCACGGAGCTAAAAATTATCCCTTTCACAAAGAAATGAGTGATCTAGACATTGGTCTTGAAGATGGAACCACAGACGATGAATACCTTACTGTTTTACACCAAACACTCCCCCGACTAATTGACGAACAACAGCCCGATTTTATTTTCTATCTCTGCGGGGTAGATGTTGTTGCCACTGATAAATTGGGGCGTCTAGGCATGAGTATTGAAGGCTGTAAAGCAAGAGACACTTTTGTCATAGAAAATTGTAAACAAAGAGGAATACCCATACAATGCAGCATGGGCGGTGGTTACTCCAAAGACATTAAAATCATTCTAGAAGCACACGCAAACACCTTTCGAATTGCGCAAAAGTTTTATGGCTGATGCCAGGTTGCCCCACGCAATTTTGCTGCTGCAATGACAATATCCTTACGGCTTACTTGTCCCACTAGATTGCCATTATCCAGAACTGGAAAGCGTCGTCTACCCGTTGAGTGAAACATAGATGCTGCGTCAAACAAACTCATTTCTTCTGGCAACGTCTCCACTTTTGATGTCATAAAATGACCAACAGATTTATCTAAAATTGGCATATTGAAATAACGACTATCCGAAATTTCTTTCATGCAATCGCCTTCAGAAATGATCCCGATCAATTGACCTTTTTCATTCACAACAGGTCCGCCAGAAATGCGATGCTTGATCAAGGCTTTCATCACATCGTGTATAGATTCATCTTCCCTGAAAGAGACGATGTTTGTTGTCATAATATCCCGTACAAGTATGTTGGCTGGTTTTGCTTTTTCAGTATCTGCGCGTGGACCTTGGAAACTTTTTACTGCCATGGTTTTAGTGTTTAGGTGAATATACAAGGTAACAAAAAATAAATAAAGCACATATCTAAGCAATCCTTCGTTATCTTTAGGGGTAGAATTATGATGGAGAAAAGTACTAAATTAATTGGGGTGTTGGGCTGTGGTTGGCTGGGCTTACCCTTGGCAAAACAGCTTGTCGATGCTGGCTATGTTGTTCGAGGTACCACAACATCGAAAGAGAAACTTGCAAAAATAAAATCGCAAGGAGTTACTCCTTTTTTAAGCGAATGTACTGTCAATGACTGTTCTTCTTTGGCCCCCTTCCTTTTAGCACTTGATCTACTCATTATTGCTATTCCACCAGGAATTAGACAAAATCCGGGAAAACGCTTTGACCTAGTCATGGAAGAAATCATCAAGGAAGTTAATGCACAAGAGGTTAAAAAAGTGGTTTTCATCAGTAGTACGTCGGTCTATGGCCAAGCAAGTGGAGAAATTGACGAAACATTGAAGGCAAAGCCTACTTCTGAATCGGGAAAACAACTCTTGGCTTGTGAACAAAAACTGTTAATAAACCCCTTTTTCGAAAGTTGTATTATTCGTTTTGGTGGATTAATTGGTCCAAACCGCCACCCCATTTTTAGTTTGGCAAAAAAAGGTCAAATCTCAAATGCTGAAGGAAGAATTAATTTAATTCACCTAATCGATTGCATTGGTCTTATTCTTGCTTGTGTTACTAAATTCAAAGGGAATATCACCTTCAATGGAGTTACCCCTTATCATCCCAGTAGAAAAAAATACTATACTGAAATGGCAGCTTTAGCAATATTGCCTACTCCCGTTTTTCTGTCAAAAAAAGCACACGACCGTGTCATCTCTTCTGCCAAAATTCAAACAGCGCTCGACTATCGCTTTGTCGTTGAAAACTTGTTGATATTAAAATAGCAAATGTGTAAAATCAACTATCTAAGGTTATATATTTAATCTAATTGAAACAGCCTACTGTGTCTAAAAAAAACACTGTCATATTACTTGAACGTTTACTCAATCAGAGTAGAAAGGATAAATTGATGTATTTAAATGCCGCAGATCGACAAGACCTCCCCGGCTTTAAGCGTTTCTTTAATCAACAAGCTCTCTACCGTAATAGTATGTTCTATGATTTCAGCAATCTTTTAAGAGAACATGGAATAGAGGCTGAAGATGTGATCTTAAAACGTCCAGATATTCGTCAATTGATGATGACAAAACCTGGAAGAGATAAGAAAAATTCTTTTGCGGAATGCCTTAGCCAAGATCAGTTATTCAAAGCAAATATCGAAGAGTTGATTCAAGTAGATCTAACCGAAAAGAACGCCTTGATTTACCAAAAGCATTTAACCAAAATAGCTGCAAGCATTGACGAAAACGAACTGTTCAGCATTGAAGTTAACGCCAAAGCTTTTTCAACGTCTGGATACCTCTAAACGTTCTGGTTTGTTTACCTCCAAATTGTTTTCCTCTTTCACTTCAACGGCATAGTCTTCAATACGCATTAAATAGGCCTTGTAAGCTTTGTATAATTTTTTCAAACTTTCGTTGAGTTGTTCCTGATCAGCTTCTTGCCCATAATAGCGCGCCTTTATTAATTCCGTTTTTACAACTTTTAGTCTGCTATGAATATCAGGTGTTGAAAAGGGCACTGGAAGTTTCTGCCGCAATAAGTCGTTACATTTCAGCAAAGCATCATATAGAAAAGGCTCTAGGCCTGCAGGATTGAGCTTCGACAAATCTTCTATTGTCGATCGGAATAATGTGAATTCCTCAATGGGAAACAACAAGGAATCTAGGAGAGCGTTTTCTTGTAATTGATATACCTGAATTGACTCCTTCTCTATGCTCAAAGGCTTTTCTTCTTGAACAACCGTTGGGTTCTTCTGTTCTACAGAAGAGGAACAACGAATGAACATTAAAGCAATACAAAAAAGAATGAATTTAGAGTGCATTTTGAAGGGTATTGATTTGCAGTAAAAGTATGGTGAAAAATACAATTTGTAATAAGAAAAGATGATGGGTGAATGTACCTTTAATCTCAATTTTGAAAAGGTGGTAAAAAACATGCAAGGGCAGTGCTGTCAAAAACCACCCAATGTAATTTTGGGCTGGAGCCGTTCCTCCTGTAAATTCCCAGAAATCCAACAAGGGGGCAATGGGTTCTATTACAGCATCCAACAAGAGCATTAAGCCTATCCCTAGAAAAATTTTACTGAGAATATGCCCTGCAATATTTGCTGCAATGGCAGCACAACATATAGTAAGAATCGCCCAATTGACACCAATTAACCAAGGCACGCCAGCTACTTTCCAACCCAATGCATCACCATATTCGTATTGGCCAAAAATAATCCCATAATTTACTCCAAGAGCTTCGGCAACCATACCCACAAGAAAAGTAATTCCCGCCATCCAATATACCTTCGGTTCTTTTCGGCTTGTAACCATTAACAACACAAAGGAAAGTACCAAATTGAGGGGGGTCGCACCAACAAACCATTGCGAATCGCCATACAAGATCCCCACTATTCCACTCACGTGGAAAAGCCATACTATGCCAATGGCAATGTCGTTTAATTGAATGGAGTTTTTATTTATCATGTAACGGAGCTAATTGATCGCTAACAATTTTGGCAGACAACAAACACAATGGGATACCTCCCCCTGGATGAACACTACCACCGCAAAAGTAAAGATTTTTAAATTCACGCGAAAAATTCGGATGACGCCAAAAAGCAGCCATTTTATCGTTACTAGATGCACCATACAAAGCACCCAAATGGGACTGTGTTTTGGCTTGTATTTTGGGTGGAGTCAACACTTCTTCTGTCACAATATGTTTGCGTATGCTGGTAGTTAATCGCACCTCTAACTTGTCCAACACTTTGGTGCGAAGCGATACAATATCTGCCTCCCAATCCTGCCCATAATCTGCGGGTGTATTGATCATAACAAACCAATTTTCACAGCCCTCGGGCGCATCAGAGGGAACATCTTTTGCCGTAATATTAACATAAATTGTGGGGTCATCATAGAGCGAGTGCTCCTTGAAAATAGCTTTAAATTCCGCTTGATAGTCCTCAGAAAAAAAGATATTATGCAAATCCAAAGAAGGAAATTGTTTTTGAATTCCCCAATAAAAAATGACTGCTGAACTAGATCTTTCCTGTGCAAGTATTTTTTCAGGAGCTTTTGCTTTTGGCAGAAGATGTCGGTAGGTTGGGAAAATATCCATATTAGATACAATCACGTCGGCAAACAGTTTTTGCTTGTCTACCATAACAGCTGTGACCTCATTTTTGGTGTGGAGAATCTCTGTGACTTTTTGATTGAAATGAAATTTAACTCCCTGACGTTTGGCCAACAGATAGAGAGATTGACTTATTTGTTCCATTCCTCCTTCGGGTACAAATGTCCCATACTCCGACTCTAAATGCTGAACAAGCGTCATTATACCCGGGGTTTGAAAAGGAGAAGAGCCGTTATAGGTCGCAAAACGGTTATAAAACTGGACTAAATGTGGCTCTTTCAATTGAGCTGTATTGACCTTAGCCAAACTTTTATTGAGTTCAAAAAGTGGAAGCCTCGACAAGGCTTTGATAGTTTTTTTTGTTAAAAATGTTCCCCATCTGTGTAATGAATTTTCCAAGAATAACTCAGCAGTTAAATCAAATTTTTCTTTTGCTCTTGCCAGATAATTTTTCACTACAGAGGGGTCCACATTTAATTTTTCTTCAACTTCTTTAAGGAAGCGATCTTGATCGCTAAAAGCGGTTAAACGGGTTCCATCTGGCCAAAAATATTCACAACCAATCTCTTTCTTTTGGTAAGTAAAATGCGCACGTGGATCTTCATCACATAATTCAAAAAGTGCATCAACATATTGTGGCATGGTAAACAAAGATGGCCCAGCGTCAAATCGGTAACCTTCCGATGAAAAAGCGCTCAGCTTCCCGCCAGGGTAGCGATTTGATTCATAAACTTCTACAGTATAGCCTTTTTTTGCTAAACGAATAGAAGTCGCTATTCCAGCAATACCGGCACCAATGACAATACTTTTTTTCATCCCTTCAATTGTTCATCTTGTTCAACATAGAAACGTGAAAACAGGTCCTCTGTATACCATCTTTTTTGCCTTGTTTCTTTTACAATTGTTCCATGCTCTGCAGATTTATAGGCAAATTGTAGAACGTTGTCCATTGAATCCCACAAGCTAATGGTCGCTTGCTGAATAAACGGCCATTCACCAATTCCCTTATAAAAATACACTCCTTCTGCCGCTTCAATTGCTCTACTGGCTCTGGGTACAGCACGCCAGAAAGACAATAAACGCGACCAACGAAGTGTTGCCCGTGTAATGATGGCAACTTTTTTATTTCCAGCTACTAAATCTTTGGGGGACTGAAATGGGTTTTGTCCACCCCACATTCCTTGATTTTTTATATTTGAGAGAGTTAGCAAGCGAATACTACTCGCCTTTTCAAAATAATCTTGTATAAACCGATGTTCCTCTTTGAATTGAACTGCAGCCGCAGCATTCTTCCAAACACCTAAAAAAGCATAGGTTGAAAAGTCTGGGCGCAAACTAAATCCAGCTCCTCCACCAGTTCCCAAGAGGCGGAAAAAAGACAAATCAGATATATCATTGAGTTGACTGTACCCAATTCCCATTTGCTTAAAAGCCCAAGGTTTATTGCGTTTAAAAGAAAATAAATAAAGTTGTGTTACTTGGTCAGAACGTGTATTCATACAGTGAAAGGTACTGCTTTTTTAAAAAAACACCTCTGCATATAGGATTTTAGAATTTGACTTTGGAAGTAAATCTACAGAGGTGTCTTAAACCAAATTAAATTAAACTGTTTAAATATAATAATAAAAGGTTAAACAAAAAAGTATTTTAACTCTTTTTACTGATTGAGCTTAGACAAAATAATAGCTGCATTCGATAATACATTAAATGTAGTGGGAAGCAGCATAGAAGATTCGGGAGATTTCCGTATTTTTGTTTCAACACTAATTACTATATTATGACTACTACTTTTGTTGCCAATGTTGTTATCGTTACCACAATACTTGTTTGCGTGTTTATTATTCGTGACATGAACAAACAATAAATTTTGAAAGTAAAAGATCTACATGCTTGGATAGATAAAAGCATCTACATTCTAATTTTTATGAATGTTGGTGCAATGATACTGGAATCACACCTAAGCCTAAGAACAGCTTATGGCACTTATTTTCAAATCTTTGAGATCATTTCAATCATTGTATTTAGTGCAGAATACTTGTACCGCATTGGATATGCTATTTATCAAAACGGTGCCACTGGTGCTTTTCAATACATTTTTAGTTTTTTTGGTATTATCGATTTAATTTCGATTCTACCATTCTACCTCAATCAATTCATCAAACTAGACGGACGTTTTTTACGAATATTACGCCTTTTCCGTTTAACTCGAATTTTTAAATTCGGTCGAAAAAGTAATTCCCTCAAGGTGTTTACAAAAGCTTTATTCTCTGTTAAAAATGAACTTGTGTTCACCCTGTTCTTATCCACTTTAACCATTTTATTTTCTGCCTCAGCCATTTATTACTTAGAATATGACGCACAACCAGAAAAATTCTCCAGTATTACAGAATCTATTTGGTGGGCAACAGTTTCTCTGGCAACGGTTGGTTATGGAGATGTTTATCCGATAACTGTTGGTGGGAAAATATTTGCTTCCCTCATTTCATTGGTTGGAATTGCAGTTGTGGCTATCCCAACCGGAGTAATTAGCGCTGCTTTTGTAGAAGAAATATACAAAGCACGTATCAAGCGTAAACAATAAACTATACTTAAAACGTATGCTATTTACTCAAATAGCCTACACCAAAATTTGCCATGAAAAAAATAATCGTAATAGGGTCTGGTTTCTCTTCAATCTCTGTCGCTTCTTATTTAGCCAAAGAAGGGCATGAAGTAGCAGTGTATGAAAAAAACAGTACCCCAGGAGGGCGAGCGCGTCAATTCAAGAAAGACGGGTTCACCTTTGATATAGGTCCTTCATGGTACTGGATGCCCGGTGTATTTGATAGTTATTTTGGTGATTTTGGGAAAAAAGTAAGTGAATACTACACCTTAGAAAAATTAGATCCCGGTTATGAGGTTTATTTTGATAAGCAAGAATCCATAAAAATTGGTGACACACTTGAAAAGATTTACGTCGCTTTTGAAAAAGAAGAAGCCGGCAGTTCAATTCCGTTGAAACGATTCATTAAAAAGGCAGAAGATAATTACAATATTGCCATTAAAGATTTAGTGTACCGACCAGGGATTTCACCACTTGAGCTCGTGACTCCAGCTACTGTTAAAAAAGTGGGCTATTTTCTGAGCACAATTAAACGAGAGGTAATGAAAGAATTCAACAATCCTCGTTTGGCGCAAATACTTCAATTTCCTGTTCTGTTTCTGGGCGCTAAACCCAGTCAAACTCCCGCCTTTTACAATTTTATGAACTTTGCGGACTTTGGTTTAGGTACTTGGCATCCCGACAAAGGAATGTATTCAGTAGTAGAAGGAATGGTTCGCTTAGCTAAAGGACTAGGGGTAGAATTTCACACCAATCAAACGGTAGAAAAAATTCTTGTTGAAGAAGGAAAAGCAGTAGGAATTGTAGCGAATCAAGAAATAATCAATGCAGATATCGTTATTAGTGGGGCCGATTATCATCATTCTGAAAGTTTACTGGAATCAAAATATCGTGCCTACTCCGAAAAATATTGGGACAAGAAAACATTTGCTCCTTCATCTTTGTTGTTTTTTATAGGCTTAGATAAAAAAGTAAAGAATGTTTCGCATCATACCCTTTTCTTTGATGTTGATTTTGATGCACATGCAGCCGACATCTACGACAATCCTAAATGGCCAGAGAGCCCATTGTTCTATGGGAATTTCCCCTCCATGACAGATAGTTCTATGGCACCAGAAGGCAAAGAAGCATGCTTCTTACTCATTCCAATTGCACCGGGCTTGGAAGACACTCCTGAGATGCGCGAAAAATACTTTAACATCATAATTGATCGTTTAGAGCACTTGACCGATCAATCTGTACGCGATGCAATTCTTTTCAGCGAATCTTTCTGTGTCAATGATTTTGTAGAAGAATACAATTCGTACAAGGGAAATGCATACGGAATGGCCAATACACTATTGCAAACCGCATTCTTACGACCAAAACTAAAAAGCAAAAAAGTAAAGGATTTGTATTTTACTGGTCAACTAACGGTTCCTGGTCCTGGGGTTCCTCCGTCGCTAATTTCGGGGAAGATTGTAGCCAACTTGGTGTCTCCCCCCACCACCAAATAAGCGTCCATTCTCGTTCTTTTTCCAAAAGGACTGAATCTAGAATTTTGATGTTTTCAGCCAAGGTCCCGTCATAACTAAGCAGCTGCTCATTAATCTGATCCCACAACTCAAGGCGCTTAAATAAATTGTATTTGATAAAACGATCTTGCTGAAGATACTTTCTGTTTTCTACCCAAAAAGAATTATCCTCGACCTCTATGTTTTCGATATCAAAAACCCACTGGGTAGCTAAGCGAGACCTGTACTCATCGACAAATGTTTTTTCTTCCTTGTCAGTGTTGATCATCAAATATTTTAAATCTGTACCATCATAGTTGTCGTTGACCAATCGACCAATATCTGACCCTAAAAAACGAAAAGTTCCATCAAGCTTAATTGCGTCATAAACAACACGTGGCGGATTGAATGGATCTCGATTTGTATATAAAGCCATGGGTGGGTAATAAAAATCATCTTCCTCCTCGTAGACTAAAAAAATACTGTCATTATCTTCTTCCCAGCGAAGGTATTGCTGGAGATACATATCAGTCACCCACTCATTTTGAGTGACATATTCTTGTGTATACTCTCGCATTTGCATCAGCTCATCACGAAGACCAGATAAATTATCGATATTGGAACCGCGATCATCAAAATTTTCTCCCTGTTGCTCTACAGAGAAAGAAACCAATACACCAAAAAATACGATTAAAAATTCAACAAACCCTTTCTTTAAACGGTCGTAGAAGTCACGCACAGAAAATCGATCACCAATGGTGAATAATTGGAGAAACCAATTCAATTCTTTTCTATCGCCACCCTTTTCTTTACCCATTTAAATATAGTTGTCGTAAAGGAATTAATCCATTTCGTTCTCCAAATATACAAAAGACTTTTGCACATCAAAGATTTCTTCTACTAAGCCCGTTAAAAACTGTTCGAAATCTTCTACAAACGCAGTATCAATTTGACACTGATTTATTGTTTTTGGAAGATCTTTCCTGACCACTGGTAAGACATTCGCCATGGGTGTTTTTAAGGAAATTATGCCCGTCTCAAAGGTAGTGTCCATTGGATAATGAGCTTGTTGAGACCATGCGTATAAGAGTACTTGAAAAAGAGGTTGTCGCTTATATTCTCCCACAAAATCTTCCCATCCATTCCAATATAACTTCGTTTTTTCTATAACGCCTGTCTTGTAATCAATGAAACGTAAAACACCATTAAAACGATCAATTCGGTCAATTGTACCTCCAATCTTAACGGAACCAGCTAGTGATGAAATGGGTAGGTCAACAGAAAATTCCTTTTCAACTTCCAAGATTGTCAAACCTGCGCCTTGTTTGATTAATTGCATTTCTTGGGTCAAAAACTCTATCAGAGAACGCTCATAAGCCGCCAATATCAAGTGATTTTCTCCCGTTGGTTTCTCGGCTTGCGGGTACACTTTTACGTAAAAAGATAAAAGAATCGAATGTAAGTTGTCAAACATCTCTTCGTAAAAAGCAAGTTGCATTGGTTTCCCAACAAAAGGAGCATACAACTTTTCTAAAGTTTCGTGAATAATATTACCGCGCTGAAAGTGTGACAGCACCTTCTCTGTTTCTATGGGTGGCCTTATCCCTAAAACATAGCGCTGATAAAAATCAATTGGATTGACCAAATAACTACTCAAAGAGGTTGGTGAAAATCCTTTATCTGCCACCTTTTCGAGCTGAGCTATAATGGTTTCGCTTTTTTGAACCTCTTGGATGGGTTTCTCTTGAACAACAATATTTCGAGAAGCGTGACGATCACTAAACGTGTGTTTTGGAAATTTTGCCAATTCCAATTGACGAATAAACCTACTTTTTTCTCCAGCATTGAGGCCTTCACTTGTTGCATTATACAATAGATGAATGTTTTTTGCCCGCTGTAGAATACGGTAAAAGTGGTACGTATAAATCGCGTCATTATCTAGAAAGGTGGGAAGGCCAAAGTGTTTTTTTAAAGAAAAAGGGAAAAAGCTTTGATCGTTTTTACCTACGGGTAAAATACCTTCATTTACATTGGTAATGATGATTGTTTCAAAATCCAATACTCGCGTTTCTAACATTCCCATTAACTGTAATCCTTGAACAGGATCGCCCTTAAAATCGATGGTTTGCAATTGTATTCCCTCTTTCAACAAAAATAAAACTGCCGGAATTGAAATATCAATTGCTTCCGATTGAAGCTGCACCTTGGTTTGAAGAATTAATTTTCGCAACCCAAGAAGTGTTGCTTGCGCAAGCTCTGTTGTTTTTTGGGTTGAAAAAAAATTGAGCAAGTGATTTATTAGCGCTAAACATTGATCCAAAAGAATAAAAGCATCTTTTGGAATTGTAACCAATGCCTCACCAAGAGGAGCCTTAACAAAGGATTTGAGCGAGCTAAATGGTGTTCTCGGGGAATATAAACGTTCTAGCAACAGGAGATCTTCCTTGTTTGCAGTACTCTCCTGAACTAGGCATCTACGAATGGGGGGATAATTTAAAACACTTAACAATTGTTTTCGTTCATATCCTTCATCATTGTGCGATGAATGCAAGGTCAAAAAGTCAATAAAAAATTGCGTCACGGGCAATTGAGCAATAGGATACCCCATGGTTACATTCCAATGGTTTTGCGTCAATGGTAGATGGGATAACACAGGAAGCAACATGGATTCATCGCCTAGAATTACCACCGTCGAATTGGACGCAGAAGGAGACGTTTGAAGCAATTTTCCCACATATTGAGCCTGTTCAATACTGCCTGAAAAACCAACAGCTTTAATGTTTTTTGCTCCACTAAAACGAGATGAGTTAAACGAACTTGGCTGTTTTCTGTAGTGAGTCCATTCGTTTTGATATTTACGAATAAAACGAGAAGATGCATGAATCGAATCTTCATAGAGTGCATTGTCTAAATCCCATAACACCTCGCCCTTTCCACTGGTTAAAAACTCTTGAAATAAATATTCTTCAGATGTATTCAATGCATTAAAGCCAACAAAATAATGCTGCTTCTGTGTTTGATCCATATATATTTGAAGAGAATCTAGTGCTTCTCTGTACAACATCCCCATGGTACCCCATTGCTTATCGACCAACTTGTTCTTGAATTCATCATATATGTTGGGCAAAGCTTCCCAAAAGGCCTGATCGATGGAAAATTCCTCCTCTTCATCGTTGAGTAATTCCAGTGCATAAAACGCACCAACATTGGTGAGGATTGTGGCTGGATCTACTTGATAAGCGTCAATGTCATTAAAGTCTTTTAGCAAACGAGAGAGCCACTGCAAGCAATTTTCAAAACTGTCTTGCTTTTCTTTGGCAATACACTCTTGATAAGCGCTATAAAGGGTAAATACTTGCTGTATCTGCGGTGCTTTCTTGAGTTGAGACAGATTGCCAACAAATTCTTCAATACTGAAAATTTGAGGAGAAAACTGAGGGGAATCAATCTGTTGAAGAAGATGATTGACTAAAAAAACCTTTGCTCGCTTACTTGGTAGTACAACAATTACATCTGCTAACGATGCATTCTTGGACTGTATGGTTTTTACGGCTTCGGCTAAAAAAGGAATCACTGCTTAAATTTTTAATTAAAGTAATACCTATTTATGGAATTGACGAATATGAGAAAAAATAATGCCTTGTTATTCAAGGCATTATTTTAATTCTATAGAAAGAGGTTATTCTTTACCTACTGTAAACTGAACTCTTCTATTTACTTTTCTACCTATAGCGGTATCGTTGTTACCAATTGGTTTTTCTTCTCCATAAGAAGCAGTAGAAAGACGACTGGCGTCTGCACCTGCAGCTATTAGAGCTGCTTGAACTGAAGCAGCACGTGATTCAGACAATTTAAGGTTGTATCCTTTACTTCCATCACTTGAAGCGTGACCTTCAACAACAAAAGTTGCAGTAGGATAACTTTCTAAAATTCCTTTGATTTTCTGAATAACCTCGGCAGAATCTGCTCCAATTATTTCAGCGCTTTCCGCTTTGAAACGAATCATTGTTCCTTCAGTATTCATTGTTTCAATAACATCTTGTGGTAATTCAGGACAACCATTGTTTGCAGCAACGCCTGCTAGTTCAGGACAAGAATCATCTTTATCAGCAACACCGTCTCCGTCAGCATCTGGCCAAGGACATCCGTTGTTAGCGGCAGGACCAGCTTCTTCTGGACATGTATCGTCTTTATCGCTTACACCATCACCGTCAGTATCAGGACAACCACCCATTTGAGCAGTACCTGCACGGTTTGGACATGCATCTTCAATATCAGAAAGACCATCGCCATCAGTGTCAGGACAACCGTTCATTTCTGCAGAACCAGCTCTGTTTGGACAGGCATCTTCCTTATCGGTTATTCCGTCACCGTCTGAATCTGGACATCCGCCAAATTCTTCTAAACCGGCAACCTCTGGGCAAGCATCGTCTTTATCGTATACACCATCACCATCTGTATCAACTCCACCATACTTAAAGTTTACACCAAGGTAATGCTGGAAGTTTGTTAGGCCTGTTACTGACTCAACACTGTGGTTATAATTTACCTGGTAAGAAATACCTAGGTTATCATTTTTCCAATAAACCAATCCACCTCCTACAGTGAAACCGAAATATTGCTCATCATCCAACCAGTTGTAGTTTGCACCAACTTCCGTGAAAGGCTCCCATGTTGAACTTTTCTTTGCAAGAGAGTTACGTGCAACTAAGTTTAGTGAGGCAAATGTTGTCCCTTGAACCGATGTATCACCAAATGTTGTTAATTGGTTAAAACTAAATCTACTTGAAAGCGAAAATCTATCTACAACATATCTTGATACACCAAGTGTAGATATGGAAGATATATTCCAATGTGAGGTATTGTAAAACTCATTAAACCAATTTCCTGTTTCTCCACCAAATTGATTTGTAGGTGCATTGGTTGGATAACTGTCAACCGCATTAACACCAAATGAAATGACCCAAGGGTTATTATCATCTTGCGCTTGCGCTACAGATGTTATAACGAGTGTTAAGACTAGAAATAAACCTCTGATTAATGTTTTCATGGTGTTTTTATTATTTTTAATAAAAATAACAGTAATAGTCGAGTTAACAAAGGAATTTAAAGGGTTTATCGCTATTCTCCAATTATGCAAATCTTTAAAACATTCAGTTGGTTTTCTGTTTTTTTTGAAAAGTAAATCAAATAGCCTAGTGTGTTTTTCTGCGTTACTTGATTTACCGCTTGACAATAGCCCTTAATTTGCGCTAAATGCTCTTCCTTTTGCTCCCCTGTTTTATAATCTAACACAACGGCCTGTTGATCATTAATCACGATACGGTCAGGCCGAAGCACTTGCCCCTTGTCCAGCAATATTGTTTGTTCATTTAAAACACTGTATTCCTTTGAAAAATAAGTAAGTAATTTAGGGTGTTCGACCACACTTTTAAACATCTTAATATACAAGGTCATGTCCTCCTTTGAGAAATTGCCTCGGTGGTATCCGTCATTCAATACAGTTTCAACATCTTCAGCATAATCAATTTGGGCAAACAATGCATGAATAATTAACCCAAAATCTTTGGCTTCGCCTCCATCTTTATTCTGTTCAAGTTGCCAGATTAAACGGGCTTCATAAGGGTGTTTTGACACTGGCTCGGCTACTGCTTTTGGCGCTAAAAGAACAGTCGATGGCGGCTGCTCAATGGGTGGTTTCTTGCCCCAGCTAAACGAAGTGTTATTACTTGACTTATTTTGCTCTTCAATAAATTTTTCCAAAAAGCCAGCGTATGAAATTGTGCCTTTTTTGGTTTCTTTAGTGATTATATACAACTGGTCTACAGCACGTGTTGTTGCGACATAAAATGTATTCCATGCATCAATCTCTTCCTCGCGACGAATGCGCTGAAAACATTCTTCACCTGCTGGCCCATAGAGCTCCAAGCGTTTGGATAAATTGATCCAAGCCAAAGGAAATTGTTCTCCAAAAAAAGAGGTTGTGTCTAACCATATTTTGCGTTTGTGGTTGGGATGAATGGGTTCGTCAGCATAGGGAAAAAAGACTACTGGAAACTCTAAGCCTTTGGCTTGATGAATCGTCAACACACGAATACCGTGACTAGCATCAGCCATATGTAAGGTTTTGAATTGCCCCTCTTTTTCCCAAAAATCAAGAAATGCTTGCGGGCTTGCGTTTTCTTTTTGACGAAAGTTAAACAACACGTCCAAAAAACTTTGTACAAAAGGCTCATTTGTCTGGAGGTTTGGAAAAACAAAACACAATTGTTCAACCACATCATAGAGTGAATATAATTCAAAACGGTTCAGGTCAAATTCAATACCTTCTTCTTTCCATACTTTCGCAATGGGTTGCTTGATTTTTTGCACGACAAAATCATGTTGATCCATTGCTCTTTGCTTGGTCACATATAAGAAATCTAAATGCTCTTTTTTATACAATAAATCGGCTGGTTTTACGTGCAGGCAAATCACCGTGAGAAGAAATTGAACATAGGGAGATTTCCCTAACACGAGTGAATCTGAAGAAATTACAGGTAAATTATGTGAAGAAAGCGATTGTGTAATCTGCTCTGCCTGCTTTCTTTTTCTCACCAAAACAGCCATCTCATTATAGGAAGTTCCTTCTTCATGGCACTTTTTTATTAATGTAAGCACCTTATTGGAGTAAGCGGCTTTGTCTTCTTCTATTTCTTCAATACTTAAAACATCAAGCTGAATATAGCCTCCATCTTTAATATGTGTTTTTTGGTGGGCACTTTTACCAAAAATGTGCTTGTTTTCGGTGAAGGTCAAATAGTTCTCCAAAGAGGCATATAGGGCGTTGTTGAAATTGATTATTTGTGAAGTACTTCGGTAATTGGTTGCAAGTGAAACAATATTTTTTTCGATTGGAAAAGGTTGATCTTCTCCCAACAAGCCAACAAACTGATCAACATCACCTCCCCTCCAACGATAAATCGATTGTTTTGGATCCCCCACCAACAAAAGGGCTCCACTCTTTCCATTCAGATCTTGACTAATGAGTGCATTTTCAATTAAAGGAATTAAGTTTTTCCATTGCAAATTAGAGGTGTCTTGAAATTCGTCTAAAAAATAATACCGATAATTCTCGCCCAAACGTTCATAAATAAAAGATGCAGGATGGGTTAAAATCTCTTTGGCGATTCGTTCATTAAAAGTTGAAAGTAAAACAGTATTGTCTTCTTTTTGCCTCAATTCCAACTGCTTTGCTAGACGTGCCAAGAGACGCAACGGTACCCACTGCTTTTTTATATCATTCGTCAATAAAAAAATATAGTAGTTCTCTAACGCTTCTTCATAATCAGACAAAAGACTGGGTAACAATTGTTCGATTAATTGCTTCTTATTATCGTCTATTTTTGATGGGTAAATGCCTTTACCCTCTTGTAAGTTTTGATGAAATTTTCCACTGTCGAGGCCATCAAAATCACCTTTAGAGAGTTTCAAAAATCGATTGTAAAGTGTGCCATAGGAAAAATCTGTCGAGGAGAGTCCATTTGCTTTTAAGAGATCAACGGTCTTTTTCCCTTTCTCTACTAGGGCCAATTTTAAGGCTTTGTTCTTATCGACAATAAATCTTTGTTGTTGCTGTTTTTGCTGCTCGCTTAATCCAGCGATCGATTTTATCTCTTGACGATCGTTCTCATTTAGAAGGAGTTTTGCTGCGAGAAATAAACTTTGTTTTATGTCCCAACTTGTTCCTTCATCCTCCATTTTGTCGTAGGTGAAATTCTCTAAAATCTGAGTAATTTCTTCTTCTTCGCCAACGCTATTGAGGAGGGAATCGACCGTTTCTTGAAGCATTACATCGACCTGAAGCGCCACATTAAAATTATAAGACAAACCCAAATCTTTGGCAAAAGAACGAATCACTCGATGAGTAAAACTATCAAGAGTAATGACATCAAATGCGGCATAATCATGTAAGATGGAATGCATGGCCCGTCGAGCACGTTTAACCAATTCAACTGAATCTATGTTCAACTCCTTCATTATATTGATTGCCATAGGATCATTTCTCAATGCCTTTTGGGTTGCCGCAAAAGTGTGCAATTGTTTTAAAATTCTGAATTTCATTTCAAACACTGCCTTGTTGGTAAAAGTCAATGCCAACATTCGATGAAAACCATCGCCATTTTGCTCCCTTAAAAGGGTTTCCAAATACTTTTGAACCAACAAAAAAGTCTTTCCAGAGCCTGCAGAGGCATTGTAAATGTGAAAAGAAGGTGAAATGTGCTGAATTTCCATGATAGTTTAAATGTAATTAATCTTTAGATTTGTAGACTAACGTTTAAAAAAAAAGATATGGCTTTTGAATTACCACAACTACCTTATGCTTATGATGCTCTCGAACCGCACATTGATGCGCGTACGATGGAAATTCATCATGGAAAACATCACAATGGATACACCACTAATTTAAATAATGCAGTTGCAGGAACCGAGTTAGAAGGGAAATCCATTGAAGACATTTTAACAACACTTGATCTTGACAATGGAGCAGTAAGAAACAATGGAGGTGGATTTTACAACCACTCACTTTTCTGGTCTACCATGGGAGCAACTGCTGGCGGCTCACCAACAGGAGCACTAGCTACAGCAATCGATACTGCTTTTGGATCATTTGACGCCTTTAAAGAAGCTTTCAGTAAAGCCGCAGCAACTCGCTTTGGTTCTGGATGGGCTTGGCTATGTGTTCACAAAGGAGGGAAAGTAGAGGTTTGCTCTACACCAAACCAGGACAATCCACTTATGCCAGGAATTGGTTGTGGTGGTCACCCAATCCTCGGTTTAGATGTATGGGAACATGCCTATTACTTAAATTACCAAAACCGTCGCCCAGATTATATCAATGCATTCTTTAATGTGGTTGATTGGAACGCCGTGAGTGCAGTATATGCTGCTCAAGTGTAATACAATACGTAAAGAGTTATGAAGAGAGAGGGCCTTAGAGTCCTCTTTTTTTTTGGCTGAAATGTATATAAAATAAAAAAGGAGGAATAAATTCCTCCTTTTTTGCCCCAAATCTTACCATGAACTTAACCTACTTATGTTCTGGTTGTATAAAGATGCTGTTTCTGGTAACAGTATGTTTAAAAAATCGATTAACTGCATTATTTAACGACAAAGTGTTAATATGCGCGTTCAGATTTACCTTCATAGTAGTTCATGAACGCCCGATTAACAACACGATTCCCTCCAGGAGTGGGATAATCTCCACTAAAATACCAATCTCCTTTGTGCGCTGGACAAGCTTTATGCAGCCCTTCTACTGTCTGAAAAATTATATTCACTGGACACTTAATGGAAGAGTGAGTTAATAATTGAGCTATTTTTTCAGACACCTCTAATTGTGCAAAAGGAGCATACAATGCTTTGACATGATTTTCGGCCTCGGCAGTATCATTCTCCACACTGTCTTGACAGTTCGCATAAATAGCGTCTAGGGTAGTTTTTAAATTTCCTTTCTCTTCATGCAAGGCAATTGCAGCTTGAAAGGCAATAAAGTCTTCTAGTTTTGCCATATCAATTCCATAACAATCTGGATAACGAATTTGAGGAGCACTAGAGACAACCACAATTTGCTTTGGAGACAGCCTGTTCAACATGGTCAAAATACTCTTACGAAGCGTTGTTCCACGTACAATGCTGTCATCAACGATAACTAAGTTATCTGATGATTTAACAACACCATAAGTAATATCATAAACGTGTGCGACTAAATCATCTCGACTGCTATCTGCAGTAATAAAAGTTCGCAGTTTGGCATCTTTGATGGCTATTTTTTCAATCCTTGGACTCAGGTTCAACAGCGTCTTCAAGCGCTCTTTGTCCATTTGATCGCTTTCAATCTCTTTTGTGATTTGTGTTTGTAAATGCTTCTGCGCTGCTCCCACTAGTCCATAAAAAGAAGTTTCGGCTGTGTTGGGTATATAAGAGAATACCGTATTTTTTAAATCATGTGTAATTGCATCTAACACCTGAGGAAACAGTCGTTCTCCTAAATTTTTACGTTCAGTATAGATCGATGCATCGCTTCCTCTTGAAAAATAAATACGCTCAAATGAACACGATTTTTTTTCCAAGGGCTCTAATACAGGATCGATAGACACTTTACCAGATTTTTTCACGATAATCGCATGACCGGGGTCTAACTCCTTGATACTTTCAATAGGCACATTGAAAACAGTTTGGATTACCGGACGTTCGGAGGCAACCACAACCATTTCGTCGTTTTCACAATAAAACGCTGGTCGAATTCCAGCTGGATCACGCAAAACAAAGGCATCTCCATGTCCAACCATACCAGCCATGGCATAGCCCCCATCCCAGTTTTTGGCTGCTTTACGCAAAATTTTTGCAATGTTTAAACGCTCTGCAATCTTGGGCGTAGCCTCATATTTATTAAAGCCTTCTTTTTTTAATTTCTTGTATAGTTTGGCAACGGCGTCATCTAAAAAGTGACCTATTTTTTCCATCACCGTTATAGTGTCTGCTCTTTCTTTTGGGTGCTGACCGAGGCTAACCAAGTTCTCAAATAATTCATTGACATTGGTCATGTTAAAATTACCCGCAACAATTAAATTTCGATGCATCCAATTGTTTTGACGCAAAAAGGGGTGGACACTTTCAATGCTATTTTTTCCAAATGTTCCATATCGAACATGACCTAACATTAACTCCCCTAAATAGGGAACTTCATGTTTTAATTGTTCTGCATCGTTGAGAAGCGCAGGTTTTTCTTCGAGTACTGTTTGAATTCGTTCACTAATCTGATTGAAGACATCTTGAATGGGCTGCTGTTCACTAGAACGCAAACGACTAATGTAACGTTCCCCAGGATCCATATCAAATTTAATGCTTGCAAAACCAGCACCGTCTTGGCCACGGTTGTGCTGCTTTTCCATCATCAAATACATTTTGTTTATGCCATACAGCGCCGTACCATACTTTTCTTGATAATAAGCCAAAGGCTTTTTTAATCGGATTAGGGCAATTCCACATTCGTGCTTAATAGCGTCACTCATAAGTTTAATGTTTTATCGTCCCAATTAAAATGCGTTAATGCTCTAAAGTTAAGTATTCGTTTTTCTAATTCAGTGTTTTGTACTTTCTCAATTGCTTCTACACCAAATGCTTCAACGGTAAAGGAAGCAAAAATAGATCCAACAACCAATGCCTGTTTCAGACTGTCGAAATTAATGGTAGCTGTTTGTGTCAAAAAACCTGCTAATCCGCCAGCAAAGCTATCTCCTGCACCAGTTGGATCAACCACCTGGTCAATGGGAAAGGCAGAGGCTATGAATACTTTTCCTTCTCCATAAAGTTGCGCTCCGTGTTCACCTTTCTTAATGATGATGTATTTAGGTCCCATTACATGAATTTTGGCCGCCGCTTTGGTCAAGGAATATTCTCCAGTGAGCAGACGTGCTTCTTCATCGTTGATAGAGATTAAATCGACCATCGCAATGACTTCGTCCAATTCGGCACGAAAATGTTCCATCCAGAAATTCATGGAATCTAACAACACAAAACGTTCAGTTGAATCTAATTGTTCCAGAGCCATTTTCTGCACTGCAGGGTGTAAGTTTCCAATAACTACTACTTGGCTATCTTTGAAAGCGTCGGGAACTTTTGGGGAAAAATTCTCCAAAACATTCAATTGAGTATCGAGCGTTGTTCGGGTATTCATGTCGTCGTGATACCTTCCTCTCCAAAAGAAGGTTTTTCCGCCAGCAACTTTTTCTACTCCAGCTGCATCAATACCTAGCTTGGTTAGTTTCGCTAAATCTGCATCGGCAAAATCATCACCAATAACAGAAACTAGTCCACAATTTGCAGAAAACTTGGATGTTGCAAAAGCGATGTAAGTTGCGGCTCCACCCAAAATGCGGTCTACCTTATGGAAGGGTGTCTCAATGGCATCGTAGGCCATGGTGCCTACAACCAATAATTTTTTATTCATACACAAAAATAAGCTTCTTTCATCACCCTCGAAAACAATTTGCAATTGCTTTTATCACTTTTTTTGCACGGACTGTTCATAATAACGATCGTGCTCAACCGCCATATTCTTTGCTGCCGTTACGGCCAAATAGTCACAACGCTCGTTTTGTGGGTGGTCGTTATGCCCTTTAACCCACTGAAAACGAACATTATGCTGTGCATATATCGCCAAAAACCGCTTCCATAAATCAGAGTTTTTCTTTCCTTTAAACTGTTTTTTTACCCAACCAAATACCCACTTTTTGTCGACTGCTTCAATTACATATTTGGAATCCGAGAAAACCAACACATCCATGGGGCGCTGTTTGAGCATTTCTAGGGCTTCGATGACTGCCAGTAACTCCATTCGGTTGTTGGTAGTGTATTTAAAACCCCTTGAAAATTCTTTGATGTAGTTTTTTCCTACCCATTCGATGATGATGCCATAGCCTCCTGGGCCCGGGTTACCTAGTGCAGAACCGTCTGTGTAAATGTGTATGGTAGCCATTTACTGCAATTGGTTTTCAATAATCAAAGGGAAGTGCTTGTATTCAAGCGATTGCACTTTGGCTGCAATCTGAGCAGGTGTATCTTGCGGAAGAAGGGCCACTGAAGTCTGAAAAATAACTCCGCCTTCGTCATAGTTCTCTGTCACATAATGAATCGTGATTCCAGACTCGGCTTCATTGGCCTGTTTTACGGCAGTATGCACATGCATGCCATACATGCCTTTTCCACCATACTTAGGCAACAATGCAGGATGAATATTGATGATTCTATTGGCGTAGTTCGCAATCAATTCCGCGGGAATTTTACGCAAATAGCCTGCCAATACAATTAAATCTGGTGAATGCGACTGGCAATAGTCCACCAAAAAAGTTGGAGACGAAGCATCAAACCAAAGACAAGGTGTGTTAAGCGCTTGCGCACGTTGAAAAACACCTGCATCTTTCTTGTTACACAATACACTGTGAACGCTGATTGAAGGCTGTTTTTGAAAATACTGAATGATATTTTCAGCATTAGTCCCCCCACCTGAAGCTAAAATGATGATTTTTTTTGCCATAAATTAAATGTCAAAATTAGACTAAAATCCCATACAATAAAAGAACTCAAGGCGATTTAAACAATAATCGTATTGTAAAAAAAAGCATTTTAACTTCTTTAAAACAGTCTAAGCTACAAAGTTTTTATATTTTTGCTTGCGAACAAAACTAAAACCATTTGTATTATGTCTGACATTGCATCAAGAGTTAAAGCTATAATTGTAGATAAACTAGGCGTTGACGAAAACGAAGTTGTAACAGAAGCGAGTTTCACTAACGATCTTGGAGCTGACTCCCTAGATACGGTTGAACTTATCATGGAGTTCGAAAAAGAATTCGATATCCAAATCCCAGATGACCAAGCAGAAAACATTGCTACTGTAGGTCAAGCAATCCAATATATAGAACAAGCCAATTAATCTTTGGTAAAATGATTCCAAGACGTGTAGTTGTTACCGGATTGGGTGCATTAACCCCTATCGGAAATTCAGTCCCTGCCTATTGGGAGGGACTTATTTCTGGGACTAGCGGAGCTGCCCCTATCACCTATTTTGATCCTACAGATTTTAAAACGCAATTTGCGTGTGAACTGAAAGGTTTCAATGCATTAGATCATTTTGACCGTAAAGAAGCGCGAAAACAAGATCGTTTTACGCAGTACGCCATGGTTTCTTCTGATGAAGCAATCAAGGATGCTGGTCTGACAGACGATAATGTTGACCACGATAGAGTGGGTGTTATTTGGGGAGCTGGAATTGGTGGCTTGGAAACATTTCAAAATGAAATGCTCAATTTTGCGGACAACGACCGTAAACCGCGTTTTAATCCATTTTTTATTCCAAAACTTATTGCAGACATAGCACCGGGAATGATTTCCATCAAGCATGGATATCGTGGACCCAATTTTGCGACAGTTTCTGCTTGTGCCTCTTCATCCAATGCTTTAATTGATGCACTTAACTACATTCGATTAAACCATGCCGACATAATTATTGCTGGTGGATCTGAAGCTGGTGTAACCTTTGCTGGAATTGGAGGGTTTAATGCCATGCATGCGCTTTCTACCCGAAACGATGATCCGGCTTCTGCCTCTCGTCCATTTGACAAAGACAGAGACGGCTTTGTATTAGGAGAAGGTGCTGGAGCACTTGTGCTTGAAGAATACGAACATGCCAAAGCGCGTGGCGCAAAGATATACTGCGAATTAGCAGGAGGGGGTCTTTCTGCCGATGCACATCACATGACTGCTCCACACCCAGAAGGTATTGGTGCCAAGAATGTAATGCTGAACTGTCTTCGCGATGCACAACTGCGCCCTGAAGACGTAGACGCCATCAACATGCATGGAACATCTACTCCTTTGGGAGATATTGCTGAATCAAAGGCCATTCTTGATGTATTTGGAGAGCATGCCTATTCCATAAATATCAATTCTACAAAATCCATGACTGGTCATTTACTTGGTGCAGCGGGTGCAGTAGAAGCCATTGCCTCAATACTGGCTATTAAAGAAAAAATGGTTCCGCCTACAATCAATCACCAAACAGCGGATGAAAACATCGACCCTCGACTGAACTTTACCTTTGGTAAAGCCCAGAAAAGAGATGTTAAAGTCGCCCTATCCAATACCTTTGGTTTTGGCGGACACAATGCTTGTGTTGTGTTCAAAGAAATTGAGTAAATTACTCTGTGCAATTTTTTTCAAAACTTTGGTCAAAAGGGACCGCAAATCCAGAACTAGAAGCTAAACTCAAGAATATACTGGGCTTTGCTCCTAAAAATAAATCGCTTTACCAAACAGCCTTTACCCATCGTTCTGTTAATATCAAGAATGATGATGGTGTACTCATGAATTTTGAACGTCTGGAGTTTTTAGGTGATTCCGTTATTGACACTGTCGTAGCTAACCACCTGTATGAAAAACTGGAGAAGGACAATGAGGGTGAACTCACCCGAATGAAATCAAAAATTGTGAGTCGCGAAAAACTCAATTTCATTGGCAAGGAATTACAGCTACTGGATCACTTGATATGCACGGGAAATAAAGAGAATTTTGGGGACGATGTTTATGGAAATATTCTCGAGGCCCTTATTGGTGCTGTCTTCATTGAAAAAGGGTATGAAAAGTGTAAAAAAATTGTTTTTAAACTCATCCTAGATCCTCATATTACCTTAAAGGAGGTGAAGAAGGAAATTATATCCTACAAAAGTGTATTGATTGAATGGGGACAAAAAGAAAAGAAAACCATTCTTTTTACTACTGAAAAAGAAGAAAGCAAAGACACTGCAATAAATTACCAATGTAAATTAATGGTAGGCGACAAACAACTACTAAAAATACGCGAAACATCAAAAAAGAAAGCCGAAGAAAAAGCAGCCAAACGTGCATTTAAAATTTTAAGAATCAGCCATTAAATCATAACCTAAAGCCCTTTGATTACTAATAAAGTTGTATTTTTACAAGGGAAGAAGAACTCCATAATTGAGCCAAAGAGATGCTTCAAAAACGTTTTTTTTTAGAACCTGAATTCGAAGACGAAGCTGTTTTTGATTTGCTGGCAATACACAGTCCAGCTGAAGATTTTTTTTTAGCGTATAAACTAAACGAAGTTCTCAATTCACTTCTAATTAAAGTGATTGAAGAAAAAGATAATGACGCAACACACAGCACAACTTCTTTTAATCGTTTTGTTTGGGAGCAAAATTCGGGAGATTTTGTCTTGGAATTGATTGCTAATCACTTTTTTTATCAGGAAAAAAAAGATGAAACGTTTCAATTATTCCCAACCGAGATTGAAAAGAAAAGCACTTTAATTCGTCATCTACCTAAGGTGGATTATTTTTTAAAGCTCCCTGAAAACAGCCTAACAGCATCGAGTATTTCCGCTATTCAAGCAATCAATGAGGTGGAAATTGCCTACAAAATAACAGAACCAAAAGTAAAATTGAATCCAAACTTAATTTTTGACTAATGCCGCAAGAAAAGAAAACTAAAATCGTAGCCACATTAGGCCCTGCATCTTCAAGCAAAGAGATCATTGAAAAAATGATTCTTGCTGGAGTAAATGTATTCCGTATAAATTTCTCACATGCCGATCATGCTGATGTAGCTGAACGCATCCAAATCATTCGTGAACTAAGCGAAAAACACAAAACATATACCTCTATTCTTGGAGATCTTCAAGGGCCCAAACTAAGGATTGGTGTAATTGAAGAAGGTGCAGAAGTTGCGCCAGGAGATACCATAGAATTTATCACTACCGAATCCTTTGTTGGAAATGCAAAGCAGGCTTATATGACCTATCAACGGTTCCCAAAGGATGTAACTCCTGGAGAAAAAATATTATTGGATGATGGGAAATTAATCTTTGAAGTTGTGGCCACAGATCACAAAGACAAGGTAACCGCAAAAGTAATTCAGGGAGGTTCTTTCAAATCAAAGAAAGGCGTTAATCTTCCCAACACCAATGTTTCCCTTCCTGCATTGACAGAGAAAGATGTAGAAGATGCTATTTTTGCCATTCAGCAAAAAGTAGACTGGATTGCCCTCTCTTTTGTTCGAAACAGCGATGATTTAATTGCGCTTAAAGATTTGATAGACGAGCACAGTGATCATAAAATTCCAATCATTTCGAAAATCGAAAAACCAGAAGCCATCGAAAACATTGACAAGATTATTGCCTATTCTGACGGAATCATGGTCGCCCGAGGAGATTTGGGTGTTGAAGTACCTGCTGCAGAAGTCCCCTTAATCCAAAAACAATTGGTTCATAAGGCCAAAAAAGCACGTATTCCCGTGATTATCGCAACACAAATGATGGAAACTATGATCGACAGCCTTACTGCCACTCGTGCAGAGGTAAATGATGTAGCTAATTCTGTTATGGACGGTGCTGATGCTGTAATGCTTTCTGGCGAAACATCGGTTGGTAAGTATCCTGTTGAAGTCATCGAAACAATGACTTCTATTCTCAAAAGTGTTGAAAATTCAGCGCTTATTAGAGTGCCTCAAGCACCACCATCCATTCGGACCAAACGTTTTATCACAAAGTCCATTTGTTACCATGCGGCAAGTATTGCCAATGAGATTGATGCTGCGGCCATTTGTACACTGACCAACAGTGGGTATACTGCTTTTCAAATTTCGGCTTGGCGACCAAAAGCGCATGTTTTGGTTTTCACTTCAAACAAAATCATCCTCTCCCAACTAAATTTACTATGGGGGGTGAAAGCATTTTATTACGATAAGTTTGAAAGTACCGACACAACTGTAGAGCAAGTCAATGCTATTGCAGAAAAAAATGGATGGGTAAAAAAAGGAGAGATGTTGGTCAACCTAGCGGCAATGCCTATCAATGAAAAAGGAATGGTTAATACGCTACGAATTTCTCAAATCTAAAACGGGAGTTCTAGCTGTACCTGAAGTTTATTTTGTGACTCTTTTGCTGACTTAGCCTTTCTCTCTTCTGTATTGAGGTTTGAAATCGTTACCCCTATTAGACGAACAGAGTTTTGTAGTTTCTCTTGATACAATAACTGCAGAGCGTATTCAATGATCATGCTTTTGTCTGAAATAAAAAAAGGCAAGGTTTTACTGCGTGTTTGGGTGACAAAATCACTGTATTTTATTTTTAAGGTTATGGTCTTACCAGAGGCTTTATTCCGATTAATCCGTTTTTCTAGTTCGTCAGCTACTGCTTTTATCTTTTCTTCCAAGAAAAACTCACTGGTTAGATTCTCTCTAAAAGTGCGCTCTGCTCCCATGGATTTGGGAATCCGTGAAGGCTTTACTGGACTGGTGTGTATGCCACGAACGGCATTATAATAGTAGCTCCCTGCTTTGCCAAAATGCTCTGTCAAAAAATCAACCGATTTTTCTTTTAATTCCTTCCCAGTAAAAATACCCAAAGCATACATTTTCTTGGTGGTCACTTTTCCAATGCCATGATACTTGCGTACATCCAACACTTCCAAGAAATTAAGCACTTCCTCTGGTGGAACTGTTTTCTGCCCATTTGGCTTGTTGTAATCACTGGCAATTTTAGCCACTAATTTATTAATAGAAATCCCCGCTGAAGCAGTGAGACCTGTTGTTTCAGAAATTTCAGCGCGAATCTTTTCTGCTATTTTGGTAGCAGAAAACAATTGCTGTTTATTTTTTGTGACATCCAAATAAGCCTCATCCAAGGACAAAGGTTCAACCAAATCTGTGTAGCGATGAAAGATGACGCGTATTTGCTGCGAAACCGCTTTGTATCGCTCAAAACGCGGCTTAACAAAGATTAGGTGTGGACAATTTCGCTGTGCAATTATACCGCTCATAGCGCTACGAACACCATACTTTCGCGCCTCATAACTAGCCGCAGCAACCACACCCCGCGATCCACCACCACCAACAGCAATAGGCTTGTTGCGAAGGGAAGGATCGTCCAATTGCTCAACCGAAGCATAGAAGGCATCCATGTCTACATGAATGATTTTCCGAGAAGCTAATGCTGCGTCCATTGGTTAAAAATACATATCTTCCTTCCAGTAAAAAAACAAGCATGATCGAAATAGAACGTAAATTTTTAGTGCACTCCATGAATTTTATTCAACAAGCTAGCAAGAAAGCAGTTATTCGTCAAGGATACCTGTCCAAAGATCCTGAACGAACCGTTCGTGTTCGGATTAAAGATCAACAAAGCTTTATAACGATCAAAGGTATTTCTAGTGCTTCTGGCATGAGTCGTTTTGAGTGGGAAAAAGAACTTTCACTCGAAGAGGGAAGTCAATTACTCAAACTTTCCTTGCCTACCATAATCAAAAAAAAACGGTATTTTGTTCCGCATGAACATTTACTTTTTGAAGTGGATGTTTTTGAAGGCGCACACCAAGGCTTAGTATTAGCAGAAGTTGAACTCAAAAGCGAAACTGAAAAAATTAATCTTCCTACCTGGATAGGCGAAGAAGTTACCGGAGATCCAAATTACTATAATGCTGTTTTGGCCAATACGGTAAAATAAGTGGTTTATTGAATTACCTGACAAATTTTTAGGCTGTAGTGTTTGTACCACTGCTGTTACCCCAAATCCTTCGCCTTCTTGTGTTCTAAATGATTTCTCCATTGATCAATGGCTTCTAATAAACACCAATAACTGACCGTAATACCTATTTTATCACGTGCAGTTTCCAAACCTAAAAAACCAGGTTGCTTGGCAGCAAGTTTCTCCATTTTAAGTGCCATATTAGTATATCCATCACGTTTATCTCCAAGCGTAGATTAAAAAATTACGGCATAATAAGGGGGGATTAACTTACTCACCTTTATAAATTTTAACGGATAGATTTCCTTCGGCATCCATGTGGGCACGGTACATCCCTGCCGTATTAAACTCCATGGCAACGTTTCCTTTTGTGTCCAAAACAATTACACCTCCGTCACCTCCCAAGTCTTCTACTTTTTGGATAACCTGCTTAGAGGCTGTTGCAATATCTAGGCCTTTATATTCTACAAGAGCAGCAATATCGTGTGCTACAACTGAACGAATGAAAAATTCTCCCCAGCCGGTAGCAGAAACCCCACAGCTTGCGTTATTTGCATAGGTCCCAGCCCCAATTATGGGAGCATCCCCTATTCTATCCCATTTCTTGTTTGTCATTCCGCCCGTAGATGTTCCAGCAGCTAAATTTCCATTTTTATCTAAGGCAACACAGCCTACCGTTCCAAATTTTGAATCCTTAATAAAAGGATCATAGAAAGCAAATTTGTTTTGTTCACGATCTTGAACGCGTTTCAAGGCGTTTTTTCTCCTTTCTGTTATAAAATATGCATTAGGTACAGTATCTAATCCAAGTTCCATGGCAAATTGGTCTGCTCCTTTTCCAGATAGCATAACATGTGGCGATTGATCCATTACACCAATGGCAGCTGATATTGGGTTTTTAATGTGACTAACCCCAGCAATTGCTCCTGCATCGAGTGTTTCTCCATTCATAAAAGAAGCATCCAAGGACGCAAATCCATTCGCGTTGAGTACAGCTCCTTTCCCGGCATTGAATAGCGGTGAATTTTCCATAACGTGAATTGTTTTTTCAACGGCTTGTTGACTCGTTCCTCCTGCTTTCAAAATAGCATGCCCAACCTCAATGGCCGCTGCCAATGTTTTTCGGTAAGCCTTTTCTGTCTCAGGAGTCATGTTTTCTTTTAAAATTGTTCCTGCACCGCCGTGAATTACAATTCCAAAGGATGAGGAGGTGGTCGCTGCAATTTGCTGCTCACCAGCGCATTGAATCAAAAGGAAAGAGAAGAGTACACTAAAAAGGAATCGCATGATAAAATTTATTTGATATCTAAGGTACAAGAATCTGACAAAAACAAAAGAAGTTGTTAGATTTCTTTGCTGTAATCTGATTTAAAAAGTACTTTTAAAGCATCGCTAAAACTCAATACAATGATTTCATCCGTCTTAAAAGAATTAGGAATTTCCGAAAAACACCAAGGGAATTCTACTGGCAATAACTGGTTTGGCAGCGGACAGACCTTTGACTCTTATTCTCCCGTTGACGGTGAAAAAATTGGCACCACTTCAAGTTTGAACATTGAGGAATATGAAAACTGTATTCAACAAGCTGAAAAAGCATTTGTTCAATTTCGTGCAATTCCAGCACCTAAACGAGGAGAAATGGTTCGTCAATTGGGCGATGCCTTGCGCGAAAAAAAGAATGCATTAGGAAAACTGGTTTCTTATGAAATGGGAAAATCATTACAAGAAGGTTTAGGTGAAGTACAAGAAATGATAGACATCTGCGATTTTGCTGTTGGACTATCGCGACAATTACACGGCTTAACCATGCATTCTGAACGACCGCTTCATAGAATGTATGAACAATACCATCCGCTGGGAGTGGTTGGCATTATCTCTGCTTTTAACTTCCCTGTTGCCGTCTGGAGTTGGAACACTGCACTTGCCTGGATTTGCGGCGATGTAACGGTTTGGAAACCCAGCGAAAAAACACCATTCTGTGCCATTGCCTGCCAAAAAATTGCCGCCGATGTTTTCACTACAAACGGACTTCCTGAGGGAATTTCCTGCCTCATAAATGGAGATGCAGAAGTAGGAAAATGGATGGCACAAGACCAACGAATTCCTTTAATCTCTGCCACTGGATCAACCGCAATGGGCAGAAATTTAGCGCAAGAAGTAGCTGCAAGATTAGGCAAATCACTCTTGGAATTAGGCGGAAACAATGCCATCATTGTCACCCCTTCTGCTAATATAAAAACTACCATTATTGGAACTGTCTTTGGTGCGGTGGGTACTGCAGGGCAACGCTGTACTTCTACCCGCAGACTAATTGTGCACGAAGACATTTATGATGAACTCAAGAATGGACTCAAAAAAGCCTATGGGCAATTAAAAATTGGTAATCCATTGGATGAAAACAATCATATGGGGCCCTTAATTGACAAGGATGCTGTTAACACCTACCTCAGTGCACTAAACCAAGTAGAAAAAGAAAATGGAAACTGGATTGTTGAAGGGAGCGTTCTTGAAGGTAAAGGGTATGAAAGTGGCTGTTATGTCCACCCTGCCATAGCCGAGATCGACGCCAATGCGCAGATCGTACAAACCGAAACCTTTGCGCCTTTGCTGTATTTGATCAAATATAGTGGAAATGTTTCCAACGCCATTACAATTCAAAACGACGTTCGCCAAGGCTTATCGTCTGCGATTATTACCCAAAACATCCAAGACTCAGAAACTTTTTTATCACATTGGGGAAGTGATTGCGGGATTGCCAATGTGAACATCGGTACTTCTGGTGCTGAAATTGGCGGTGCCTTTGGGGGTGAAAAAGACACGGGTGGTGGACGCGAAAGTGGATCAGATGCCTGGAAAGTTTACATGAGACGTCAAACCAACACCATTAATTTTTCCGATGACTTACCCCTTGCACAAGGGATAAACTTTGATTTATAAACGAAGAATATTGTATCTTCACTAAAAATAAATTCATGTATTCAGTACTTAAAACCATTCACTCATACTGGGCTTATCTAGCTCTTTTAATTCTTATTATTGCTATTGTCAACGCCTTAATTGGTATGTCAAGCAAGAAAGCATTTGGCGCAAAAGACCTACGCCTTTCTTTATTTGGATTGATCTTTTCTCACATTCAACTACTTATTGGACTTGTCTTGTATTTTGTTTCTCCATGGTTCGATCAATGGAGTGCTCTCGGTATGGGAGGCGTAATGAAGGACGCTCAAACACGTCTGTATTTAGTAGAACACCCTTTTACCAACATCATTGCTATTGTGCTAATCACAATGGGATGGTCCATGCACAAACGTCAAACAAAAGACGCTAAAAAATTCTCTAGAATTGGTGTATTTTATACGCTTGGATTACTCCTCCTTCTTTCGCGTATTCCATGGGATGCTTGGTTATAAATTAGTTCAATAATAAGGAACGTATGATTGCAAAACCCCGAAAAGCAATCCGTAACGAATACCTGAAACACACTCAAAATGTGGCTGTTTTAGGTGGCGGAAGCTGGGCAACTGCTTTGGTTAAAATTCTGACCGAGAACAAACGGAAGGTGCATTGGTATATGCGCAATGAACAGGCGAAAAAACGACTCGAGAAAGTGGGGAGAAACCCACATTACTTGAGTTCGGTCGTCTTGCGAAAGAAGCGGTTATTCATTAGCACTGACATTAATGAAATTGTGGAAAAAGCTGATGTTATTATCTTGGCTATTCCCACTGCTTTCCTTGACATGGAATTAAAAAAAATCACCTTCAATTTAGCCGATAAAATCATTGTATCTGCCGTGAAAGGAGTTATTCCGCAAACCCTACAAATTGTGGGACCCTACCTAAATGAACACTTCAGTATCCCCTTAGATAATATCGCTGTGATCGCTGGACCAAGTCATGCTGAGGAAGTAGCCATGGACAAATTATCCTATTTAACCATTGCTTGTACCGATACTAAAAAAGCAGAATTTATTGCCGCGCTACTCAAAACCTCTTACGTTAGAACAGCGGTTTCCAATGACATTATTGGGACGGAATATGCCGCAATGCTGAAAAACATCTATGCCATAGCAGCTGGAATTTCACACGGTTTAGGCTATGGAGACAATTTTCAAAGCGTTCTAATGAGCAATGCCATACGGGAAATGAAACGCTATATTCGTAATGTCCACAAACTAAAACGCAACATCAATAATTCGGCCTATTTGGGCGATTTGCTTGTCACAGGTTATTCTGTTTTTAGTCGCAATAGAACCTTTGGAAACTTTATTGGGAAAGGCTATACCGTTACTGCAGCACAAGCAGAAATGAATATGGTTGCCGAAGGATTTTATGCGGCAAAATCTGCCAAACTATTGAGCATTAACTTCAAAACAAGCACCCCAATTATTGATGCAGTTTATGCTGTTTTGTACAAAGGACAATCTCCCGAGAAAACCTTCCAAAAACTAAGCAAGAAATTAAATTAAAGGGTCGATTTAAATTGCTCTAAAAAACGAAGGTCATTTTCGAAAAACATGCGAATATCACCTACTTGATAAAGCAACATGGCAATCCGCTCAATTCCCATTCCAAAGGCAAAACCTGAGTATTCTGTTGGGTCAATTCCACAATTGTTCAATACGTTAGGGTCAACCATTCCACAACCCATGATTTCTAACCATCCTGTTCCTTTAGTGATGCGGTAATCTACTTCGGTTTCTAAACCCCAATAGATGTCGACTTCTGCACTAGGCTCGGTAAAAGGAAAATAGGAGGGGCGCAAACGAATTTTAGATTTCCCAAAAAGTGCTTTGGTGAAATAAAGTAAGGTTTGTTTCAAATCGGCAAAAGAAACATCTTTATCGATGTACAGTCCTTCTACTTGGTGGAAAATACAATGTGCCCGAGCAGAAATAGCCTCGTTACGAAAAACACGTCCCGGCGAAATGGTTCGAATGGGTGGTGTGTTATTTTCCATGTAGCGAACTTGCACTGATGATGTATGTGTTCGCAATAAAATATCTGGATCTGTTTGTATGAAAAACGTATCCTGCATGTCACGTGCTGGGTGATATTCGGGTAAATTTAAAGCAGTGAAATTGTGCCAATCATCCTCAATCTCTGGACCTTCAGAAATATTGTAACCAATTTGATTGAATATTTCAATGATACGATTTTTAACCAAAGTCAACGGATGCTGAGACCCAAGGTTTACTGGATAACCAGGGCGGCTTAAATCAAGTCCATGATTTGAGCTATTCCCAGAGGTTTGATCCAATTTCAATGCCTCAACTTTTTCTGAAACAGCGGTTTTGAGCTCATTCAACACTTGTCCGTAGGCTTTCTTTTCTTCGTTTTTAACTTCACGAAAAGCAGCAAAGAGTTCATTCAATATACCTTTTTTTCCGGCATACTTAATTCTAAATTCTTCTATGGCTTCTTGAGATGTAGCGGTGAACTGGTTCACCTCTTCTAAATGCGCTTTAACCTTGTCAATCATGGGCGTAAAAGTAATAAATATCCTATTGAATTACTTCTTTTTCGAGGAAGTAATCCGCGATAGCTTCTTTCATTAGTACCGATTGTTCTCCAGGTTTTAATACTGGGAGTTCTTCCAATAATTTAAAATGTGGCCAACCATCATCGTCATAAAAATCAAAACTGTAATATCCAAAAGGCTCTAAAACTGTACAAATCCCAATGTGAATTATATTTACATTATCGTCTTTTTTAAAACGCTGGTGTATTTTCCCTAATTCTTGGAGACCGACCAAATAGAGCACACCTTCGATGTCTATCGTTTCTGTTTCAGAGAATTTTTCTGTCAGGAAATCTAAGACAGAGTTCCATCGGTTCTTTAGTAGTTGGTCGCGTGAAGTAGTTTCCATGATACAAATATACCGATTCCTTTGGCAGAATGAAAGCAAAGAAAAATGGTATATTTAACCTGTGAATTATCTAGACATTATTCTTGGTGGACTTATTCTCTATGGAGTAGTAAAAGGCTTCTTTAAAGGGCTAATTATTGAAGCGGCTTCTTTACTCGCTTTGATAGCTGGAATAGTTGGTGCACTTCTTCTTGCGTCTACCGTAAGTAATTTATTGACCACTTTTTTTGATTTCGACACAATCCCTCCCGCAGGAGTCGTCTTCGCCATCATCTTTATTGTCATTATTGTCTTGATCAATCTACTCGCTCGTTTTTTAACCAAAGTAATTAAAATGGTGGCTTTGGGGAGTATTAATCGAATTTTTGGCGCTGTATTTGGCGGGGCAAAATTCGCCTTAATACTTAGTGCTATACTCCTGATGGTGGATCAATTTTCTTTTCTTTTTCAATATGTTGATACAGCAATTTTGGACAAATCGTTTTTATACCAACCCATCAAAACATTTGGAGAAGCACTCTTTGAATGGTTGCTCGACAGAAAAGATTTACTACCGCAAGAGCTAATTTAGCTGCTTGATTCCACTATTTTGAATCCAACCTTCAGAGCCGTTGGCCAATTTAATTTTTGACCATCCCTCGAGGGCATCTACCACCTCAACAACAGTTCCTTCATGCAATAAAAAAAGAACGTCTGCACGATTGTTTGGCTCTCCCCAAATTTCTATTTCGCGTTCAAATATTACTGCTTTTTGAATTGAATTTAAGGCTTGTTTATGTTGAGTTAGCCCTAAACTCACCAGTGTTGTTAAGACAAAAACAATAGCCAATGAAAAAAATAATCGCTTGAATTGGATGTGATTACTCCAACGATACATGAAAAACAGTAAGGCACCCAGCCAAGCCAATACGAGGGTGAAAATCGCCCATTGTTCAAGACTGAAAAACGCTACTATTTTTTGTTGGAAGAGGTCAACTTGTGTTTCTGGCAATTCATCAATTGCATCTTGGGTCATATTATTGGCAAAACGACTGTTGTTTAAAATAGTTTTGTCGAAAGGGTTTAAGCGTTTGGCTTGTTCGAAGTAGTAGACACTCTCTGCAACATTTCCCAAACGATAATGCGCATTTCCCAAGTTAAAATAGACTTCAGCACTGTGCAGTTCGTCGCTCAATATAGCTTCATATTTCTCAATGGCTAAAATGTAGTTTCCTCCATTATAGGCTGCATTAGCTTGTTCAAATACAGCAGTGTTACTCTGTCCCAACAAATTCGTTAAAGGGAAGATCAATACAATAAAAAGGTAGATGTATATTTTCATATTTCTCGATCTAATACAGCAATGGTTTCAACAGCAAGATCAAAGTCTTCCTGCATAGTTACGTTTGAACTGGGGGCATAACGCGCAGCTTCACATTTCTCTAAAATGGAAACAAAAGCGCTTATACTAATCGTCTGACTGTTCTTTTCTTTTAACAAGCTTACAATTCGTTCTTTTGAAAACTCTGACGTTTCAATGGACAGTTTAGCTTTTAAATAATTGTGTAATGCTCGTTCTAGAGCATCATAAAAACGCTCTTTTTCTCCCAAAGCTTTCTTGGCCGAACTCAAGTATTTTTTAGCCAAACGATTGGCGTGTTTCTGACGTGCAGTTACTGGGTTAATTACTTTACTTTCATTTCTTCTTTTTAAGAATGAAACCAGAAAATACAACAAATAAGGACTGAATAAAAGTAGCCAAAAACGCGTGGAGCGATAGAGCACTTCTCTTTCAAAAGGAATTAAAGAGGTTTCTAACTTTATAAAATCAAAATAGTTTTCGTTGATCAAAGGAGCCTGTTTTATTGGATTTCCTTGTTGCGAGAGATTGGCTGCGACGGGGCCTTCAAAAACATCGATCAAAGCTTCTTTAGAGTTCAAAGAAACATAACTCTCTTTTACAGGATCAAAATAACTGAAGGTGAGCGGTGGAATAGGGTAATTTCCTTGGTACTGCGGAACAATTGTATAGGTGTCTTCTATACTCCCTTGCATTCCCAATAAATTAGTTTTAATACTCTCCTTGTGTTCGGGTTCATAAACTTCAAGAGAACTAGGTGCACTGAGCTTTGGCAACGAAAATAATTTCAAATTTCCACGTCCTGAAACTTTTACTGTGGCTTGAAAAGATTCCGACGACTTGAGGGCAGTTTTGTTGAATTTCACTGTTAAATCAAATGCACCTACAGCACCTTCAAAGTTGGCTGGTTTCCCTGCTTCAGGTAAAGGGCGTACGTTGATTGATCGTCTTCCTGCTGTAATTACTTTGGGCGTTTTTTGATAAACTCGATTGCCAAAAAAGTCGCGTCGATTGGTAGGAACATCAACAGAAACGTTCAGTGTAAGGGGCTCAAGGGTTAATTTCCCTGCTTTTTGCGGATAAAGAACTGCCTTACGCCATGTAACGTAGTTATAAACTTCTCCTTTGTATTCCCCGCGTTTGATTTCTAGTTTCGGAATGGGAATTAAATGACTCCAAAAATCACTGTACTTGGGCATTTCTAACTCATTGACATTGGAGACACTTATTTCAGAAGAAAAGTACAGTTTATATATTACTGTGACTGCTTCGTTTAAGTAGGGTTTAGACTTTGAAATTTCAGCAACCAAATGAAGGTTGTCATCTGCAATAGCTGTAGCGCGTGCTTGGGGGCTATTGGGATTGTTTACGGCTTCGGTAACCTCTACTTGTTTTGGACTGGTTTTGTAGACTTCTCCCTCAATTTCAATAGAGGCTTGACCAATGGTCTGTTTCCCCTTCATGCTTGGAGTAACAAAGTAGGTGTAGGTTTTTGAAAAACTGCGTACACCATTCACCCAACTATTACTTACCGACTGATTTGGTCCTCCAATGACAGAAAAACCATCGAAGGTGGGGGGAATAAAATTATCTCCATTCTGATTCATCTCAAAACTTACCCGAAGACGCTCATTGAGACCGAGTCTGTTTTTACTCAACTTAGTTTCAAAACGTACTTGTGCAGTCATTTCTACAGAAAAGAAACTAACACAAACAATACTAAAAAAGAATAAAAGTTGCTTCATTTTTCTTACCAGTCCTTTTTTGTTTTAACAGGCACGCCTTGCACTTTTTCAGCATTTACCTTGTCTTGAACATTTTTCTCTTGTTGGTTCATTGCTTCAAGAAGACTTTTTACTTGTTCAGGAGATATTTGGCCCGGTTTTCTTGGCGGTGGGGGTTGCTTTTGATCTCCTTCTTTTTTGTTCTCTTTTGGCTTTTTAGGATCGTCTTTTTCTTTATCGTCCTTCCCTTTGTCGTCTTTCTCTTCTTGGTCCTTTTTGTCTTCTTTCTCATCACCATCCTCTCCTTCGTCAGAGGGCTTTTCTTTTTTATCTCCTTCCGAATCGTCTTCCTTCTTTTCTTGATCGTCTTGCTGGTCTTGATCTTGGTCTTGGTCTTGGTCTTGCTGCTCTTCTTCCTCTTTTTGCTTTTCGAGTAACTCTTTTGCTAAAGCAAAATTATAGCGTGTCTCCTCGTCTGTAGGATTGTTACGCAGGGCATTTTTATAGGCCTCTACAGCTTTTTTATAAGCTTTTTGCTGCATAAAACCATTGCCCATATTGTGAAAAGCCAGGTGCTTATCGGCTTTATTTAAACTGTTTTTTTGGGTTTCAAAAAACCGCTGATTGGCTTGATCAAAGTCTTTGGAACGATACAGGGCATTTCCCAAATTGTGTTGCGCTTTGGGGTTTATACTATTGATGGACAAAGCTTTTCTATATTCGCCTTCTGCTTGGGCATAGGCTTCTTCTTGATGCAGCTCATTTCCATCAGCTATTAAGTTTGTTTCTTTTTCCTCCTGCGCAATACCACTTAGAGTGGCAACATAAAAAAAAACTAAAGTGAGTGTCTTTTTCATTGGGATGGGGTTTCTTTTTCATTAAACAAATTTAAGCGCTCTACCCATTTTGTTCGCGTTTCCAAGAGAAGTATATCAATCAAAAATAAGAGGAAACCTGCAATCAAAAAAGGCTGAAAGCGATCTTTATAGCTCACAAATTTTTTGGCCTCAAATTCTTTCTTTTCCATTTGCTTAAGCTCTTCGCGTACAAAAGTCAAGACAGCTTGGGTGTCGTTTCCATCCAAATAGGCAGCATCGGTGGTGGAAGCTATGGATTCCAAAACGGAGGGATTGCGCTTGGTTATGACTACTTCTTCGTTTTCGTCTTTCTTATATCGCTCTACTACACCATTTCGTTTTATAGGAATGGGCGCCCCTTTCTCTGTCCCCACACCAAGTGTGAAGATTTTAATCCCTAGTGCGTTGGCGCTTTGGGCAGCATCAATGGTTCCTTCTTCTGAATGATCTTCACCATCGGATAAAATAAAGACCACACGATTGGTTTGTTCTTCATCATCGAAAAAGGTAGCGGCAAGATCAATAGCTGCATCGATGGCCGTTCCCTGAGAAGATAGCATGTCTGTGTTAAGGGCTTGAAGGAACATTTTAGCCGCGCCATAATCGGTCGTTATAGGTAACTGAGGAACTGCTTGAGCAGCATAGGCAATAATACCAACTCGGTCACTGGCAAGATCGTTTAACAAAGCAGACACCAAACGTTTTGCTTTCTCCAAGCGGTTTGGAGCAATGTCTTCGGCTAGCATGCTTTTAGACACATCTATTGCAAAGACAATATCAACACCTTCTCGCTTAACTGTTTCCAATTGTGTTCCAATTTTTGGGTTGACCAAAGCAATTATAAAACAACTAAATCCTAAAGTCACTATTACCAGTTTCAGGAAAGGCTTAAAGCGAGATCGATTGGGACTTAAAACATCCAATAGTGGCGAAGAAGAAAAGCTCGCCTGGGTTTTTTTCTTCCAATTGCTCACCCACAAATAGCCCAACCAAAGAATGGGTAACAGGGCAAAGGCATAAAAATAAGCAGTCTCGTCGAGTTGATACATCTATATAAAACTTCTGTAAAGGGTGTTCTTCAAAATCCATTCCAAGAAAAGAAAGGCCATGGCGATCAAAACCAAAAGGCGATATTTTTCTTGGTAATTGTAATACTTAAATTCTTCTATTTCTGTTTTTTCTAATTTATTGATTTCAGCGTAAATTTCTTCCAAACTAGAATTATCGGTTGCACGAAAATAAAGCCCTCCCGTAGCATCGGCAATCGACTGCAACAGTTCTTCGTCAATTTCAACTTTAGTGATTCCGTACTGAAATTTTCCATTGGGTAAAATTCCAATTGGTGCACGTGCATTTCCATTACTACCCAAGCCAATGGTATAGGTTTTAATCTGAAATTCAACTGCTAACTCTGCTGCAATTTTGGGGTCAATAAAACCTGCGTTGTTAACTCCATCGGTCAACAGAATGATAACTTTGCTTTTAGCGCGGCTATCTTTTAATCGGTTAACCGCAGTGGCAAGCCCCATTCCAATGGCGGTTCCATCGTTGATTACCCCATCATAACGAATTTCATTCATCGCATTTTGAACAATTCGCTTATCGCTGGTTATGGGGGTTTTGGTATAACTTTCTCCAGCATAAATAACTAAACCTATTCGATCACTTCGTCGTTGATTGATGAAATCACTCGCAACATTTTTTAGGGCAGCCAAACGATTCGGCTTGAGATCTTGCGCCAGCATGCTAGAAGAAACATCTATTGCCATCACAATATCAATACCCTTGTTGGTTTTAGTTCGCGTAGAAACATCGACCGTTTGTGGTCGAGCAATGGCCAAAAGGATAAAGGACATGGCCAGTATTCTAAAAACAAAAAGCAATGGAAACAGTTTCACCAATAAGGAAGGTGTTCCTTTAAAACCCTCTAGTGAAGACAGTGTTAATCGTGCCTGCTGCTGTTTTCGTTTAAATCCGTACCACACCCCTAGCGGCAGGAGAAGGAGAAAGCCCCACAGGTATTCAGGATTGGCAAATTGAATATCACTAAACACTTATAATTCTTTTATTATTTCTATTGATTCGAGTATTCTTTCTTGTATTGTTTCACCATAGCGATCGTCTTTGGCGAAAAGTAAATGTATTTCTGTTGTTCCATTCTCGAAAGGAAAAATGATACTCACAAAACAGCAACGGGTACTTTCTTCTCCGTTGGGTAAATCCAAGGTGCCATATAAACGTAAAGCAGTTGTTCCAGCGGCTGTGGTGAAATTGTCATTTTGCACCAATAAATTGACAGCCCCTTTTTCTTCATAGGCGGTGACTGCTGCTTCCAAGAGTTCACGCGCTATAGTCTCTTGTTCTTCTTCGCTCAACTCTTTCTTGTCTTGAGTTGCTCGTTTTTCAAAACTTAGCTGGGTATAAAAATCATTGAAGGGATCTCCCGCAGCATAAACTACTTTTTGCGGGGTTGAGCTAATATCGCGCAATAGAACTGTGGGAGTTTGAATCGAAATTGGCGGTGAGCCATAGTGACTCTTTATCCAAGAATTGTCTAACAATACTTTGGTTGGATAACGGAAGATAGTGTCTTTTAATGGCGTAAAGCCATAGTAAGTAATGGCAGCAATGGTAACAATCACGATTACCGCTAAGGAAGAAATTCCTATCAATTGTACTTTCTGAATTCGTCGTTTTCGTTCTATTTCACGCTGGAAAGCTGCCGTGGCTTCCAATTCTTCAAGGGTAGGTTCAGGCAAGACTTCGTTTGTTTCAATAACGACTTGTTCCACCATGGCACGATCGCTGGTTGCAATACCCAATTCTGGCGCTGAGCGAGCAAACTTAACTAAGTCTGCATTTTGTAAGACACGTTTTAAGTTGTTAAGCGTTTCAAGGTTAAGATCGAGCGTACCAGCATCTTTTCGCAATTCAAGTTTTTCTAACAATTCATCAGAAGTACTTTCCAAGGCATCAATAGAGGCCTCTTCTTCTAGGTAACGGCGAACCACATCGGTCAATTTAGAATAATACATCTTGTACTCTTCTTGTGCCGTTGGGGTTTCTTTCTCCAACGCTTTTAACTCATTCAACGCGCGGTCAAAAGGAGGGACTACTTCAAGCAAGGCTTCTTTCTTCTTTTTGTATTGTTTATTCAAATAATACAATGCGAAAAGTAGGAGGATAAAGAAAACGCCTAGCATATACTGTTGTATTATTTGCGTATAATTCCGTTCAACCAATTGGATTGGCTTAATGTCATACAAGGGCTGTTGCAAAGTATCTACCTTGACCGAAGCAACGCGAATGGCCACAGAATCAGAAAAGCTTGAAAAACCATCTACAACAATTTTTTGGGGCGGAATCCAATAATTACCAGAGTCAAACTGGATCAACGCATAACGCTTAGTGTAGAGATAATGTTGTTGTGCACGAAGGGTATCAATGGGTGATTCTCCTAAGATTTCGAACGGAAGGAAAAGCGGTTCAGGAGAAAATTCGACCATGGATAGCGAATCGGTTTTTACTTGAAGGGTGAGATTGATTTGTTCTCCTATTCGTACTTGAGTAGAGTCCACAGCAGTAGCAACCTCAGCATTTAGCTGCCCGAAAACACCTGTCGAAAAACAGAAGAAAACAAACGTAATATATATCAACCAATTGCTTTTCATGCGCTATATTCTTGCTTTAAAATAACCCAATAATTTTTTCACATAACTCTCATCTAACCGACAATCTATGGCTCCAGCGCCATTCATTTTAAAGGTGTTTTTAAAGTTTTCTTTACGTTTTATGTTATAAGAAGCATATTGTTGACGAACTTTCTTTGAGCTCGTGTTGACCCATTGAATGGCCTGTGTTTCGCTATCAACCATGGGAACTATTCCAAGATTTGGCATTTCTTCTTCCAATTTATCATACACGCGAATGCCTGTCAAATCGTGCTTTCTTGCTGCAATACGTAAGTTCTTTTCGTAGCCTTCATCCATAAAATCTGAGAGAATAAATAAGATGGCTTTCTTTTTTAAGACGCCCGATAAAAAAGCGAGCGCACTGGAAATATCTGTAGCTTTACTTTTGGGCTCAAATTCCAATAATTCACGAATGATGCGCAAAATATGGGAACGCCCCTTTTTTGGAGGAATAAATAGTTCTACTTGATCTGAAAAAAGCAGCAAGCCTACTTTATCGTTATTTTGAAGAGCAGAAAAAGATAGCGTGGCGGCAATTTCTGTCAAAATATCACGCTTAAATTGTTGTGTGGTACCAAAAAATTCTGATCCACTCACATCAATCATCAACATCAATGTGAGTTCTCGTTCCTCTTCAAAGACCTTAACAAAAGGTTCGTTGTAGCGTGCTGTAACATTCCAATCGATAGCACGTACATCATCTCCAAATTGGTATTGACGCACTTCACTAAACGTCATTCCACGTCCCTTAAACGTACTATGGTATTCCCCCCCAAAGACATGATCGCTCAGTCGTCGGGTTTTAATTTCAATCTTTCGAACTTTTTTAAGTAACTCTTTGGTATCCATAGTGGAATTTACGCCTGGGTGTTTGGATGATTAAGGTACCTCTACATGGTTAATGATCTGTGAAATCAAATCTTCTGACGTGATGTTTTCTGCTTCAGCCTCATAGGTCAAGCCAATTCTATGGCGCAATACATCGTAAATTACAGCACGTACATCTTCTGGGATGACATATCCACGATGCTTGAGGAAGGCATAACATTTTGCCGCAGTAGCAAGATTAATACTCCCCCTTGGAGAAGCGCCAAAACTAATTAACGGTTTTATTTTATCCAATTGATAATTCTCAGGGTAACGGGTTGCAAAGATTAAATCTAAAATATAGCGTTCAATTTTTTCATCCATATAAACCTCGCGAACAGCATCTTGAGCACTAAGAATTTGCTTGGTCGACACGACAGGGTTTACCTTTTCGTAGGATGCCTGCAAGTTCTGTCGAACAATGAGTTGCTCATCGGCCAATTTTGGATAATCAATTACAGTTTTTAGCATAAAACGGTCTACTTGCGCTTCGGGCAAAGGATAGGTTCCTTCTTGCTCAACGGGGTTCTGCGTTGCCATGACCAAAAAAGGGTGCTGTAATTTAAAGGTGGTGTCACCAATGGTTACTTGCTTTTCTTGCATGGCTTCGAGCAATGCCGATTGCACTTTCGCAGGTGCGCGGTTAATCTCATCTGCCAGAACAAAGTTGGCGAAAATAGGTCCCTTCTTAATAGAAAAATCATTTTCCTTGATATTGTAAATCATGGTTCCAACAACATCGGCCGGAAGAAGATCTGGTGTAAATTGAATCCGGCTAAAACTTCCTTTTACAGCCTGACTAAGGGTATTAATCGCCAAAGTCTTTGCTAGCCCAGGAACTCCTTCTAAAAGAATGTGTCCGCGGCCAATGAGGCCAATTAACAAACGTTCAATCATGTGTTTCTGTCCCACAATGACCTTGTTCATCTCAAGGGTAAGCAAATCTACAAAAGCGCTTTCCTTTTCAATTTTTTCATTAATTTCTTTGATATCTATACCTGTCTGGGTGCTCATACTTATAGTTTTTTATCAGAAGACAAATTTGTCGATTTTTTTTGCCATAGCTTGTTAATAATTGGTTAAAAGTTGTTATTTTACAAGGGATGTGCATCTTTACTTCCACACTAAATTTAGTGGACTTTTTTAACTTAACTGCATGAAATGGACAGAATAATTGTTGGAACGATGACTTGGGGGATCTGGGGGAGGAATTTCTCTACGGCTGAAATCGCTCAATTGATTGAAGATTGCATAGAAATTGGATTAACCTGCTTTGATCATGCCGACATTTACGGAGGCTACACCACCGAGCAAGCCTTTGGGAAAGGTTTTGTTGCGAGCAATATTCCTCGTGAGCAATTAACCCATATTAGTAAATGCGGGATTCAATACCCCAGTGAAGCCCGACCACTGGCCGTGAAACATTATGACTACAGCAAAAAACACATCATTGCGTCAGTAGAAAATTCCCTTAAAAACCTTCAAACTGACTATTTAGACGTTCTATTATTGCATCGTCCAAGTCCTTTAATGGATGTGAACGAAATTGCTGCAGCATTTGAAACACTCTCAAAAGAAGGAAAGGTGAGGTCGTTTGGTGCATCAAACTTTAGCCCAAGTCTATTGCAACTCTTGCAAAAAGAAGTAAGTCTTCACTGGAATCAAATCGAATGTTCCCTTTCGCAAAGCAGTTCAATGTTTGATGGCACACTCGATTACCATCAAATCCATGCGATTGGCACCATGGCCTGGAGTCCATTGGGAAGCTTTTTTAAAGAGGAAAATAGCACAGGAAAACGAGTGAAAGAACTTCTCTCTAGCCTCGCCCAAAAATATACCTTAACCGAAGATCAATTACTATTGGCGTGGCTACTTCAACACCCTGCAAGAATTCACCCAGTAGTGGGCACCACACGTATTGATCGTCTAAAGACAGCCAAAGAAACATCCAATGTTAAACTCGATATTCAAGATTGGTTTTTATTACTAGAAGCACAAAAGGGAGAAAGAGTTCCCTAAACAATTTATATGAAAAACACGACTATACTTATCACAGGAGCTAGTAGCGGGATTGGAAAAGCAACAGCAGAATTATTTGCCAAAGATGGCGCTCGACTCATTTTATGCGGACGACGACAAGAACGTTTGGATCAACTAAAAGATTCACTCAACACAGAAGTTCATCTCCTGAATTTTGATGTTCGTGACCGCACGGCTGTTTTTAGAGCAATTGAATCGTTACCCGCGAACTGGAAACAAATAGATGTCCTAATCAACAACGCCGGAAATGCGCATGGTTTAGACCCCGTTCAAACAGCCGATCTCGATGATTGGGACGCCATGATTGACGGAAATGTAAAAGGAGTAATGTATGTTACCAAGGCCATTCTTCCCCAAATGATTGAACGCAAAGCCGGACAAATCATTAACCTAGGTTCGATTGCAGGACTTGAGGTCTATCCCAATGGAAATGTGTACTGTGCGAGCAAGTTCGCTGTAGATGCCTTTACACAAGGATTGCGCATTGATTTAAACCCCTATGGAATTCGCGTTGGTGCTATTCACCCAGGATTGGTTGAAACAGAATTCTCGATGGTACGCTTTAAAGGCGATGAAACGCGGTTGAAAAATGTTTATGCCACGATCACTGCTTTACAAGCAGAAGATATTGCCAATGCAATTGGATACATGGTTGCAGTTCCTCCGCATGTAACCATTGCCGACATTACACTGCTACCTACAGATCAAGCCAACGCAACTGTCCTTAACCGCCAAAAATGATCAACAAACGACTTTTGGTCAAGGCACTTTTATCCCATAATGATGAAAATAGTTTTTATGACAAAAAGCTAAAACTCAATCTGTCGACCAAAGAAGGAAAAGCCAAATTTTTAAAACACGTTTGTGCGCTTTCTAATTCTAATCCCAACAACAATTCCTATATCGTTATTGGTATAGAAGACAAAGCAAATGCTATTGTTGGTGTCGACTTTTTTGACGACAGTAAAATCCAAAACCTTATCAATGCCTACATGGACCACCCTCCTTTGGTCTTGTATGAAAACATTCCGTTTCCACATCTCCAACCAGGAAAAGTTGTTGGCTTGGTCACCATTCGTCCCATCAAGCACATCACTTCTTTGCGAAAGAATATTTGGAAATATTATTGTGGTGCTGTTTTCTTTCGTGAAGGAAGTATTTCTACCCCAAAAAAATTCGAAAGTGCGTTGATCAATTCAAATAAACAGAAGGTGGAAAGCATTGAGAAACATGCGCAAAACAACATTAGCCTAACCCTTGATGGCGTAATCGATTTTATTCAAAATCACCACAACGATTTATCTACAAATTACAAAGTATTTAAAGAAACCTTTGTGGTATGTTGGTCTGGAATACCCAAAAAAACAGGCGATAAAACCTATTATTCAAGGGTTGACATTGAACTCATCAACGAACAGGTGAAATTATTTTATTCCAATTTTGATGAAGTTGAGATTGCTTACACAGACGATGCTTTTACGTTGACCGAATATGTTCGTTTGGGCTTGAACACTGAATACAAGTATTATCCTTTAGAAGAAGTGAAAATTTCATTCAATGAAAACGGTAGCTACGTCATTGACACCAAATTACTTTTTGTCCCTCCGCAACTAGACAAAGTCACACTTCTTCATTTATTTAATGCGAATAACCGTTTGCTGGAAAAGTTAAAAAAGAGAAGTCCTTTAACCCTTAAAGAAGAAAGCGACTTGTTTAACCTTTGTTCGCTCTATATGTTGTGCGCCTTAAATGATATTCCAAAGGCAATGACCTATTTGGAGGAGGCTAAAAGTCACTTGAAACAACGCGAAGAAATGCTATACCAGACCTATAAAGATTGTCAGCGGATTCTACGCAAGTTGAAATACAATTAATTTTTTTACATTTAACCTACAAACAATCCCCTGTCTTATGCCAAAAATGAACGTAATCAAGTCAATTTATGTTGACGCAGCACCAGAAAAAATTTACCCAATTATCAATGATTTAAGTAACTGGGAACAATGGTCTCCTTGGATCATTGCAGAACCTAATACCCAACTCAATGTTGCTGCCGATGGGAAATACCACGAATGGGACGGTGAAATCATTGGCGCTGGAAACCTAAAAATCAAAGAGGAGGTTGAAAATCAATCGGTCACCATGGCACTTAATTTTTTAAAGCCTTGGAAATCAAAAGCCATTACCCGTTTTGCATTAAAAAAGAAAGCGAAAGGAACCGAGGTTGTTTGGACCATGGAAAGTAGCCTTCCCTTCTTTTTATTTTGGATGAAGAAACAAATGGAAATTTTTGTTGGGATGGACTAATTCAACACACGAAGCACAAAAGCATCAGGACTTTCTTGATGAGCACCAGAAAATTCTTGTCCTACTTCAATGGCCTTTAAACGCAAATAGTCGGTGTGGAGAATACTGTGATACAGTACATCAAAATCCAATCCTCCTTCAGCATTGATCACTTCGGTTCCAGCTGTATTATACAAGTATACAGGAGGATCATTGACGTCCATAAAGTCGCGGTAATCTACTGCGTCTAAGGCTGCCTGAGAGGGTTCACTCCCGCCATAAAACTGTGTGAAAAGAATTTGTAATGCCACACTCATCTGACGCAATTCATCCAAGGAAAAGTCAGGAAAAACATTCTCCCATTCATAGAGGTCATAAGTGCTTTGCGCTGCTAAAGCAACCACTCCCTGTACTTGTCCGTTGGTCGCTTCACGAAAACCATTCCACTGGGCAATTCCAGCTCCCGCAGATGCCCCTGCTAGTATTATTTTATTGGAAGGAATGTTGAGGGCAGATATTTGCGATTGGATATACTTAATGACCTTGGCACCGTCTTCTAAGGCGGAAATAACTCCCTGGTTTCCAGGTGTAGTTAATAATGTATAATTGGCACTTACCACAGAAATATTTTGATCCAGAATGGCCTGAAGAGTTTCTTGTAAATCATCAGCATAGATATCTTCTTTACTCCCAGAAACAAAACCTCCTCCATGGAAAAACAAAACAACTCCATCGGGTTTACCTCCCTTTGGCAAAAGAATATCCAATTGATTTCGGGTACCGGTTCCATAGGCAACGTCAGAATAGAAAAGCTCATCCCCGTTAAAAGGAGAGATGGATTCCTCGACACCCAAAACGGCTTTAAAGGAAATATCAGAATTTGTGCCGTCTTTGGAGCAAGCGACGAAAACAAATACTGTAAGAATGTAAAGTAACTTTTTCATAATGTAGGATTTAGCTAAAGATAAGTGATTTGGACTATTCTTCCAATCCCTCTGGATAGAGAAAATGATTGTAGGGAAAACGTGTTATATGGATATCTCGAATGGCGGCATAAGCACGTTCTCTGAAGTGATCAAGATTGGACTTATTGAGGGCAGAAATAAATAAGGCATTCCCATTCATTTTTGCCATCCATGTTTCTTCCCATTCTTCTAATGTAAAGTGTTTTGACGTGCGCTCGGTAACTAAATCATCTTCCTCAATAGTTTCTGCTTCATATGCATCAATCTTATTGAATACCATAATAGTAGGTTTATCTAAACTTTTTATCTCCGATAAAATTAAATTGACGGAAGCAATTTGGTCTTCAAAGGTTGGGTGGGCAATATCAACCACATGCAACAATAAATCTGCTTCGATTACTTCGTCTAACGTGCTCTTGAAGGACTCCACCAATTGGGTCGGTAGTTTACGGATAAAACCAACGGTGTCACTCAATAAAAAAGGAAGGTTGCCAATCACTACCTTTCGAACGGTGGTGTCTAGCGTAGCAAAAAGTTTGTTCTCTGCAAAAACTTCACTCTTAGCGAGAACGTTCATCAGGGTAGATTTTCCAACATTGGTATAACCCACTAAAGCTACACGAACCAATGCTCCACGGTTCCCTCGTTGGGTACCCATCTGCTTGTCGATTACGGTTAACTTTTTCTTGAGTAGGCTTATTTTATCACGTACAATTCGTCGGTCCGTTTCAATTTCTGTTTCCCCAGGGCCACGCATTCCAATTCCACCTTTTTGACGTTCTAGGTGTGTCCATAGTCCTTTCAAACGGGGAAGTAAATACTGGTACTGCGCCAACTCAACTTGTGTTCTCGCATAACTTGTTTGCGCCCGTTGGGCAAAAATATCTAGGATTAAACCTGTACGATCCAGCACTTTACAGCGCAATACTTTTTCTATATTATTTTGTTGTGCAGGGGTTAATTCATCATCAAAAACAACGGTCGACACATCGTTGGCGGTAACAAATTCCTCCACTTCAATTAATTTTCCACTTCCAATAAAAGTTTTTGGGTTGGGTAGACTAATTTTTTGTGTAAAACGTTTGATCACTTCTCCGCCGGCAGTGTGGGCTAAAAATTCCAATTCATCCAAGTATTCTTTGGACTGATCTTCATTTTGTTGGGAATTAATGATTCCTACAATAACTGTATTCTCAACCGTTAAGGTTTTTTTTTCAAGCATGAATTAGGTAGGTTTCCACGTATTAAGTTTCAATTGTTCTCCGTCAAAAACACCATAAGTATAATGGCTAATCCAATCGCCTAAATTGATATAATGAGCGTTTGGTTTAATGGAAATATCTAAGGGAATGTGTCTGTGCCCAAAAACATAGTAATCGCGTTCTTTTTCTTTTTGTTTGCGGTTGGCGTAGTGCACCAACCATTCGTTTTCTTCACCAAGAAAAACGGCGTCTTCTTCTCCAGAAATCAGTTTATTTTTTACTGACAAATAATGACCTAAGCGCATCCCAATATCGGGGTGCAACCAACGAAAACACCACTGAAAAAAGCGACTAGTGAACAACTTTTTCATGCGTTTATAGCCTTTGTCGTTTGGACCTAGTCCGTCGCCATGTCCAATAAAGAAGGTTATCTTGTTGAAGGTAAATTCTTTGGGTTCATAATGCACCTTAATCCCAATTTCTTTTTCGAGATAATCCAACATCCACATGTCGTGGTTTCCCACAAAAAAGTGGATGGGTATTCCTGCATCAGCTAATTCAGCTAGTTTTCCCAATACACGAATAAAGCCCTTGGGAACGACTGTTTTGTATTCAAACCAAAAATCAAAAAGGTCTCCCAAGAGAAAGAGTACACCTACATCTTCTTTTATTTCATCTAGCCATTGAACAAAAAAACGCTCACGAGGAGCGCTCTCCGCTAGGGTGGGCGCACCTAAATGATTATCTGAAGCGAAGTAAACCTTCTTTCCTTTTGGCAGTTGCATACGTTTTATTCTATAACAAAGATAGTACCTTTCTAACCAATGGCTTGCTCAAGGTCTTTGATCAAATCGTTTACATCTTCTATCCCTACGCTCAAACGAATTAAAGCATCTACCACACCGCTTTTTTCGCGTTCTTCTTTTGGAATAGAAGCATGGGTCATGGAAGCAGGATGGCCTGCTAAACTTTCCACCCCCCCAAGCGATTCGGCAAGAGTAAACATGGTTAAATTTTCAATGATTTTAATCGCCGCCTTGTGGTCGGCTCCAACGGGGATAAACGAAAGCATTCCGCCAAAATCATTCATTTGTTTTTTAGCTACTTCGTGGTTTGGGTGAGTATGGAAACCTGGCCAATATACTTTTTCAATTTTTGGGTGTGCGGCCAAATATTCGGCTACTGCGCGTCCATTTTCACAATGACGCTGCATGCGTACATGAAGGGTTTTAATTCCACGTAACGTCAAAAAACTATCCATAGGTCCTGGAACTGCTCCACTGGCATTTTGGATAAACGAAAGACGTTCTTGCAGGTCATCATCATTGACCACCAAAGAACCTAAGACAACATCGGAATGCCCACCAAGGTATTTGGTGGCAGAGTGCATCACGATATCCGCCCCAAAATTCAACGGTTGCTGTAAATAGGGAGAAGCAAAGGTATTGTCAACAGCCAACAAAAGGTCTCGCTTTTTAGTGATTGCTGCAATGGCAGCAATATCAACCACATTCATCATGGGGTTGGTGGGAGTTTCTACCCAAATGAGTTTGGTGTTTTCATTGATTGCCGCTTCAACTTTGGCTACATCATTCATACCAACAAAATGAAATTTTAAACCAAAACCTTCAAATATCTTGGTGAAAAGGCGGTACGACCCACCATATAAATCGTTAGTAGAAATAACCTCATCTCCTGGTTGGAGTAATTTCATGACTGCATCCATGGCCGCAAGGCCCGAAGCAAAGGCCAAACCATGTTTTCCATTTTCTATACTAGCCAAGGATTTTTCCAAGGCTTGTCGGGTTGGATTGTGGGTTCTACTGTATTCAAATCCTTTATGTCCACCAGGGGTTGTTTGGGCATAGGTAGAGGTTTGATAAATGGGAGGCATCACAGCACCATAGGCTGGGTCTGGGGATTGTCCTCCGTGAATGGTTGCGCTATTGAAACGTAATTTCTTCTCCATAATTTCTATTGAGTTACAAAAAACAAAGGTAAGAGATTCCCTTGATTTCTCTTTGCTTTGCTCAAATTTGATTTACTTTGTGTCAAAGGAAAAACCGATGGACAAATTCTACTATTTAAGCAGTTGCGATACCTGCAAACGAATCATGAAAACGCTAGAACTCCCCTCCTCTATTGACCTAGTTGATATCAAAAAAACACCCTTGTCTGAAACGGATCTTTCTTCGCTCTACGCACATACCGCTTCCTATGAAGCCCTTTTGAACAAACGAGCACAAAAACTGAAAGAAGTAGATAAAAATAGTCTAACAGAAGAGAAAATCAAGGACCTGCTTTTAGCACATTATACTTTTTTAAAACGCCCCGTATTGCTCTACAACAACAGACTTTTTATTGGGAATACAACTGCAACAATAAAAGCTGCCAAAGCTGCCATAGATGGATAAACGAATTTTAGCCCTGCTGGCTGCCTTTGGTGCTACCTCAATTTATGGTTTAAATCACACCATCGCCAAAGTCATTATGCCCCATTATATAGGTGCAAATGGGTTAGTCTTGTTACGTGTAACTGGAGCAACAATACTTTTTTGGGCCATTGGTTTTTTCTATCCAAAAGAGAAAGTCGATCGATCTGATTGGGGACGTATTTTCATCGCCACTGCCTTTGGCATGTGTTTCAATATGCAACTTTTCATCAAGGGCTTGAGTCTTTCTACACCCATCAATAGTTCGGTTATTGTAACCCTAACCCCAGTAATCGTCTTAATTCTTTCTGTTATTTTTCTAAAAGAATTGATTACTCGCCTCAAAATCATCGGTATTACCCTAGGCTTTGCCGGTGCCATTACCTTGATTCTTTACGGAAATTCTTTCACCTTCAACGCACCAAATATTCCGCTAGGAAATGCGCTAATGGTTGGGAATGCATTTTGTTTTGGTGTGTATCTCGTTATGGTAAAACCTTTGGCATTAAAATACAATACCATTACATTAATGAAATGGATGTTCCCTTTGGGGGTCGTAATGAATTTACCCATTTCAATTACAGAGTTCACTAAAGTAGATTGGTTGCATCTTCCATGGGAAGCTGTGTGGCGCATGGGATTTGTGGTCCTATTCACCACCTTTTTTGCTTATCTGCTCAATATGTTTGCACTAAAAGAAGTGCCCCCAACAACCATTGGGGTCTTTACGTATTTACAACCACTAATTGCCGTCATTTATGCTTCTATAACCGGGAATGATCAAATGGACGGAATCAAAACCTTGGCAGCCATACTGGTGTTTAGCGGTGTCTACCTGGTGACACGAAAGCCAAAACAAGTTGTTTCGAACTAAACAATCGACTGTTAAATCAATGTTGATCTAACAAATACACATCGTATCTTCTTGCACATTTATATTTTAGCATTATTTTTAAATAAAATATTTCTCATGAGAAAAATCGCCCTGCTCCTCTTCGCTTCTCTTGCACTCGCTTGTAATGAGAATTCAACCAAAAAGAAAAACGGATTTGACTACAACCGTACCAAAAAAGAGGAAACAAAAAGTTCACAAAAAAAAACAGCTACTCCCATCGACCTCAACAACACTGGTATTGGCCCAATTACTGACCTTAGTTTTCCCGCTTCGATTGATGAAACAATGGCCGTAGAAGGTGCTACTGCATTTAAACAAAAATGTACCGCTTGTCATAAAACCAACGCAAAATTAATAGGCCCGGCAATGAAAGGTATTTACACCCGTCGCCATCCTGCTTGGGTCATGAATTTGTTGCTCAACCCTACTGAAATGCTTAAAGAGGACCCTATTGCAAAAGCCCTCCTCAAAGAATATAATAATATTTTAATGATCAATCAAAACCTCAGCGAGACTGAAGCTAGAGCGATTGCAGAATACCTTCGTACGCTATAGTGCCCAAGCCTTTCCTCCTGTTGCTTCTTGCAAATCGACACATCCCTTTTGCTGTCCAGGAACTGGCGTATATACCATGTGCTCTTTCGCAATAACCTCATTGTGTTTGAAGGCAAGAACGGCTAGGTTCTTTAAGTTATTTAATAGGTTTTGGCAAATTCCTTCAATGGGTGGTGAGCCAGCAGTTCCAGCTTCGATCGCTTCCATGTAAGCGTAAAAAACCTTACTGCGATTAGCTTGTTTTTCTGGTGTTGGTCGTAAATAATCGTTCAATTGTTGATCAATGTCTTCACTAGTCAATGCAGCTATACTTTCTTTTCCTGCAGTTGTCTGAGCTGCTCCAGCATAAATATCAATCGCCATTTTAGCGAATTCTTGCTCTTCTTTACTGCTAATATTTTCGATATAACTATCGACAAATCGGATCAAATTCAAATCGGTTGCGCCGGGAATATTAGCCGTTGTGGGCAACATGACATCAATGGTTTTTTTAATAAGTAAAGCACTTTCTTGTGAAAGAAAAGAAGGTGCCCAAGCAGGATCAGCAGTTTGACAGCTTTGAATTAAACTAGCGACTGTTGGTGTAAGCGTTAATGCCCCAAAAGAAAGGCCTATGTTTTTTAATGCAGTTCTTCTTTGCATGATGGTTCGATTAAATGTTATTCTTTTTCAGTTCTTCTACCGCAAAGTGAGCTGCTTTTGCGGTCAACGCCATGTAGGTCAGAGATGGATTCTGATTGGCAGCCGAGGTCATACATGCGCCATCGGTAACAAAAACGTTAGGCACTTCATGCAACTGATTGTTGCCGTTAAGGACAGATGTTTTTGGATCTCTTCCCATGCGTGCAGTTCCCATTTCATGAATTCCTAGTCCAAGAGTATATTTGTTGTCATAACCATAAACGTTTTTAAAACCGGCCGTTTCAAGCATTTCAATGGCTTGCTGCTGCATGTCCTTCCGCATGATCATTTCGTTTTCTTTGAGCTCCGCATCAAAGGTAACTGTGGGTAGTCCCCACTGGTCGGTTTTTTCATAATCCAGGTACATGTGGTTCTCGTGGTAGGGCAGTACTTCCCCAAAACCATTGAGGCCCATATTCCATCCGCCAGGATTTAAAATAGCTTCTTTAAATTCAGGTCCGTAAGCCATTTCTTTGACATTTTCAGTCCATGATCCACGTGCGCCACCGCCCTGATATCCATACCCACGGATAAAGTCTTTTTGATTGGTTGAACCACCTAAGTTTCTAAAACGTGGAATATATATTCCGTTTGGTCGACGTCCTGTAAAGTACTTATCGTTAAAGCCGTCGAATTCTCCTTTTGCACCAACTTGAAAGTGGTGGTCCATGATGTTGTGCCCTAATTCTCCCGAAGCATTCCCCATTCCGTTGGGAAAATAGCTCGATTTCGACTGCATCAAAATTGATGTTGAAGCCACTGCAGATGCACATAGAAAAATTACTTTGGCCTTGAATTCGATGGTTTCATTTGTTTCTGCATCGATGACTCGTACCCCAGAGGCTTTTTTAGTCTCGGGATCATACATCACTTCATGTACGATTGAATTAGGGCGAAGTGTCATATTCCCCGTTGCTTCTGCCATGGGCAAAGTAGAAGAGTTACTACTAAAATACCCACCAAATGGACAACCGCGTGAACAGCGATTTCTGTATTGACAGCCAATTCGTCCTGCTCCGGGTTTGGTTCCTTCTGTTATATGTGCTACTCTCCCTATGGTTAACAAGCGATCGTCGTATTTTTCTGAAAGAGAATTTTTTAAATGATCTTCAACGCAATGAAGTTCCATGGGTTTTAAAAATTCGCTGTCGGGTAATTGGGGAAGGCCTAGTGCTTCACCAGAAATTCCAACATGTTTTTCTACATAAGAATACCAAGGAGCTAGATCTTTGTATCTAATGGGCCAATCTACAGCTACGCCGTCTTTCGCATTAGCCTCGAAATCGAAGTCGCTCCAGCGATAACTTTGTCTACCCCATGTGAGCGAACGTCCACCAACATGATAACCACGACACCAATCAAACTGTTTGTCTTCGTTGTACGGATGCTTAATGTCATCCACAAAAAAATGTTTGCGCGATTCGGTTGTAGTGTAGCCCGTTCGGCTTTGTTTAGGCTGCCTTTTCTTGGTTTCTTGAGTAATCACTTCTCCATTGGGATAATCCCAAGGATCTTTGTTCATGGTGGGGGTAACCGTCAATGTGTTTGACCATTCCTCCACGCTCCAAAACCAATGTTTTTAACCCTTTTTCAGTTAATTCTTTTGCGGCCCAGCCGCCACTTATTCCAGTTCCTACAACAATTGCATCGAACTGGGTTTCAAAATTTGAGACACTCATAAGTATTGTTTCTAAATCCCAATATAAGCACAGTTCATTTAAATTCTTAGCTAAATGATGTAAATAGTACGAAAAATATAATTATTAACGTTTTCGGCTGAATTATTGAAAAACATTTAAATAAAAAATGACAACTCTAGAACAATCATTACATTGGTGTACACAAATCTGCTTAACAATGAAACGAAGAAAATTTATTCAAAATAGTTTATCTGTTGGTTTGGGTGCTTCTGCTTTTGGCGCACTCGCCATGAACAACCAACTCCCCTCCTTTTTAACCAGTCATACTTCTATGTCAACTCCATTTTTCAAGCTCTCACTCGCGCAATGGTCGCTGCACAAAGCAATCCAAGACGGGCAACTCAATCCATACGACTTTGCCACAAAAGCGAGCGAACTTGGGTTTGAAGGAATTGAATATGTCAATCAATTGTATACCGACGTAATGAAAGGCAAAGACAAGCCAGCAGCCTTGAAAACGTTTATTGCGACTTCCAATGCAAAGGCCAAAGAACACAATGTGGAAAATGTCTTGATCATGATTGATGACGAGGGAGACCTGGCTGTTTCCAGTGTCGTAAAACGCAACAAGGCTATTGAAAATCACAAGGCTTGGATTGAAACAGCTGCTGCTATGGGTTGTCACTCCATCCGTATCAATTTATTTGGCGAAGACAACGAAAAAAAATGGAAAGATTATTCTGCAGAGAGTATGCGGAAATTGGGGGAATTTAGCGCCGCTTGCAAAGTGAATATTCTTGTTGAAAACCATGGCTATCTCTCCTCCAACGCAGCCTTAGTAATGGAAATGCTCGAGCAGGTGAACCTTTCTAACTGTGGCACTTTACCTGATTTTGGGAATTTTTGCCTGAAACGTGAAGGGAACGCACGATGGGGGGCAAAATGCATAAGCGAATACGACCGTTATCAGGGCGTAGAAGAATTACTTCCTCGAGCATTTGCTGTAAGTGCTAAATCCCATGATTTTGATATAGCTGGCAATGAAACGCACACCGATTATTTGCGAATGCTTAAATTAGTAAAGCAGAGTGGTTACACAGGCTTTATTGGCGTAGAATATGAAGGAGAAAAGCTTGCTGAAATTGACGGCATTTTGGCCACTAAAAAAGTATTGCTCGAAAAAGCGAAACAACTTGTATAACCAACACTAAAACAATATGAATTCGACAACCAAAGTACAATTGTCCATCATGATGTTTCTTCAATTCTTTATTTGGGGAGGCTGGTTTGTTACCCTTGGCACTTTTTTAGGTGCAAATCTAGGCGCTAGCGGCGCAGAAATTGGCATGGCCTTTTCCACCCAATCCTGGGGAGCCATTATTGCCCCTGTATTTATAGGATTAATTGCCGATCGATTTTTTAATGCAGAACGCATTTTGGGTGTTCTTCATCTCATTGGAGCTGTGCTCATGTATCTCATGGCTCAGGCTGGAGACTTTAACGGTTTCTACCCCTATGTGTTTGGGTATATGCTGGTATATATGCCAACCTTAGCGCTGGTGAATTCCGTTTCTTTTTATCAAATGAAAGACCCTGCAAAAGAATTTTCCATCATTCGGGTTTTTGGAACGCTGGGATGGATTGTAGCTGGGTTATTTATCAGTTACTGGTTCCGCTGGGATGCACAAGATGCCATTGCAAATGGTGCTTTAGCAAACACCTTTATCATGGTTGCCATTGCCTCAACAGTTTTGGGAGTCTTTAGTTTTAGCTTACCCAAAACACCCCCTTCCAATACTGGTGGAGAAAAACTCTCCTTGGGAGATATTCTTGGCTTTGATGCTTTAAAACTTCTGAAGGACCGAAATTTTTCTATGTTCTTCATTACCTCTATTTTAATTTGTATTCCATTAGCTTTTTACTATCAACAAGCCAATCCGTTTTTGGTTGAATTAGGGATGGAAAATCCAACAGGTAAAATGACCCTTGGACAAATTAGTGAGGTCTTGTTTATGTTACTTCTTCCGTTTTTCTTTAAAAAATTTGGATTCAAAAAAACAATCCTGGTTGGAATGCTCGCTTGGGCGATACGCTATACATTATTTGCCTATGGCAATGCAGGAGAGTATACCTTTATGCTAATTATAGGCATCGCATTACATGGAATATGCTATGATTTTTTCTTTGTCTCGGGTCAAATTTATACCGACTTTAAAGCGGGTGAAAAAGTAAAAAGCGCTGCACAGGGATTAATTACCCTTGCCACTTATGGTATTGGAATGCTCATTGGTTTCTGGGTTGCTGGAAAAGTATCAGACACCTACCTCCTTGAAAATGGGCAGCATAATTGGGAGGCCATTTGGCTCCTTCCAGCTGCATTTGCCATTGGCGTACTCATTCTTTTTATGCTTATCTTTAAGGAGGAGAAAATCGTATTAAAAAAACAATAGGGTGAAACATAAAATACGTTTAGGAATTCTTGGCGGAGGAGGCGACTCCCTCATAGGGGTTGTCCATCGCATTGCTGCCAATATGTTTGACTACTACCAAATTGTTGGTGGATGTTTTAATCCTAATCCAACAGATAATAAGAATTTTGCAGCACACATAGGCATAGCTTCCAATCGAGTGTATGCTAGTTTTGACATTCTCATTGAGGAAGAACTAAAACTACCTTCTGAAGAACGCATGCAAGTTGTCTCTGTACTTACACCCAATTTCCTCCATTTCCCCATGGCAAAGAAATTATTGGAAAACGGGTTTAATATCATTTGTGAAAAACCCCTGACCACAACCCATGCCGAAGCACTTGAGCTACAAACAATACAAAACGAAAAACAGGTTGTTTTTGCTGTGACTTACACTTATACGGGCTATCCAATGGTGCGGCAAATGAAACAAATGATTGCTGAAGGAGCTATTGGCGCTGTACAAAAAGTTGACCTACAATACTACCAAGGATGGATCAATCCGGTCATTCACGACCCTGAACAACGCAAATCTGTTTGGCGGCTTGACCCCGAAAAAGGAGGGATTAGTTGCTGTATTGGCGATATTGGCACCCATGCATTTGATATGCTTGAATATGTCACCAACATGCGGGTTAAGACCTTGTTGGCCGATTTAAATTACCGTTATCCAGATAATGAAATGGATGTCGACGGAACAATTTTAGTGCGTTTTTCTGAATATTGTAAAGGGGTACTTCGAGTTTCACAAATTGCCACTGCCGAAGAAAACAATTTTACCGTTCAAATCTATGGCGAAAGCGGTAGTTTAAAATGGGCACAAGAAAATCCGAATTACCTTACCTTCCTTCAAGAAGGAAAACCTTTACAGGTACTCAAACCTGGACATGACTTCCTGAACACATTTTCATTGGAAGGCACGAAATTACCTCCGGGACATCCCGAAGGACTTTTTGATGCAATGGGAAACATTTACAAAGGTGTTGCCAAAGCTATTCTAGGACATGACTTTATTCATGGAGCTTATCCAGATTTAGAAGAAGGAGTGCGTGGAATGCTCTTTATCGAAAAAGTAATTGAATCACACAAAAACGGAAACGTTTGGGTGAACCTATAAAACAATAAGCACGTGAAAACTATTAAAGGACCTGCCGTTTTTCTTGCTCAATTTATTGACCAGCAAGCCCCATTCAACAGCTTAGATGGTTTGTGTAAGTGGGCTGCTGATCTTGGCTACAAAGGCATTCAACTCCCTACTCTGGACAAATGGTTGATCGATTTAGATACCGCTGCCGAAAGCCAAACCTATTGCGATGACTTTAAAGGAAAAATCAATTCCTATGGACTAGAAATAACCGAGCTCTCTACTCATTTACAAGGGCAATTGGTTGCCGTCCATCCAGCCTACGATTTAATGTTTGACAACTTTGCTCCTACGGCAGTCAAGAACAATCCAAAAGCGCGAACCGCTTGGGCAATAGACCAAGTTAAAAAAGCGGGGGTTACTAGTCGTCGTCTTGGTCTTGATGCGCATGCAACTTTTTCTGGCTCCTTGCTTTGGCCCTATTTTCATCCATGGCCACAACAACCCGATGGTCTAGTCGAGCTTGGCTTCAAAGAATTGGCCGACAGGTGGCTTCCCATTCTCGATACATTTGACGAAAATGGTGTAGATGTTTGCTATGAAATTCACCCCGGAGAAGATTTACATGACGGAGAAACCTTTGAGCGTTTTCTCGCTGCAACAAACAATCACAAACGAGTCAATATTTTATACGACCCAAGTCATTTTGTGTTACAGCAATTGGACTACATTACCTATATTGACCATTACCATGAATTCATCAAAACTTTTCATGTAAAAGATGCTGAATTCAAGCCAAATGGAAAAAAAGGCGCTTTTGGTGGATATGGCCAGTGGCGAAACCGCGCAGGTCGATACCGCTCCCCCGGAGATGGACAAATTGATTTTAAAAGCATCTTCAGTAAACTTACTGAATACGGCTGCGACGTTTGGGCCGTTATGGAATGGGAATGCTGTATTAAAAGCCCCCAACAAGGTGCCAGTGAAGGAGCTGCCTTTATTGCGAAACACATTATTGAAGCGACAGAAAAAACCTTTGATGATTTTGCAGGGGGCAATAAAGACCAAGCTCATCTACGAAAAATACTAAATCTCTAATTTTATACCCATGAAGAATTTTGTATCCCTACTCGTTAGCTTCCTTTTACTTTCCTCTTGCCAAGGAATCACAAAAAAAGCAGTCACAATAAAGAACAATGAATGGATTTCTCTCTTTGATGGAGAAACACTAAACGGATGGCACCAGTATAACGGTACAACTATAGAAGACGAATGGAGTGTGGTGGACAACACCTTGGTCTTTGATCCTGCTAAAAAAAGAAATTATGGTGATGGTGGAAAGAACATTGTCACCGACCGTGAATTCACTAGTTTTATTTTATCCATCGAATGGAAGGTAGCTGAAGTGGGTAACAGTGGTCTTTTTTGGGCTGTTCAAGAAGGCGAAGAATTTGGAGAGCCCTACCTCACAGGACCCGAAATTCAGATCCTTGACAACGAACGTCACCCAGACGCATTGGCCAATCCAAAATACCACCAAGCTGGAGCGCTTTACGATATGGTGCAACCCACTGTAGATGTATGTAATCCTGCCGGAGAATGGAATCATGTGGTATTGACCATTGATCACAATAATAATAACGGAAGAGTAGTTTTAAATGGAACTGAAATTGTTACCTTTCCCGTGCATGGGCCAGAATGGGAAGCCTTGATTGCCGCATCAAAATTTGGCGACACAAGTTTACCCCATTACACACATGCACCAAAATTTGGACAATTTAAAACAGGGAAAATTGGCCTTCAAGACCATGGAGATAAAGTCGCTTTCCGAAACATAAAAATTAAAGAATTATAACTACCAAATGATCCTATCAATGACCGGGTTTGGAAAAGGTGAAACCCATTTTGCAAATAAAAAAATCACCATTGAAGTACGCACACTTAATAGTAAAAATATCGATCTGAACTTTAGGACTCCGCATTGTTACAGAGAGTTAGAATCAATTCTTCGTGGAGATATCAATAAAAAATTGGTGCGAGGAAAAATTGACGTTTCTATATTCGTTGAAAATTCTGTTGGAGAAACTTCCACGGTATTGAATAAAGACGTTATCCAATCCTACATAAATCAACTCAAAGACATCCATCAAGGAGACACAACCGAATTGCTTAAAATGGCCGTTCGCTTGCCCGATGTACTAAAAACAGCCAAAGAAGCCGTCGATGAGAAGGAGAAAGAAGCCCTGCTTGCGCTTTTTTCAGCCACACTTGAAAAAGTCAATCAACATCGGAAAGACGAGGGAATCGCTTTGACAAAAGACTTTAGCATTCGTTTGGCAAGCATTGATCAACTACTGAAGGATGTCATTGCTATAGACCCAGAACGGAAAGAGCGAGTCACCGAAAAACTAAATGCATCGCTCGATCAATTGAAGCTTGAAGTAGATCAAAATCGCTTAGAGCAAGAATTGATTTATTATCTAGAAAAATACGATATTACAGAAGAAAAGGTTCGCTTGGCTAATCATCTTGACTACTTCCATGAAATCATGGAGCAAGATACTACCAATGGAAAAAAACTTGGCTTTATTGCACAAGAAATGGGAAGAGAGATAAACACCATTGGTTCAAAAGCAAATCATGCGGGCATGCAAAAACTTGTCGTGCAAATGAAAGATGAATTGGAAAAAATAAAAGAGCAACTACTCAACGTTTTATAATTATGGCTACGGGTAAACTTTTTGTGTTTTCGGCACCGTCGGGCAGTGGTAAAACAACACTTGTAAAGCATTTACTAAATCAAGGACTGCCCCTTGGATTTTCTATTTCAGCCACCTCTCGTGCTCCACGAGGAGAAGAGGTCGATGGAAAAGACTACTATTTTTTATCTGAAGAAGCTTTTCGACAAAAGATTAAAGAAGATGCCTTTATTGAATATGAAGAAGTCTATGAAGGAAATTTTTATGGTACCCTGCGCTCAGAAATAGAACGACTCTGGGCCGACGGAAAACATGTTCTTTTTGACATAGATGTAATTGGCGGTTTGAATGTGAAAGCAGAATACCCCGATGAAACATTGGCCATTTTTGTGCAACCCCCTTCATTCGAAGAACTCGAAAAACGCTTGCGAGAACGCAAAACTGAAACCGAAGATAAAATTCAGCAACGCTTGGATAAATCGGCAACAGAATTGACCTATTCCCAAGATTTTGATGTTATTTTAGTCAATGATGACTTGACTAGAGCCAAAAGAGAAGTGGTTGGTTTAGTTAAACAATTCTTGCGTTCATAAGCAATTGCCTACCTTTGTAGCATGCAAAAGATAGGTTTGTTTTTTGGTAGCTATAATCCCATACACAATGGGCATTTAATCTTGGCCAATCATTTTGTTGAACACACTGACATTGATCAGGTATGGCTTGTCATCACCCCCAAAAGCCCTTTCAAACAAAAACAAAGCATGCTGTCCAACCACCATCGTTTGGAACTGGTTTATCGTGCTACACAAGAGTACCCTAAGTTACGCCCCTCTGATATTGAATTTGGATTACCCACACCCAACTTCACCGCAGACTCTCTTATCTATTTGGAGAAAAAATATCCAGATAAAAAATTTGCATTACTCATGGGAGAGGACAACCTGGCTCACTTTCACAAATGGAAAAACCATGAAGTAATTCTGGAACGCTACGCACTCTATGTTTATCCTCGAAAAGAGGCTAACCCGATCCCTGCTCATTTTCAAAACCACCCAAAAATTACAATAGTTGAGGCACCCGAAATGCAGGTGTCCTCCTCGGCCATTCGTAAATGGATAAAGGAAGGCAAAAACATCCGTCCCCTTCTTCCTCCCGAAAGTTGGGCCTATCTTGATGAGATGAATTTTTATAAAAAATAAGTGTTTTTAAAAAAACTGCCTATTTTAGTTTTAACCACTTTAAATCAAACCATATGAAAAAAATCACTCTCTTTTCCACATCGCTTTTCATCCTTTTTGTCGCTTGTGCAAAAGAGGATGACACTGATATTCCAGAAATGGAAATAGATGCAGTTGTTGAAGTTTTAGATGCTTATGAATTAAGTATAGTGAGTTATTTCAAAGACATCGCTTTGGGCTTTGAATTTGGGAATTCAACAGAAGTAACACGTAAATGGACAACCAACTTAAATGTATTCATCGGAGGAGAAACGTCAGCAGAATTATTAACGGAATTTAACCGTATTCAAAACGAATTAAATGAGCTTATCACGGAAGATTTTATAATTAACAGGGTTGAAGATTCTTCACAATCGAATTACTACATTTTCTTTGGCAGCGGACAGAAATACGCAGAGATATACCCTTCTCAATCAGGTCTAGTAAGTACTAACTGGGGGTTGTTTTCGGTTTTTTGGGACGCTCAAGACCAATTTACTACTGGATATATGTATGTTGACATTAACAAGGCAAACACACTAGAACAAAAGCACTTATTACGTGAAGAGTTCACACAATCGTTGGGTTTAGCAAAAGATTCTGGCCTATACGACGATAGTATTTTTCAAAGTGAGTGGACAAGTACGACCGAATATAGCACCATTGATAGAGATTTAATTCGCTTATTATATCACCCCACCATGATATCAGGATTAAATGCAGCTCAGTCAGAAACTGTCTTGCGCGCCATTTTGACGAGTGAATAAGCTTCGCTTCTTTATGAAGTGGATAACACTTCGTTAATCAAACGTTTAGTCAAGCCTTCTCTACTCCATTGATCCAATTGTGGGAAATGGTTGAACAGGTTGCCTTTTTGGAAAGCAGTTTTCTCGATAAAAGCACTAATTTCTTTCGTACTCTTTGCGTCCAACATGACCGATGCGCTACCTTGAGAGAGAAATTCTCCAGCAGTTGAACGAGGGTTTCCAATAGATAAAACAGGAACGTTTGTCGCTAAATATTCCAACAATTTACCTGAAATCATTTGGGTTTGTGCTCCTTTAAAAATAAAGTTGAGCAACAAATGTGCTTTTTTCATCAGGCTTACTGCATCTTTATGAGAAAGATAGCCATGGTATACCACCTCAACTTGAGGGACAGATAGCTTGATTTCGTCTATGATTTCGTGCGAAATATTTCCAGCCAAAGAAAGTAAAATAGATTCCGTTGTAGACACTCTTGCCAAAACCTGAAGCACCTCAACAAAGCTTTGATTGTGGGTCAATAAGCCTGAATACACAACATGAAAAACATCTTTTGGTTGTGCGAGTGGAATAGTGTTCATTAGGTCAGTATCATAACCGTTGGGCAAAACAACAAAATGTTGATCTATAGCTTTTTTCTTTAGTTGTTCTTGCAGGTAACCTCCTACAGTGAGGATTATACCATTTGCTGAATGAAGTACTTCTTTTTCAAAGGCTTCATCTTTTTGTTCTGACTTAGCTGTTCTGTAAAAAGAGGTATTATAAAATACATCTACCCAAGGATCCCTAAAATCTACCCACCAGTTCACGTTGAATTGTGCTTTCAACTGTAGCCCTGCCAAATGCGTTGAATGTGGTGGGCCAGTAGTTATTAAACGTGAAATATTTTCCTCACGAATGACTTTTTGCGCCGCTTTTACAGCATAGGGAACCCACCCTTTTCGTGCATCGGGAATAAAATAATTCCCGCGTACATAGGCAGCTGCCTTCCCTATAAAGCTTTTTCGCTTGACCTCTGCTTGTGGAATACCCGATTGAGAATTTCCAGAAATGAGTAAAGAATAGAAACGTAGCGGCTCTCGTGTAGAAGTTTTAATCACCTTAATGTCTTTCACATCTTCCAATAAAGACGGATCCATTACAGGATAGGCTGCTTGGTATTCGTCTACTGTTATCACAATGGGTTCCCAGCCTAACTGCTTTAGATACTTGGCAAAATACATCCATCGCTGTACTCCTGAACCCCCAGAAGGAGGCCAATAATAACTTAAAATAAGTACTTTTTTATTTACAGTCAAAGGTGTGTTTTTGATAGTGCCAAGATACCACCTTTTCTGAAAAGTTTAATTTCCTCGTACATACCGAATGAATACAGTGGTGTACTCCCTTCCGTTTACTTGGGTAACCTCTGGCAGGGGTAAATATGTTACAAATTTGTTTTCTTGATTAATAGAATAAGACAAAACATCTTCAGCCCATGCAACACAAAATTGATTTTGAAATAATTTTAGTGAAAATTCTTCTTCAGTAAAGACAAATTGGATCATGGAGTTACAGCCTTATCCAGCCGTAGTTAATTGTTGAGGAGAATCGGCAAATTAATAGCTTTACCCATAAAATCCCAAGTACCCATAAAGGTAAATGGCTCTTCTTGAATTTAAGGTCTTTAGGAACAAGAATAAGGAGTAATACAAATTATACATGCGTATTTCATTTGGTTAGATTTAGATACTATCTAAATCTAACCAAATGAATGCGAATAAATCATCTATTATAATTTACTTTTTATAAAGCGGGACAGAGGAGCAAGCCTCCCCATAAAACAAGCTTTTTGCATGGGGTTGTAACTTCTGAATCAAAGAGACAAAGGCCGCGGCAGGAATATCTTTTTCGGAACAACCTTTGATGATTACAGGTTTATTCTCAAAAGGAACGGTATCGAGCTTGGCAATGATTTCCTCGAAAATATGCTGCTCCAGATCGAACAAAGAACCCAGCACTACTTTCTTGGCAAAAGGCTGAATATGGGCAGTTACCAGAAGAGATGCCCATGCTGGCAACAATGCTTCGGTACTGCAATTAAGGGCAACATAGGCATTTTTATATGGGGTGAAATCAAAATCTTTAAGGGTCAACCGAAATTCTTTTTCGCGTAAAATAAATCCCTGTTCTAACCACTGACTCATGTCTAACTGTAGACGTTCACCTGCTGGATATAAGTCTTCTAAATCGAAGGTTATTAATGGGCTTTTCGCAACGCGATTGACAATTTCTTCAGCCATGTTTAGAGAAATCCTAATTCCAATTTCGCTTCTTCGCTCATCAAATCTTGTGTCCATGGCGGATCGAAAGTGATTTCGACCTCAGCATCTTTAACCTCGTTTATGGATTTCACCTTCTCCTCTACTTCTACTGGAAGTGTTTCTGCAACGGGGCAGTTTGGTGTGGTCAAAGTCATCAATACTTTTACGTCGTGATCTTCATTGACAAAGACATCATAAATTAGTCCTAGTTCGTAAATATCAACTGGAATTTCTGGATCGTAAATCGTTTTTAAAACCGTTACGATTTTCTCTCCAAGGGCATTGGTATCAATAGTATTGTCTGACATCTTAATTGAGTTGAGTTTGAAACGCTATAGCGTATAGTTTGATTTGCTTAATCATGGAAACCAATCCATTCGCTCGGGTAGGCGATAAGTGTTCTTTCAGGCCAATTTGATCAATGAAATTGGTGTCGGCATCCAAAATATCTTTGGGATGCTGGTTGGAAAAAGCACGGATTAGAATAGCGATTATTCCTTTGGTAATGATGGCATCACTATCGGCAGAAAAAAGCAATTGATTATCTTTTAGTTCTGCGTGTACCCAAACCTTGGATTGGCAGCCTTTAATGATATTGTCATCGGTCTTAAATTCAGGCGCAATGAGTGGGAGGGATTTCCCCAACTCAATCATGTACTCATAGCGCTGCATCCAATCCTCAAAAAGGTTGAATTCTTCAACAATTTCGTCTTGTATTTCTTGTATCGTCATAGCGTTTTAAAGGTACAATTTATTGCAACATGCTAATGGCTCGTTTTAGCGCAACCAGCATGCGATCTATTTCTTCTTTGGTATTATAAAACGAAAAGGAAGCACGAACTGTTCCTGGAATTTGATAAAAGTCCATGATGGGTTGTGCGCAATGGTGACCTGTTCGCACAGCAATTCCCATTTGATCTAAAATACTCCCAAGGTCGTAAGGATGAATTCCTTTTACGTTAAAAGATAGTACAGCTGTTTTCTCTGGAGCTTGCCCATAGATCTGTACCCCCTCAACTTGTTCTAATTCATTGGTTGCATAGACCAGTAACTCGTTTTCAAAGGCAGCAATGGCCTCAAAGCCAATTTCGTTCATATAGTCTAGGGCAGCGCCAAAAGCAATTCCTCCTGCTATATTTGGTGTTCCAGCTTCAAATTTATGGGGCAAATCGGCATAGGTTGTTTTCGCAAAAGTCACTTCAGCAATCATTTCTCCACCTCCTTGGTAGGGAGGCAATGCATTGAGTAAATCTTGTTTCCCATATAGCATTCCAACACCTGTTGGGCCGCATAATTTATGGGCTGAAGTCACATAAAAATCGATATCCAATGCCTGAACATCTGCTTTGATGTGCGGTGCTGCTTGAGCACCATCTACCAATACTTTTGCACCCACAGCATGTGCTTTCGTAATGATTTCTTCAATGGGGTTTACCGTCCCTAGCGCGTTGGAAACATGATTGACAAAAACCAACTTTGTGTTTTTATTCAACAAGGCATAATAGGCATCCATATCTAGTGTTCCCAATTGTGTCATCGGAATTACCTTTAATTGTGCTCCTGTTTTTTCACACAGCATTTGCCAAGGAACAATATTTGAATGATGCTCCATGGCAGAAACCACGAGTTCATCACCTTCTTTCAATAAGGCAGCATAGCCAGAAGCAACGATATTAATGGCATGCGTCGTGCCCGAAGTGAGAATAATCTCATGGGCTTTTGCAGCATTAAAATGGGTTTGTATTGTTTGGCGTGCAATCTCATAAGCATCCGTCGCTTCTTGACTTAGACGGTGGACTCCACGGTGAATATTAGCATTGTAGCGACTGTAGTAATCTACAATAATATCTATAACCTGTTGAGGCGTTTGAGAAGTGGCAGCATTGTCAAAATAAACCAAAGGCTGTCCGTTAACTTCCCTTGATAAAATGGGAAAGTCTGCGCGGACTTTTTTACTATCGATTCCCTTATAAGTCATGGCCTAAGTTCACTCCTAATTTTGTTGCAATCAATTTATTGATTCTTGTTTTAAGCGCAGGTATAGCTACACTTTCCAAAACATTATTTGCAAAGGCATAGGTCAATAAACCTTTGGCTTCTCGTTTTAGAATTCCTCGGGTACGCAAATAAAACAGGGCATCTTCATCTAGTTGGCCAATGGTACATCCGTGCGAGCATTTTACGTCATCAGCAAAAATTTCTAACTGAGGCTTGGTATTAATGGTTGCCAAATCATCCAACAAGATGTTGTTGTTTTGCTGAAAGGCATTGGTTTTTTGTGCAATCTTGTCAACGTAAATTTTTCCGTTGAAAACACCCACCGATTTGTCAGCATAGATTCCTTTGTAGTCTTGGTGACTTTCACAATTGGGCTGAACGTGATTGACCAAGGTATAGTGATCAACATGCTGTTGCTCACCAATGATGGTAATTCCCTTCATGGTAGAATCAATATACTCGCCATTTTGGGTGAAGTTCAAATTGTTTCGCGTCAGTTTTCCTCCAAAAGAAAAGGTGTGAACGTTTACATTACTCTCTCTATCTTGCGCAACATAAGTGTTGTCTATCAAGGAGGCATCGTCTCGATCGTTTTGTATTTTGTAGTAATCAACAAGGGCGCTTTTTGCAGCAAATATTTCTGTCACAGAATTGGTCAAAACTTCATGTGCAGCCAAACTTTGGTGGCGTTCAATGATTTGCACCTGCGCATTTTCTTCAACAACAACTAGCGAGCGTGGCTGCAATAAAAAGTCACCTTGTTCGCCTGTTGAAAAATGAATGATTTGAATGGGCTTTTCAGCAACGACAGATTTGGGTACATACACATAGGCCCCTTCTTTAGCAAAAGAAGTATTCAATGCAGTTAAACTCTCCTCTTTATCGGCAATCTTATGAAAATATTTTTCGATTACCTCTTTATACTTTGGTTTTGACAATGCTGCTGAAAGCAAGCAAACATCAATTCCATCGTGGGTCGTGTCTGATAAAAACGGGCTGTATATACCGTCAATAAATACCACTTTGTAGGAATCAATCTCGTACAAGAAGTACTTCTTCACGTCTTTGAGTTCAATACTACTTTCCTTTTTGGGAAAAATACTGTAATCGTTTTTCAATAATTTTGCCAAGGAAGTGTATTTCCATGCCTCGTCTTTTTTGGTTGGAAAACCAAGCGCTTCAAATGTCTTCAAGCTAGTTGAACGAATGTCATGCACTGAAGAACTCAAGTCGAGTTCTTGTTCCAAGGCTATGAAAGAAGAAAGCATTTTTTCTTTTAATTCCATATTAAGCAAGCTCTTGTTTGATCCAATCGTATCCTTTTGCTTCCAGTTCGTGTGCTAATTCTTTGGTCCCCGATTTAACAATACGTCCGTTGTACAAGACGTGAACAAAGTCTGGAACGATATAATCCAACAAACGCTGGTAGTGCGTAATTAAAACAACAGCGTTGTCTTTACTTTTTAATTTATTGACACCATCAGCAACAATCTTTAAGGCATCGATATCTAATCCAGAATCGGTTTCGTCTAAGATGGCCAATTTAGGCTCTAGCATTGCTAATTGAAATATTTCATTTCTTTTCTTCTCTCCACCAGAAAAACCTTCATTGAGTGAGCGTGATAAAAACTTAGAATCAATTTCTAGCATGGCCGCTTTCTCACGAATACTTTTCAGCATGTCTTTTGCAGGCATATCTTCTAATCCCTTTGCTTTGCGCAAGGCATTGATTGCTGTCTTGATGAAGTTTGTTACCGTAACACCCGGAATTTCTACAGGGTACTGAAAGGACAAAAAGATTCCTTTGTGAGCGCGATGTTCAGCATCTAATTCTTCCAAATCTTCTCCATCAAAAGAAATGGATCCTTTGGTGACCTCATAGTCTTCATGACCGGCAATTACCGTAGAAAGGGTACTTTTCCCAGATCCGTTTGGACCCATAATGGCGTGTACCTCTCCTGGGTTTACCTGAAGATTGATTCCTTTTAAGATTTCTTTTTCTTCTACACTTGCGTGTAAATCTTTAATTGTAAGCATATTGTTGTTGATTACCCTACAGATCCTTCGAGGGAGATTTCTAATAATTTTTGCGCCTCTACAGCAAACTCCATGGGGAGTTTATTGAGGACTTCTTTACTGAATCCATTCACAATAAGTGCAATGGCTTTTTCTGTATCGATACCACGCTGGTTGCAGTAAAAAATTTGATCTTCACCAATTTTACTCGTGGTTGCTTCGTGCTCTATTTGCGCTGAATTATTTCTGGCTTCGATATAAGGAAAAGTATGTGCGCCACATTCGTTCCCCATTAGCAACGAATCGCATTGAGAAAAGTTTCGCGCATTGGAGGCTTTTGGATTTACCTGTACCAAGCCCCGGTAGCTATTCTGTGATTTTCCTGCAGAAATACCTTTTGAAATAATTGTTGAACGTGTGTTTTTTCCAATGTGAACCATCTTGGTTCCTGTATCGGCTTGTTGGTAATTATTAGTTACTGCAATGGAATAAAACTCTCCAATTGAATTATCCCCTTTTAAAATACATGACGGGTATTTCCATGTAACGGCTGATCCTGTTTCGACTTGCGTCCAAGATATTTTTGCGTTGGTATGGCAAATTCCGCGTTTCGTCACAAAGTTGTACACGCCCCCTTTTCCTTCTTTATTTCCAGGGTACCAGTTTTGAACAGTCGAATATTTGATTTCTGCATCGTCCATGGCTATCAATTCTACACAGGCTGCGTGTAACTGATTTTCATCACGTGATGGTGCAGTACAGCCCTCTAGGTAAGAAACATAACTCCCTTCGTCAGCAATAACAAGGGTTCGCTCAAATTGACCCGTTCCCGCTTGATTGATTCGGAAGTAGGTTGATAATTCCATGGGGCAACGTACGCCTTTTGGAATATAGCAAAACGATCCATCCGAAAAAACGGCTGCATTCAAGGCAGCATAAAAATTGTCTTTGGGAGGAATAACAGTCCCTAAATATTTTCTAACAAGATCCGGGTAGTCTTTGATGGCCTCTGAAATGGAGCAAAAAATAATTCCTTTCTCAGCCAATGTATCACGAAAAGTTGTTGCGACAGAAACAGAATCTATAACAATGTCAACGGCAACTCCAGCGAGTTTCTTTTGCTCGTCCAAAGAGATGCCAAGTTTATTAAATGTATCCAACAACTCTGGGTCTACCTCATCAAGACTTTCGTATTTATCTTTCTTTTTAGGAGCTGAGTAATAAGAAATAGCCTGAAAATCAGGTTTCTCATAGCGTACATTTGCCCACTCTGGTTCTTTCATTTCCTTCCAAGAGGCAAAGGCTTTTAAACGCCAATCGGTCATCCATTCGGGCTCTTCTTTTCGTTTTGAAATTGCCCGAACGATGTCTTCATTCAAACCAATAGGAAAAGTATCCGATTCGATGTCGGTGTAAAATCCGTATTCGTACTCTTTGGTTTCGAGCTCTTTTTTTAATTCTTCTTCTGTATATGCCATAGCGTCCTTTTAGAGCGAAAAACTTTCTCCACATCCGCAGGTTCGATTAGCATTGGGGTTGTTAAACACAAATCCCTTACCATTCAATCCTCCAGAATATTCTAATGTAGTTCCAACCAAATAAAGCAAGCTTTTCTTGTCCACAACAATGCGCACATCATTGTCTTCAAATAAACGATCGTCTTCTTTTTTAGCAGCGTCAAAATCCAGGTCATAAGAAAGTCCTGAACAACCACCGCTTTTAACACCAACACGGACAAAATCTGTAGTTGGATTGAAGCCTTCTTCTTGCATTAAACTAGCGACTTTTACTTTCGCTGAAGCTGAAACTTTAATCATGGGTGAAACTTCCTTTTTTAAATTTAGTGCAAATATACGGCATTTCACTTAGTATGGCTAGTATTTACCTATAGATAAAGCCAATAGGGCTATTCCAAAATCGCATCCCAGTGCGCCAAGAAGATATCCTTGTCTCCGCGGTTATTGGCAAAGGGTCCGTCAACACTTTCTGTACTCCCAACCACTAGAATTCCGCCCAGAGGCAATTCAACAATTGCATGAGCAATATCAAGGCCGCTCCCTCCCAAAGAAAAATGTTGCTTTGGGAATTTATTTTGATCTAACTGAAGTAAAACTATGTCATTATCTCCTTGATTTTCAAATAGATCTATGTCACTACTCCGACTGTAACCGGTCAACCAAAATTGATTGTGTTGGTCAATCAACAAATCGCGACCTAAATCAAAAGCTGTTCCGCCAAAGGTGTTTTCGGTCAATAAGTTTCCACTTTGGTCGACAGAAATCAACCAAAAATCAGAGCTCCCCAAGGGAGAAGAAATGTCTTTGTCGGTACTGAAGGTGTTACCAAACACATGTAAAACTTGCTTGCTGTCGAGCCAGACCGCATTTGACCCTTCATATTCCGTTCCACCAAAAGAGCGCTCCCACAGTAAGGTTCCATCTGTCGCAATTTTGATCACCCACACATCATAATCACCACGGGGAGAACTAATGTCAACATCGGTGCTTTCTGTTGTTCCTACGATTACAAAATCGCCTTCATCTGTTTCTACGGCTGCATAAGAGCGGTCGTTGCTTGTTCCTCCATAAAAGCGACGCCATTGAATATTGCCAGAGGTATCTATCTTGTGAACCCAAAATTCGCCCACACCATGTCTTCCGCCTTTGGACGTACTCCCCAAACCTCCCGAAGAAGTAACATCCAAAAAACCATTGAATAACAAACCTCCATCATGGGTGGCAATGATTGAATAGGCGTGGTCGTGCCCAGAGAAACCAAAGCTCTTTTCCCACATCAATTCTCCTTGTGCATCAACACGCAAAACCCAATTATCGTGCTGCCCTTCGTTGTTTGAGGCATCAATATCACTACTCATGGAATAGCCCAAAAGCGCATAACCGCCGTCTGGCATTTGAACCAACGAATATCCACGGTCATCCAAAGACCCCCCATAGGTTTTGGACCATTCTAGTTGGGCAGTTGCCGAATATTTAATCAAAAGCAGATCAGAAACCTCCACGGTTTTATCTTGAATGTCTCCGTTGGTACTTTTGGTGTTTCCCAACACAGCAAAACCACCATCACTGGTGGCAATCACGGCATGAGCAATATCTTCTGCTGATCCACCAAAAAGTTGCACCCATTGAAGAGCGTGCTTGGTCGACACAGGAACCGATTCTGACAATGGTGTGTTTTCGCACCCAACGGCCAAGAAAAAGAAAACAATAAAAACGCTGCGATATCTCATGTGAATTAATTGGATCGCTGGACTAAAAACAAACCTCTATTGCTGTCACTAATGGCAATTACTCCGCTGTCAAAATAGGGATATACATTCCAAACTCCATTAAAACTATTGTTGTTGTTTTCTGGATATGTATCAAAAAAACCGATTTCTGTCATTGTTTCTGCCGCAATATTTTCAATGTCAATTTCTCTAAAGCCCGCGGTATAGTTGGCAATAAAAAAAGAATTTCCTTTGGTGTAACCGTTGTGATCAATAGCTGAAGTGACTCCAGCATACGAATAATGAAGGGACGGGTTATCCAAATCTTCCAAATCAAAGACCAAGGTTTTGGTTTGATTCCCAAAACGCCGCTCATCCAGTTCATCGCCAACATATAAATAACGATGGTTTTCATCAATCCAATTTTGATGAGTATATCCACCATTACTGTAAGTTGCATTGGAAATTAAGCGCGGTGCAGCCTTATCGGTGACATCTACAATCACCACTTGATTGTTGTCCCCGCCATCACTGTTACTGCCAAACAAAATTTCCCTACCTTGGTAATCAGGTTCGGACCCAGCATAGGTAACAATATGGGCATCATGCGTATAAGAAGAGCCGCCATAGCCCCCCATAACCACAGGAGCGGTGGGTGAAGAAATATCGATAAACATAGGTCCGCCATTGTAGGGATCTGCGCCAATCACATAAGCATAGCCACTGGACTCATTGATGGCTATATTGTGTGCATTCCCAAAACTAGTCAAGGTGGCATCTGCCGTAAACTGTTGAAATACAGTTTGATCTCTCAAGCGAGTAAGATCAAAAACTTGTAGACCGTGATCTGCTGCTTCACTCACAACAAAGGCATGGTTGTTATACACCTTGATGTCGCGCCAAGTACTTTCCTCCGTCGCCGTAGCCAATTTTCCAATATAGCGTACCGATGTTGGAGACGATATATCCACAAAAGCAGTTCCGTCATTTAAGCCCTGTAATACATATTCTTTTCCGGTCTCGGAATCGGTCCAGCCCCAATTGTCATTGGCAAAGTCACTCTGAAAAATAGAAAGACTCACCCGATTGATCAAATCATAATTGCTACAAGGGTAGCTACCTGAAAAACCATTGTCACAAGGAACTTGATCGGCAATCACCTCAACTACCGCAGGAGGGTCAACAGGCGTTGGCGTTGGCGTGTCAGGAATGACGACTACAGGAATGTCAATCATGGGATCTTCATCTTCCAACAGTGAACATTGAACAAGAAGAAAGAAGACTAAAAAAATAAATGAAGTAACTTTTTTCAAAGGAAATGGTTTTTACCAAAGATAAACTTATCAAATATCCTACCAAAAGAGGCGGTAACAGAATTCTCTAGATCGCTAAAAGAATGTATTTTTGTAAAATGTTTGAAGAAAAAAAAACAGCGACCACGTCCATCGCTAGCTTAGGAGAATTTGGACTCATCGAAAAGATAAAAGAAAACTTTGGGATCCAAGACCCCACCTCCATCAAAGGAATTGGCGACGACGCAGCCGTTCTTGATCATGCCGATAAAACGGTGGTTTCTACCGATTTCTTGGTAGAGGGTGTGCATTTTGACCTTAGCTATATGCCCCTAAAACACTTGGGCTACAAAGCCGTAATGGTGAATTTGTCAGATATTTTTGCCATGAATGCCCTGCCCACACAAATCACAGTTAGCATCGCAATTTCAAATCGTTTCCCCGTTGAAGCTATAGAAGAACTTTATGCGGGAATTGGACACGCCTGCTCGCGCTATAAAGTAGATTTAGTTGGCGGTGACACGACCACATCTCAAACAGGCTTAATCATTTCTGTTACAGCCATAGGAACAGCAAAAGAAGAAAAAATAACCTATCGCTCTGGTGCAAAAGAACATGACCTAATTGTGGTATCTGGAGATTTAGGTGGTGCTTATATGGGGCTTCAAGTTTTGGAACGAGAAAAAGCGGTCTTTAAAGTGAACCCGCAATCTCAACCCGATTTATCTACCTATGCGTATTCTATCGAACGTCAGCTAAAACCTGAATCGAGAAAAGACATCGTTGAGCTCTTGGACGAATTAAATATTGTTCCTACTTCAATGATCGACATCAGCGACGGATTGTCTTCTGAACTATTGCATTTGGCTAAGGCGTCTAGTGTGGGTTGCCAGATCTATGAAGATAAAATTCCTATTGATCCGGAAGTTTTGGGTATCTGCAAAGAATTTGCCATCAACAACACCACAGCAGCTTTGAACGGTGGAGAAGATTATGAACTATTGTTTACGGTAGATCAATCTCATTTCGAGGCCATTAAAAACCATCCCTTACTCTCTGTAATTGGCCATGTAACCGAGAAAGCTGTTGGCTGTAATTTAGTGACCGGTTTAGGGCAGCAAATTGAATTGACTGCACAAGGTTGGACAAGTCACCAAGAGGAAGAAGAACAAGGAAATTAACCCAAGGCTACGTCCAAAGACATCATCACGATAAAACCTCCTATAAAACCAAGCGTGGCAATATCGGTGTATTTGTCTTGCTGGGTTTCAGGAATAACTTCTTCCACCACCACAAAAATCATTGCACCAGCAGCAAAGGCAAGGGCATAAGGCAAAATTGGCGTGAAAAAAGTAACCGCTACTGCACCTATAACAGCCGCAATGGGCTCAACAATAGCAGAAAGTTGTCCATACCAAAAACTTTTAAAACGACTCACACCCTGTCTACGTAGGGGCATAGAAACCGCAATTCCTTCGGGTAAATTCTGGATCCCAATTCCAAGCGCCAAGACTACAGCTCCAGCAATGGATGCCTCGGGTAAGCCAGCGGCAACTCCCCCAAATAGAACACCAACAGCTAAACCTTCTGGGATATTGTGTAAGGTAATGGCCAACACCAAAAGGGTAGTCCGGTGCCACGGTGTTTTAATTCCTTCGCTTTCTTTGAAATTAATGTGAATATGTGGAAGCACTTTGTCCAAGGCAAAAATAAACAAGGCGCCTAAACCAAATCCAATTGCGGCAGGCATTACCTTAACAAATCCTTCTCCAGGACTCATTTCGATTCCCGGAGCCAATAAACTCCAAAAACTCGCTGCCACCATAACACCTCCCGTAAAACCAAGGAGGCCATCGAGAACAACACGATTCAACTCCTTAACAAAAAATACAAGCGAGGCACCAAGGGCCGTCAAACCCCAAGTAAAAAGAGTAGCATAAAATGCGCCTAATACTGGGTCGGTTTTTTCAAAAAACGCAATAATCTCTTCCATATCTTTAATCCTACTGAAATTCTGTACAAAATTAGGGATTTTTAATTCGAATGGAGCAGGCTATCCAATCCATTTCCTTATTTTTGGTTTCAGTGGAAAAAAATAAATTCTTTGATGTCGTAATTTGTGGCGGGGGGGCTGCTGGTCTCCTTTTGGCAAATGCACTGTCCAACGATACAGCATTCACTCATCTTCGCATAGCAATCATTGAAAAAGAGAAGAAAAACATCAATGACCGAACCTGGTGTTATTGGGAAGAGGGCGCTGGAAAATGGGATGAAATTGTATCTAACACATGGGGAAAAGCTGTCTTTAAAGCAGACGGATATCTTTCTGAATTTGACCTTGCACCCTACAAATACAAAATGATCAAAGGGATCGACTTCTACCAAAAACTATATCCCCAACTCAAGAAAAACAAAAACCTGCATTTCCTACAAGAAGAAATAGAAGATATTATTTCCAGCCGAGAAAACTGCATTGTTCGCACCACTTCAACAACCTATTCTGCTTCCCAAGTATTTTCGAGTATTCCCACAACAGCATATAAAAATCAAATACGTTTTCCTGTTTTACAACAGCATTTTATTGGGTGGATAGTCAAAACCAAAGTACCCATTTTTGATCCCCAATCAGTCATATTCATGGATTTTGAGGTCCCACAAAAAAACAAGACCCGCTTTATGTATGTGTTACCCTTTTCCAAACATGAAGCCTTGGTTGAGTATACTCTTTTTTCTAAAGACTTGTTAGAAAATAAGGAATATGAAGTAGCCATTCAGGACTATTTAAAAGACAAAAAAGCAGGGGACTTTAGCATTACTGAAACCGAGAAAGGAAGCATCCCCATGACCGCTTATGATTTCAGTCAACACAATACTACTAACCTAATGCATATCGGAACAGCTGGGGGTTGGACAAAAGCAAGTACCGGCTATACCTTTCAAAAATCTGTTCGTAAAGTAGATCAACTTATTGCCTTTCTAAAAAAAGACAAGCCACTTAACGAGTTTAAACAAAAATCAAAGTATACCTTTTACGACCTCTTATTTTTGGATGTTTTAGCAAAATACAATGAGGAAGGAAGTCTACTCTTCAAACAAATGTTCCAAAACAATCCATCTAAACGGATCTTTGCTTTTCTTGAAGAGAAAACAAGTTTGTGGCAAGATGTAGCCATTATGCGTTCTTTCCCCGTTAAACGTTTTGTTATTGCCCTCTTAAAGCGCCTTTTTCAATTATAGCTTTCGCTCCATCAACTGTACCGAAAAGGCTTTAAACGCTGCTTTCTTTTCTGAAGAAATTTTGAATTTCTCTACCTCTTTTAAGGCATTTTGCGTGTAAGTTTCCATCAATGCTTGAATGGAGTTATCTGCTCCTGTTGACCGAAAAATTGCTTTTGCCTTTTCTATTTTTTCTGTCGAATCTTCTGGGGTGGTTGTAAACAAGTCCATGAGTTTGGAACGCTGCGCTTCATCCCCCTTTTCAAGGGCTAGTAAGTACAAAAGTGTTTTCTTGTTTTCAATGATATCTCCACCCACTTGCTTCCCAAAAGTAGCTGGGTCTCCAAAAGCATCGAGGTAATCATCTTGCAGTTGAAAGGCAAGTCCAAGTTGTATCCCAAAGGCATAAAATGGTTCGCTCTCACTGCGACTCAATCCGCCAATCATGGCACCCATTTGTAGGGAGCAGCCCAGCAATACAGCGGTTTTCATGCGAATCATTTTTAGGTATTCTTCCTGAGAAACATTTTCTTGTAAGGGAAAATCCATGTCGTACTGTTGTCCCTCACAAACCTCGCGAGCGGTTTTACTCAACAATTGTGTTAGCTCGGCAAACAATGCTGGGGGGTAGTCGTTCAAACATTCATATGCCATGACCAGCATCACATCTCCCGACAAAATACCGGTATTGGCATTCCACTTTTCGTGAACGGTGGGTTTCCCTCTTCGCAAAGGCGCCTCGTCCATGATGTCATCGTGCACCAGACTAAAGTTGTGAAACACCTCTACTGCCAGTGCGGCCGGCAAGGCGCTTTTAAATTCTCCCCCCACGGCATCTGCCGTCAGCAAGGCCAAAACTGGACGTATACGCTTGCCTCCTAAACCCAGAATATAGTTGGCAGGTTCATATAATGTACTGGGTACTCGTTCAGTTAAACTTTCTTCTAAGTAGGCTAAAAAAGCCTGTTGGTAGCTTGCAATCACGGTGAAGTATTTTTACAAAAATAGCCAAAAAAAATGGCTAGAGATTATCCTTGAATAAACTTTAGAAACTAATTTGGTTTTTAAAGTTTCCATCCGTACTTTTGCAAGACAAAAAAAAGAAAAAGTGAAAGAATCTATTGTACAGAAAACCAGTACACTATTTCTTCAAAGAGGATTCAAAAGTGTAACCATGGATGACATTGCCGAAGCGATGGCTATTTCCAAAAAAACACTGTACACACATTTCGAAAACAAGGAACAACTGGTGCGTGACAGTGCTAATTTTGTTTTTGATCGTGTATGCCGCGAAATCGAAGACATTAAAATCAAAGCTGCTCATCCCATCGAAGAGCTTTACAGTGTCAAATCGGCTGTCCTAAAATACTTACAAAACGAATCTTCTTCGCCGGCCTATCAGCTTCAGAAATATTACCCTGAAATCTATGCCGACCTCCGCGATGAAGAATACAATCGCCTGGGTGTCTTGGTACAATCAAGCCTGAGTTTAGGAATAAAAACTGGGCTTTTTCGCCCCAATATCAATGTTGATTTTGTCTCGCGTTTGTATATGAACGGGATGCGTGGAATTCGAGATATCGATATTTTTCCCATCGCACAATTTGACATCAATACACTCTTTGAAAATTATTTAGAATACCATGCCCGGGCCATTGTAACCCCCAAAGGCCTCATGGTATTGAATGAATTTATTGCAACCACTGAACAAAAATAAATGAAAAAAAACCTGCTTTACGTCTTTTTCTTGGCTGGCCTGCTTGGCGTTGCCCAAGACACCCCCGTCTCTTTCTCGCTCGATGAAGCGGTCGAGTGGGGAATGAACTATAACCGTACCCTAAAACGCGCCACTATTGAGTTGCAAAAAGCCCATAAAGAAAAGTGGAAAACCCTCTCCATTGGATTCCCGCAAATTCAAGCCAATCTTGTTTACCAAAACAATATTGAACAACCCGTGTCGCTTATTCCTGCACAACTGTTTGGTGGGCAAGCCGGGGAGTTTTCCGAAGTTGTTTTCGGAACCCAGCAAACCGCCATGGGAATGATTGAGTTAAATCAACTCTTGTTTGACGGCACCTATGTGGTCGGTGTTCAGGGCATTCGTCACTTTATTGAAACCGCAGAGAACGTCTTGGAAAAAACCCAAATTGAAGTTAAGAAGGCCATTGTTACTTCATATGTCAATACGCTTGTCGCAAGAGAATCGCTTGCTGTATTGGAAAAGAATGCTGCAGCCTTGGGTGAAAATATAGAAGAGGCACATCAATTGTTCAAAAATGGCTTTGCAGAAGAAGAAACGGTAGAGCAACTGCGCTTAACCCTTTCAAGCCTTAATTCGCAAATTCGCTATATGCGTAAATCCGTCGAACTTGCCGATAATGTGTTTAAACTCCTTTTAGGTATTGACTTAGAAGAACAAGCAAGCTTATCGAACTCCCTAGAAGAATTAGCAACGCTACATTTATTGGAGGAAGACCCAACAGTGAATTACGACAACAATATTGACATTCGTTTGGCCGAAAATGAAGTGACCACAGAAGGTCTCTTGTATCGCCTTGAACGGGCAAAAGCCCTCCCTTCTTTTAGCGCTTTCCTCAACGGAAGTTATATGGGAAACAATGACGAGTTTGGTTTTACCAATTCCACCCAAAAATGGTTTGGGGCCTCTGCTTTCGGGTTTAAAATGAGGATACCTATTTTTAGTTCTTTTGGACGAATGGCCAGTTCCCAAAAAGCAAAATTATCTGCTTTACAGGCAGAAACTAAACTCATCGAAGTTAAAGCACAAGTCTTTGTGAACTGGCAAAATGCCATGAACAACTTTGCGCTCGCTAAAGAAGAATATACCACTGCGCTGGAGAATTTAAGCCTTGCCGAACGTATTGAAAAGAAAAATACTACTAAGTTTTTCGAAGGCCTTTCAGGGAGCTTCGACCTTCGTCAAGCTCAGCTTCAATTATACCAAGCCCAACAAAATGCGATTCAAAGCATGCGTCAAGTTATCCTTGAAAAAACAATTTTAGACACCATCATCAACAATACACAATAATTTCATCATGAAAAAAACGCTACTCATATTCACAAGTATTTTCCTTGGCCAGTGTGGATCATCCGACAAACAAACAACAGCAAAAATCATTGAAGGAGGTAATTTAGCCGCCATTCAAACCAAGAAAACAGAGGTGGTTAAAACCATCAATGCACTTCAAATTGATTTGGGTTTATTGAACAATGCCATTGGTGAAGTCGACACGCAAAAGAAATTTCTCTTGGTCTCTTCCATCACTGTTAACCCGTCTTCATACACACACTACGTTGACTTTCAAGGAACCGTTGAAACGGACAAAAATATTGTGGTTTATCCAGAAATTCCTGGACTCTTGAAAACCATCCATGTTAGCGAGGGACAAAAAGTAAAACAAGGGCAGCTCATGGCGACCCTTTCAGACAGTGGACTAATTGACCAACTGGAACAATTGGAATTACAATTGGAGCTAGCACAAACCACCTACAAGCGTCAAAGTCGCTTATGGGAACAAAAAATTGGCTCAGAAATTCAATACCTACAAGCCAAAACCCAATTCAAGAGTTTAGAAAAAAGTGTAGCACAAATGAAGGATCAAGTGGACAAAACAAATCTTGTTGCTCCTTTCGACGGAATTGTTGATCATATCATGGCAGATCCAGGAAGCAATATGGTGCCAGGAATGACCCCTGTGCTTCGCATCATTAACCTAGATAACATGAAGGTGAGTGCCTTTATTCCAGAATCACATCTGCCAAATATTGCTGTCAATACCCCGGTAGTGGTTGATATTCCTGTTATTGGAAAATCCTTGAATGCCAAGATTTCTTCTGTAGGAAACTTTATCAACCCCAACAACCGTTCTTTTCGTATTGAAATTGAAATGCAAAATCAAGAAGGTGATTTAAAACCAAACATGACCGTCCAATTGAGAGTCAATGACTACCTAAATCCGACAGCACTAATGGTCGCCTCTAAAAATATCTTAGAAGACCAAGCAGGAGCGTATTACGTTTACATCCTAGAAGAAGTCGCTGGAAAAGAAGGTGTTTTTAAAACAGCAAAAACCTTTGTCACGTTAGGAAAATCTTCCAACAATCAAACAGAAGTTTTAAGTGGTCTACAGGCTGGAAATTTATTGGTTGAAGACGGTATTCGTCTAATCGAAGACCAACAATTGGTTAACGTAACGCAATCTTAAGCAGCCCCAAAACATGAAAAAATCATCACAACTCAAAGAATTTACACTTTCCTCTTGGGCCATCGATCACAGCACAGTAATCTATGTAATCATTGGGCTGTTCTTTATTTTAGGCTTCTCCTCCTACCTCACCCTACCACGTGAAAATTACCCAGAAATCAATACGAATGAAATTTTCGTCAGTTCCATCTATCCAGGGAACACAGCCGAAGACATTGAGCGTTTAATCACCGATCCGCTGGAAGAAGAACTCAAAGGAGTGCCTAATTTGGTTGGCATCGAATCAACTTCATTGGAGAACTTTTCGCTTATCACCATTGAATTTGACGAATCCATTTCCAAAGAAAGCGCAAAACTAAAAGTACAAGACAAGATCGATGCGGTTACCTCTAGTGCCGACTGGCCCACCTTTAACAACGCCAAAGTGGAACCCACCGCCTTCGAGTTTAGTTTGTCGGAAGAAGTTCCCATTTTAAACATTGGTCTGAGTGGGGATCTTCCCATTGCAGAAATGAAATTCTATGGAGAATTGTTGCAAGACAAGATTGAGCAAATGGCCGAAATCAAGGAAGTTGCCCTGCGTGGAGTGCAAGACTTTGAAATTGAAGTTTCCTTGGATCTCTTGAAAATGAATGCCGCTACCCTTTCTTTTGATGATGTCATTAATGCCATTCAAAGAGGGAACAGCACCGTCTCTGCTGGAAACATTGAAGGCAATGGTCTTCGCAGAAACCTCCGTGTTATTGGTGAAATTGAACGCCCCGAAGACTTGGAAAAGTTTGTGTTGAAAAACCAAAACGGAACCGTATACATGGGAGATATTGCCGAAATCTCCTTCAAAGAAAAAGAAAAAAACTCCTTTGCACGCTCTGACGGAAAAACAGCACTGGTGCTGGACATCAAAAAACGCAGCGGAAAAAATCTCATCCAAACGGTAGAGAAAATAAGAGCCATTGTTGCCGATGTTGAAAAAAATGACTTCCCCGCCACCATTGAAGTAGACATTTCGAATGACCAATCCAATGCCACCAAAAACTTGGTGAGTGATTTGGCCAATAACATCATCTTTGGAGTACTGCTTGTCATTACTGTATTGATGTTTTTCTTGGGCTTCCGCAATGCTTTATTTGTTGGTTTTGCCATCCCCATGTCCATGTTCATGTCCTTTATGATTCTTGGATTTTTGGGACAAACCATCAACACCATGGTTTTATTTGGCCTCATCATGGGACTAGGAATGTTGGTCGATAACGGAATTGTTGTGGTCGAAAATGCCTATCGTTTAATGGAAAAAGAAGGCATGTCTTCCATCGAAGCAGCCAAAAAAGGGATAGGTGAAATCGCCTATCCCATCATCATCTCAACGGCAACCACCATCGCTGCCTTCTTACCTCTAGGCTTTTGGCCGGGCACCATTGGAGAATTCATGATCTTTTTCCCCATTACGCTATCCATTGTCTTGGGGTCTTCTTTGATTGTGGCCATTTTCTTCAACTCCATGCTGGTCTCAAAATTCATGGAAATTGAAGACCGCGAACTCAGTAAAAAGAGCCTTTGGCGCATGACCTTTATCTTGGGCGGATTAGGAACTCTGTTGATTTTCAACGAGGGAACCCTGCGTGGTTTGGGAACCATAATGCTCCTTACTACCCTTTTATTTTGGGCCTATAAATATTTCATCAAAAGCTGGGCGACCTACTTTCAAGATGTTTCTTTGGTTCGCTTAGAGGTAAGTTATTCCAAGGTACTGCGCTATGCCCTAACCGGAAGAAGACCTTATGTTTTCTTATTTTGTACCATTGGACTGTTGTTTTCCTCCTTTATTATACTGGGCTTAGCTGCGCCCAAAGTAGAGTTTTTCCCAGAAAATCAGCCACAACAAATTTTTGTTTATGCCGAATATCCTGAGGGAACATCCATTGACAAAACCAATGCAACTTCTAAGCGAATTGAAGCTGAAGTAGCCAAAGTTATAGGAAACAGCAAGTACATCGACGGAGACACCAACTTCATGATTGACTCCAATGTGGCCATGGTTGGATTGGGTGCACAGAATCCCGAGACCGACAAAGGTGGAGATCAGGAAATGCCCCACAAAGCAAAAATCACCCTAACGATGGCAGAATTCAAATTCCGTCGTGGTTTTTCAAGTGAAACCCTACGCCAAGAAATTCAACAAGCCCTAAAAGGGAAATTTGCTGGAATATCCATCTCGGTAGAAAAAGAATCTGCAGGACCCCCAGCAGGTTACCCTGTTAATATTGAGGTGAGTGGTGAAGATTACAACGAATTAATTCAAGTGGCCGAAGACCTGAAAACCTTTTTAAACAAAGAAAGTATTCTTGGCGTTGAAGAAATCAAGGTCGACGTAAACAAAAGCAAACCCGGTTTAGTAGTCAATATTGACCGGAGAAAATCGGGAAGCCTTGGGGTTGCCGCAGGGCAAATTGGACAGCAACTGCGCCGTTCACTCTTTGGAGAAAAGGCGGGGATTTATAAAAAAGACGGTGAAGATTACGACATCAACGTTCGCTTCGAAAAAGAAGACCGCAACGATACAGGCGTCTTACTTGACCAATACATTGTCTTCCGTGATCAAGCCACAGGAAGAATCAAAGAAGTGCCGATTAGCGCCATGGTTAACATCGACAATTCGACTTCATTCAGTGCCATTAAACACAAGGACTTACGCCGAGTCGTAACGGTTTATTCGGCTGTTTTGGCCGGTTATAATGCCAATGAGGTTGTCGATCATGTGAAAGAAAGCATCACTGGCTTCAGCGGTTTCCCTCGAGGAGTGGACTACACCTTTACTGGGGAAGTTGCAGAGCAAGAGAAAAACATGAGTTTCCTTTTGGGTGCGCTTGGAACTGCCCTTGGATTAATTCTTTTCCTTTTGGTTTTACAATTCAACTCTATTTCGAATCCGTTAATCATCCTCCTGTCCATCTTCTTGAGTTTTACGGGTGTCCTTTATGGCATCAGTGGTTTTGGGATGCCATTCGTTATCATGATGACCATGATGGGGATCATTTCTCTTTCGGGGATCGTGGTCAACAACGGCGTTGTTTTAATCGATTACACCCAGCTACTCATTGCGCGCAAAAAAGAAGAATTGGGCATTCCTTTTGAGCAAATGCTGCCGCGCTTAGAAGCACGTGAAGCCATTGTTTTGGGAGGTGCAGCGCGTTTACGCCCAGTACTTTTAACCGCCATCACCACCATTCTAGGCCTAATTCCACTTGCTACTGGACTCAACATTAACTTCCTAACCTTAGTCACCAATTGGGATCCTAACATCTATGTGGGAGGAGACAATGTAATCTTTTGGGGACCCTTGTGTTGGACCGTTATTTTTGGATTAACCTTCGCTACCTTCCTTACCCTTGTTATTGTACCAGCTTGTTTTTACTTGGTCTACCGATTAAAATTAAGGATAAACGCCTGGAGAAACCAATAAGAAGAAAGAACTTAATACCTTTGCCAAGAATTCAATTTCTATGTTAAGAACAACCAACTGTGGGGCATTGACCCTTGCGCAACTCGGAGAAGAAGTAACCCTAGCAGGATGGGTACAAAAAACCAGAGACAAAGGTTTTGTCCTTTGGGTCGATCTACGCGACCGCTATGGCCTTACGCAAATCATTTTTGATGAAGAGCGCACATCAAAGGAGGTCATGGAGAAAGCCCGAAGCTTAGGAAGAGAATTTGTCATTCAAGTACAGGGAACTGTCATTGAACGCGAATCCAAAAACCCCAATATTCCAACCGGTGATATTGAAATTCTGGCGACCGATTTGATGGTCCTCAATGCCGCCAAAACACCGCCTTTTACCATTGAAAATGAAACCGATGGAGGGGAAGAATTACGCATGCAATACCGCTACCTCGATATCCGCAGAAAGCCTGTGCGCGAAAACTTGATCTTTCGTTCTAAGGTGAGTTTGGCCATTCGCAACTATCTTTCTACCCACAATTTTATCGATGTAGAAACACCATATTTAATCAAATCTACCCCAGAAGGCGCCCGTGATTTTGTCGTGCCTTCACGCATGAATGCTGGTCAGTTTTACGCCTTACCCCAATCGCCACAAACCTTTAAGCAATTGCTTATGGTCGGGGGAATGGATAAGTATTTCCAAATTGTAAAATGTTTTCGCGATGAAGATTTGCGTGCCGACCGCCAGCCCGAATTCACACAGATTGACTGTGAAATGACCTTTGTCGAGCAAGAAGATATATTGCAGCAGTTCGAAGGCTTGCTAATCCACCTGCTCAAAGAAATTAAGGGGGTAGATGTCGCTTCATTCCCACGGATGACCTATGCCGAAGCCATGCAAAAATACGGGAACGACAAACCCGATATTCGCTTTGGAATGGAGTTCGCTGAACTCAATGACTTGGCAAAAAACAAAGGTTTCAATGTCTTCGATCAACAGGAATTGGTTATTGGAATTGCCGTACCAAAAGCAGCCACCTATACCCGTAAACAAATTGACAAACTCATCGATTGGGTCAAACGACCACAAATTGGTGCCAACGGCTTGATTTGGGTAAAATACAATGAAGATGGAAGCTTTAAATCTTCTGTCGATAAATTTTATTCACAAGAAGACCTTGCCCAATGGGCCACCGCGACCAAAGCCAACCCCGGAGACCTTATCTTGATCATGGCGGGAGGAACAAACACTACCCGAACACAACTATCTGCCCTCCGTATGGAATTGGCCGAGCAACTTGGCTTGCGTAATCCCAATGAATTTGCCCCCCTCTGGGTGGTCGATTTTCCTTTATTGGAATGGGACGAGGATAGTAAACGCTACCATGCCATGCACCATCCGTTCACCGCACCAAAGCCAGCGCAAATGGCTCTTTTGGCCAGCGATCCTGGTGCAGTCAATGCCAATGCCTATGACCTGGTACTCAATGGAAATGAAATTGGGGGTGGATCCATTCGAATCCACGATGCCAAAACACAAGAAAAAATGTTTGACCTCCTCGGTTTTACCCCTGAAGAGACCAAAGCACAGTTTGGTTTCTTGATGGAAGCCTTTCAATATGGCGCGCCTCCTCACGGTGGAATCGCCCTTGGACTCGATCGGTTGGTTGCTATTTTGGGTGGACAAGAAACCATTCGAGATTTCATTGCTTTCCCCAAAAACAATAGCGGACGCGATTTAATGATCGACGCTCCTTCGCCCATCGATGCACAGCAATTGGATGAATTAAGCATACGTTTACAACCCAAAAAAGACTAAGGTGCGCTATCTTTTAAACATGCTGTTTTGGGGCTTTGTAGGGGTGCTTTTCTATGGCTTCTACCACAAAGCAGCCATCGATTATGTCGCTGGTGAAAAATGGATTGGAAGCGCTGTTCTTGGCCTGACCTTTATCTACCTTCCCCTCTTTCTGGTTTACAGATGGAAGGATAAAAAATTATCAGATTACACCCTTACCGATGATAATTTTAACAAAATGAAAGATAAAAAGTCACAAAACACTGGCAATCAATAATCCCACTTGATTTTGTTTTCCTTCACAAGTGGATGAAATAAACTTTTTCTTAACTTTCTACTTTAATACATTTCTAATGACGGGTACAGTAAAGTTTTTTATCAGTTCAAAGGGGTATGGATTTATCACCAATGACGAAACGGGCGAAGATATTTTCGTTCATGCTACATCTCTCAACGGAGAAGATCTCAACGAGGGTGACAAAGTAGAATACGTAGAAGAAGAGGGTATCAAAGGAAAGGTGGCAGCACAAGTCCAACGTCTCTAATTGTACAGTAACTTATTTTGATTGAAAAATGCGCTCCATCGAGCGTGTTTTTTTTATCTCTTTTTTTGAAAGAAACGCGTCAATAAAGCACTGGCTTCTGCCTCCATGACTCCCCCCAAAACAGTTGTTTTTGGATGTGGTACAACGCCCTTGGACAGATAGCCACGTTTTAGATCATGCGCGCCAAAAACCACGCGATCTAATTGAGACCAGTACAAAGCGCCCATGCACATCACACAGGGCTCAAGACTGACATATAGTGTACAGCCTTTCAAGTATTTCCCACCCAAAAAATTAGCGGCTGAGGTAATGGCCTGCATTTCGGCATGGGCTGTAACATCGTGCAAGCGCTCGGTTAAATTGTGGGCGCGGGCAATAATTTGTTGATTAATCACCACCACTGCTCCTACCGGCACCTCGTCCATAGCATAAGCTGCTTCGGCCTCTACAAGGGCTTTTCGCATAAAATACTGATCATCTAATTGCATGCTTCTTCGCGTAAAAATGTGGTTATGCTTTGTGCGATTCCAGCTGCATCCAAACCGAGTTGTTGCTTCAACACCGCTGGTGCGCCATGGGAAACAAAATGGTCTGCAATGCCAATCTGTTTCATTTTAATATGGTAGCCATTATTGTTTGCCCAACTCAGCAGTGTGCTTCCCACACCACCAATGAGACTTCCCTCTTCAACACTAATTAAGTAACTAAATTGTGAACAAATGGCATGCAGTAACTTTTCATCCAAGGGTTTTACACAGCCCAAATCATAATGAGCAATTGACTGGTCCAGCTGGTTTAGGGCCTGGGTTACCTCAACAGCCATGGTCCCCACAGATATAACCGCTGTATGCTCTCCTTCCCTTAAGCAAGTTCCCTTGATATAATCGATGGGGGCAAAAGGGACTTCCCAGTTGCTTAACTCACCACTGCCTCTTGGGTAGCGAATGGCCACCGGGCCCTTGGGCGGAGAAGTGGTAAGGGTATATAGCTGCTGGCGCAGTTGAATCTCGTCTCGTGGAGCGAGTATGCTCAACTCTGGAAGGGTTTGTAAAAAGACTAGATCAAAAACACCGTGATGTGTTGCTCCGTCGTGACCGACCAAACCAGCACGATCTATGCAAAAAACCACAGGTAATTTCTGTAAAACCACATCGTGAATAACTTGGTCATAAGCCCGTTGTAAAAAGGTAGAATAAATCACACAAAAAGGCAATAGACCTTGGGTGGCCATCCCAGCAGCAAGGGTGACAGCGTGCTGTTCGGCTATCCCTACATCCAAACATCGCTTGGGGTATTTCTCCATTAGCTCTACCAAACCGCTTCCAGTTGGCATGGCCGGACTAATGGCCATCAAATGGTCATGATCGTCAAAAAGTGCGCTAAGGGTTTTTCCCACCACGGTTTGAAACTTGGTTTTTCCCGCTTTGGGTTGCTTTGTTAGTTTTCCCGTCTGGGGATCAAATTTTCCAGGCGCATGAAAAACGATCTGATTTTCTTCGGCAGAGGCCAAGCCTTTGCCTTTTATGGTTCGAAGATGGACCAAGCGTAGGCCCTTCTTCTTTTTTTGTTCGTTAAAAACAGCACACAATCCTGCTAAATCATGGCCATCAATAGGACCAGTATAAGGAATTTTCAAAGACTCAAAAAGGCTGTTTTGTTCGGAGGTGTTTTTCGCAAATGAATCTTTGAGCGCCCCCACGCTGGGATCAATACCCATGGCATTGTCGTTCAAAACAATTAACACATTAGCTTGGGTAGTCCCCAAGTGATTAAGGGCCTCAAAAGCCATCCCACTAGCGATAGAGGCATCGCCAATAACCGCAATATGCTGACGTTCTTCCCCATTGTGTTTTGCAGCTAAGGCCATGCCTAGAGCAGCTGATATAGAGGTCGAAGAATGTCCTGTTCCAAAAGCATCAAACGGACTTTCTCCCCTACTCGGGAAACCGCTTAGTCCTTCCCACTGACGCAGACTATCAAAGGCTGCCCAACGCCCCGTAAGCATTTTATGCCCATAGGCCTGGTGGCCAACATCCCAAATCAAATGATCGTTGGGCGTGTCAAAAATAGCATGCAAAGCTACCGTCAATTCAACCACACCAAGGCTTGCACCCAAGTGACCTTCACGTTCGGCCACAACTTCAATAATTTCTGCCCGTAACTCATCAACCAATTGCTGTAATTGCGTTTGGTTAAACGAACGGAAATCACGCGGATGAGAAATCGAAGACAGAAGTTTTTTAGTCATGAGGCAAAGGTAAGATAATTAAGAATGGGGAATGGGAAATGAAAAGAAGGGAATAGGCAATGGTGAGGGACTCCTAACCTGCGCTCGGAGTGGACAACCGCCGTCACTGCGAGCGAAGAGACAAGGTCTCGTAGCGAAGCAGTCTCATGGAAGGGACACCGTTCTGACCGAAGCAGTCTCATGCGAAGAGACACCGTCTCGAAGCGAAGCCCTCTTAATTCTTATTTGCCAATGCCCAATTAAAAATTGACAATTGCCTATATTAGGGCTTTAAATCAACCTTCCATGTCAGCACAAAAACGGCTCTTTTTACTCGATGCATTCGCCTTGATTTTTCGTGGCTATTATGCCTTCATCAAAAACCCGCGTATCAACTCCAAGGGAATGGATACCTCCGCCATTTTTGGGTTCATGAATTCCCTCTTGGATGTCATTAAAAAAGAACGCCCCGATCATTTGGCGGTTTGCTTCGACAAGGGAGGGTCTGTATCGCGGACCGAGCTTTTTGGGGAATACAAAGCCAATCGTGATGAAACCCCTGAGGCCATCAAAATTGCGGTGCCTTTTATTCAGGAGATTCTTCAAAAAATGAATATTCCCGTGGTGGAAATGGCCGGTTTTGAAGCCGATGACATCATTGGAACCCTCGCCAAACAAGCCGAAAAAGAAGGCTTTAAAACCTTTATGGTGACCCCCGACAAAGATTTTGCCCAGTTAGTTTCTGAAAACATCTTTATGTACCGCCCTGCTCGAATGGGAAACGGCATCGAAATTTGGGGAATCCCTGAGGTGCAGGCCAAATTTGAAATTGAGCGTCCAGAACAAGTCATCGACTATTTAGGGATGATGGGTGACGCGGTAGACAACATCCCCGGACTACCGGGAGTGGGCGATAAAACCGCCAAAAAATTTCTCAAGCAATACGGTAGCATGGAAGTACTTTTAGATAACACCCATGAGCTAAAAGGAAAGATGAAAGAAAAGATTGAGGCCAACAAAGAACTGGGAATGCTCTCCAAAGAATTGGCTAAAATTCTCCTCGATGTCCCCGTAAACTTTGAAGCAGATGCCTATCAACTCACCGACCCTGATTTCCCCGCAGTAGGGGAAGTATTTGACACCCTTGAGTTTCGCCGGATGAAAGAAAACATCCAAAAAATATTTGGAAAAGAAGCCGCTCCAGCAGCAGCTGTTGCCGGGACTAGTCCAGCAAAACCTGCAGCGAATTTTGACGGACAAATGGATCTATTTGCCGCAGGTGCAGGAAATGTTTCCGAGGCCATGCCTACAATCAAGAAAAATATAGCCAACAGCAAACACCACTACCAGTTTGTAGACAGTCCTATGGGGATGCGCATCTTGTTGGATAATCTCCTAAAGCAAACCTCTGTCTGTTTCGATACCGAGACCACCAGTCTAAAAGCCCTTGAGGCCGACCTGGTTGGGATTGCCTTTAGCTGGGAAGTAGGAACGGGTTACTATGTCCATGTCCCCGAAGACAAAGAAGCTGCCCAAGCGGTGGTGGAACAATTCCGCCCTTTCTTTGATAATCCGAGTATTGAAAAAATTGGCCACAACCTAAAGTATGATCTCAAAGTATTATCGAATTATCAATTACAGGTCGTTGGACCCTTTTACGATACCATGATTGCCCATTACCTCATTAACCCCGACCGTAGTCACAGCATGGATATTTTGGCCAGTTCTTACCTGAACTACGAGCCACAGTCAATTACGGAACTCATTGGAAAGAAAGGAAAAAACCAAGGCTCCATGCGCGATGTCCCCCTCGATCTTCAAACCGAATATGCTGTTGAAGACGCTGACATTACCCTTCAACTTAAACACTATTTTGATCAGGAATTGACCGCAGCAGAAAACGGAAAACTCTTTCAGGAGGTAGAACTCCCCCTGGTCGAGGTACTCTCGGCCATGGAGCAAGAAGGTATTAACCTCGATACGGCCTTCCTCAAAAATTTTAAAGGGGAATTAGCCACCGATATTAGCCGCCTAGAGAAAAACATTTTTGAACAGGCGGGGGAAGAATTCAACCTAGCGTCACCCAAACAATTAGGCCCCATTTTATTTGAAAAACTAAAGCTGGTCGACAAGCCCAAGAAAACCAAAACAGGACAGTATTCTACCGCTGAAGATGTGCTTAGCTACTTGGCCAAGGACCACCAAATTGTGGAGGACATCCAGAACTGGCGCTCCCTCAATAAACTACAAAGCACCTATGTGACTGCCCTCCCAGAGGAGATCAATCCAAAGACAAACAGAGTGCATACGGTTTACAATCAGGCGGTAGCCGCCACTGGACGCCTAAGTTCCAACCAGCCCAACTTACAGAATATTCCGGTGCGAACCGAACGCGGACAGCAGGTCCGAAAAGCCTTTATTCCCCATGATAAAAACCATGTTCTCCTAGCGGCCGATTACTCCCAGATTGAACTGCGAATCATTGCCGCTTTGAGCAAGGACCCCGCCATGGTCGAGGCCTTCCAAAAAGGAGAAGACATTCATGCAACCACCGCCGCCAAGGTTTTTGATGTGCCCCTTGAGGAGGTCACCCGTGAGCAGCGCTCCAACGCCAAGACGGTTAATTTTGGGATTGTCTATGGCGTTTCAGCCTTTGGTCTCAGCCATCAAACCAACCTAAGCAGAAGCGAATCCAAAGAGCTTATCGAGGCCTATTACGCCACCTATCCGCAACTCAAGGCCTACATGAGTAGTCAGGTGGACTTTGCCCGAGAAAATGGCTATGTCGAGACTGTCTTGGGTCGCCGACGCTACCTCAAGGACATCAACTCCCAAAACGCTATAGTGCGCGGAGCTGCAGAGCGCAATGCGGTTAATGCCCCCATTCAAGGAAGCGCTGCCGACATCATCAAAATTGCGATGATCAACATCCATCATCGCATGAAAACCGAACCTTGGGCCAGTAAAATGCTGCTACAAGTTCACGATGAATTGGTCTTCGACGTTCCCAAAACAGAAGTCGATGCCCTCACCGAAATGGTGAAACACGAAATGGAAAATGCCTTTTCGCTAGAAGTTCCCTTTGTGGTTGATGTTGGTATTGGCGACAATTGGCTGGAAGCACATTAGTTAATTAGGAAGTATTCAATTAGGAATTAAAAATTAGGAAGTGTTCAATTAAGAATGAAATTAATTCATAATTTCTAATTCTTAATTTTTTATTTTTTATTGCCTCACTGCGTTCAGCCAGTCGCTTCGCTTGTGTCTCAATTCCTAATTCTTAATTGTTTTAAGAATACTCCCCAGAATACGTAATAGTTCGTCGCATTCTACAAGAAAATTTGTGGCAATCTCTTTGTCCAAGAAATCAGCATCCTTCAATAATTGGAGCCAGTAATGTGTTTCTCTTGCCTCTTTATATGCGATGGATAGCTTGTGTTGAAAATCTTTTTTACTCTCGGATACCTTAAGCGATGTGTCCAAGACAACACTGTCCAAACTAAGGGCTTCAAAACGACTGAAACGAACTGGATCAATGGAACGAATGGATCCCTCGCGCAATGAAGTAGGACTATTGCCGTCTAAGTTAAAGGGATCGACTATGGCCGGAATAACTTCCCAGTCGGTTCCGTTATAGCCCACCATGACCAAAGCCGCTAGTTCGTCGGTTAAAAACGTCAATTCACTAAAACTATTCCAGGTCAAACTGAGCAGGGCTTCTTTGTCCCCGTCAACAGCCCAGTAAAAACGGTTTGAAATTTGTTCTATGGCTCGGTTGGGTTGGGTGTTTGAAAATGCTCTTAGGTTAAACTTCACGGTGAGCTCATCTGCACTCCCTTCTGTTATCATCATGGGCTGGTAAACGCCTTGATCTCCCACGGGAAAAACAAAGCTTGTGTGCGACTTGCTAACGACTGGGGCAACAGCGTGTGAACCATTGTGTGCATCAAAGGCATGTGCATTTGGCGCAAAATTAATGTGACCCACATTTTGATCGGTTGTTTGAATATGTCCTTAAAAAAAATGCAGTTCTGGTGCAAAGGTTCCCACGGCTCCATTGGAAACAATAAAGACATCTCCATGTACCCCAATTTGCGCATGAATTAGGCTAGTTGAGCATAGCCCAAACAAAATCAGTATGTTCATTAAACGAATCAATCGCATGATTTTAAACTTGACAAAGATACATATTATAGTATACTTATTAAAATTCATTTTAATATAAACCACTAACTATCAATTTTTTACAACAAGCTAATCGTACACTTACTTGAAAGAAATAGAGTTATTGAGTGAATTAAAGGACAAAACTGCAATAAAAAATTTGAGTTTGTATATCTAACTATATAAAATGATGGGAATTTGTAATAAGTAGGTAATATGAATAATTGTTGAATGAGGAATGCGGGCAAGAGCTAACGACTGATGACTGTGACTGCGAGCATCGCGAAGCAGGAAATAGGTGGGGTATAATTAAGAATGAGTAATTGTTGCGCATAAAAAAAGCCCGTATAAAATGCACAGGCTTATTTCAAATGGACAAAGCGTCCAAATTATGGTGTTGTTTAGTCGAGTGCTAAACGCGCAAAAGCGGTAACTTCTAAAGAAGCGTCAACAGATTTGATGTATTGACTTACCGACTGCTTGCTGTCTTTAATGAAATCTTGGTTGACCAAGGTGTTGTCTTTAAAGAAACGCTTGATTTTTCCTTTGGCAATATTGTCTAACATTGCTTCTGGCTTGCCTTCTTGACGTAATTGATCTTTCGCAATTTCAATTTCCTTTTCGATGACGGAAGCATCTACGCCGTCTTCGTTCAAAGCAATTGGATTCATTGCAGCAGCTTGCATGGCAACATTCTTGGCTGCTTCTGCAGCTCCGTCTAATGCGGCAGAAAGACCTACCAAGGTAGCGATTCGGTTTCCAGCGTGGATGTAGTGCCCTACAAAAGGACCTTCTACACGTTTGAAACCACCGATTTCAATTTTTTCTCCAATTACACCTGTTTGTTCTGTAAGTTTATCTGCAATGGTCATCCCACCGAAGTCGGCCGCTAGTAGATCTTCTAAACTAGTTTTGTCTAGTGCAATGTCCAAGATTTGATTGGCCAGTGCTAAATATGTGTCGTTCTTTCCAACAAAGTCGGTCTCACAATTGACCGATACTACAACACCTGCAGTGTTGTCTGCGTTTACTTTAGCTAAAACAGCGCCTTCACCTGAATTGCGATCGGCACGATTGGCGGCCACTTTTTGCCCTTTCTTACGTAGATTTTCAACCGCTTTGTCGAAGTCTCCTTCTGCTTCAACTAAGGCTTTTTTACAGTCCATCATTCCAGCTCCTGTGGCCTGACGTAATTTATTTACTTCTGATGCAGTAATTTTCATAATATATTGATTCTAAAGTAGAAAGCTAGGAAATAGCTTCGATTGAAAGCTATTCCCTAGCTTTGCTTAAGGTTGTTTAATTTTCTTTGTGGGTTTATGCTTCGGCTGGAGCTTCTCCTTCTTTTGCTGGAGTAGCTTCTACTGCTGGTGCAGCTGGTGCCTCGGCTACTGGAGCGGCAGCTTCTATCGCTGGTGCTTCTTTAGCAGGAGCTTCCGTTGCTGGAGCATCTTGTCCTTTGTTTTCAGCATCTTTTTCCGACTGACGTGTTGTTAAACCTTCGCTTACTGCTTCGGTAACAATGCTTAAAATTTTGTCAATTGATTTTGAGGCATCGTCATTGGATGGAATAACGAAGTCTACATCGCGTGGATCAGAGTTGGTGTCAACCATAGCAAAGATTGGAATTTTCAATTTTTGCGCTTCTTTGATGGCGATGTGCTCACGCTTGATGTCAACCACAAAAAGTGCCCCAGGTAAACGGGTCATTTCAGTAATTGAACCTAAGTTTTTTTCCAGCTTAGCACGTAAACGGCTTACTTGTAATTTTTCTTTCTTAGATAGTGTTTCAAAGGTTCCGTCTTTCTTCATGCGATCGATGGAAGCCATTTTCTTTACCGCTTTACGAATGGTGACAAAGTTGGTCAACATTCCACCAGGCCAACGCTCAGTGATATACGGCATTTTTGCCTCAGCAGCTTTCGAAGAAACGATGTCTTTGGCTTGTTTCTTGGTGGCAACGAATAGGATTTTACGTCCAGAAGCAGCGATTTTCTTCATTGCTTCTGCCGCTTCGTCTACTTTAGCTGCAGTTTTGTACAAGTTTATGATGTGGATTCCATTACGCTCCATATAGATATAGGGCGCCATGTTTGGATTCCATTTGCGGGTCAGGTGACCGAAGTGTACGCCTGCGTTGAGCAGGTCTTTTACGTCTGTGTTTGCCATTTTTGGTTAGTTTACGTTCCGTAGTTAGCAATCATCAAGTGGCCGAAAAAACGGGCCTTGACAATTTAGATGCTAAACTAATCTCAGCGAACTGAGTGGGCAACGGGTTGAAATATATATGAACATCTTCTTTTTGCGAAAAGAAGCAAAAATATTAACGTTTCGAGAATTGGAATTTCTTACGGGCTTTCTTCTGTCCGAATTTTTTCCGTTCTACCATGCGTGGATCACGTGTTAGTAAACCTTCTGGTTTTAACACCAAACGGTGCTCTGCATCAATTTGACAAAGGGCACGTGAAATAGCCAAACGAACTGCTTCTGCTTGTCCGTTGATTCCTCCACCAACAACAGTAACTTTAAGGTTGTAATTTCCTTGTGTTTCTGTTAAAGCAAAAGGCTGCTGGATTTTATATTGTAATGTAGGGGTTGGAAAGTATGTTTCGTACCCTTTTTTGTTTACGGTAATTTCTCCTTTTCCTTCCGACAAGAAGATTCGTGCTACAGATGTCTTACGACGACCGATGGTGTGAATTACGTCCATTAGTTGAATTTATTAAGTTGAATGGTAGTCGGGTTTAAACCATCGTGGGTGTGCTCCAATCCATTGAATACTTTTAAGTTTTTGTAGAGAATTGCGCCTAGTTTGTTTTTAGGCAACATTCCACGTACGGCGTTTTCTACCAAACGTGATGGGCTTTTTGCATATAACTGCTCAGCACTCAAGGCACGTTGTCCACCAGGATAGCCTGTGTGACGCAAATAGATTTTTTGTTTCCACTTCTCCCCACTCAACTGGATCTGCTCCGCGTTGATTACGATTACATTGTCTCCACAGTCAACGTGTGGGGTGTAATTGGGTTTGTGCTTTCCTCGAATAAGTTTCGCAACTTCAGAGGCCATTCTTCCTAAAGGCATACCGGCAACGTCTACAACTAACCATTGTTTATCAACAGTGTTGGCATTGGCCGAAATGGTTTTATAACTTAATGTATCCACAATAAATTGTTTTATCTAGTATTTTTCTCCCATTAAGGGGCTGCAAATGTAATACAATAATTTTTGAATGACAATAACTCTTTAAAGAATTATCTATTTAAGAATGATTCATTTAGAAATCAGCAATTGCCTTTTTATTATCGTCTCCTAGGCTTGGCTTAAAATGGAAGATCGTCTTCTACTTCGTTGTTGGTGTCTGGAGCAGCTTCAAATGCCGAAGCTGGAGGCATGGGTGGCATGTCTGACGGACCTGCGTTTGCTGCAGCACCGGCTTCAATGCGCCATCCTTGTACAGAGTTAAAGTACTTGGTTTGCCCTTGTGGGTTTACCCACTCACGACCACGTAAATTGATGCCAATTTTTACGCTCTGACCCAATTGAAAACTGTTGAGTAAATCACATTTGTCTTGTACAAATTCTACTAAGATGTGTTGAGGATATTGCTCCTCTGTTGTGATAACAACCTCGCGTTTGCGAAATCCGTTTGATCCGTAGGTTTTGGTTTCGTCCAACCATTTAATTTTTCCTGCTACTTCCATGACTTTTAATTTAAAGCACAAAAATACACAATCCATGAGGGAAATACGAAAGAAAAAGAGAAGAATTGGGGGTTGGGAATTAAAAATTAGGAGACGAGCGAAGCGACTGGCTGAACGCAGTGAGGCAATTTATAGTGAAAAGACGAGCATCCGTTTGGCAATGGGCTTTTTAACTTTGTCAATAATATTCGGTACCTTGAGGCGTTAAGTAAAACGTGGTGTTTCGATCCTTTCAATCTTTACGAAAAAACTGGGGGCTTTTTGGTGCTTTTGCCATTGTAAGTCTAATTCTGTGGAACACGAATATTCTTTTTCAAGTGGTCAAAAACGAGGAACGGACCAAAATGGAACTCTGGGCTACGGCGCAAAAAGAATTGATCGAAAGCAATGACCTCAGCCGAGACTACGGAACGCTGACCTTTGATGTCTTGCAAAAAATTGGTGTTACGCCCATGATCCAAGTCAATGAACAGGGGAAAATCATCGATTTTAGAAATATTGACTGGAAGCCTCAAGAAGACCCCGATTCCCTTGGGCTCTATGCTACATTGGCCAAACTAAAAAAAGAAAACGCTCCCATCCCTATTGTTTATAAAGACATTATCAATCAAACATTATATTACGGCGATTCCCTCTTGCTGGTGAAACTACAGTACTACCCACTGGCCTTGCTCCTGATTATTTTTCTTTTTGGAGGCCTTCTCTACTTTTTCTTTCAGACCAACAAGGCGTCAGAACAAAACCGTTTATGGGCTGGAATGGCTAAAGAAACCGCTCACCAAATTGGCACACCCCTGAGTTCCCTTATGGGGTGGATTGACTTGCTGAAAGAACAAAATATTGCCCCTGCTTCGATCGAAGAAATGCAGAAAGACATTGAACGTTTAGAAGTGATTACAGAACGGTTTTCCAAAGTGGGTTCCCTCCCAGAATTGCAGCTTGCAGATGTGGTGCACATTGCACAAGAAACCATTGCCTACCTACAGCAACGCACAGGGAAACAAATTCAATGGGAAGTTGAACTCCCCAAAAAAGAAATTCTCCTTCCCCTCAACGCCTCCCTTTTTAGTTGGACGCTAGAGAACTTAGTCAAGAATGGCTTGGATTCTATGAAAGGAATTGGACGACTACAACTTCGACTGCTTGAATTGGAGCGCGAAGTACGCTTATTGGTCATCGATGAAGGAAGTGGAATAGCCCCTAACAATATCAAAAAAATATTCCAACCTGGCTTTACGACCAAAGCACGGGGATGGGGATTGGGCCTATCGCTCGCTCATCGCATCATACACGAATACCACAAGGGCTCTATTGCAGTCAAAGAGAGTAAACTGGGAAAAGGAACCGCTTTTGAAATTGTTTTACAGAAAGAAAGAGGAAACTAGGAATTGAGAATTAGGACACGAACGAAGCGACTGGCTGAACGCAGTGAGGCAATTAGAAAATTAGAAATTAAGAATTAGGACACGAGCAAAGGAATTGGGAACTACTTCGTGAGTCGTAGTGGAAAGGCAACAGTAAGGAGGCAACCATAAAAGCATTATTAGCAAAGCAGGAGACTCTTTTTCACATTCCTAATTCCTAATTCTTAATTAATTTCTCATTCTTAATTCTTGTGTATTCGCCGCAATCTTTTCGGCCAAAGCTTGCAGGGCCTGCGGATCGATTTGTACCTTTTTACCAAAGGTAGCGTCCTCCATGGTGTTTAAAGGAATCAAATGTACATGTGCGTGGGGAACTTCTAGCCCAATAACAGTCATCCCAACACGTTTACAGGGAACTGTTTTTTTGAGCGCAAGGGCAACTTTGCGGGAGAAAAGCAAGAGGGCTGCATAGTCTTCTTCGGATAAATCAAACAAACGATCGACTTCATTTTTGGGAATACAAAGTGTATGTCCTTCGGCATTTGGATTTACGTCCAAAAAAGCCAAGTGTTTGTCGTCTTCTGCTACACGGTAACACGGAATTTCACCAGCAACAATTTTACTGAATATGCTGCCCATTAGGAACGACTGATAGAGATGATTTCCAATTCAATGGTGCCATTGGGAACTTGTATTTCGGCAATATCACCTACTTCTTTCCCCAACATTCCTTTGCCAATGGGAGAGTCAACAGATATTTTGCCCGAGGCCAAATCGGCTTCGCTTTGCGCAACAAGTGTGTAGGTCATTAGCATGCCATTGGCTTTGTTTTTTACCTCAACTGTTGAGAGGACCAATACCTTGGAGTCGTCCAAGGCGGTTTCGTCAATCAAACGAGCGTTGGAAAGTGTTTCTTCCATTTTTGAAATCCGCAATTCCAATAAACCTTGGGCTTCTTTGGCGGCGTCATATTCGGCATTTTCACTCAAATCCCCTTTATCGCGGGCTTCCGCTATTGCATTTGAGGCATTGGGGCGTTCAACATCTTTTAATTGGTTGAGCTCGTCTCTCAGTTTTTTTAACCCTTCTTCGGTATAATAAGATACTTTACTCATGATCTTTTCGTTTAAATAGAATAAAAAACCCTTCAATTTTACGGAAGGGTTAATTACAAAGATATAAAAATGAAAAGGATTGCCTCATTATCGTTCAGAAAGAAACACTTGATTCTAATCGGGTTATTTCTTGCACTGTCCTGTGGGAAAAATGATTTGGAACGAAATCCCTACTTCCCCGATTTAAGGTTTTCCCTACCGATCAACCTCAACCTCCCCCAATATGACAACCTTCGGTTTGCCGGGCGGAACCATTTCATTGCCCAATGCTGGACACAAAGGAATTCATTTGTTTAACCTCAACGGCTCTAGCTATTTGGCTTGGGAGGCCAGCTGTCCCAATCATTTGCCTTCGAGTTGTTCCCAAACTCAATTGGAGGGATATCTTGCAGAATGCGCCTGCGAAGGCTATCGATACAATTTAGCCACAGGGCAATTGCTCAATCCGCCAGAAGGCGCTACAGACATTTATTCTTTGATTATGTACCGCGTAGATATTCGCGGAAACAGTCTGGTGATTTCAAACTAAAAAAAGGTGCGCCCTGCTTGTAAACAGAATGCACGTTAAAAAATTTTTACTTAAAACCTAAAGCTCGCTCCCAATAAAAAGTTGGTGCCTGCCTGCGGGTAATAGCCCACGCCTTCAATGGTTGTGATTTGGTTAGGAGTTGACCAAGTATCATCATAGGTGAAAAAATAGCCGTTGGTCTCTACGAGTTTATTGAACACATTGTTGACCAATAAAGAGAAATCAATGGCTTTTACCCAGCCCAATGGGCCAATGGCATACCGAATGTTGATGTCGTTTATAAAATAGGCGTCTAACTTGGATAGATCTGCATCGATATTTCCGAGGTATTGTTCCCCTACATATTTCGATAAGAATCCAATTTGAAATTGGGTTGATGGAGCATACACTATGTTGCTTCCTCCAATGATGGATGGGGAATACGATATGTTGGTATCGCCTAAATTTTGTACCTGTCCGTCGCGCTGAAACTTAAAATCGCGGTTTTTGTTTCGACTCAAACTAAGGTTGGATTGCCACAGCAATTGATTAGTCAGGGCGATTGATCCCTCAATTTCAAGCCCCAAACGGTTGCTGTCTCCCACATTTTGACGGACGGGTGCGCCCACATTATCTAATTCTCCGGTCAATACCAATTGGTCTTTATAGCCCATAAAATACAGGTTGGCACTCCACTTTAGGCCTTTGCCAGCAGAACGATAGCCAAGTTCAAAATCGTTGAGTAGCTCGGGACGCGGGCTACCGTTTTCGTAGTCTGAACGATTGGGCTCGCGCTGTGCCTTGGCATAAGAGGCGTATACTTGGGTGTTTTCGTCTGCATGGAACGTAAGTCCTAGCTTAGGGTTGAAAAAGTTAAAGTCATCTGCGATATCGATACTCCCTAATTCGTTGAGGCTTCCCAGTGCAGTGTAATCTACTCGGCGGTATTGAAGGTTGGCATAAGCTGTAAAAGAATCGTTTAGTTGATGGGTGATTTTTCCGAAAAGAGAAAATTCTTTCTTCTCTCCTTTATTGCGGTAAAATTCATGCTTGGGTTGCGCATTGCTCGCATAGCGGGCCCAAACCAAATTCCCAAAATGATCGCCTTGGTAATTGCTTATCAACGTGCCAAAAACCAAATCGTTTTGTTCTCCTTCATAATGAAGATTGGTCGTTAACACATAAAAGTCGTTGTTCAACCACTTTTGAATGACACCAGCTGTTGTGCCAATGCTTGTACTCCCTAAACTTATGCCATCCAATCTCAAATCGGATAAACTGAGACTATTTTCATACTCCTGATAAAACCCACGTCCGTAGGTATAATTTAAACCTACAGAAGAAGACCAATTATTCTCATAGCGCTGATTCCAATGCAATTGATAATGGTCTTGTTTGTAGTTGTCTACTTGATTGTCATAATACCCGTTAAGGTTACCATTATCGTCATAGATTTCTCCTGCAAAATTATAGGTGCGGTCATTTTCTAGGGTGTATGGATCAACCCCAAACCACGATTGGTAGGTGATTTCATGCCCTCCAAAAACCAAGGCTTTGATGAGCGTATTCCCCTCTTGGTACACCCCTTGTAAGAAATAGGATTTTAAGTCAGAGGATGCACGATCAATGTATCCATTTGATGCAATGGATCCCAAACGACCCGCAATTTCGATTTTGTCATTGAGCAAACCTGTAGAAAACTTAAGGCTGTGTCGAAGCGTTCCAAAGCTACCGATTGAATTATAAATTTGTGCGAAAGCCTCTTGCGAAGCTGCATTGGTCAATACATTTAAACTTGCCCCGAAAGCACTGGAACCATTGGTAGAGGTTCCCACCCCGCGTTGCAATTGAATGCTCTCCACAGAAGAGGCAAAATCAGGCATATTCACCCAAAAGGTTCCTTGTGATTCTGCATCGTTGTAGGGAATTCCGTTAATGGTTACGTTGACCCGTGTAGCGTCGCTTCCACGAACGCGTATCCCGGTGTAGCCAATTCCTGCTCCGGCGTCTGAGGTCGTGACCACTGAAGGAAGGAAATTCAATAAAATGGGCAAGTCTTGCCCTAAATTACGGGCCTTTAAGTCTTCCTTGGTTACTTCAGAAAAACTTAACGGTTGATCTTTCCTGGCACGGAGTCCAGCTACACTCACCTCTTCTAGTGAAATGGTTGTGGTAGCAAGCGAATCTTTCGCTTGTTGCTCTTGTGCGTTAATGGATGTTAATCCAAGGGCACAACTACAGATAAAAACAGTTATTCTCATTCGAACTTGTTTTACGAATAATGGGGTAACTATTCTGGTTGATAAAATAAATAAACAATCTACTTCCCTTGGCGGCATTACCCGCCCAGGTTCATAGGGTATGATCTCAGCTCTTTATTTAGAGCACCCCTTTTGAGCATGCGCAAAAGTACGTATAATTTGACTTTCGGCAAGTTTCCTTCGCCATTTTAAGTGCGACTATTTTTTCGTAATTCATCGACCACTTCAATGGCTTTTTGCAGTCGTTTTTGTTCGTTCCCTTCAAGAATACAATAGGGAAGTTTATACTGGTCCAATTGCTGCTTGAAATAGGCGAACATTTGTGCACGGTTTTCTGGTCGATCGCGCAAATCATCTTTTTCCCAAGGCACATCAATGTTGGTGAGCAGATAGAGGTCAACCTCAGCTTTTTTAAAAAGAGCTTCTATTTCTGGCGCACAATAGCCCTCGAAATGTGTTTCTGACCATACCTTAGTAACCAAGATATTGGTGTCACAAAACAAGAGATCGTTTGTTTTTTGTGCGACCCTTTGCTCTTCCTTCAATTGACCATGGGCAATGGTAATTAAATCCTCCAAAGAGCAAACTTCTTGCTGTCTGTCCCATTTTTCCTGTAAAAAAGTACGGGCAAATTCGGGCACCCATTCGGATTGATAATGTTTGGCCAGGGCTTTGGTCAAGGTCGTTTTACCGGTGCTTTCTGGGCCGTACACGACAATTTTTAAACCATTGTCAGCTTTCAATTGAGTGCTTTTTTCCATGAACGATAGCCATAGAAGGCTATTAGCGTAAAAATAATGTACTGAAGACTGGTCAAGGTCAAGCCTTTGTGGAAATACAAGGGAACCGAAATAATGTCCCCAACAATCCAAAACAACCAATGTTCAATCTTTCTTCTTGACATCAGCCACATGCCTACAAAAAAGATGGCGGTGGTAAAGGTATCCACATAGGCCGTCCAACCGTTCCATAAGGCAAACAACTGATAAATCTTATAGACAAAACCAAGGCTGAGGAGGAAAAGAAACACACCAAGGGCTAATTCCCTGCGCGTGATACGCGAGATTGGATGGAGGGTTTCTCCTTCCCTTTTTTGTATCCAAAAATACCAGCCGTAGATGCTCATGATGAAGTAATAGGCATTGATCAACATATCCCCTATCAGGCCCCATTTCAACAAAAGATACACATAGAGAGCGGTAGAAATCATGCCGGTTGGATAAACCGCAACCTTGTTTTGTTTGGCATACAAGACACTGGCTAATCCAAGTAAAACAGCCGTGATCTCAATTGCAATATCCAAAGGAGCATAGGTGCTGTATTGACCAAAGAAGAAATCAATTAAAGGGGACATAATCGCTGCGGTTGCTTTTGACAATTTTCAAATGAATCATCCCTGCGGCAAGTGAATCAAAACTTGCCTCTATAGCGGAGGTCAAAAAAATCATTAAGGGTTTAAGTTCCCCATAGACCTGTGTGCTCAGTGGGTTTTCTTGAACCACAAAGTTCGAATTGCGAAGCGTTCGGATGAATACCTTAATGGGTTCCTCGTAGTTTTTCTTGTAGAGGAGCAAGGGTTATTTCAATGGATACATTCATTGGTTTGGAGTTAATTGTGCTAGGCAAAGCTGGTGATCGTTAAAAGTACTGAATTGTAAGGAAAAGAAAAGCTGTTGCTCTACCAAATAAACCGTTGCACTACCGCTTGTATCCGAAAGCGTGAAAGGAGCTACTTCAATTTGGGTAGCAAAGCTAAGACCTGGATGGTGCATGGCCTTATACACAGCTTCCTTGGCGGTCCATAAACGGGTTAAGAGCGGGATTTCCTCTTCTGCTAGAATTGAAGATTGCTCATTGACATGGACAAATTTTGGGGCAACTCGAACAATCTGTTCACGGTAACTTTCGACATCGACCCCAAGGGGTGCGTCGCCCACAACGGCTACCGCATACTCCTGGCAATGAGAAAGCGAACAAAAAGCATTGGAAAGTTGGGGCTCGCCCTTTGCGTTAATGGTAAGATCATGGAGTGAGATTCCCAAACTTTCAAGAGCCATGCGCACAGCAATGAACCCTTTCTTTGCCCCATCCGTTTTACGCTGTAAAAGTTCTTCGCTTTGTGGAATGCTTAGTGATCTGAAACACTCCAACTTATTAATGGATTCATCTATATGCCAAACAGCTAATTGACAGGATGTAGGCGTGAAAAAATCATTGATTAATGGCATAGGCTTTTCGAAAGAAAGTATGTATTTTTGCTGTAAAGTTAACAAACCTATGATGAAAGATAAAACCGCTGCCCTACCCTATAAAGTAAAAGACATCAGTCTTGCTGATTGGGGGCGAAAAGAAATTGAATTGGCCGAAGCTGAAATGCCCGGTTTAATGTCGCTACGTGAAGAGTATGCGGAAGAGCAACCCTTGGCAGGTGCGCGAATCGCAGGCTGCTTGCACATGACCATCCAAACTGCTGTACTCATTGAAACCTTGGTTGCCCTTGGTGCCGATGTTACCTGGAGTTCCTGTAATATTTTTTCTACCCAAGACCATGCTGCCGCCGCTATCGCTGCTGCCGGTATCCCTATTTATGCATGGAAAGGGATGAATGAAGAAGAATTTGACTGGTGTATCGAACAAACACTTTTCTTTGGCGAAAAGCGCGAACCCCTCAATATGATCCTCGACGATGGAGGAGATTTAACCAATATGGTGCTCGATCGTTTCCCAGAGTTAGTGGAAAACATCAATGGACTTTCTGAAGAAACAACCACCGGTGTTCACCGTTTATACGAGCGCATGAGCAATGGGACACTCCCAATACCGGCGATCAATGTAAACGACTCTGTAACCAAATCAAAGTTTGACAACAAATATGGCTGTAGAGAAAGTGCAGTGGATGCCATTCGTCGTGCTACCGACGTGATGTTGGCAGGAAAACGTGTCTTGGTTGCTGGCTATGGTGATGTTGGAAAAGGAACAGCTGCTTCTTTTAGTGGAGTGGGTGCCATTGTTACTGTTGCCGAAATTGACCCAATCTGTGCGCTACAAGCTGCCATGGACGGTTACGAGGTTAAACGCATCAACAGTGTTATTGCCAATATGGATCTTGTGATTACCGCCACCGGAAATAAAAACATTCTGACTGGAGAACATTTCTTGCAGATGAAAGACAAAGCCATTGTCGCCAATATTGGCCACTTTGACAATGAAATTGACATGGCTTGGTTGAATGATACCTATGGTGCCACCAAAGTTGAAATTAAGCCACAAGTAGATAAATATACACTGGAAGACGAAAAAGAATTGATCATTTTAGCCGAAGGACGCTTGGTGAACTTGGGCTGCGCCACTGGGCATCCAAGTTTTGTGATGAGTAATTCATTCACCAACCAAACCCTTGCACAAATTGAATTGTGGACGAGTCCTGAGAAATACGGAAACGAGGTTTATATGTTACCCAAACACCTTGACGAAAAAGTAGCTGCACTTCACCTTTCTCACCTTGGTGTAGAATTGGAAGAGCTCTCCAAAGACCAAGCCGATTATATCGGGGTAGGTGTTGAAGGCCCATATAAACCGGAATACTACCGTTACTAAAGCGCATTCTATTGACCATTTAAAAGCCGAGTGAAAACTCGGCTTTTTTTATTTCTTATCTTACAAAAAAAACATTCATGCGTATTTTATTTTTACTCCTTGTCTTAGGACTCCAAATTGTAGTAGCACAAGATCATCTCAATCTTGATAAACTCGCTGCCTTTGAACAGTTCTTGAAAAAAGAAATAACCGATGGCCAAATTGCAGGCGCCGAAGCCTTGGTCTATCACCGAAATAAAATTGCGTGGAGAACAAGCCTTGGATATAATGATTTAAGCACCCAAACTCCTCTTACCAAAAACAGCATCTACTTCTTGCAGTCCATGACTAAACCGATCATGAGTGTGGCCATTATGCAATTGGTCGAACAAGGCCGCATTCGTTTAGACGAAAATGCTTCAACCTATCTCCCCAGTTTAAAGAACTTAGAAGTCATTAATGACCTTTCAACAGGAATAAATGGCCCTACATCCAAAAAAGAGAAAAGCATTACCATTCAGCACTTACTGACCCATACATCTGGACTTTCACACGGATTGGAAGAAAATGTATTTGACAAAGAATTGTTTAAACTGATGTACAACGATTTGTTTGATCCTGCGATCTATGAAAAACTGGAAGATCGTCTTGCCGTCTTATTACAGGTTCCCCTTATCGGACAACCGGGTAAACAATGGTATTATAGCGCCGCTACTGATGTATTGGCGTTGATTGTACAAAAAGTGTCTGGCCAGCCAATCAATACTTATTTAAAAGAACATATTTTTACGCCTTTGGGAATGAATGAAACAGGCTATAACTTGATTGAAGAAAGAACAAAACGCGTCATGAAGGTGCACCTTAAAAATGAAGAAGGTGAACTGATCACTAGTCCTGTTCAAGCACCTTCGCAAGGAAATACGGTTTATGGCGGCACCTATGGATTGTTTTCCTCCATGAATGATTATTTACAGTTTTGTAAAATGATTTTGAATGAAGGGGAACTCAACGGAAAACAAGTTATGCAGCCCGCAACGGTGGCCTTAATGCAGGAAAACCATGTGGGTAAATTACTGGGGCCATCCCGTGGATTTGGATTGGGTTTTGGTGTACTTGTAGACACAGAAAAGGATCCAAGCCCTGCTAGTAATGGGCAAATTTACTGGGGAGGATTTTTTAAAACGCATTTTTTTATTGATCCAGCCGAAGACTTGATTGCTATTTTTATGACCCAAAAATTGCCCAATACAAATGAATATGTAATTGCGCTAAATCGACATGTATATGATGCCTTGGAAAAATAAAAGCTCCTTTTAATCCATAAAAAAACCCACTCGATGAGCGGGTTTTTTTATACGTAATGAAAACGTCCTATGCTTCAAATGGAACAATCGATACAAATGATTTGTTGTCCTTCTTTTTTGCAAATTGAACAAGGCCATCTACTTTAGCATGTAAAGTATGGTCTTTCCCAATGTAAACATTTTCTCCTGGATTGTGAGCTGTTCCACGTTGACGAACGATGATGTTCCCAGCGCGAGCTGCTTGTCCTCCAAAAATTTTGACGCCAAGTCGTTTCGATTCCGATTCTCTACCGTTTTTTGAACTACCTACTCCTTTTTTATGTGCCATGGTCGTTTATTTTAAATAGTTATGCTTGTAAAGCCGCAATTAAATCAGCTTTCTTCATGGAAGAAATACCTGTAATTCCTTTTGCTTTTGCTAATTCTCTTAAATCAGCTACCGTTTTTCCGCTTAAATCTTCTTGTGCTTTTGGCGATGCTTTTTTAGCGGCTGCTGCCTTTTTGGGAGCTGCCGCTTTTTCTGAAGCTGCTGCTTTCTTAGGAGCTGCTTCTACCTTTGCTTTAGGGGCCGCTTTCTTGGCTCCTCCTTTGGCAGAAATTCCTTCGATAAGAATTTCAGTTAACGATTGACGGTGACCGTTTTTAACACGGTATCCTTTTCTTCTTTTCTTTTTGAAAACAATTACCTTGTCTCCTTTTAGGTGTTTCACCACTTTTGCTTCTACCGAAGCGCCAGTTATAGCTGGGGCGCCTAAAGTAACGTTCTTACCGTCATCTAAAAGATACACTTTTTCAAAGGAAACGTTGCTTCCTTCTTCTTGTGCTAAACGGTGAACATACACTCTTTGATCTTTCACAACTTTAAATTGCTGCCCTGCTATCTCTACGATTGCATACATTATATTGAATTTTGGATTGCAAATGTACTTAATTTTTACTCATAACACAAACCCTTTTTTGTGTTTGAAGCCCTGTTTATCATTTTCTTCTTTTATTTAAGGCTCTTAAAGTAATCCCATTAATTGATTCAACCGTGTTTTTGTCTATCTTTGGGTACTATTTTATATTATGCGCTTAGGAATCTCCTTATTTATTGTCTGTATACTCTGCACTTCTTGTGTTCCAGAATTAGTTCCTCAGACTGCAAATGATCGCGACGAAAACGCACTTATTCTCCCAACGGAAGACCCCAACGGACGTTCCGGAGAAGTTGCAGCAACCTTTTTATCCTCACAAAGTAAATTTTCTTTTTCTGAAAGTAATATGAGTTCAGAGACCTTTTGGGTTTACTATCAAACCACTGCACAAAATTTTGATGTTTTTAAGTGGGTATTTGAAGGAGGATACACCAATGTTGGCTCTTCTACCACAGCTAGTGGCACAACAACAATTGAAGGCCTTTTAGATGACCCAACTACAGCCAGTCAAGTGGCGGTTTTAATTGAATACCGTGATGGTTTTGGGCGCTATGATGTTTCGCATGCAGTAGCCAACTCAACAGACTTTGACGTTAATGTTAAGAGAGATTTTGTTAGCTATGAATATGTTGATGACTTGCAGGTACAGCCCAGTTCAACTGACGGCTGGCAAAACCCACAACAAGGTTGGTTAAGCACTGCTACAACCGCTACACAAACATTTGCTGCCTGTGACGGTGCCTTAATTGGATTCAACAAAGCGTATGAAGTGTATGAAGGAGAACCAGCACAGTTGATAAAGCAGTTTTCCAATTTTGGTGCTAGTCCAAAAAATCTTGTCTTCGAGTATAAAATGGATTTCTTAGTCTTACCGGGTACAAATGTAGAAAACAAGAAAATAGCCTTGGGCTATACGCCCATTGTAAGCGGGAGCGCAAGTTTCACCATTGAACCAAGTGAGCTTTGGTCGGATAGCAGTTACAGTGTTACCGAATTCCGTCAGGTGATTATCCCCTTGCCGTTGATTCCAAACTTTCGTATAACCTTCACCAAATACCCTACTCCCCTGAATAGTCAAGGTGTTGAACGCTATCCCTTTAATGTGTGTATTAGGAACGTAAAAATTATTCCAGCTAACGAGGATTAATTAGTCTTATCTAGCGATGTGTAAGAGGAATTCATTGAGATGAATTCAGGAACTATTGCCTTCATTTGTTTGACCAATTCGCGAGGCTCAACTCCCTGCAAAGCTGCATCGATAAGTACTTGTATTTCCTGTTGTTGTTGGACAGAAAAATGTTCTTTTTCTGCAATAAAAATCAGTTCATTATGGGAGGGTTTTAAACTCTCTTTGTCGGTCAATAATTCCTCGTAAAGTTTTTCTCCCGGGCGAAGCCCTGTGTATTCCAATTCAATATCCTGGCCTTCTATTAAGCCCGATAAACGAATCATACTGATGGCTAAATCAGCTATTTTAACTGGTTCTCCCATGTCAAAGACATAAATTTCGCCTCCATCACCAGTAGCTCCAGCTTCCAAAACCAATTGACAAGCCTCAGTAATAGTCATGAAATAGCGGGTAATTTCTGGATCTGTCACCGTTACAGGACCGCCTTTGGCAATCTGCTCTTTAAAAATAGGCACGACGGACCCATTGGAGCCCAAAACATTTCCAAAACGCGTGGTGATTATCTTAGTGGTTGCTCCTTCCACAATTCCTGCAACATACATTTCTGCGATTCGTTTGGATGCACCCATTACATTGGATGGATTTACCGCCTTATCTGTGGAAACCATGACCAGATGATTAACCTTATTTTTCACTGCAACATCAACCACATTTTTTGTTCCTAAAATATTGTTGATGATAGCAGCTTTTGGAATGGCCTCCGTCATAAACACATGCTTGTATGCCGCAGCATGGAACACCACATCAATTGAAAAGGCAGCAAAACATTGTTCCAAGGCGGCTTTATCGGTAATATTTTGTAAGTAGTAATTAAATATGACCTCACTTTTACGCTTGACCAATTCATTCTTCAAATCAAATAAGGGCGTTTCGGCTTGATCAAACAAAATTATTTCTTTGGGTTCAAATTGGATCAATTGGCGTACAATTTCACTTCCAATAGAACCGGCGGCACCCGTTACTAAAATTATCTTATTGTGGTATTGGATTATGTTTTTTTCTTGATCAATACTTATCTGATCTCTTTTAAGCAAATCTTCAATCTTAACGGGCGTTAAATTCCCAACAATTCCTTTACTACTTGCCAAGTCATCCAAGGGAGGAACGGTGAAAATACGCACACCCTTTGCTTTAAAAAACTGAAACAATTCATTCTTTCCCTTTTGAGTGACTTCACTTGACGTAATGATTATTTGTTGTACTTTCTTATTTTCTATTAATTTTTCGAGTTTCTGACCTAAGCTAACCACAGATAAGCCTTCAATACTTCGGCCAATTTTAGCCGGATCATCATCAATAAAACCAATCACATTTACGGCATTACTGTCGTCCAAGGCACGTTTGGTTCGCAGACCATTTGGTCCGGCACCAAACAGTAGGGTATTAATGAGCTTATCTTCTTTCGTTACGCGTGCATAGAGCAATCGAATAATCAAGCGATACACGGACAATAAAGAAAGACAGAAATAAAATAGGAGTAATAAATAATTATAATGACCTCTCGTATCTGCCTTTATATAGGTTGCATATATGGCCATCGCCAGTAGAAGACCCGAGGCTATTTTTCCAATATCGATAAAGGTTGTAAAGCGCAACAACATGGTATATCCACGAAATAAGGTAATACAGCATAACGCCAAAGCAATGAAAAGTAATTTATCTGAAAGAGAACGAATGATCAATACCGAGCCGTTAAGAAAGAGAATGAACTCTAGACCAATAGCAATACATACTGCGTCTAAAACGTAGGCAAATTTCTTCGAATAGTGATATTTAAATATCTGTTCAAACATATTAAAGCGAAAATACGTTTTTCAATTGATTTGCAATCTGTTGTTTTTGATCGTCGGTAAGATTACTTCCCGAAGGCAAACACAAGCCTAACTCAAATAATTCTTCGGAATAGGAATTACCATAATGCTTTGCCTGTGTAAAAAGTGGCTGTAGGTGCATTGGTTTCCACAGTGGTCGGCATTCAATGCTTCCTTTCTCCAAGGTCAAGCGAACGTCTTCACGAGTAATCCCACCCGTTTGGCTTGGATCTATTAAAAGACAGCTCAACCATCGATTGCTGAAATAACCTTCGGGTTCTGGTAAAAAATGTACGCCTTTAACCTCTCCCAAAAGTGCTTGATAGAAATTGTGATTCGCTCTTCTAGCTTCAACACGTTCTGCTAAAACAGTTAATTGCCCCACACCTATGGCTGCACCTATATTAGACATGCGGTAATTGTACCCGATTTCAGAATGTTGGTAATGAGGAGCATTGTCTTTTGCTTGAGTAGCTAAAAAACGTGCTTTTGCAATGGCCTCGGTATTGTTAGATAGCAATGCACCACCGCCGGAGGTAGTGATTATTTTATTTCCGTTAAAACTAAGTATCCCAAAATCGCCAAAAGAACCACAGGCTTTTCCATTGATTGTTGAACCCAATGCCTCGGCAGCATCTTCAATTACAGGGATACCATACTTCTGTGACAAGACCATTATTTCTGGCATCTTAGCCGGCATTCCGTAGAGATGGACAACTATGATGGCTTTGGGCTGTTGTCCTTTTTCTAGTGAGTCCACAATGGACTCTTCTAATGCTAGAGGGCACATGTTCCAGGTTTCTTTTTCGGAATCGACAAAAACAGGGGTTGCCTTTTCGTATAAAATAGGATTAGATGACCCAACAAAGGTGAAGGATTGGCAGAGGACAACATCTCCTTCTTGGATGTCCAAAAGGCGTAGGGCCAAGTGGATGGCTGCTGTTCCAGATTGAACCACTGCTGCAGCTTTTGTTTCGCAATAGGCCGCAAGCTTTTCTTCGAACAATGAAATGAATGGCCCTGCTGGAGAAATCCAGTTGGTTGCAAAAGCTTCTTGTACATTTTTAAATTCTTCAAGACCCATATGAGGAGAAGACAATAAAATTTTTTCTTTACTCATGGTATATGATTTTTCCTGGAACACCAACGCATGTGACGTTGTCTTGTAATGATGTGGTTACTACTGTACCTGCTCCCACCGTTACATTTTTTCCAATTGTAATATTCGGCATAAGCGTAGCACCAGCGCCAATAAGAGTTCCCTCTCCTACGATTACGTTTCCACAAAGGGTAGCACCAGGAGCTATATGGACAAAGTCTTCTATAATGCAGTCGTGATCTATACTGGCTTTGGTATTTACAATACAATGATTGCCCACAACTGATCTACGATTGATAATGGCTCCATGAAGAATTTGACTCCCTACTCCTACCGAAACCAATCGATCTACAACTGCTGAAGGATGAATGACGGTTCCAATCTCATGCTGAACCGTTGTCGCAAGTCTTTTTCTTACGGCATTATCGCCCATCGCAAGGATCAGCTTGGCGGTTGGAAATTGAGCTGGGCTGTAGTCGCCTTTGTTTTGAATTCCATCCATGTGGGTAATCGATTCATTTGAGTCAAAAACACAATCAATCTCTTGTTTCATCGCTTCAATAGCGCTCGCAACTACGCTGGCATGACCGCCAGCTCCTATCAAAATATACTTAGTTTTTTCCATTGAATGGCTCCATTGTTGTATGACTTCCAGCATTAATGTCCTTGGGAACAATAACTTTATACAGGGTTATTAAAAGGATTTTTATATCGAGTGAAAAACCCTGATTCTCGACGTAATAACAATCCAATGCGAATTTTTCCTTCCAAGACAATACATTTCTTCCATTGACCTGCGCCCAACCTGTGATCCCTGGCTTCACTGAATGACGCTTGCTTTGTTCTGTTGAATATAAAGATAAGTATTCTGGCAATAAAGGACGTGGGCCAACAAAACTCATTTCTCCAACAACAACATTCCACAATTGAGGAAGTTCGTCAAGAGATAGCTTTCGGATAATATTTCCTAGAGGAGTGATTCGTTCAAAATCGGACAACAACTTACCGTCATTATCGCGGGTATCTCGCATGGTTTTAAACTTGAAAATAGTAAATAGCTGTGCATTTTTACCAGGACGTACTTGAGTGAAAAAGGGGAATTCACCATTTTGAATCCAAAATAAAAGTGCTATAAACACCATGAGTGGACTAAAACCAATCAAAAGAGCTATGGCGAAGATTCGATCTAAAAAGTGTTTAATGAAATTATAAATCAAGGATGCTGTTTTTGTAGGCGTCTTCAAATTTAAACAAAAAATAGGGCAATTAGGAAAAGGGTTTTTTATATTTAATTCTTAATTCAACAATAAGTGAAGGAAATTCGTGTAGGCATTACTGGTGCATCTGGTTATATAGGACGAAGATTAACGAATCATTTTATTCAACAAGGACACTTCGTTAATGTTATCAGCCGATCTTCAAGGAAATTTCTCGTTCACAAACAGCTTGAGATTTTTGAAGCCGACTTATCCAATCCAGACCCAGAAGTAATAAAGGCATTCATAAAAAAAGTAGATGTTGTTTATCATTTAGCTGCAGAATTGACAGATCATTCTAAAATGCTAGGCACAAATGTTCGTGGTACTCAAGCCATCGTCAATGCAGTAAAGGGCACTACTAAAGTGCTAATTCACTTATCGAGTATTGGCATATTTGACTTTTCAACAACTTTAACCATTCACGAGGACAGTCCTAAACACCCATTAAATTTATATGAAGAAAGTAAATTAAAGGCAGAGTCGATCATTCAAAATGCAAGGGACACAGAACAGATTAATGCAATTATATTACGCCCCTCAATCATACTAGGGCTTGAGATGAAGTCTCATATTCTCAATCATATGAAACAACTGTTAGATAAAGGGATTGACTTAAATATTTCAAGGGAAGTAGTGGCAAATTTTGTGTTAGCAGACGATGTTGTAAATGCTTTGATTTTTTTATCCAAAGAGGAAGATGCTATTGGTGAAAATTATAACTTTTCGAATGACCTGGCACTAGCAGATTTTCTAGGCTTAATAAAAAACATTTTACCTTCACAAAGAAGAATTCATTTTCCGGGGAAAGTTTTCTCCAACTTACTTAAAGTGTTGAAATGGTTGGGTATATTTAGTATCAGTGACGATGGTATTGCTTTTTTCAGTAACAAGACAACGATCTCTTCAAGTAAAATAAAAGAAAAACTGGGTTTTCAATTCGACTCAAACTATCCTGTTTTTTTGAAAGAATATTTAAACAAGCCTAAATGAAAAAATTGTGTTTTGTCGTTTCAAGTCCATCAACAGCACGTGCTTTTTTAAAGGGTCCAATGCTCAAGCTTTCCGAACAATATGAAATTCACTTGGTTGCGAATGCTTCTCAGGGCGAAAATTTATGCAAAGAACTCTCAATAAAAAAATTTCATTTTATCCCAATTGAACGGGGGTTAAAACCTTTTCATGATCTATACTGTCTTTATAAAATGATACGCTTTTTACGAACGCATTCTTTTGATGCATTGCATAGTGTCTCACCAAAAGCGGGACTAATGGCTATGCTTGGAGGTTATATTGCTCGTGTTCAAATGAGAACGCATACGTTTACTGGACAAGTTTGGGCGAATAAGAAAGGGGGGTTTAAATGGCTTTTAAAAACAATGGATCGATTAATTGCCGGTTGTGCTACTCATGTTTTGGTAGATGGAAAATCACAATTGGAATTTTTAAAAGAAAATCAAGTGGTGGGAGCCGCAGCTGATGTATTAGGAAAAGGGTCCATTTGTGGGGTTTCACTTGAACGTTTTAGTCCTTCTTCAACGATTAGGGCAAGTCGAAGAGACGCACTTAAAATTCCCCCACAGGAATGGGTGTTTATGTTTTTAGGACGTTTGAACAAAGACAAAGGAGTCATCGATTTAATTCATGCTTTTGCGCAATTGGATCAGCAAAAGAAGGCCTGTTCCCTCTACCTTGTTGGACATGACGAAGAAAACATTGAAGAACGATTTGCTAACATTTCCCCTAAAATTCATTTTATCCCTTTTGAAAAAAAACCAGAAACGCTTTTACAGGCCTGTGATACTTTTTGTTTACCTAGCTACCGCGAGGGCTTTGGCCTTTCTGTTATTGAAGCGGCAGCACTAACAAAACCCATTATTTGTAGCGATGCTTATGGTCTTGCAGATACCATTATAGACCATCAAACAGGTTTACGTCATCGTGTAGGTGATATTCCTGACCTTAAACAACAACTGAGTTATGCGATCCATCATCCTGAGGAAATAAACGCAATGGGGAAAGCCGGAAGGAAGTATGTGGAAGAAAATTTTAGTGAAGAGTATTTACTTGCAGAATGGGAGCTGTTTTACAGTAAAAATCTCCCGCTATAAACGGTAAATACGTGGATGAATATCAAAGTAGGCTTTAATGTCATACCCAAATCCCTTTTCAGTCAATAAACCTAAGAGGTCCATTTGGGCAAATTGATCGTGCCCAACAGCAAGAATTACTGCATCATATTTTTTGTTTTCTGGCAGCATATTGGTAATCGCTAGCTCAACAGTAGTTTGATCCATGGCAATCAAAGGGTCGTACAGGACTAAATCCACTCCTGCAGCTTTTAGTGCTTGTGCTAAAGTAATTGCTTTGGAATTGCGCAGATCGGTAGTGTTTTCTTTAAAGGTTGCCCCAAGTAGCAAGACTTTAGCTTCTAAAATAGGAACTTGGTGGATATTAAGCTTGTCAATAATATCGTCGACTATAAAATGGGGGACTGCTTCATTAATTTTTCGCGCAGAGAGTAACAAGTCTGGTGTGTACCCCAGCGCTTTGGACTTATGCGCCAAATAATAAGGGTCAATGCCTATGCAATGTCCGCCCACTAATCCTGGGCGAAAAGGCAGGAAATTCCATTTAGTGGCTGCGGCTGCTAAGACTTCATTGGTGTCTAATCCCATGGCATTAAACATCATGGCAAGTTCGTTGACAAATGCAATATTAACATCGCGCTGTGTGTTTTCAATTACTTTTGCGGCCTCGGCAACCTTGATGGAGGGAGCTTGATAAACTTCTGCACTTAAAATAGATTGATATACATGCGTCAATGTCGCTAAGGCTTTTTGATTAGAGGCTGACACAATTTTAGGTATATTGGTAAAAGTATGCACCGGATCCCCAACATTGATTCGCTCTGGACTATAGCCCAACGAAAAATCACTATCGACTTTTAGCGAAGAAAGCTCTAAAATAGGAAGGCATATTTCTTCTGTCGCCCCAGGATATACCGTAGATTCATAAACCACTATGTCCCCTTTCTTGAGCATTTTAGCGACAACTTCAGAAGCAGATTCTAAATAACTAAAGTCGGGTAAATTATCCTCTTTAAGCGGGGTAGGAACAGTGATGATATAAATGCTACAGTCCTTTAAAGCGGCGGATTGATCGAAATAATTAATGTTAACAGCTTGTAACTCTTTTGAGGTTATCTCTTGGGTACTGTCTATGCCTTTATGCAAAGCCGCAATGCGTTGTGGATTGTTGTCATAACCCAAAACCGTATACTTTTCTGCTAAAGCCAAGGCCAATGGAAGTCCAACATAACCTAATCCAATAATACCAATCGTAGGATTCATGTTTTGATTATTTGTTTTTTTCTACCTGCATTAAAGCCTTTAAAATAATTCCACAAAAAATTAAGATTAAACAGTTTCAAACTCAATAAAAGCGCGTTGAAAAATAAGCCAAACAGGAGCACAACAAAGTCAAGGCCTAAATAATTGAAATTGCCGTTCTTTTTAAATAGCATCCAGACCTCAACAACATCATTTTCGGTTCTTCTTAGAAGAGATTGCCTGTTCCCAGCAGCATGATAATGATACAGTTTTGCTGAAGGAACAATAAACATTTGCTCTGGGAATGCTCTTTCTATACGGATTGAAAATTCTTTGTCCTCATAAGCATGGAATTTGTTTTCTGTATCGAAAACAACCGTTTTAAAAACATCTTTATGCCAGGTTGATAAACCCCCACTTAACGCATCAACTGCTTGTGGTTCTACTTTTTTTACATTGAGTGATCGGATTACTCGTTGGCGATTGTCTTTATACAGTCCGAAATGGGTTAGCTGAAAAATCAACCGTTTTAAAAAACCTTCTTCGGGTGCATTTAAAATCACCCCATTAACGCCTATCATTTCTGGATAAGCAGTAAGTGCCTGTTCTATTACTGCTAGATAGTCTGGCTCATGAACGATATCGTCATCAAAGAAAGAAATATAGTCACAATAATTGTATTGTATAGACGCTGCCTTTGCTTGAACTAAGCCTGTGATGCTTTCGTCATGAATATAATTTAGTGTTACATTGGCTTTTTCCGCTAATATAGTCAGTTCGTCTTTGGTCACTTTATCTGGACAACTTTGATCTATGATAATAATTTGATCGGGCAGCCGAGTCTGGGCCAACAAAGAATCAAAAACAGTCACCAGTTCTTTTGGTCGATTTTTAGTCGGTATGACAATGGAAAAGGTCATTAAAGGTGTTTTATTTTTAAAGCTTCGTTGTAATTGATGGGACTAAAAAACTGTTGTACATGTTTAATCAAACTATGTTGTTTCTCAATTAGCATTTTGTGAGTGATTTTTTCAAGTAGAGCAATGTCACTAGGTGAACTTACACTAATTTTTTCTTCATGAATACCATGCAAAGGATCAATCATTATTTCATTTGGTCTACTAAAATATAGAGGAAACAAACCATATTCTACTGCTTTTATAATGGTTGTTGAACCCCTGTAAATAGCAAAATGAGCGCGCTCAAGGTCTTCTTCAAAAGAAACTGACGACAGTTCAATGTTTTTTGGTGGCGCTGAAAGCTCAGGACATTCCCTCAGTACATCAGTAACCCTTGTAATTGGATGAAAACGAATAATAAAATGATTCTTTGGATATTCCTTTGCCAAATGCAGCACGAACTTTACCAACGGGATACATTCTACTAAATCTCCTTCGGATAGCATTAAAAAAACATTTCGCCTTTTTGCTTCAATAGCTAATCTCGACGGTTTAATGGAAAAGGTCCTATTGGTTCCAAAGAGTAATAATCGATTGGAAGGCAAATAATTGATTTCTTCAAATTGTTTTAAACCATGCTCACCTGAACATAAAATATAATCTGGCTCAAAATTCATAGTTAATTTTCGCCTAATGGCGTGTTGTTTTCTAAACACCAATGCATGTTGATATCCAATACACTTGATTCTTGGGTTAACTTTCCTGGCAAAAGCATAAATTAATTTTTCCCAAGGATGACCTTCATAGGTGGTAAAAATTCGCTTAACATTATTCATTTTCACATAACGTTGCACAAGAATAGCAAGACGATAATTTGAATGTGAACTTGAAGATAAAGAGGCAACAGCAGCTTGATATTTGACTCTTTTCTCAAACTTCGAAGATGTTTTTGTATTTAAGATCGTAAGGGACTCACGAACCATGAACCACCTGATTTTAATTTCCTGAAAAAAAGAGAGATATTTCGGTAAAGCTTTAGAGGAAATTGGTTTCTCTTTCCACTTTTGTTGAATAGTAGTAGTACTAAGATCTGTAAAATTAATATAAAGCTGAAGGCTAGAAGACTTCTTTTGTGCTATTTTTTTAGGCAAATCAAAAAAGTAGAAATCTCTTTTGTGGTCAATAAATGTTTCATTCAAAAAGTGTGAGATAAAAACATCCTCAAAAGGCTTTTGAACTTTTATCAATCTGTCTTGCAAGAAATAATTCCGGTAAATGGCATGAAGAAATTTATAACTTCCAACGGCAATATGCCATAATAATTGCCTAAAAAGGTGACTATAAAATAACAATTCACCTTTATTAAATAAGGCACTGTAGCCGTTCAAAAAAATGGGATGTTCTCTAATTACATGTAGCCAAGCATTTGCCATTCTTTCATAAGACAGCTTTTGCTTTAGTAATGCATCACAAGCATCACACAATTCATCATATTGTGCTTCTGTGATGGTTTTCATTTATGAAATCTTATGGTTTAGTACCTGATCTAATATCAATTGTTGTTCTGGGTTGTTTTTCACATATTCCCAAACATCGTTAACTTCTTGCGGTTCATTGATTGATGGTTGGCTTAATTCGAAAGCAATTGAACGCATTGTATATCCTTTTTCAATTATCCTCATTTGTTCTATCGACTCTATTACTTCAATAGGAGTAGGTTGCATTTTTGTGAATTCCAGCAAAAAATCTTTTCTGTAAGCGATAATCCCTAAAATTTTTCGAATGTACTTTAACTGGGAAGTGAATTCATTATGACTTGGACTTTTTCGAAAACAATACAAAATACGATCTTCGTTTAGCGCACATTTCACAAATGAAGGACGAACTAGTTCTTCTTCTTTTTCAATTGGTCCTGTTGCATTCCAAGCAAGAGATTTTTTGTCAGAACGGATTTTTTCTATCATCAAGTCAATATGCCTAGGCAAGACTAAAGGTTCATCTCCTTGTACCAAGATAATTTCAGAACAATCAATTGAAGATACTGCTTCTGCAACTCTAGTAGTTCCATTTTTATGATGGCTACTCGTCATAATTACTTTCGCTCCAAAATTTTCTAAAACATTTTTTATTTCTATGTCACAGGTAGCCACATAAACATCATCAACATTTTTAGCCAAAAGAACCCTTCTTCTGACATGCTCAATCATAGGTATACCTTTAAGGTCTAATAAAATTTTATTTGGAAATCTTGAAGAATTTAATCGTGCCGGAATAACAACTATTTGTTTCATTTATTATTGAGGTAAGACGCCACAATCAACATTTATACACTGCCCTGTGATTGCACTTGCATTGATTGACGCTAAAAAGACACACATTTTACCCACTTCCATTGCGGTAGGCATGCGTAAAAGAGCAGCGTTAGATTTAGTAAAATTTTCTATGAATGTGGCGGGGTCTCCTTTGCCAGGAGCATGTTCCATATTTAAAGCTTCATTCAACCCCTCAGTAGCAATAAGTACGGGGCAGACAGCATTTACCCTAATGTTTCTTGGCCCTAGCTCTTTGGCGAGAGATTGTGTTAATCCATTCATACCAAACTTTGAAGCTACATAAGCAGAATTATTGCTTGAGCCTCTTTTCCCGGCTAAGCTTGAAACATTAATGATTGAGGCTTCTGATTTCATTACAGCTGCAGCTGCTTTACAACCCCAAAAAGCTCCTTTTAGGTTAGTGTCTAAAATATCGCCTAGAAAAGTATCGTCAATTTCAGAAATTGGCTTCCATAAAGAATAGCCTGCGTTGTTTACATAAACGTCTAGCCTTCCAAATTTTTCAATAGCTACATTCACCAATTTATGATGTGCTTGTTCATCACGAACATCCGTAGGTACAAAAATAATTTGATCCCCAAATAATTTATTTAACTCTCTGTCTTGACGAGCGCCAACAATTACTTTGAAACCAGCATTAATAAAAGATTCTGAAATACCAAGTCCAATTCCTCTATTCCCTCCAGTAACTATGGCTATTTTATTTGTGTTCATCTTTATATTGTCATACATGAATATCCTCCATCTACAGTAATCTCTGCACCTGTAACAAAACCGGAAGCATCTGAGGCTAACCAAAGAATAGCACCTGTTAGTTCATCAGGGGAACCAAATCGTTGCATGGCTGTATGACCCAAAATCGCCTTTTTACGGTCTTCGTCAATAAAATTTTTTAGATTCCAGTCGGTAGGAAAAAACCCTGGTCGGATTGCATTTACTCTTACCCCTTGCGTTCCCCATTCTCTTCCTAAATTTTGAGTTAAATTTTTAATGGCAGCTTTAGCAGCAGAATAGGTGAAAGCTTTTGATAGTGGAGGCCCTGCAGAAGCAGAAGAAATATTTATAATATTCCCTTTGCCTTTTTTTAACATGTATTCACCGTAGACTTGACAGCCTAAAAAAGTACCTTTTATTTGTGAATCCATTATGCCGTTCCACTCCTCGTCAGTAATGTCTAGGTAGGGTGTTACTCCATTTGTTCCTGCCCCATTAATCATTATATCTAGTGTACCGAAGTGGTTGATAATAGCGTCTAATACTTTATAATGTTGTTCTTTTTGCGCAACATCAAGGGCTAATGACAAAGTATCTTTAAAACCTTCATCATTAATTTCTTTCTCTACTTTTTGCGCTTTCTCAAGTCTAAGATCTATGATGACTACTTTGCATCCTGCACGAGCAAATGATCGTGCCATTTCGCTACATAAATGTCCTCCAGCACCAATAACTGCGGCTACTTTTCCACTTAAATTAAATAATTGATCTATATACATAGTGCAAATTTAACGTATTGATTTTATTATCTGTTGCATTTGTTCTGCCCATTTCCACAAAACAAATAAATCTGAGCCTAAAATGGCATAGGTATATCCCATGTCAAATAACGTCTGAATGTTTTCAGGATTAGGATCATTGAGCTGCGTCCCACAGCTTTTCTCAAACTTTTCGCAAGCTTTAATAACTTTTTTCGATGCTTCAAGTACCTTAGGATGGTCTAGTTGTCCGGGTACGCCTAAAGATCCTGAAATATCATATGGCCCTACCATTACTGCATCAATCTCATCAAAAGCTAAAAGCTCTTCAATATTATTTACTGCCTCAATTGACTCCACCTGAATCATAAACGTTGATGTTTCGTTCCAATGCGTTATATATTCACTAAAATCGAAACCGTATCCCTGGGCACGACTAACGCCATAACTTCGTTTTCCTAAGGGGGGATATTTCAAATCGTTAATCAAATTTCGAACATCATCTGCTGTATTCACCATTTGAATCAACATTCCATCTGCGCCAGACTCCAAGAGCGGTTTTATGTAGTCATTTGAATGAGATACAGGCCTGGGAAGACAGGGAACACCCTCTGCTTGACAGGCGGCAATGATGCGTTGACCTTCTGTCAAACTAATGGTTGAATGTTCCATGTCAATGGCAATAAAATCGAAACCTGCCTTAGCAAACGTTTCTGTTATTGATGGATGCGCGTATGACACCCATGCTGCAAAAAGCTGTTCTCTATTGCGAAGCGCTTGTTTTAGCTTTTTTTGGCGGAGGTTTTGTGTATTCATTGATTTTTTTCTATTTCTTGTTGGATAAAATTAAATACTTTTTTCATTGAAATTGAATTGGGATGAACATTTCTCCAATCTACACTTTCTTTTTCATTAATAATTAATGGAGATTGAAACAGTAATAAATCAGAACAACTTATGGAACTCAAATGACGATATAATTTAAAGTTATTTAGCTCATTGACATCATACTTGAAATTATAAGGATAATTGACCAGCACTATCAATGTTCCACTTTTATTATTGAGATCGCATAAAAATGTTGAGAGGTTTTCGAGTTTATCGCTACTAGGGTGAACTAATGTTTTATACAAATGAGTATGAGGTGCGGGAGTATGATTCCACCACATGAAAAAATGGTGCAAGATATCTTTTAATAAGTAAACCAAATCGCTTTTACTCAGCAGAGTAATCACTTCAGATTGGAATGATTTAGATGATGGCATACTTGAAGAGACTGGGTTTACACCTATAACTTCAGTCAACTTGAGGACGTCATGGATTTTGATCGAAAAAACATAAATATTATTTGGCTGACCCTCTATTTGGTCCATTACCTTTTTGTGGTCATTTATTGATGTGCCTGCTAGGCTAAGGTTATACAATTCCCAATCATTTTTTAACGTTAATTGAGTAAAATATGGAATGTAACTTTCTTTTCCTCCATACTCTTCTGCATCTAAAAAAGAGTCTCCAATGAGAAATAAACGTTGTTTATCTTCGCTTTTCGTGTTTGCTTTTATTGAAACATCATCCCACATTGCGCGATACTTCTCCGATGGAGTTTCAAGGTTTGAAGGATAGAACTCTTTATCATGGTAATACTTTAGCTTGAATGCTCCCTCAATTGAAAGGAAGAAAGCAAACACTAGAAAACCATACCGAATAATGCTTTTCATAAGCTAGAACTGAAAATAGATGAAATTTTTTGGGGAAGATGAAAAATGCACCCATATAAACGCTATAAAAACGATAATACTAAGTTGTTTTTGGAAAGAACTAAAGCCTTTAAAAATGTGTTGCGGATTTGTTCTAAAACAAAAATCAAAAAACAATAAAATAAAGATATAGTATAATCCCTTCAATGGATATTGAGGAATTGAAAAACGCATAACTAGATCTGTTAGATATTCAAAAGCAAATGAAATCGTTGGACTTCTAAAGAAAACCCAAGCAATCATTACTGCTATAAACGTAAAGCATGTTGTGACTATATTTTTAAACCCAGAAGAATGTATTGGTAATTTTATGTATTGAGTGATAAAGTAGATTAACGCATGGGTTAACCCCCAGAAAACATAGGTCCAATTGGCTCCATGCCAAAGCCCACTAACCAAGAAAACAACTAAGATATTACGGATGAATTTTATTGTAGAAACTTTTGAGCCACCAAGGGGAATAAAGATATAGTCCCTAAACCAATTCGATAAAGACATGTGCCAACGTCTCCAAAAGTCTGAGATATTTTGTGCAAAATAAGGGAAATTAAAGTTTGTTTTGAATTGAAACCCAAAACATTTCGCCGTTCCAATGGCAATATCAGAATAGCCACTAAAATCGCAATAAATCTGAAATGTGAAGTAAAGTAATCCTAGCAGCAATGTTCCTCCGTTATAGAGGGAGGGATCTTCAAAAACTTTATCTGTTAAAGGAGCCAATGAATCTGCAATAACAATTTTTTTGAAAAGCCCCCAAAGCATTAAATATAAACCTTGAAGTAAAAGGCTCTTTGAGAAAGTTCTAGGCTGTTCTAACTGTGGTAATAAATTTCTTGCACGCTCTATTGGTCCAGCGACTAATTGTGGGAATAAAGAAACAAAAGTGGCAAAATTGATGAAGCTTTTACTGGGCTTTAGTCTTCCATAATATACATCGATCGTATAAGAAAGGGTTTGGAAAGTGTAAAAAGAGATTCCCACGGGAAGTATAATCTCAAGAGTGGTGATCGAATTAAATTCATAACCAACACTTGTCAAAAGTTCGACCCAAGAATCAATAAAGAAATTATAATACTTGAAAAAGGCTAAAAGGCCTAAATTCACGCACAAACTCAGGCTCAATAATAGTTTCTTTATTTGAGATTCTTGTATTGTATAGATTTGTTTTGCTAAAAAAAAATCTATAACTGTACTGATGAAAATTAATCCCAAAAACCGGTAATCCCACCAACCATAAAAAACATAAGAAGAAACTAATAAAAAAGCATTTTGAAAAACTAATTGCTTTTTCGCTAATGCCCAATAAAAAAGGTATGCAACTACAAAAAAATAAAAATATTCAATTGAGTTAAATAACACTCTTCTATTCGATTAATTTTTTAATTGCAGGGTGTAAATGCAACAGGCCAACCAATTGATTATTCTCATCTACTACAGGTAAATCCCATATTTGTTTATCTCCCATTAGCTGGACAACTTCCTTTAAGTTGTCATTGGGATTACAAATGATTGGATTTTTTTTTGCATGCGATAAAGCATCATCAACAAAAAAGGCAGAAAAAGGTTTTTGCACTTTTAACAACTTTCTTCTTAAGTCACCGTCTGTAATTAAACCAACCAATGCTTTACTTTCATCAGTTATACAAACTAATCCTAAATTTGCCTCTCCCATTTCGGTCAAAGCTTCTTTCAGAATTGTTTTAACATCTACTACAGGGAAATTTCCCATTGTTATCATTACATCTTGTACTTTCATAACTATTCGTTTGTAGGGTGAACATTATCTGGTCCTAATTCTTCAAAGAGCTCTAATCTCATTTCATGGACTTTTTTTGCTTGATACAATACATTTTCAAGGTATTTGATGTCAAGTACAGTATTGGCATCGGACAGGGCTTTTGATGGATTATCATGTGTCTCCATAAAAAGAAGGTTAATACCATTTGCAACGGCAGATCTAACTAAGTATGGAATGAACTCACGTTGTCCACCTGAAATATTCCCCATAGAAGTAGGTAATTGAATGGAATGAGTTGCGTCGTAACATACTGGATAACCCGTATAACCCATAATAGGAAAACTAGTCATATCATTTACGAGCATGTTATACCCCATAAAGGTTCCTCGATCGGCTAAAATAATTTGCTCGTTACCAAATGCTTCCAACTTGCGACAAGAATTTTTCATATTCCACGGGCTCATAAACTGCCCCTTTTTTAACAAAATTGGACGATTGGTTGCCGCTGCTGCACGAAGTATAGAGGTTTGACGGCACAAATAAGCAGGCACTTGAACCATATCACATACTTCACCTGTGGCTGCTGCCCATGAAGCATCAGAGAAATCAGAAACAACAGGAACCTTAAAGGTTTCCCTTACTTCAGTTAATATTTTTAATCCTTCATCTATCCCAACACCGTGAAAACTCTTGGGTGAAGAACGACAATCTTTATCATAACATGATTTATAAATCCAAGGGATGTCAAGTTTATCACATATCTCAGCGATGGACTCTGCCATAAACATAGCATGGTCTCTATCTTCTATAGCGCAGGGACCTCCTACAAATGCAAGAGGTAGTGTACCTCCTATGTTTACTTTTTTTACATCTCCGTATCCTACGGTTACAATTCTCTGTTCCATATTTTTACTTCTTTAACCGTGAAAAACATCAAAAGATGTTGGCATTATTTTAAAAACTAGTGGTCTGCACAAATATAGTTTACTTTTAATTATGATTTGTGAATAATTATTCTTTTTAACATGGCGTTTTTTATAACTGGAAATACCATTCGGAGGAATATCTATTGACGCCACAACAGCGCTATTTTCAAATTTTTCCTCCACTTCAATGGCCAATGTTTTTAGAGTTGGATTAACAAAAAACAACTCATAATCAAAGTTTTTATCTAAGATGTGCTGTAAGTTGTATTTTTTTGAGAAAAAACTTGTATTACCAAGTAATTGAAGCTTACCCATTGAAGAAAGAGCTATTGCGTCTAAATTTCCATGGACATAGCTTTTGATGGGACCCATTCTCTTGTTAGAATACCCTATGTATCCTCTTTCCGCCAAAAAACTATTTTGATCATCAACCCACGAAGAATTATTTTGATGGAAAACTGCAAAACAACCGTCCTCTTTAACTCCTAATTCACTGCATATCATTTTCAAATCCAACGATTGTTTTAAAGGGCTGCTTATTTCAATATATTTTTTTGCTAAAAATTGACCAGAGGCGGCATAAAAAAATAACTCAACGTTTAAAGAAACACGCTCTTCATTTGGATTTAACATTCTATGAAAGTCTAATAATTCAAAATGAGTGTTCCAATCCTCTTCTATACGAAGAGGAAATAAATCACTAATCACAGAAGCTTCATGGGGGATTTTAGTAATAGAAATTCCTTTGATTGATATAAGTTCAATGAATTTGGTTGGGATATTTTTCTTTATCCATGTTTTTATAAGGTTTTTCATGATGAAATTGGTTTAAGAATATTAAACCATTGCTTTTTTATTTGACCTTGAACTGCAAATCTATTTCCATGCACAGCAAAACTTGCGGGGGGATGGGTGTGTTCTAAAGACAACATTTTTTCATCTTTACTAATCCCAAATCCAAAAGGTATTCCTGCCATAGTTCGGCAAATAAATACGGGAAGTTGATCCTCTTTAAAGCCATAATGATTAAGCGGTATTTCGTTAATCTGATTACTTTTTACAGCTACTTTATCCATGAATTTTTTTGTTAATGAATGATATATTTCGATATAAGCACTTCGAAAGACAGGAGATTTCTCTGCATTCATAAAAAGTAAATAGTTGTCAATTTCATTGTATTGAATAAATGGATGAAAGGTTAATAAACTAGCTTTAGATGGAAAAGGATTTATTTCTCCCTGATAACTTGTCTGAGCTTGGTTTAACGAAAAACCAACAGTTGCTCTCCATTCGGGCACTTTATGATATGTAAATTCGTGACCGGGAAGTTCTTCTAATTCTTTCTGCAACGGAGATTTTCTAAACTGTAGCAAAATTAAAGGGATGTAATTTAATGCTAGAACAGATAAAATATCAGCGTAAAAATAGGTTTTTGAAGAACCAACCTCAAGGACATCAAGTTCTTTGGTTATCCACTTTTGACCATTGGAATAAATGGCCCAAACTGTTTTTGCACAATTTTTTGTGGGTTCCCAGTCGTTGGGAGGATAGTTATGCAGAGTACAATACCCATCTGCTTTTGCTGAATTTGCTAAAGGGAAAAAGGCCATTTTTTATTTTTTATACAGAACCCGTAACCACCATGCGGGATTGCTATGTTCTTTATGTGCATCAAAATTAAGTATAGCTTCTGTTTGAAGCCCATCCTTAATCATAGCTCTTATACGTTGCCTTTCTGGATGATAATAAGTAATCCCTTTTCTCCAGAGGAAACCTCTTAATCGCTTGAAAAATCCCTTTAAAGGATTTATCAAATGTTGATGTGGGATCCCATAATAGGCAATCTTAAGTTGAGTTAACATTAATTGTTTTAACAACACCTCCATAGGTTTTTTGTCAAAAAACAATAAATGGGGTTCATCAAGCATTTTGTGTTTCCAATCCATACAAGGTACTTCAATAAATAAATAACCCCCCTTCTTAATTTTATCTACAAAAGTTTTTAGGAAAGAAAAAGGGCCTGTTACATGTTCTAATACATGTGATAAAATAACAAAGTCAAATTCATTTTCGGTTATTTCTTTCTTATCATCAATTATTTTTGCTTGCATTTTTTTAAGTCCATCATGACAACTTTTATCTGATTCTATTACAAAATATTGACTTTTTGGAAACATCTCCATCCACACCTTGACAAAAGCTCCTGGGCCAGGACCAATTTCAAGGATTTTATAGGGGTAATCTTTCTCAATACCTATTTGTTCTGATATAAAATCAAGTCTAGTTTTAGCTAGTCCAATGAAAAAAGCTTGCTGTTTTAAATCCCTATACGATCCACCATGAGCACTGTCATGATAAGAACTATTGTAATCATTAAGCCTTTTAAGCGAAGGCATAGGATGAGCAAAATGTAAACCACATGCCATACATGCAACTCTTTTTAAATTAGAAAAACATGGGTGATTATTTCTAAAAGTTTCCTGAAATTCTATTTTATCTGATTCACAAACAGGACATTTCATCTTTATTTGGTTTTGCGTTTAAGTAATTTTGCAGGAACTCCGCCAACTAGAGTAAATGATTGAACATCTTTATTCACAACTGCACCTGCAGCTATAACAGCAGCTTTTCCGATCCTTACTCCGCTTAAAATTACACAATTAGCACCAATCCAAACATTATCCTCAATAATAATATCGTCGTATGTATGTCCTTGATTCCGAATTTCATTATTAGACTCATCAAACTTATGATTAGCGGTTCTAAGCATTGTATTTGGGCCAATCAACACACCTTTACCTATTTTTATTTTCCCTCCAACAGAGGCATTAATGTGACAATTAACATTGCAGGAAAAATTTTCTCCAATTTCTATTTCACCTCCTTCGGCTGAAAAAAAAGCCAATTTACCGAGACTAGCACCTCCATAAAACAATATATTTTGGGGATGTATAAATTCTGAAAAAATTCTAATACGAACATTTTTGGGCTTTTTCCATCGATAACGGTACCAACACATTCGTATAAAAGTTCCTATTTTACCCGGTATATAGCTCATAAAAGCTTCTATCCAATCGATCAATTCTTTACCTATCATTTTTCAATATATTTAACCACTCTTTTAATTCTTGTTTAGTCGTAATCATTTTGATCTTATTATATCCGCTATTCTTTTCTTTTAGCTCAGCAGTTACATCATAATAAACTGTGGGTATTTTAAAAAAACTAGATGCAATTGCAGTAGATGTAAAGGGAGTAGAAATTGAAGCAATAGCCTTGAATTTTCCACAAACTGAATGCGCATCAGTATCAGGATTAATTTCAACCCATCTACCCGTCAGAAATAATTTCTTAACGGTTTCTAAATATTTTTTGTCCACATTTGGCGCTTTCCTTTTCCGTTTAAAAATAACCTTTAATTTTAATTCTTTCGCTATTTGATCGATGTGTATAAGAAAATCTGATCCATTTTTTGAAGTATAGTACTCGTAGCCAATCCCTAAAGATTGATAAACACTCGTCCTCATGGGTTGCACATCAAAAACAATAATGGTGTTTGATGAATTTTCTTGGATTAATGATTTATTGTTTGAACTAAATGGAATTATCCCTACAATTTCAATATCTTTTTTTGTTAATGTCGTTTTTTCTAGAAAACGTTTTTGCGTTTCGTTCCATGCCAAATAATTCGGCCATGAAACTATTTGCCATTGATGGTCTTGTAAAAAGGTTTTCCCTTTAATATCTAAACTATAGATGTTTGTAGAATAAAAATAAAAATAAATACCAACTCCCCTCTCTTGTGCGCTGTAGGTCCACAAAGGCCGTAGTAAATGACCTGAATTATGGAAATAATACGCTTTAGCAAGTTTTTCATAAGGGATTAGACTTATTTGTTGTTCAAAAATTAATTCACGAAAAAGAAGACGCTTCTTTCTCGAGAAAATAGCACGCGCTGAATATTGAATCCCCCAAAAAACAAATTTAATACTCGAAATGAAACCACTTACTGGGGGGAGAGCAGTAGCTACACAATCGATATTTTTATTTTTAAACACAAATGAAGACACCCCCTTTGCACTATGACGAATAGAAATAATTTTTTTTGCCTCGGGTCTTGCAAGAAACCATTCAATTATATTGTTTTGTGAAGACCAACCCTTTTTTGGAGGGAGGTTGTTTTTTGTTAGATTCTCAAAATAAACATAATCCCCTTTAGGTAAGCGAAGTGGTTTAATCATTCGCCAGCATTCAATTAAAAGTGTAGCTACCCCAAACAAATACCATTTAAACTGAAATAGATGCCATAAAAAAGAATTGTAGGTAGTATTTGATTTAATTCCTTCTTCTGATAAAATAAGCCTCCAGTTGTGGGGCAAAGGATAAAAAATTTCTTTTTTGGGGTGAACTAATGCAGATTGAAGAGCTTTGTTAAATTCAGTATTTAGCAAACGGTACACTAAAAACTGATGTAGACAAATAGATTCAGGATTAGAAAAAAGTGCATTAAGATCAGTCTTTGAAATAGGACTATTAGCCATACTGTTTTTGACTCGCGCAATAAATTCAAGATTATCATTTTTGCTCAAAAAATTATAACCACGCATATATGATCTAATCTGAGCCCTTTTATGTAATTTAATTCTATTTAATAACCAACTATACATTTTAATTTTTAGATGAATTAATGATAGCCCTAAAATAATGTAGGGTCATATAGCCATATAAGTTACCAGTAACCAAAAAAGAAACCAAGATAAGAGCTTTTGAGACAAGTCTAATGGAATACTGAATCTTAAGAAACCACATAACAATTAGCGTGAACATCCCCACTAAAAAAATTAAATGAAACGTAATTGTTTCTTTTTTATACTGGATTGGCAAATGTTTTTGTGCAAAAAAGAAGGCAATTCCAGCTGATATAATACCTGAAACAAAGGTGCCCCAAGCAGCACCATAGATTCCATAAAAATGAATCAGTGGTATATTCAATAGCACATTCAAACCAACCGTAAAGATGGATAAGAATGAGATTAAAGCTGTTTTTTTAACTAACAACAATTGAGGCTGTTTTCCGAAAAAATAAGATGCGTAAAGCATTGTCAATATCAATACGATCGGTGTAGAATCATTAAATTCAGGAGTGGTTAACAAATAAATAGCTTCTTCTGAAAACAAGCCTAACAGAAAACAAAAAAAAGTGCTTAAAAAATAAAAAGGAGCAAGTAACTTTCCAGATTCAATTCTGAAATTCTCCTTGTCTTCAAAATAAACAGCATACAATCTAGGTGCAAAAATCTGTTGTAATGTAGTCATAAAAACAAATCCTAAGTTCGCTATTTTTTGACCAATATCATATATTCCAACACCATTTACAGTGTTTAAACCACCTAACATATATCGATCAAACTGACTGTTAATTACTCCAAACAAAATTCGAGGCGTTAACGGTGCGCTCAATTTAATTGTGCTTTTAATCTTAAAAAAATTAAAAGAAAATTCACGTTTGAAAAAAGCAACAATTAGGAGATATGCAAAAACTAAACATACACCGATCGATTGTCCTTTTATAAAACCAACTATTCCCTGCTCATAAAAAACAACCAATATTAATGATATACTTGTACTCAGTATGGATTCGATGATAGCTAGCGTGGTGAATTTTTTTGGCGTTTCTGAATTCCTATAAAACATATAAAAATATTGCAATAAACTTTTTACTCCTAAATGAAGAAAAGTAAAAAGCAATAGCCTGGAAGGGAGGTTTCTATTAAAAAGAAATTCAATGATAGTATCTTCAAATATTAGTGAGAAAATAGTGAATGCAAGCAGCAGTATGGAGACTATGGAGATTAGACTCCACATTAATTGAATCCTTTCAATAATTGTTTTTTCCTCAAAATAGTTCCTTTCAAAAATGACTATCATACCCAAATTAGAAAGACCAACAATGAGTGTTACATAAATGGTTACAAGTGCCAAAACACCATAATCATTTGGCGTTAAAAAGCGAGTAAATACAGGGAGTGTTAATATGGGTAGGACACTTCGCATTAAAAAAGGAAGTAAATAGAGTAAAAAAGTGTTAAGTTGCTGTTTTATATTAAGCATTTATTGTATTAGTGTTTGTTCCATTCGTGTCCCTGAGGTGAAATCTTTAACGAAGGTTTTCCCTATGATAATAGGTAAATGTTTAGGGTGCATACCAAAACCTGGTCGAATAGATCGCACATTTTTGGAGGTTACCACATCTCCTTTTTTTACATCTTTTACAATATATAAAGATCTTGAAAAGTTTCGCCCTAGACGTTGTTTGCTCGTTAAATTATAATCGACTTTACCCAAAGCAACTTCTGCTTCTCTAACTGCAGCAACCATTTGTGTGAATTCTTGTTCGTTTAATGAAAAGCTAGCATCAGGTCCACCTATAGATCTGTCCAATATAAAATGTTTTTCAATAATTTTTGCTCCTTGAGTTACGGCTATTACCGGGGCAGTAATTCCAAGCGTATGGTCAGAAAGTCCTGAAAATACCTTGAATCGATTTGCTAGATCGGCTATCATACTCAAGTTGGCTTCCTCCATAGGAGCTGGATAACTTGATGTACATTTAAGTAATGAGACTTGATTATTACCCATACGTTTACAGGCATCAAGTGCAAGTTCAATATCCTCAAGAGTAGCTATTCCTGTTGAAATAATCATGGGTTTCTCTTTTTGAGCGATATACTCTATTAGTGGAATATCCGTAATCTCTAAAGAAGCAATCTTATAAATTGGATTGTCTAACGATTCTAAAAAATCAACTGCTGTAAAATCGAAAGGAGACGAGAAACAAATTAAACCTTCTTCATTGGCAATATTAAATAATTCTTTGTGCCACTCCCATGGTGTTGAAGCCTCTTTATATAAATCATGAAGGTAACGACCATCCCAAACTGTTTCATGATCAATTAAAAAATCTTTTGCGTCAGATTTTAGAGTCATGGTATCAGCTGTATATGTTTGCAGTTTTATTGCGTTTGCTCCAGCTCGTTTAGCCGCCTTAATGGTCTCAATGGCTACTTCTTTTTTGCCAGCATGATTCGCTGAAAGCTCAGCAATTATGAAAACGCTGTTTTCCAGAAATGTTGATAATTTTTTCATTTTTATATTTTCAAATGCTAACTCTATTTAGCTCATAAATATTCCTCCACAAACTCGAATAGTTTCTCCTGTAATATGCCCCGCTTTATCGCTTATTAAAAACGCTATGGTATTCGCTATATCTTCAGGTTCTGCTAAACTTTTTAATGGTGTATTCATTTTTGTGACTAGTTTTACTTTATCTGGAATTCCAGACAACATTTGAGTATGCGTCATTCCTGGATTGACCACATTAAAACGTATCCCTTTAGAACCATATTCTACGGCTAATGTTTTGGTTAATGAAGTTAATGAAGCCTTTGAAGAAATGTAAGGAGATTGTTGCGCTGGAGGAGTACCGTCTGTAAATATTGTACCCAAATTAACAATTGATCCTTGTTTTTCTTGAATCATATTTGGAAGAGCTCTTTTTGATAAGTTATATGCTCCATGTACTTGTGTGTTATGATGCAGTTCAAAATCTTCCCATTCTGTTTCTAAAAAAGGGGTTGGAACTGGCAGTGGGGAGGCACAATGGACTACTTTGAGTATTTTTCCATGTGTTTCTTCCACATGATTAAAAAGCTCATTGACTTCATGAAAACGTGAAATATCAGCTTGAACAGCAACAGAATTTACGTTTTCTTTATTTAATTCCTTTACTAGTTGGTCTGCATATTCAGATTGACTTTTGTAATTTATAATGACAAAATAACCTTCCTTCACCAATTGTTTTGCTGTAGCTGCTCCAATTCCTCTATTACCTCCTGTAATTAAAACGATATTATTTGTCATCTGTTTTTTTTTTGTTTTTTTTAATTCTAACATTTTAACCACAGCTTCTCCATGAACCAGCTGCTTATTGTCTTGATTCGTTATTGCTATTTTAAGTTTAAAAGTCCTTGTTGATTTAAATACATTTATGACTTCTGCACTAACCTCAATTGTATCGCCAATAAATGTTGGATTAATAAAGTTTAATGTCTGCGACAACCAGAGTGACCCTTTACCAGGTATACGCATTCCAATCATTGTAGAAATAAAAGAAGAAGTGAGCATTCCATGAACAACTCTTTTTCCAAAATTTGTTTTTAATGCGTATTCAGTGTCTACATGAATAGGGTTAAAGTCGCCTGTTAGCTCAGCAAATCTATCTACCTCCCCTTTAGTGATTTGATGTGAAAATCGCTCAATCTTACCTACTTTAATGTCTTCAAATTCCATCTTGTATTATTTAATGCCACTTTATTATTGTAGATCCAAAGATAAAACCAGCTCCAACACCAGTGACTAATATCAAATCGTTTTTCTTGAACTTTCCAAGTTCGTAGGCTTCTGCCAAGGCAATTGCCTGTGATGCGTCTGCTGTGTTCCCATATTTTTCCATATTGGTATATGTCATAGACATTGGTTTCTTCATACGCTTCATTAAAAACTCAATTAGCCGAAGATTTGCTTGGTGAAAAATGAAAAAATCAACATCATCTAAGGTTTTATTTATTTTTGACAAAGAGTCTTTCATAACCTTGGGTTGGTGCTGAATTACTTGCTTCCATACCTCTAAACCGTCTAACTCATAATACTGAAGGTTTTGATTTATATTCTTTTCTCTTAAAGGAAAGCTTGATCCACCACCCCTGAGGCGAACAGAATCAAAAACTCTACCATTACTCTTTATTTCATTTGATATAATACCATATCCTTTTTCAACCTGACCTAGAACGACAGCCCCAACTCCATCTCCAAAATAGATGGAAGAACCTCCATCCGTCCAATCAATAAAAGGAGACTGCAATGCACTCCCAATTAATAATGAATATTTAATCGAAGAATCTAATTTCATTTTATCAGAAACAACTCCCAAACCAACTTGAAAGCCAGTACAATTTGCCATTATATCAAATGCTCCTGCATTTTTTGCACCAATCAGTTCTTGTATCTTACATGATACCGCTGGATATACATAATCACCTGTAAATGTGCATGTGACAATTAAACCAATTTGAGAGGAGTCTATTCCGGCAGATTTAATTGCCAACCTAGCCGCCGTAGCAGACATCTGGGAAGCAACCTCATTTTCAGCAGCTATCCTCCTCGTTATTATTCCTGTTTTTTGTTCTATTTCTGATGCTGGAATTTTAGTAGATTTTTCCAGCTGAGCATTTGTTTTCTCATCTTTCGGCAAATATTTACCCACCCCTAATATTCCAATCCCGTAATCTAATTCCATCTTATTTATTTAGTTTGCTTAAGTGGTTCGTGATAACAGAAAATTTAGCGTTTTTCCCATGGCCCAAAAAAAAAATTGAATCTTCTTGGACATTTTGAACTAAAAATTCAATTGATTTTTTACTCTGATCAACGTTATGTCCAGGCAATTTAGTTATGTCATCTGAGTTCATCAAAATTAAATCTCCAGAAAAAATTAAATCGTCAATCTTAATTGCAACACTTCCAGGTGTGTGACCAGGTACAGGAATAATCTCAATTCTCTTATCAACCCATAAAATCATTTCTGTATCATAAAATTGATAGTTGTCTGAAAAAGGGATGTCTCTATTCTCCATGCTAATTGAATAAAGCGAAGCTCTTTTTAATAACTTCAAATCAGCAGAATGAATATAATAGGGAATGTTATAATGATCAACAATTTTTTTTACGGCTCCCACGTGATCATAATGGGCATGGGTAAGATATACATGTTTTAAAAGATTTCCTTCTTCTTTTATTATTTTAAGAATACTGTCCTCATCATCACCCGGATCAATTAAAATAATCTCAGAGGAATTTAAATGTTTAATTATAAAACAGTTTTGCTTTAACGTTCCTGTAATGAGGGTGATAATTTTGAAATCTTCGTTTATGTAAACTTCTCTTCTTTGCATGAAACAATTAATTTGATAATCCTAGATAAATGACTTGCCCAGTTATACTTGAACTTCTAGGAGAAATTAAAAAATCTGACACATGGGCTACTTCTTCTTTTAGAATAACCCTTTGAATAGTTTGTTTTTGTAACATTTCTTTTTCCCACTCAAGTTTCTTAGCCAATTCTTCGCTTGCATTTGTTTTCATCATCCCCGGGGCAATAACATTACATGTTATATTACTGGAGGAAACTTCTTTAGCAAGTATTTTAATCAATTCATTGACTGCACATTTAGTCGCTGAATAAACAGATGTTCCTTCTTGATGTGTTGCAGTCGTAATCGAAGATATTGCAATTATTCTTCCCCTTTTTTGCTTGATCATTTGTTTAGATACTTCACGTAAAATATAAAAGACTCCAGCAACATTCGTCTTTAAAAATGATTCCATTAAATTTCCTGGAGTTAAGGTTAAAAATAAAGCGGAACTAACAATTGCTGCGTTACAAATTAGTACATCTATAGTCTGAAATTTTTTACGAACAGAATTGACCCAAGAACGCACATTGGATTCATTGCTCAAATCTAATTGAGTGTGATGATAAGAGGGGTGCATAATGACATTTGCTGACAAACTGCAACCAATAACGGTGTGCGTTTTTTTCAAGTAGTATTCTGCTAAATACCTCCCTAATCCTTTACTTGTTCCTGTAATTAATATTACCATTCGAAATTTAATTATTTACTCAATGTAGCTAAATAAGTTGCTAATCCTCCAACTGTTAAGTTTGGATTGTCTACGTTAAAATTATTTATTTCATTTAATACTAAATAAAGCTCTTTACCCGTCACTTCTTGGAGTTTATCCTCAATATCTGTTATGAACGTAATAAAACTAATTGAATCTAAAACGGATCCATTTCCCAGAACAATTGTTTGTTCGTCAAATCCATCTATTGTATTAATAGCATCAGAGGCTACTAAATTTTTCACTACACCATCAATAAGTTCGTATGCTTCGTTGTTATTCATTTTTATATTTTTAAAATTAATCCCATTCTGCTTCATATGAAGCAAATTTCTTTTTACTTAACCAGTTTTCAGCCATTAATTCCACAAGAATAATATCAATATATTCATTGTTTTTCAAAATGTGCTTTTCATAATACCCTATTTGTCTATACCCATGTATTTCATGAATTTTTAAAATCGTTTTATTGCTTGAAACCACAGATCCATAGACTTTAAGAAACCCTCTTTTCTTAAAAATATAATTGTATAAAGCAGGTAAAACAATCGCTCCAAGGGAGGAAAAGGATTCTTCTCCTATTAAAAAGCCTGCCGAGCATTTATTATTTACTTGATCTATTTCACTTAAGTTAATTACCCCAATAGGTTTTTCTTCAAAGGTAATTAGCCAATATTTTTTAGATGGATCATTACGAATTGAATTGTACCACTCAAATTGTTTTTCAAGCGAATGATTTACCTCAGTTAGCATTGCATCTTTGACTCTGGCTTGTTTTCTCCACTTGAGAAGCAATTCCATGTGATCTTTTTTTAAAGCAATCATTCTAATCATACCCTATTTTTTTTACAAGTTTCTAGATTTTTTAAATCTAGCATTATGCAAATCATCTTTAACTGAAATATTAAATTTAACAGGGACTTTATATCGAGGCAAATTAGCATTGCAAAAAACACGTAATTCACGGATTAAACTCATATTATCGGTTTCTTTATTTGTCGTTATATTGGCGTGTACAATTTGTCCCATTATTTCATGTGATTTCGCAAACACTGAAGCATCTTTGACATTTTCTACTTTTAATAAAATATTTTCTACTTCAATTGGATACACTTTTTTCCCTCCAACATTAATTATTTCTGTTTTTCTACCCTTGAATCTAATATATTCTCCATTTACCTCAACTTCATCTCCTGTACAAAGCCAACCATCTTTATCAAATGGATTTGGAGCATTCAAATAACCAACCATATTTGATTTTGACTTTATCCAAAGTATATTGTCTATGATTTTAGTTTCAAATCCTGGTCCTCCAACTTTAAGCCAGGTAGAGTCATTCTTTTCAGATTTTGAATGTAAAACGCCTTGTTCTGACAATCCGTAGGTTTGTTTGACTCTTACCTTAGGAAACATTTTATTCACTTGTTCAAGTGTGGTTTGTGACATAAGTTCCGTTCCATAAGAAATTAACTCCATTGAACTTAAATCATAAAACTTTTCAATCTTATTGGCGATCATCAAATTGAGAAAGGTTGGAGTGGTCGGTAATAAATTTGCCTTACCATCTTGAATCGCTTTTGCAACATCATGAGGTGTTCTATTTGGAACACAGATACCTGTACCTAAATAAGCGAAAGTACTCAATAAGGTATTGAATCCTCCAAAATGATCCATGAGTAAAAACAATACTGTTTTCCAACCTTGTCGTTCAACGACAAACTTGCTCATTACATATTCACAATCATGAAGTATCCCTTTAGGTTTTCCCGTTGATCCAGAGGTAAAAACTATTAAACCTGGATGCTTAGTCTCTAAAAATTTAGAAATCAAGGGATTTGTACTTACTGGATTAACCTTTGAAATAGAATAAGTATCGTCTTTTGAAAATTTTACAAAAATTTCTGCGCAACTTATCTCTAAAAAAGAATCTATCTCATTTGAAATTTCGTCTGTAAAAGGAACTAATATTGCCCCTTTTTTAATTAGAGAAAAAATCAAGCCACAAACCATTGGGGAATAATCGCCTTGAAAAGCACATATTGTTCCTTGTTCAATTTGGTTTTCCTGGAGAACTTTGTCCCAGTATGCTATTTTTTCAAAGAGAGTTGCATAACTGTACTTTTTTCCTTCCCAAAAAAGAGCAATCAAATCTTTGTTTGCTTCCATGCGGGAAAAAACCTCGGTGATGGATGGAGTTTTAGCTAAAGAGAGTTCAATTTTACTCATTATATGTCTATTCCTTGTTCCCTTAGCGTGATGACTAAAAGTTCATAATTCAAAATTTCAACTGTTTGTTCTTCGGTGAAATTAATTTCGAATTCTTCTTCTAAAGCCAAAACTAAATTTAAATGATTGAGTGAATCCCAGTTTTCGATCGTATCAGGGGAGGAATCATTTGTGATTTCTTCTACCGTTATATTAAATACACTGGCTAAAATTTGTTTTAATTTGTCTTGATTTGTCATTTTAATTATTGTTTGCGTTTATAGTTATCCAGTTTGGATAATTTTTTGAAGTGTTTTCAGTTAAGTCTAATTCCCAAATTATTTGTTTTTCAATTTGATCTACTCTTTTCAGGTTATTTTTCTTATAAAAATCTTCTGTTTGTTTGTTTTTATTTGTTGGAATGTACACACCTCTTATTCTTTTTTTATTCCTCTTTTTCGATGATTCGATTATATAAGTTAAAAAGGCATTTTCTAAACCTCTACCTAGAGCTCTGCATGACATCATCAATGAATCAATTACTGAATATTCATCTTGATGTAAAATGATTGAAGAGGCAATTATCCCTAAATCAGCTACTTTGTCATAAGCTTGCATTGTGAAAATATCGTAGTCGTTATTGTGAATTAACTCCTCTATCTGTCCAGGTGTATATCTTTTTGTCGTTAAATTGAACTGATTCGTTTTTTGCGTTAGCTGGGAAATTCTATCTACATTTTTTTTATTCCCTTTTTCAATATTTACATGTAAATCTAAGCTTTTTAAATATTCTTCATAAGAATTTGCATTCGAATGGAGTTGCTTCCGCTTGGCTTCCGCTTTATACATGTCCGTTTTATTTTTATCTGCTTCTATATAAGATAACGAATCAAAATACCCCTCTTCAAATAATCTACTAGAATAGTTAACTGGTTCCCCTTCCAAATGTAAAACTGTTACTTCTGGTAACTGAGTGGAAACCCAATCACATTCAAATTCGCTATCGTCCATAAAAACGATACTATCCAATCCTATATTAAGTTCGTTCGCAATTGATTGAATATTTGTTGCTTTATCTTCCCAGTTAACCTTAAAACTAATAAAATCAGAAAGACGTAATTTCATTTGCTCGTGATTTTCAAAAACATCAATAACATCTTGTTCATTATTTTTACTACATACTGCTAATATTATCCCTCTATGATTCAGGTTTAAGATTTGTTGCTGGAAGAATTGAAACGAGCTGCCCGGGTAGGTTCCGCCAATTTTAATTCCATCAATTCCATCCTCTCCAATAACGCCTCCCCATAATGTGTTATCACAATCTAGAATCAAGCATTTTTTTGTTTTTCCAAAAATTGCTCGCATGTATTTATCGTATTCTTTGGCCAATGGCAATAAAGCAGAAAAAGTGAACGGTGATTTGGACGATTCCCATTTTCTTGATTCAAAAGCATTTTCAATCCCCACAGAATTAAAAATAGCTTCTAAATTTAAACAATAAACATTTGGTATTTCTTGGCATAATTCAATTAATGATTCATTTAATTTATTGTACCATTTACGTTCTGAATAATCTGTTTGATGATCTAAAATACCCAAAACGACATGCTTGGGTAAGGGAAAATTATTGATTATTATGGGGGTATCACAATTGGCGCGAATTCCATTTAAGAATAATCTAAACTGATTTATTATTCTTAATGTTTCATCTTCTCTTTCTTTTTCAGACATTTTAAATAATGAAGAAGTGATTTTTTCAGATAATAACCTAAGCCATTGGGTAAGAATGATTAAGTCTGAATTAAAATCATAAAAATCATTCTCTGTATTTAGTGTCTCAGAAGCAATGGTGTCAAAATCACTCAGATAAAATTCGGCTAAAAAGCCTGACTTAAATAATTCGCATTTCAGTATAGGAAGAATAGGTTCAACAGTATAGTTCCTTAAAAAGGAAATTTTAATCCTTTCCTTTTCAATCGAAGGTTTGAGCTTTTCAATTTCATTGTTTAACCCCAGGTAACTCATATAACTTGGAACCTTTCCAATATCTTTAAATTTTGAGCGTAATTCACTATCCATGATTTTTAGTTTTATTTTTAAAAAATCTTTACGTCATGATGAATTCTTTCTTCAATAAATTTGACAACACCTAAAGATAGAATCCCATCCAATGCATTGTAGAGGAAATTACCAACTATGTAATTACTCATCCGGAGTGTTTTTGCTGTTTTTTCCAATAGGCAATTCCTGTTAATACTCATCTCATTCCTTGCTCCTTCAATATATGTAAAGGTTGATAATTCAACTTGACGACCTTGATCAACAAAATTTCTTATGGTCGCTCCAAAGGCTATATTTTCATCATCTGGATGAGCTGCAATAATTAAAACTCTTGACATAATTATTTGTGTTTAAGAATGCAGCAATAATTAAGCGTAACTAGTTCTTGTTCCCATAATTCTTTTGGAATGTCATCAGCTGGTAAAACTAAATCATCTTCAACAAGGAAACCTGTTTGATCAAGTAAATCAGTAATTTCTTTTTCATTGTGAAAATGATATACATGATCTAAAGCCGGAGAATTTGCTGCGGTAGACATGTATATTCTACCATCTTCTTTTAAAAATTCTTTTGCTCGTCGCATAAACCCATAAGCATCATTAACATGCTCTAAAACTTCTCCCATTATAATGAAATCAAATTTCTTGTTTATATCTACTGTGAAAAAATCTCCAAGAACATAGTCTATGTTTTTTGTGTTTACATAAAACGATTGTAATACTTCCTTGGCGGTTTTAATTGACGTTTCACTAATATCAACACATGTGGCTTGAATATTAGGATATGTTTTTAACATTGTCGAACTAAAAAGGCCATGTCCAACACCAACTTCAAGATATGATTTAGGTTCATTTACGGGTAAATGTGTTTTGAAAAATTGAAATAATTGGTAGTGATTTGGCCAAAACATATAAGAAATTAGTAGGCCGACCATATAATATCGCATTACGAGAGGATCGCTATATACTTCTTCATTTGCAATAGCTGCATCATCAATTCGATAAACACCAGTTTTTTTAAATCTAATTTGCTCTTTCAGAAAGTCCATACACATTTTATTGTAGGCGGCGGCGGCATCGATTTGTTCCTTTTCTGTTGTCAAAAAATCTTCAATTATTGTTTTACTTAAATTTTCTGCAAACAAGAAGTACTTTTCATCTTGATTAGAAACGTAAGAGAGTATTTTCTTTTTTTGAAGAGGATTAGCCTTAGAGACAAGATCTATTATTTTGGCTAAGTTGGAATTTAAAAGAGGGTTATTATTCGTGCTCATTTTTTATAGATTTAATGCAGTTAAAATTTGATTTTTTGTTTTTGCAGAGTCCATCAGTAATTCTGTTTTTTTAAGAAATTGCTGGTGTAGTGGTTTGTTTTTCATGAATTTTTTTAAGTTCTCTTTAACTTGTGAAACCGTCATTTGATCAAAATCTCCCATTATCTCACAGATATTATCACGCTTCAGTAGTTTTAAATAATTTTCTTGATCTGTATTAAGTGCTAATGCAATAAAAGGAATTTGCATAAACATTAACTCCCACATCGTTGTTCCTCCAGAGGTTATTGCAAAACTGGCCTTCCTCATTTCTTGTGAAATATCATCTAAATGATTCATCAGGTTCACTTCGATGGGAGCTTTTAATGCCATATTTTTTACTTTTTCAGTAATAAGTCCCATTTTACCAAATATAATTGTGACCGAATCTACTAAATCTTTTGATGTAATTAATGCTTGCAAAAGCGTCTCATTCATTTTGTCAGTAATCAAAGATCCACCACTTAAACATATCAGTAAATGAATTTTTTCGGTTCTAAGTGAATTTAATTTCGTTTTTTTAGCCACTTTAAATTGATCCCTAAGAAGTAAATATTTTAATCCTGTTAAAAGGGTTGTATTTGGTCCTATCAAATGATCAAAATCATTAGCTCTATGATTTTGATTAAGCACAAAATCAGATGAATATACTCGTTTTGGAACATCTACAACGTGTAGTGTTTTTAATTTCGCTTCTCTTAAGATTATATCATATTCTTCTGTGAAATCTGCTCCATCAAAAATGACAAGTTTAGCCGTATATTTTGTTGCCACGTCAATAATAAATTTTGCATCTTCAAGCGCATCACTTTTGTCAGTGAAAATTATTGGATACTTGTCATTGAGTATACTGTTGATTGATTCTTTGTTTTCTGAAGAAGAAATAAAATTAATATTATACCCACTATTCTTTAAAAGATCTGCAAAAGCAATCATTCGTATAAAGTGACCTGCGCCTAATTTAGGTGATAGATTTACTCTAATTAAAATCACTTTTTTCTTCATTTTAAATGTACTTTCTAAATACCGCTTTTGTTTGCTCTCCTACGAGTTCACCCTGGTATCCATTTAAAATAACCGATTTATATTGTTTTAAAGCATGATCGAATGCTGTTAAGAAAAAATATACTTCCTCGTTTTTATGACTAAAGCATGGAATGAAATACCCTTGAAACAAAATGTTTTGAGCAATCATTTCTTGTAAAAAATAAGTCCTGTGAACATTACAAACATTCAACTTATCATCTTTAAAGATAAATGATACAGCCCACGAACACGGAATAACATCAATATAATTTTGTAATTCGTTTTTTTGAATTAGTTTTTTTGTTTCTTGAATCAATTGTTCTCCAATGTCATGATTATGTTTTAGAACATTTTCTCTTTTAAACACATCTATCGTTTTTAATCCAGCACGAATAGCATGAGTTTCACCCCCGTGTGTGGTGGAAATCAAAAACACTTTCTCTTGGCCTTCATTCATTATTCCGCCTTGATCCATTATTTCTTTTTTACCCGTAAGGGCACAAAAAGAAAAGCCATTGGCAATTCCCTTTCCCCAAGTAGCCAAATCTGGCGACAAATTATATTTTGATACTGCACCTGGAAAGCCAACTTTAAATCCTGTAACCATTTCATCTAAAATAAATAGTGCCCCCTTTTCTTGAGTTAAAGCAATCGCTTTTTCTAAATAACTTTGTGACGATATTGAACATTTACAATTGGAACAATGCGGTTTTTCTGGTTCTGTAATCACAGCTGCTATTTGATCAGGATATTTATCAAAAAGAGCTTCTAAAGACGCCACATTACACGAATCAAAAGTAACGGTTAATGCACTTATTTCTTCAGGCACTCCCTTATCACAAGGCGTTTTTCCAATGAACCAATCATCATACGAATAAAAAGGGTGATCAATTGGAAAGGCAATTAGTTTTCTTCCTGTTTTTGCCCTTGCTAATTTTACTGCTGCTGTTGTAACGGCAGAACCATTTTTAGAAAATTTTATTCGGTCATGTTGTGGAATTAAAGCCAAAAAAGTTTCAGCCATTTCTTTTTCAATATAGGAAGGACGTTGAAAATTAACTCCTAAATCTAATTCAGCTTTTACTTCATTTAATACAGGTTCAAAAGCATGGCCCAGAGAAACACTCGATAATCCCATGGAGCAATCTAAGAAACGATTTCCATCGATGTCCCAAACATAGGCTCCTTTTCCGTGTGAAATAGCGGCTGGAGCGTTTTCTGGAAATTGATCATCTCCTTTAGAATAGGTATGCGCACCACCAGGGATTAATTGATGTATTTGCTTTTTATACCTAATTGTGCTTTCTCTTTTCATGTTTTAATTTACTTTGAATAGTTTTTCTGCGTACTCCCAATCTTCAATATCATCGATATCAATGGCTTTCCCTTTTGGAATGAAATACGGGATAATCCTTTCATCAGTCACATCATATTCAGCATTCGAAACTACCTTCTCAGTATAAATATAAAACATTCCTGCATCATAATATCTTTTCTTTAGGTCTTGAGATCTTGTTGCAAAATGACCATTATTTAAAGATTGTAAAACTCCCTTATCATTGGTTTCAAAAGCCCATTCAATTGGAACAGGGTATTCTGTCACTGACATTAACGAATTTGAAGAAGGAGATTCTTTAAAGCGTATGGAAGCCTTTATTAAATCTTTAGCATTTAACATCGGAGAACAGGGAAGTATGACCCACACTTCATCAAAAGTTTGACCCCTTTTTTTATATTCTTTAACCACATATTTCAACACCGGCATTATCGGAGTATAATCATCTGACAAGTTTTTAGGACGATAAAAATCCACTTTTACGCCTTGCTGTTCTGTCATCTCAACTACTTTTTTTTCATCTGTTGATACATGAATTTTATCAAACAGATTGGTTTCAAGTAGTGCTTGAATGGGGTAACTAATCATTGGTTTTCCACAGAAACTTTTGATATTCTTCTGTGGAATTCTTTTTGATCCACCCCTAGCTGGTATGATTGCAATTCTTTTCATTTTTTTACCTTTCTAATCAAATAATTCTTCCGCTTCATACAAATTAGAAATAAGTAAGTATAATACTTTATTCCAAGCATTGTTTCCATCAAGGTTAAGTTCAAGTACAATACCTATCCTTCTTAAGGTTTCCATTTGAGCCAAAGCCTTGAAATTATTTATCCATTTCATATCGCCTATATCTAAATTCTCATGTAAAGAATCGATATAGTTTTTTCCAATTTGAGATACAGCATTAAAATCTTGGTTATAGGCAATTGATTGACGGCACTGTTTGAGCGCTGAATAGGCGATTGAATAGCCTACAGGAATTCCTACAATTGAATCAAAATCAAGTAAAAAAAGTGGTTTATTTTCAATAAACAGTAGATTGTGAGGATGCATATCATAATGATTTGGGAATACTGGCCCACCATCTATTTCTACCTGTTTTAAATCAATACACGTCCGCTTAATCTTACTCCAATTCTTTTCTAGCAAAAGTGAGATATCATGTCCGAAAATTTGTTCCCAATTAACATTTAAAAGGTCAGTCTTTTTAACCAATGCTAGTGTTTTATCTATTTTATGATTTATTTTTCTTGTCGGGTGTATTTCCTCGGGTAAATTGTATAATGCATTGGCGGTTTTTGCGGTAATAAAGGATGCTTCTTTTAGTTGATTTTTTCTTCCAGAAAAATATTCACCATCTATAAATTCGCTACAAGTCCATAAATTAGTATTCCACTCCAAAATTGTTTGACCATTTTTAAATGGAATCACATCAGGTACTGGAATTTTATTGTCTATTAAAAACAAATTTGTCTTCACTATATTGACAAGACATGCGTAAGCTTGCGTAGATGGCCATTTTTTTAAAATGTGCCTTTTGTTCAAAAAAGATAATCTAAAATTTGAGCTATTAATTTCCATGGAACCCGAAAACTCAATTACAAGTTCATTCAAACTAGATGAAGGAACTATTTGTGAAATTATCGGTGCTAATTCGTTTTCTAAATAGGGTGTGGCTTTTATCCAATTTGGCGTTGATTGAGAAAAAATATCTGGTTTGAAAAGATCCATAATCGAACTAATATGACCTTAATAAGCCACCGTCAACAGCAAGACTTACGCCAGTAATATAAGATCCATTTTCAGAGGTAAGAAATAAAATGGTATCTGCTATTTCTTTTGAAGATGCGAATCTATTGGCGGGAATACTCGCTTGGCTTTCATTCAAAATTTCCTCATAGCTCCTGTTTTCTCGAATAGTACGATCTTCAATAAGACTTTTCAACCTCTCCGTTAAAACACCTCCAGGACATATAACGTTAACTGTTATGTTATCTGCTGCTAGTTCTGTCGAAATGGCTTTTGTAAAAGAGCTAACCCCTGCCCGGATTGTGGATGATAAAACCATTACTGGACTAGGTTCAATTGCTAAAGACGAGGTTATTGACACTATTCTCCCCCATTTGTTTTTTTTCATATGAGGGGTTACAGCTTTAGAAAAACGAATTACACTCATCAAGTTAGTTTGAAATGCCCCATCCCAACTACTGTCATTCTGTTCTAAAAACGAACCCATAGGGGGACCTCCAGCATTATTTATCAGAATATGAATAGATCCCCATCTACTCATTGTCCTTTCAATTACTGTTTCATGCAAATCAGGTGAGGAAACATCTCCAGCACAAAAATCTACATGGAATTTTTGGTCAGTGTATTTTTCTTTCAGTTCCTTCAAAAGTTTTTCGTTGCGTGACACCATCATGACCTTTACACCTTCATTAAGCATGGTCTCACAAATTGCAAGCCCCATCCCTTTTGATGCGCCAGTAACGATCGCTACTTTATCTTTTAATTCTAAATTCATCTTTATAATTTTCCTATTTTTTCACAATTATCAATTAAACTTAAAAAATAATCTGACATAAAGGGCAGGTCTTTAATTACAATAGGCACAATATGTACTTTTATTTCATCAAGGTATTTTGACCTAACTGCAGCATCTGGATTTAATCCTAAAACAAATAGATTATCAAACTTGTCAATTACTTTGACTTTTCTAGCATTTTCAGATAAGTTATTAATACTTGTGTAGTATTTTTTTTTGTAAAACAAATCCCATTGAATAGCCCTATCAACTGTTAGAGTAGTAATCATAAATGTTACCTCTTTACCAAACCGTTGATCTATAACCTCTGAAGATATTGTGGAAACTTCAAAAACATTGTGTAATAAACCTACTATTCCTGCTTCTACTGGATTCTCATTTGAAAATAAAATTGCAAGTGCTGCCACTCGAAGAGGATGTGCAAAATATATTTCTGATGATAACCCAGGGTGGTCATACTCTACCGTTTTTGCAAAATTAAATGCATCAATCAGTTGCTGCTTTTCATTTTCATTAACGATTTTTAATGCTTCTTCCCATAAATAACTGGCTCTTGTGTCAACTATTTTTGTCCCAAGTAATCTACGTTTTCGTTCGGTATTAATTTCATCTATATAATGATTGAAACAGTTTTCTTTAATTAAAGCCATGATAAGGGATTTATTAATTTTTGATCTGTAGAAATAAATGCTTTTGGAGCCTCAATACTTTTCTTTTTACTAGCTAAAATGATTTCTTTTAATTGAGATAGTTGCTCAACACCTAAGATAATATTTGTAATTTCTTTATGGTGTTCAGCATGGCATATACATGCCTCAAGGGGAGTTAAATTTGTCTCATTCAACCAATCTTTATATTTCTTCCAAATTGGGCTCCATTCCAGGAATTTATCTTGTTCCATCATTTCAAAATTCAGAAGTAGTCCTTGTAAAAAAATGGACCGAACATGAATTTCAATCTTCATTTCACTTAATTGTTTGAAGTAAGGTTCAAATCTTTGATCAATGAGGTTAAAAGGAATTTGAATCAAATCGGGTATAAAATTTAACTGAAGTAACCTTTCTAATTCTTCTGTGTGATATAATGAATAACCTACTTTTTCAATACGTCCTTCTTTTTTTTGACCCTGCATTTCTCCCCACATAGAGGGCGTTTCTAGCAGTTCATTTACATTGTGAAAAAGACAACCATAAAGAGAGGTTGTTTTTAAATTCTCCAGTGACTTTTTCACTTGTTGTTCAACAGAATTATCTTTACTGATCGATCCTATTTTTGTTACAATTCTAAATTTACCGCTTGATCGATTGCCAATTCTACTTTCTGCTTCCCCATAGGATGTAGCAGTATCTAATAAATTGATCCCGTTAGCACTGGCCGTAGCAAATATTTTATCAAGCTCCAGTTCGGATGGAATTCCTCTTTTATTAGAAATCCCATAATTCAAACCCCACTGAACAGTACCTAGAGCAATTTTCATTTTATAGCGGTATTAAAAATTGCCATCCGAAGAGTATCCACAAATTCACCCTTGTGATCAACATGTGCTTTAAAATAGGCCTCTTGTTCGAAACCTAATTTTTCGTATAATTTAATTGCGGCACTATTGGTTGCTAGTAAGCCAAGGTTTATTTTTCGAAGATTTAATTCCATAAAACAAAAATCAATCACCAAAGAAGAAGCCTCCCTTGCAATACCTTTTCCCCATGCGTTTCGATCTCCAATCATAATCCCATATTCTCCATGTTGATGAATGGGATCAATAGGATCAATTTTGATGTTTCCAATATGTTCACCCGACTCTTTTACTACAATAGCCCAGAAATATTTGGGGTTCATTTCTACTTCAGATAGATAGTGTTCCAGTTTAGCTTTGGTGTAATTCCCTCCTGATTCCAGATAACGAATTACTTCTTCGTCATTCATCCAGCTTACATATTTTTCCGATAAGAATTTTAACGACAATGGCTTTAAAATCAATCGCTCTGATTCTAAAATGGGTAAATCACTGTACTGTTTTAACAATTCTCTCATCTAAAACAAATTTTGAAATCCTACAGGTTGTTCAATCAATGAAACTACCTTGTCTTGTTCTTCAATTGTGAGGCCTGGAAAAATTGGAATACTGATTGCTTCTTCGTAATATTTTTCTGCTTCTTCAAAGCCTTTGCTTGTAAAGCCCAATTCTTGGTAATAGGGTTGTCGATAAATCGGGATATAATGAATATTGACCAATACCCCAGCAGCCCTAAATTGTTCAAACAATTGTCGATGTGTAACGTGGGTGTTTTTCTTTAAACGTATAATGTATAAATGCCAAGAAGAATTAGTGTCTTTATGTTGTTTAGGAGTTTGTACAATTGAGTTACTCAATAATTCATCATAGCGTTTTACGATCGCTCTGCGCTTTTCAATAAATTCATCTAAACGATCCATTTGACTCAGGCCTAGAGCTGCTTGTACATCATTCATACGGTAATTTAACCCAAGGTTTAATTGTTCGTAATACCACGGCCCATCGGGTGTCTTACTCATTTCAGAAGCCTGGCGTGTAATTCCATGACTTCGATATCTTCCTAAAAGATTTGATAGTTCGGAGTCGTTCGTGAGACACATCCCACCTTCACAGGTTGTAATTATTTTGACTGGGTGGAAACTAAAAACAGCTATATCGCTGTATTCACAATTACCGACCGGCTTTCCTTTATATGTTCCTCCAATTGCATGTGAGGCATCTTCGATAATCTTAAATCCATAGATTTTACTCAATGCATGAATTTTGTCCATCTCGCAACTTTGCCCAGATAAATGCACAGGAATAACCACTTTGGGTAATTTCCCTTTACCTTTAGCTTCGATTAATTTCTTCTCCAAAGCCTGCGGCGACATATTATAGCTAATGGGGTCTATGTCTACAAAATCAACATCGGAATTACAATACAGCGCACAGTTTGAAGAGGCTACAAAAGAGATTGGACTGGTCCATACTAAATCTCCTTTTGTCACCCCTAAAGCAAGACAAGCAATATGTAAAGCACTTGTTGCGCTATTGCAAGCATAAGCATGCTTTGCTCCGCTATATTCTGCAACACGTCGCTCAAATTTCTGTATGGTTGGTCCTTGCGTTATATAATCTGATCGCAATACATTGACCACAGCTTGGATGTCTTTTTCAGATACATCTTGCCTACCGTAGGGAATAACCAAACGTTGTTGCAATTGTCTACCTTCGGCTTTCAGATCGTTTAGTTGACGTTCTAGCGAAGAAACAGGTTCATTGAGGTGAACACTTAACTTATGATTACTCAGGCTCATGTCTTTTGGACGAGCTGTTAAATCCGTCATTTCATCTATACTTATGGGCTCAATTAACTGAGTAGGGTAGCCAAAAACAGTGGCTAACATGATCCCAAACTGATACTTTGAAATGCGTTCATTTGACACAACATTGAACATTCCTTTAGCGTTTTGTTCTAAGAGGATTTCAATTGCATTACGCATTGTTCCAACTGAGATTGGAGTATAATAGACGTCTTGAAATAGTTTCGAGATTTGTCCACTTTCTAAATTTCTTAAAATTTTGTCTGAAAAAGAGGCTTTATATTCCGGTCCCCAGCCAAAAAAATTCGTGCGAATCAATAATGCCGATGGATTGTTTTTTAAGACGACATCTTCGCCTTCGCCTTTTGTCTTTCCGTATAAGTTTACAGGAGACTTAGGTTCAGTTTCAGCAGCAAATGGGTGTGTTCCATCAAACAGATGATCTGTAGAAATATGAACTAATTTTACACTGCTTTCAGCACATGCCAAAGCAATGTTTTTGGATAATTCAACGTTTATTTTAGCCGCTAATTCAGGTTGCTCTTCACAAGCTTCGACACTTGTTAAACCAATACAATTTATGACAATATCGGCTTTTATCTTTCGTAGTTGTGACGATAATTGGTCGGGATTCTCATAATCAAAAACAATCGTGTTGAATCGTTTTTGGTCAAGCTGCCTTTCATGTAATCCGAGAATATAATTGTAATGGGGTTGTTCCTGTCTAATCCAACTTTGTGCTAGTAAACTTGATCCACCAGTAAATACAATAGTTTTCATTCTAAATCAATCCAATTTTATCTTTATTTTTCTCAATCCATTCGGCCAGTTCATCAGCATTCATCCATTCTTTATTGTTGTCAGAACTATATAGAAAGTTTTCTGGGACTTTTTCCCCATCTTTAATACGGTTAGGGTCTTTCGACCAATTATGGATTGCAGGAAGGATTTTAAAATGTTCTTTATATTCGAAAGTATGGGGTGCATCTTCAACCCCAATCATCTGCTCGTGTAATTTTTCTCCAGGGCGGATACCAATAATTTTTTGCTCAGCTTCTGGAGCTACAGCTTTTGCTATATCAGTAATATTCATTGAAGGGATTTTTTTTACATAAATCTCTCCTCCAAGCATGTCTTCAAAAGCATGCCATACCAATTTCACTCCTTCTTCTAAAGAAATCATAAAACGGGTCATGCGATCATCTGTAATGGGTAAAACCCCTTCATTTTTTTTGGTTAGGAAGAAAGGAATTACCGACCCTCTTGATCCCATTACATTCCCATAGCGTACAACAGAAAATTGTGTTTTATCTAAATTAAGGTGCGAGCTTCCTGCAACAAATAATTTGTCGGAAGCTAACTTGGTTGCTCCATAAAGATTAATCGGATTGCTTGCTTTGTCCGTTGAAAGCGCTACAGCTTTTTTGATTTTCTTATCTGTACAGGCATCAATGACATTCATCGCACCGTTTATATTTGTCTTCACGCATTCAAATGGATTGTATTCTGCTGTAGGGACGATTTTCGTAGCTGCAGCATGAACAACATAATCCACTCCATCGAGAGAGCGAGATAAACGATCACGGTCGCGAACATCTCCAATGATGAATTTTACACGTTGATCATCACGATATTTCTCCGCCATATCCCATTGTTTCATTTCATCTCTCGAATAAATAATAATGGCTTTTGGATTGTAACGATCAAGTGTCATGCGAACAAACTTCTTTCCAAAAGAACCTGTTCCCCCTGTGATAAGTATGGTACTATTTGATAACATAAGATAGATTAACGCTGAAACAATAAAATTGATTCTTGTCCAGTCGATTTACGATTACTGATAATAAATTGAACCTTTCGGTCGATTAGTGATTCTATTTTTTCTTCTAAATTAGTAATGTAAGTAGTATTGAGTTGGTCTCCAATTAACATTACTTCAATGTTTCCAGAATCCAATCCTTTGGCATAATCGCCAATTAGATGGATTTGTTGAACATCGCCAATTTGCGCTAAAACGTGTTCTACTATATCTTCTAACCCTAAATGCTTAAATACTACCTTTTGTAGTATCTCAAACATAGGGTGATTAATATTGGCTTTGTATCCAACTTTATTGTTGTCTTTATATTTTTCTAAATAACCTGCTTCTGAAAGATGGTTGAGTTCTTTTCGAATCGAATTGGTGGATTCATTGAACTCGGTTGCTAGACCGTTTAAATAGCCTCGATTCGCCTGACTGATAAAAAATTTTATCAGCAGGCGTAAACGGGTTTTCGAGGTTATCAACTGGTTAAGCACTATTATTAATTTTATCTAGTACCAAAAGTACTTAATAATTTTCAATAACGAGCACTTTTATTACTTTATTTTAAGTATTAGGCGTTTCCTACTGCATAATAATTCGCACAAACCCCTTTGTTTAAAAGGTTTCTTCCATCAAATATTGGATAGTCGATAGACTTTGTTTTTAAAAACAAAGTCCAATCAAATGCCTTAAATTCCTCCCACTCTGTTACAATCGCAGTTGCGTCTGAAGTATTTAGGGCTGCATCAATAGTCGTATGTACCTTTATTTTATCAAGTAATTTTGTTACTTCTTCTTTATTATTGCCTTTGTTTTCAAAAAGGGTGCTTAGATCTCTTATGATTCGCTCTTCAGTGACCATTGGATCGAACAAATGAAGCTGAGCTCCTTGCTCTAGTAATTTAGCAGCAATGTAAATTGCCGCTGACTCTCTACTGTCATTGGTGTTTTTCTTAAAAGCCCAGCCAAGCATGGTTATGGATTTTTCCAACAAGTAATCGCCAAAATGTGTACTGATTTTTGTCGCAAATCGATTTTTTTGGTAATCATTGATTTTTACAACTTGATGCCAATAATCAGCAACTTCTGGTAAATCAAACTTTTTACATAAATAAATCAAGTTCAGTAAGTCTTTTTGGAAACAGCTTCCTCCAAAACCTACAGAGGCATTTAAAAATTTATCACCTATGCGGTGATCCATCCCAATTGCTTTGGCCACTTCTTGAATAGAAGCCCCTGTTTGTTCACACAAGGCAGAAAAACTATTAATAGATGAAATGCGTTGAGCCAACATTGCATTAGAAGCTAGCTTTGATAATTCTGCTGACCAAACATTGGTGGTCAATATTTTTTCCCGTGGAATCCAGTTCTCATAAATCGAAACCAAGGCCGCTACTGCCGCTTTACCAGATTCTGTAGCATCTCCCCCTACAAGTACGCGATCCGACTTAAAAAGGTCTTGAATGGCGGTTCCTTCGGCTAAAAATTCTGGATTAGACAGTACTTCGAATTGAACATCATTCTTATTTTCTGCTAAGACTTCTTTTATTTTTTCCGCAGTACGAACAGGAAGAGTTGATTTTTCAATTACTATTTTATTCGTTGTTGCTACCTTAGCTATCCTTCTGGCACAACTTTCTAAATGGATAAGATCAGCTTCCATCCCAGCTCCTTCACCAGTTGTTTTGGTGGGAGTGTTAACGGCCATGAAAATCATTTGTGACGCATTGATGGCTTCATCAATCTGAGATGAAAAAAAGAGATTTTTATTTCGTGTATTGGCAATTATCCCTTTTAAACCTGGCTCATACACAGGAAGTAAATCTAAGTCTTCACTATTCCATGAGGCAATTCGTTCAGGGTTTTGATCAACAACAATAACCTTTATTGATGGACATTTCTGAGCAATTACAGCCATAGTAGGCCCGCCAACATAGCCTGCACCAATACAACATATAGTATCAACCCTCATTTATCGCTTCCTTAATTTTGTCGTAAACAATATTTTTGAAATTCCTGCTGATACATGCGCTTCGGATAGTTGTTTTTTAGATTTAAAAATACGGCGCATGCTTCAGGTCCTCTACCGTTTTGATACAATGAAAGCCCTTTATAACGTAGTGCACGCTCAACAATATCATTTTTCTTTAAGGCTATTGACAGATCAAAATATTTGATTGCTTTGTCAAATTGTTTTGCTTCATAAAAGGCCAAACCTGTATTCAGACAATAGTTTGGCTGAAGTGGATCCAGATCAAAGGCTTGTTTGAATAATTGAGCAGCTTGACTAAAATCAAGTGCTGTGTATGCCTGATTTGCCTGATTATATATTTGTTCTGCTTCAACAATACGAGGTTGACCATAAGTCAAAATACGATACAGAAGGAAAATCGTTTCGTCCTCTGGGAACAAACCATAAGCTTGAGCTGCTTTATCCATGGCAAATGCATCTCCGAGAGAACGGGTTTGAGCCAACGAACGGATATAAATCAACCATACTGTTTTGGTATCGCCAGCAATGGGCTGAACCCTGTTAAAGGCAGCATCTATACCTTGATAGTCTTTTTTTATGACCAGTGTCCGCATATAAATATCATAATGTGGCATATTGTTTGGTAAACCTTCAAAGGCTCTTTTAGCAAACACATAAGCGCTATCGATTTGTTGATCCTGAAGTAGGTATTGAGCTTTTAAGTTCTCGCTGAAAAATATTTGTGGGTTGTCTTTAATACTTTCATCAATCATCTCATAGGCCTCTTGTTTATTCCCACTTAGATAGTAATAGCGAGCTTTCATAGCCTTGATGGGCATGGCTGTTTCAGTAAGATTGGGGAAATCATGAGATATCTCGTCTAACTGTGCGCGGGTGAGGTTAAATTTAGCGTTATTAAATTCATATAATAGTGGTCCTTGCTTCTTTAAAGAATTGAAAGAAAGGACATGTATGAATATACCAGGAATTAAAAATAAAAGAATGACGGAAAGTACAAAACGCTGTTTCTTAGTATTAATCTTAGCTGTTTTTTCATTTTGATATTTTGTATCTAAATAAAGGCCTAATACTAGACCAGCAAAAATGGCAAAAGAGGACTGCATTAATGGTCTGGCCACCGGAAAATTAAGTCCTGCATCTATACCATAAACAACTAAAGGTAGTAATAAGAAGAAATATTGTAGCTCGAGTATCCCTTGCGATTTGTATTTTTTATAAAGAAGCAAAATGAGATAAAAGGTTAATGTACCAAAAATCGCTAAATAGGCCAATCCACCTAATATTCCGGTTTCGGTAAAAACATGAATAAAATCATTGTGCGCGTGATAAGGAACAGTATATCCGCTAATATGTTCTTTTCCCTCAGATATAGAAGCAATTTTCCAATTTCCTAAACCACTCGCAAGCAATGGGTTTTTTTTAACATAGTTCAGCGCATCTCCCCAATAATCAAAACGACCATTGGAAGATTCTTCCGTAAATGAGATCCTAGCTACAGTATCTGTGATCGCTCCTTTTTTTGCTGAGGTGGTTATACCAACATTAACGAAAAGAGCGAGCATATAGGGCAAAACTGTTAACCCAATACTTAATAGTCCTCTTTTGGTTGTTAGTTGTTTAGAGACTATTAGGTATATCTGAAAAGCTAGGAAAGAAACTAATACAAGTAGTGAACTTAAAACGGCAGCTCTAGCTTCGATAAGAGATACCGACAATACTCCACAAAAAAGAACAAGGACTAGGCCAAAACGAATAAATTTTTTCTGTATAGTGTGAAGTAAATAAAGAACGAAAGGCAATTTAAAAGCAATTGAGGCAGCAGTAATATTTTTATTTCCTGCAAAACCTTTAATAGCAATTACACGAAGGCCCTCTTTAGGATATACATTGGCAAAATCATTATAATAGGCAACCAACTCGGCAACCAGAAAAAGGAGAAGAAGACGGCTAATAAAATAGAACTTATTAGGTAAGTTATAAATGAGAAAGAAACAGAAAACTATAGCAAAAAAAGTGTTACCTAGACGCGGGAGGTTAATTATTGTTTCAACTGGATTAATCGCATAAAAATAAGATAAGGCATTCCAAATAAAGTAAAAAAGGTAAATGTATATAAAGGCACTCTTAAAAAGGGATCTAAATGCAGTGTCAAGGACTTTAGGGGAAAAAAAAAGAAAGTATAGACAAGCTATTATATTTATTGCACCCAGATAGATCCATTGCGGAGCCAAAATGTCAATAGCCCCAAAATTGGATAATGAACCTGTTATTATATAAAGAATAAGTAAAAGATACTTGGGGAAATCATTTGAATCAAGGGCAACTGTGCTCATACATTTTATTTTGGATTAAAGGTAAAAAAAAACCCCCGCAATGCGGGGGTTAAGCATAAAATAAGATATCACTAAATTATTCAGCAATAATGATAGCTAATTCTGCAGTGTTGTTAATTGTACCTGAACCAGTAGATGAATAAGCATCAGCTAATGTTGCTGCTTGAAAGTTAACATAGTTTGATGTACCTGAAGAAACGTATGAATCTAAACTCCATGTTGGTGAAGCAGTAAAAGCATAGTGAGCTTTAACCCAGTTTGCTACTGACAATAAGGAGTTATTAGCAAGCGAAGCGGGTGCTGCAGGAACAGCAGGGCTAACTAAAGTAGCGGCTGTAGCTGGGCTATATGGTGTCCACACAGAAGTGATAGAGTTAACACCTATGTTTGCAGTGATAGTCGCAGCTGCTTCGGCTATAACTGTAGCACTCGGAGCTGTAAGTGACGTAAGAGCTGTGTTACCAGTAATTGTTAGTTCTTGAACTTTTTCAAGAGCTGATAAATCGAGTGAACCTAATGCTGTCCCCTGGAAATCAATCGATACTGGAGTGTTGTGATTAAGTATGTAGTTGTGACCTATGTTGGCAGTTGCTAAAAGAGTAGCACCTGTAACTGCAAGATCAACTATACCACCAGATGTAGTTAAAGAAGTTAAAATAGTATTACCAGTAGAAGTGACACTTCTGTGAGCACCAGCAACGGTTAAGCCTGTTAGGGATGCTAAAGCAGAAACTACAACATCATTGCTCTGTGTTGAAGGATTAACAGCAGCATCAGCTACAGAAGTTATATTTAATGTAGCTAATCGAGCCAAACCAGCTGCGAAATTTATACTTGCATCTTGCGCTAAGATTGTAAGAGAACCCAAACTACCATTCATTGTCGTTGCGCTAGTATTATCCAAAGTAACAACGGCATCTGTACCACTAAAAGTTGTACTACCTGTGCCAGAAGTTGTGTCATAACCAGTAAGATCTACAGTTGAAGCAGATATATCAAGAGGACCTGAAGAACGAGCTAAGCCAGTAAGATCAGCAACAGTTGCGTTGATAGCACCTGCACCAGCAACGGCAGCAGTCAAATGAGCTTCTGCAATTTGGTTGGGCATTGTAAATGTTGTAGTGCCTGCCAATGAAGTAGCGAATAAATCAGTTGTACCTGTTCCAGTAACACTAAGATTCGTTAATCCTGTGTGTGAAACATTGATTTGACCATTAGCTGCTAAACTTGTAATTGTTAGTGAAGCAACAGCAGTTCCTGCATAACCATTTGTTATTGAGGAAGCAGCATCACCGTTTATATAACCAACTTGAGCAGTACCTAAATCGATAGAAGTAGCTAAAGGTGCGTCAACAATATTTGTATCAGTGGCGCCTTCACTAATTTTCAATGAACCAACAGTTGCATTAGAAAAATTGATAGAGGTAATACTATCTGTATTTGAAGGAGTGATAACTACATTTCCAACAGAAGTAAGGTTAGAGTAATCTATAATTCCAAGTTGATCAGATGTAAGGTTTCCAGATATAGTTGTAATTGCATCATCAGAGATGTCAACACCACCAGAAATTATATAGTCATCATCAAGAAATGTAAGTTTAGGTAGAGACAAAGAAAAAGTAGTCGTGATTGATAAACCACCAGCAGTAGCGCCGTTTCCTAATATTGTAGCTAATTTATCCAAAACAGTCTGTGTTCTGTCAACTTGAGCCTGAGAAAATTCAGAAGTGTCAATCGTTACACTTCCGTTAACAATTACGTCAGGATCAAGACTACCAGTTGCAACCAATGTTTCAGCATACTTTAAAGTTGCCTCATTTCTAATTGTTACAGACTGATTGATTGTTGCATTCCCAGCAAGAAGTTCTTTAACATCTCCTTGGACAATTGCTAAAGTTGCACTAATTGTATTTAGATCAGCAGCAGTGGCAACATTTGCCAAATCGGCTAATATCGCAGTAATAGATGCTTGGATCGATTGGACAGTTCCAGCAACTGCAGCAGTAGCGTTAGCAGCGGTTGCAGCATTAGCAGCAGCAGTAGCAGCAGCAGCAGTAGCAGCGGCAGCAGTAGCAGAAGCGGCATCAGTACCAGCTTGGGCAGCAGCGTCAGCAGCAGCATCAGCAGCAGCAACTGCAGCAGCAGTATCAGTTGAAGCAGTAGCAGCATTATCTGATACTTGACCGGCTAAAGCAGAAAGAGCGCTGGTAGTTGCTAGACCGTTAACAGTTTGTTGTAAAGCTGTTACTTGATCAGTAAGAGCAGTCAACCCAGCAACAGTAGTGGACAACGTTGTGATTTGATCAGTCAAAGACTGAAACTGATCATCATAGTTTTGACAGCTAACAACCGTTAGTGCAACCGCCAAAAGACTTAATAAACCTTTTTTCATTTGTGATAAAATTAAATTAAAATTAATAATGCTTTGTAAAATTTAGATTAACATTTGTTTGCAAATATAAGTATTTAAACCAAACTTCAAACTGTTTTACGAAAAAAAACGCCTTTTTTGAAAGATTTTTTCTCAACGAATACGGGGAATAAAAAAACCCTCATCGAAATGAGGGTTAAAGATTCTTAAGACTTTCAACAAAGCACTTACGGTATTCTCCACAAATGTACAGCTTTATACAAGAACATGGAAACTTACCCCCTCTACTTATCAACAATTGACTTTTAATTGGTGACAACTCATGATTTGCTTTGCTTGTCTAAAATTGATAAGTTGATAAGAAAGTCTTGAACTTGCTGTTAATGGTTTAATAGGTTCGCTAGATGCAATCCAAAGTTCTGTTGGAACAATTGAAACAACTGTTAATGGTATTGACGATTCTATTTCCATATCAAACTCTGCTACAATAGGCTTGGAAAACTGCATTGATAATTTGCAAGACCCCCCAGACTAAAGACACGAACTAGCTGATCTTGCTTCTTGACTGCTCATAGCACAAACGGCTTTTATTTATTAAACGCAACTGTTAAAGATGTAATTACCGAAGAGGACTTAGCAACCATTTCTATTATTCTTGGACAAGATCAAGCTGATGTTCTAGATCTACTCAAGTAAAATATTGTTGTTAATAATCTAATAACCTAACCAAAAGTGTACAACTACTCTTGTATGAAGCCTTACTAGAAACTTTAAACTAACCCCAATTTTAATGATCATGACCGGATCTACACAAGAAACCAAGCTTTATGCCGCACATTAGAATGGACAAAACGAAATGAATTTGCCGATGATTTCATGAAAGGCGTGAGTCAGATATGAATAAAATCTACCTTTTTCTTTGCCAAATTTGTGTTCTTCCCAAGAAAGAAAAACCTAAATAGCCACGTACGTTAAGTGTGTTTGCATCATCCAACTTTATGATACAATCATATGATTTTCCATTTCCAGGATCTGTGATGTCACCGTCGGTCCAGTCTGATCCGTTTTTATTGAGTCCCTTAACAATGATAAGTCCTTCAATGGGCTGATCTTTGTCTTTACCACTGCAATTGCTACAGGTTTTTCCTTGATCTTCTGGCAACAACAAACGGTCAATACGACCATAAAGTTTTCCCTCTTCAATAAATAAGGTGATTTCAGATTTTTTAATTCCTGTTTCATCGTCAATATTGAACCAGGTGCCTTCTACCGTTGGCGTTTGCAGTGCAACTAGAAAAGAGAATAATAGTTTAAACATTTTTTATTTTAAAAGTAAAGAAAGATTTGCAATTCTCAAAAAGGAATTTAGTCTCAAAAAATGCTAACTTGAAAAAATGAAATACTTAAAATATCTTTTGTTGGTTCTAGCGCTGGTGTGTTTTTTTGAAGTGTTCTATTTACATTCACAATTAAGTTTTATTGATTATCCTTTTTTATATGTAGGGCTTTTTTCTTTGGCGCTTTTTGTTCTACTTTTATATTTAGCACGAAAAAAATGATTTTATCTGACGCTGAAGAAATATTGGTTATTATTGGAGGAGCCGTAATCATTATGGCCATGCTGGGAAATGTATTAAAAGATTACCGCAGTATGAGCAGAGACGCCAAACACAAGGTAGCCCAAAAAGAGCGTGACGAAAACTATGTGCGAAAACTTAAGGAAATTGTGGACCAAAAGAACGAGGCACTCCAAAAAGAACTTAAGAAACAAAAGAAAGCATAGGAAAATCTTATTAAAAAAATATTGATCACAAATAAATTGACATACATTTGTACCTACAACAATTAAGCAATTGTATGAAAACAGCCTATCATGCTGCCAATACACGAGGCCATCAAGATCACGGTTGGCTAAAGGCCAATCATTCGTTTAGTTTTGCCAATTGGAACAATCCAGAACGTGTACATTTTGGCGCACTAAGGGTTTTAAATGACGACTATATTGCTCCTTCCATGGGTTTTGGAACGCATCCGCATGACAATATGGAAATCATCACCATTCCGTTGGTAGGTGACTTAGAACACCAGGACAGCATGGGGCATGGAGCTGTAATTTGTGAAGGCGACATCCAAGTCATTAGTGCTGGTACGGGCATACACCACAGTGAACGAAATCCGCGGGAAGACAAACAGGTTGAATTACTTCAACTATGGATTTTTCCCAATCAAAATGACGTTACACCGCGATACGATCAAATTTCAATTCGGGATTTGAAGAAAGAAAATGAATTCTATCAGATACTTTCACCAAAAGAAGATGACAATGGGTCTTGGATATATCAAAATGCCTGGATGCATTTGGGTGATTTTACACAACCCACACAAACTTCCTACACCCTACCCGCAAAAGGCAATGGCGTTTATGTTTTTGTGATCGACGGAAGTGTCACCATAGGAGAGCAAAAACTCAGCAAAAGAGATGCCTTGGGCGTTTGGGATACAGAAAATATTGCCTTTAGCATCGAAAAAAATTCACGCGTTTTATTAATCGACGTACCACTACAATTTTAAACAGTACCCATGACAGAAAATACCTCTACCAAAGAATTACTTGCTTTAATTGAACAACGCATTGCAGACAACCAAGTCAAAGATGCCGTACACAAGATAAAATTCATGACAGCAAGAGACATCATTAAAGAGCTTCTTAGGGGCTAAAAAACCATACATCTGTCATTCTTCTTTGTACTATTAAAAACTTAAATTACATTTAGGCTGAAAATAGTACCATGTGAATCAATTATTTAAAGCACTTATTTCAACAAAGGCATTCTTGCTGCTTTGCTGCATTAATCTGTACAGCCAAGAAACCTCACCTATACAAACCTTTCCTGCTGAAATTACGTCAGCAGGCAGTCAAAACTGGGGAATTACCCAAGACAACGAACAGATAATTTACCTGGCCAATAACAAAGGTTTGTTGCGTTACAACGGGGCTCAATGGGATCAATTTCCAACCCCCGATAATTCCATCATGCGTTCTGTAAAGGCGATTGGAGATCGTGTTTATAGTGGGAGTTACATGGATTTTGGCTATTGGTCAAAAACAGATAAAGGTGGTCTAACCTACACTTCGCTCATCGATCAACTTGATGTTAAAGTAGAAGAAGACGAACAATTTTGGAACATCATCGATTTTGAAAAATTAATTGTTTTTCAATCGCTTAGTCGCTTACTTTTTGTGGATTTAGAATCCAATAAAGTAGATTATATTTCCCTAGAAAACACCTTGTTAAAGTCATTTAAGGTAGAAGATCAGCTTTATTTTCAGGAACAGAACAAAGGCTTATTTTACGTAGAAAAAGGGAAGCCCGTTTTGTTGAGTGATCATCCAATTGCTCGTTCTCAAGACATCGTTCAGTTTTTAAAACGTGATCAACGTTTCTTGCTGTTGACAAAAGAAAATGGCTTTTTTTGGATGGACAAGGAAAAACTAACTCCTTGGGAAATTCCAGCGCAGACCTTACTCAAAGACATTACCCTTTACACGGCCATTGGACGCAAAAATGGTGGCTTTGCACTTGGATCTATTGCCAAAGGGCTGGTCTTACTCAATGAAGCAGGTGCTATTGAGAACACTATCCAACAAATCAATGGACTTAGCAATAACACAGTACTGTCACTTCAGGAAGATGTTGAAGAAAATATTTGGTTGGGCTTGGACAACGGAATTAATGTAATCAATTCGACCTCTCCCTTTAAGGAATACCAAGACACCTTTGGGGAATTAGGAACGGTTTATACATCTGCACAACACAACGGAGAACTATACCTAGGAACCAATCAAGGCTTGTTCAAAAAGACAGCAAATAAACCCCAAGCATTTGAACTTATTCAAAATACCGAAGGACAAGTCTGGAACCTAACAATCCTTGATGATCAGCTTTTTTGCGGGCATGATAAAGGAACATTTTTGATTAAGGATAAGCGTGCACAACGCATTAGTGCTGTAGATGGGAGTTGGGTTTTTAGACAACATCCCACCAAAAAAAACCTAATAATTCAAGGGAATTACGATGGCCTACATGTGCTTGAAAAGAAAGGCAATGACTGGCACTACCGAAATAAAATTAAAGGATTTGATATCTCCTCTCGTTTTTTTGCCTTTTCATCTAATTCGACTGTATTGATCAGTCATGAATACAAAGGGGTCTTTCAACTATGGCTAAATGAAAGTTTAACGGTTGCAACTAAATCCTTATTAGAAACATCTGTTGAAAAAGGATATAATTCTTCACTAGAAGAATTTGACAATGAAATCTATTACCGCAATAGTGAGGGCATATATCGCTATAACCGTGATCTAAGCGAATTTAAGATAGATGCTGAGCTCACGGCCTATTTCCCGAAAAAAAGCTATGTGACCGGTAAAATGATCAATGATGGTCAAGGGAAGCTGTGGTTTTTTACCAAGGATCAACTCTATTTTTTTACGAAAAACATTTTTAATGACTCGCTGCAAAGCACGTCTATATCATTTGATCAAAAAAACAAGAAAAGTCTTTCTGGATTTGAACATATCGCCGCTAATTCCCCTTCCTCATATACTATTGGAGGAAGCAAAGGATATTTTACTTTGGATGTTAGTGCAATAAAAAACAAAATTCCACGTATAAGTTTTCAATACATTGAGTCAAAAAATCAGCAAAAAGAAGAAAAACTGCCGTTTAAAGCGGACGCTAAAATACCCTATGACTTCAACAGCCTTTCATTTAGCTTCACGGCTTATGATTATCAAAAGTATGAACGAATAGAGTACCAAACACAAATGGTGGGTTATGACCAAATGTGGAATGCGTGGACCGAGAAAGCGAATGTAAGCTTTGCCAACCTAGCATTTGGGAAATACCAACTAAAGGTAAGAGCACGTCAGGGAGAATCTGTGTCTGCCGTTATCTCCTCTCCCATAATTGAGATTAAACCGCCATGGCATTTGTCGGTTTGGTCGGGTGTAATCTATACGCTGATCTTAATACTTGGTTTGTTTTTATACAATCGCTATTATCAACGAATACTGAAAAAACAACAAAAAAAGCTCATTAAAAAAAACATGCTCGCCATGGAACTGAGTACGTTAGAAAATCAAGAGAAATTGAGTCGCTTAAAAAATGAACAATTACAGAACGATATTGAGAGCAAAAACAGAGAACTGGCTGTGGCTACCCTGAGTACACTCAAACGGAATGAGTTTCTCAATACCATAAAAAAAGAGTTAACAGTAATTGAAGATGAGCCTAAAGCGGCAAAATTAATCAAGACCATTAACAAGAAACTGAACAGTAACGATGACTGGGAATACTTTGAAAAAGCTTTTGAAAATTCAGATCCGGATTTCTTCAAAAAACTAAAAACAGTGCATCCTAGTTTGACCAATAATGACTTAAAATTGTGTGCTTATCTTCGTTTAAACCTTTCTTCTAAGGAAATTGCTCCATTATTGAACATCTCTGTCCACAGTGTTGAAATCAAAAGATACCGCCTGCGAAAGAAAATGGAGCTCACTCGGAAACAAGGTATTGTAGCGTATATTATGACAATATAATTTTTTTTTGTTTTATTAAAAAACTATACAAAAGCGATAATATTAAAAGTTAATTAACTCGCATAGTGCTGCAAACCAATTTTTTAACATCTAGTGTGATTTTATGATTTTTTTTATTTTTTAAATCTAAAAATACTAGATGATGAATTTTTGTATAGTTTTTTTTTTAGGTTACTGGGTTAATTATCTTTAATATTGGGAATTAATTTTAAAATCAACCATGAAAATAACTTTCAAGCTTTTAATAACGCTACTAATTAGCGGTTTAAGTTATGCGCAAAATGCAACCATAACAGGTGTTGTTATCGGTGCTGACACAAGACAGCCATTACCTGGAGCTACAGTTTATGTGGATGGTACCACAAGCGGAACAACAACTGACTTTGACGGAAATTATGCGATAGTCGCTCCACAAGGTGCAGTAATTGTTTTTACTTATGTGGGGTATCAGGCGCAAAATATAACCGTTGGTCAAAACAGTACAGTTAATGTTGAATTGTTGACCGAAAATGAACTTGATGAGATTGTGGTTGTTGGTTACGGTTCGCAGAAAAGAAGTAATCTTGTAGGGTCTGTTTCAAGTGTGGATGTAAAAAAAGCGTCTCAAATACCAACGACCAATGTGTCTGAATTACTTCGTGGTAGAGCTGCTGGTGTACAGGTCAATCTAGGTGATGCAAGACCTGGAGGATCTTCCAATATTGTTATTAGAGGAAATGTATCAATTAATGCTGGTAACGGTCCACTTATTATTGTGGATGGATTGCCCTATGATAGTTTGAATGATATTTCCCCCGATGATATTTCAAGTGTTGAGATCCTTAAAGACGCTGCCTCAACATCCATCTACGGTGCTCGTGGATCTAATGGGGTTGTTTTAGTTACTACCAAAAAAGCACGTAACGGCTATTCAAGTTTTAATTATGCTGGTTATGTGACCTCGCAGTCATTAACAAGAAATTTTGATATGTATGATGCGCCAGGGTTTTTTAATTATAGAATGGATTCTTGGAGGGCTCGAACAGGAGTCGCTAACCCTCCTTTATCATTTGTGTGGGATGAATTTGAACTTGATCTTATTAATAATCAAAACTTTGTTGACTGGGAGGATCTTGCGCTAAATGATGCTCTACTAACCAGCCATTCCGTTAGTTATTCTAAAGGTACTGACAAGACTAGCGTTTACTCTAGTTTGAATTACTTTACGCAAGACGGAATCATTCCAAATTCTGGCTTTGATCGGTTGCAATATAAACTGAATTATACTCATCAGTTAACAGATAAATTAAGTTTAGATGCAATCATCAATGTTCAAAATGCGAAACAAAATAGAGAAAGTGGTGGAATTTTCCTTTCTAGTCTTAGCCCAATAGCTAGGCCTTATGATGACAATGGAAATGTTGTTAAATATTATTTTGGACAAGAAAATTCTAATGCAGTTAATCCTTTGTGGGATCAAAATGAATCTGTAGATGAAACGGAAACTAATTTGACTGATATCAGTTTGCGTTTTAATTATCAAATTACAGATGATATCTCTTATTCTTTGAAAACCTTTTATAGAAATCGTAATACTGACCAAGGTACCTATAGATCATCCAGACATTCTTCAGGAGATGAAGGTAATAATGGTGTTGGAGTATTAATTGATACACAATACAAGCAGCTGCTTGTAGAACACATTCTAAACTACAACATCATTGATAATAACACTCATAAACTTGATTTTACTGGTGTTCACGCTTATGATGAAATAAACTTTAAATACAATCAACTTGATAAATCAGATTTTGTTAATGATGCATTGGGATACAACGGTTTGGCTAGTGAACTGCTAAGTAATAATAGAGATGTAAGAAAAAGACGATTACTGTCCTATCTGGGTAGAGCACGTTACTCCTACAAGGACAAATACCTTATGGAACTTACTACCCGTGCCGATGGTAGTTCTGTGTTTGCAGAAAACAATAAATGGGGGTTTTTTCCAGCTGTATCTGTTGCTTACAAAGCTGAAAAAGATTTAAATATTGATGCGATTGATCAATTAAAACTTCGTTTAAGTTTTGGATCAACCGGAAACCAAGGAATCAGGTCTGAGGAATCTTTGGGTGTAGCAGAATATAATCCACATATCTTTGGCAATACTGTTGTAAGCGGCTCATCCGCTTCCTCTCGATTAAGAAATCCTGGCCTTAAATGGGAAAGGACCACTACACTTAATGCTGGTGTAGATTTTGGTTTATTTTCAAACAGATTTAGAGGTACTGTCGAATATTACAAAACAAACACATCTGATTTATTGCTAGATCGTCAATTAGCTTCTTCAACTGGATTTACGAACACACGTTTTAATGTAGGAGAATTGCAAAATACTGGGGTTGAGATCACATTAAACAACTCAATCATTAGCACCAAAGATTTCTCCTTTGATCTAGGATTGATTTGGTCCACCAACAATAATGAAATAATTTCTTTAACAGGAGAAACTCAGGTTGATCCTAACACTGGTGAGGAATATTTTATCGATATCAATTCTTCTGTAGGAAGATTATCTATCGGAGAAGCATCGAACAGTTTATGGATCCCACAGTATGCCGGAATATATCAAGAAGTAGACTTTCTTGCTGGTAGCCCAATCACCCCAGAAATTGGAGCTAAACCCGGACACATCAGGGTAATCGATCAAAATAGAGATGGCTTAATTGATATTGAAGATAATATCTTCGTAGATACTAATCCTGACTGGTATGGTTCAGTAAATGGAACGATTAGATATAAAAAATTTGATCTTTTTATGGATTGGTACTTTTTACAGGGATCTACAAGAGTCAATTCAGTGTTAGCCAATGGCGAGTTCTGGAAAGCCAGCCTAAATGGACCTGTAGTCCCTTATTATACCGATACTGCCCCTTCTACAATTTATCCAAAGGCAAATGCTACTGCAGCATGGCTGAAACACCTTAACTCGTTTGCTGCGCAAGATGCCTCTTATATACGATTAAGGACCTTATCAATTGGGTACAATTTTGGGCAAAGCATTAATAGCATTTTAAACACTAAATCTGGACGTATCTACTTTACAGGAACAAATTTATTTACTTTCACAGATTTCTTGTCATATTCACCCGAGCAAGATCTTGCTGCAGGAGTGTTTCCAGAAACACAAAATATAACCTTAGGTTTCAAATTAAATTTTTAAAGTCACCATTAATGAAAAATAAAATAACAGTCTTAACATTGGTCTTGGCTCTATTTACTTCCTGCTACCAAGATGATTTTTTAAAGGATCAACTACTTTCAAAAAACTCTGTTGATTTTCTTTATTCAAGTCCAGATGGAATAGGCAACGCAGTAGTTGGATTATATTCCCTAAATAGAGAGCCCTATCAGCGCGATTGGTTTAATGGAGCAATTCCGCTAATTCTTCAAGCAAAAAGTGACATTGCAGCTGGTGTTGACGGTGAAATATCTCTTTTTAGTAATTGCTTCTGGGGATGTGGTTTGGGAGGAGATTATGGTACTGAAGCTGGCTATGGCTACTTTTGGGGGCACAACTATAAAATAATCGATATTACCAATAATATCGTTAAAGGAGGAGATGCACTCATTGAATCCGGAAACACCAGCGAGGAATTACTCAAAGATGTTGCAGAAGCAAGAACCTTTAGAGCTCATGCATATTTTACACTTTATAGAATGTTCAAAAATATTTATTTAAGCACTGAACCTACAACACCAGATTCTGCTTTTGACAGAGTTTCTGAAAAATCCTCTGAAGCTGAAATATTTCAACTGATTAGAGATGATCTTAATTTTGCAAGTGCAAATTTGTCTTACACAGTAAATCAATTCGGTCGATGGAACAAGGGTGCTGTTGATCACCTTAGGGCCAAAGTTGAACTTTGGGAAGAGAATTATTCTGCAGCTGCTGGAATTATTGATGAAATTATCAACGAAGGCCCTTATGCACTAGTAGATGTTGACAAAGTGTTTGATGGTGAACTGACACACAGTGAAACTTTGTTTGCTATTAATTTCGAGAGAGCTGCTATTGGTGGTGGTGCATGGCATCAAATGAATTGGCAAACAGTTTCTCATTATTCTGCAGTACCTGGATTATTACAATCAGCTGAAAATGGGGGAGATGGTTTTGGTTTCCTTACACTAAACCCTTATGCTACTGATCTTCTAAACGAGAATCCTGGAGATTTACGAAAAGAAAACTACTACGTTTTTGATTATAAATACAATGATGTGAAAACTTTACCTGCCGGGAAAAGCATAGGAGATCCCTTAGATTTGTACAGAAATGTTGCAAATGATGATGAGTTTTTCTTGTATTTCAAACGTCAAAATCCTGGAGTGATAAAGTTTATGGATACTACCGCAGAGCCAACTGATAGAATGCATTTCAAAAATATAATGGTGTATCGATTAGCTGAAACTTATTTGATGGGAGCTGAAGCGCATCTTGAAGCTGGAAACTCCTCTAAGTCGCTTCAATATTTAAATGCTGTCAGAACACGTGCTGGGATTGCGCCAGCTGGATCAGCATCAATTGAAAATATATTTGAAGAAAGAGCAAGAGAACTTGCTTTCGAGGGGCAACGTTGGTATAGTCTGAAAAGAAAGGGGTTGCTTTATGACTATCTTCTAGACCATATGAATTCTCCTCTTCTAAATGAATACTACGGACGGAACCATGTAAACCCAATTGAGGTTTACGAACCACACATGGTAAATCTACCTATACCACAAGGTGTATTAGATTTATTAGGTGCTGGATATCCTCAAAACGAGGGCTACTTTAACTAAAAAACACTAACTAAATTAACTATTATGAAAATCAAACATTTATCTTTATTAATGCTGTCTGCATTTATTCTTTTCGCTTCATGTGGAAAAGAAGATGACCCAGCTCCAGTAATCGACATTACACAACCGGAACCGGAAGAACCCGTATTTATTGAAGTGGATCCAAATATCAATGACGGTTTAATTACATTTGAAGAGTCAGGACCAAGTTTTGCTGCTGAAAACAAACAAGATGAAACTAGAGGACCAGGTAACTGGAGTAATTTCGGTGAAGTTGGAGATCTTGCTATAACAGTTGCCTATTCTGCGAATCCATCTGTAGATGATGTTAACGATTCTGCTAATGTCATTAAAGTTACTGAACCAGTAGGCGTACAATCTTGGGCTGGATTTTATTTCATGCTTGAGGAAAATATTACATTTCCCGCTGGTAAAGAAGCAATTTCTTTTCACTTTCATTCTCCAGCACCAGGACATAACGTACTACTTAAATTAGAAGATGGATTAGCAAACGGAACTGATGGCAAAAAATCAACAGGTGATTTATTTGCTGTAACGACTGGAACAGGATGGGAAACCGTAGTCTTCAATATTCCTGAATTAGCAGGTGAACGTTCTGGAATCTATAATACAGTTACCATGATTTTAGGTTACGGTGTTACAAATGAAGCAGAAGCTATTTATTATGTTGACAACTTCACCTTCGCTACACCTGTAGAAGTTGTTATTCCTAGCGCTCCTACCACAGCTCCATTAGAGCCAACCTATACTCAAGCAGAGGTGATTTCTATTTTTAGCGACGTTTATACAGCTATTGATGGAATAAACTTTAACCCTGATTGGGGTCAATCAACTGTTGTATCTACTGAAACAATTGCAGGTAATGACGTTCTTAAATATGATAACCTAAATTATCAAGGAACTACATTCGCAACAGCTATCAATGCTTCGCAAAAAACTAAGTTACACCTTGATTTCTTCTCAGGTAATGCAACCACCTTAGATTTCTTTTTAATTAGCCCTGATGCTAACGGAGACGATAATCCGGAAGAAGTTGCTTACTCTTTAGATGTTACTGCTTCTCCCGGTGAATGGAATAGTGTTGATATTGATTTAACACATTTCTCTGGTGTTGTTGATACAGGCGAAATCATTCAATTCAAAGTAGCTGGTAATGGTACTGTATATTTTGATAACATTTTCTTCTATGGAGGTGGTTCAGGTTCAGGTACGGATAGTGCAGCTGCATACACCGGGACATTTGGTGGGGCTACAGTAAGCGCTGATGGTGTTTATAACTTCCCTACTGGAAGTGAAACATGGGCTGGGTTTGCAAATGAAAATGCAAGCATTTTCCCATTAGCATTCCCTTTTGGTGGAAAAATTACTTTTACCGGTTCTGCTGCTACAACAGATGTATTAGTAAACTTTAGATTTGAAAGACTTCCTCATCCTGATACTGAGCCAAGTTTTTCTACAAATAATGTGACCATTAGTGGTTCTGATGCTACTGAGTATACAGTAAATATTCCCCCTCAAAGTGCTGAGAATACTTTTAGTTCTGCATTACTTTACTTAGTTACTCAAGATGCTGATGTTACTTTATCTGATTTTGTAATCAGAGAATATGATGCGCTTCCCACTGGAACGAACTATTCTGCAGCATATACTGGAACATTTGGTGGGGCTACAGTTAGCGCTGATGGTGTTTATAACTTCCCTACTGGAACTGAAGCTTGGGCTGGATTTGCAAATGAAAATGCAGGCATGTATCCGCTTTCATTTGAAAATGGTGGTAGAATTACCTTAAATGCAGCTACAGAAGGAACAGATGTTGTCATCAAATTTAAATTTGAAAGACTACCTCACCCTGACGTTGACCCAAGTTTTTTTACAGCTGAAACTACAATTAGTGGTACAGATTCAACCGCATATACAATTGAAATTCCTGCCCAGGATGCGGCGAATACTTTCAGCTCAGCGTTGCTCTACTTGGTAACACAGGATGCTAACGTAACCATAACAGATGTTGTAATAACTTCTTTGGATTAAGTTAAATAAATCATTGTACTTTTAAAAAGCTATCTCGTTAACTCGAGATAGCTTTTAATAAAAAAAGAGAAAGTAATCAAATATAGATTCGTGTTATTTTTTATATGCATTTCATCTATCATGATTGGGTGTTCTAGTGATTCAGTCTCTAAGCTTGATGTTCAAGTTCTAAAGGGCTTAAACGGCTTAGTAACTATCACTGCTTCCGCAGATGGTGCTTTGAATTATCGTTTTTCTTTTAACGATAACGCAGTAGATGAAAACACTTCAGGAAGATACGATTATACATATGCAAACAATGGCTCATATACTATTGGAGTATGGGCATTTTTTGATTCCCAAAATAATCGATACACCTATCAAACCATTGAAGTTGTAATTACAAATGCATTAAACAATACTTTAGATTCTTCAACAAATGGATGTAATGATATCTATGAAGGTGTCGAACCAATTCCTGGTTATACGCTAGTTTGGAGAGATGAATTTAATTATAGTAGTACTCCATGTAGTAGTAACTGGAATCTGGAAACAATCCCACCAAATAATGGAAACTGGTGGAACAATGAACAACAATATTATACTGATCGAAGAGAAAACTCAATTGTAGAAGATGGGGTGCTAAAAATTATTGCCAAAAAAGAAAATTACAAAGGCAAAAACTACACCTCAGCACGAATGACAACTCAAAATTTATTTGAATTTCGTTATGGGAAAGTAGAAATTAGAGCAAAATTGCCAGAAGGACAAGGGACATGGCCTGCTCTATGGTTTCTTGGATCAAATATAGATGTAGTGGATTGGCCAAGATGTGGTGAAATCGATTTGATGGAACATGGCGACGGAGAACCGGGATTAGTTTCTTCAGCTGTACACCTACCCAACTCGGATGGAGAACATTATTTTTTGCGGGGTGAACAACTTATTCAAAATGAAGCTTCAGAATTTCATCTGTATGAAATGTATTGGACAGCATCAAAAATAGAGTTTTATGTGGATAGTAATAAACATCATGACTTTACCATTACCGCAGGGATGCCCTTTAATCAACCCTTCTTCATTCTTCTTAATGTAGCAATGGGAGGAACATTTACATCCAATAACATCGATCCAAACTTTGTCTCTTCTGCCATGGAAATCGATTATATACGAGTATACCAATAGAAGTAAAAATTAACATGTAACACAACGTCTTTGTTAATAAAGATCAATCCTTTACGACTAATAAATAACTATAAGCGGTAAAGTTGACATAATAAATAATGAACAAAAACATATACTTAGGGAATGGAAAAGTAAATTTTCCAGAGGGAAATAGTGATCTGACACAGATAGAAGTCAACAATGAAACCTTTTATAAAATATTGAACATAGACCAAATGCGTCCATTCTTTATGAGCATTGTAAGCAATTCCAATCACTGGATGTTTATTTCTAGTAATGGTGGTCTTTCCGCAGGAAGAACCAATAGCAATAATGCTCTTTTTCCCTATTATACTGACGATAAGATTACAGAATCAATTGATAATACTGGGTGTAAAACCCTACTCCTAGCAACGAAGGAAGATAAGACCTATTTGTGGGAGCCTTTTGCCGATCGACAAAGTGGACTCTACAACATTGAACGGAACCTGTATAAAAACGAATTTGGAAATAAAGTCATTTTTGAGGAAATCAACCATGACCTAGACCTACAATTTTCCTATGAATGGAATTCTAGCAACCGATTTGGTTTTGTAAGAAGTGCGTGTTTGAGCAACACCTCAACAGAAGCAACTCAAATAGAACTGCTCGACGGACTTCAAAACATTCTTCCTTATGGCGTTGGAGAAGACTTACAAAAAGCAAGTAGTAACCTGGTCGATGCCTATAAAAAATCAGAATTACATCGCGAATCTGGTGTTGGGATTTTTTCTTTAAGTGCCATAATTGTTGACCGTGCAGAGCCCAGTGAGGCATTAAAAACAAACCTTGTTTGGTCTAGTGGATTAAACAATCCTACACACCTTTTATCGTCTAAACAGTTGAACAGTTTCAGGCAAGGTAATGGAGTTATAGAAGAACTGGAAATGAAAGCCGAAAGAGGGGCTTATTTTGTGTCTTCTTCTTTTGAGTTAGCGGCAGCTAAAAGTGAACGTTGGAGAATCATTGCCGAAGTGAACAAAAGTATTACAGATATAGTTGCCCTAGAGGACGTCCTTAAAAAGGGGGAGATAGATAAGCAAATCAACCAAGATGTTGAAGCGGGTACACAAGAGCTACTTCAACTTGTTGGTGCAGCAGACGGACTTCAATTGACCAATGACCGTCGTAGAAATGTGCGCCATTTTGCAAATACCATGTTTAATATCATGCGAGGAGGAATCTTTGATGACAACTACACCATCGATAAAAGCGATTTCCTGGTCTATTTTCAAAAAGCCAATAAAGATGTCTTTGGCGAGAAAGAGGTTGTGCTATCGGCCTTAAAAGAAACCTTTACACTACATGATTTAATTTCCTTGGGAGATCAAGATCAAAATATGGACTTTAGCCGACTTTGCTATGAATACTTGCCCCTTAAATTTAGCCGTCGACACGGAGACCCAAGTCGCCCATGGAATAAGTTTTCCATAAACACCAAAGATGAAATAGATGGGTCTAAAATATTGGATTATCAAGGAAACTGGAGAGATATTTTTCAAAACTGGGAAGCCTTAGCCCATGCTTATCCTGCCTTTATCCTAGGCATGATCCATAAATTCCTGAATGCAACAACCTTTGACGGATACAATCCCTATCGTGTAACCAAAGACGGTTTTGACTGGGAAACAATTGAACCCAATAATCCTTGGGCCTATATTGGCTACTGGGGTGACCATCAAGTAATTTATTTGCTGAAATTCTTAGAGTTTACCCAAAAACACTATCCGGGAAGATTAACCCGTTTCTTTTCACAAGAATGCTTTGTCTATGCCAATGTTCCCTACCGCATAAAGCCCTATAATTCCATTCTAAAAGATCCTAAAAATACCATTGCATATGACTATGCCAATGAGGAAAAGATCGAAGAGAGAAAGAAAATACTTGGTGCCGATGGCGCCTTATTAGCCACAGCAGACAACAAGGTTTATAAAGTTAATTTTATAGAGAAAATCTTGGCTGTCTTGATGGCCAAACTATCCAACTTTGTCCCAGAGGCAGGAATTTGGATGAATACCCAACGTCCAGAATGGAACGACGCCAACAATGCTTTGGTGGGCAACGGAGTTTCCATGGTTACGCTTTACTATTTACGCCGATTTTTATCTTTTTTTAAAGAAACGCTAGCGGCTACCTCAACGTCTTCATTTGCGCTTTCTAACGAAATGTACCTCTTTTTTAGCGCATTAAACCAGGCATTTACCCAACACAGTGTACTTGTCCAAGGAACAATTTCTGATGAGCAACGAAAAACACTCATGGATGTTCTGGGGCAAGCAGCCAGTAGTTATAGAGAAGGTGTTTATAACAAGGGTTTTACTGGAGAGAAAACAAATCTGTCGAAATATCAACTGCTTTCTTTTGTTGAAACGGCCCTCCTTTTCATGGACGATTCTATTCGAAAAAATAAAAGAGAAGATGGTTTATACCATGCCTACAATCTAATCTCCATTGACAGTGAGCATGATGTAAGTGTGGATTATCTCGACGAAATGCTTGAAGGGCAAGTAGCCGTTTTGAGTTCTGGCTATTTAGATACAGACGAAAGTTTATCGGTTCTTGACGCTCTACGCAACAGTAAATTATACCGAAAAGATCAACAAAGTTATGTCCTTTACCCCAATAAAGACTTGGGAACTTTTGCCTCAAAAAACACTATTCCTGAAGCTGCTGTAAACAGTTCTGAACTCATCAAAGCATTGGTTATCAAAAACAACCAACAGCTTGTTTCGAAAGATCTCAATGGCGTTTTCCATTTCAATGGCAACTTCAAAAATGCGGATGATTTAGCTACAGCCTTAGGGCAATTGCCTCATCAATTTGCTGCTCTTGCAAAAAAAGAAAGACAACAGGTCCTCAACATTTTTGAGCAGGTCTTTAACCACAAAGCCTTTACTGGGCGTTCTGGGACATTCTTTGGTTATGAAGGCCTAGGGTCAATTTATTGGCACATGGTTTCCAAGCTATCTGTTGCCGCCTATGAGGTAACCCTAGCAGCAAAAGATACCCCAGCTTTTAACTCCCTTAGCAAACATTACAATGAAATAGTTGCAGGAATTGGCGCTCACAAAACGCCTGAGGATTATGGTGCATTCCCAAGTGATCCTTATTCGCACACACCAGGTGGAAAAGGAGCACAACAACCCGGAATGACTGGACAGGTAAAAGAAGATATTTTAAGTCGATTTGGTGAATTAGGCGTGCAGGTCGAAAAGGGAGCTATCCATTTCAAGCCATCACTTCTTAAGGCAGATGAATTTTTAAATAGTGAAGCCGAATTTAACTACTATACTGTTTTAGGCAAAAAGAACAACATTCCATTGGATAAAGGCACTCTCGCCTTTACCTATTGTCAGGTACCTGTTCTGTATAAAAAAGGGGCGAATTCTTCCATCAATATTGGCTTCACCAGTGAAGAATCTTTAACCATAGAAGGAAGTAGTTTGACACCAGAAATAAGTTCACAGCTTTTTAACCGAACAAACGAAGTGCAACAAATAGAGGTAACCATTGGCTAAGAAATGAGAAGATTTGTCGTTTATCGAAGAACAAATAAGTTAGTACTTAACATAGTGCTGTTGCTTAGTTTATTTGTGCTTAGCTGTACTGGTTCAACTAACGATAGAGTACAAAAAAACTACACAGCGGCAGAAATTTTGGGGAATCCCGCCTTCCCAGCCATCTCCTATGGTGGCTATCGATCAACTTCGCGGAAAATCCAACCCAGCCTTACGCAAATCAAAGCTGATGTAAGGATACTACATGCCATGGGCATTCGCTTGCTGCGCACCTACAATCTTCAGTTTGACCACAGCCATAATGTTGTAAAAGCAATTCATGCAATACAAGTCGAAGACCCTAGTTTTGAAATGTATGTCATGTTAGGAACATGGATTGATTGCAAAGATGCATGGACCGACAAACCAGATCATAGCCAGGAAAGTTTAGCCAACAACAGCAGTGAGATTGAAAAGGCCGTCGATCTAGCCAACCAATACCCCGAAATCATCAAAATTATTTCTGTGGGGAATGAGGCCATGGTACATTGGGCATGGAACTACCATGTAGCTCCAAAGGTTATTCTTAAGTGGGTGAATCATTTACAGCAACTGAAAGCAGAAAGAAAACTACCAAAAGAATTGTGGATTACAAGTTCAGATAATTTTGCTTCTTGGGGTGGAGGCGATACGTCTTACCACAACAATGATCTGACTAGTTTAATGCAAGCCGTAGATTATCTTTCTGTTCATACCTATCCTTTCCATGATACCCATCACAATCCAAACTTTTGGAAAAAAGCGCCGGAGAACAATTTAAAAACAAAAGAAGAACGCATTGACTTTACCATGGAGCAAGCGACTAATTATGCTAAGATGCAATACGCACAAGTGAAAACCCATATGCAATCATTGGGCATTGACAAACCCATTCATATAGGTGAGACTGGTTGGTCTACCTCTTCTCCTGATCTTTTTGGTGATAAGGGAACTCGTGCTGCCGATGAATACAAACAAGCATTATATTTCACTAAGATGCGCGATTGGGCAAAAGAAAAAAACATTAGCTGTGTCTATTTTTCTGCGTTTGATGAACCTTGGAAAGACCCAAATGAACCTAAGGCTTCCGAAAATAATTTTGGTTTATTTACGGTGGACGGGAAAGCAAAATTCGCCCTTTGGCCACTAGTGGGTCGAGGTGTTTTTGATGGTTTAAGTCGAGAAGAAAATGGAATGCCTGTGGGGAAAACCTATGATGGAAATAAATCAGCCATTTGGGCAACAATCAGCGAAATTAATTATTAGCCATGAAGCAGTATTCAACCATCCTCCTTCTCGTTACTATTTTGCTTTTCGCTTGTGAAAAGAACACCACCGATATTATTCGCATTGAAGGACGGAAATTAGTCGTGAATGATAATCCCTATTTAATTAAAGGAATCTGTTATCATCCTGTTCCAAAAGGATCAACCAAACGAAATTTTGATACAATTGACCAAGATTTAGCCCTAATGGTAGAAGCCGGCATCAACACGATTCGGGTTTATGCACCCATTGATGATTCTATTGTTCTTGATAAGATTCATGCGGCAGATTTAAAAATAATTGTTGGTTTTGGCTATAATCAAGGGGGCGTTTTTGATATAGCCTCGGGTAGCTTGTTGGATTATGTGAGGAAATATAAAGCACACCCCGCAATTTTATTTTGGGAGTTAGGAAACGAATATAACTATCATCCCGAATGGTTTGATGGAGATGTAAACAACTGGTATACCGCTTTAGAGAAAACCACAAAGATGATCCAGGCCTTGGATTTAAATCATCCGGTAACTACAGCCCATGGAGAAATCCCAACGGAAGAGGTGCTGAGAAAAAACCCTTCCATAGACGTTTGGGGGGTAAACGTATACCGCTGGGATCTGCCCGGGAGCCTAATTTCTGAATGGGAAAAACGCTCATCCAAACCATTGTATTTTTCTGAAGCAGGTGCCGACAGCTATATGGCCATCGAAAAAGACGGATATACAGCAGGAGAAAACCAAAAAGCACAGGCAGACGCTACAGCAAATGTATTAAACCAACTTTTCGAACGACAAGACATTGTAAATGGTCTAACGCTTTTCTCTTTTACAGATGGTTGGTGGAAAGCCGGAAACCCCAACCAACAAGACATTGGCGGTTGGGCGCCAAACAGCTCTGGAGTCCCTTATGATGGTGCGCCAAACGAAGAATACTGGGGAATCGTTGATATAGAACGAAACAAAAAAAAAGCCTTTTCTATTGTTAAAGAAAAATATAACTCATTAAATCAAAAACAATAATATTTTGAAAAAAATCAGCCTTAGTTTACTGTCCTTTTTAGGAATTTTTGGCTTGTTCGCACAAGAGAACAAAATGAATATAACTGTATATGAGACCTCTGAAAGTGGACATCAACTCACTGAAATTAGTTCGTTCTCAACATCTACCCATCCGTCTTCCCTTCAGATCAATCAAAACAAACACTTACAAACAATTAGCGGTTTTGGTGGAGCTTTTACTGAAGCAAGTGCCTCTTTACTCAATCAACTTGGGGGGGAGAATCGGGAGAAAATTCTTCGGGCCTATTTTGCCAAAGAAGGTGCCAATTATTCCCTTGCACGTACCCACATGAATTCCTGTGATTTTTCACTTAGCAACTATTCGTATTCGCCCGTAGAAAACGATATCAATTTGGAACACTTCTCGATTAAAGAAGACAAAGATGATCTCATCCCCATGATCAAAGAGGCCATTGCCATCTCTGAAGATGGATTTCGTTTGTTTGCTTCTCCCTGGACAGCGGCTCCATGGATGAAGGACAACAACAGTTGGGTGGGCGGTAAATTATTGCCAAAATATTACGATACTTGGGCTTTATTCTTTTCGAAATATGTTGATGCATACAAAGCAGAGGGTATTAACATTTGGGGATTTACCGTTGAAAACGAGCCCCACGGAAATGGTAATAATTGGGAAAGTATGATCTTCAGCCCCGAGGAGATGACCAATTTTGTCCAAAAACACCTGAGCCCAAAACTAGAAGAAGATGGGAAAGAAGATTTGGTTATTTTAGGTTACGATCAAAACCGGGAGGGACTAAATGAATGGGTTGATGCGATGTATAAAAATGAATCCACTGCAAAACACTTTGATGGTACGGCCATTCACTGGTACGAAAGCACCTATGACTTCTTCCCAAAAGCGTTACAATATGCACATGAAAAGGCACCCAATAAATATTTAATCCAAACCGAGGCCTGTGTTGATGACGAAATTCCTGTGTGGAAAAACGATGCCTGGTACTGGAAAAAAGAAGCGACCGACTGGGGCTATAAATGGCGCGAGGAGGAGAAAAAATACCTACATCCAAAATATGCTCCTGTCAACCGTTATGCTCGAGATATCATTGGCTGTCTAAATAATTGGGTTGACGGCTGGGTAGACTGGAATATGGTGCTTGATAAACAAGGAGGTCCCAATTGGAAAAAAAATTGGTGTATCGCTCCAGTAATTGTAGACCCCGAAAAAGACGAAGTCTATTTTACACCGCTTTACTATGTCATGGCGCACTTCAGTAAATTTATCCGCCCAGGAGCATCGGTTATTGACGTCAATAACACTGACCCAGAACTCATGGTTACAGCTGCCAAAAATCCTGATACCTCTTTCTCTGTTGTTGTTTTTAACGAAGGAGAAAACGAAAAAAGTTATACGCTTGAACTCGGTCAACTTAAGAAAACCATTTCTATTGGCCCACAAGCCCTTCAAACAGTAGTCATTAATTAAAACGTATTATATGTCAATTCAATCACCCACTTCAAAAATCCCCATGGGCCAAAAAATTGCTTTTGGTTTAGGGATGCTGGCCAATCAAATGTTTCCAGCAGCCATAAGTATCTTTATTGTGGTACTTGTCCAAGACCTGGGATTTCCAGGCTGGATGTGGGGGGTGGTATCCTTAGCTCCTCGGATTTTTGACTCCATCACAGATCCTATTATGGGGTATATCTCAGACAATACAAAGTCCAAATGGGGGAGAAGAAGACAGTATGTTTTCATTGGTGCAATCATCATGGGAATTTCATTTATTATTATGTGGCAACTCTTTAGAGGTAATCCTATTGACTATAACTTTGTCTATTTCCTTTTTTGGTCCTTTGTTTTTTACCTTGGCTTAACCGTTTTCAGTGTCCCTTATGTGGCCATGGGTTACGAAATGAGTGATGATTTTCATGAACGAACGAGCATAATGGCTGTTTCACAATGGATCGGTCAATGGGCATGGGTAATCGCTCCTTGGTTTTGGGTAATTATGTACGACACCGAATGGTATGCTACGGCAGATATTGCTGTAAGAGATTTGGCCGTCTGGGTCGGTATCATTTGCGGCTTGTTTGCCATGGTGCCTGCAATCTTTATAAAAAGCAAATCTACCTTAAATGAAAATTACTCGCCGCTTAACCTAAAAAATGTAGGAGGTAGTCTCACCGAAATCTGGTTCAGCTTTGTAGAAGCCTTTAAATCTTCTCCTTTTAGAAAGCTTTGTTTTGCTACCTTTTTAATTTTCAATGCCTTCAATACCGTAGCCGCTTTTACCTTTTTTATCATTGTCTATTATTTGTTTAACGGGGATGCAGGTGCAGCAGGAATATGGCCAACGCTTTTTGGAAGTATCGGATCCTTATCAACGACTTTTTTGGTCATTCCCATTGTTGCACGCATGTCAAAACTGATGGGGAAAAAGAAAGCTTTCTTGATCTCTCAATCCATTTCAGTTTTCGGATACATCTTGCTTTGGTTCTTATTTATCCCCAGCAAACCTTATTTATTTTTAATTGCACTTCCCTTTTTCTCTTTCGGAATTGGAAGCCTCTTTACCATAATGATGTCAATGACCGCCGATGTTATTGATTTGGACGAATTGATCTCTGGAAAACGTCGTGAAGGGATTTTTGGTGCCATCTACTGGTGGATGGTAAAATTTGGCTTTGCTATTGCGGGTGGTCTAAGTGGTGCTATTTTTTCCATGATTGGATTTGACACTAGTTTAGAAACACAACCAGAAACAGCCATTACTGGACTTCGCATATTCTTTTCTGGTTTGCCTATTTTAGGCACCTTGACGGCAATGTACATTATGCGTAATTATGAGATAACTGAAGAACGAGCAAAAGAAATTTCTGCCCAGTTAAAAATTATACGTGCAGGGAAGTAATTTATCAATGCGAATGAAACACTCCGTTGTGCTTATAGGACTACTCTTTAGTCTTATTACACTTAATGCTCAAGAACGAAGTTTGATCTGGGCAGAGGAATTCAACGGAACTGAGCTAAACGAAAACGATTGGTCTTTTCAACTTGGTGACGGATGCCCTGATATCTGTGGATGGGGAAATAAAGAGAGACAAATCTACACCAAAAGTAATCACCGCTTAGAAAATGGAATGCTCTACCTCAAAGCAAAAAAAGAAAACGATCGCTATACCTCAACACGAATTTCGACTAAAGGGAAAAAACAGTTCCAATATGGCCGTTTTGAAATCCGTGCAAAATTGGCTATTGGCCTAGGTGTTTGGCCGGCTTTTTGGCTCCTGGGTAGCAACATTGATGAAGTAGGTTGGCCATTGAGTGGAGAAATTGACATTCTAGAATATGTGGGCCGAACACCTCAAGAGATTTTTACCACCCTACATACCCAAGATAAAAACGGGGATTTTGCCAATAGTAAAACGACCGCTATTCTAAATATTGAGGAAGGTTTTCATGTTTATGCTGCCGAGTGGAACGCAGAACGCATCGCCTTTTTTGTGGATGGTATCAATGTGTACACCTTTGCACCAAAGGAAAGAACAGCGACAATATGGCCTTTTGACCAACCCTTTTATTTATTGCTTAATTTAGCCATTGGCGGGCACTTTGGCGGTCCAGGTGTGGACGACTCTATCTTTCCACAAGAATTTATAGTGGATTACATTCGAGTGTATCAATAAGTTTTAATCTACCAATTTGTGGAAGGTCAATTAAGTAATGTGCCGCCCAAAAAGTTGCTCCCATGGCCAATATAAACTGAAAAAAGTCGGTGATGATCACCCCTTTTAAGCCTCCCATGGAGGAGTAAATTACGGTGATTACGAAAGCGACCAATACGGTTTCTACTGGGCTGAAACCAAGCATTACCACACCAATTTTAATGGCGGCCAAACAGACACTTGCCATGATCATTATATTGAAAAAAACACATAGATAAAGTGCACGGAAACCGCGCAAAAAAGCGGCCTCCTTGCCGCTATACCACAGTTCACAAAATTCTAAATCGGTAACCACCCTGACTTTCGCCACAAACGGGCGTAGACAAAAACAGTCAACATTCCCATCAATAAAAAGGCCCACCAAACCCAGTTCACGGCTATTCCATTTGTACGGACAATATCGGTCACTAGATTAGGTGTATCAGCTGAGAAAGTCGTTGCCACCATCGAAATACCCATTAGCCACCAAGGCATATTACGTCCCGATAAGAAAAAGTCGGTGGTCGATTTACCCGCTGAACGAGCCACCCATAGGCCAACCCCTAAGGTTAAAATGAAAAAGAGGAGAGTGATTCCCCAGTCGAGTGATGTGAGTTGCATATTTGCGCTCTTTTACAATCGAAAATACAGCAATTTTACTGAGTTGCTCCAGACATTAAATCCCTGTTAAAAATTCAGGGAAAACGTATATATTTCATAGGTTTGACAAATGAAACTACGGAAGTTCTTTTTATTAACTGCTTTGTTGCCCTCTTTTGTCGCTTTGGCGCAAAACGAGAACAAGCCCGTTCAGAAAAAATTTGAGGTAGATCCAGCGTCAAAATCCTTGCTTAAACTGCCCGAAAAAAACCCCTTACCCAACTTTCTCAAAAAAGACTTTTTATCCAAAACCCCCAACCCTACCGCTGCACCAAAAAGCTTTGAACAAGACATTCAAATGGGGCTAAAAGAAGAATTTTTGGATCCCGGAGAGGATTACCTCAAGCGCCTGCAATCTCCCGAGGCAGAACAAAACCCGGGCGATTTTAAAGTCGATCAGTATTTAGGCGATTTTAAAAGCAATGCAGAACGGGTACGGATTGTCTTTCGCGATCACTCGCAACCCGATGGAGATCGAATTCAGGTTCGCTTAAATGACAATGTGTTTTCTCCCAATATCTTGTTGGTTGAAAGCTATAAAAAGCTCGATGTTGATCTTAGTCTGGGCTTCAATAAAATTGATTTTGTTGCCTTAAATCAAGGCGATTCTGGGCCAAACACGGCCGAGGTTAGGGTCTATGATGAACAAGGGAAATTGATGATGGCTAACCAGTGGAACCTAGCCACTGGCTCCAAAGCCACCTTTATTGTAGTGCGAGAAGAATAAAATTGTACTAAAATTTTTATCTCAAATAGGTAAAGTTGTAAATTAAAAACCGTGAATCTCAATATCATTAACAAAAAAATACAATCTGCATTTCTCCTTGGCAGTCTCTTTCTTGGCCTTGTTGCCTGTGAAACAACAAAGAAAGCCGGAGGAATTGACCTTAGCTTAATGGACACTGAAGTTCGTCCGTAAGACGACTTTTACAACTATGTCAACGGGACATGGATGAAGAATACAGAAATACCCGACGATAAAACCCGTGGGGAAGTTTCAATGAACTACGCGAAAACACTGATGCTGATGTATTGGCCATTCTAAAAAAAGCGGCCAATGCTGCTGTGAATTACGGTGGAATTGGCGGAGTAATTGGATACGAAATATCGCACGGTTTTGGTGATTCTGGGGCCGATTATGTTGCCTATGGAAATCTGGTGAACTGGTGGACGGAAAAAGACTTGAATGAATTCAATTCCTTGGAAGAAAAACTAGCCGATCAATACAGTGCCCTGGAGGTGTTACCCGAAACTTTCATCAATGGAAAATTTACCCTCGGAGAAAATATCGGTGATGTTGGTGGGATTCATGCTGCCTTTGATGCGTTGGCCATTCATCATGAAGAAAACGGAAAACCAGCACCCATTGACGGATTCTCTTCCGAAGAACGCTTTTTCCTTTCTTGGGGAACCATTTGGCGCGGAAAAATTCGCAATGAAGCCTTGAAAAATCAAGTCCGCACCGATCCACACTCTACTGGATACAATCGTGCCAATCAACCCCTTAAAAACATGGATGCTTTCTATGCCACTTTTAATGTACAGGAAGGTGACCAAATTTACCTACCCAAAGAAGAGCGGGTATATATTTGGTAAAACAATCATGAATTCTTTAATAAAAGCCAAGGGAATCCCCTTGGCTTTTTTACTTTAGCTCAATGGAAGCATTCTCATCACTCCTTCAGTCGCTTATTGGTTCATTAGAGTGGGTTATGCTAACCCTTATTCTTGGGGGAGGCTTTTTTCTACTACTTCAATCAAGAGGCTATGCTCTACTCCACCTTAAACAAGCATGGGGATTGCTTTTTAAAAAAGAAAACGACAAAGGAATTTCTCGCTTCGAAGCACTGTCGGCTGTTTTAGCCTCGACCGTTGGTCTAGGAAATATTTCAGGTGTAGCCATTGCTATTTATATGGGAGGGCCAGGCGTACTGGTCTGGATGTGGATAACGGCAGCCCTGGGCGCAGTAATCAAGTTTTACAGCAGTTCTTTGGCCGTTTTATTGCGCGAAAAAGAAGCTGATGGAAGTCCTCTGGGTGGGCCAATGTATTATATGTCCTTAGGTATTCCTGGCTGGGGAAAACCCTTGGCGATTTGGTTTTCGATTGCAGGGTTATTTGGAGTATTACCTGCTTTTACCGCAAATCAATTGACGCAAACTGTCATGACTGTTGTGCAACCCAATCAATATATTTCACTTGGTGATTTTTACTGGAAAATACTGCTTGGAATACTCTTTGTCCTCATTAGTGGCTGGGTAATTTTGGGTGGATTAAAAAAAATTGTAACCGTTACCGCTAAGCTAGTCCCTCTCATGGTCTTGCTCTATTTCAGCATGGGTGTTTTTATTTTATTAGATAATTATTCTCTTGTCCTGCCGGCCTTGTCCTCTATATTTTCTGAAGCCTTTAATTTACATTCTGCTGTAACCGGTGGCTTCTGGGGCTTGGTTCTCTTAGGGGTTCGACGTGCGGTTTTTTCCAACGAAAGTGGCGTGGGAAATGCGCCCATGTACCACGGCCAGTCCGAAACTAAAGAACCAATACACGAAGGACTTGTCGCTGCATTGGGCCCTTTGTTGGATACTGTTTTGGTCTGTTCAATTACCGGTGTCATCATCATTATTAGTGGCGCCTATTTAGGGAACGACCTCAACGGAATATCGCTGACCTTAGAAGCTTTCAGTCGACTTTTCTTTGGCATTGGGGATAAATTATTGTTGCTCATGGTCTTAGTTTTTGGTGTTTCTACGCTCTTGACCTATTCCTATTATGGTGTGAAATGTCTCGACTTTTTAACCAATAAAAAATGGGGATACGTTTACAATTATGTTTACCTAGGAAGTATAGTGTTTTCTGCTGTAGCCACAGTAGATGTTGTCATTGGCCTCATTGATTTGTCGTTTTCTCTAATGGTTATTCCCAACATGATTGCCATTATTTACCTTTCTTCAAAAGTGAAAGAACGTATTCTTCGTCTGAAAAAAGCAGTCTAGTATGACGCAAAAAAAATGGGTGTTTTTGGTAATGATTCTCGTTCCTTTGGTTGGAATATATTTTAAAGTATTTGCTTTATTTCTCGTTCTTCCACTTTGGTTAATTCGGCCAAAAAAATAAATTAATCTCGTTGAATGTTCTTCGTAAATTCTTTCCGATTACATTTTCTTGTTTTCAAGAGAAAAATTTTATCTTTAGATGATGAACCAAACAATGGGTTTTAGAGACATAAAAGGAAATCAAATTGATCCTATTGATCATACCCGAAAAATTTTAGCGGATAATCCTACTGTAGACATACATGTAGGAACTGATTCTCAAAGTATCGCTAAACACACCCGTTATACTACCGTAATTGCTTATCGCTATGGAAATAGAGGTGTTCACTACATATTGAAAAAAAGCGGAATGCCGAAGATCAAAGATTTGTGGACACGTTTATGGAAGGAAACAGAAATGAGCATCGATGTCGCCGAATGGATTAATCAAACACTAAATATACGCGCTGAAATCGACATGGATTATAACGAAGATGAGAATTTTAAATCAAATAAACTTGTAAATGCTTCACGCGGTTGGGCCAATTCGTTGGGCTATAAAGTAAACATTAAACCGCATGGGCAGATTGCCACAAGAGCTGCAGACTATCACTGCAAATAAACCACTCTTATTGAATGAAAGCTTTTATTTTTGACCTTGACGGTGTAATTGTGGACACCGCAAAATACCATTTTTTAGCCTGGAAACGCATTGGTGAAAAAGTTGGTTTTTCTCTCACTAATGAACAAAATGAATCCCTTAAAGGCATTAGCCGTACTGAGTCCTTGGAGCGCATTTTGGGTTGGGCAGAGGTGCGTTTTTCCAAGGAAGAAAAAGAGGCTCTTTTGATTGAAAAAAACAAGGATTACCTGCAACAAATTGAAGGAATGGGGCAAGAAGAAATTCTCCCTGGTGTTCTTGATTTACTCGACTTTGCGCAAAAAAATAAGGTTCCCGTTTCTTTGGGTTCTGCCAGTAAAAATGCTACGCGGATTCTCAAAAAGCTCGCTATTGATCATCTATTCGATGCCATTGTCGACGGGAATAGTGTCACTGCTTCAAAACCCAATCCAGAAGTCTTTTTAAAAGGAGCAGAGTTGCTCCAACAAGAACCCAACAATTGTATTGTTTTTGAAGATGCTGCCGCTGGAATTCAAGCCGCAAAAGCCGCTGGAATGATTTCTATTGGGATGGGAGGTACAGACGAAGTGAAAACAGCTGACCACTGTTTTACTAAGATGACCGAGGTTACAAAAGAATTTATCACCACACTACAAGCACCATGAATTTAGACAATTATCCGCAACATCCATGGAAGATTATAGAAGAAGGATGGAATAAAGAGAACACAAAAGCTTCTGAAAGCCTTTTCAGTCTTGGCAACGGAGTCATGGGGCAGCGAGCTAATTTTGAAGAAGATTATAGCGGATCTAGTTTTCAAGGAAGCTATGTTGGTGGAGTTTATTACCCTGATAAAACGCGTGTTGGATGGTGGAAAAACGGTTATCCTGAATATTTTGCAAAGGTTTTGAATGCTCCCAATTGGATTGGATTACACCTGCAAATTAATGGTGAACTGTTTGACCTGAACAAGGCCACTAAAATAGAGGGTTTTTACCGAGAACTCGACATGGAGACTGGTCTGTATACTCGTCGATTCAAGGCGCTATTCAATGACATAACTGTTTCTGTAGAAAGCAAGCGCTTCCTGTCTTTGGCACGACCAAAGCTTGGTGTTCTCGAATACAGCATTACAACAGATCAAGCAGTCACAATAGAATTACAGCCCTATATCGATGCTGGAATTACAAATCATGATAGCAATTGGGATGACCAATTCTGGGCCATCGATCAAAAAGTAGGGTCAGGCAATCGCGCTTACATAGAAGCTCATACACTCAAAACCAACTTTAGTGTCGGTACCTTTATGGCAGCCCAACTTTTTGAAGCAGGTGTTGAACTTGATTCTCCAGCTACCCAAAAAGAAGGGGATCAAAAAATAGGGCAGGTGTTTTTCCATAAACTCAAAGCGAACACACCCTTAACTCTAGTAAAGCTGGGCGGCTATGTGAGTAGTAGAAATTTTCCTAAAGCTACTCTTGAAAAAGAGGCAAATGATGTTTTGGATGAAGCGTCTAAGCTAACATTCTCTACTCTTTTTGAGGAACAAAAAAAAGCTTGGTCAAACGTATGGAAAAGTGCTGACATACATATCGAAGGCGACACAAAAGCACAGCAAGCGATTCGATTCAATATCTTTCAGCTCAACCAGACCTATACGGGAGAAGATGCTGGACTGAACATTGGACCCAAAGGTTTTACAGGAGAGAAATATGGCGGTAGTACCTATTGGGATACCGAAGCTTATTGTATTCCGTTTTACATGGCCACTAAAAATCAAACGGTTGCTCGAAATCTATTGACCTATCGCTACAACCAATTGGATCGCGCCATAGAAAATGCTGAAAAGCTTGGTTTTTCAAAAGGAGCTGCGCTCTACCCAATGGTTACCATGAATGGCGAAGAATGCCACAATGAATGGGAAATTACCTTTGAGGAAATTCACCGAAACAGTGCCATTGCTTTTGCCATTTTTAATTACACTCGCTATACAGGCGACCTGTCATATATTCCAGTAATGGGCATGGAAGTACTTATTGGTATTGCTCGATTTTGGCGTCAACGTGCAAGCTTTTCTTCCGCCAAAAATAAGTATGTAATCCTCGGAGTAACCGGGCCTAACGAATACGAAAATAACGTTAATAATAATTGGTATACTAACTACAGCGCCCAATGGTGCATGTCCTATGCAGCTGATCAATTAGCTGCATTGCGCTTATCTTCTCCTAAGGATGCGACGCGTATTGAACAAAAAACAAATTTCCAAAATGAAGAGTTAGCGCAGTGGAAAGAGACGGCAGAGAACATGTACTTGCCAAAAGACGATACACTTAATGTTGTGCTTCAACAAGACGGTTTCTTGGATAAAGAATTGGTGAAAGCCGCAGATTTAAATCCAGCTGAACGCCCCATTAATCAGCATTGGTCTTGGGACAGAATTTTGCGTTCTCCCTATATAAAACAAGCCGATGTTTTACAGGGCATGTACCTCTTTGAGGACAAATTTGATGAGGCCACGCTCCGTAGAAATTACGCTTTTTACGAGCCCTTTACAGTACATGAATCATCGCTCTCTCCCTGTGTTCATTCTATCATTGCCTCTAAGCTGGGAGAAGACGAAGCCGCTTATACCTTTTATTTACAAACTGCACGTCTAGATTTAGACGACTATAATGCTGAAGTTGAAGAAGGTTTACACATTACTTCAATGGCTGGAACATGGATGAGCATTGTAGAAGGATTTGCTGGAATGCGCGTTCAAAACAATTCGCTCTCTTTTTCACCTCGACTTCCAAAGGCTTGGGATAAACTTTCCTTTAAAATTAATTTCAGGTGGCACATTTACAGTCTGGTAATGCTGCAAAATAGTTTTTACTGCGAAGTAGATTCTGCTACAGAAAAGACCCTAATTGTTGAAGGAACAACACATGTGTTCGTCAAACATATTTCGCTTGAACTATAAGGCTGGGAAAACTTAGTCCCAGTAATCGAATACAAGGACGTTTTCTGTAAAAGGGACAAAAAGACCTACGAACTTTTGATGGATCGGATGTGGCAAATAGACCTCATCTCTATACTGTTCATTTGCAAACCACAAGCTTAAACAATAAGAATATTCTTTGTTTAACTTTTCGGGCGATACATTTTCTCGAAAGATAAGATCGTTGACTCCTTCAATATCTCTGAGAGTAACTGCCCCATCTTCAATGCGTTTAAACTCTTTAGAACGAATGGTTTCTTTGAATTGAATAAGAACTATGTGGTGAAGTTTTTTGCTCATCTAAGGTTTAAAAGGAGAAGATAATCACAAATAATTGAACGCTCGTCTTTCCTCTCTTTTTAAGGACTTTTATGAAAGTTATTGAAAGCGTTCAATACTGCTGCAGGATCTTCTACATGAGGATAATGCCCAAGGGGTAATTTAACAGTAATGCTATTGGGAACTTTTGCTTGAAAACGTTCTGCAGTTGTTCTTCCAGAGATGGGGTCTTCAACACCATTGATCATTGCCATGGGAATTGTAGGGTTAAACATCGGTACTTCCCAACGAGATTTGTGGCGTTTGCGTTCTGTGAGATAATTACTGATTACTGGAATCATTCTCCGCCCGTTGTTATTGAGTAAAATGGTCCAAGAAGTGTCTAAAAATAATTTGGTGGGTTGCGTTGCTTTACCAAAAATACGACGCATCGTTTTTACATAAGTTCTTTTTGAACTCAGCTGGCCAATCAAAGGTCCCAGCGGAGAATTCAATAATTTCTGAATCAAACGAGGCCGATTGGTCTCTTGAAAGATTCCTCCATTCATTAAAGTGCAAGACAGCCATTCTATCGCGCCTTTCCCAGCAGTTCTTCTCGACAACAATTCTAAAGCTACCGTATCTCCTAGATCGTGGGCTAAGATATGTGCGCTAGTAACTCCGTTGGCAATAAGTAAGGCTTCTAAAGCTTGTGCTTGATCGGAAATTGAAATGCTTTTAGCGGTTGTAGAAGAATATCCAAGACCTATTAGATCTGCACAAAAGCAATCAAATTGCTGAATGAGTTCAGGAAAAATCCATGCATAATCCCAAGAGGAAGTTGGAAATCCGTGGATCAATACTAAGGTTTCACCCTTCCCTTCACGAATAAAACGAAGCGATGCTTGATGATGCTTAAATATCTTTCCTTTCTTATTCCAGCTTTGAATATCCATGAGCTCATTTTTAAAAAGGTACATTTTTTATTCGATACACAAAAAAAGAAGCTAAAATTAACATATGAATTCGTTTTAATGAAAGCTTTTTAATAGCTTTAACCTATGGAAAATAAACAACAACTCTTAGTAAAACGACCCGTTGGTGTTCCGGGAGAAGACACTTGGTCATTCAAATCAACCCCAATTCGTCCCTTGGAAGAAGGCGAAATGCTTGTTGAGCAACACTATATATCACTAGATCCAGCCATGCGTGGATGGATGAATGAATCGCGTTCCTATATCCCCCCCGTTCAGTTGGGAGAAGTTATGCGAGCAGGAACAGTCGGAAAAGTTATTCAAACCCAAGGAAAATCACTCTTTCAAGAAGGAGACTTTATCACGGGTTGGGGAGGTGTACAAACGCATCTCATCACTAAAGGTGAGCAGTACTATCAAGTTGATCCAAATCAAGCACCACTGCCCGCTTATATTGGCACACTGGGTATGCCTGGGATGACAGCCTATTTTGGGATTTTACAAGAAGGGCAAATCAAAGAAGGTGAAACCGTCTTGGTTTCTGGAGCGGCAGGAGCTGTTGGAAGCATTGTTGGACAAATAGCGAAAATCAAAGGTTGTCGTGTGGTGGGAATCGCTGGTGGCAAAGAAAAATGTGATTACCTCATCAACGAACTAGGTTTTGATGGTGCTATCGACTACAAAAACGAAAGTGTCTTAAAAGGTATCAAACAGCATTGTCCCAAAGGAATCGATGTTTATTTCGATAATGTTGGAGGGGATATTTTAGATGCTGCCTTGGTTTTCTTGCGTAAAAATGCACGCGTTATTATTTGTGGCGCCATTTCTCAATACAACGCTACGGAAGCAGTAAGTGGTCCTAAGAATTATCTTTCTCTTTTGGTTAATCGTGCTTCTATGAAAGGAATTGTGGTGCTCGATTATGCACCAAATTATGGGGTTGCCATGAAAGAAATGGCTGGATGGATGCAAGAAGGTAAGTTAAAGAGCCGCGAAGACATTTACGAAGGCATTGAAAATTTCAGAGAAACATTTTTACGATTATTCTCAGGGGATAAGAACGGAAAACTCATGCTAAAAGTTAACTAGTTCATTCTTAGTAACTTGTTCACAACTTGAATCCTACAATTGTTATACAAGGGGTAGATAAGCCTATATTTGTAGTGGAACAGTTGTAAATAAATTATGGTGCTTGAACTTTTTCTCTTGCAGTTTTTCTTTTTACTGTTAGCCGTTTTGGTTTTGTATTTAAATCGAAATATGCTCACGAAAAGCAGCTCTTTTAGACTCAACAAAAAGTCTAAAAACACCGAGGTGCTTCCTTATCAATAAAAGAATAATTGTAACTTAATTTCTTTATTTGGCCTTATGCGTTTAAGATCAACGGCGAACTAAGCCTTCAATTTTAACGCACTACTCTCCAATCAAATACAACTTTGTTTGACGTTTTTTGACGTAAGCAAAACCATTTGGGCCAAAATACCCGGCTTCTTCTAGCATGATGCGGATATCTTTTTCCCAAGCTTCAAGATATACTTTGGTATTCAATTCAATCGCATAGACCGTGTTTTCGTGAAGCGGCCAATCGCCAGATCCAGGGACACCTTCTTGAGAATCCCACATCCCAAAAGTAGTTCCAGCCGAGTGCCCGTACAAGCCCAAAGGATGTGTATAAATTTGTGGTCGAAGCCCTTCTGCCCTTCCTGCTTCAAGTGCCATGGCCAAGGTTTCATTTCCAGTGCGCCCTGTTTTGAAACGATCCGTAAATAAATCTTGAACACGGTTACCTTCGGCAAGGGCATCTTCCAGTTCTTTCGGCGCTTTTGTTTCTTCGCGTCGCAAAACATAGGCGAGCTCTTGACAATCAGTATTTAGGCCTAAATAGGTAATCCCAAAATCACAATGAACTAAATCTCCGGGTTGAATGACGTCAAATTTCGATTTTCCGTCAAAGGCATATAAATCACTGTTGCCCGTTCGTTGAACATCAATGGTTGGGTGAAACCAAGTTTTAAGTCCAAGAGCACTAACTTTTTCACGCAGCCACCAAACTACATCATCTGTGGTGGTTACTCCCGGTGTAATAACTTTAGTGGAAAAGGCTTCCGCAATAATGTTGTGGGTAATTTCCACCAATTGATTGTAGACCATCATTTCACGTGCTGTTCTGATTTCAATCCAAGCAGTAGCTAGAGGCTCAGCACTCACCAAGCGCTTTTTTAAAGTAGACGAAAGTGCTTCTTCAAAAAGACGGTAATCTGTTTGCGCCAAACCATCTACAATCCCATAATTTTCGGAGGTATTGATACCAATCTTCTTGGGGTTTTTCTGCCTTAGATAATCAACCAATGCTTTCATTTGATTGGGTTGTTCTTCTTTCTTCCAAACCGAGGGAATGAGTTTTCCGAACGGGTAACGTGTGATCGCTGCACGGCTTACTACTCCTGTTTTGGGATCCAAGGTAAAAACTAAAATCGTTCGTCTTCGTGCATTTAACCAAGTGGGAGGCAGCATGGTTTTCACCACTGGATCTTCGTTATATTCTCGCGTAATTAAAACCCAGGCATCGATGTGATGTTCTTTCATCAAGGCCGGAAGCAGTTCTGTAAATCGATCGTGTTGAATTTCTTCCATTACTATTGCGCGTTCCTTAAGGGGTAGAATCGCTTGTGCTGTTATGGAAAGACTAAACAGTGTTGTAAATAAAAATAGTAAAGTGCGCATATTAATTTAAGCTTGGTGGTCCAGGTAAAATCCGAGGATCATAGGTTTTATTGACTTTATTGTCTTTGAAGTCTTTTTTCACTGCTTCGACCAGTTTTGGGTTTTTGTATAAATCTGCCATGGTCATGGCCAATGCTTTGGCCGCATAGATCATTCCTTTATGACCAATGGACATGCCCGTACAGGCCACAACAGCCCATGAGTGCCATGGCCCTCCGCTCGAAGCAACGGTAGCCGACATGCGAATGGTAGGAACAATTTGACTCACATCACCCACATCGGTCGATCCGCCTTGAGCAGGTAGTGTTTCTTTGAGCGGATGGATGCTTCCGTCAATGCTCAGTTGTGGTTTTCCGGCTTCTTTTAGAATGGTATTGGCGTAAGTTACTTCTTCCTCCGAATAGGTGATTTCACCTAAAGCTTCCATATTTTTTTGCATGACCTCTGCTCCCGTTCTGTTTACTTGTATTTCATAAATCCCAGAAATAAGCTTGGTTTCATAGGTCGTTCCTGTCATCAAAGCGGCTCCTTTTGCGATGGCTAAAGCACGTTCGTAAAGAACATCAACCTTTTCGCGATTGTTTTCACGCAGTCGAGTCCAAATTTGGGCAAAGTCAGGTACAACGTTTACCACATCTCCTGCCTTTTCGATTTGATAATGAATTCGTGAAGTCGGTAAAATATGCTCCCGATAGTAATTGAGTCCCGTTGTATATAACTCCATCGCATCAACGGCACTTTTCCCATTCCAAGGATCAGAAGAAGCATGAGAAGAGCTCCCGTAAAACTTCACGCGAAAATCAACCAAAGCTTTACTACTTTGGGTCCCGGCCTCATTATTGTCGCCCGGGTGCCAATCCATACATACATCCAATTGATCAAACACACCAGCCCTAGCCATCCAAACTTTGGCAAAAATGGTTTCCTCGGCAGGAGTTCCGTAAAAAATAACGGTTCCTTTTAGGGTCCCTTTTTCAATTTGTTCTTTTATGGCAACGGCAGCGCCAAGACTCGCCGTTCCAAATAGATTATGTCCACATCCGTGACCAGCTCCCCCTTCGACACGAGCCTCGCGTGTTGGCTGCCTTTTTTGGGAAATTCCTGCATTGGCATCAAATTCACCCAAGATGCCAATTACTGGGCTTCCTGAACCATATTTGGCCATGAATGCAGTGGGAATATCCGCAACATTTTCAGTCACTTCAAAACCATTTTCGCGGGCATAATCCATGAGTTGCTTGGACGACTTGTATTCTACAAGTGACGTTTCAGCCGCTTCCCAGATTGCATCACTGGTTTGGATCATGTTTTCTTTTTGCGCTTCTACAGAAGCTTGGATATCTTTCTTAATCGTTTTCACGCTCTGTGCTCCAAGTACAAATGGAACTATAAAAAGACTTACGGAAAGAATAAGTTGGGCAACTTTTTTCATGAAATGTGTTTATAATTCCCTTAAATGTACAATTTTAATTTTTTGTACTTTAAAGCTCTAAACGTAAATCATGCATACAGCAAACTATTTTAAGCGCCCCTTAATCGCCTTATTTTTTATTTTTGCCCTAACACAACTTGGGCATGCACAACGCAGAAAAGCAAAGGTCGCTGAACCGGCTTTTGACCCTTCGCTCTATAGTTCACTTAACTACCGTGAGCTTGGCCCTTTTCGTGGAGGAAGAGCAGCAGCCGTAACAGGTGTTCCAGGTCAACCCAATTTATTTTATTTTGGCGCTACTGGAGGCGGTGTCTGGAAAACGGAAGATGGCGGTAAAACCTATGTCAATATCTCGGATGGATTTTTTGGCGGAAGTATTGGATCTATTGCTGTAGCTAAAAGTGATCCCAATGTCATTTATGTTGGCGGTGGGGAAGTCACTGTTCGTGGAAATGTTTCTTCGGGCTATGGTGTTTGGAAATCGGAAGATGCCGGGAAAACATGGCAGTTTGCAGGATTGCCAAAATCACGTCATATCCCTCGTATAGTAATCGATCCTCAAAACCCCGAAATTATCTATGCTGCGGTCTTAGGAAACATCTACAAACCCACCCAAAATCGAGGGGTGTACAAAAGTATTAATGGAGGAAAAACGTGGTCAAAAATTCTCTATGCCGATCCTCAGACTGGAGCAGTAGAGCTGGTCATGGATCCCAACAACTCGCGGAATTTATATGCCGCCACTTGGCGTTTACAACGTACTCCCTACAGTTTAAGTAGTGGTGGAGAAGGCTCCGCTTTGTGGAAAAGTACTGATCGTGGCGCAACCTGGACAGAAATCAGTACGCATAAAGGTTTTGCTGAAGGAACCCTCGGTATCATTGGGGTGACTGTTTCTCCCTTAAATTCGGAACGCGTATGGGCAATTGTTGAAAACAAAAAAGAAGGCGGAGTTTACCGCTCCGACGATGGTGGCATGAACTGGAAAAAGGTAAATGATAGTCGTGCTTTGCGTCAGCGCGCATGGTACTACACAAAAATATATGCCGACACCCAAGATGAAGACGGCGTTTATGTAATGAATGTTTCCTATCATCATTCTACCGATGGTGGAAAAACCTTCAGCTCCCACAGAGCGCCACACGGAGACCATCACGATCTATGGATTGCTCCAGAAGACAACCAACGCATGATTATTGGCGACGATGGTGGTGCTCAAGTTTCCTATGACGGAGGTGAAAGTTGGAGTACGTATTACAATCAGCCAACAGCGCAATTTTATCGGGTCACAACAGACAATGCTTTTCCCTATAGAATTTACGTAGCACAACAAGACAATTCAACCCTGCGGGTTAATCACCGAGGTTTTGGTAGGTCAATTGGAGAAGACGATTGGGAAGCTACTGCCGGAGGGGAATCAGCACATATTGCCATTGATCCTACCAACAATGAAATTGTTTATGGCGGAAGCTATGGAGGCTACTTAACCCGTGTCAACCACGATACTGGCAGCGAACGCGGTATCAATGTTTGGCCAGACAATCCAATGGGCTATGGAGCAGAAGGTATGAAGTATCGTTTTCAGTGGAATTTTCCTATCGTTTTTAGCAAACATAATCCCAAGCGTTTGTATACTTTTTCCAATCAGGTTCACGTCACCGAAAACGAAGGGCAAAGCTGGGAAATCATTAGTCCAGACCTAACTCGAAATGACCCAAAACGTTTAAAATCATCGGGGGGACCCATCACCCAAGACAATACCAGTGTTGAATATTACTGTACAATTTTTGCCGCCAATGAATCTCCTCTGCAAGCAGGTTTATTGTGGGTGGGAAGTGATGATGGACTTGTTCATATTACCAAAGACGGTGGAAAGAACTGGACCAATATTACGCCAAAAGGAATGCCCGAATGGATGATGATCAATAGTGTTGAGCCGTCCCCTTTTGATGCAGGGACCTGTTATGTAGCAGGGACGCGCTACAAGCTTGGTGACTTTTCTCCTTATCTGTATAAGACCACTGACTATGGTGCAAGCTGGACACAGATAGATAAAGGAATTCCTTCTGAACATTTCACGCGTGTTGTTCGTGCTGATCCTAATCGCAAAGGCATCTTGTATGCTGGAACAGAAACAGGCATGTATGTTTCATTTAACGATGGACTTCGTTGGGAAGCTTTCCAACAAAATTTACCCATAGTACCTATCACCGATTTAACGATTAAAGATAATAGCCTTATTGTGGCAACCCAAGGGAGAAGCCTTTGGATGCTTGACGACTTAACCGTCTTACACCAACTGGAAAAAACCGTGGATAAGCCCGTACTTTATACGCCAAAACCCACCTATCGTGTCCAGGGTCGTGGGGGAAGAAGCTCGCTTACAGCCGGGACAAATCTACCCAATGGGGTAATTACCCATTTTTATATTCCAGAAGTGAACGCCAAAAAAGATAGTGTAGCGTTAAGTTTTCACGCAGCAGATGGCCGCTTAATCAAACGCTTTAGCACCGAAGACAAAAAGAACAAACTGACCGTAGAAAAAGGGGGAAATCAATTTGTTTGGAACATGCGCTATGATGGTGCAGAACGCCTTAAAGGAATGATTTTATGGAGTGCTTCGCTTAGTGGAGCAACAGCAGTTCCGGGAAAGTATACCGTAAGCTTAAGCTATAATGGGCAAGAAGAATCGAAAGAATTTAGCATTCTACCAAGCCCTTTAGCCGAAACTACCGTGGAGCAAATGCAAAAACAATTTGACTTTGTCAATGGCAATAATAAAACCATAGATGCTGCCCACAAAGCCATCAAGAAAATTAGAGCTGTGACGAAAAAACTGACTGAATTTCAAACCAATTTTAAGGAAAATGAAGCTGCAAATGATTTACGCGCAAGCGCAAAAGAATTGACAACAAAGCTGAGTAATATTGAAAAAGCGCTATATCAAACACAAAATAGAAGCAATCAAGACCCGCTTAATTTTCCTATTCGTTTAACGAACAAATTGGGACACATTAATAACCTGGTCATGCGGAATGATTTCCCTCCTACTTCACAGGATAAGGCTGTTCGAGACGAACTAACACAGGCCATTACAGCCCAGTTGAGTACATTCAACTCGCTAATGGACAAAGGAGTTAGTGCTTTCAATAAAGCATTCAAAGCCCTAGCATTAGATTATTTGATTGAATAGAAAGGTTACCATTGTAAAAAACCCTGCAAAAGCAGGGTTTTTTTATAGGTTAGTTTTTTACTTCAACTAAAATCTCATTCCGTCGATTATAGAATTTATAGGGTGCATCGTAGGACAAAACAACCGGAGATCCAAGGATTTCTTTATCTGCTTGTTTTAAGGCAGTTAGCAATAATTCCTTGTGGGTTTTTTCTTTGCTTTCATTAGAGTATCCACTGTAACGAATGGCGGCAAAATAGCCCGCTTTAGCCTGGTAAACAGCAACTCCTTTTCCTTTCGGTTCTGGTGCAATTGAATCATATTTTGCTGGAAGCACAAACTCCATTACTTCTGAAGGGCCGTTTTTATCCATATAAACGGGGGTGGTCATGGCAATCTTCTCTCCTGCCGAATTGTTCCCAGAAATATAGCGAAACAAGGCATTGAAACTATTGTTTTCCGTTTTGGAGCTTTCCACTCTCACCTTCATGGCCGGAGGATAATAACGAATTTCAATTGAATTAATGGTCGCAACGACCTCATAGGCCTGGGATTCATAGGATTGCATGAGCGCTAAAAATAAAGAGATAACTATAGTTTGCATTTTATTGTACAAGATAAACCTTTCTACTGCATTAAATTAAACCGTTGATTTTAATGATTTTATTGCGGAGACGTTCTTTTTCCTTCTCGACCGAAAACATGGCAAATGACTTTATTTGCAAGAAATGAGACAGCAGTCCAATCCCCCATCCAAATAAGGCAAAGTAGGCCCAATCGATCTTAGCGTTATTGTAATAATCAAGGGCAAATAAACCTAAATTGATTATTACATAGGTCAAAATATGGCGATAAAAGGCGACATTGGCTTCCGCTCGATTGTGTAATTCTTGTTCAGTCATGGCAAAAGATTTAGCGTTGGTTAGAATAATTTAGGGAAAAAAATAGGTGTCTTTTCTTTGTAGGTCTGATAGTCTTTGTCGTCTCCCCATTTCTCATCAGATCGTTCTTCAAGTAAATTTACTCCACTAACTTTATTGAGCAATAGGTAAACAAAAAGAGGCGTAATGAGTGCAGCCCACTGCAAACCTTCATAAACAGGAACAGCGATGATGGTTATACCTGTCCAGAGAACGAACTCCCCTACATAGTTTGGATGACGCGATTGTTTCCAAACGCCAACATTAATGAACTTTCCTGCATTCTTAGGGTCTTTGTTAAAGGTAGTTTTTTGATTATCTGCAACTACTTCATACAGCCATCCCACTATCCAAACTGTTGTTCCAATACCTAAAAACAGAATCTCGGTATTGGAGGGAGAAGAAAGGGCGATAAGCGCTGGATAAGTACACATAAATACCCAGAGCCCTTGTAAAATCCAGGTAAGTAAAAAACGAGTAAAAGAGGTTTTTAAGCGATCAAAACGACCGTCTTTTCCAACCCGTTTAACACGGGTAAACAAAAAACTACTCAGTCGAATGGCCCAAAGTGTAATAAGTCCCGTAAGCACCAGCGATCTTAAATCCCAATCACCAAACAATTGTTGATGTCGGTAAGCCATATAGCCCATGGTCGTTAAATACGTTATTCCGCCTGTTAGGTCATAAAAATGCTCGGTTTGCGCAATAAAAGATGGAAGGAATACCAGGAGTTGAATGCCAAAAATCAAGAGCGCAGCCTCAAATAATAAGGTGTTTGTTGGGGTTGTGGTTCCCGCAAATATCAGTCCACCTACGAAAGCTAAAATTAAAAGGATAAAGAAATAGCGTAATACGATGTTGTTCATCTTTGTGTATTTTTGGAAAAGATAAGAAAAAAATAAACGTTCAATGATTCGAAAAGCTGTACGGAAGGACATCCCCAACCTCAAAAAAATTACGGAAGCCTGTGCCCGCCAAATGATCGCTCAAGGAATTTTTCAATGGAATGAACAGTATCCTTCAGTGGCTGTTTTTCAAAAAGACATCGAACAAGAAAACATGTATGTATTTGAACTAGATGAGAAACTGGCGGGCTGTGTCATGCTGTCTTTTCACAAAGACAATTTTTACGATTCCGTTCAATGGCATACAGAAGATCAAAAGCAGCTTTATGTGCACCGATTGGCCGTTCATCCAGACTTTCAAGGAAATGGGATTGCACAAAAAATGATGGATTTTGGCGAAGATTTTGCCCAACAAAATGGCTGTATCTCAGTGCGCTTGGACACTTTCAGCAAAAACCCGCGCAATAACATCTTTTACCAGAAACGCAATTACCAATTGGCAGGAAAGATTTTCTTTGCGCAAAAAAGCCCCCACCCTTTTTATTGCTACGAAAAAGTTTTTTGATTTATTTCGCATCCCAAAAGCCACATATTAAGGCTTCTTTGTGAAGGATTATTTAACTACAATTCAATTTGTTGTCCTAGAGAAAATTTGTAGCTTCATAAAAAATTCTTGCATACACATTAAATGTTATTCTATGGAAACGAAAACAGCCTATTCAAAACTTCTTGAACCTTTAGATTTAGGGTTCACTACCCTTAAAAATCGTGTCCTAATGGGCTCTATGCACACCATGTTAGAGGACATCGATGGAGGAATTCCGCGGCTAGCTGCATTTTATGCCGAACGTGCCAAGGGCCAAGTTGGCTTAATCGTCACTGGAGGAGTTGCACCAAACAAGCAAGGTTTAGCGCTCCCTGTTGGGCATCCGTTGGACAACGAAGCGGAAGCTGAAAAACACAAAGAAGTTACTACTGCAGTCCATGCTGAGGGAGGGAAGATATGCATGCAAATTTTACATGTGGGACGCTATGGCTACACGCCAGAGAATGTCTCTGCCTCAAATACCAAAGCGCCCATAAGTCCATTCCCAGCACGCGAATTGACCGGAGAAGAAGTTGAACAAACCATTCAAGACTATGTGCACTGTGCAAAAATGGCACAATTGGCCAATTATGACGGCGTAGAAGTCATGGGGTCTGAAGGCTACTTAATTAATCAATTCATCGCCAAGAAAACAAATTTACGCACCGATGAGTGGGGGGGGACATATGACATCAGAATTAAGTTTCCACTCGAAATTATTCGCCGTACACGGGAAGCTGTAGGCGAAAACTTTATTATTATTTACCGTCTTTCCATGCTTGACTTGGTTGAAGGTGGTAGCACCTGGGAAGAAGTTGTTCAATTGGCTAAAGCCATTGAGGCTGCTGGAGCAACCATAATCAATACAGGAATTGGTTGGCATGAATCACGGGTTCCTACTATTGGAACCATCGTACCAAAAGCAGGTTTTTCTTGGGTAACCAAAAAAATGATGGGGGAGGTAAACATTCCCTTAATTACCACCAATAGAATCAATATGCCCGATGTGGCGGAACAAGTCCTTCAAGACGGCTGTGCGGACATGGTTTCCATGGCTCGCCCTTTTTTGGCAGATCCCGAATTGGTGCTCAAGTCTATCGAAGGAAGACCAGAAGAAATCAATACCTGTATTGCCTGTAACCAAGCCTGTTTGGACCACACCTTTACCATGCAAGTTTCCTCATGCATTGTCAACCCTCGTGCTTGTCATGAAACCATTTTAGTGCATACTCCTACTCAAAATAAAAAGAAAATTGCGGTAGTTGGCGCTGGTCCTGCCGGACTAGAGGCGGCGACAGTTGCTGCCAAAAGAGGCCATAGTGTGGTCTTGTTTGAAGAAAAAAATGAGATTGGTGGGCAATTCAATATGGCCAAAATAATTCCGGGAAAGGAAGAATATGGACAAACCATTCGCTACTATGACAGCATGCTAAAGAAATACAGCGTAGAACTTCGCCTGTCCACACGTGCAGAAGAGACAGCGCTTGTAAACGATGGGTTTGATGAAATCATATTGGCGACAGGAGTTACACCACGAACGGTTCAAATCGATGGTATTGATCACCCAAAGGTGATGAACTATGTCGATGTGTTGTATAAGAACAAACCCGTTGGAGACAAAGTAGCTATTATTGGTTCTGGAGGAATTGGCTTCGATATGGCCGAATATTTAGCACACGATATGGCACACGAATCGGTTAGTTTAAACACCGAAAACTACATGAAAGAATGGGGTGTTGACATGACCTATGCCAAGGGAGGATCTCTAGCAGAATCTCCAATTCCACTAGCTTCGCCAAGAGAAATCTATTTGCTAAAACGCTCGAAAGGAAAGCATGGAAAAAATCTGGGGAAAACAACGGGTTGGATTCACCGCTCAAGTTTGGCCATGAAAGAAGTGAAAATGCTTGCCGATGTAAATTACACTAGAGTAGATGATCAAGGCCTGCATATAACTAAAGGGGAAACGCAAGAAATTCTCGATGTCGACCATGTCATTGTTTGTGCTGGACAAGAATCCCTTAAAGAATTGGAAGCAGGCTTAATTGCAGCTAACCAAAAAGTTCATTTGATTGGGGGGGCAAATATTGCAGCACAATTGGATGCTAAAATGGCCATCAAAGAAGCGAGTGAGTTAGCCGCAAAAATATAAATGATCTTTTAATTATAAAAAAGCAATGCATCTAAATGATATCCCCTCAAAAGAGTTTATACCGGGGCTTCATGGAAAAATAGTCCATGGAGAACGCCTAAGTTGGGCATTTTGGGAGGTTGAAAAAGGAGCAATTGTTCCAGAACATCAGCATCATAATGAACAAATGATGCATGTGGTGGAGGGTAAACTTGAATTTACCTTGAATGGCGAAACTCAAGTGTACACCAATGGCGCTGTAGTACATATTCCGTGCAATAGTCCTCATGCAGGAAAGGCCTTAACCCCTTGTCGTTTGATGGATGTTTTTAGTCCCGTACGCAACGAATACAAATAATACTATGCAAATACTACTCACAGGTAAAAACGCTCTTGTTGGCGGAAGCAGCAAAGGGATTGGTCGTGCAATTGCAGAACGTCTTGCAGCATCGGGTGCAAATGTCACCTTGATGGCACGTAGCGAAGATCTCATGGCTCAAATTGTGGCATCACTTCCTACCGATAAAGGACAATCGCATGGTTATTTGGTTGTGAATTTTTCTGATTTCCCTGCCTATAAAGCGCAAATGGATACTTTTTTCGCGAAAAACACAGTCGACATCCTCATCAACAATACCCAAGGTCCTGCGGCCGGAAGTGCCCTAGAAAAAGGAATTGAGGAGTGTCAAACAGCCTTTGATTTATTGTTTAAATGTGCTGTCTATACATCTAACTTGGCATTAACTGCCATGCAAAAAAACAGTTGGGGTAGAATTATTAATGTCGCTTCAATCACTGTTCGAGAACCGTTAAATTATTTAGCCCTTTCCAATAGTCTTCGATCGGCATTGGTGAGCTGGGGAAAAAGTTTAGCCATCGATATTGCCAAAGACAACATTACCCTCAATTCGATCTTGACGGGCTATTTTGATACCGAACGTTTAACCCAACTCTACACGCAAAAAGCTGAAAAGATGAATGTGACAGCAGAGAAAGTTAAAGGCGACATGGAGGCCCAGGTGCCCATGCAACGTATTGGTGACCCAGAAGAATATGCCAATCTAGTTTGTTTTTTAGCCTCTCAACAAGCAAGCTATATCACAGGAACAAGTATACCAATAGATGGTGGCTTATTGAAATCTTATTAGCCCGAGGAGAAAATGAAAAAAGCGGAGCACATTATCGCTAGGATAGGACAATTACTGAACACTCATTTAGAAAAAAGTAAAGCTAAAGCAACTCCTGCATTGGATCAACGTCCGGCAGAAGAAATTGCGGAGGCCCTGCAATTAAAACAAGTCTTCAAAAAAGGGTTTCAAACTGAGCATGAAATAAGTTCTTTTGTTTCTACCTATTTGACCCATACTAACCACCTACAACACCCCCATTATATGGGGCATCAAGTCGCTGTTCCACATGATTTAGCAGGAATTCCAGAACTCATCCATGGAACCGTAAATAACCCTAGTTCTTTGTACGAAATGGGGCCAGCTGGCGCGACTTGTGAGGGGTTTATGATCAATTGGATGTTAGACAAAGTAGGCTGGTTTGAAGGTGATGATTACTATGACTTTCATTTCTCGCCGGGAAAAGCAAGCGGCGTGTTGACCCATGGAGGTTCCGTCGCTAATTTAACTGCCTTGGCAGCCGCTCGAGCTGCAATTGCACCCGATGCTTGGACAGAGGGAAATCCAACCGACCTGGTCGTCATCGGAGCAGCCTCCGCCCATTATTCTATCGCCAGGGCTCTCTCTATTCTTGGATTGGGGAAAAAAGCTTTTTATCCTGTAGCGGTAAATGAAAATGAAGTCATACAAATAGACAACCTCAATGCGGTCTACCAAAAAGCCCTTGCCGATGGGAAAAGAGTAATGTGTGTTGTGGCCAATGCTTGTGCTACCTCAACAGGCTTATTTGAACCTCTCGATACCATGGGAGATTTTTGTTTACAACACAAGCTCTGGTTTCATGTAGACGGTGCCCATGGAGCCGCAGCCCTTGCAGGACCAAAAAGTCGTCATTATGTTAAGGGTATTGAAAAGGCAACATCAATCATATGGGATGCACACAAAATGATGCGTGTACCTGCCTTGTGTACCGCGGTATTATTTAAGGATTTCACCCGCCAAGCTGGCGCTTTTCAACAAAAAGGGTCCTACGTATTTCACGATACAAAAGTGGTCGGAATGGATTCCATGCCCTATACCATTGAATGCACAAAGTCGGCCTTGGGGTTAAAGCTTTTTTGGGCCTTTGCCCTAGAAGGAGAAGCGGCTATTGGGCACTATATCGATCAAACATTTACATTAGCAAAAGACTTCCATGCACTTTTACAAAAAGAAGACAGTTTTGTCACTCCCTATTTCCCTGAAAGTAATATTTTGTGCTTCCGCTATGAAAAACAGGACGCATCAGATGACTTTCAAAAGGAACTCCGGTACGCCGTCATCAACCAGCACCGCTTTTATATTACCTCTTGTGAGATGAACGGGAAACGTTATTTGCGTGTGGTACTAATTAACCCAGCTACTACCCTTGACGAATTGAAGGATTTAGTCCAAGAAATTAGAAAAATAGCGGCAGGGCTAGTCTGTTAAAAATAAGGGCAAAATAAAAAACCCCTCTATTTACATAGAGGGGTTTTTAGTTGTGATTAATCTTTAATTCATGTCCGCCGGAGAACTTAATTCAGGCAAGAAATTCATGTGAACAATGCGACGTCCCCACAACATTTCTAATGAAGCTTCAAGACGAGTATTGTCTTGGTCATAGGCGTCTTTACCATACATTTCATCATACTTTTCTACTAACTTAGGAAACTGCTCTGTATTGGTTGTATACTGATCGCCATAGTTTTTGTGCGAGAATACAACCATAACAACATTTCCGTTACAACCAGATCCGCAATTCCATACATCCATAGTGAAAGGAAGTTCACTCGCCTTCATTGCAGCAGCAACACGTGTTCTGAAACGCCAGAAATCGTCTCCTCCATTTGCCTTGATGGTATAAAATATAGCCCGTTTCAAGGGAGCATATTCTGCACTTTCAGCTTCATATGAAGTGCCTTTATTGCGCCACCAGTGTTGTGTGTTCGCTGTAGCATGCATTTTTCCCACTGTTGATTGCCAATAGTCATTTCCTACCTTGTCAATGGTGTCAAAATCGGACATTTCATCCTCCACTTGAACACGCCATAATTTACCCGCATCTGGTCCTGTTTCTATTGAAAAGGTATAATAGGCTGGCTGCCCACTTTTTGAATTAAATTTTTGTGTTTTCTCTGCCGCTAGTTTCATAAACTTTTCTTGCTGACCTTCTTTTACCGTTAATATACGGCTTATGGCCACCTGTGCGCTAAGCGTTGAAATTAATAAGCTAAACGCTAAAAATAGAATAGATTTTTTCATAATGATTATATAGTATAGTTAAATTAATTGTTCTTCCCTGCTAGGTTAAAAACCCCATTTTCTAGGTGACCAACATGTACATAAATTTGGTCCTCATGAGGCCCCGATACGGCATCCCAAAATTTCTTAGCATCTTCTGGATTGTCCGACGATTGTGTACTAATTGTTTCGGCAAATTCTTTGATGTTTTTAAAACCACCGAAAAACTGTACATCTGCTCCTGACCCTTTAAAGTGGGTTGTATAACCTCCACCCAACTGAAGTCCTTTTTCAACATTAGGCCGTGTTTGCCAGTTCATGTATGCCTTAGCCATTTCACGCATATTACCCGTTGTATTATAACTTCCTACCACAAAAACAAATGGAATATCCCAGTCAACATCTTCTTTTGCAACAAAATTATTCGTTGGGTTATATGTTCTCATTTCATCCCAATGTCCATCAAAGAATGACCACCATTCTTGGAAAACAGCTCTAAAAGCTTCTTTTTCTTTGTCTGATTTGTCCTTCATGTTTTGTCCAATGACTGCTCTAAAGTCATCCTTTAATGCATCCTCAGCAGTGGCATAAACATCCATAATCATGACCGTAGCTCCAGAACCATACCAGTGACGGTAAAACCAGGAAGCTTCAATTGTTCTGTCGTCTCCCATGGCCATATCAGAAACTTCTTTGTGTAACTTGACAAAAGTCCCTATTTTTGACGGATGAATATCGAGATAGGTGATTTCGATCACTGAAGGCTCACTCGACTGAGCGTTTAAAAAATTTGCACACAATAGTAATGTGAAAAATAAATTTAATTGTTTCATGTTGTAAATAATTTAGTTTGATCTAAATATAAACATTATATTTAAAGTTGCAATAATAGATTAAATGAGATTTTAGTTTTGTTGCTTATTGACCATAACTTTACCTTTATTATGCAAGAAAAAATAGAATACGGTAAAAAAGCATGCGCATGTGCTGTCTCGCTGGATCTTCTCGGAGATCGTTGGACACTTATCTTAATTAGAGATCTTTTTAGAGGCCGAAACAAATTTTCGCAATTCTTAAATGAGTCCTCTGAAGGAATTGCAAGTAACACTTTGGTAGATCGGTTAAAAAAATTAACAGCTCTTGGAATTATCAACTTCAAAAGAAAGGAAAGTGATAAAAAGGTAAAAGAATACTACCTCACGGATAAAGGAATTGATTTATATCCGTTGATTTATGAATTACAACAATGGTCCATTAAACATGTTGATTTTGAGTTTAAACCAGGCACAGAAGCTTTTGTTGATTTAACGAAGCAATTCTCTACACCAGAAGTGATCAATGAATATCAAACGAGCTATAAAAAAGCAAGATTGGAGCAATTTGGGTTTTAATCTCTTCTTACGCAACAGCTTTGGGCGATAGATAAAAGCGCATAAATAAAAGAATCCTTCATTAGTAGACACCACTACTAATGAAGGATTCCTCTATTTTGGTCTAGTCTTGAGTAATTAAGGTGTAGGCAACAAGGCTTCTACAAGACGAAGTTTTTCGGATTGTCTCCCCCAAATTTCTAGGGAATTGTTGTACAGTTCTAGGTCCGTTTCCCATGTATTCCAACCAAACATTTCGTTATAGACATCTTCCCAGCTTAGGTCGTCGTCTTTTGGTGCTTGTTCATGTTTATTAAACCCAACATAACGCACATACATATTTCTATTTCCTCCACTTTGTAAACGTAAAGTAATGCTTGAAACATCCGGGCTACGTTCGCCCTGTACTTTACCGATACGCATTATGAACCGCCCAAAATGCTGAATGTGCCCTGGTTTTACAACATAAACGGTTTTCATTAAGTATTTGGATGGGTTGGCTCCTTCTTTGATGTTTACATCTGCATAGCCCATTCGCTCCCATATTTGTTGTCCACCAACTGGGGTACAATACTTTCCTACATTGGCTTTCCAATGGTCTAGTTCAGCTGTTTTGTCTTTGTCATAATTTGCCGGCGTTTGATAAGGCATAATTCTCTCATAGGTTCCTGCATTGTCTCCTGTGGAAATCTTATACGTTACAATTAGGTTCTCTGGAGAGGCGTTAAATTTTTTGGTTTTTGCTGCTGCTGCAGCTTCAAACTTCTGGGTCATCCCTTTATTGGGTTTGTACTGCCAGGTGTTCCAGTATTCACGATTCGAATTTCGCTGCGCAAAAAGGCTTAGCGTAAACGCTAAAAACAGCGTTAATAAAGTTGCTTTTTTCATAAAGTAAATTTAGTTAGTTGATACTCAAATATAGTAACTTATATCTATAATTGCAATATTAGATTAAATGAATGTTGGGAGATTGTTTTCAATTTATTTTGATTGAAAAGGGTTAAGCCGTTAGGCCTCCGTCAACAGGAAATGCAACTCCAGTAACAAAAGAAGCCTTATCAGAAGCCAACCACAACATGGCGTCGACCTGTTCTTGCACCTCAGCAAAGCGCTTCATGGGCACATTTGCCTTTAATTTTTCTGGAATTCCTGGCGCCATTTTTTCGATTGTATCTGGATTGAACAAGGGCGTAACAGTAAAGACAGGGCAAATAGCATTTACACGAATATTTTGTTTTCCGTATTCCATGGCGGTGGTTTTGGTCATCCCTACCACAGCATGTTTACTCGCTGTGTAAGCTATTGAATTGGGTAAGCCTTTTAGTCCTGCAATAGATGCTGTATTGATAATAACTCCTTTGCCTTGTTTCACCATTTGAGGTAGTTGCGCCTTCATTCCATAAAACACACCCGCCGTATTGACTTGCATAACTTTTTCGAAATCATCAATGGGGTAGTCGGCTGTTTTAGCACTATGCCCAGCAATACCGGCATTGTTGATGGCGATATCGATCTTTCCGTAACGATCGACCGTTTGTTGCACAAGTTGTTCTACCTCGGCAAAAACAGCGACATCTGCTTGTAGAAAGGCGGCTGTTCCCCCTTGTGATGTGATTTCGGTTACTGTGGCCTCTCCAGCGTTGCTATTTCGGTCAGAAACAAGCACTTTAGCCCCCTCTTTTACAAAAGCGATTGCGGCTGCTTTTCCAATCCCAGAAGCTGCTCCTGTAATCAACACCACTTTATTTTTAAATTCCATAGATTGTAAATAGATGCAATCAATATACGTAAAAAGGTTTTTGGTTTCGGGAAAGCATTCGTAAGTTTGGCCATAGCTAAACCCAATCTCATGCGTTATTTATTCCTTTTATTACCGCTGTTGACCTTTGGACAAACAAAGGAAAGTCAATCAACTCCATTTGAAGAAGCCAAAGTGATCTTTGAGCGTGACTTAATCAAGGCCTTTATCCATCCCAAGCAACTAGATAAGAAAAACACCGCTATTTGTCAACAGTACATTCAAGATGTCATTAACCGCTCCGAAGCAGCCATTGTAAGTGTTCGTTTTGAACGCGCTTTTAGAAATTCTGAGGCGACCTATGTGTTCACCCCCATCTTTGTATTAGCGAATAAAGAAGAGGTTCGGGCAGCAAATTTTCGGATCATGCAATAATACGTAAGAAGATTGTATCGGACTATCCTTTCATAACGAGCGAATAATTTCCAGCGACTTCTATTCCGGCAGAAGTTCCAGTATCATTAAGTAAGACTTTGTTTCTTTTTTTATCGGTCAGTAGGACGTGAATTTCACTCTTCATACTTTCTTCTATCCGGGCATCCATAAACCCGGCAATGGGTGCGGCAAGACTGGTTGCCTCTTCCCTTTTCGCTTTTATTTCTAGTCGATGACTTCTATTTTCCATGTGAAGTAAAACAGCTTCTTGGGTCACCTGACAAAGCAGTAATTGTGTCCCATTATAGGTGGTAAACTCGATGAGTTGATCTTCAATCAAAACCCCTGCTATGTGTCCAATGAAGGAAGTACCCATCCAAGGAATTTTAGCAATAGATGCCTTGACAGACACTTCCTTTTGCGAAAAGTGATTGCTTTGCATCCAGATATAGCCTTCGGGGAAAGAATGCCCCCAATCTTTTTCCATATAGCCTCTCCCGTTGTCAAAGGAAAGTGTTTCTCCTTTAAATACAACACTCCCAGACAATACATGATCCATACTTAGTATTCCATGATAGCACTCCATAAAAGGCACAAAAGAAAAAGGTCCCATAATACCTGGCGATAACAAGCTTGTTGACCAAGGATGTAAATTACTAAATTGTATTTCGCCTTTTAAATCAGGTAAATTTAAACTGATTTTGTTTGAACTAAAGCGATTATTTTCCAGCTTAAGGTCGTGTTTTTTGGGGTGGGGTTTAAAAACTTCAGCATCAAAACGATGGTAGTAGGCTTCTTTCTTTTTCCCATCCAACACCTGAATAAAGGCTTGTTTATTGCCCTTCTCATCCATGGCAATCCCCGGAATAATGGCAAGTGCATGTGTTTCATTTTCACTCACCAGTTTATAGTACCAACCCTCAAAAAAGCGTTTGGTTTTACCCCACCCGTGGTAACATTCTGGATGCCAAAGGGCATGGATTTTGTCAAAAATCATTTATAGTTTGATTGATTATTAAAAATATAGCGTATTTTTAGTTATTATTTACTGTTCTATTTATAAATGCAAAAAAAACGTATCTCCCTCTCGATAACAATTCTATGTTTTTTCTTATTCTCAATAAACGGATTTGTTTATTCTCATTCAGGAACTCATTCAGAAAAACACGCGCATCAATGGCAATTAATGGGAGATAACCATTCTTTTAAAGCCGATTATATTGGTTTTAACAACGGAATCGTCTTGCTTCAAAATATATCTACTGGGAAGATCTCTCAATATCCAATAGCCGATTTTTCTATGGAAGACCAACTCTTAATCTTAAAAAGACATGAGTTAACCGCCCACATAAATGCTAACTTAGCAAAACCTATAGTTGGATTAAAAACAAATGCTCCCTTACTTAAAATTTCCAAGTCCAATGCCAGTATAGGCGCCGTTTTACTGTTCCTTACATTACTATCTTTTACCTTTTACTTTAGTCGTTCAAACAAAAAGAATTTTCTTTTTCCTTCATTATTATCCATTACCTTTTTGTTTTTTATCACCTGTTCAACAGAAGATGCAACTCCTCTTGAATCAGATAATACTCCAACAGTGGATCCGGTTATTAGTTTAACTTTAACGATAACATCAGGAGTTGGTGGGAGTGTTAGTTCACCTGGTGGGTCTTACACTCAAGGCACATCTGTTTCAATTACCGCAACCCCTGATTCAGAATATGTATTTGTTAATTGGTCAAATGGTTCAACTGATAATCCACTATCAGTAACAGTTGATACAAATCAAACAATTACGGCTAATTTTTTAAAAAGAAAATATCCTCTTACTGTTTCAATAACAGGTTCTGGAACAGTTTCTGAAGAAATTGTATCTGCAGGTAAATCAACTACCGAATATACTTCAGGGAGTGTGATTAGATTAACTGCGAATCCATTAGATGAGTGGGTTTTTACAGGATGGTCTGGATCTGTTTCAAGTACTGACAACCCAATTGAACTCACTGTAAATGAATCTAAAACAATTAGTGTTACATTTATCCCTGTGGGTAGTGAAACAACAAGTAACACCTCCACTGATACTTCAACGAATACTCCAACCACGTCAGATCCAAGTAGTATTTTAAGCACAATTGAGTCTCATTTTTCTGCCTTTACAGATGTGTCTATTTCTGCAGACGAGGATTACTTTTATATTTCTTCATACGGATGGCCAGCACATAATATGGCTGTAGGAATTACATCGTGGCAAGAACAAGTGCCAATACCACAAAACTATACGGGCGATAATAGCTGGGCGATACCATTAAACCCCGTAATGTCAGACGATCCATTAGATACTAGCTTACGACTAAGAAAAGGCGCTTTAGCTGTCGCTGTAAACGGAATCCCAATATTCAACTCACTAAATAACAGAGGGAATGACAGTTTTGTACTCGGTGAGTTAGACAATTGGGGAGGGCATTTTGGAAGAGGAGATGACTACCACTACCACAAACCCCCAACACATCTTCAAGAACTCGCTGGAGAAGGTAATCCAATTGCTTATGCCTTGGATGGTTTCCCTGTATATGGGTTTACAGACCTAGCTTTGGACGATGCATTGGGTCGTTATGATGAGAATGAAAGTTATCGTTATCATACCTCAACAGAAGCTCCTTATTTTATTGCTAAAATGATGGGAGTAGTAACAATAGATCCCACAAGTACTGCACCAGAAGATCAAATAATTCCTCAAGCATTTTCCTCACCCGTTCGTCCAAGCGATGGTTTTGGACCGGTCGATGGAGCTGAGGTAACAGCATTTTCTCAAACTGGTGATAATGCTTTTTCATTTGAGTATACTGTCTCTGGGACCAAATATTACATCAATTATTCGTGGGATCCAACAACCTGTGATTACACCTACACGCATGTTGATGAGAATGGAGGTACCTCCAATCTTCCTACCAATGGAGCAATAGCTGAAGGCTCAACTGAGAATGTTGAAACCTATACTAATAGAAGTTTTTGTATTGATATTCCTTATACTGGAACTACTCCACCTGACGACACTTCAACTGTTTCACAAACAACAAATACAACTTCAGAAACCACCTCTGCTGGATATACTGTTACATCTTCAAATTCTGATTTTTCACTATCTAGCATAGCTATTGATGCTAATGGAGCGATTTTAGAAAGTTATACGTGTGAAGCTAAAGTTAATGGTGTAGAAAGCTCGATTCCTATCTCATGGGCAAATGTACCCGAAGGGACAGGGTCACTTGCAATATCAATTCACGCAAATATAAATGCAGATGAAGTTAATCACTATCTTTTACTTTGGGATATTGATCCTTCTGTAAGCGAGATTCCATATGGTGGTGCAAATGATGGAGCGTGGTTCATGGGGCCAAATAAAGACTTTGCTAAAATTTCCTATTCATCGCCTTGTAGTCCATCTCCTGGGACAAACACCTACATAATGACCATTTATGCACTCTCCGAAACACCAAGTAGTCTACCTACTGAAGATTCATTAGAGATGAGTTATCCTCTATTGCTTTCGGCAATTGAAACCGTTACCCTCATCGACTCTGTTGAAATAACCTATATTTCTGTCACTGAATAGAATTGAATTGGAGGACAATAATCATAGCATAGGCTTTTTTTTAAAGCCTATGCTATGATTTGTATGGTTTATAAAGAATAGTTGTATCTCACGAAAAATAATTTTTTAAAGAAAAAAGCGGTGTCATTTTTGTTGAATTGTTCTTTATTTTAATTGGGCTTGAGCATTTTCTCAACGCGTCTTTTTTCGTGTACTCGATGCCTAAATATATCCTTTTTAAACGCAAATTAGTTTACTTCAGCGGAGGGTTTAAATACTCCTTGCCGTGGTAACATTCTGGGTGCAAAAGGGCATGGATTTTTTCACTTAACATAAATCAAATGTAGGGGGAAAGTGATTGGATAATGGAATTTACTTACCTTGTTTCAATGAATATAAAACATAACGTCACTGGGTTGCTGAGTTGCTTAGGCATTTACGGGTTATTTTATCTACTGTATAAACTAGGAATTGAAACTATACTTGTTGGCGTTTTCCGTGAGCTTTTAATCATCCCATCTTTTTTTGGTGCAATATTCTTTGCTTTTACCCTAGCATATGCTTTGATTAAGCAAAAGACCAGGTCAAAAAACTAAACAGTCGTTCCCATAAAAAAACACCTATCTTTACATACATGGGATTAACAAACAATGACATCTTTAAAAAACTTCGTGTAGCACATAAATTGCGTGACGAAGACATCGTTGCCATCTGCAAACTCGTGGACTTTAATGTTTCCAAATCGGAGCTTGGTGCTTTTTTCAGAAACGAAAAGCATGAAAAATATATGGAATGTGGGGATCAAATTTTACGTAATTTCTTGAATGGTCTCATCATTCATTTGCGCGGACCCATGCAGAAAAAGGACAGCCCAAAAGGGCAATCATCTCAAAAATGAACAAAAAACAAGTTACGCTGTTCGGAAGCAGCGGTCTAATTGGCGGTTTTTTATTAAGTGAACTCTTGGCCAATGCTTCATTGGAAAAGATTGTTGTCGTTAGCCGAAGAGCGCTAGTACTTTCACATCCCAAGCTTGAAGTGCGTCTAATAAACTTTTCCTCTCAGAAGGAAGTTGAAGGAGTGGTCGAAAACAGTAGTGTTGTTTTTTCTTGTATTGGCACCACACAAGCTCGGGTCAAAGGAGACAAAGATGCCTATCGTAAAATTGATTACGACATTACCCTTTCCATTGCAAAGGCCTGTAAAACGAAAAACGTATCCTCCTTTTTATATGTTTCTTCCGCTGGGGCCAAGCGTAGTAGTGCTGGCTTTTACTTGAAACTTAAAGGGGAGATCGATGATGCAGTGACTGCGCTAAATTTACCCTCCACCACTATCCTTAGGCCTTCTTTACTACTAGGAAAACGAAATGAATTCCGTTTTGGAGAAAAGATCGCACAACTAGTTATGCCGCTATTTGCTTTTCTACTTCCCAAAAAACTGCGCCCCATTAAAGGAGAAAAAGTGGCAAAAGCGATGATCGACTTGTCCAAGTCCTCCCAAAAAGGAACGCATATTGTGGAAAACAACAGCTTGATTTAAAAAACATCACTTGTTTTCTAGTCCTCCGTCACACTAAAGTCGGCAAACAAAACGGCTTCATCGCGCAAATCTTCGGCATACACTAAGCTGCGGTAGACCCCCCATTTCGGGCGGGCAAAGCTAGCTCCGGGACGCCAATTTACTATCGACGGATTAGCGTAACTCAAAAGAACTTCCTGTGTAAGGGCGTTTCTAAGCTCAAGGTTATAGGTTCCATTGACACCATAGACAATGGTTTCGGTTGCTTCAACCCATTGACCGATGAATGGGGCTAAATCCGTTCGTGTTAAGGTGCCTTGATTCTCGGTTTCTGCATAGCGCAATTCCAATTGATCTGGTGTGCCTTTTCGCGTCGTAAGAGTATAAATCGGCATGCTGGCCAGATCACCGCCCACTGATTTAATTTGGTGAATATGGGTGAATTTTGGGGAAGATTGAAACCCAGCTGGGAGCTTAAACTTCCATTGATAGGTTACCCGTTCTCCTTCTCGACCCAATAAGTTCTCTGGAGATTTATCGTAGGATTTAATTTCATTTCGCTGTCGGTCAAAATTAATACAGCGGTCGTTGTCTGGCGTTGGATGGATGTAAAATCGGAAGACATGTTTTGCTAAACTTTCGTCGAAGATTTCATCTATATGGTCACCAAAGGCCGCATGATTACAATCGGGCACCTCGATGGGACTCCATCCAGGGGCCAGCACAGAGGTAATGAGATCGTAAGTACCTCCTGGGCCATCAGCCTCTAAAACCACCGCTTCTCCAGCTTGTCGTTCTTGGAAGTTCGCTGTTATTGTCTTGGCTTCATTTATGGTAACATCATACGGATTGTCGCTCCCCTCTATTGCTCCCGACCAACCCGAAAACAACCACCCGCTCGAGGGTGATGCTAATAAACGCACCACAGAGCCAGCCGTATAATCTTGCGTTGTTTTACTTGTACTAATTAGAGATTGACTTATACTGCCTTCTCCAAGAACATTGACCTCAAGGGTGAACTGCTGTTGGACAAAATTTGCCTGAATACTTTTATTTCCAGACATACTAATGGACAATGGATTATCGTTTCCGTTCGCATTACCTGTCCAATGGGAAAACACATAGCCTGTATTTGGTGTTGCGGTTACTGCAACATTTGTATTCGCTGTATAAGGCCCTCCTGTTGGATTGACAGATCCTCCACTAGACGCTGATACAATGAGTGTATACATAACAGCAGGTGGGGGTGTTTTGTCTTTTGAACAAGACAAAAAAAGAAAAACAAGAAGGAGGAAGGGTTTACGCATGGACAATGGTTTTAACAAATTTAAGGATTAAAGCCCGAGAATTTGTAGCTCTCCTCATTTTTGAAGGAAATTTAACTGAGATGATTTTATCAAAATGATCTGTTTTCTCTTGTGACATAAGTCACACTCTAATTTTCTGAGATTCCTAAATTTAAGTTTATTAAACAAACTCTATTTACATGAAAAAAATACTTTTATTCTTTATTACGGCATCTTTATGCCTTACGAATTCTTATGCAAACGATGTTTCTGACAACTTCAAACAACTCCTTTCCTTGGAAGGAAAATGGCAGGGAACATTGCAAAGAACCGACGGTACCTCTGATGCCTTCGAATTAAATTACAGCATTACCTCGAATGGAAGTGCGCTTTTGGAAGAGAGCGATACAGGGGGCATCGAAATGTTGACCATTTTTAATGCACAAAATGATGAAGTCTTGTCTACCCATTATTGTGGGTTACAAAACAAGCCTGTTTCTGTTTTAAAAAGTAATAAAAATGGTGAATTTGTCTTTGTAACAGATGCCCAAAGAAGTGGTTTATCTTCAAAGAAAGAAGTCTTTGTTACCTCATGGAAGATTAGCCTTATGCCAAATGATTCCAATAAAATACACTATCAATATACTGTTAGTGGGCCAGAGGGAATTGTGTTTGTTGCCTCGGCAATGATGACAAAAGCCTAGAAAATCATTAAGAACCCTTCGCCCGTCGAGGGGTTTTCTTTTTTCTTATTTGAACACCAAAATATTCTTTTCGTCAAATTGAATTTTTTTGAGTACGCGAGTAATTACCTCGCGTGAAGTACCTAAATCTTTTGCAATTTGTTGATGTGTTTTCACCACCTCTGTCACACCATCTGTGGTTTGGTGTTTCTGCAGATAATTAATGAGTCTTAACTCAATATTTAGAAACGATAATTCTTCAATGGTTTTGATTGTGTTGGTATAATTTTTAACCATCAAACCCAATATAAAACCGTTCCATTCAGAATATGCGAGTTGCCATTCTTTTACTTTTAGATTGGGCAAGCTGTGTAGTTCACAATCCGTTTCTGTTACAGCAGATACTTTGCTAATTTGATCGCCCATTCCTGCAATGATAGACATAAAACAGGTTTCACCACTCTCTAAGTAATAAAGCAAAACCTCTTTTCCTGATTCGTAGCTTTCTGCATAAACTCGAATGGTTCCTGAGACCAAGAAGGGAATATCATTGATGCGATCGCCCACTGAAATGATTTGCGCGTTTTTCGGAACCTTGAGGGTAGTTGCATTTTGTTCAAATTCAGCCCTCAGTGATTGGCCTAGAATCTCACTGTACTTCATAAAAAATAGTTTTGGTTTTTAAAATTAGTGAAAATTAAACAGGACCATTCCTAAAATAAATGAAATGTGACAAAAGTCACAACTAACTGAATAAAAGAGTGGTAGATTAAGAAAAATAAATCAAAACAATATAATTATGACTGAATTCGAAATTTTTCAACTCTCCAATCAAATTTTCATCAATAATGCGATATACACTGTTGCTGTTATTTTAATGACTGCTTTGGCTTTTTATTTAATCCGACGTTCCCGGGAACTCAACTTTCCCGTCTATGGGAAAGTGGTTTTGACTCTCTTTTGTTCTTTTCCAATTTTCTTTGGGTTACAGGTCGCTTCTTATCTAATAACGCAGCAAAAAAACACTTCTTTTCAGCTGTCTGAATTGAAAGAAGCGGGAGTACAAATTTCCACCTTAGCCGAGGCATATATTGTCAATTGGGGACAAACGGTCGTTGATGGTCCCGCAGCTTTTGGACCAGATGTACCTTCAATGATCATGTATGCTACAATTGCTACCATGTTTATTATCGGTATTTGGGGGAAAATGCCAGAACACAATTAATGCAAGAGAAATAACGGCTAGATTTACGCTAATCTTATTCAAAAAACACTTCTAACTGTTAGAGGTGTTTTTTTTGCACAGAAAACACTCAGAGATAGGATTAAGTTTCAAAAGATGTTCGATTTGTACTATTTTTTTGTTTGATGCTCTAATTTGATAGGCGTTAAAACATCTATTTTTGCTTAAATTAATTTTATGAGACTACTCGTTGTTGGGGCTCACGCTGCAGATTTTGTGTGGAGAGCCGGAGGAATTATTGCAAAAACAAAAGAACTTGGAAGAGAGGTGTTGAATCTGTCCCTTTCCTATCTAGAAAGAGGAGAGTCGGGTAATTTGTGGAAAGAAGACCCAAACCGAAGCATAGAAAGTGTGAAAGAAGCACGACATGAAATATCGACTAAAGCATCAAATATACTGGGCTGTACATATCAATGCTTGGATTGGGTGACTACCCAATGTTAATTAATCCAGAAAGGGAAGCACATCTGGCCGAAATCATCCGTGATTTTGCGCCAAACATCATCCTCACTCACACACAAAAAAACCTGCGCCTATGGCGCCAGGGCTTTTATATTTTCTTCACGCTTGGTAAAAAAATAAAATTCCCTCTCAGCGAATTACTCCAGTTCGGGTTTAGTTCCGGGTCCTAGAGAACCCGCACTAAACCAAACTTCTGTAAAGGATCCGTTGGCATATTGCTGTTCAATATCCCCGCCATACACAGCAGAACCTGTACTCCAGACTATATTATCTTCGGGGCTTTTTCCGTTGGTCTGATTATAAGCCCCTTGTTTAAAGAACTGTAGTTCGCCAGCATAGGCATTTTCACGTTCAACACCATCTCGTCCAATGGCTGCATAGAGTGTTTTAATTTGCTGCGGCATGTCTTCTTTTTTAGCGAATTCAGATTTCAATAAGTTCTTGGTGAATCGCTGAGTTGGATGTCCGTCACTTGTAAAGGTTAGGTACATAATGCCTTCAAAAACATTTACCTCATAAGAGAACTCTTCTCCTAAGGCAATCCCGTCCTCGAACTCCTCGGGGTAGCTGTCTGGACTTGCTCCAAGCACCGACATATCGTAGCCCCAAACGGCGGTAGAATAATCCCATCTGCCTGAATTACTCCCTTGGGTATTGATTTCATAATTCCAAAAGACCGATCCTTTTTCGTGGCCAGGGAACTTCTTGTAAAATATCTTTAACGGCTCATTTTCGTGCCCTTGATGACTGTGTATTTGTCCAACAACCACCGAATAAGAAGCGGCAACACGTGCATCGCCCGAAGTGGAAACATGTTGTACTTTTAATGTCCCGTTTAGTTTCCCCCCTTCTTCTGGAGTCCACTCCTTTATTTGGCCCAGCTCTGTACGCGTATTGTGCGAGTTTTTTGAACTTACCCCAGCATTGGGTGTTTTGTATACTACCCAATTGGTTTGATCTTCATTTTCTACATAGAAATAATCTTTTTTCGCATAGTTAAGCAACGAATCTTTGTAGGTTCCATCCCCTAGAAGAATTTTCCATTGGTCCATAGAAGGTAAAACATCGCTAGGATAAACGGCCGCTCTTTGGGCTTGCTTTTCCTTTTTGGTTGTAGACGAACAAGCGCTTAATAGCACGAGAAAACTAAAACTTATAAGTGTTCCTAATGCAGTTTTAACAGTTGATCTTTTCATTAATTTGGTCTTATGTTTTGCGTAAATTTATCCGAATCGTTCCTTCAGAATAAATGTACCACTTTTTGTGAAGACGATTATCTTTCGCCCAGGGAGGTAAGCAAAAGTTTCTTCGCTAGCACAACAGATCGGTCTTTTTTTTATAGTTTAGTGACAAGAGAAGACCCTAATCTATTCCCTAAGCAGCTTCTACTATATTTCACCTAGGCTCTAAAATAGACTATGGAGTACAATTATTGAAGTTAGGTTTTTGGTGTACAAAAAAACGCCCCTGTTAGAGGACGTTTGTAGTGTATATTTACGTTAGTTACTTCTAATTACTAGGGCAAGTTCCCCAGACTGGTTTGTTGGCGTTTTTATTTCTTTTGTGAAAACACTTGTGTTCCAGAAATAATTAGAAGCAACATTAAAATACTGTTGATGTAATCAGGATAATTAGAGTCACCCCAAAAATTAGAGAATAATCCAATCAAAAGGTTTGCTACAATCAGAGTAGCAGCTGTGTACATCAAAATTTTGTAATTCATATTATATATTTTATCTATACAATCTACAAAACTGTTTTTAGAGCAACGCAGGAAAAGGTGGGAGAATTAAAACCACACCGACTACAACGCCCAGAATAATAAATGAATATCTATTTAATCCTGTTATCATATGAAACATCTTGTAGTGTTTCTTGTTATTAATGATTTTGCCGTTATTATCAAAAATGACAGTTCTATTACTTTTTATTGAACTACTATAATTATAAATCCATATTTCTTGTTTTACTTGATTTTCAATCTTTAAAGGGGCGCCATACTTTGACCGAACTAATTCCTTAGCATTATTACTTTTAGAATACAAAGGCAAGTTGATAGTTTTTGGCGAAATAAAATGAGTTGGCGAACAGCTATATCCAAAAAATAAACTGAAAGAATAAGAAGTTTTTTCACGATAATTTAGTTAACACAAATATAAGTAACGCAAGTTTAACGTATTTAAGGGGGATAGAAGTGCCTGAACTTACCGAAGAAGATATGCCTGTGGTTTTGTTATTTTCTGATATATCCTCCAATGGATTCTCTATAATTTATTACAAATCCATTTTCTGAACAAAACTTCTTGAACTCATCAGATGCTTTTCCTAAAACAATGAATGTTTCAATCTCAAAAAACTTGAAAAAATTTTGAAAATTTGGACCATTTATAAAGTCTTCGCCGTGCTTGATTCCGTCTAAACTATTGTTATACCTCTCAATCAATGTTACTTTCTTTCCATCTTCTGAAAGATAGTATCCATAAATAGTTGAAGGTTCTCTCTCAACTATAAAATCAGATAGATATTGAGTAAAGTCTTCTATTTTAGCTTTCACATTGTTTTTAGTATTCATCTCTAAAATGAATATTAACTCATTTGAATCAGCATTTTTTATAACAATCGAGTCTTTATGTATTGTGTTTTTACAACTGGTAATTGCAAATAAAAGAGCTAACAAAATTGATATTGATTTAACTTGTCTCATTGAATTTTATATTGATTTATTATTAATAATTTACTAATATAAGAAACTCTAAAATATCTCTACTCCGTGTTTTTCTTCCAGAACTTACTAAATAAACAGCGGTAAATCCTTATGAGGTTTCTCTGTTGTTTCTGTACTTCTTAGCCTAGGCAATAGAAAATGTAATCCAACTCAAAGCATCTTTATCTATTGGTCAGTTATCAATTCTATAAACTTTTCTATATATTCTGTTTTTATCAAATTCTTTTGCAACATCTGAACTCCAGAATTCATCTAAAAGTTTATTGTATTGGTCGCTCACATCGTGAGTCATTTCATAGTGCTTATCGCTGGTATATGAACTTATTTGAAGGTAGTTATACATTTTAGCTTTATTATCTGCCTTTACCTTGTATATTTTATAAAAGTTTTTTCCAAACCCAGCATTTTCAATTTCTTGATTTAATTTTTTATTAAATTCCATAAGCTCCGCTTCTAAACTCTCTGGAATATCAAAATAGTGAACACTTAATCGCTCTTGATTTTGCGAAAATGCAAAAGTTGAAATTAAGACCACAGTCATTAAAAGAATGTATTTTTTCATTTTAAATTTATTTTATGATTAATAAATAAATTTACATCTATTTACAAATGATATTTGTGACTTATGTCACAGTTGATACGAGATATACCCCATAAGGCTTTATTATCATTTAATTTAGGTGTTTAGAAGCTATTCTGATGCTCTGCCCTTTCAGTGCTTCTTAATTTAGGTAAAGTGAATTGCAAGACTATTTATTTATTTTCATCCCTTTAAATAATGCCAAACATTCTATTTCCACTTTTGCACCTAAAGCTAAACCACTCCCTGCAAAAGCACTTCTTGCGGGAAGATTTTCTCTATTAAAAAACTCCACATATGCTTTTGACATTTCAGGCCAATCCTTAATGTTAGATAACATACAGGTGCATTTAAATATATCCTCTACTGAATGTCCCATATCCTCCAAAATACTTTTGAGATTATCCAAGGCTTGTTTCGTTTCAGGACCAATACCACCCTCAACAACTACATTATTAACTTCTCCTATTTGTCCTGATAGATAAATAACACCATTAACAATAGTTGCTTGGGAGAATGGCATACCAGAGCGCTTGTGTTCTTTGCTGTTGATGTATTCAATATTTTGCCCAAACGAAACCATAGGAACTAAGAATAAAATAAGAAGTAGCTTTTTCATAATATCTAATTTATCAATACAATTTACAAAACTGTTTTTAAAGCTTTATTTAATCAATAAACAGCGGTAAATCCTTATAAAGTTTCTTCGTGGTTTCTGAACTTCTTAGTTTAGGTAAAGTGAATTGTAAGACTATTTGAAGCATCTTAATGCGCTGATTAGTATTTAACTCATTTATGTTTAAAGAGTCTATCAGCTATTTTACTAATGACTAAAACCCTTTTTTTATTAAGCCTTTGGGTTCATTTCACCTAAATACAACCAATAAACTAAACAAAAGTTCAAAATTTAGTCTATATTGGTGAAAATCATATCATTATGAATGAAATTGTATCCACGATTATTTTTACTTTTGTTCTTGTAGGCGGAGTCTTTAGCTATGCCTATTATGTAACTAGCACAGGAAAATCCGAAGATGAAAATAAAAACTATATTCCTGATTCTTGGGAAAGAGGGTTCAAATGGTTTTTCACCATCAAGGTTATCACTGTTTTTATAGCAGGTGTTGGTCTAGGACTTTTATTAAAAACATTTATTTGAGTTAAAATAATTAATAAACAAAGGCAAGTCTTCAATTACTTCATTAGTAGCTTGTTTTATTCTTGGTAAAGTGAATTTTAAGACTATTTGAAGCATCTTATACGCTGATTAGTTTAAGTCTAAAGAGTCTATTAAATAATTTACAATTCTATTTTTAGTCAAGCCTCAGAGTTTTAAAAAATTGATTTATAGAGAAAACAATCAGCTTTATATAAAACTTATAAAACAAACAAAGGCAAGTCTTCACTTACTTCATTAGTAGCTTGTTTCATTCTTGGTAAAGTGTATTGAAGAACTTACTGAAGATGATATGCCGATGATTTAATCAAGTTTATGGTTAATTGAGTCAAGTAGTTTAATCATTTCATTGTATTTAATCTGCTCATCCATATGCTGCTGAATATGCTGATGCCTAATGTTTTGAGGGGGGTCATTATAATCCCTAACAAATTCTGATACTATACCAAAAGTGGCTAAAGAACCAAAAAATAAACACCCCATTATAAATATTGTAGTGTTAACTAGCAATTGTTGAGAGTGGGTCTTTAAGATAATTTTTTAGCAATTGTTTCATATTCCTAAATTTACTAATTCTATCTCAAAGTATTAGGGAGGGAGTTAGGTATTTAATTAGTTTTTAAATTTTGGAAAGAAGTATTCTAAAAAGAAAGCCATTAAACAACAGATTCCAATAGCTAATAAATAACCCTCTTCATCACTTATACCCATATAATTATCCCCTAAATGGGAAGTTGAAAGTATCATACCTGTAAAGAGAAGGAAGTAAAAAAAAAGCTTTTTTAAGAGGTTTTTCATTTTCCTAAATATACTTATAATATTTCTACTCTGTGTTTTTCTTCCTGGACTTAATGAAGAGGATATCCCGATGATTTAAATAGTTCCTTTTTTAGAACCGTAATAAAATAATCCTAGTGTTATTAATCCCATAATTATTACAGGTAGTGGAGCAGTTGGTTGACCTGTAAAAACATTAATTAAATCGGGTAAGGCAAAGAATCCAGATAAAGCAAACAAAAGGAATGATATTCTTTTTAAAACATTAATATCATTGAAAGTTAGTGAGCCATATATGAGGGAGATAATCCCAAGAACTAATAATCCAAGTACTAAAGCAAATTGTTCAAAAATTATTATTGCATCTGGTGATGGGTCTGACCCAAAAGCGTCAGTTGTAAGCATCATTTTAAATTCAGGAGAAAATAAAGAAATATACAATGGAAGTGCTTGAAGGAACATTAACGCTATATTAATTTTAAAAATTGTTTTGATATTCATTTTAATTTGATTTATGATTAATAATACTCAAACATAAAAAAATAATTGAAAAATCACAAATCCCAGAACTTACTCTAATAAACAAAGGCAAGTCTTCACTTACTTCATTATTAGCTTGTTTCATTCTTGGTAAAGTGTATTGTAGAACTTACTGAAGAAGATATGCCTGTGGTTTAAAAGGTTTGTCCAGAAAGTCTGATATAGAAATTAGTATGGTTCTGCTGTATAGCCATTTGGCTTAAAATTTGAATCTAACAATCCAAGACAATGTTCGGAAGTATTTTTAAAAGTGAGCGGTATCGAGTTACAAGAATACCAAGTATAATTTTCACGAGGGTCTGTATCCTCACATTCTGTTAATGCTTGAATAACCTGAAAATGAAGATGAGGTCCTGTAGTTTTTCCTGTGTTTCCACTTAGTGCGATGACTTCACCTTGAACAACAGAATCACCCTCATTCTTTAGCGCTCCATTTAAAGTCAAATGAACATATTGAGCTTCAGTCCCATCATCGTGTTTTACATTAATTAAGTTTGCTTCATCCAGAAGACCAACGGTTCCAGATTCGAGGTCTTCATAACTTTCAATAACCTTAACAACTATTCCTGACCTCATAGCAACTATCTTTGTTCCTATTGGCATATTTATATCATAAGCAAATTGAAGTTGGCCGAAAGGATGTGACCCTTCTGTACAATTACCCTGACCAATAGAAAAGGTTTTTCCTATTTCCCAAGGAAGAACATATGGGGAATCAGAATTTTGAATATAGTCCGCACCTTGACAATTAACACCTAATTCTGAGTCAGTGCAAATGGTTTCTTCATCTGGTGAACAGCTAAAAAGAACTAATAAAAGGATTGGTATAAATAATAATTTTTTCAAATGAATAGCTTAAGTTAAATATACCGCAAATATAACACCAACTATAAAATAAACAAAGGCAAGTTTTCACTCACTTCATTATTAGCTTGTTTCATTCTTGGTAAAGTGTATTGTAAGGCTATTTGAAGCATCTTAATGCGCTGGTTAGCGTCTAACTCATTTACGTCTAAAGAAGCTATTAAATCTTCTATAAATGTTAGTTTAACCTATTTAAGGGGATTAGAAATCCCAGAACTTACTGAAGATGATATGCCTGTGGTTTAAAAAACGCCACTAAAGTTAATTATTAGTTCTTTGGATGATTTTGCGAAATTCGTAATTAGAATTTTACCTTTAGGGTATGGAAAAGTTACTAATTATTCTTTATTTAAACCTTGGGTTTTATGCCATAGCAAGGACTAATTATTTCATTAGCAAAAGAGATAAAAATTGGGGTAAATGGATTCATAGAGTTTTACACTTTATTAATATTGTTGTTTACTTCAATATTTTATATGAATTAATTATATGAGAATATAACCCTGACATGTTTGCAGCTATTCTTCCCATATATTTACATTATGTTAGTAAAGATTAAATATTTAGGATTATCTGTCAGCATTTTTGCTTGTCTATTTAAACTTATGTCTTGGCAAGGTGCTGAAATACTATTGATTATCGGTTTATCTTTGTTGGGGATTTATTTTTTACTTAAAGTTTTTAAATGACTCTTTTTAAGGAAGGAATAAAAACCTAAAGATGATATGCCTTTGGTTTAAATGAAAACTCTTCAGACTAGGAGAGTTTGGATTACACCCATCTATGCCAGTTAAGCCCTAAGGAGAACCCCTACTTTATAAATCTATAATACGCTGTTTGTTATTATTTTAGAAAGGATAATTGGGGTGCAATGCTTGTAGTGTCTTAAATGCAGAGGTATGGGGTTATATACTAGATACAAGAACTAGTGTCTAATCTGAAAACGATTCTAAAAACCCCTCCCCATGTTTAGAAATCAAGAATGTTTGAAAACTTTTAGCTTTTAAATACAATGTCATAGTCCACATCTTTACCTATATGCTTGGTTACATACTTACACACTGCTTCACTATCATAGATTGGTTGATAGTCTCCTACTGATACATTCCCCATTCCATATTTAACTTCCTGATAGGTCATGTCTGTATTAGTGCCAATAAGCATATGAACATGTAGGTTATTGTAATCTCCCTTGTCTCTTTCTGATACATAGAATGCCTGTTCTACCTTATTAGAGCTATTTAGAAGCTTTGTAAGCCAGTTTCTCACTGTCATGGTGTGAATCTTATAAGGTGTTCTACAAGTGATGAAGTAGTTCCATTGGAATTGCTGGAGGAAGTGATGCGTAATCGTTAGCTGTATTCATTTTGGTTAAGTTTATGCAATAGCAGGGATTAAGGAAGGTTTTTGTCATTCCCCAATAGTATTTAATAATTTTAGTAAAACTATATTAAATTTTAACGCAATTTTTTGGAGGTAATCTGGGTGAATTTTGGCTCAAATTTCATTAGAAAAATGTATGTTCAAGATTGAATAAATACTTTTTCAGGAAGTATTTTTTTTAAACTCAGGTCTTTAGAATTATTAGGCTATATAATACTAGAAGAAATAAGTCCTTAAAAGAAAAGTGAGTTTAATTTTGGGGTTGGGGTCCAGTATTGGGAATTTGATTCTGTTTTTTTAACTATTTGTTAAACTATCAGGGACAACTTTCGGGACAAATTAAAAAAGGTTCACAAGATAAATTCCTGTAAACCCTTGTTATTACTTGTGGAGAAGATGGGAGTCGAACCCACGACCTCTTGACTGCCAGTTAAGTTCTTATTTTAGTAAAATTGATAAAATACTGATATTTAGTTCATTTATTACTTAAATATAATCAAAATAAGAATAAATATATCATTTTTTGTGCCCTAGGTTGTGCCCCATTCTGTACCCCAACATATATTTTGCTATATTTGATCCATGGGATTTGGCATTTACATAAAATCTGGTAAAAATAAAGACGGCCGATCTCCCCTATTCATTAAAATCACTTCACAAGAAAAAGTTTTTAAAAAGAACATTGGTCTATTGATCAAAAAAGAGGACTGGAATGCACGCACGTACCAGGTAAAAAAAGGAAGCGTTGGTGCAGCACAAGTTAATCGAAAGTTAAATGCTTTTCTCTTAAAGGCTAAAGAAGCATGGGTGTTGTTTGAGTCAGGAGCATATGAATGGGAAGAGCTTTGTGCTAGGATGAGTGGAGGGGATTCCAAAGCAGATGTAATGGGCTTTATTGAGGATGTTTTTAAACCCAAAATGAAGCTTACCTCATTTAACTCCTACAAATACTCTCTATTAGCCTTTATGAAGGTTTTAGAGCTTAAATCTGTCAGCTTTAACGACCTCAACTTTTCGAAAATTGATAAAGCCGTGGGGCTGTGGAAACTAAACAATCTTTCAGGTAGCTCAATTGAAACCTATCTCAAGCATATCGGTGTGATTGTCAATGAAGCCTATGAGCGAAAACTGATCGGTGAGCCTTTTAAAAAGAAAGCAAAATGGCGAGTTAAAAAAACAGATAACATTATTGAAACAGCAACTTCAGCTGAATTACTAAAGAACGTTAAAAACGTAAAAGATATTTACGATTACCAAACTTTTGCATTCTGGCTATTGATGTTCTCTATGAGAGGTCTTTATCCCCGAGATTTTGATCAAATGCATTTGCATGAACAAATCATTGATTGTGAAACAGGATCAAAAAGATACGTTAAACATAGAAGAAGTAAAACGGGTGAGTTGATGAATATTTTGATTTCGTGTAAACCTTTGGACGAACTATTTAATGCGCTCAAAGCTTCTATTCATTATACACACTCTGGAAATCCAAAAGCATATCCAAGTGAATGGCGCTTTCTTCAATTTTTTGAATATGAAGAAAAAGATCATCGCAATGTTTGGGATGTGTATACCAAACGATCAAGAAAAGTAGTGGGATTTCCATTCAAAGTGGCGAGGAAAACTTTTGAAACCTATGCATTAAAACTGAATGTTTCAACAGAAATTCGATATCGACTCCTTGGTCACCAGGACAGAACGATCAAAAAGCATTACCAAAATTGGGAATGGGAGGATATGATCGACCTCGTTGACGAAGCCCACCAGAAAGTAATTGAAGAATTTGAAGTTGTTAAAATTTGGAATGCGCTCAGAAAACAAGCGTATCTAAAAAAACTACCTCCAATATTATTTAATAAAGTAATACCTATTGAAATCTAATAAAGTAAATAATCTTTATTAAGCGCTAAAACTTACTTAACAGGTAGTTCATCATAGATCTTAATTTCTTTCAATTAAAATCTTGTGCAATTAATTTGTAAATTGAGTTAACATAACCCGTAATTAAGTAATAATCTTTTATTTTTAAATTGAAGTACAATTCATTATGCGAGTTTATCGTTTTTTCATAGTGAAATCCACCCCTTTTCTTACTACCAATTACCGCTCATTAGCTAATATATTTTAAATTATGAAAAAGTATCTATTTGAAGGATTGGTCATTTTTAGTAGTGTTTTACTATCCCTTTATTTGGGTAACTTAAATCAAGTTGCTTCTAACGTTGACAAAAAAAATGCTTACCTAAAAGATCTAATTAAAACCATTGATGATGATATACACCAAATTGAATCACTACTAGAGACATTGTATCAATCGGAAGAAAAAATTTCTTCTCTTCAAAATGATATCGACCAACAACATCAACTTTTAGAAGATAAAGGTGTCACTACTCAACTTATCGATATAGAAGTAGGTTTTTCGTTTTTCCCAAAAGATGGTATTTATAATCAAATGATTTCCACAGGGGCTTTTGAACTTATTAATAATAATGATTTAAAAAATAATTTACTTGAAATGTATAACCATCAAAAAGCAAGAAATTATGCTACTTCATTAGAAATAGACAATTTTAATTTAATGTTTAGGAGAATCCCTTATCAGCACTTTAGAATTCGTTTTGACTATAATTTATTAAATGGAGAATTCTATGGGAAACGACAACTAACCCAATATACATTTGATCGGAAATTTTATTTATCCAATAACTTTTATGGTCTCCTATCGCAGGCAAAACTATACTCCAACATGTATAAACGTCAACTGAGTGATATATTAAAAACATACAAACAAACCCAACTTCTATTAAAATAATATAGCTGTAATAAGTTTATACGCTTATAAAAAGGGAAGCTAAATAAATAGTATACACATTCAATAAAAATAGATTAAACCCCCCATTTCGGAGGGTTTTTTCTTTTTACTAATTCTTTGTACCTTATTGATATTATTAACCATAAATCAATTAAAATGAATGTAGCTAAAAACATTAAAAAAGTACGGGCACATGATGCTATCTGTGGTGTATTATATCTAATTAGCGTTGGATTAACCTTTCAAACTGGGAATTTAGTTTTTCTTTATATTGCCGTTGCGGTTGGGGTATTACAAGTTATTAGTCCTTTAACTAAATTTTGTCCTGTTTATTTCACCTTAAATAAATTAATGAAAGATACGGATCCAATGCAAAATGGAAAGTAAATAAATAAGCCCTCCCAAGTGGAGGGTTTAATTTTTCACTAATGTCTCCCATCCAATTCCTTGCTAATGAATTAATATCAAGGCCCTACGAAACACTTTTTATAGCAAAGCCAAAAACAAAACATGAAAATAAAACTGAATCATTCAGAGAATCGTTAGAAAAAATTGGATTCAAAATAATGGAAACCAAAACAACACGAAGATTTTTATATATTCAAGGAATTAAACTTTAAGAATGAGGAAATTTGTAAGATTAATGTTAGGTGCAAAAAGCATGTATTCAAAAGAATGCTTTTAAGGTCAATTTATAGGTGCAGGTTTTCTTCCTGATGAAGATTTAACAGATCATCTCTATGATAATTGGAGAGAATTTAATTCCAAATACAGGCAGGTATGGCTAGAAGGTCACCCAGGCAAATCAAAGGTAGCTGCTGGCCTGGCATGCGGAATGCTGTGGACCGTCTGTAAAGGATTAAAAAAGAATGATGTTGTTCTTTGCCCTGATGGTGATGGATCATATTTTGTTGGTGAAATTGAATCAAACTATCATTATCATCCAGGTCAAATATTACCTCATAGAAGAACTGTAAGGTGGTATCCATCCAGAATAGAAAGAAACGAAATGTCACAGGAGCTAAAGAATTCAACAGGCTCAATTGGGACTAAATCAGATATTTCAAAATATGAAGAAGAAATTTTAACATTAATAGGTGAGAATAAACCACCATTAATTACAACATCAGACACCACTGTTGAAGACGCTTCTGTTTTTGCATTAGAGAAACATCTTGAGGATTTTTTAATTAAAAACTGGAAATCTACACAGCTTTCAAAAGAATATGACATTTATGAAGAGGATGGAGAATTGGTTGGACAACAATATCCCTCTGATACCGGTCCTCTTGATATTTTAGCGATTAGTAAGGATAAGAAAACTTTACTTGTAATTGAGTTGAAAAAAGGTCGCGTAAGTGATAATGTAGTAGGCCAAATTCAACGCTATATGGGATATGTAAAAGAAGAACTGTGCGAAGATGATCAAACCGTAAAAGGCATCATAATTGGACTTGAAGAGGATGTAAGGATTAAACGGGCACTAAGTGTAACTACTAATATTGAGTTTTACAGATATAAGGTAAGTTTTGACCTTTTCAAAACGGAATAAGGCCACATCAAAGCCTCTTAAGGTGCGATATTTTTTGTTTAGTCCACCTGACCCTCCTGATTTTGTTCTGAGATTTGTACAGATGTTTTTTTAATATTATTCAAAAATTAAAATCAATTGGTTCGTTCAGGCTATGGCTAGTTGTTTGAATTTTCGGACAAACGTAAGGCATCAGTTTGATTAATAATTCTATCCTTTCCTTAGGGTCAAGTTGTACAAAATGAAGGTGGATTTGAGACATTTCATCAAAAACAACCTCCTTCAGCACTGCCCTTACCTCCTTTGTTAATTGACATAATTTCTCCCAAATCACTTAAATGTTCCCTTTCTAAAGTATAATACCCGTCTATTTTATTTACTGTAACATCTTCAAATGATCTATTTCCTTTGTTTTCAAATAAATTTAATATGTAGTTATTATAATCTCTAGTTGCTTTTAAAATAGGAATACCGTACAATAAGAAAATAAAAAATCCCTAAAACATTGATTTAAAATGCAATAGGGATTATCAAAGTGGAGCAGAAAGGAGTGAAATCGAACTATTTTAATGATGATTTAGTTATTTTCACAAAAAATTATTCCCAAGAATAAAAAATTATTTTTGGGAATAAAAAGTGGAGTCTAAGGGAGTAAAGTCGAACTTTTTTTGGGTAGATTTAACTGTTTTTGATGATGATTTAGTTAAAACTAAGTCACTCTAAAATCAAAAAATTCTGGTAATTAATTGACTCCCGTTAACCTGTTTTAAAATAAAATATTGTTTGGTGTAAATAATTTGAAGTCTACTAACTTTTTACATAATTATTTCTAAACAATAAAAATAATAGCTAATAGAACAAAACAATTTGATTAGTTTTATATTTGTCCATACATTTGAACATATGAGCAAAAATTAGAATGAAATTTTCAATTGATCATAAAAGTGCGATTCCGTTATATATTCAAGCGGAAAAACTACTTCGAAAAATTATTGAATTACCTGAACACCAACAAGGAAAATTACTTCCAAATGAAGTTCAAATGGCGTCATCTCTTGGAATATCTAGAAATACACTAAGACAGGCAATTAATAAATTAGTTTTTGAAGGGCTTTTGATTCGTAAAAAAGGAGTTGGTACAATTGTAACTAAGCCTGTTGACAGTAAATCGAATAATTGGAAAAGTTTTAGCCAAGAAATGAAAACTAAAGGAATAAATATTGTTAATTATGACATAGAATTTAAATGGTTAGTACCTGAAATTGAGATACTACAATTTTTTGGCTTAAAGGCAGGTTCAAAAGTTTTAAAAATGGAAAGGTTAAGGGGGGAGGACTCTGGGCCATTTGTGTTTTTTATTAGCTATTTTCATCCCAGAATCGGTTTAACAGGGCAGGAAGATTTTAATAGACCGTTATATGATATTATGGAGGAAGATTATTCTGTTACTGTTAAATTATCGCAGGAAGAAATAACCGCTACCGCAGCAAATAAAGAAATGGCAGATAAGCTAGAAATGAATCTTGGAGAACCTATTTTGAAGAGAAAGCGTTTTGTGTTTGATCCTGGTAGAAGGCCTATCGAATTCAACATAGGCTATTATAGAGCTGATAGCTTTGTTTACACACTTGAAAGCGAGAAATAAATCTAAATCCACAATTAACACAAAATGATGGATATTAGATTTAGTTAGAAAGGATAAAACAAAATAAATGATGTTTAACAAAAATCCGACAATAAAAATCAGTCCGGAACAGGATGACTGTGTCATAGGTTGGAAATCAATTAATGACCAACTTGCAGCTGCAGTTAATAATCTTAAAAACGAAAACCCTCGTGTTGTGGTTGAGTGCTATCAGGGGTGTGATTTGGCGGAGATTGAATATGAATTGAATTTTTACTTTGATGATGCCACCATAATCGATTCTTCAGATTTCATGAAAAGTGAAAATGAAATTAGAATCATGACTCAGCCCTATGTTACTGATCATCGAGTTTTTGGGGTTATTACACAGCTCAGAATGCACGATTTTTTTGAAACCACTCAAGTTGAAAATTTAAAAAAGAACCGAAGCAACAATAACCTAACCATCTATTTTGGCATCGGTGCATCTTTGCTTGTTGAAAATCCTGACTTATTAATTTATGCAGACATGGCACGTTGGGAAATTCAGCTGCGCATGCGTAGAAATTTTGTTGATAATATTGGAATTAGCGACAGGGAAGAATCTATCGAAAAACAATACAAGAGATCCTATTTTGTTGATTGGAGAGTATGTGATGAATTAAAAAAAGACCTCCTTCCAAAATTTGATTATGTATTGGACACCAATACCCTAGGCGAACCAAAGCTAGCAACAGGAAACGCCATTAGAAGTGCGCTGGCTAAAGCGACTACTCAACCTTTTAGTGTCGTCCCTTATTTTGATTCGGGCCCTTGGGGAGGGCAGTGGATGAAGGAAAAATTTGATTTAGACAAAAAGACTTCGAATTTTGCCTGGAGTTTTAATTGTGTGCCTGAAGAAAACAGCTTGCTAATTGAATTTTCGAATGCAATTTTCGAAATACCTTCGATAAATGTTGTTTTTTACAAACCATTAGAGTTATTAGGCCCCGTAGTTTACAATGAATTTGGTCCTGAATTTCCAATACGATTCGATTTTCTTGACACTATGGACGGCGGAAATTTAAGTCTTCAAGTACACCCTCTCAAAGAATATGTCAAAGAGCAATTTGGTATGGCATATACTCAAGATGAAAGTTACTATATAATAGATGCAGGTGAGGATGCTTTCGTGTATCTAGGAGTTAATGACAATATCAATCCTAACGAAATGATTGACGAATTAAAACGCTCGCAATCAGAAGGTCATATTTTTGATGCTGATAAATATGCCACCAAATGGCATGCAAAAAAACATGATCACTTTTTAATTCCAGCAGGAACACTGCACTGTTCGGGTAAGGATTGTATGGTCTTAGAAATTAGTGCCACCCCATACATATTCACTTTTAAGCTATGGGACTGGGGCAGATTAGGAATGGATGGAAGACCTAGACCAATTTCTATTGAGCACGGAGAGCAAGTAATTCGATGGGATAGGACTCCAGAATGGACACAAAGCAACCTGATCAATCAATTTGAGGAAATAAGTTTGGGCGATGGATTTGTCGAAGAAAAAACAGGATTACACGATTTAGAATTTATAGAAACTAGACGTCAATGGTTTGATTGTAAAGTATCACATAATACTCTCAATACGTTGAATGTTCTTATGATTGTAGATGGCGAACAAGCTGTTATTGAAAGTCCCTCAAGTGCTTTCGAACCTTTTATTATTAATTTTTGCGAGGCAATTATTATTCCTGCGAAAGTAGGCCCATATACAGTAACTCCTACAGGGAAAAGTACTGGAAAAAAAATAGCATTAATTAAAGCATTTGTGCGAACTAAATAAAAAAAACTATGGCTAACAACAAACCAAATACTTTGTCAAAATATGTTATCATAATATCGGTTATTGCTGCTATTGGTGGTTTGCTATTTGGTTATGACACTGCAGTTATTGCTGGTGCCATTGGGTCAATTCAAACAATATTTGATTTGAGTCCAGCACTAACAGGTTGGGCAGCTTCAAGCGCAATTTGGGGATGTATGATTGGAGTCATTTTTGCAGGGTTTTTAAGTGATAAGTTTGGCCGTAAAAAGGTGCTTATCCTTTCTGCAATCTTATTTTTTATTTCCGCAGTTGGTTCTTCTATTCCTAACAATCTCACCCAGTTTGTGTTAGCAAGGTTAATTGGTGGAGTTGGAGTTGGAATCGCCTCCATGCTATCTCCCATGTACATTTCAGAAATAGCACCAGCTAAAATTAGAGGAACCTTGGTAACATTATATCAACTAGCAATTGTCATAGGAATCAACCTTGTTTACTACATCAATTTACAAATTGCTTCGAGTGGAGATGCTCAGTGGAACTTAGATATAGGTTGGCGCATAATGTTGGGTTCAGAAGTAATACCTGCCCTTCTCTTTTTTATACTGTTATTTTTTATACCAGAAAGCCCAAGATGGCTAGCTAGTAAAGGAAAGATAGATAGTGCAAAAGCCATTATTGAAAAAATTAATGGACAAAATAAATCTGCAGAACTATTAAACGAAATTCAAGATTCATTTAAAGAAGAAAAAGGAAGTATTTTGGTCTTATTTAACTCTGGTTTACGAATGGCAATAGTAGTTGGGATGTTTTTAGCCTTTTTTTCTCAAATAACAGGAATTAATGCTATTATTTATTACGCCCCAGAGATATTCAAAAATATAGGTTTCGGAGCAGATTCTGCTATGTTTCAAACCGTAATTATTGGAACAGTGAACACTATTTTCACTTTTGTTGCTATCGCATTTATTGATAAATATGGAAGAAGAACTTTGTTGTTGTGGGGAATTTCAGGTATGATAATTTGCTTGGGTGGGGTTGGGCTGATGTTTCACTTCGAATTGATTTCAGGTCCTTGGTTGTTATTATTTATCTTAGGGTTCATCGCTTCATTTGCTATGTCCTTAGGACCTATTCCATGGGTGTTAATATCAGAGATATTCCCAACCAAATTTAGAGGGGTCGCTATGTCCATTTCGATATTGATGGTGTGGATAGGTGTAGTGCTGATTACTCAACTTACCCCGATATTATTGGAAAGTGTTGGTGGCGCTTTCACATTTTGGATTTTCATGTTCAATGCCATTATTTTAATTATTTTCACCTATAATATGATTCCTGAAACCAAGGGTAAAACCCTTGAAGAGATAGCTAAAATGTGGAAAAAGTAATAAGAATTTGAGCGTTATCAACCCTATAATATTGACATTAGATGCAGGAGGGACTAACTTTGTTTTTTCTTCTATGCAAAATGGGGAAATTATTTCAGATATGGTATGTCTACCAGCCTCAATTAAGTCCGAAGCCTCATGTACAGCAACAATTATTGAAGGATTTGAAACATTAAAATCCAATATTAAACAACCCATAAGCGCAATAAGCTTTGCATTTCCTGGCCCTGCAGACTACAATTATGGCATCATCGGCAACCTACCAAACTTTCCTGGAATCAATGGGAATTACCCACTAAAACCTGTTCTAGAAGAGCATTTCAATTGCCCCTGTTTTATCAATAACGATGGAGATCTTTTTGCCTACGGTGAAGCCATAGCTGGAACACTTCCAGATATTAATGCTGCATTAAAGGCAGCTGGAAATACTAAAAAATTTTCAAATCTCATTGGTGTCACATTAGGAACTGGAATTGGATGTGGTCTTGTAATTAATGGCACTTTATTAACTGGCGATAACGCTTCGGGTGCCCAAATTCATAATATGTCCAACCTGCACAATCCCCATTGGAATGTTGAAGAAAGCATCAGCACTAGAGCAATTCAGCGTGTGTATGCAAAAAAGGCAAATATTAAATTAGACCTTGAGCTAATGCCTAAACACATACATGAAATTGCCCGAGGCAAGACAGGAATAAACAAAGAAGCAGCGCTATATTCTTTTAATCAATTTGGGAAGGCATTGGGCTTTGTTTTGGCGGACATACTCAATTTAATTGATGGATTAATTGTCATTGGTGGTGGTATTTCGACCGCTTGGGAGCTGTTTGCTCCGGCTATGTTTGGGGCAATTCAAAGAAAACATCAATTGTCAAATGGTAATCCTGTTGACCGAACTACGATACAAGTTTTTAATATTGAAAACGAACAAGAAAAACAAAGCTTCCTAAAAGGAGCTATGTCAGAAGTTTTGGTTTCGTCAAAGAATACCATCGCTTATGACACCATGCCTAGAACGGCTGTTATTCGTTCTACAAACGGAGCAAGTAAATCTATTTCGATAGGAGCTTATTATTTTGCCATTTCACAACTTAACAACTGAAATCATGATTAAACAAGGATTCATATTCATTTCCATTATTTCTCTTTTGATTTCTTGTTCAAATAATAGAAATCCAAAAAACCCTGCCAACTTTGTACCTTCATTATACTAATTGTCAGGGAAATGGGTATCTACAGACACCATTGATATGGAGCCTTCTATCCGAAACTTTCAGGGACAAGCATCCGTAAACCGTGATCTGACTTCCATTAGCTGGTTAGCCGCAACACCCTTTTCTGGTGGATATCACTCTGGCACTATGCGTGTTAATGGAAAAACACCCATTTGTAAGGAGTTGACTATGAGTTTACTTTTAGGAATGACACTGCCTCAAGTAAATAATGCCAAAAACTTCAATTACTTTAGATCATCTTGGTAGGGGCATGGGTTTTAGAAAACAGTTTTTCTATTGGATAGTGAACGTAAGATTTGATATGTAACCCATTCTCTGTATCTTAGAGATATTATTAACCATAAATCAATTAAAATGAAAAAATCACTACTGGCTCTTCTTGTTTTGCCTTTGATCCTTTGGGGACAAAAAAATAATAATGGTAAAGTATTTGACAAACACCCTGCTATTGATATTGTTGATCAATTTACAGCAGCCTGGATAAGCGGAGATACCGAAACCCTTAAAAACCTTACAGGAGAAGGGTTTAAGATGGGAAGCTCAATGAATAATAATCCCAACTATAAAGGGGGTGATATTAAAAATTTACTCGGGCAATCAACGTGGATGAGTAATAATTTTGTAAATATTTCATTAAAAGATAGAGGACAAGCATACTCTGATGCAATTGAGTATAAGCGATCAGGGCTTTTTGTTCAAACCTTTCAAGAATTTATTGCATGGGATAAAAACAATGGGTTTAAAATTAGAACGCCATTTAACGCAACTTTTGTTTTTGACAAAAAAGGAGAAAAAATTGTTCGCTTTTGGTGGTCAGATAATCAAGCGGCGTGGCAGAAATGGAACTTATCAAGACAAACCATTAAGAATGGAACCATTTATAAAGACCACCCATATATTGGGAAAGTACGTCAAATTTGGTACAACCTAGCCCAAGGGAATCTTGATAAAGTATGGAAAGATTTTACACCAAATGCACGAATAAATGACGCCAATTCAATCGACCAAGAGGCTAAGAGTCTTAAGGAACATCAAGCATATGTAGGGGAAGTATTTAGCCAATTTGAGTTTGTGTCAATCGATGAAGTAGGGTATCCAGACTATATTGACTACGAAGGCAACGGAGGCGTAGTCTTAGCGTGGTATAATATGACTCTAAAAAGTAAAAAAACAAATAAGAATATTGTATTAAAATTTCATTCGCAACATGACTTTAACGAGGAAGGAATGATTGTATTAGAAACGCTGTATTACAATGACCGTTTATTAAATTAAGCGATAAACACAACCCTCCCTCGCGGAGGGTTTTTTAGCCAACAAGCAAATAATTAGACAAAAAAAGTATCATTTAAGCACAAAACATTTTCGCAGGGTTGCCCACAATTGAAATCAGCTGTAAACCATTGCTATAATTCGTCTAAGGTACAATTCACGATGGAGTAAAATGAGGTGCTTTGTAGGGGTATGATTGGGTATAGAGGGGGGTTACCTTCAACCTTTGTATTTGTAATATGCAACTTTTCCTTGCCACCAATCACAGGGTATTGGCTCAGGACCTTTCCAGCTTATTGACCATACTTTGAAGTACTTATTCTCCCTAAGACATTTGTGAAGTATTTCTTTTACAGCCTCAACATTAAAACCCATACCAGTATAACCAAACTAACCTAGAGATAACATCTCACATTCAAGGTCCACTTTTGGAAATACTTTTTTGTATTTCTTCATTAATGGTTGAAGTTCAGGATGTCGTATGAGTTCGTCAGAGTACACAGCTATTCAATGTTCCAGATTTCCAATGCTTTTCTACATAGAAGTTCACCTCTTTCAGTGATAGATTCTTCATTCCAGTTTTCATGATTTAAGAAAGAAGTTGTCATTTTGAGACTTGAAAACTCACTAAGAGTTTGTTTTTTACTCTCCCAAGACTGATTTCTAAGTTTACTGTTAAGGTTCTTTGTTATTAAAGTTAGATTACCCATCGTGAGAATCTTTTGCTTTCTCTTAAACCTTGAAAGTTCATCAAGGCTTTCATCAGACCAGTTCTCCTCCCATTTTTTAGGCATCATATGTTCTACAGAGAAAGATTTAGAGGATAAGGTTTTAGTGTCAGAATACTCAGAATCAATATCTTTTAAAGCGATAATGTACAATATCGCACCTGCCTGTTTGTTAGATAAAACACTACTTTGAAAAGCTTCTTGAACCTCAATAGTTGTTGGAAGCCTATTTCCAAAATCTTTGAATGACTTGAGTATATCAAGTAGATCATATGACTCTATGTTCTTTTGAATCTTTATCTTATCTAGAGATCGTATGATCTGAATAAACAGGTTGTTGTAATTCTTTGTTGTGAACTTACAAATCTGTCTTAGGGCAATGTAAGATTCAAGAATTTTGAAACAGCGTTTAAGCTCTTGATCATCTGTAATATTACTATACAGATATAGAACAAGAGGAAAAATTGTGGTGATTTCTAGGTTTTCTAGAAGATGAAAGAATCTTTTTATGTCGTCTTTATATCCAATCTCAACAAGTTGTTCCTTTTGAGGCATTTCTAAGTATAAGTTGGCAAGATCATTAAGGCTTAGCAAGAATTGTTTCTTCTGATCCAGCGCCATATCTTTAAGATGAAGCTTGTATTCCGAGAACAGTTTTTCAAGACGAACTTCTTTTTTTGTTTCAATGATCAGCATACAGTAAAGCAGAAGCTCAATGTTGTCTCTCTTAACTCTACCAGATGACCTAACCGTACTCCAAAACTCAACTAGTTCTTCATCATTTTCGAAAACACTTTGCCACTCTTCTTCATAATGTTCAATAAGCTCCTTGTCTTTAAAGAGGTAGTTCTTCAGAAGCTCTGCAATAGTAAGTCTAACACCCAACGAATTAATGGTGTCAAAAATTTCTTGCTCATCATCATCCTTATCAAGTAGCATGCTTATGATAGGCACCTTATGAAGTAAAACTTGCTTTATCATTTCTCGTTGATCATCCGTATATGATCCTAGCTTTTCAACAAAGTATTGATATGCCTTTATTATTGAACTGTTGTCTTGTTCTTCAATTTCTTCTGGGGCTTCCATTATCTGATGAAAATTAGGCTTATCTATCCTACTATGAATCATTCGATAATGCTTTTCCGAGTAACTGTCTTTAAACCAAAGCAGAGACTCTATACTTTCTCTAAGGTTTGGTAGGTCACCTTTAGAAGTATCTGCAAGTGCTTTTAGAAAAACTGTAATAGTGGTAAGCCTTTGCTGTCCATCAATTAACTCAACAATGTTTTCACTAAGGTTTTTATTCTCCTTTTGTTTTGTAATAACTGTTCCAATGAAGTGTTCACTCTGTAGCCCTTTTTCATATGCCTCGACTTCTCCAATCAAGTGATCCCAGAAAATTGTCCAGTTCTCCTCAGACCAAACATATGCTCTTTGAAAAAAGGGTATCTCAAATTGTAGATTACCTTGGAAGAAGTCTTGTAGTTTTTGTTTGTTTGCGTTTATCATAGCTAAGCTGATTGTTTGTAAACACTGTTTCCTCCACCAAAATATGATGAGTAAACATGTTGATATATTTTGTCTTTTCTCTGGTCTATTTCAGCGTCTGGATAGGATTCTTGCGGGAGATGGAAAAGGTTGGTTCTTATCCTTGATTTAACCTCTGAGGTTAATTTTACTTTCTCTCTCCAGTGCTCTTTATCAAGAACATTCTTAAGACTAGCGAGCGTCTTAGCAGCTACTTTTTTTACAGCTTTCATCTCATTAGAGTCTAAGTTTTTCCCCTGTTTTAAGAGATCATAGATGATACAGATTGACCTTGATTGTATGAACCCCCAGGAGAACTAACACTTCCACCTGTTCCAGAACTTACAGTTAATGTGTAACTAATAACAGGATCTGTAACTGCAGGACTTTCTTTTCCACAGGAAAGAATAGATAACAGTATAAGTGAACTTAATATAAATCTCATAGGATAATTTAATCACTTAAATATAGTTAAAAATTTGATCCCTTTATATCTAACAGAAGTTAACAGGGTTTTTTGGGTTCCTTGATGTTTTCTGATTTTTTCCTGATATAGATATAGATGTTTTTTAAAATAATAATACTCAAAAACCAAAATCAATTGGTTCGTTTAGACTATGGCTCGCTGTTTGAATTTTTGGACAAACATAAGGCATGAGTTTAATCAACAATTCTATCCTGTCTTTGGGATCAAGCTTTTCAAAATGAAGATGGATTTGAGATATTTCGTCAAAAACAACCTCCTTCAGTACTGCCCTAACCTCCTTTGTTAATCGATTTGGAGTCCCTTTTTTTCTGCCTCCATGTTTTATTGCTGCAACTGTTTCCATCTATTTTCTACTATTTTAGGTTAAAAAAAATTATGATGAGCATTTTTGTGATCAATGTATTTGGTGATATACTTTGCGATTGCTTTTTTCCCACGAATATGTTGAATCTCTAATAATGCTTTTGAGTTAATCCTCATATGTTTAATCATATCCTCCCTTGATAAAGTCCCTGAACCCTGAATCAATAAATGTGCATGGTTTATCTTTTGAATATTCTGATGATAATCTAATTCAAAATCATCTTCAAGGGTATAGAATACATGATTCACTTTTGATGATTTTATCAGTTCCTGAACTTTTTTATCCATGACGTGTGGTTTCATCCGATAATGTGTTCTAATTACAGTAGTCATATTCCATGGAATCATTTCAGCTAAGCTATTAGCATAATTAACTTTATTCATTGATATTCAGTTATTTACATTTGTGATTGAAATACAGTTAGGATAATGGGCTGACCAGTCGATCAAACACCTAAGTTTTCCGTTATATATGTTAAACGAAGTTTTCTGAAAGTGTTATCGGAAAGGCAAGATTGGCAAGGTTGATTTAACTGCCATTAAAACATATGTTTTACAAATAATAAACACAAGCTTCCTTTGAGTCTTGGAATATTTTTTAATTTAGGGTTAACTATAAACTAATTCTTATGTCTAAATCTAAAAAGCGTTTAAAAAACCTTTTCTTCATTATTTGTATCATTGGCGTAATTTCAAGTGTGTATTTAGTTATTGATTCCTTGATAAAACAAGATTGGGGTGATGCCTTCGTTGGTTTGGCATTAGGATTTGCTTGTTTTGCCAACCCTTTGTATGAAGGAATCAAAAGGTATAAAAAGTAGTTTTAGTTGCAACAAAATAAAATTTAAATAGCTGAACTAAAGTCAAAAAACCAAATCATTTAAGGTTTTGTACCCTATTCTGTACCCTAAAAAACAAAAAAACACTTACGAATGAACGTAAGTGCTTCATAATAAGTGTGGAGAAGAGCGGATTCGAACCGCCGACCTCTTGACTGCCAGTCAAGCGCTCTAGCCAACTGAGCTACATCCCCATTTTCTTGGACGCAATTTACCTAAATTATTGTTGATTTGTTTACAATTAGGTCATACTTTTTCGCCCTAATTAAATTAGACTTTTTTTCGTGTTGATGCCTAAAGTATGCACCATTTATCTTCTACCTACTTTGCTGGTATGGCTTTACATACATTGAATTGTAGGGTAAGCAAATTTGGTTAAGCTAATTTTCGCTGTTTTCCTTTTTTGATTTTCCGCTAAATTGTCTGAGCACAATTCTAAAGTAAAAATAAACATAGATCAAGAACACGATCGTTCCAATAATAAACATTGCTTTGTTATTCATCATCAATTTTCTTTATTTCCACTTCGTCTTTGTCTTATGGCAATAGCAAAGGCTAAAATTGTAACGGGCCAGAGACCTACATAAATACCCTCTAATTCGTTCCCAGAAAACCACAGACTAATGGAATACAAAAAACTTAGGAAAGCGAGAATTATGGGATAGTATTTTTCTAAAAATTTCATTTTAATTGTTTTCTACAAGTTAGTGAATTTATCTTTTCAAGAACTTTTTTGATTATACAATGATTCATTCATCCTTACAACCTCCATACTATCGAGCAAAAACGCTTGATTAAAATGCCCTATAACGACGCTCAATCTTTCAAATTGAATTTCATTCTTTTTTACCCTTTTAAGGTGAGTTCCACAAAGCAATTTAATGAAAACAACTACTCTAATCAAATGAATAAAGAATTACCGATTTGAAGAATCCCTTTGAATCAATTCCGTTTTAAGGGTAATCGTCTTAGGCGCTTTTTTCTTTTCTTTTTTGAGCCCCTTTATTTCTTTAAAGAGTTGCTTAAAGGCTGTTTTACCCATTTCAAATCGATGTCGTTTTAGTTTAACAGTAGCCAAAGGACACCTTTTTTGTTTTCTTCACCCCAAAATATGCGCTTTGCCTAAATATGTTTTTGCTATCTTGGAAATAAATTTTCAATCATGCAATTACTAAAGCAACTTTTTTTTTCGCTGTTCCTCTTGACCACTTCACTTCTTTGTGCACAAGAAGCCTTTGAAATGAACGATATCTTTTCGCTTCAATACGCAAATGACATTCAAATTTCTCCTGATGGGGAGCACATTGTCTATCGTCGGATGGGTTATGATATAATGGGCGACAAAAGTACCGGTTCGCTTTGGATAATGAATGCCGACGGGAGTCAGCACCAAAAACTCACCTCCAGAGATCAAAATGAATCGAGTCCTCGTTGGTCGCCCAACGGAAAAAAGCTCGCCTTTGTGAGTGCCGGAAAAAACGGCGCCGAGGTCTTTATTTACTGGATGGATTCGAGCAATTTTGCCCGCATGAGTCAATTACCACAGAGCCCTTCTTCCTTAACTTGGTCTCAAGACGGTACGCAATTGGCTTTCAGCATGTTTGTCCCCTCGCCTGCACCCGTAATCGCCAAAATCCCCAAGCAACCCAAGGGTGCCAAGTGGGCGCCAAAACCACGGATTACCGACCGAGTAAAACACGAAGCTGATGGCAGAGGTTATATCTCCGCAGGCTTTAGTCATCTTTTTGTAATGCCTGCTGCTGGTGGGGCAGTTCGACAAGTCACTTCGGGTGACTTTCACCATCGAGGCAGTATCAGTTGGGCCAAAGACGGAAGTGCCCTTTATTTCTCGGCCAACAGAACAGAAAACTGGGAATATGACTTTAGAAATAGTGAAATTTATTCGGTAAAGCTAAACAATGGTAGCATTACAGCGCTAACCGATCGGAATGGACCCGACCGTTCTCCAACTGTTTCCCCCGACGGAAACACCATCGCTTTTCTGGGTTTTGACGACAAGCGAGAGGCCTACCAAAATACCCTTTTATACTTTATGGATTTGGATGGAAATAACAGACGCGTAGTAAGTGGAAATTTAGACTTTAGCCTCTCAGGAATCCAATGGGAATCGAATGGCAAAGGAGTGTATTTTAATTATGACGAACACGGAAATGGGAAAATTGGCTTCCTCGATCGAAACGGGAAATTTCAAAAAATTACTGATAATCGTGGAGGAACCTCCCTTGGTCGCCCCTATGGTAGTGGTATGTTTAGCCTTTCGAAAAAAGGAAATATTGCTTATACCTATTCACGCCCCAATCATCCGGCAGATATTGTTACGGTTAATAGTAAAGGTGAAAAATTCAAGCGATTAACCAACCTCAACCAAGCCTTGTTTGCACAGAAAAAGCCGGGGGAAGTAGAAGAGATTTGGTATAACTCTTCCGTAGATCAGCGCAAGCTTCAGGGATGGATCGTTTATCCGCCCAACTACTCTCCCGACAAAAAATATCCCTTTATGGTGGAAAATCACGGAGGACCCATATTGAATTATGGCGACCGTTTTTCCATTGAAATGCAATTGTACGCTTCTGCCGGATACATCGTCTTTTACCCCAATCCAAGAGGAAGCACAAGCTATGGCGAAGAATTCGCCAACTTACTCTTGAACAATTACCCCGGTGAAGATTACAACGATGTCATGGACGGAGTTGATGCCTGCATTGCCAAAGGCATTGCCCACGAAGACCAATTGTTTGTTACTGGTGGAAGTGCCGGAGGAATCATGTCTGCATGGATGATTGGAAAGAACAATCGTTTCGAAGCAGCAGTGGTTGTAAAACCAGTAATGAACTGGATTTCCAAGTTATTGGTGGCCGATAATTATTACGGATACGCCAATTCGCGTTACCCAGGGCAAGTCTGGGAAAACCCAACCAATTACTGGAAATTCTCCCCCATCTCTTTGGTAGGCAATGTGGAAACCCCCACCATGGTCATGGTCGGAATGAACGATCTTAGAACTCCGCCCAGCGAAGCCAAACAATTGTATCACGCATTAAAATTGCGGAAAATACCCACCGTTTTAGTGGAAATACCCGAAGCAAGTCATGGTATTGCCAATCGCCCCAGTAATTTGATGACCAAGATTGCCCACACCATTGCTTGGTTTGAACGGTATAAAAATTAAGCGACAATACTTCTCGATGAAGATCAGTCTAAATTCATTTGATTTAGTATATTTGGAATCTTAGCTGATAAATGACGGATGAAATTAGTGTTCAACTAATTAAAAAAAGAAATTATGGCCGATAAGTATGTCGATATAGACACCCTAAAACACTTGCTTTACGACGTTCACCACCTGGAAGAATTACTCGAAAGAGAACGTTTTCAAGACCACGACAAAGAATCCTTGGACTTGTTCTTGGACTCTACCAAAAGCTTTGCCGACAAAGAGCTCTTCCCCTACATCAAGGAGATGGATGAACAACCCGCCTATCACAAAGACGGTGGAGTAATTGTGCATCCTCAGGTTAAAACAATGATGGAAGAAGGTGGAGAACTTGGCTTTATTTCTGGCCCTTTCAACTATGAAGATGGAGGAATGCAAATTCCACTGATCGCACAAACAGCTTCAAGTTATATTCTTGATGCCGCAAATAATCACTTGACTGGCTATGCTGGGTTGACCCAGGGTGCGGCAGAACTGATCATTCATTTTGCCAATCAAGAATTAAAAGACACCTATGTGCCAAACATGCTTACTGGAAAATGGGGAGGCACCATGTGTTTAACCGAACCACAGGCTGGTAGCTCATTGTCGGATATAGTAACCAAAGCTACTCCAACCGAAGACGGACATTACCACATTAGTGGGCAAAAGATATTTATCTCAGGAGGAGATAATCAATTTTCTGAAAATATTGTTCACCTTCTTTTAGCACGAATTGAAGGAGCACCAAAAGGCACCAAAGGCATTTCCTTGTTTGTCGTTCCTAAAAATCGCCCAGACGGAAAAGGAGGTTTGGTCTCTAATGACGTAACCACTGTCGCTGATTTCCAAAAAATGGGACAGCGCGGCTATTGCACCACCCACCTTGGGTTTGGTGATTCAGAAGATTGCCAAGGCTATTTGGTTGGCGAAGCCAACAAGGGTTTGAGCTATATGTTCTTGATGATGAATGCAGCTCGTATTGGCGTAGGCCGTGGAGCATCTGCCATCGCATCAGCTGCATACCACGCTTCTTTACAATACGCCAATGAGCGTCCGCAGGGAAGAAAACTAACCAGTGATGGCACAAAAAATCCCGAACAAAAACAAAGCTTAATCATCGAACATGCGGATGTACGTCGTATGTTATTACTTCAGAAAGCCGTGGTTGAAGGTTCAATGAGCTTGGTCCTATTGGCGGCAAAATACTACGATTTAGAGGTAACCGCCCGAACCCCAGAAGAAAAAAACAAGTACAACACCCTGCTAGAAATGATTATTCCTGTAGTGAAAACCTATCCTTCTGAAGCAGGAAGCTATGCCGTAAACAATGGCCTACAAATCCTTGGTGGTTACGGTTTCTGTTCAGACTTTATCTTACAACAATATTACCGTGATATTCGAATCTCTGCCATTTATGAAGGGACAACGGGGATTCAATCCCAAGACTTATTGGGACGGAAAATGACCATGGGTAATGGAGAAGGCTTACAACTATTGTCAGCTGAAATCATACAAAGCATTGAAACAGCAAGTAAGCATGAGGCTTTACAGCCTTATGCGAACATCTTAGGAGATAAATTAAAGCTCACCCAAAAGATTCTAGAAACCCTCATGCCACATGCCATGAAAGGAGACTACGAACGCTTTTTGGCCGACGCATCTGTCTTTATGGAATTCTTTAGTCTCATCATCATTGGATGGACCTGGTTGGATATTGCCACCCACGCACAAGTAGCCCTAACTAATGGAAATGGATCTTTCTCTGATGAATTTTACCAAAGTAAAATGGCTACATTAGACTATTTCTATTCCTATGAATTACCCAAAACTGCTGGACAAGCAGAAATTTTGATGAATGCCTCAACGGTGACCATCAAAAAAGAAACAGAGTTTATTGTATAAACTCTTATTTAGATTGCATTTTATCAATAAGGAGCTGTAATTCAGCTCCTTATTTTTTTAAACAAACCTGGCAATCCCCCAAAAAGATTTACGGCAATTAAGGAATATATTGCCCCTATTACCCATTGCATACTCGGGTTTTTGTTGGACAAAAACACCCCTGGTCGGGCGTCAAAAAAGAGGGTGTGGATAAATTCTCCCCCTGTATCAAATAGGAGTAAATATACATTTACTTTAATGGCTGTTTTCCATAAGTTGGTGTTCATCACTACTGTTTAAATGACCTACTATGCTTGAAGAAATAGCATATGTCTGGTTAGAAATAAGATGTTTTTTCTTAGAGTATTGTTAAATTTACTTCAATGGTATCACAAGTACAATTATGTGTGTAATTTAAAGGGGATTTTACACCTTAAACAATGAAATTCGCATTAAAATGGTTGTTGGCATTTTTGCTGCTGATTAGCCTTGACGTTTTCATGGAGGCCTATGTGTTTGAATGGCTTAATTGGAATGGCACGACCAAAAACGACTGGTTTTTTATGCTTTGGTGGATCCTTGTCTTTGCCTGGGGTGGCTATGGTATGCGCCATATCCTAAAAAAATAACGCTAGCAGCGAAAATCATTTTACTGAATACTGTACCTTTCTCATTCGATCTTGTCTATTCATGCGAACTTTCTCTTTTTTGGGTTTCCTTTTTTGCGCCTCTTTTGTCTTTAGTCAAGGCCCTGAATTGTTGCGTCAACAATACGGTAAATCGCCCTATGATTATGAATACTACCGCAAATGGAATTTTGATGTATTGATTCAGCCCCACCTAAGCAATACAACTAACCGTGAAACCACGGGACGTTTGCATGTAGATGTTGGCGCAAATGTGCATTATCGTTTTACCAAAAGCTTTGGCCTGAGTTCTGGAGTACATTACAATCGACTGGCCTATAATTTTGCCCTGGAAAACGACAGTAGTCTAGATCGAATTCGCTTTTTACGCTTCCCTTTAGTTCTTAGTGGATACCCTGTAAAACGCTTACGTTTGTCACTTGGAATGGCCTATCATTGGTTAATCGAAGCAAGCGGGCAACCTCCACCCCTTACGGAACGCCTAAGCTATCCAAAAGGAGTCTTTGTGAATTCATTAGGCTTAATGGCAAGTGTGCATTACACCGTCTGGAAACGTCTCTCAGTCTCTTTTGAATACCGTTTTCAAAAACGCAGTAGGGATCCGCTACAACGCGAAACACAAAACTTCAATGGCTTGGCTCTTGGATTACATTATATACTCTTAAACCCTAATCGCACAAAACAATGATACACATTAAGCACCCTAGTATAGAACAGCTACCTGCCCTAGCGCAACTCTTTGACGCCTATCGTGTTTTTTATAAGAAAACATCGGATGTAGAAGGGGCAATTACTTTTCTGCATGAGCGAATTGAACAAAAAGAATCGGTAGTATTTGTAGCAGAAATGGACGGAGAGCTCGTGGGCTTCACGCAGTTATACCCCCTTTTTTCTTCGACGAATATGGCGCGTATGTGGCTCCTCAATGACTTGTTTGTTCACCCAGAAAAGCGCGAGAAAGGTATTGGAAAGCTTTTGATGCATGCCGCACAAGAACACTGTAAACGTACACAGGCATTGGGCATTAGCCTAGAAACCGAAAAAAACAATCTTCCCGGAAATGCACTTTACCCCAAAATGGGATTCACAAAAGACACCGATCACAATTTCTATTATTGGGAAAACCCTAGTTTTTCTTCAGCTCAATCATAATGACGCCGTTGGCACCACGCTCTCCCACTTTTTCAATGGCAGAGGGGCCTTTTAATACATTTATTCGAGCAATGTCATCAGGAGAAATTGCCTCCATGTCGTAGCCTTCGTTTTGGATTTCCCCATCGATCATGATTACTGGCTTAGCATTGCTGCTTCCCTTGGTTTTAATCATGAATACATTGCCATCTTCTGAAGCGTTGCTGTCTTTATGATGTGTGCAAGAGTCCATTTTCGCTGAACAATCAGCCGGATCCATTTTACACTTGCTCCCCATCGCTTTTTCAAGATCAAGTGAAAGAGAGTCTTTGCCAATAAAAATCATTTTCTTCCCCTGAGATGACCCTTTTGTTGTCCATTCCATAGTCGATGCTTCATCGAGATCGTCTTTGTCCATCTTGATGACAATCACCTTATTTTGGGTTGAATCATCACTGTTGTACGCAAAATTCATGATGGAATGTTCGCGGTGAATTACTTCGGGTAGTGCTTCTTCATCATCCCCAAAAAACAAAATTTCGGTACCTTCTTTTGGAAATGGGACCGTCATACCTGAAGAAATCATAGTTCTTTTTGCACTGATTTGTTTGGGGGCCTCTTCTACTGATTTTGGGGTTTCATAAACCTTGATAACAAGGCAAGAGGTAAGCATAAAAGATAAACAGAAGACAAGAATTATTTTTTTCATGGGTGTGTTTTAATTGCTTCTGCAAATTACGTTCCAAAAAGGATTAATCAAAGAAACGAGATAAAGAAAGTGTCATTAAATGATGTGATTTTTTGGGTTGCAGGGTATTGTCTGGGGAACGGTTTTTATAGAGGAAAAGAAACTTCCATTTTTCTCCTTGTAATGCAAAACCCGTTTCAACAACTAGACTAAAAGGAACTAGCTCGCTGGTAAATGGCGCTTCTTCATTAAATAAGCTCCCTGTAATCATATAATCATGGGCAATATAAGCACTGTCAATCCCAAAATAAAAAGCCTGTCCGGGGGTTGTAAAATACCCTGTGTTTGCCGCTAGTCCAAGAGCCTTTGCCAAACCAAGGTTCAAACCTAATCGAGCACCAATATCGGTTCGCTGAGTCCCCAATCGACCATATATATGGCCCTGAAAGTGGATTTGTTCAGCCAATTCTATTTGATGAAAGTATCCCGCAAATAAATTGACATGTACGGCATCAGGAACTTGATCTACCCACGCATTTTCGCCTAGGCCCAACACCTCTCTGTGGTAAGTGTTTTGAAACCAACGCCCTAGAGACCAATCTCCTGTAAAGCCAAATTGAAGTCCTACTTCGAATTGCTTATTCGGTGACAATTCTTTTTGACGGCTGTATTTTAGGTAGGCCCATCCGCCATAAGGATAATCATAATCAGCTGTATTTTCCGAATACCGATCGGAAGGAGTATAAATCTCTTGACCCAATTCCCACAAATCGTAATGGCGAAGACTGTCGCTGGATGTTTTCTTGACTTCTTTCCCATATTGCAAGAATATGCCACTGGTGTAATAGATGTCGTTTACAAAAAAGAAATCGTTGTCAATGCTCAGGTTAAAATACCCCTCCTGTCCATACATTCCTTGTATCGCTGAAGAAACACAAAAGACAATAAGAAGTAACCGTTTCAAGTTATGGGCGGTTTTTAATCACCAATAAGGGGGTTTTGGTGAAAAAATCTTTCTTGAAGACCACATCAGACTCAATCAGCTTCTCAAAAAAGCCGCGCTTACGTGCAAACACAATCAATATGTCTGGATGAACATCATGGAAATGTTCGAGTACACCTTGGTATATGGTCGCATTCTCAGAGGAAGTCATTTGATCAGAAAGCTCAACTATTTCGTGATCTATATGTAATTCCTTTCGATTATTTCCAGGTGTTTTTACCAAAAGTAGCTCAAGCTGAGTATCAAATTGAGTTTGTAAAAATTTCAAAGGATGTAAACTGCGTTCACCTTTAACCTTACCCTGCTTAAAAGCAAATAGTGCTTTTTTTGGTGTTTGAAAATGGGTGCCCTCTGGAATAATCCATACAGGAATATCTGTTTTCTTCGCCAAGCGCCCTGCGGTTGGACCCAAGAATACGGCATCGTTATTCGAGTTGGGCATGGGGCCACAAACGATCAGATCAAGTCCGACTTTTTCATCCAAGGCATTTACCCCAACCAAAAAGTCACCTTCATAGCCTACCATTTGAATCGATAATCCACGGTTGTCGATGGATTTAACCATCGCTTTTAAACGATTAAAGTTGTTGCGGTTAACCACCTCTTTAACGTTGAGTAAATGTGCATTTCTAAAACCTGGATTAAAAGAATCCATGACATAAATAGCCGCCTGTGTGGTTGAGGCTAAATCAATTGCATAGCCAAGGGTGTGTTCCGAATTGTCAGAAATACCTAAGGGTACGAGGATGTTTTTCATATGCGTGGTAAAAAACGTTTGTGCAAATGTACTAAGGAAAAAAATAGCTTCTCCTTTTCCAACAAGAAATTGTCTCTGTTGCAGGACATTTCCAAAAAAATACGGAACTTGCCTCTCGAAAACTTGCATCAATCCTATGGCTTCCATCATTCGAATTACCAAAGAATTTACTTTTGAAACAGGTCATGCCCTTCATGGCTATGACGGCTTGTGTAAAAACGTACATGGGCATAGCTACAAACTCTCTGTAACCGTAAAAGGAACGCCCATTAATGATCCCAATCATGTCAAAAACGGCATGGTGATTGACTTTAGCGATCTTAAAAAAATCGTCAAAGAGGAAATTGTTATTCCTTTCGACCACGCTACAGTACTGAATACTAGTACGCCACACAAAGAACTAGCAGATGAAATGGAACAACGAGGCCACAAAATTTTACGGGTCAATTACCAACCGACAAGTGAAATGATGGTGGCGGATTTTGCTAAAAAAATTAGCACACGTTTACCTAAAAATATCGTACTAGTGGGATTAAAACTTCGGGAAACCGAAACCTCTTTTGCGGAATGGTTGGCAGAAGAACAGGCCTAAAAGCCCAATTCATTTAAATCTTCTTTTACCTCTAAGGGGTTGATCGCATTGGGGTCCACCTCATCACAATCGGTTGGAATACTTACCATTACTGGCGCTTCAAAATCTTCTATTGAAATACCCAAACCTTCATTTTCATAAGCTGCTTTCATGTACATTGCCCAAATCGGTAAAGCCATAGAGGCCCCCTGTCCAAAGGCAATATTGTCGAAATGAACTGCGCGGTCTTCACCACCCACCCAAACACCAGTGACCAAATTGGGGACCATACCCATAAACCAACCATCGGAATGATTTTGGGTAGTTCCTGTTTTTCCTGCAATGGGGTTAGTGAATTCATAGGGATAGCCCGTAACAACCGATTTATAGGCATAGTTGGTCTCGTCTGCCCCGCTATGACGCAAACGTTGCCCAGAGCCTCCTTGGGTCACCCCTTTCAATAAACTGAGGGTAACATAGGCCGTTTCTTCACTCAAAACATCGCGGGTTTCGGGAACAACTTCAAACAATATAGTTCCGTTTTTGTCTTCGATGCGTGTTATCATGATGGGTTTTACATATACCCCTTTATTGGCAAAGGTGCTGTAGGCACCCACCATTTCAACTAAACTTAAATCTGGCGTTCCCAAAGCGATAGAGGGAACCACCGGCAAACGAGAGGTAATCCCCATCTTTCGGGCAAGATTGACTACTGGCGCTGGGCCTACCTTGTCCATTAGTCGAGCGCTAACGGTATTGACAGAATTGGCCAGGGCATTTTTAAGGGTGCGCATTTGACCATATTTATCGCCTGAATTCTTTGGACACCAGGCCTCCACATTTCCGTATTTCATGGGTTCTATACAGAAGAGGGCGTCGGGTAAAATATCGCAGGGGGAAAGACGTAATTGATCGATGGCTGTAGCGTACAAGAAGGGTTTAAAGGTGGAACCTATTTGACGCTTCCCTTGTTTAACTTGGTCGTATTGGAAGTGTTTGTAATCAAATCCTCCTACCCATGCCTTGACATGGCCTGTGGTCGGATTCATGGACATCATAGCAGCCCGCAGGTACCTTTTGTAGTAGCGAATAGAATCCAAGGGTGTCATAATGGTATCGCGATCTCCCTTCCAGCTAAATACGCTCATGGGGGTTGGCTTTTGGAAAGAGGCCCAAATGGTCTCCTCGTCTTTCCCAGATACACGCATGGCTCGCCAACGTTCTGATCGGCGTGCTGAACGCTCCAACAAGGTGTCTATTTGACCTTCTCGTAGTTCTAAAAATGGAGTCGTAGGATTAAGTTGTTTGGTGTTTTGACGGTCAAATTCAGCTTGCAGGTTTTTCATGTGCGCCTCCGTGGCTTCTTCTGCATTGGCCTGTAATCGTGAATCAATGGTGGTGTAAATACGCAAACCATCGCGGTAAATGTCATATTTCTTGCCGTTGGGACCAGGATTGTCTTTTACCCAGCGTTGCATGAATTGTTGCACATAGGCACGGAAATAGGTCGCCAAACCTTCCCGGTGTGAGTCGGGTGTGAAATCCAACACTAAGGGAATCGAGCGAAGAGAATCGAGCTCCTCTTGGGTGAGGAATTCATTGCGGTGCATTTGCTGAAAAACCACATTTCGCCGTTTCTGGGTCATTTCTGGGCGACGTTTGGGGTTGAACAAAGAGGAGTTTTTGAGCATTCCCACTAAGGTGGCGCTCTGTTCTATGGTCAGGTTTTTTGGCGTGGTATTAAAGTATATTTTTGCTGCCGATTGGATTCCGTCAGCTTGGTACCCAAAATCGTAAATATTGAGATACATCGCTACAATTTCTTCTTTGGTGTAGCGGCGTTCCAGCATCACGGCCAACACATATTCTTTAAATTTTTGGGTGATCGCCTGTACTTTATTTCGTGAACGTACGCCCACAAAAAGCTGGCGGGCCAACTGCTGGGTAATGGTGCTTGCCCCCCCGCGTTTCCCAAAATAGGCCAGTGCCCGAAAGGTTCCACGGAAATCAATGCCTGAATGGGAATAGAAACGTTCGTCTTCTGTAGCAATCAGAGCATTAACCAAGTGCGGCGGTAGTGCGTCAAAGGTGATGGGGGTTCGGTTGTCGTTGTAGTAAAACTTCCCCAAGGTTTCTCCGTCAGTAGACAGGATTTGAGTGGCCAAATTTGTTTTTGGGTTTTCCAGTTGTTCCAATGGGGGCATAGGGCCAAAAAAACCTAAAGCAGCACTTCCAAAAACCGCTACGCCAAGCAGTAAACCCGCCGTAAAGCAGAGCCAGAAAAACTTAATCAAGCTGCTAAATTGCTTTGGACTTGATTTCTTTTTAGTTCTTTTTTTTACCCTTTTAGCCATTATTTTGTGCGTGTTTCGATGGAGAGGCCCACGGAAATAATCCCAGCCAATTGTTCTGCTCCTTCTTCCAAACCATTTGCACGATTCGCCTGTGCAATGTCGAAATGATAAAGTGTTGTGTCGGTTGTTTGCCAATTGCTTTTCCACCACAATTTACTTTCTTTAATCGTAGAATAGCCTGTTCCCAACCATTCCCCATTGGGTTTGGCCATGGGATACTCCAAGGTGTCCTGCTCAATTAGTGAATCCCCAGCACGCAAGCCTACCACCAAGAAAATATTGGAAAAAGGATATTCTTGATTGTTTCTCAAATGAATGTAAATATCTGACGGACTTTCTATTGTTTTGTCTAGGCTAAACCGAAGCGTATCTTTCAGGTTCCAGCCATTTGGAGTGTCTTGATCTTGTCGAAATAGCGCATCGCTTCCACAACTACTGAAGAATAAAAAAGCCATGAGTCCAAAAAGAAGACGGGTTCTATTCATTTTTTTGGGGTGCCTTGCGATTACGGTTCCGGTTGCGTGACTTATTGTTACTTGATCTTTTGTTTTTACTCTGTTTAGGGCGGTCAAAACGATTCAAGCTATCCTGTCCGACCACATTTTCAAATACTTTTTCCTCGGTCTTTGGCGGAAGATCTAAGGCATATTCCTCTAGACTTGCAACAGTTTCTTTGGCCTTGTTTTTACGGATAATCTCTGCAGCTTGTTCATTGGTCAATAAATGCCAGGTCATCCAATCGCCTTTGTAGGCGTACCACATATAGCCCTTAAAGATGTCAGTCTTTTGACAAATAGCCGTTCCTTTTTCAGTGTGGAGTTTGGCGTCTAGTTTGGGGAAGGTTTTGAGTGCTTTTCGGTAGGCGTCTAGTTCAAAATTCAAGCAGCATTTTAGTTTTCCACACTGGCCTGCTAATTTCTCTGGGTTAAGCGAAAGCTGCTGGTAGCGTGCTGCTGCTGTTGATACAGTTCTAAAGTCGGTCAACCAAGTGGAACAACACAATTCGCGCCCACAAGAACCAATTCCACCCAAACGAGAGGCTTCTTGTCGTAGGCCAATTTGTTTCATTTCAATGCGAACCGAAAAGGCTTGCGCCATATCTTTAATGAGTTGACGAAAATCAACGCGGCTTTCGGCTGTATAATAAAAAGTGGCTTTGGACCCATCGCCTTGAAATTCTACATCAGAAATTTTCATTTCCAAACGTAAAAAGATGGCCATTTCCCTTGCGCGTTTCTGCACTTCAGCTTCTCGATCACGGGCAGTTTGCCACTTGTCGATGTCTTTTTGGGTTGCCATGCGATAGATTTTTAAAACCTCTTCGCTGTCTTCTTTGATCTTTTTCTTCTTCAACTGAAAACGCACCAATTCTCCCGTGAGGGTTACCTGGCCAATGTCGTGACCACTGGAGGCTTCGGTGGCTACCAGATCGCCAACTTTTAAAGGAAGTTTGTCTTCGTTGCGGAAATATTCTTTTCGGCTATTTTTAAACCGTACTTCAACCAAGGTAAAGGGCTCTTGACCACCAGGCAGTTGCATATTCGACAGCCAGTCAAAAACAGTTAACTTATTGCAACTGTCGGTGCCGCAGGTACCATTGCTTTTACACCCGCGAGGGGATCCGTCTGCACTGGAACAAGAAGCACATGCCATAGTTGAGTTTTTTAGTTTAAACGTAAAGATAGGAGGTTTTCACAAAACCTGCATGCCAAAAAACTGTTAATGCGACTTAAATTTTAAGACGTCAGAACGCCCTTTTTTAAATATCTTATTGCTGTTGTGCGTCCCCTTGCGCAAGGTCTTTTGCTCTTCAATGGGTAATTGAATGATTTCTTGACAGGGGTCAGAGCAACAATTTTGTCTTTTTTCTTTACAGCTTTCACACTGAATAAACAACAAGTGACACGCCTCGTTGGCGCAGTTGACGTGTAGATCACTGGGTTGACCGCATTGGTGGCATTGGGAAATAATGTCATCGGTAATCCGTTCTCCGCGGCGCTCGTCAAAGACAAAATTCTTTCCAATAAACTTGTTTTCGAGTTGCTTGTCCTTTACCTGGCGGGTGTATTCAATAATTCCCCCTTCGAGCTGAAAGACACTCTCAAAACCTTTGTGCTTAAAATAAGCCGAAGCCTTTTCACAGCGAATTCCCCCAGTGCAGTACATCAGTAATTTCTTATCACTTTTGTGCGAGGCCAAGTCTTCTTCAATGATGGACAAGGATTCCCGAAAAGTGTCAACGTCAGGCGTAACGGCTCCTTTAAATTGACCAATCTCGCTTTCGTAATGGTTGCGCATGTCCACACAAATGGTGTTCTCATCTTCCAAAAGGGCATTGAATTCTTCTGCACTTACGTGCTTTCCTTTTTGGGTGACGTCAAAGGTGTTGTCTTCCAAGCCGTCTGCAACAATTTTGTCGCGCACTTTTATTTTTAACTTTAAAAACGATTTTAAATCCTGCTCTACCGCAATATTGAGGCGAATGCCTTGCAAGAAATCGATGCTATCCAAGTATTTTTTAAAAGCCTCAAAACGGGGTGCCGGTAAAGATAACTGTGCATTGATGCCTTCTTTGGCTACATAGATACGTCCCAAAATCTCCAGAGCGTCCCACTGCAAGAAAAGCATATCACGAAATAGTTGCGGATCTTCGATGTGCGCATAATGGTAAAAGGAAAGGGTAAGGCGTTCCGTCCCCGCTTCCTCGAGCAACACCGCTCGCTCTTGCGCACTTAATTTGTTGTACAGTTGCATGCTATAAACGGTTTAAGTGTGGGGCAAAGATAAAAAATTACAGCATATAGAAGCACGTTTGGTTATTGCCCGCTATTTCCAAGAGAGTGCCCTAAAATGACTCAGGCGAAAACCCAGGAGCATCAAGCGCCAAATGTCTTTTTTTAGAAGAACTCCTTTGTTTACAAGTCGTTTCCCGTCTGTATAGGTGCGATATAGAAAAAGAGTAACCCTACAAACAAGGATGATTCGATCTCCTTTTCATTGCTCAACCATAGAAGTAAAAAAAGGGGGGTGAAAATAAAAAAATAATAGACGACGAGTTTTTTCATGGGTAAAGAACAAGTTTAGGTACTATTCAACTCAAATATAGCAAAAAAGACAAAGTTGTTAATAACCCCTCGAAGAGGTATGCACGAAGAATGGGAGAAAGTTTTATTTTTAACCAACGAAAAAGAACACTTATGGCCGATGATAAAGCCGCCAAATTAAAGGCGCTACAACTTACCTTAGACAAACTAGACAAGACCTATGGAAAAGGGTCTGTGATGAAAATGGGCGATGTTGCCATAGAAGATGTGGAATCCATTTCTTCGGGCTCCATTGGACTCGATATCGCTTTGGGCGTGGGAGGTTATCCTCGCGGTCGTGTGGTTGAAATCTACGGCCCAGAATCGTCGGGTAAAACCACCTTGACGCTTCATGCCATTGCCGAATGCCAAAAGCAGGGAGGCATTGCTGCTTTTATCGATGCAGAACACGCTTTTGACCGTTTTTATGCAGAGAAATTAGGCGTTGATATCAATGAACTCATCATTTCGCAACCCGACCACGGAGAGCAGGCACTCGAAATTGCCGACAACCTCATCCGTTCTGGAGCAGTAGATATTGTGGTGATTGACTCAGTTGCTGCCTTGACGCCAAAGAGTGAGATTGAAGGAGAAATGGGAGACTCCAAAATGGGCCTCCATGCGCGTTTAATGTCGCAGGCACTTCGAAAATTGACCGGTTCCATCAGCAAAACCAACTGTACTGTGTTCTTTATTAACCAGTTGCGGGAGAAAATTGGTGTGATGTTTGGAAATCCAGAAACCACCACTGGAGGAAATGCCTTGAAGTTCTATGCTTCTGTGCGTTTGGATATCCGTCGATCGACACAAATCAAAAATGCTGATGCGGAAGTATTGGGGAATAAAACCCGTGTGAAGGTGGTGAAAAACAAAGTTGCTCCACCCTTTAAGACAACCGAATTCGACATCATGTACGGCACAGGGATTTCCAAGATTGGTGAAATCATTGACCTTGGGGTAAACTACGAAATCATCAAAAAATCGGGTTCTTGGTTCAGTTATGGTGACACCAAACTAGGACAAGGACGTGATGCAGTAAAAACACTCTTGGAAGACAATCCAGATTTAATGGAAGAACTCGAAGGGAAAATCATGGGCACCTTAAAAGCAGTGAACAAATAGTCTCTGCTTTGTTACAGTTTATAAACCCCCGACAATAATCGGGGGGTTTTTTATATCTTTTGTGTCCCAAATTGTATCAAGATGATTATTCACCGTTGTTTTTTAGCTCTTCTACTATTACTTCTTTTTTCCTGTCAAAAAGACTTTTATCTTGATGAGCTCAATGCCGCTCAGGCAGAGATCGAACGTATTAACGCGCATAAGACGAACTTGGAAAGCCAACTCAATTCACTCTTAGAACAGAATGCGACGTTGCTCAGTCAGAATAGCCAGTTAAGCCAGCACTTAACAGAATTACAAACTGCTTTGGAAGAAGCAACGATTTCATTAGAGTCTGCAGAAATTTTACTCGAAGAATACGCCCAACAACTCATTCTTCTTGCAGGGATTAGAGATGGATTGTACAAACGAACACAAATCAAAATTGCTTCTTCTCTGGCCATTTTAGATACCATGGCCTATACTCCCGACAAAGAAATATTCACTTCCCACTACCAAATTAAAGATAGCCTTATCACTTTTTGGGGAGTCGTTCGGGATAGTTCAGCCTTCAATAGTCTTCCCTATTTTCAGGAACTAAATTACCGAGACAATTACTATGCAACCCGAACAGTAATCGATCAGCGGCTCATCAATGCAACAGAATTTCAATTGGTCTTAGACATCACCCAAAACCGAGGTGAAGAGAACGAAGAAGTCCTTTTTGCCAATCTTATTTTGTCTCCATCAGAACATATTCCTTTCCAACGTACAAACGCAGAATTACTAAAAGAATACCGTGAATTAGGAACTGGTATTTTCTCTGATTCCATATATGCAGCCATCGATTTTTTTGACCCGTATTCGCATCTAGACGCTTTTATAAAAGATGCTGCGCGACATGGTGTTGACATTAGTCATTTAAACGCAAGTGATTTTGAATTAATTTGGGAACCCGATGACTTTGACGATGCGGTAGGCTATGCATTTAAAGCCTGTAACCCCAACTCTATTGGCATTGGTCTTCGGAAAAGTGATTGGAATAACGAAAGTATTCGAGACTTTAACGACTTCCGCCTTAGCCTTATGTGGCATGAATTTGGACACGATATTCTGGGGCTAGAACACTTATGCCAAGGAGGACATATCATGACGGGGCGCCATCAAGATCCACAAATAATCAATTCTCAAGAAGAATGTGATAGTGAACACGTCAACATTTGGGGACTAACCTATGACAATGAAGATGCCTACCGCAATTTTCAACGGGCGACAAAAAACATGTTCGAGGGTTACTTCCAAAAACAGTTTGAATGTCTTAGCGGGAAACCTGGAATCATTTATGATTGATGTTTAATCCCAAAATAAATGGGAATACTCGACATGGCATACATCACCAAAGAATAAATCGCAGCTACAATAGCAAAATCAGGTTGGTTTAGGGTAATGACAGCCAAACTTATGGTCAGGGTTCCGTTTTGAATGCCCGACTCTATGGCAATGGTCATGGCCTGCTTAAAGGAAAGGCCAAAGCTTTTCGACAACACATAACCCATGCCCATGGTAATGGCGTTTAGCGCCATGACAATTCCTAAGGTTTGTGGTAGATAAAGGCGTAATAAATCGAACTCGCGCGCCACCAGTCCTAAAATAACTATGGTGAGGAAAAGCGAAGATGCAATACGCACGGGCCGTTCCATTTTTTCAGCAAAACGTGGGGAACGATTTTTGACAAGCATTCCAATGGCCAAGGGTGTGGCTAAAACGACAAAAAGGGTTTTTAGTATATCTACCGTTGGCGAACCCATCGCAGCACTTTCGTCTAAATGAGTTGAATAGGCATAGCCCACCCAAAAAGGAATGGTCACAATGGTGATGATGCTATTGACTGCTGTCATACTAACCGACAAGGCCAGGTCTCCTTTGGCTAATAGTGTTACAAGGTTGGACGAGGTTCCCCCCGGACAGGCAGCTAACAAAATGACTCCTACGGCAATAAAGGGTGGAGGTTGAAACAAATAGACAAGTCCCAAACTAACCAAGGGCAGTAAAATAATTTGATTGGTAAGTCCCAAGAGAACAGGTTTGGGGTTTTGCACTACACGCCGAAAATCGGCCAGGGTAAGGCTAAGTCCCATTCCCATCATAATGATCATAATGGCTACAGCAAGAAATATAGAAGCAGAAGAATCCATGAAGTTTATTTATATAAAGAACTGAAAAATATTTTATTTACATTTAAACATGTCAACTCTAATGAAAAAAAACTACCTCTTTTGTTTTCTATTGTTTCTTGTAGCCTGCTCCAAAAACGCACCTGCAACCCCTGTTGATGACGATGATGTAGTAGTTATTGAAAATCCAGCTCCCACGGCCGAAACGCCCAACATACTTTTTATCATTGCAGATGATATGGGAATCGATGCAAGTCCCCGCTATGGAGTGGGAAATAATTTACCCGCCATGCCAACTCTTACCTCATGGATGGACATGGGCATTCGTTTTACCAATGTGTGGACCAATCCTGTCTGTTCGCCTACCCGCGCATCCATACTCACAGGGAAATATGGCTACCGGACAGGTGTACTCAATCCTGAAGATGCCGGTGTACTAAGCGCCGATGAAACCATACTACACCGTCTGTTAAATGAGTCGACCACTAACCCCTATGCCACGAGTATTATTGGAAAATGGCATTTATCGGGGCGGAATGTACCCGATCGACCCATCGAAATGGGTGCTGGTTACTATGCTGGAATTTTAAATGGTGGTGTTCCGTCTTACACCAGTTGGCCACTTACCCAAAACAGCAATACATCAACAAATAGTGAATACGTTACCACCAAATTAACCGACTTGGCCATTGACTGGATTGGCGATCAAGAACAGCCTTGGCTGTGTTGGTTGGCCTATAATGCTCCGCATGCTCCCTTTCATTTGCCACCACAGGCATTGCATTCTCAAGGGGTTCTCCTGGAAGATGAAGCAAGTATTGATGCCAATCCGTTGCCCTATTATTTGGCGATGATCGAAAGTTTGGACACCGAAATGGGTCGTTTGGTCTCGACCTTATCCTCTACCACTCTAGCCAACACTCTCATTGTGTTTCTGGGAGACAACGGCAGTCCGCGCGAAGTCATTCAGCCGCCCTATTCTTCTACACAAGGTAAAGGATCATTATATCAAGGAGGAATTCATGTGCCCATGGTAATAACTGGGTTTGGGGTTGAGCGAAAGGGAGAAATAGAAGACGAGCTCATTACCTCCGTTGATCTCTTTAGCACCTTTCTCAATGTAGCTGGTCAAACAGTACAAGAAAGCCATGACAGTCAAAATTTCCTCCCCTTGCTAAGCTCAGCAGGAGCCGCTACACGAAGCTTTAATTATACCGAATATCTAACAGATCGAGCGAGTCAGTCGGGTTATACCTTAAGGAATATCACCCACAAACTGATTGTTTTTGACAATGGTAACGAGGCGTTGTACAGCCTAGAAAACGATCCCTATGAAAACGAAAATTTGTTGGGTGCTAGCTTAACCTCTGTGGCACAAAATGCCTATAATGCCTTGACAACTGAAGCCGCAAGGATTCGGCAATAATTAGGACGCCGCTTTAACAATGGCTTTTTCCAAGGCCACCGCTTCGAATTGATGTCCTTTGGGATCATCGCGTAAGCCTTTGTCAATCACTTTTCGTGATGCCGCCAGTAAAACCTCTAACTCCTCGATGGTTTTGGGCGGAAGAATTTCTGGATAGGTTTGTACACGTAATTCGCCTGGATAGCCAAAACGTGGATACCAAGGTTGCTTGCGTTTACAATCGAAAAAGACCATGGGAACAACGGGCAGTTGGTGCTCTATAGCAATCTTAAAGGCACCGCGCTTAAAATCGTTTAAAAAAACTGTATCATCTTCATACGAAACCTCTGGGAAGATGCAAATACTGTATCCCAAGGCCAATTTCTGGTTGGCACGATCATAAACGGCCCAACGGCTTTTTCGGTCAGACCGATCCACCATAATTGCAGCACGTTTATAGAGGTAACCAAAAATGGGGGTCTTGACCAGCTCTTTTTTTCCAACAAAAACAAAGGGATTTTTGGAAACACGTAACATCAAAAAAGGATCAATATAACTGGTGTGGTTGGCTACTAAAACATAGGATGTTCCCGTGGGGAGTGGTTTTGCGAAGCGTATTTTCGAATAAAAACCACAGCAGAATAGAATAAACGAGGCCCAAATATTTCGTGCTACCCAAAAGACAAATGTATAGCCTTTGGGATGTGTCAACGCAATTGCTAAAAAGGGGAAAAGAAAAGGAACGGGTAATGCTACAACAAAGTAAAACCAAATGCGCCAGAGTCTTAAAACTATTTTTTTCACAGTTTCAAATGTAGAAAAAATTGAATTGGATTTACTGAAAAAGAAGAATAGAAAACCGCTCGTAAAGAAAAAGTGAGGGCTAAAAAACTATTCCAGAAATGTAATTCTAGCCTTTATAGCTGGTAATGGAATGATCGACTGCACTCCAAAAAACTAACGCAAATAGGCTTATATAAACAATTTTCAAATCCATTGCTTGAATAACGTTTTGCCCCCCCACTGCATCTGTTATCAGAGGCATAAACGCATACAGCCCAACCAATAAAAGGCCAAAACCAAGAATGATCATGTATAGATATTCCATTTTGTGGACGTTCCTTTTTATATTCTACCCCTTTCTCAATGGCCATTAAGACCGCTTTTTTAAGTTCTTTAGGTGCCTTGTGCTGTGCTGAATTCTCTAATAATGACTTCAAGTAGTCCTCTTCCATCTTATTTTTTTATGTATTTATAGCAATCTCTTTTTGGTCAAAAAGCAGCTTCATTTTTTTCTTTGCCCTATGCAGGCTTACCTTAACGTTTGCCAAGCTCATTTGGGTGATTTCAACAATCTCTTCATAATTTAATTCGTCCAAATAAAACAACTGTAATACCAAACGCTCTTTGCTTTTAAACTGTTCGAATGCCCCTGAATTTGATCCTGTTGATCGGCCTGATTCAGCTCTGCTAAAATCCCTGGAGGTGCCGTCTTTTGATTGTGTTCCTGTTCAAAAAAACCAAAGATCCATCGCCTTTTAGCTTTCAATTGCGACATTGCTTCGTTGTGGGCAATACGATAAATCCAAACCGAAAGTTTTGCATTGCCTTTGAACAGCTTGATTTTTTGATGAATCTTGATAAAGGCCATTTGAGCCACCTCTTTAGCGTCATCTTCATTTTTCATTAATTGCATTGACAAGCCATAGACACGATCTTGATAGAGATCTATGAGTTACCCAAATAGTTTTTTTTCTCCGCGCTGTAATCGATCAATGATCGACTCCGAAAGTTCCATAGGTAGATTTGGTTTGTTATAAGACATATGTGGAATCAAAAAAGTTACAGAAAAGTGTAACCTTTTATTGAAGTGCTCGGTCTTAAGAGCAAATAACCTAAAAAACACATGTTATGAATGAAGAAACCTTAGCCCTTATGATCCCTGTCTTTTCTGTAATCGGTGGAATTGCAATTGTCATTGTAGCAATCGTTACTGACTATAGAAAAAAACTCAAATGATTGAAAAAGGAATGGAAATTCCGATGAAAAAGCCAACACCCTATAGAGGGCTTAAATTTGGCGCTCTTTTAATTGGAGCAGCCATTGGACTAATTTTTGGCAGTTTAGCCGATGCAAACAATTGGTTTGTGGAAGACGAGACGGGCTACTTTACAGGAATCATGCTATTTGCTGGAATTGGCCTCATTCTGTCTTCTTTGTACATCAAGAAAACGCTTGCAAAACAAGAAGCGTAATAAGATCAGGTTTTCCTAGCTGTACCAACTTTTTTGAGGGGAAAAAAGTACCTTTGCTTAAACAAATTTTGGTATGGCTAGAATCTTGACCGGTGTGCAAAGTACGGGAACACCCCATTTAGGTAATTTATTGGGTGCTGTTCTTCCCGCAATTGCAATGGCAGAAGACCCTGAAAATGAATCCTTCCTCTTTATTGCAGACTTGCACTCCCTGACCCAAATAAAAGACGGTGATACCCTGCGCCAACACACCTTTAACACAGCTGCAGCCTGGCTGGCTTGTGGCTTAGATACCGATAAAACTGTTTTTTACAAACAAAGTGATGTTAGTGAAGTGACTGAACTAAACTGGTTTTTGAATTGTTTTTACCCCTACCAACGCCTAACGCTTGCTCATTCTTTTAAAGACAAAGCCGATCGATTACAAGACGTAAATGCTGGTTTGTTTAGCTACCCCATGTTGATGGCTGCAGACATTTTACTCTATGATGCTGAGGTCGTGCCTGTAGGAAAAGATCAATTACAACACTTGGAAATGACACGGGATGTTGCTACACGTTTAAATAGTCAATTAGGAGAAACCTTTATCCTTCCCGCGGCAAAAATTCAAGAAGCTACTCAGTACGTTCCCGGAACAGATGGTGAGAAAATGTCCAAGTCCAAGAATAACCTCATCAATGTTTTTCTCCCTGAAAAACAATTGCGAAAGCAAATCATGGGCATCAAAACAGATTCAACTCCACTTGAAGAACCCAAAAATCCAGATAATTGTACCGTTTTTGCCTTGTATTCCTTGTTGGCCAACGAAGGGCAAATTGACGTTTTACGCGATCAATATCTTGCTGGAGGCATGGGCTATGGCCACGCCAAACAAGCACTATTCGATTTGATTTTGGCCACCTTTGATGAACCAAGAAAACGCTATGATTACTACCAGGAAAACCCTGCAGAAGTGACCATTGCCTTGACCAAAGGTGCTGAAAAAGCACGACAGGTTGCGCATAAAGTATTGTGGCGTGTGCGAAAGAAAATTGGCTATTAAAATTGTTCAAAACGCTTTCCTGCAAGGGAGCGAACAACCCCCTTTAATTCCATTTGCATCAACTCTGCAGCGACTTGACCTACAGATCGTTTTGTTTTTAAGGGATTCTTGTCCAAGGATAGTGGTTCTTTCAATAAATCATATAAGGCGGTCTCTTCTTTGCTTAAGTCCACAAAAAGACTTTTCTGTACAGTTTTAACCGCTGTTTTCTCTTCCCATTCCAACCAAGTGGCTAAATCGGCTGCACAGGTAATGAGGCGTGCTCGATCTGCTTTCAATAGGTTCAAACAACCCTTGGATTGTGGATCAGAAACTCTTCCTGGTGGAGCAAAAACCTCTCGCCCACAGGCCAAGGCACGACTGGCGGTAACCAAGCTACCCCCCTTTCTCCCCTGACTCAATAACAATTGTTGCGTGAGACAAACCAGCGATAATTCGGTTTCGCTTGAGAAAATTGGCGCGCTCAAAGGGAGCATCTGACCAAAATTCTGTTACAAAAGCTCCGTTATTCAATAGTTTTTCCACCTCAACTTGATGCTCCTTTGGGTACCACTGGTCATAAGCATGCGCAATCACAGCCACGGTTTCTAGGCCCATTTCTAGGGCCTTTCGATGAGCAACAATGTCTATTCCGCGAGCAAAGCCACTTACAATAAGCGGAGAATACGGACTAATTTCTTCGATCAACTGCTGACAAAAAGCAATGCCTCGAGCAGTAGGTTTTCGCGTCCCTACAATGCTAATCACCCTTTTATTTTTCCTATTTACCGTTCCCTTTTGAAAAAAAACTGGTGGCGGATCATTGATGTGCGCTAGGGTAATTGGATAGTCCTTTTGACCATAAACAAAGGGGGTTAATTTCTTTTTTTGAAGGAATTTTTCTTCTTTTATCAGCTGTGGTAAAACACTTTTCCATTGGGAAATTACCGCTAGGTGTGACTGGCCTATACCTTTTACCAATAGCAATTTAGATGACTCTTCTTGAAGTGTGTTTTTGGCACTTCCGCATTCGTCGATTAGTTTTTTTGCCGAACGCGGGCCAAGGTTGGGTAATTGACAAAACAATAAAGCGGCTTGTAGCGACGTTAGTTCCATAGACAGGGGCATTTTACGGCCCAAAAGAGCCTGTTTTCAACAATTTAAAAAAGAAGTTTTTATTTCCTATCTTTATTACATGGAATTAACCCAATATATCAAAGAGTTACTTTTTCAACATGAGTGTGTTACACTTCCAGGATTTGGTGCTTTATTGACCCAAACAGTTCCCATCCGTGTCAATCGAGACACTGGCGTTTTTAATCCGCCCTCAAGAGAAATTTCATTCAATAGCCTTATTCAGCAAAACGATGGTTTACTTGCCAACTATGTTGCTTTACGCGAAGGGCTGAATTATACCGATGGGCTGGCGGTCTTGGAAAAAGAAATCGCTTTATGGAAAAAACAATTGACACGCCAAATGGTTGTTCTTCCTGGTATAGGCGAATTCTCGCTAACGGTTGAAAATAATTTGCGTTTTCTCCCTTATGGTAAAATCAACTTTGATCTTGATGCATTAGGACTTCATTCTTTTAAACGCATCCCGCTTCGCGAACAACTGCAAGCTGCGGCTGTTGTTCCCCCAATTGTCCCAAAATCTACTAATTCTAAATCCTCGACTATGTCAGATGAAAACAAAGAACCATTAGCCTTTACACCACAAAAAGCTGAGGGAGGATCCTCTTCTGCAATAAAATATGCTACCATTGGTATTATTGCCGTGGCTTTACTGGGTGCAAGTTATTATTTTGGCAATCAATACATTCAAAATGAACGCATCAAATCAACAGAATTGGCGCAAAAACGCATAACGAAAAACGTTCAGGAAGCTACTTTTGATTTGGGTGCTACAACCCCAATTAAACTCAATGTTGTCGCAGATGTTGCGCCAACGCAAGACACCGATGACAACACTATTTCTGTTGCAGGGGGTGGTTTTTATAGCATCATTGCTGGAAGTTACCGCGATAAAGTAAATGCCCAGCGCAAACTGGACCAACTCAAAGCCGATGGATTTGACGCTGCTTTTGCTGAAACAAGCGCTGAAGGTTTTTACCGTGTTGCCTATGGTCGATTTGAATCTAAACGTGCTGCCTTTAAATTATTGAACTTCGTCAAGTTTACGCTAGAGGAAGAAGGTTGGTACTTGGCCGAGAGCAAATAGTTTACATACGGTAGACCCAGCCCTTCGGGTTGACTGGAGTCGTGGTTTGAAATACACTAAATTTTAATTCCGTTTTTCCAGTGGTAGGATGAGTGAATACTTTGCCAATCACTTCTTTTGTTTTAATTTGCTGTCCTTTTTTAACAAAGACCGCTTCCAAATTTGAATAAGACGTTATGTAATTTCCATGTTGGATTAAAACTGCAGGATTGCTTCCTTTAAAGCTTACAATACTCAATACTTTTCCTTCAAAAACTGCGCGCACATTTGCATGGTCTGGAGTGGCAATGGTCACACCATTACTTTGAATCTTCGTGGTCTTTACTACCGGATGTGGTTGCGTACCAAAACCAAGGGTCACAACACCCTTCTCGACTGGCCAGGGTAATTTCCCTTTATTGGCGCTAAAGTTTTTCCCATTCAATTCTTCTTCTGGCGTAAGTGTAAATGCCGCTGCTTTTCCTTTTCCCGCTGCCTTATTCGATGCCGCAATTGCAACCCGTATTAAACGTTGTATTTCCTTATCAAAAGCAACTATTTTTTGTTGCTTCTTTCTTATTTGACTCGCATATGAACGCTCTCTCTTCTTAAGAGCAGTGACCAATTCTTTCTGGGTAAGGCGTTCTTTTTCATAGGTTATTTGAGCTACTTGGTTGGCTTTGACCAAGTCTTGTTTTTTCTGTTTCTGCACTACCAAATCCTTATTCAGTGCTTGAAGTGTGAGTGTCTTTTCTGCAATCAATTCCCCTTGTTGCTTGCGAAAACTGGTGTACTGTTTGAGGTATTGAAACCGTTTGTAGGCTTGAAGAAAGTTGTCTGATGAAAACAGAAACATTAGTCGGCTTTGCCCAGATTTACTTGCATATGAATACTGGATCATTGCAGCATAATCATCCTTTAGCGCTTGCAACTCTTTGCGTTGTCGGTCAATAGTTCGCTGGTTGACATTGATTTGTTGGGTGAGACGATTTGCTTCTTCGTTAGTTACTCGAATCAAGCGTTGGCGTAAGTTGATCTTTACCGCCAAGTCTTCTACCTCTGTTAAAGCAGATTTCTTTTTTTTGGTGTTGGAGAATAAAAGGGTGTTGATTTGCTTTATTTCCTGCTGCAACTGTTTGCGCTGCGCTTCTAATTTTTTTTGTCGACTGTCCTGCGCAAAGCCCGTAATGCTTGTGCAAAAAACAAGAAGTAAGAGGATTGCTTTCTTCCCCATATTAGAGTTCTATTTTTTTATAGTTGTCAGGAATGGCAAAGGGAGTTGTCAGATTTTTTGGAAAATCAACCCGTAAAAAATCCAAGGAAATTTGAAGGAAATTAGTTCCATCAAAGGTGGAGATGTCAATTTTCTTGGGAACTGTTTTTCCGTCTACCTGTTGGTTGAGGGTGTATTTTATACTTAAACTTTGTCCCGTTGCCGCTACCAAGAAGCGTTGTTCTTTTAGGCGAAAGGTGTTTGGATCAAAGAAATAGGTAGGACGAAATTGCTGGCCTTTTTCTTTAGGACTCAACACATAAAATTGAGGATTAGAAATGCGTTCAAATTTTGTATTGCTGAAGTCCGTAATGGGGTTGCCAAGAAAAATGTTCTGCAAATCATCGAAGCTAAAGGAAGAGCCCAGCTGTTGATTAATGAAATCAATATCCCCATCATAATAGGTCTTTTGGAATTTTTCGTAAAACCGTACTTTATCGGGTGTAACCAGTACTTTAGCAATTGGAATCAAGATGTTGGCACTCATCCAAAAGCTTTTGTCCTTTTGTAAACGAAAGTTTACACTGACCTGCTGTTTTCTTTTTTGGTCGTTGTACTCGGCTTTAATTCTAGCACGAAAATTCTTGATGTTCTCTTTGGCTTTAACAATTTCGCTGCCCAAAACAGCCAAGTCAACGCGTTTTACTGGAGCCTTGTTTGGCAGTACACGAACAGACTTACAGGACAGCATCAGGGCAAGTAAAAGAAAGAGTGCTGCGTATTTTTGGGTGTTCTTCATTTTAAATTAATTCGGTGTAATCACCTAAGCTTACACGCGTATGGGTACCATTATAACGCACATGATTGCCAATCATTGCCTGTTCTAGGGTTGTGTTTTCTACCACCGTATGTTGCTGAATGATGGAATCTTTGATTGTTGCATTTTTTATGTGGGTGCCTTCTCCAATGGAAACGCCAGGACCAACCGTTGCATTGGTTAGCACTACATCCTTACCAATATAACAGGGCGGTACAATGGTTGCATTTTCTAATTTTGCCGATGGGTGAACCAGTGTTTCGCCTTCTTCGAACAAAAACTGAAGCATTTTGGTGTTTGTGGCTACCGTAATTTCCTTGTTGCCACAATCCATCCAAGCCTTTACTTCTCCAGGGACAAATCGCTTTCCGTTGGCCATCATGCCTTTTATTCCGTCATTGATTTGGTATTCCCCACCATGGGTGAGTTGTTGGTCCAAGACCTTTTGCAATTCATTTTTTAAATCGGTGCTATTCTTAAAATAATAAATTCCAATCACAGCTAGGTCGGAGACAAATTCTGTCGGTTTTTCGACTAGTTCGGTAATTGCTCCGCTAGCATCCAACTCTACTACCCCGTAGGCCGAAGGGTTGTTCACTTTCTTTACCCAAATTTGGGCATCTGTTGCGGCATCTATCTTAAAATCTGCACGAATGAGGGTGTCGGCATAAGCAATCACGGCTGGTCCATCTAGGGAAGGTGCGGCACACATAATGGCATGTCCCGTACCCAAGGGTTCCAACTGGCGATAAACACTTGCCTTTGCCCCTAAGTTTTGCGCTACTCCTTTGAGGTGAGTCTCTACGTCCTCTCCAAAAAACGCAGGGTCACCCAAAATAAAAGCAACCTCTGTAATGGGTTGTTTTACCACCTTGGCAATGTCGTTGACCAATTGCTCTACGATGGGAGTTCCAGCTACAGGAACCAAGGGTTTGGGAACGGTGAGTGTATGTGGACGGAGGCGTGATCCGCGGCCTGCCATTGGGACGATTATTTTCATGCGTAATTTTTATTTATTTTTTTCCAGTACTACCAAAGCCTCCTTCACCACGATCAGTCTCCTCCATATTTATTGTGGGCTGCCAACTAACTTGACTGTATTGGGCAACAACAAGCTGAGCGATTCTTTCTCCTGGTTGAATGGTAAATGCATCGTTCGATAGATTAACAAGTATCACACCAATTTCCCCACGGTAATCTGCGTCGATTGTACCGGGAGCATTGAGTACGGTAATCCCGTGTTTTGCCGCCAAACCAGAACGAGGACGAACCTGTGCTTCATAACCTTCGGGCAAGGCTATTTTAAGCCCTGTCCCAATGATTTTTCGTTCCAAAGGGCCCAAGGTGATGGACGCATCTAATACAGCCTTTAGGTCCAGTCCTGCAGACGAAACGGTTGCATAGGTGGGTAAATCATAAGGGCTTTCATTGATGATGGGAAGCTGAATCATGTAGTCTATTTTATCTTCCTAAAGTACAAAATGTAGCCAAATGAATGCAATTGAATTTTGGGAGATATCCGAGGGTTATTAACCGTATTGTCTAGGGTGATTTACTTTTTTGGGAAACGCTTTTTTAACTCCATTTCTATTTCAACCAGCATTAATAGCGGACAAAGAATAAAAAGTGTGATCCCTGCTCCGATTGACCAAATGGAATGAATGTCTACTAGCCAGACCAGCCCTCCTAACAGCGTAATGACAGCACCCATCTTTTGCATTTGTCGTGCAGAATACGTCTGAGCAAAATCCCAACTTTCTTGGTCGCGCACCGATTTTCGAGTACGATAACCATAAAAATGATTGATTTTCTTGGGGGGGAACTTTTGCTGTATATAGCCTGCAATAACAAAAATGAGCCCTCCGCAGACAAGGATTAACACAAGTGGATTGGTGGATTCCATAAATTAAGCTTGTCCCTACAAAAATAAACCTATTTTTATGAAAACTAGTTGTCTTGTTGAAAACAATAGAAGTGGTTGCTGCTTCATTTAGTTGGTTTTAAATATCTTTAAAGCTATAGCTCCTTTTTATCCTATCGCTTTTATCCCTCAATTCCAATACCGCTTATGGGGAGGTGAAAAGCTATATACCGTTCTGAAGAAGCCTTATGAGGGAGAGAAAAAAGGAGAATCTTGGGAGATTTCTGCCGTTCCTGGCTTTGATTCAGAAGTGGCTAACGGAATCCTCAAAGGAAAATCACTAACAGAATTAATTGACGCCTCTCCAAAAGAAATAATGGGGCGTTCAGTCCTAGAGAAATTTGGGAAAACCTTTCCGTTACTCTTTAAGTTTATTGATGCTAAAATTCCTCTTTCGGTTCAGGTTCATCCCAATGATGCAATTGCGAGAGAGCGATATAATTCTTTCGGGAAAAATGAGATGTGGTATGTTTTAGATGCCGAACCCAATGCAGAGTTAATTATTGGTTTTGAAAAAGAAATCGATCAAAACAGCTACCAACAACTACTTGAAGAAAATCGTCTGGAAGAAGTGTTGCATACCGAAAAAGTACAAGCAGGGGACGTGGTTTATATTCCAACGGGAAGAATCCACGCTATTGGAGGAGGCGTTTTATTGGCCGAAATTCAACAATCGTCTGATGTTACTTACCGAGTCTATGACTACAATCGCGTGGATGCAACAACTGGAGAGAAACGTAAATTACATAACGACCTAGCGCTTGACGCTTTGGATTTTTCTATTCAAACAAGCCATAAGGTAGACTATCCTAAAAAAGTTAACCATGTGAACGCTGTAATCGAAACCCCTTATTTCTCAACTTCTTTTCTTCCCATTAATGGAATAATGGATCGAGACTACGAAGGCCGAGGTCCATTTCATGTTTTAATGGGCGTAGCAGGGAACCTAAGCGTAAGCTATGCTGGAGAAGACTATCCTCTCCCCTATGGCAATTGCTTACTTGTTCCTGCAGCCATTGAACAGCTCAGTATTCAGGGTAAAGGAAACTGTTTGGAGATTTTTGTATAACGCTGAATTCTTCATTCCTGCCACCACTTTCGGGTGACGAGCTCCAGCAGGAAAAGCCCTTAATGACAAGGGTCAGGGCTGGGATGGCTGAATGAACCAACTCCAACAAGATGTCATTCCTGCGAAAGCAGGAATCCACAAGGGCATTAAAAACAGTGGTATGGATTCCGGATCAAGCCCGGAATGACAATACGGTCATTCTTTGAAAAGCAGGAATAAAAAAAGCCCCTTAAAAAAGGGTCCTTACAAATGTAATCTAAAAGTAATACTAGTCGTTCAGGGCTTCTGCACCACCCACGATTTCTAAAATCTCATTGGTAATAGCTGCTTGACGGGCCTTGTTGTAGGTTAACTTTAATTGGTCCCTCAATTCTGTAGCGTTGTCTGTTGCCTTGTGCATGGCGGTCATACGTGCACCATGTTCGCTGGCAAAAGAATCGCGTAATGCCTTAAAAAGCTGCATTTTGATGCTTTTAGGCAATAATTCATTGACAATCTCTTCTTGGGTTGGCTCAAAAATATAATCGGCAGTAGCGTTCGCACTATCGTTTGCTTCGGCAACGATTGGCAATAGCTTTTCTGTAGTAACAATTTGCGTGGCTGCGTTTTTAAAACGGTTGTACATAACCACCACTTTGTCGTATTCTTTGTTGGCAAAGGCCTCCATAAAGCCTTCGGCAATTTCACTTGTGTTGGCAAAATTCAAGTCATCAAAGATTCCATTGTTGTTTGTGGCAATGGTTTTCGTTTTTGACAATATATCGTTTCCTTTTTTCCCCAAGGTGATTAAACTAATCACTTGGTTACTGTTTTGCTCAACGTAGTGGTTAACCGCTTTGATAATGTTAGAATTGAATCCACCACACAAACCACGGTTGGAGGTGATTGCTACCAACAACACCTTTTTTACAGGGCGTTCTTGTGTGTATGGGTTAGGCGTATCTCCATCGATGGAACTGCTCAGGTTTTGAATCAATTCTGTCAACTTATCGGAATACGGACGCATGGCAGTAATGGCATCTTGCGCTTTTTTGAGCTTCGCTGCCGAAACCATTTTCATGGCCGAGGTAATTTGCATGGTCGAAGAGACCGATGCAATCCGATTCCGTATTTCTTTTAAGTTCGCCATAGCGGTCTATTCAAATTGTGCTGATGTGCTTTTGGCCACAGCGTTCAATGTATCCAACACCTCGTCGGTTAATTTCCCTGTTTTGATGGTGTCTAAAACGTTGCGGTATTTTTCGTTTAATTCTGCTAAAAACGCTTTTTCAAACGCCTTTACTTGGGTAACCGGAACGTTACGTAATAGGTTCTTAGACCCCGCATAGATGATCGCTGTTTGATCTTCTACTGTGTAAGGGTCGTTTTGTGCTTGTTTCAGTATTTCTACGTTACGGCGTCCCTTTTCGATTACGTTTAGGGTTGCTGCATCCAAATCAGATCCAAACTTAGCAAAGGCTTCTAATTCGCGGAATTGTGCCTGATCTAATTTTAATGTACCTGATACTTTTTTCATGGATTTGATCTGCGCCGATCCTCCTACACGTGATACCGAAATACCTACGTTAATGGCTGGTCGAACTCCTGAGTTGAACAAGTCAGACTCCAAAAAGATTTGTCCATCGGTAATCGAAATTACGTTGGTTGGGATATAAGCTGATACGTCTCCTGCTTGGGTTTCGATGATCGGAAGTGCTGTTAAAGATCCACCTCCTTTTACCTTATCTTTTAAGGATTCTGGTAAATCGTTCATTCCTTTTGCGATGGTGTCGTCTGCAATAACCTTAGCTGCACGCTCTAATAAACGGGAGTGTAAGTAAAATACATCTCCAGGATATGCTTCACGTCCAGGTGGGCGACGCAATAATAAAGAAACCTCACGGTAGGCAACTGCTTGCTTCGATAAATCATCATAAATGATCAATGCTGGGCGACCCGTATCTCTAAAGTACTCGCCAATTGCAGCTCCTGCCATAGGGGCATAAACTTGCATTGGCGCTGGGTCAGATGCGTTTGCAGCAACAATTGTTGTGTAAGCTAGTGCGCCTTTGTCTTCCAATACTTTTGCAATTCCTGCAACCGTAGAGGCTTTTTGTCCAATGGCAACATAGATGCAATATACTGGCTCACCTGCGTCGTAAAATTCTTTCTGGTTAAGAATGGTGTCAATACAAACCGTTGTTTTCCCTGTTTGACGGTCACCAATCACCAATTCACGTTGTCCTCTACCCACGGGAATCATCGCGTCAATTGACTTGATTCCAGTTTGCATTGGTTCGTTTACTGGTTGACGGTAAATCACTCCAGGTGCTTTACGCTCAAGAGGCATTTCGAAGGTTTCGCCTTCGATAGGGCCTTTTCCGTCAATGGTGTTTCCAAGAGTATCCACAACACGTCCAACAATTCCTTCACCAACATTGATGGAAGCAATGGTGTTGGTGCGTTTTACTGTATCACCTTCTATAATTTCTTTGGATGGGCCTAAAAGCACCACCCCTACATTGTCTTCTTCTAAGTTTAAGACCATGCCCTCAAGGCCAGAGTCAAAACGAACCAATTCACCGTATTGTGCGTTAGATAATCCATACACACGGGCGATTCCGTCTCCTACTTCCAATACAGTTCCTACTTCATCTAAAGAGGAAGAAGTGTCGGTTCCTGCGAGTTGGTTTTTTAAGATTGCTGAAACTTCAGCGGGTTTGATTGCTGCCATAGTTTTTTTTTATGCGCTATAATTCGTTTGTGTAAATTCTCTTTTCAATTGATCCAATTGATGGGCAACACTTGCATTGTATTGCAAGTCGCCAATACGTAAAATAAAACCACCAATAATGGATGGGTCAATGATATTTTCTAAGTTAATTTTAGCTGAAGACAATTGGCTTGCTTTGGCTAAAATTGTTTTTTCCAAAGCAGGTGTTAATGCCACAGCAGTTGTTACTATTGCCGTTTCCTTTCCTTGGTGTTTTTTTAATATATCCAGGTAGGCAACCGCTACTTGATCCAATAAATCAATGCGATTATTGGTGGCAAGTAAAGCAATTACTTTATTGGATAAAGGACTGAGGGAGGCAAACACTTGCTGCAAACTGTCTTGTTTGACACTGTTCGCAATTACAGGATTTTCCAAGAATTGGCCCAATGCATTATTTTTCGCAAATACGGATACAATGTACTCCATGTCTTGTGCCAAAGCGGCTTCTTTATTTTGTTCTAAAGAAATGCTTAGGGCTGCCTTTGCATAACGTAGTGCTGCGCGGGTGTTTCTCATTACTTAATTAATCTCTATCTCCTTAACTAGTTTCTCAACCAGTTGTTCTTGTTTCTTTTGATCAGCCAATTCGCCTTGCACGATTTTCTCTGCAATATCGATGGAAAGGCTTGCCATTTGATTTTTAATGTCATTAATGGCTGCATTCTTTTCTTGTATGATAGCTTCCTGTGCTGCAGCTGCAATTTTGTCTGCTTCTGTCTTCGCTGCGTCTTTTGCTTCGTTGATCATTTGGGTACTTGCCTTTTTGGCTTCTGCCAGGAGGGCTTCTCGTTCTGCACGCGCTTCTTTCAAGATTCGCTTATTGTCTGCCTGAATGACTTCCATGTCTGCTTTTGCTTTACCAGCAGCTTCTAAAGAATCCTTTATGGTGTTTTCGCGTTCTTCAACGGCTGAAAGTATTGGTTTCCAAGCATATTTAGCCATCAATAAAAGCAAGCCTACAAAAAGTAAGGTTTGCCAAAAAAAGAGACCAAACGAAAATTCTTCTACTAATTTTTCCATATCATTTAAATGTATTCAATTAAGAAAAATAAAGCTGCCGCCAACCGCGTTCAGCTTTATTTAAAAAATGATTTAGCTCACTGCAAAAAGTGCAGCAAAACCAATTCCTTCAATCAATGCAGCTGCGATTAACATAGCTGTTTGAATTTTACCGTAAGCATCTGGCTGACGTGCAATTGCGTCCATAGCAGATCCACCGATACGACCGATCCCCATTCCAACACCAATTACGACTAAACCTGCTCCTACCATTACTGGAATTTCCATAGTGTGTAATTTAAATTAAACAATCATTTTCAGTACTCAATTGAGTAGTGTTTGGTTAATGATGCTCATGCTCTTCGGCTGCAAAGCCAAAATATAGTGCAGAAAGCATCGTAAATATATATGCCTGTAACAAGGCAACTAAAACTTCAATCAATGAAATGGCAAAAGCAAGTCCGAAGGATAAAGGGCTTCCTAACCAACTTTTAAATATAAACATCAGTCCAATTAAACTCATCAAGACAATATGTCCTGCTTGCATATTTGCATACAAACGGATTAAGAGTGAAAAGGGTTTGATAAAAATCCCCAAGACTTCAATAGGAATTAAGATAATGTACAAAGGCACTTTAGCGTACCAAGCCATGGTACTTCCAAGAGGATCAAAAATATGTAACCAGTAATCTTTTGTCCCAGTAAGGTTGGTGATTAAAAAGGTTAAAAGTGCAAGGCCAAAGGTAACAGCGATATTTCCCGTAACGTTAACGCCAAGAGGTGTGAGGCCTAGGATGTTCAAAAACCATATAAAGAAAAAGATGGTCAACAAAAAACTCATGTACTTTTTGTATTTCTTGTCTCCAATATTAGGTCTGGCAATGTCGTCTCTAACATACAAAACGATTGGTTCGAAAAAGCGACCAATTCCTGCGGCAATTCCACCATTCTTTGCGTAAGAATCTGCCAAACTTTTAAAGAGGAAGAACATGATTAAAAAGACGATCATCATACTTACCACGCTTTTGGTAATTGACAAATCGAGTGGTTTGTTATTTGTTGCATGCTGGGCCTCATCATAATTAATGGTTCCAGCTGCATCCGTTTTATATATTTTGTTGTGATGAAGGGCATAATAATTCCTGTCAACATTGGCCACGGTTTCGCTGTGATGGAATTTGGATGAAGAAAAGACTTTCAGCCCATTGTCCCACAAAATGATGGGCAATGGAAGCCCGACATATACATGTTCTCCCTGATCGTTGGTGTAAGAGAAAAAACTGAAGTCATAGGAATCTTGTAAGTGATGCGCAATGTATTCTTTGATTTGGGCTTTGAGGTCTCCCCCTTGTGCTTGATCTTTTGTTTCTCCAAAAACTACACTAGAGCAGAGAAGGGCAAGAACAGCAGCGCTCTTTTTAACGCGATTCAAAATAGTTGATTTCCTCTTCATATCGAACTAAAATTCGTGTGCAAATGTAGTGCTTTAAACGAAAAGGAAAAACAGTTCCGGCTTATATTTTATTCAATTTGGAAATTAAGATTCGTGTTTCCAAAAACAGGCCCGTAAAATAGGGGGTCAAAAAGCTTGTTTTTTCTAAAATTGTTACTTGACCATCTTGCTTAAAAACCGGCCACAAAAGAAAAAAGAACAGGGTAAATTTTACAGCACTTAACAACATATAGAGCCAAGCAACATTGTGACTGTAACGATTGAATGCTGCTAGTAATCCCCATAAAAAAAGAATACTTAACGCAAAGTTCCCAAGATAAACCTCAACAAAATAGGCTTCTGTAAAACTATGTCCTAGCAGAAATAAAACCGTTGAATGAAGTACACACACCATAGCAAATAGCGCTGTAAAAGGAAGGTAAATTGTTCGAAGCGTGGGTCCTATAATTTCTTTGTTTGTTGAATGATTCGTTGGATGATGACGATTATACCGAAAATACAGCAGCCAAGCGTCCACCATGGTTTGGATGTTGCATTCCTTTGGTCAAGAAACTGACCTAAGGAAACAGCAGCATACATCAAAACGCCAATTTGAACGGCGAGTGAGGAAAAGATTAACCAAGCATTAGGCTGTTTTTTCATTTTTCCCCACAATTGATTTTACATCTGTAGCGGTTTTCATTGAACAGTTCGCGTTTAGTGTCGCTCCTGATTCAACAATCAGTTTTCCAATAACAACGTCTCCTTCAACCACAGAGGTTGCTTTTAGCGAAAGGCTTTCTTTTACATCAATCTTTCCGTTGAATTTCCCTTCAACATCTGCATAGGTGCAGCTCACTGAACCGTTGATATATCCATCTTTACCGATAACCACTTTGCCAGAAGTAACGATTGACCCTTCTAGAGTGCCATCAATTCTAAAATCTGCATCTGAAGAGATGTCTCCCTTGATTTTGGTGCTTTTCTCAATTCTGTTAGGTTGTCCGTTGGTTTCGTTATTTTTCATTATTGTAAACTTTTGTTATTTGGGTTGCCAGCTTTTAAGTCGCTGAATTTCTTCATATTGAGCCGATAAAAGTACAAAATTATTTGTTTTCTTATCGAAATTTGGGATATCTCCCCATAGTTTTAAGTAAAATTGTTGATCTGGGTATTGGTTTTTTGTGTGCACAACAATAAAATCTGTTGTTTTGTCGTACACGTCTCTTGATATTTTCCAACGACTGTTTGGGTCTTTCTCCATCGCTTTCTTCATGTTGTCCACCAAGCTGTTTATGCCTTCTTCTTTGGCAAAAGCAAGGACCCATTTATAGCTTTTAACGGAAACTCTTTTGTGTTGTTCTTGTGCTTCTTTTTGAATGCGCGAAAATGTAATTTTCACAGCGGTAGCTTCTTCTGCGTTTGGGTACTGCTTTAAAAACTCCTCAAGCGCCTCTTTGTATTTCTCTTCCCCAAAAAGTCGCCCTTTTGCATTGGCTTGGAGCAAGGCTACTTTAGGAGCCAAAGAGGTGCCACTCACAAAAACCTTGAGGTTTTCACCTTCATCCAAAACCCGTTCGTATTCTTGTTGATTATATGCCTCATACAATTGGGCGTAAATAGAAGAAGGGGTTTGATTTTCTGCCAATGAAAAATTATCGGGATCAACCAAGATCTGGGTAAAAGCAGAGTCTGGATAACTTGACGATAAGCGTTTTTTATATTCTTCTGCTTGCTTTGGATTCTCTTTCTCTTGCAGTTTAAAACAATGGTATAGCGCACTTTCTTCTTGTCGGGGAGTTGGAGAAAGAGTCAACACCTTTTCAAGTCTCTCTAGGGCTAACAATCTGTTTTTAAATTTTTCCTTGTAGATTATTCCAACATCAAGATAGGATTGCTTACGGGCCAAATCCAAGCTATCAATTAACACTTGATCTGTAGGTACTTGCTCTATAAAAAAGTCGGCTGTTTCAACAAAAAAACCTTCTTCTCTCTCCTGGCCTTTTGCTCGGGTTTCGATGGGTTCATTGAGGAGTTGAGTCGCTTGTAAACGATTCCAATTGTCGGCGTTTAGTCGGTTTCCCCAAGTGGATAGAAATTCTTGCTTCCCACCCACCAATAAACGGTTATTATAGAAATAAAAGTTGTTAGACGCATTTCCGCCAAAATTAAATATTCCTTTTTTCTCTTGAACAACTGCGGCCAATTCTTGCGCTCTTTTTCGATCAATCTCTGTTTGAAAGAAATTGCGTTGCTCTTCTTTACTCATTGTTGTTAATCGCAATATGCTATCGGTTGTTTGGACGATTTTTTCAAGCGTTATGACATCTTCTAAACCTTCGCGTTCGCGTTGAATGGTTTTTTTTAATCGTCCTTCTTCTGGAATTTGCCCCACCAAACTATCCAAATAAGATCCTGTTTTTACATAATTTCCTTGACTAAAATTATAGTCGGCCAGTTCCCTGTAATTGGCTCGTTGGGTTGCGGGATCTATGTAGACGCTTTTTAAGGATTTATTATAATTTTTTAATGCGAGACTGTCTTGATCTTGTGATAAAAGATAACGTGCTTCTTGCTGGTGAATAAGATGTAAATAAGGCTGGTTTTCAAAGCGTTTACTCAAGCGATCTAGCGAAGGAAGCGGACTAACGCTGTCGATTACTGCTCGCAATCGAATGGACTGCAACTTGGCTTGCATCCAAAAAATCCTAGGCGCCTTTCTGTTCCAGTTTACAATGGATTGATATGCTAGCTGTGCACTGTCAATTAGGTTTGCACGCTCTAAGAGTTGTGCTTCTATATAGCGATAACGCGCCTTGGTTACTTTCTTTTTTTCTGCTAAAGCAGCCCTAGAAATATATACTCGTGCAGAATCTTCTTCTTTTAGATTGATATACCCCTGAGCGACTGTTGCATTATACTCTGCGTATAATTTTTGGCCAAAAGGAATTTGATTAGCATAAGGCTTCAAGTTTGTTATGGCAAACTCGTCATTTTTTAAACGTAAGTTGGTTTTTTCGCGCCAAAGCTTGCCTTCATAAAACGCTTCTTGACCGCCATATTCTTCCAGTAAAAAATTAAACGCTTCGAGCGCTGGTAAGAACCGTCGGTCGTAATAGCGTGCCTTCCCCAAGAGCAAGTAGGCTTCTTGGATTTGACGGTTGCGCTGTTTTCCCTCGATATTCATGGAATGCTTTTGTATCGCCTTCACCGCTTTCTCTTCGGCAATAGAAAAACTGGGGATACTGGCATTGTTTTCCTGGTCTTCTCCAGCCAACAGAATGGGTTCCACAGGGAGAATGTTGAGGAAACCGTCTTCTAAGTTTTGATATAAAATTGCCTTTCCAATGAATAGGGCTTCATTCCCATTGAAGACCACATTAAATTTGGTGTTTAATGCATGATATTCTCTATTGACAAAGTTGTTTTTTTGGGTAGAACATCCAAAAACAATCACCCACAAAAGAGGCAGTACGATAGAGGCCGGTTTACGATTCAAAAAAAGCATTTATATGATAACTGAAAAAAGCGTTTTTTAGTATGTTATTGGCCTGAAAAATACGCTTCTAACTCTTTTAGTGTTTCTGGACTCTTTGGGGTGTCTTTGATGACGGCCCCTTTCTCCAATAAAACGATGCGGTCACAGACGTCTGTCACATGGTTTAAATCGTGGGATGAAATCAACAAAGTACAGTTCAAATTATTTTCGGCGGTCAAAAAATTTTTCAATCTAATTTGAGATGATGGATCAAGGTTTGCAAAGGGCTCGTCTAGAATAACCACCTCAGGGCTCCCAATGAAAGCAGCGGCTAGACCTACTTTTTTTTGGTTCCCTTTGGAGAAATCACGCAGGTATTTTTTTTGATCCAAAATTTCACCATTAAAAAACTCCTCAAACTGTGCTAAAAACGTTTGGAGTTCATCCGTTGAAATCTTTCGCAATTGCGCGACGAAAGCAAAGTATTCTTCTGGGGTGAGATAGTCAATTAAAAAAGCGTCATCTATAAATGCTGCCGTATCTTTTTTCCAGTCTTCGCTTTTAGCTACTTCAATTGAATTAATACTCACTTTTCCTGAACTTGGTCGAATTAAATCCAACAACAGACTAAAAAGTGTTGTCTTTCCCGCACCGTTATTTCCTACAAGTCCAAAGTGTTCTCCTTTATCGATGCCAAGAGAAGCAACGTTTAAGACCGTTGCTTCATCATATTTTTTTGAAAGATTTTCTAGCTGTATCATGGATTATTTGTTAAATGCTTCAATGGTTTCGTGTTTCTGTTTTTTATACAATACTGTGACCCCATTCGCTATTTTATCACGAAAAATAATGGCTAAAACGCCTGCCCCTGCCAGGGTGATAAATCCGGCTATTGGAGAAATAAAATAACTGGGGAGCCAGTACAAAAGAACCGGCAAGACCATTTTGGGAATAATTAAGGCAAATTGGGTTACCGAAAAGCTTTGGGTATTTTCAAAGGCCTTTGCTTTTACATTTAATTTCATAGGCGTTTTGTTCAACAGACCGCCAAAAAGGGCAATCCAAGTACCTAGACCCATATTGAAAAAAGCACCGGCAACGATGATGGCTAAAACATCCCACCCAAAATAAACATAAGGAATCGCTAGAACCATGGAAACAGCCGTGACAAAGGCCATTAAATTCCATTTGGACAACAAATATTTCTTGTATGAAATGTTTTGTGTCATGAGAAGTTTATAATAACTACTGTCCCAGGCCGGAACATAATTCCCAAAGGTCATGGTAAAGCCACCCGTTACAAATAAACCAGCAAAAACCATGACATATTCCATATCACGATAGATGTCTTGAGTAAAAAACACCAAGCCATAAAACAAAAACAGAAAAGACATTAGGGCGATTTGACGTGGACGAACATTACGCATAATCATGCGTAAATCGTTTCGTAAAATCAGTGCGTCCTCTCCCAAAAAGTTAAGCATCTTAAATTCACCTCCTCTTGCGCGTGTTTTTTTCTGTGCTAAACCAGCGTCCATATAAAAGCCTTTTTTCAAGAAGGTGAACAGAAAGGCATACATCCCCACAAGAAGTAATGCAAACCCAAGAAGATACTCCGAGTTTTTAACTACGGCGTCAAAGGGAATACCAACTAATTTTCCTAAATCAATTTCCGTGTAAATATCCAGTGCAATTGTTCCAGCCAAAAAGCCTAACAAGGCAAAGAAGTAGGCGTTGTTTTTATTGATGATATAAAGCAGAAAATTCAAGCATAAGGTGGACATTAACAAGGCAAGCCACCAAGCAAAAATTTGTGAACCCAAATAATCATCTCGATACATGGAAATAGCAAAAGGCAAATAAATGATGAACGGGAAAAGGTTGAAGGCAGAAAAAACAGACCGCAGCATTACATGGTTGATGATTTGTCGTTTCTTGAAAGGCAACAAAATCAAGGATTGAATGTTGGTTACCGGTAATTGTTGTAGGAAAAAACGAATTACAAGCTCCGCAAAAAAGATAAACAAAAGGATTCCATTGAATACTTCAAGCGGTTCTCTATCCAGCACTTCTTTATTCAAGATGGTATAAACGACACTAGAAAGAAAAACAAAAGCCCCAATAAAATAAATAGAAACTAAACCTATTAAAATTTTAATTGTCACTTTTGCTTCCCATTGCGGGGCGCGAAATGTTTCTTTCCATTGTAGTGAAAATAAATTCATAGTTTTAGTTTACATTAATATTAGACGTAATAATATAAAAATAGTTACAATTGACGAGAGTATCTCGTGAATCCTTATTTTTACTGAAAAAAGAATGAGTTCATACCACCGCCTAATTGTAGAAGAAATTAAACGCTTAACCTCTACTTCTGTTGCCCTATCACTAGCAATTCCTGAGGATCTAAAAAAAACTTTTGCCTTTGAATCTGGTCAATATTTAAGTCTTGAGGCCCAAATTGACGGAGAAATCGTTCGCCGGTCTTACTCCCTGTCTTCTGCTCCTCACCAAGCGAAAGCTACCGTTGGAATTAAAAAAATTGAAGGCGGAAAATTCTCCACCTATGTAAATGATGTCCTCAAAGTAGGCGATTCATTACTGGTTGCCCCTCCAGAGGGACGCTTTCTTTTTTCGCCTAGCGACCAGAAGCAACATCTACTTCTTTTTGCTGCCGGAAGCGGAATTACCCCTTTGTTTTCGATTCTTAAATCTGCTCTTGAGAAGACGGAAAACACAAGTGTGCAATTGGTTTATGGAAATAAATCGGCAGAAGAAGCGATGTTTAGGCCTGCACTAGAAGCCTTGGCGACAACCTATCCTGATCGCCTCTCTATTCATTGGGTCTATTCGCAAAGCAATGAACCAAACGCCTTGTTTGGGCGCATAGACGCTTCCACCGTTCTTTATGCCTTGAACCAAGGGAAACAGGCGCCAGTTGCCGCCTATTTATGTGGTCCAGAAGCCATGATCCATACCGTAAAAGACTGCTTGATTACAAAAGGAATTGCTGCTGATAAAATTCATTTTGAACTGTTTACTTCTAGTGTTACCACGACTGTGCCTTCCTCTACAGCTACAGGAGTGGTGCAACTTACAATTACAGCAGACGATGCAACCCACACTGTTGAAACTACGGCCGACAAAACCTTGCTCGACGCTGCGCTTCAACAAAAAATAGATGTGCCCTATTCTTGTCAAGGAGGCGTGTGTTGTAGCTGTATTGCCAAAGTAACCGAAGGAAGCGCAACCATGGAAAACAATCAAATTTTGACAGACGAAGAAGTAGCTGAAGGACTGGTCTTGACCTGTCAGGCTGTTCCAGCATCAGCAACACTTCATGTCGATTATGACGATGTATAAACCCAAACACGAAGGGTGCATTAAGCCTCTATTTTCCAATAAAAAACAAGAGAATAAAGATCAATAAAATCACTTCTCTCAACCACGGGCGTTTAATTTCCTCCAAAAAACGTGTACTAGAAGAAGCTACTGTCATTAAAAACAAAACCCAAGAAATAACAGAAAGAGACTGGAACGCCACAGCAAAAACAAGGCTTAAAAAGCCCAATAAAAGCAAGCTAAAAATACCAGCACCGTAGCTCGCACTTTTGGCTCCTAATGAAGCATAATGCTTGATCATGGAAACAAAAAACAGTCCAAGGAAAAGCAACCACCACATGTTTTGCCGAAAAGAACCAAATCCACTCCACGTTAAGTCAATGGTGTTAAAATTAATTTCTTGGATAAAAGGAACCGAAGGAAAGAAAGTGCTGATGATTACACCAAGCAAATAAATACTCGCAATTGGTAAAAGCGAAATAAGGAAAAGACGAAGATTTAACAGTCCGTGTATCAAAAGAACAAGCCAAATAAACGGAAAAAGAACGATTCCCACAGGAAAAAACAAGCTGCCGAAAACCAGAAAAAAGCCGGCATTAAAGGTGCTTTTTATTTCTTTTCCTTGGGTGGAAATCGCGAGTAAATGAATAAATGCGATCCAGAAAAAAAAGGCGTAAACAACGATCCAACTATTAAAAATTTCGATTGGCAAAGCAAAAACACCCAAAGAAAACACCAGTAAATGATAGCTTGATTTATTCGCCCAATACCTTTGTTTTACTGCCCAATCTGTCGTTAAAAGACATAAGATCAACAGAAATGCATTCGTGTTTTTTTCATTAAAAAAAGAAAACTGACCTGTGGTTTCTCGGAAATGATAATAGACCCCTGCAATAACGATTAGCACGCTAAACAAATAACTAGACACCGAAGACTTATTGAAAAAAAAGCGAATCATTCTTGGACTATTTTAATGTTGAGCTACTTCTTTAAAATTTACGGTTTAGCGGCTTTATTGCTGCTAAGTTTTTTACTACTTTTGCAAGGTAAATAAAAACTACGTTCGCTATGAAAGATTTTTTAGAAGTAATTACCTGGTTATTTGAAGAGGTTCTCTTTCTTCCTCATCAATTCTTAACTTCACTTGAGTTAAAAAATTGGTGGTTAGCTAATGGCGTTAACTTTATTTTTATTGCCGTTGGTTTTACGGCTTTAGTTTACTGGATAAATCAACTGAAAACATTCAGCGATAAAGGAGAAGAAAACAAAGATCCTTCTGCGCATTCTTTCTTATAAATCGAAGCCTAAATCTTTTCGATAATTCATTCCTTCAAACGAAATGTTTTCGATGGTTGCATAAGAATGATTTAATGCTTCTTTAAAGTTCCCTGCCAAGGACGTTACGGCCATCACTCTTCCACCAGAAGTAAGCACTTTGTCGCCGTCTAATTGTGTTCCTGCATGAAATAAAATACTTGACGAAGTAGAATCTAACCCTGCCATTATCTTTCCTTTTGCATAGGCCTCTGGATACCCGCCAGACACTAACATCACCGTTGTTGCTGTGCGCTCATCGACCTCAATGGATTGGGTGTTTAGTTCGCCTTTTGCAGTAGCAGTCAGCAGATCTACAAAGTCGTTTTTAATCAATGGTAAAACAACTTCTGTTTCTGGATCACCCATTCGAACATTGTATTCAATGACATAGGGATCTTCACCAACTTTAATAAGGCCAATAAACACAAATCCCTGAAAAGGGAGATCGCCTTTTTCAAAACCAGCAATGGTTTGCAAGACAATGCGCTCGTGAATTTTTTGTTCAAATTGTGGTGTTACAAAAGGAACCGGAGAGATCGCGCCCATTCCGCCCGTATTAAGGCCTGTGTCTCCTTCGCCAATACGTTTGTAGTCCTTTGCCATTGGGAAGGTGACAAAGTTTTTCCCATCAGTTAACACAAAGCAGGAAAGTTCTATTCCGTCTAGGAACTCTTCGATAACCACTGTTTTGGATGCGGCACCAAATTTCTCGTCAACTAACATTTCTTTTAACTGGGTTTTCGCTTCTGTCAGGTCATTGATAATTAACACTCCTTTTCCTGCGGCTAAACCATCTGCCTTTAAAACATATGGCGCTTTCATTTGGTTCAAAAAAACGAGCCCTTGGTCGAGGGTTGCCGCTGTAAAGCTAGCATATTGTGCCGTTGGAATATTGTTTGCTTTCATGAATTCTTTGGCGAATTCTTTACTTCCTTCCAATTGAGCGGCTTGCTCGCGTGGTCCAATTACCATGACAGATTTTAAGGCTTTATCGTTTAGAAAGAAATCGTGGATTCCGTTGACCAATGGATCTTCGGGGCCCACCACAACCATTTCAATATTGTTTTCAATTACTGCGCTTTTAATTCCTTCAAAATCATTCACCCCAATGGCTAGATTGGTGGCCATTTGTGCCGTCCCTGCATTTCCTGGGGCGACAAATAATTGATTGCATTTTGGGCTCTGGGCCAATTTCCATGCGAAGGTGTGTTCTCGTCCACCAGCGCCAATAATAAGTATATTCATGGGTGTATTTTTCGAGGCAAAGATAAGCATCCTTGACAATAGCCGCTTGCTTTTTAGCGCCTTTTGCTTTGTAAGCGCATTTGCGCCCATCGATGGCGGCTAATAAAGCGACCCTCTTCTTTGGTTACCATAAATTCTGCTTGTGAAAAGAGGGCGGAAAATATTCCCCTGTTAACACCCACAAACCAGCCCAACGAACGTTTTTTGTGCGCACTCTTGAGTGCAGCCAAAAAACTCAAGACCACACCATAACGCATTTGATAAAACGCCTTTCCCTGAGCGCTTGCACTACTCTTGGTGTAACCTTTGCCTAGGGGCCGTAAATGTTTTACTTCAAGAAGGTCAAGGGTGCGCACAGAAAACCCGTGAAAACGCGCCAAAAGCTCGTCCACCGTGTCCCAACCCATGCTGGGACGAAGGCCGCCAATGGCTTTGAAACAATCGCTATGGTAGGCCTTAAAAGCGCCGCGCACATGATCTTTGTGCATTGGATGATTGACTTCCCACTGGCCTGCTGCGTTTTGTTCTACACAAAAGCCTCCTGCAATTCCAACTTTCTCTTGCTGAAACAAAGTTAATAGGGTTGAAAAATAGTTTGGAGGAAGCAACAAATCAGCATCCAATTTAACCAAGACAGTGTAAGGTTCTTTTAGTGCTTTAAGCCCGTGTTGGAAAGCACGAACGACCTTAGTCCCAGGTTGATGCTCTGCAGATGAAATCCGATTGACATATCGTACAAAAAGATGTTTTTTAGCATAGTCTTGCATGATTTCTTCCGTCTTATCAGTAGAATTGTCATTGACCAAAACAACCTCATTGGGCAAGCAATCTTGTGAACATAAACTATCCAAAAGACCAGGCAAAAAATCGGCTTCATTATGTGCTGGAACAATTACACTATAGTTCATTGTTCAACGGTTTTATTGAAATGAGTGGGCTATAGAGCGGTCTTCTTAGTTCATCCTTAGCAGTCGCTACTGGCATTACCTCAACACCTAGCCCATGAACGGCAAGAATGTCTTTGGCAAAAGAAAACCATGTTTGAATTTTATCGCCGGCAAAATGATATATCCCATAAGACGGACTCTGTCCAATCAAACGAAGTAAATAATGTGCTAATTCTGAGGTTGAGGTTGGCGTGCCTGTTTGGTCATTAATGACCTCGAGCTGTTTTCCAGTTTTGGCTTTGGCAAGAATAGAACGATAAAAATTCTGACCGTGTTTCTCCGCATAGACCCATGACGATCGAACGATGTAGCCTTTCTTTGCTCGCTGCGCCACTAATGCCTCCCCAGCTGCTTTTGTTTTGCCGTATACGTTCAGCGGGTTTACCTCATCATCTTCCGTATAGGGGCTGCTTTTTTCACCATCAAACACATAGTCGGTAGAAAGATGAACCAATGTCGTGTCAAAATTATTACAGGCCTCAATGAGATTATCGACTCCATCTACATTAATTCTTCTTGCGTTATCCAATTCTTTTTCTGCTAAACGCACATTGGTAAAAGCAGCGCAATTGATGCAATGGGTCGGCTGGTGTTCTACAAAAATCTGCTCAATGTTTTCTCTATTGGTGATGTCGAGGTCTTGTCGAGAACAAAAAACCCATTGGTTTTTTTGATCTTTTTCGGCCAACGCACAAAGGCTTTTTCCAAGCTGACCGTTTGAGCCCGTAACAAGAATGGTGTGTACCATGATTATTGTATTGGTGGCCACGCTAAGTCACGTGCATTTATAAGCTGTTCTTGTTTGTCAATTCTCCAATCAATGGCAAAAAAAGGGTCAAGTGGCGATATTCCTTTTTCGCTTTCTGGACGATAAGGAGCATCGATTTTATAGCTTACTGTTGCTTTTTTTGACAATACACTATAGCCATGGGCAAAGCCCTTGGGAACGAAGAGTTGTTTCTTGTTTTGATCCGATAATTCTACTTCAAGTTGTTGGCGAAAAGTAGGTGACCCTGGGCGTAAATCGACGATAACGTCTAAAACACTTCCGCGAGTCGCATGGACTAATTTTGCCTGCCCATATTTGCCCTCTTGGAAATGCATCCCTCGAATAGCACCATATACTGAGGTTGCTTCGTTTTCTTGAATGAAATCTACAGGGCCTACTGTTTGATCAAAAAGCTCTTTTTTAAATACCTCGTGAAATGAACCACGATGATCCTTGTGTATTTTAGGCTCAATGATCCAACAACCGGTAAATTTTGTTTCTGTAAAAATCATCGCATTGCTAGGCTTTTAATTGCTTCACCGTAGGGGGTGTAGGTCATTTTGTTTGCAATTTCGATTAACTGTTCCAGTGAAATAGCTTTACTGGTATAGGCCGCCACCTCTGGTGAGCCTACCAAAACTCCCTGTCTAGACTGGAGGGCTTGAACATATTGACTGGCCTCCATCAAGGACTCGATGGTACCGGTGTCCAACCACGCTGACCCAACCTCTAAAGGGGTTAAACGCAGCATTTGTTCTGCTAAATAGCTTTTATTAATGTCGGTAATTTCTAGCTCTCCTCGCTTAGAGGGGCGAAGATTTTTTGCTTTTTGCACTACCGTATTGTCGTAAAAATATATTCCTGGAACGGCAAAAGAAGATTTTGGTTGTTCTGGCTTTTCTTCCAAGGAAATAATTCTATTCCTTGTATCAAACGCGACTACGCCATAGCGTTCAGGATCCTTTACCTGATAGGCAAAAATATGGCCTCCATCTATTTTGTCTAGTGCAGCTAATTGCTCCGAAAGTTTTCCTCCATGAAACAGATTATCGCCTAAAATAAGGGCTACTGAAGATTCTCCAATGAAAGATTCTCCAATAATAAAGGCTTCTGCCAAGCCTTTTGGTTCGGCTTGTTCGGCATACGAAAACGCGCATCCCCATTGTGACCCGTCGCCCAAAAGGCGTTCAAAAAGAGGGAGGTCTTCTAGAGTTGAAATAATCAATATCTCGTGAATCCCGGCAGCAATAAGCGTGCTCAGCGGATAATAAATCATGGGTTTATCATAAATCGGCATTAGCTGCTTACTCACTGAGAGTGTCAGTGGGTGCAACCGTGTGCCATTTCCGCCAGCCAAAACAATTCCTTTCATGCCATTAAGTTAAGGTAGATTCTTGTATTTAGCCAGATAATGCGCAATGGTTTTTTCCAAACCAGCTTCAACGTTGTACTTTGGTTCCCAGCCTAATTCAGTTTTAATTTTTGTAGTTTCTATCGCATAACGAAAATCATGTCCCAAACGATCAGTGACGAAGGTTATTTGCTCCGCATAAGAAGTTCCGCTTTCTTTGGGTTGCCGTTGATCTAACTGTTGGACTATCGCTGTACAGATGTCAAGATTAGAGCGTTCTGCATTACCGCCAATACAAAAAACTTGCCCTGGAGTTCCTTCTGCTAAAACACGCTCAATGGCACTGCAATGATCTTCTACATAGAGCCAGTCACGAACATTTTGTCCGTCCCCATAAAGGGGGATAGGCTCTCCGCTCAGGGCCGTTCGAATAATGGTTGGAATTAGCTTCTCGTTATGTTGATATGAGCCATAATTATTAGAGCAGTGCGAGAGCAGCGTGGGCAATCCATAAGTATGAAAATAACTCCTTACCCAATGATCTGCCGCTGCCTTTGAAGCGCTGTAAGGACTGTTGGGCGCATAGTTGGACTGCTCATTAAAAAGTCCTTCTTTTTCCAAAGAGCCAAAAACTTCGTCGGTAGAAATATGATAAAAGCGCGCATTCTTGAATGCTGACTTTAGTTTTTGCGGAGATTGCATCCAAGTTTTTCGCGCTGCTTCCAACAAATAAAAGGTGCCTTCTACATTCGTTTTTAAAAAGGGCAATGGTCCAGCAATTGAGTTGTCTACATGCGATTCCGCAGCAAAATGAACGACATGTGTGGGTTGGTGCTCTTCAAAAACACGGTTAACAGTTTCTTGATTAGAAATATCTCCCTCAATGTAGGTGAAACGTGCTGTGTTAACCAGGTCATCTATTCGATCAATGTTTGCGGCATAGGTGTTTTTATCGAAAACAATTATATGCGCCTTTGGCTGTACTTGTCGATAATGATGGACAAAATGTGCGCCGATAAAACCAAGGCCGCCCGTAATTAAAACCTTATTGTTTTCCATTTGGACTAAAGTTAATTAAAGCATCTGCAATTTTACGGTCGTTCGATAAACGTGGAACTTTATTTTGTCCACCCAATTTCCCAATGGATTTCATATAGGCCTGAAAACCGTTGCGCACTATTGGCGTGATCACCAAACAACGCAAAACGTTGCCCTGGATGAGGTCTTGGTAATACACGTTTTGCGCCTCCATGGCAGTGTCTAATTTTTTAGCGAAGGCTGAAAGATCTTTGGGTTCAACGTCAAACTCAACTAGCCATTCATGGTAGGGTAAGCCGTTTTCTGGAGCAACCTGAGGTGCAACGGTGAATTCGTTGATTCGAATATCCGTTCCTTCTGTTACGAGTTTCATGGCTGTTTCAACTTCTTTTCCAATGACGTGTTCGCCAAATGCCGAAATGAAATGTTTTACCCGACCCGTTACCACCAATCGATAGGGTTTTGTAGAAACAAAGCGAACCGTATCTCCAATATTATATCCCCAGAGGCCAGCTGTTGTAGAGAGAATGAGTACATAATTTATTCCTTCCTTTACTTCTGCTAACGAATAACGCGTTGGATTTTCGTTTCCAAATTCATCTACGGGAATAAATTCATAAAAAATTCCGTTGTTGAGCAAAAGCAATAAACCCTCTTCGTTTTGCTGGTCTTGATAGGCAAAGAATCCCTCGGATGCGGGAAACAACTCAATGGTGTCAACTTGTTTTCCAATCAAATTTTTGAAGACCGAACGGTAGGGTTCAAAATTTACTCCACCATAGACGAAGAGTGAAAATTTCGGAAAAACTTCACTTACTTTTTTCTGGGTTTGGCTGTTTAATTTCTCAAAATACATTTGCACCCAAGACGGTATGCCACCAATCAAGGTCATTTCTTCTGGAAGGGTTTCTTTGACAATGGCTTCTACTTTTTCTTCCCAATCTTCAATGCAGTTGGTTTCCCAGCTGGGCATTCTGCTTTTTTGAAGATAAGATGGGACATAGTGCGCAACAATTCCTGAAAGACGACCCAAGGCAATGCCTGCTTTTTCTCCCAAAGTTGGACTCCCTTGAAGAAAGATTTGTTTTCCGTTAATAAAACCTGCTTTTCCCGTAGTGTGAATATAGGTTAGCAGTGCGTCTCGTGCTGCTTGTATATGAGTTGGCATGGATTCTTTAGTAATGGGAATATATTTCGCGCCAGAAGTTGTCCCACTTGTTTTTGAAAAATAAATGGGTTTTCCTGGCCATAATACATCTTCTTTTCCATCTAGAATCTGGTCAATATATGGACGTATTCCTTCATAATCGCAAACAGGAATCTGTTGTTTGAATTGCTCGTAACGGGTGATTTTTTCAAAGCCGTGATCTTTGCCAAATTGGGTCTTTTTGGCTTGCTTAATTAACTCTTTAAGGGTTTCTTCTTGGGCTCGAATAGGGTTCTTTATCCATTGGCTGTTTTGGTAAATAACATAGCGTGCAAAAAGTTTAGCCACGAGTTCTTTCATATCTAATTCACTGAAAAATCAATAAAATTTTCTGGGTTCATGGGGAAACCATCACTCCATAATTCAAAATGTAAATGATAGCCCGTAGAATATTCTCCCGTGTTTCCTGCAGTAGCAATAACCTCTCCTGCTACGACAGTGTCTCCTTGACTTTTACTGAGTGCCGCATTGTGTTTGTAGGCCGAAATTAAGCCATAGGGGTGTTCTATGATGATGACAAAACCTGTATCTGCCGTCCATTCTGAGAAAATTACGGTTCCTTCTGCAACCGCTTTCACAGGAGCGTTTTCATTGAGGACAATATCGACCGCAAAATGCTTGGTAACCAGGTCATAGGCTTGCGAAAGATTTCCTTTTGCGGGCGGATACAAGACAAAGTCTACCTTGCTGTCGTTGCTGTTAACAACAGAATATTTGTCTTCGCGTGCTACAAGTGATCTCAAAATGGAGTCTTCAGCATTGCGTTTTGGAATTTCTCTAATGTCTATGTCTTGGGTGTCTAAAACAAATTGTTGTTGCTTGAACTCTTCGAAAGCGATGTCTCCAGTCAATACCTTTTGTATGGATACTAATTGAAGCTGTGACTGACGGTAGGCTAGCATGAGCGAATCAAGGCGAAACGCGTTTTCGGCTGCTTGCTTGCGCATTTGTGTTGAGGAGTAGCCCGGAATAAATTCTTTTATGGGCGTGTATGAAATAAGGAGTAATGTTCCTGTAAACAATAATGAAAATAAAAACGTAGAGATAATGATTACGTTCAAACGAGTTAAGCGAAAATAGAGTTGTTCTTCAAAGGTTTCTTCATTGAGTATCACCAAGCGGTAGCGACTCAATAGTTTTTTCCAAATCCTTTTTCGACTGCTGGTTTCTTTTTTCATTTCACACAAAGATATACAATCCTCTTGGGAATATTTCTTCCTTTATCGGTTCAAATCCTCTTCAGGGCGTTAAAATATTGATTACCTTTGTTTAAAATCTACTCTATGATTCAAGCATCGGTTTTTTTCGGGGCAATTGGGCCACAACAAATCATTCTAATTTTAGTGATTGTCCTACTTCTTTTTGGAGGACGTAAGATTCCTGAATTAATGCGTGGCTTAGGCAGCGGAATTAAAGAATTCAAGAACGCTACAAAAGAAGAGGAAGAAGAGCAAACAAAGAAAGAAGACTAATTTTTTTCTGTTCTTTCAATCTTCATTGTTGATATAATGCTGTTCAATTCGAACATATAATCACGCTTTGCAACAGAGGGCGCAAAAGTAAACCCTTCAATTACAAAAGCTCTTTTATTGAGTGTGTCCTTAAGAATGTAATTGACAAAAGGGCCCGCCATAAAATCTTTTTTCACTTCCCACATTCCTTTCGTTAAATAGGCTTTTTGGCCTGCCAAAGTCGTGGAATAAAAATAGGGGCGATACGCTTTTTCGGTAATCATGTGAGTATTTGGTAGGCGTCCCGGAACGTGCAGTGCCCCAATCGAATCACGAATTGAAGTAAGTGTTTTCAACTCAAATTCCTCGAGCTGTTCTATGGGAAGCGCATAAGCAATGATATTCAACGTTCCTTTTCGAACGGGCTTTTCTAGCCACAAAAAATTGGTTGTGTCCTTGACCGTTGTATAAGCTGTTGGATACGTAAGGGAAACACCAAATTTTGTTTGAAAATCCTGATCTTTTGAACGCGATTTTGCAATCCGTCTAATTTTTTCTACTCGTTCGTTTTCTTGAAATGTTCCAATCATAAGAACTGCATTTTCTTTGATGTATTCCCCCATTATTTCCTGATCTTCTCCCCTAACTTGGGCAAGAATTTGCGGACGGGAAAATTGGTTTTGTGCCAGTTGAAACGAATTTAAACTGTCTTTTCGAAACCAAATCACATTGCGGCCGTGTCGTCCAAAACCCGTGAATGCCTTTGGCTCAAGATAACGTAGTGTAAAACGAGGTTCGTCTATGGGTAAGCCTTCGTACAGTGTGGCAATTTCATTGCGAACCGTTTTACCCAAGCTTCCTTCCCAGAAAGATTTGGGCATTACAACGGTAATGTTATTTAGGTTTCCGCTAGAGTCTGGAACATAGGCCTGCTGCTTTCCGTTATCACACGAAATGATCCCGATAAAAAGCAGAAAAAAAAGCGTCTTTTTCATAATTATTCATTTAAGGCTGCAATCCCCGGTAAGGTCTTTCCTTCCAAGCTTTCTAACATTGCCCCTCCTCCGGTAGAAACGTAGCTAACCTTTTCATCAAAGCCAAATTGCTTTACTGCAGCAACAGAGTCACCTCCTCCTACAAGAGAAAAAGCGCCCTTTGCTGTACTATCGGCAATAAACGTCCCTAATTCTATGGTTCCATTGGCAAAATTGGAAAACTCAAAAACACCCAAAGGACCATTCCAAAGAATTGTTTTCGCTTCTAACACAACCTTTTTGAAGTTTTCTAAAGATTTTGGGCCAGCATCTAAGCCTTCCCAACCGTTTGGTATTTCGTTGATATCCATTATTTTTCGCTCAGTGTCATTGGAAAAACCTGTCGTTGCAATAACATCAACGGGAAGGTGTATTTGAACATTTTTTGCTCTAGCTTTTTCCATCAATTCCAGGGTGAAATCGAGGTAATCATCCTCACAAATAGAATTTCCAACGGTGCCTCCTTGAGCCTTAACAAATGTATAAGCCATTCCCCCTCCAATAATGAGATGGTCTATTTTATCTAAAATGTTTTCTATGATCGTGATTTTGGAAGAAACTTTGGATCCGCCTAAAATGGCTAAAACCGGTTTTTCTCCCGTTTGTAGCACCTTGTCAATGGCCACAATTTCTTGCTCTAAAAGTTTACCAACTGCTTTTTTACCTGAGAAAAACTGTGCAATGATTGTTGTAGAAGCGTGCGCGCGATGTGCGGTTCCAAAGGCATCATTTACGTATACGTCTGCAAGCTTGGATAACTGTTCCGCAAAACCTACATCTCCTTTTGTTTCTTCTTCATGGAAACGAAGGTTTTCAAGAAGTAACACTTGACCCGGTTGAAGCTTTGCCGCCATAAATTGTGCACTATCTCCAATACTGTCTTGTGCAAATTGAACCGGAACAGTTAAAATCTCTTCAACTGTTTTAACAATGTGCGACAAAGAAAGTGCTGGTGTTATTCCTTTTGGACGACCAAGATGCGACATTAAAATACAACTCCCGCCTTGCGCTAAAATAGCATCAATGGTTGGTTTAGCTGCTAAAATACGAGTAGAGTCTGCCACCTTATTCTCTTCGTTTAAAGGAACGTTAAAATCTACACGAATGATCGCTTTCTTGTTTTTAAAATCAATTTGATCTACAGTTGTCATGGGCTTGAAAATTTTTGCTAAAGGTAGCTATATTTCTTTTTTGCATTTGATTAAAAGTCAGAGAAGATAATTCCGCTTGGAATATTCTATCTTCGCATATGGTTTTTTCACAAACAATTGGGCAAAACAACACAAAAGCAGCTGTTGAGCGTAGCTTTAAACACAGTCAAGTACCTCATTCTCAGTGTGTTGTTGACCAAGGAGGCAGAGGCGGGCTCGCTCTTGCGCTTGATTGCGCATTTAGCCTACTCTATGCCGAAATACCCGATTCTATGGAAAAAGCACTGCAACACCCTGATTTACACTTTGTTTACCCCGTTGCAACCTCTGCTTCTGTTAAAAACAAGCCACTGTGTGCCGATTATTTACCCGATTGGCGTTCTTTCTTGAAAGAAGACATTTATGGATCATTAACCGATTGGTTGTTTAGAATTGGTTCCGACAATAAGCAAGGAAATATTGGCGTTGAAGAAACAGAGCAATTGTTCAAGTCTTTGTCACTAAAAGCCTACTTAGGAAAGAATAAAGTTTGTGTTCTTTGGGGTTTGGAACGGCTAAACATTCAAGCGGCCAATAAACTATTAAAACTCATTGAGGAGCCACCCAAAAACACCTATTTCCTTTTAATTGTAGAAGATGCAGATGCTTTGTTGGCAACAATAAAATCGCGTTGTCAAATGTTATCTCTTCCGCCTTTGCGTCCTGCAGACATAAAAGCAGAATTAGTTGCGATGAATGTAGACGAAAACCAGGCGAATGAAATCTCGCAAAACGCTGGGGGAAACCTTCATTGGGCGAAACAACAAGTCCTACAGGGAGATGAAACCAAAGATCTTGAAGCCTTACTCATTGAGTGTTTACGCTGTGCATTCAGAGCCGGCGGAAATAAATCAATCAGTGTAGATTTAATGCAATGGGCAAACAAAGCTGGGCAAATAGGGAGGCCGCTCCAAAAAGCTTTTTTGCGTTATGGCTTAGGGTTTATTCGGCAGGCTCTCTTGATGTCCTACCAAACAAAACCAATTGTCACCTATCGATCTTTTAATGGGTTTTCGTTGGAGAAATTTGCTCCTTTTGTGCACAGTAAAAACGCACAAAGCCTTATTCAGTTGTTTGAAGAAGGGATCTATAGCGTTGAACGAAATGCCAATGGAAAAATTCTCTTTACCGATTTCTGTCTCCAATTAACACGATTACTTAGCACCAAGGAGGACTAGTGCTCCTTTTGAAAAAAATAAACAAGCGAAGAATATTCTCCCGTTTTTAGGGCATGAAGGTTCGAATACAACCCATTGAAAAAACCCCATAACAAGGGGCGTTTTTTTCCACAATGCTTTTCTGACAAATAGCTCACATAAAACGCATCAAAGAATAACGGGCGAACCTTTGTGCATATAAAACCCTCTTTTGCTGCCATCCCAATCATTCCATCACGAGAGAAATGCCATAAATGCCTTGGCACGTCATACGCCGCCCAATCACTCTTATAGCGTCTGGCGTCTTTGGAATTAAAGTTCGGTACAGCAATTATTAACGTGCCCGAAGAAGACAGCTTTTTGGATAGTTGAGACAAAAGTTTGTTTGGGGTGGGAATGTGTTCCAACACATGCCAAAGGGCAACAACAGAAAACTTTTCTTTTTCAATCTCGCTTAAAGTCGCCACAACCGTTTTGGTTTCCTTATAAAAGTTTCGCGCCTTCTCGTTCGGCTCAATTCCGTGGGCATCTACCCCATTTCGGTCAAGGTAGTTGACGAAAGAAGCTGTCCCACAACCATAATCAAGATAAGAAGATTCATGGGCAAAAAAGGGAGCGAGCCATTTTGTTTTTTGTCTAAACATTAACTCCTGAACATAGCCATAGATTACTTCAACCAGAGACTGCTTTGAGTTCCCATGAGAGATATAGGCTTCATGTTTATAATAGGCAGGCAATTCCTTTTCAGAAGGAGAAGGGTCTGTTTTAGCGATTTGCGTAACGGGATCTAGCACAACCTGAAAAACCTCTCCACTAACCAAATTGTCTTTTGGAGAAGCCAGAAGCTGTTCTTCGCCGTTTGGTTCCACGTGAAACATTATCGTCCTAATTTTACCAAAAGGACACTGATGTCGCTTGGTTTAATTCCGCTAATTCTGGAAGCTTGGGAAATGGTGGCGGGGAGAATTTTGGAAAGTTTCTCCTTGGCCTCATGCGAGAGAGAGGCAAGAGCGTGATAATCAAAATCCGCGGGAATTTTAACTGCTTCTAAGCGATTTAATTTATCGGCATTGAGCTTTTCCTTCTCAATATAGCCAGCATATTTGATTTCAATCTCAACTTGTTCCTGGACTTCCGAAGAGAGAGAATTGTCGGCAATGAATTGGGCGACTTTAGGCACTGATGTCATTTCAACTGAAGTAACGTTGGGCCGAGAATAGACCTTAACCATTTTATCTGACTGACGTATTGGTGCAGAATTTTTCTCTGCAAGAAAAGGGTTCGCCTCCTCAGGAAGTATGCTAGTCTTTTCATAAAATTTCTTCAATAAAGCCGTTTCGTCTCTTTTCTGCTCGACGGCCTTTACGCGATCTTCGCTCGCCAAGCCAATCTCGTTTGAGCGTTCAGAAAGACGCAGGTCAGCATTGTCTTGTCGTAAAAGCGTGCGGTATTCGGCACGACTAGTAAACATTCTGTAGGGCTCTTCCGTTCCCTTAGTAATGAGGTCATCAATTAAAACACCTATATAGGCTTCGTTTCTCTTAAGGATAAAAGCCGCATCTCCTTTATGGTAGAGGTGCGCGTTAATTCCTGCCATCATGCCCTGAGCGGCAGCTTCCTCGTATCCAGTAGTGCCATTAATTTGACCAGCGAAAAACAACCCACTTACAAGCTTAGTTTGTAAACTGTGGGTCAGTTGAGTGGGAGGGAAGTAATCATACTCAATGGCATAACCCGGACGGAAAAACTTCACGTCCTCAAACCCAACCACTTTCTTTAACGCAGAAAACTGAACGTCTTGTGGAAGCGAGGTAGAAAAGCCGTTGATATAATACTCAATAGTATTCCATCCTTCTGGTTCGACAAAAATTTGGTGACGGTCCTTATCGGCAAAACGATTGATCTTATCTTCAATAGAAGGGCAATAGCGCGGGCCTGTACTTTGAATAGCACCGTTAAACATTGGAGAACGATCAAATCCAGTGCGCAACTCATCGTGTACAGCAAGACTTGTATAAGTAATATGACATGAACGCTGCTGAGTTAGGGGGGAAGTTAGGGGGGAATAGGAAAACTTTCCGGGATTTTGATCGCCTGGTTGTACTTCCATTTTGGCAAAATTTAAGGAGCGTCCATCAACTCTTGGGGGTGTACCTGTTTTCATTCGTCCGGACACAAAACCACGATATTCTAAAACAGCCGTAAGGCCGACTGATGCGCTTTCGCCAGCCCGGCCACCACCATAATTCTGTTCCCCTATATGAATAAGACCATTGAGAAAAGTGCCATTCGTCAAAACGACTGTCTTTGCATGAATTTTTATCCCAGTACTTGTTACAATACCGCTAATTGCGTCTCCTTCAAACAAGAGATCAGAGACAATTTCTTGGTAAAAATCTAGGTTAGCTGTTTGCTCCAACATTTCACGCCAGGTTTGCGCGAATAACATTCTATCTGACTGAACACGGGGGCTCCACATCGCAGGACCCTTCGAACGGTTCAAAAGCTTGTATTGAATTGCCGACTTATCAGAAACGATACCGCTATAGCCACCCATGGCATCGATTTCGCAAACAATTTGTCCCTTGGCAATACCGCCCATCGCTGGATTGCACGACATTTGCGCAATGTTCTGAAGGTTCATTGTGACAAGAAGCGTTTTACTCCCCATGTTAGCCGCTGCAGCTGCAGCTTCAGCGCCGGCGTGCCCGGCGCCAACAACAATTACATCATATACCTGATCAAACATATTATTTGTGTTTCACGTGAAACAATTGGATACAAAGATCCTCTTGCTCGCGCATTAAACGTTTTTCTTCTGCAGTACTGTCAAGATAGTCTATGGAGTGTAGAAAACCATGAGACAAAAGCCTAAGCAGCTCATTTTCAGTTGTTTCGCTAAACTTAGCGGCGTTGTCTTCCAAACGAGAGGAGGAAATATAAATTTCAGCTTCCACAAAAGGTAGCTGTGCATAACTAAACGTAACGATGTCAGTATGGGTGTCGTGATCTAAGTAGGTTTTATTCAACAACAAAAGGTGATCCTCAGAGACAAAGGAGTATTGCAATTGCTCAATCTGTACGTTATAATGGTGCGCACACGATTGAAGCCATTCGGTCAATACATTTTCCTTAGGGGAATAACTAGGGGAATCAATAAATTGAATTTCTTCATCCATAGTGCAAATATAGCCAAACTTATAGGATGCAGGAATCGGCAATACCCACTATATTTGTCAAAAATTTATCTCATGGAACGCGTACGCTTTGCACCCAGCCCAACCGGGCCATTACATATTGGAGGGCTTCGAACAGCATTATTTAACTATTTATATGCGCGTAAACACGGAGGAATCTTTGTACTAAGGGTGGAAGATACCGATCAAAACAGAAAGGTTGATAACAGTGAAGCATACATTCATGAAAGTTTAGCCTGGACCGGAATATCTCCCGATGAAGATCCCATAAAAGGGGGGAAATATGGTCCATACCGTCAGAGCGAACGAAAAGACATTTATCAAAAACACATGCTGGAATTGATCGAAAACGGGAAAGCTTATTATGCTTTTGACAGTGGGGAGGCGCTGGGATTGGCCAGAGAAAAAGACGAAAAGGAAAAAGGGGGGTTTAAGTACAATGCACAAAACCGCATGCTTTTTGATAATAGTCTCACCAATTCGAAAGAAGAAACAGCGAATAAGCTTAAAGAGGGAAATGTTGTCATCCGCCTTAAGGTTGATGCTGATACGGAAGTGATGGCAAGTGATTTGGTTCGCGGAAGTGTGCGTGTAAACAGCAACGAACTAGAGGATAAAATCTTAATGAAAAAAGACGGAATGCCCACCTACCATTTTGCCAATGTGGTAGACGATTATCTGATGAAAATAACAACTGTTATTCGCGGAGAGGAGTGGTTGCCTTCTTTGCCAATACATCAGCTTTTATATGATGCTTTTGGATGGAATCCACCAAAATTTATGCACCTTCCGTTAATTCTGAATCCTTCAGGAAAAGGGAAGTTAAGCAAAAGAGATGGGGACAAGAACGGATATCCCGTGTTTCCAATTCAATGGAATGAGACCCTTGGGTACCGAGAATCTGGATTTCTACCTGAAGCACACCTAAATTACATTGCACAATTGGGGTGGAGCCCAAAGCGGGAAGAAGAATTGATGACTTTAGCCGTAATGGAAAAAGAGTTTGATGTTGCCAATGTACAAAAGGGTGGTGCTCGTTTTGATTTTGAAAAAGCAAAATGGATAAACCAACAACACCTAGCGTCCATAACTGCAGATGAGTTGATAAACCGATTCCCCAGAATAGTTGAATCGCTCAATGATGTATATGGGGGAAAAACAGTCACTATTGTTGACCTAGTAAAAGAAAGACTGGTGCTGATGAATGATCTGGAAAAAGCGACAGAATTCTTTTTAAAAGATCCGGAAGACTATGATGAAAAGGCGATGAAACGCATTGGTAAATTTGATATAAAAACAGTTCTTGAATTAATCTCAGAAAGCGTAAAAGAAAACGAATTGAGTGAATTAAAAGATGCTTTTGTTCAAAAGGGGGAAGCAAACGGTATCGGCTTAGGGGCATTTATGCAAATAACACGTATTGCTATTGTTGGCGGACTTTCTGGTCCAGAACTGTTTAGTATACTTGAAATTCTTGGAAAAGATGTAACTTTAAGACGATTAGAGCGACTAATTAATATAACAACTTTATAAATCTACATCTATGGACATCATATCTTACATTATAATTTTCATTGCCGTTTTACTGATCCTTTCCGGTTTATTTATTGTTAAACAGCAAACATCCGCCATCATAGAACGCTTTGGCCGTTTTTTAGCCATACGTCAATCTGGACTGCACATTAAAATTCCTTTGATTGATCGTGTAGCTGGACGAATGAGTCTAAAAATCTTACAACTTGATGTTATTGTTGAAACCAAAACAAAAGACGATGTGTTCGTCAAATTAAAGGTTTCGGTCCAATATAAAGTACTTGCCGAAAAGGTATATGATGCTTTTTACAAACTTGACTATCCTCAAGATCAAATCACTTCTTATGTCTTTGATGTTGTTCGTGCTGAAGTACCAAAAATGAAATTGGACGATGTGTTTGAGAAAAAAGATGACATTGCAAATGCTGTAAAAAGAGAATTAAATGATGCGATGATCAACTATGGCTATGACATCATAAAAGCTTTGGTAACTGATATTGATCCAGACGCTCAAGTTAAAGAAGCCATGAACAGAATTAATGCTGCCGAACGTGAAAAAGTAGCTGCTCAATATGAAGGAGATGCAGCGCGTATTTTAATTGTCGAGAAGGCAAAAGCTGAAGCAGAAAGCAAACGGTTACAAGGGCAAGGAATTGCAGATCAGCGTCGTGAAATTGCACGAGGTCTAGAAGAATCCGTTGATGTGCTTAACGGTGTCGGGATTAATTCACAAGAAGCTTCAGCATTGATCGTTGTTACTCAACATTATGACACCCTTCAATCCATTGGTGAAGAAACAAACAGCAACTTAATTTTGCTCCCTAATTCACCTCAGGCAGGGAGTGATATGTTAAACAATATGGTTGCTTCGTTCACCGCAAGTAATATGGTAGGAGAGGCCATGAAAGAACAAAACTTGTTGAAGAAAAAAGGCGGGAAGGGATCTACTGCTTCTTAGCCCAAGTATCTCGTAAGCCAACTGTTTTATTAAAAACGAGTTGATCTTCACTTGACGATTTGTCCACAACATAATAACCCAACCGTTGGAATTGAACTCGTTCTCCTTTTGCAAGACTGCTTAAGGAGGGTTCTACCATTGCCTTCTGGCTGTGCAAAGAGCTAGGGTTAATAAAGTCTAGAAAAGAGGCCTCTTTGTGTTGATCAGGACTTTCATCGCTAAACAAACGGTCGTAGTTATGCACGGTAGCTTCCACTGCCTGTGCTACACTTACCCAATGAATGGTTCCTTTTACTTTTCGCATACTTGCCTCTGAGCCTGAACCACTTTTACTGTCTGGATCATACGTACAGTGTATTTCTGTTATACTTCCTTCTGAATCTTTTACTACAGATTCGCCTTTAATTATGTAAGCATTTTTTAAACGCACTTCTTTCCCAAGAGTAAGACGGAAGAACTTACGGTTGGCTTCCTCTTTAAAATCTTCACGCTCTATATAGATTTCCTTGGAAAAAGGAAGTGAACGAGAACCCTGACTATCGTCTTCAGGATTGTTTATTGCGGTAAGCTTTTCTTCTTGTCCGTCTGGGTAGTTTGTAATGACCAATTTAACCGGATTGACAACGGCCATTACCCGTGCGGTTGTTTTGTTCAATTCTTCACGCACACAAAATTCAAGCAAGGAAACGTCTATCACGTTTTCTCTTTTAGAAATCCCTGCCGTATTAACAAAATTAATCAATGCCTGGGGTGGGTAACCGCGTCTTCTCATGCCAGAAATGGTAGGCATACGTGGATCATCCCATCCATTCACGTGATTTTCTTCAACCAGCTGAGCCAACTTTCTTTTACTCGTTACCGTATAAGAGAGGTTTAGGCGGGCAAATTCGCGCTGATAAGGGCTTAGGTCTTCCGAGCTAGGCAATTGGCCTAAAAACCACTCGTAAAGGTCTCTGTGAGGCTTAAACTCTAGCGTACACAAGGAGTGAGATATTTGTTCTATATAATCGGACTCTCCATGGGTCCAATCGTACATTGGATAAATGCACCACTGATCTCCAGTACGGTGATGGTGTTTGAATAATATGCGGTACATGATGGGGTCACGCAAGAGCATATTTGGAGAAGCCATATTTATTTTTGCACGCAAGACATGGGTACCCTCTTTGTGTTTACCGTCTTTCATTTCTTGGAATAAAAAAAGGTTTTCCTCTATTGGCCGATCACGAAAAGGACTGTTTTCTCCCGCTTGCGTTGGAGTCCCTTTTTGTTGTGCCATGGCCTCAGAATCTTGCGAATCGATATAAGCTTTCCCTTCTTTTATGAGATAAACTGCCCAGTCATAGAGTTGTTGAAAATAGTCCGATGCATAACATTCCTTGTCCCAGGCAAAACCAAGCCATTCAATGTTTTCTTTGATTGCATCGACAAATTCTTGGTTCTCCTTGACAGGGTTGGTGTCATCAAAACGAAGGTTGACCGGGGCATTGTAGCGCTGGCCTAAATTAAAATTGAGTGCAATTGCCTTTAAGTGACCTACATGTAAAAATCCATTGGGTTCCGGGGGGAAACGAAAACGAATTTTTGATGAATCAAAACCGTTAGACAAATCGTCTTCTATGATTTGTTCTATAAAATGCAAAGATGCTTTCTCTTCAGACATGGATTGTTTTTTACAAAGATATTAAAAAGCATAGGGGGAAGTAGCCTTTTTCATCTGTCTTTATATCTTTACCTAAAATTATATTTATGGGAATTATTCGTGTACGTGATATAAAAATTCACACCAACCATGGTTGCTTAGACGAAGAAGCAAAAATAGGAAGCGATTATATTGTTCATGTTGAGGTAGAAACAGACCTTTCTGTTTCTTGTATAAGTGATGATCTAAAAGACACTGTTGATTATGTGCACATTTATGGTATTGTTTACCGTGAAATGAAGCAGCGTTCAAAATTACTGGAAACCGTTGTACAACGAATCATAGGCGAAATTTTAAGCAAGCATATATCGGTACAGACCGTACAAGTGGAAGTTGCAAAAATTAACCCTCCAATTGGTGGTGATGTGGGTTATGTAAGTGTTGAACGAAAAGCAAAAAGAACGTCAAATTAAAAAATAAAAACTGTATTTTTGCAGCACGGCACCGTGGCCGAGTGGCTAGGCAGAGCTCTGCAAAAGCTTGTACAGCGGTTCGAATCCGCTCGGTGCCTCTAAAACACAACCCATCTTAGGATGGGTTTTTTAGTCCATTTCAATAATGGAACCACCAATTATTTTCTTCTTAATCAACTTGGTGGGTTTGCCATAAACACGAACAGTGCCACCTACACTTACCGATCCGTCAAACAATTCGGAAGCATAAATATAAGCAACACCTCCTGCGCGAACTTTAACGATAGATTGTTCGGTAATTAAGTTTTCTCCCTCGCAAATGCCGCCACCTAAAATAGATAACTCGTGTGCCGTTGCTTTACCTGTTAATGATAGTGTAGCGCCAGTATTTACATTGGAATCTATTTTTTCTGCTAGAATTGTTAGCGTTTGTTTTGATCCTTCTCGTGCTTTAATCTCAATACTGGTTGTTTGTATTTCTGCTTTTGATTCAATTGTACTCCCTTGATAAGAATGAATAGCATCTAGTTTTTCGGTAAAATAAAGTTCAATATATGTATTCGATGGATTTAACAATTGATCGATAGAATGGTGAATTTTTAAAATATCCTTTTTTAAAGTAAAAACTACTGTCGCTGTATTTTCGCCAGAAATAACCATTTTATTCTCATCCGAAGGAATCAATTTTACATGAATTCCTGAATAAACCTTCACTCCTAAAAAAGGAGAAATGGCTACGTTTCTTTCTTGGCCATTAACAAATAATGAAAACACTAAAGCGAAAATAAAAACGGTTTTTTTCATGGAGTCAATTTATATTAAAGATATGTTATTCTTCTGTTGCAGCAAAAGTAAAATCAAGGTGGCGTTTTATAAGATCTGCTTTAGCTACTTCAACAGAAATAACATCACCTAATTGATATACTTTATTTGTTTTCTCACCAATTAATGAATGCTTTTTATCATCATAAAAATAATAATCTCCAGGAACATCTTTGATGCGAACCATCCCTTCACATTTATTTTCAATTATTTCTACATACAAACCTCGATCGGTTACACCAGATATTACTCCTTCAAAAACTTGACCGATTTGATTTTCCATAAATTTAATTTGCATGAACTTAATTGAATCTCGTTCTGCTTTGGTGGCCAACATCTCTCTTTGTGAAGAATGTACACAAGCTTCTTCAATCGCTTCTACAGGGGCGGTTTTTTGGTTCGTTAAATGTTGTTCTAATAAACGATGTACCATCACATCTGGATAACGACGAATTGGTGAAGTAAAATGGGAATAAAAATCAAAAGCTAAACCATAATGACCAATATTTTGGGTGGTATATTCCGCTTTACTCATACAACGAATCGTTAAAGTATCGATCATATTCTGTTCTTGCTTTCCTTGAGTTTCCAGCAAAAGAATATTGATTGATTGGCTTATGTTTTTTGTTTTGAGATTTAGTTTATACCCAAAACCAGCGACAACCATTTGTAAATTATTCAATTTATCAGCATCTGGTTCATCATGAATACGGTAAACCATTGGTAAAGCTTTCTCTCTTTTGCCCGCAAAACGTGCAACTTGTTTATTCGCCAATAACATAAACTCTTCAATTAATTTATTGGCATCTTGTGAGGTTTTAAAAAAAACACTTTCGGGCGTGTTATCCTCTTTTAAATTAAATGCTACTTCAACTCTATCAAAAGAAAGCGCACCATTTTTCATGCGTTTATTTCGAAGGGTTTTGGCTATTTTATCTAATGTAATAATTGCATTAAACGTTGGTTGATCTACATCATAAGAACCATCGCGTAAAGAGTTTTCTTCGCTAACTATTGGTGTTCCAGAACTAATAATATCTTGTGCCTCTTCGTAAGCAAAACGATGATCAGAATAAATAACTGTTTTACCAAACCATTCCTTTTTCAACTCTCCTTTCAAATTGATTTCAAATACAGCTGAAAAGGTATATTTTTCTTCATGGGGGCGTAAAGAACAAACACCATTGGATAACACTTCTGGAAGCATGGGCACAACTCTATCGACTAGATAGACAGATGTTGCACGAGCCAAAGCTTCCTCGTCTAGTATACTATTTGGTTGAACGTAGTGCGATACATCTGCAATATGAATACCTACTTCAAAAAGATCATCGTCTAATTGTTGAAAAGATAATGCATCATCAAAATCTTTAGCCGTTTTGGGGTCTATTGTGAAAGTTAATATATCACGGAAATCCCGTCTTTTTTTAATTTCATCTTTTGAAATGGATTGATCAATAGCCGTAGCTGCTGCTTCAACTTCATCAGGAAAACGTAATGGTAAACCATAGTCAGATAAAATAGCATGCATTTCTGTTGCTGTTTCCCCGGGAGGCCCAAAATTTTCAATTAATGTGCCATAGGGGGATTCTGCTTTTTTTGGCCAGTCTGTATAACGAACCAAAACCTTATCTCCATCTTTATATTCATCTGTCAACTGTTTTTTATCAATAAAAAAATCAGTGTACATGCGAGCATTTCGCGTTAATACAAAAGCGTAACTTTTTTCAATTTGAAGAACACCAACAAAATCAATTTTATTGCGCTCTACTATTTTTACAATCTCACCTTCAAAACTACCGTTGCTTTTTCTTCTATAACAATACACTTCTACTTGGTCACCATTAAAGGCTTTATTAATTGCATTTTTAGGTATCGCAATATCATGCTCTAATTCTTCACAAATAACAAAACCGCGCCCCGATGAGGTTACTTCTAGACGTCCTTGGTGGTATTGCTTTTTTGTTTGTGCAAGTTTATACTTCCCTTTACTTGGGCTGAGTAATTGCTTACTAGAAACATTTAAATTAAGTGATTTGATTAATTCATTCCGACCCTTAGTATCCTTGATTTCTAAAACTGCAGCTATTTGTTTGTAGTTGTATTCTTTGGATGGATTTTCGCGAAAAAAAGAAAGTATCTTCTTCTCAATATGACGGTTGTTGTTTTTTCCTTTTCCCATATATTCCACAAAGCTAGTTCATTAAAATTGGAAAGAGTTCTCTTTTATTCACAACTATTACATATTACATTTTTTTTTTTTTGAAATTTAAAATAAAACGATGGATATAATAGGGTGTTAATAGCGGTATTACTTTCTGTCTTAGGTTTAGGTTATATTAAATTTATAGACTTATTAACTACATAAAAACCGCTTATGAATAATGCAATCTTTTCTTTTTTAGTTAAATAGAATATTTATCAACATCCGTTTATAACTCAATTTGGTTGTATCTTTCAATGTTAAAAGCAAAAAACAAGGTTAATAAACCCCATCTTTTTGCTTATAAAAAATGTATTGAAAACAACAACTCTTTTTCATAGTGCGGATTTTTTTTTTAGATATACAAACAAAGTAAAATAGTCCTCTACCGTATTAGAACTTATCAACATTTTATCTAATTAATAACAGCACTTATTCACATACTTATCTGCATTGTGTACTTTTACAAAAAACATGAAATATGACTTTTTCTATTGGTAATGATCACGCAGGAGTAGACTACAAAGAAGCAATAGTAGCTTTTCTTAAAGAGAAAGGATACGGCGTAATGAATCATGGTACGGATACACCAGATAGCGTAGATTATCCAGACTTTATTCATCCCGTCGCAGAAGATGTTTCTTCAGGAAAGGTAGAATTAGGAATTATAATTTGTGGAAGTGGAAATGGTGCAGCTATGACGGCAAACAAGCACCAAAAAGTGCGTGCTGCTCTTTGCTGGACAAAAGAAATTGTTGCTCTTGCCAGAGAACATAACAATGCAAATATTTTAAGTTTGCCCGCACGTTATATATCCATTCCTCAAGCATTGGCTATGGTAGAAACCTATATTAAAACCGAATTTGAAGGGGGTCGTCATCAGGGGCGTATCGATAAAATGCCTTGTATGTAATGACAACATTTCAAGAGAAAGAATTTACTGCGTTAACAGTTGAAGAGCTGTATGCAATTTTAGCCCTTCGGGCTGACGTTTTTGTGGTAGAACAAAACTGTGTATATCCAGATGTAGACGGGAAAGACCCTTTAGCGCTTCATATTATTGGATCAATTGAATCAGATATTGTGGCATATGCACGCGTTTTTGCTCAAGGAATTACGTATTCAAAATATGCGTCAATTGGAAGAATTGTTACTTCATCATCGCATAGAGGAAAAAACATTGGCCACTCTTTGGTTGCCTTTGCAATTGAACAATGCATAAATAAATACCCAGGGCAAAGCATAAAAATTTCTGCTCAGGCACATCTTGAAAAGTTTTATAATAAACACGGTTTTATTGCCACAGGCGAAGCGTACTTAGAAGATGGAATTCCCCACATAGGAATGGTATTGGAGGTGTAGAGTGTTTAATTACCTTGTTTAAGCGTACGTATATCCTCGATTAATTGATTCACCGACCGTTTATTTAGGCCATTATAAATCCCACGAAGATGACCATCTCCGTCCACCAAAACAAAGTTCTCGGTGTGAATAAAATCGGTTTCTTTTTTTTGAAGACCTAGATCTTCTTCAACAAAATAGCTTTTACGACCAAGAGAATAAATGAGCTGTTTATCGCCTGTAGCCAAATGCCATTTAGAAGAAATAACACCTTTGGCTTTTGCATAGTCTTTTAAAACAGAAACCGAATCCACACTTGGTGTAACGGAATGAGAAAGCAGCAAGATATTAGGATCAGTTAAAAATGCCGCTTGAATAAGTCGCATATTGTCCGTCATTTTAGGGCAAATTCCAGGGCAAGTGGTAAAGAAAAAAGCAGCTACATAAATTTTTCCTTTAAAAGTGCTATTGTCAATTTTTTCCCCTTCTTGATTGGTTAATTCAAAGGGGGCAACCTTATGAAATGCCTTAATCTCTTTACTTCCTTTTTTGAGCCAGTGAGGGGAAAAAGAAGCCTCTTTGTAGTAGGGGATTGAACTTGTTTTTACAGATTGACAACTGAATAACAACAAGCAGAACCCCAAGAAAGGTTTAGTTGCGGTCACGTAATTTTTCATCCTTTAATTCGAAGCATAAATTGGCTCTTTTCAGTCCGAAAATTCGCCCATCTTTCGCTACATAATTATTATATAATTTTCCGTTCTTTCTCCAGGCCTGCTGCGACCCTTCTTCTCTTCCTTGAAATAGGTTTGTTTTTTTGAAGAGTTGCCCACTACTGTACCATTCTTTTTGTTCCCCATGTGGTATACCTAAAATGTAGTTTGAAGAAGAGCGTAAATTTCCGTTTCCCCACCATGTCTTAACACTGCCCTCGCGTTTGTTTTTAATGTAATATGCCTCAAAGCTTTGCGTGCCGGAAGGAAACCATTTTTTATGAACTCCATTTTTCTTTCCACTTAAGTAAGTGATTTGCTCTGCCAGCGAACCATTGGAATATTTTTCTACAGAGCGCCCAGTAAATAATTCTCCTTCATAAAGAAGCAAACCATTGCTTTGATCGCGAATCAATGTATCTTTTTGAACTTTAATAAAGGGTGTTTTTTCTATAGGGGCGCCTTTATCCAAAGCGGAATTACAGCTTGCAATAACAAACAGAAAGGGAAAAAAGAATTTATCGAATGGCATTGGCAGTTCCTTGATAATCACCAGGAAAAAGTAAGTAGTACTGATTCAAATACACTTCGTTTCCAATATGGTAATGGTATTCTTCTTCCGTTGTGTGTTGAGTGGTATTTGTGTGTCCACCAGAGGCATCAAGGTCAGCAGGATAAGTGCCCGTTGAAGCACATTTCCGTCCGTAGATAAAAAAGCCATCTGCGATAATTCCAACCAGCGCATCGTTGTCATTGGACCAAGCTTTTGGTTCTAAATGGTAATGATAGCTTTGTGGCCCAGTATGAGCAGCAGAATAATCAAAAGACCCTATGGCATTGTCCAATGGCTCGTTGGGCCCTTCTTGATCGTTGTAGATAACAGCACCACTTATGGCTATTCCAATTGCGCCTAAACCAGTCGAAGAGGCTCTATTTGCTTTACTCGGGTTGAACGAGACACGCAAACTATATTCGCCATTAAAATCGTCGATGTTCCCTGGAGACATTAGGTCAAACGAAGTTGCTGTTGGGGCAACAAATAATGGATGATTTGTGCTTACTGCAGCAGTAACAATTTGTCTTCCTCCGGGGCCGATTATTGCCCGATCTGTAGTATTCGACCAATAGGGAGACGTGTGATTGGGCAGGCCATTTGTTTCTATAACGACTTGATCTACGTCTAAATAGATAGTAACGTTTAGGTCATCAAAGTCATTAAAAGCAGCATGTAGGGTTAATGGAGAAGCGCTGTCATTATTGGATGCATTTGCAGCACGATCAGAATCCTTACCTCCACATGCAAACATAACGAGTCCAAAGATGACGGTAAAATAAGAAGTTATTTTAGAGAGAAAACGATTCATAGTAAAAGACATAGGTTAAATTATAGGGGCGTTATTTTTGCAAACAAAAGAGAGGTTTCTTCAATTAATTCGAGGGTGTTGGGTAGTTTTCTGCCTTTGTAAACGAGCATAAAACTTCCTTTAAACGAGATTTGAGTAACACTTTTTAGAGCAACCCGCAATTGACGCTTGATGCGATTACGGTCTACGGCTTTTTTAAAAGTCCTTTTAGAAACCGAAACGCCAGCATAGACAAAAGGGGTCTCTTTTTCTTGTATTAGGCGAAGAAACAAATGCTTGCTATGAATGCCTTCTCCCTCCAAAAAAAGGCGATCAATAACCGCTTTACTTTTAAGCCTTCTTAGGTTAGTTTTTTTCGTAGTTAACATAATAGTTGTTTGTCTTATCGATATCAGCCATTAAATTACTTGGATCGATGATTACCGCTTCAATTTCTGATAAAGAACGATCGACACTAAAGGAATATTTCGGGTTTGCCCAAGTCCAGTCTGCATGAACGATCCAGTCAATTGAATATGGATTTTCTTTTTCGCCACGCATTAAAGAAATGGGGATATAGTGCAATTGTGTTTCTCCGTTCTTGTATTGCACTAATATTTCTAAGGGCATTGGCATTAGCCCCTTACGCTCTAACTGAACCGTTGCCTTACTTTCTCCGTCTTCTTTGAAAGTAATAGCATAATCAATAGCATTTGTTGTTTGTGTCCAATCGGTTAAATACCATTGTAATTGCAGGCCAGAGATGCGTTCAGCAATTACACGAAGATCATTTGGTCGCGGGTGCTTGAATTTCCATTCATCATAATAGGTTCGGAGGGTTTCAAACAATTTTTCTTTTCCAATGATGTAGCCTAATTGACCCAAAAACACAGCTCCTTTATTATATGCGGTACTTTCATATGCGAAGTTGTGGCTGTATCGGTTGGCATTGGTTGCTTGTGGCATTTCAACGCCAGAGCTGGCTAATCGATAATAACCTTTATAAGAACCTTCCAAGGGAAATTCTTTGTTTTCTTCTAAGATTTCATTTTCAGCAAGGGTAGAGATAAAGGAGGTAAAGCCTTCGTCCATCCATTCGTGTTTGGTTTCGTTGGTGGCCAACACATGTTGAAACCAAGAATGGGCTAATTCGTGTGCAGTCACGCCAACAAGCGAACCAAATTTACGGTTCCCTGTAATTAGCGTAAGCATAGCATATTCCATTCCTCCATCTCCACCATGAACAACAGAATATTGTTTGTAGGGATAAGGACCAATAGCCTTATTAAAATAGGTCATCAACTTAGCAGTAAGTGGCTGAAGTTTTTTCCAATTATCAATAATATCAGGATTGTTTTTATAGAAGAAGTGAAGGGTAACATCGTTGGGCCCAGGGTAGGTGTCGTGAATATAGTCGGGATCTGCCGCCCAAGTAAAGTCGTGTACGTTTGGAGCAACATAATGCCAGGTAATTTTTCCTCTTTTGCTTTTCGCTTTCTTGCGATCAGTATATCCACGCCCAATATCGTCCGCATTTTGCAGGTAGCCACTTGCTGCTACTGTAAACGCTTTGTCAAGGGTAATTTTCACGTCAAAATCTCCCCATACACCATGGAATTCTCGTCCAGTGTAAGGATCGGCATTCCAACCCTCATAGTCGTATTCCGCCATTTTGGGGTACCATTGTGCCATGGAAAAGGCGATGCCTTCCTTGGAGTTCTTTCCTGCTCGGCGAATGACATCGGGAACTTGTCCTTCAAAGGTCATAGAAAACGAAGTGCTTTTTCCTGGCGCTAGTGGTTTTGCTAAGCTTACTTCTAAGATGGTTTCACTATCAACAAGCTGAACAGCTGTTCCGTCTTGCGTCATATTAGCCACCTTTAAAAAGCCTTGTTGTGTTGGGTTTAGCGAATCAATGTCAACTTTAAAACGACCATTTCTATCTCCCGCATTTTTAAGTCGAATCGCCATTTCACTTCCCGGTTGAAAGGCATTGAAATACTGATGAAAAAACACCTTATGTAAAGTTTCTGGGGAGTTATTGGTGTAAACAACTGTTTCTGTTCCTTGGTACTGTGCTGTTTCTGGATCCAATTCTACTGCAATGGTATAGTCAACGGCTTGCTGCCAATATTGAGCAGAGACGAAAGAAGCGGTAAGAAGGGCAAAAGAAAGAAGTAGTTTTTTCATGATAAAAAGTTGATAAGGAGGTAAATATAGGAAACTTCTTAGGATTCAAAATAAGAGTCTAGACTAAAGCTTTGGTCCAATCGAACACCTTTTTCGGTGTTTTTCAAGGAAATTAATTGATTCTCTGCATCGTGTTCTAGAAAAAGGAGATAATCGTGATCAACGGCTGTAGCCAAAAAACGCTTCTTTTCACTTAAGGTTAAAAGGGGTCGGGCGTCGTACCCCATTACATAAGCAATGGGCAGGTGTCCTACGGTTGGAATTAAATCTGCGGCGAAAACAATCGTTTTTCCTTTGTGTTGAATTACCGGGAGTAGTTGTTTTTCGGTGTGACCATCCATCAAAAGCATCTCAAAGCCCAGTTCAGTTTTAGCGTTGTTCACAAAGTTTAGTTGCCCACTTTCTTCTATGGGCAGAATGTTCTCGGGCAGGAAGGAAGCAGCTTCGCGCACATTGGGCTCAATGGCCCATTGCCAATGGTCTTTGTGCGACCAAAAGCGTGCATTTTTGAAGGCAGGCTCATAGAAGCCTTTTTTGTTGCGGACAATGGCTCCGCCGCAGTGGTCAAAATGAAGGTGAGTAAAAACGACATCCGTAATATCATCACGGTGAAAGCCTGCCTTCTTAAGTGAACTGTCTAGGTCAAAATTTCCCCACAGGGCATAGTGCGAAAAAAACTTTTCACTTTGTTTATTGCCCATGCCTGTGTCGATTAGAATTAGGCGGTTCCCGTCTTCAATCAATAGCGAACGTGCAGCCATTTTAATGCGGTTCATTTCATCTGCAGGATTGGTTCTTTCCCAAAGTGTTTTGGGAACAACGCCAAACATGGCGCCTCCGTCCAGTTTAAAATGTCCTGTTTCTATGGCGTGTAATCGCATTAGTTAAGTTTTATTCGCGTGAGGTATTTGTTGGCTGTAATATAGAGGTGGTCTTCGTTGTCACCGAAAGCGCAATTAGCGGCTCTCCCGGGCGTTCGAATTGTACCAAGATGTTTCCCTTGGGCAGAGAAAACCAAAACCCCTCCGGGCCCTGTGGCAAACACAGCGCCAGAGGAATGAACTTTTAAACCATCCGCTAAGCCGGGTTGTTTGAATGCAGTAGCGTCGAAAAATACACGCGAATTTTCAAGTGCTCCATCTATGTAGTCAAAAGCCATCCAAAGATTCTTTTTTGGGTCTGAGTTAGCGATATATAAAATTGATTCATCTCTAGAGAAAGCCAGGCCATTTGGGCGGGTTAAACCGGAGTAAAGGAGGGTTGTTTCTCCTTCGCTAGAGTGGCGGTAAACACCGTTAAATTCTATTTCTCTTAGTGGATCTTTATCGCCATTTAAGCCATAAGGAGGGTCTGTAAAAAGTAGATCCCCGTTTGAAGAAAGGATCAAGTCATTTGGCGAATGAAAGCGCTTTTCACCAAAAGAGTCTACAAGAGTTATAAAGGAGCTTTTTGTTTCCAAAGGAGCAAGCATTTTTGCAATTCTTCTATCTCCGTGTTGTGCAAGAAGCAGGTTGCCCTTGGGGTCTAAAATAAGACCATTTGCTCCAGTTTTCTTCTCGTTAGGTGCATAGGCGGTATAGCCACTCGGATCTAAGTATACTTGTAGGCCATTGGTTTCATCCCAACGATATGCTTTGTTTTGGGGAACATCGGTAAATAAAACAGCCTTGAGTTCAGGGACCCAAACGGGCCCTTCGGACCAACTGAAGCCGTCCGCTAGAATTTCTATTACAGCATTCTCTGGGATCAAACGGTTGATTTCTGGGTCAAGCCGCTCTACGCTATCAATTGTTTTTTGTGCAATGATTGTACTTGTAAAAAGAAAAAAAAGGCAGGCATAAAGGGGAGATGTTTTCATGGGAGTTGAGATTAGGGTTATTGTTTCCATTCTAAAAAGGCTTCAAATAGTGGCGGCCAATAAATAAGTAAAAATAAAAGAAGCACGCCAACTAAGTAGAGCAAGTTGTAGATTATGTCATTGTTGTTGTTTTCCATGAATAAAAAGACAAATCGTTTATTATGCATTGTTTCGCGTGTTTAAAATAGCCATTAATTCATTGGAAAAGGCCAAAAGGCTTTTCACTTCCTGAATACTGGACAAACGAGTTCTTCTTTTAATTAACAAACTGTTCCCAATAGACTCAACACGATAATATTGGTGACTTTCAAAAAAGAAAACAAGCTCTTGATTGAAGAGAGAGCGAATTGATTTAGCGTCTTCTCCCCCTAAAAAAAAACGGCGTGAAAAGTCTGTAAATTCAGAAAAATCGATGTCGTCATAAGGAGTTATTTCATTTAATCCACCCAAGAAATTTTCGCGGTCTAAAATAAATTTAGGGATAGAATAGCCAAGTTCCACCAACAAGAAAGAAGCCTTAATGTCTTCTTTTGCAATGAATGCTCCTTCGGTGTAAGAAAGATCAAACAAATGAAATTGATTGTCTTTAGAGATAAGTTCGTTGTATTGATAGTTGACCACTTTTGTTTTGAAATAATCAAAACGCTCAAGTTCTTTGGTGTCTGACGTAAGTTCTGAACGGTATTCCCAATCCAAAACAGTGGCCAGTTTTTGTAATGAGATTTGACGCTTGGTCAGGTTCTTTCCTAATTTAAAAAAGTCATTTGACGGTAGGGTTTTTCGAATGGCAAAAGGATGCTGGGTGTCTGTCCCGTGCGCATCTAGACCAATGATTTCAAAAACACCGCCTTTTCTAGCAAAAACACGACGATAATCGTTGAGTCCTTCCATCACGGTATGGTCAACAAATTCACAGAGAGAAAAGTCGACAATTGCATGCTCAGATTCTGGAATCTCATCCAATTTACCTTTTAGCCTGTAAAAGTTTAAAAAGGAGCTAAAGCTCTTAACGCTTACATAGTAATTTCCACTCTCGTCTTCCTTGTACATAAGCACATTAGGTTTTAGCCAGTTTCGGCTAAAAAGAAATAAACTACGGTTGATGGCAACATGGATAAGGAAGGTGGCTAAAATACCCGCGCCAATTCCCGTAATTAAACCATTGGTGAGCGTAACAATTAGAGTGATACCAAAAATTGCTGCCTGTTCTTTTCCAATGGTTAAAATACGCAAGAGATTTTTGGGAGCGGCAAGCCTGTAACCAGTAAACACTAAAATTGCCGCCAGAGCAGGGAGAGCAATTCGTTCAATTTGATCTTGAAATAGTAAAACAAAGGCCAACAAAAAGAGAGCGTGTGCAAAGTTTGAGGAGCGATTACTCCCCCCGTTATTGACGTTAACTGAACTTCGCGCAATAACAGTAACAACATTAAGTCCCCCAACAAGGCCACTCAAGGTTGTTCCAATACCCAAGGCGCGCAAGTCTTTATTGACATTTGATCTTCTTTTTTGAGGATCTAGTTTGTCAACGGCTTTAATACTAAGTAAAGATTCAATACTGGCAATGAGTGTTATGGAAAAAACTGTAGAAATGAATGGACCAGTCGTAAGTATACTGAAATCTGGAAAAGGAAGGTTATTCAATACTTTTTCGGGCAGACGAATCAACAGGTTTTCTGCAACAGGATAGGGTGATTTCACCACAAGGTCAAAATAATAGGTTAGGCCAACGGCGACTAGCACCACCCACATGGGAGCAGGCACAAAACGAAAAAGAGGGCCTCTTAAGCGCGAATAAAAAACTAAAATAAGCAAAGAGACAATCCCTAATCCAGCCGGAAGGAGAGCCTCCAAAGACGCGTTGAGATAAAGTTGCTGAATGGAAGAGGGTACAAGCAGAAGTAATTTTAATGGGGTCCCGCTCACCGAGGTAATGCCAAGCATAACATGCAATTGTTTCGCTAAAATACCAACTCCAATGGCGGCTAACATTCCCTGCAAGGCAGACGATGGGAAAAACTCACTTAGCGCACCTAAACGAAAAACACCAAACAAAAACATGAGCGTCCCGGCAAAAACAATGGCAGCAAGGGTGAATAAATAGCCTTGGTATAAATCGCCTCCTCCAAGTGTAGTTATTGCTGAAAGCAAGACAATTACGAGACCATTTCCAGGCCCAGTAATGGTTAGTTGAGAACCGCCTAAAATCGCGGTGACCATTCCCCCAACCACAGCAGCAATGACACCAGAAATGGGAGGCGCTTCAGAAGCAATGGCCAATCCAAGCCCCAAGGGGAGAGCAACTAGAGACACAACAAATCCAGCAAAAAGGTTTTTGGGGAGATCTCCGATAAATGTTTTTATTGCGCTGGGTTTATTCATCTTCCTTGTTTTGAACGATTAATACATCCGTAGGTAATTCAGAGAGAATGTGTTCTAGGTCTTTGGTGAAAATACGAGACCAAAGGGAACTGTTTTTATTTTCGGCATTCATTATAAGCAGATCGGCACGTACAACCTTTGCGTAGTGACCAATGGAATACCCTCGAGCCCCAAAAATGCTTTGAGAAGTGATGCTTTTGTTTTCTTTTAAATTTGAGGGGATACGGGAAAGAATCTCGTTTACACGAGAAATTTCACGGCGGTTTAATTTTTCTTTCTGAAGGGTGGCTTTGCGTAAACTTCGGTCGTCATCGACAGCCACGGCCACCTTAGAACGACTAATTTCTTCCACCAACGTTATTTTGGGGATATCCAATGCTTGGGCAAATTCAAGAGCCGCACCAATGGTCGTTTCTGTCTGTATGCTCTCAAAGGCATTGACCACCATATGTTGTGATGGAATTCGCTCAACAGAGGGCTTCATCAACAACAAGACAGAGCACGGAGCTTTACGGGTGATTTTTCGGGCAATAGACCCCAAGTAAAACTTCACCATATTCTCGCGCTGCAAGGCACCTAATAAAAGCAAATCAATTTTATGTAATGTACATTGCGCAAGAATGGTTTTGTCTGGCTGGCCTTCTTCCCACAAAACGTTTATTTGTTTGGGGTTTACTGGCGAATTTCTAAGTATTTCCAAGAAGGTTTTTTCTTTGGCGACAGTTTTTTCACCTACATGAAGAAAAAACAAATTCCCATCAAAAAAATTAGCCAAACGCATGGCTTCAAAGACGTTGGCTTTTAGATTGGGCGAAAAAGCAAACCCAATCAAGATGTTTTTAAAATGTACTTTTTTCAAGAGAGTGAATTTTGATAAAAAGGTACAAAAAAAGCAGTAATTATTTCTTTACAAATTCGGTTCTAAGCACAACGCTCATTTTGTTTACACGCCAACCTATTTTGTCAGGATGGTCTGTTAGGCGAATGTTTTTTAAGACTAATCCTCGTTTAATTGTGGTTGAAGTGCCCTTTAGTTTTAAGTCTTTGGTTAGTTATATGGCATTACTGTCCTTGAGCATGTTGCCGTTGGCATCTTTTACGCCCATGGTGTCGTTTTTGTAAAGGGATTCGAAATCAGACAAGACAACTTATTCAGTCTTTAATCTATTCTGAAGCTTTTTAAGCGGAAAACGATTCGGGTATAAACGAGCACCTTCCTCAGCCCATTTTTTCGTATTCCTTATGTTTGAGCAGCAGCTTGACTAAAAGCTCGGCGTCAAGCTGTGTAACCAAAGCCTTAAAATCTAGATTGAAATTATTACAGCGTTTGAGGTTCATTTTACTTCGATTGAGAAAAAAGCCAGGGAAGAAATGTTGGATCTGCGAAGACGTTTTCCCAACTATTGTGGTTTATGCCAGGGTAAAGATTTAGCTGTACATTGGCTTTCTTTTTTTCAAGGACGTCTGCCATTTGTTTAGAAAGTTGAACAGGAACAACCTCATCTGCTTCTCCGTGATCAATCCGCCAAGAAGGGCGACGTATTTTTCGTGCAATTTTTGTATTTGCTCCTCCGCAGATGGCAAAAGCAGCCGCAAATTTTCGCGGATTACGGTAAACCATTTCAAAGGTGCCCATAGCACCCATGGACAACCCACCAATGTAAATACGTTTTTTATCGACACCATAGTTAAGCAAGATGTGTTCCAACATTCCTTCCACCTTATCTAGAGTGAGGTTGTTTTTTGGCTTTTTAGGAAAGCTAAATTTTAAAGGATCATCTCTGTCGGTGACGGTTCCCCAGTATTCGTTTGTTGGACATTGAGGAAAGACAATAATGGCAGGAAACTGCTGTCTAAAGTCTGCGGCTAAAAACAGTTTGCTACCGTGAACAAGCTGTAGTTCATTGTCTTCCCCTCGCTCTCCTGCTCCATGTAGAAAAAGAAGCAATGGATATTTTTTTTGCATGTCATACACTTCAGGCAATAAAATACGGTATGGCAAGCGTTGGCCGTCTTGTTCGTGGACTGCAAATTTATACGCATAGCTTTGACTGAAAAGGCTTGAAGCGATCATAATGAAGAATGAAAAAGAGCAAAGGCGTTTCATTGTAGAAGAGTGTACATCAAAGTTTTTCGGTTAGAATGGCTAGAATGGTCTTGATACCGTCTCGGAAATTACCTAGGCGTAAATTTTCATTTGGACTGTGTTGATTGTTGTCTCGATTAACGGTTGGAACAGCAACAGCAGGTAAATTCAAGGTGTTGACGAATGGAGAAATAGGAATCGATCCACCACTCATTCGTACGCGAATGGGCTCTTCTCCAAATCCTCTGACCAAGGCGCTTTTTAACCAGCTTCCAATCTCAGAATCCATGGGTGTTCGAAAGGACTGGTAAGCGAAAGTGTCTGAATAAGTGGCAATTTTAGGATTGGACAAACGTTCCTTTTTGGTGGGTTCTCTATCCAACACTAAATAACCCTGGTCTTCAATATGTTTTTTGATGAGGCTGGAAAGGCGAATAGGATCAGATTCTTTCACTACACGAACATCAATTTCCGCTCGTGCCCAAGCGGGAATAATGGTACGTACTTTTTCGTTGATCCAACCCGATTGCATTCCACGGACATTCAACGATGGATATTGGATGGCTTCCTGATAATTGGGCCCCACTCGATCAAAGTGCCCTACTTGAATTAAATCTTGTAATTGGGGTTCATCGTGAGGAGTAGCACTTAGGGTTTTCTTTGTTTTTTCGTCAAGCGTAATGCCATCATAGTACCCAGGAATAAGTACTCGTCCGTTATCATCTTTCATTGAGGCCAACAATTTTGCCATCTTAAAGGCAGGGTTGGGAACATAGTTGCCAAAGTGTCCAGAATGTTGCGAAACGATAGGGCCATAGGTCGTTAATTGAACAGTGAAAATTCCTCTTGCTCCAAACGAAAGTGTTGGTTTGTTGAGGCGATGCATTGGACCATCAAAGATAACTAGGATGTCTGCGGCCAGCAGCGCTCGATTGTCTTTTACCGCTTGAGGTAATCGTGGAGACCCCATTTCCTCTTCAAAGTCTAAAACAACTTTTAGGTTGTAGTTGGGTGATTTTCCTATTTTGTCTAGTGCATCCATGGCGGCCAAAAACATTACGACAGGTCCTTTGGCATCACTTGTTGACCGAGCGAAGATGCGCCAGTCGTCATCATAATCTGATATACGCGACCAGTCGATGGTTTCCCACTCGCCGTCACTGTTTTGTTGTTTTACGACAGGTTGGTAAGGATCTTCTTGCGCCCATCGTGAAGGGTCTACGGGCTGACCGTCCATTTGCAGATAGACCAAGACCGTTTTTTTTGCTTTGGGAAAACTTCTAGTCGCCAAGACTAGAGGAGCTGTCGAAGTGGCAATGCGTTGGGTTCTAAACCCTCGTTGGTCAAAAGCACTTTCGGTCCAAATAACATTTTTTTCAATCCAATCGGAATTAAACGCGTCGTTGGGAATACTCAAGACCTCCCTGAACAAAGGCAAGCTTTTGTGTGTGAACTCTTCAGCCAGATCATTTAGTTTGGCTTGTTTTTGTGCGCATACCCCTAGGCTAGTTAAGAATAGAAAGAAGAAAATTTTTTTCATTTTAGTCTGTTTTTTGGTCAAGGTCTAGTAGGTTTTCTTCGATAGGGGCTTTTATTTGTGGTGAAATAGGAGCGTCGTCTAAACGACTCACATCTTTTAATTTTCGTTCAATGGCACGGGTGCGAACCCCCATAACGTCATCGAGTTGACTCAGCCCCGTTTGGATGTTCTTTTGAGCTTTTTGCATCATCCCCCCAAAATTGCCAAACTCTTTTTTTACATCACCTAGAACATTCCAAACCTCACTGGAGCGTTTTTGAATGGCCAAGGTTTTGAAGCCCATTTGCAAGCTGTTTAAGATGGCGGCTAAGGTTGTTGGCCCTGTAACAATTACCTTATAGTCGCGCTGTAAGCTCTCCAATAGAGCTGCTTTGCGTACGACCTCAGCATAGATGCCTTCAAAAGGTAAAAACATGATGGCAAAATCAGTTGTGTTCGGTGGATCAATATATTTATCCCGGATGTCTTTGGCCATTTTTTTGATGGTTGTTTCCAGCTCTTTTTGCGCTTGTTCGACTAGTGCAACGGTTCCGTCTTCATAGGCATTCTGTAAATGTTCGTAAATGTCTTTGGGGAATTTAGCATCAACAGGGATCCATACAGGCGTATTATTGTTGTCTTTTCCAGGAAGTTTAATGGCAAATTCAACATTGGCGTCACTGCCAATTTTTGTTTTTACGTTAGCCTCATATTGGTCGGGAGCTAAAATGTTTTCGAGCAACATGGACAGTTGTACCTCCCCAAAACCTCCGCGCATTTTTACGTTGCTTAAGACCTTTTTTAAGCCCCCAACATCGTTGGCTAATGTTTTCATTTCTCCCAAGCCTTCTTGTACGGATTTTAGCTGTTTTCCTACGGTTTCAAACGACTGACTGAGTCGTTCGTTCAGGGTTTTTTGAAGCTTTTCATCAACTGTTTTTCGAACCTCTGTAAGTTGTTTGCTATTGTCTTCGCGCAGTTCTTTTAACTGTCTTTCAACTGTTTCATGCACTTCTTTGATGCGTTTTTCTGCATCCAAATTCAGTTGATTTTGTTTTTCATTGAGCGAAGTGAAACGTTCTTTAAGAATTTTGTTCAATCGACGAGAATTGTTTTCAAAGCGCTCTTCGAATTGGGCAAGGGACTTGGTCAATTCTTCTCGTTGGCTTTTAAAGGCGCCTTGGTTTTCCTCTCGATTACGCTGAAATTCATCTTTCATTTGCTTATCTGTTTGGCCCAATTGTTGGTCAAATCGCGTTAGGGCAGCCTGCGTCTCACCAGACGAATTCCCTTCCTTTTTGGTCAACACATAGTAGAGGTTAACACATAATAAAAGGAGTATAGCGGCCAAAAAAATCAGTTCCATAGGTTGTAATTGAAGGTTAGCACTAAGGTAGGAAAACTTTTTTTGAAGAGCAGGCTTAGCGGGTCCAATCCCAGAGCACAATTGTCCATTCGTCTGTTGGATCGACAAAGGAGTGAAGGACTTCAAAGCCAACCGCCAGATGAGCATTTAGTGACCGTAAATTCGAGGAGGAAATTTCATTAATACAGTAGTTGTATTTTGTAGAAAGATGCTTTCTGTGCGCGGCATAAAGATTCCTAAAAACACCTTTACCTCGATGACTTTTGTCCACGCAAATTTGTCCCATCACATAATAGTCAAGTTCTTTAAGGGGTTTGTCTTTATAGACGAGCGAGGCGAGAATCACAAAGAGCGGGACAAGAGAGGGAATCACCGTCTTTAATTCTAAAGGCATGACTAAGGAAAAACCAATAGATCATTCTCTTGCAAGGCGATAATCTGTGGTGATACAGCCTGCATCTTCTTCAATTGTGCTAGACTGTGGCGGACGGTAACAAAGCCTTCACTTTTTCTTTCGCGTGGGGAAATGGAATGTTTACTGTTTTTCTCTTGTAAAAGAAGGATGTTGTTGAGATCTGAAGTGTTTTGCGCAAATCGCATCTCTACCATGATTAGTCATTGAGTTTCAAGACGGCCATAAATGCTTGTTGCGGGATTTCAACATTCCCTACTTGGCGCATTTTTTTCTTTCCCTTTTTCTGCTTTTCCAACAGTTTTCGTTTACGGGAAATATCTCCTCCATAACATTTGGCAGTCACATCTTTACGCAAGGCCTTGATGGTTTCTCGTGAAATGATTTTCGCTCCAATAGCCGCCTGAACGGGAATATCAAATTGTTGACGCGGAATGAGTTCGCGTAATTTCTCACACATTTTTTTCCCAATAGAATAGGCATTGTCTGCATGAATTAAGGCCGACAAAGCATCAACCTGATTGGCGTTGAGAAGAATATCTACCTTTACTAATTTGGAGGCGCGCATTCCTAATGGAGAGTAATCGAAAGAGGCATAGCCTTTGGAAACGGTTTTTAAGCGATCATAAAAATCAAAGACAATTTCGGCTAAGGGCATTTCGAAGGAAAGCTCTACGCGCTCTGTGGTTAGGTAGGTTTGGTTGGTAATTTGTCCGCGTTTTTCGATACACAGTGACATAACATTCCCCACATAATCTGCTTTGGTAATTATAGTCGCACGAATAAAAGGCTCTTCAACACGGTCCATTCCAGAAGGATCGGGTAAGTCAGAAGGGTTGTTAACCAAAAGAATTTCGTCCGGGTTTTTTCGTGTATACGCATGATAGGATACGTTGGGAACCGTCGTAATAACGGACATGTTGAACTCACGCTCTAATCGCTCCTGAATAATTTCTAAGTGTAACATGCCCAAAAACCCACAACGGAAACCAAAACCGAGTGCTGCAGAACTTTCGGGCAAAAAGACCAACGAAGCATCGTTTAGTTGAAGCTTTTCCATGGAGTTACGAAGCTCTTCATAGTCTTCAGTATCTACAGGATATATTCCTGCAAAGACCATAGGTTTCACCTCTTCAAAACCATCAACGGCGTTTTGCGTTGGATTTTCAGGTGTGGTAATGGTGTCTCCAACCTTCACTTCTTTGGCTTCTTTTATCCCAGTAATGAGGTAGCCAACATCTCCTGCAGAAATTTCCTTTCTAGGGACTTGTTTTAGTTTTAGTGTTCCAATTTCATCCGCATTATAGGTCTTTTGCGTGGCGATGAATTGTATTTTTTGTCCTTTGCGAATGCGGCCATTTAAAATTCGGAAATAGGTCTCTACACCCCGGAAGGGATTGTAAACAGAGTCAAAGATTAAAGCCTGAAGAGGCTCGTCTGGACTTCCTTTGGGTGCTGGAACACGATCGATAATTGCTGTTAGAATGTCTTTAATTCCAAGGCCTGTTTTTGCAGAAGCAGGAATAACTTCATTGGGGCTACAGCCGAGTAAGTCAACGATGTCGTCGGTTACTTCTTCAGGGTTTGCGGAAGGAAGGTCAACTTTATTTAAAACGGGAATAATCTCTAAGTCATTTTCTAGGGCCAGATAAAGGTTTGAAATGGTCTGTGCCTGTATGCTTTGGGCGGCATCCACAATTAAGAGCGCACCTTCACAGGCTGCGATTGATCGTGAAACCTCATATGAAAAGTCGACATGGCCAGGAGTATCAATTAGGTTGAGAATATATTCCTCTCCTTCATGAACATATTCCATTTGTATCGCATGCGATTTAATGGTAATACCTCGTTCGCGCTCCAAATCCATGCTGTCTAAAAGCTGATCTTGTTTTTCGCGCTCGGTTACCGATCCGGTAAAGTCAAGTAAGCGATCGGCCAAGGTGCTTTTTCCGTGGTCGATGTGAGCAATGATGCAAAAATTTCTAATGTTTTTCATTCGGCGCCGTCTTTCATAGCCATGCAAAGATAAGGCTTTGTGGGGAGGCTTTTTTGCTTATTTTTGTAAAAAATCACCCAATGGTTAAAATTGGAAACATCGAACTACCCGCATTTCCGCTCTTACTAGCTCCCATGGAGGATGTAAGTGATCCTCCCTTTCGCGCATTGTGCAAAGAGAACGGCGCAGATGTGGTGTACACTGAGTTTATCTCGAGTGAAGGCCTTATTCGCGATGCGGCAAAAAGTGTCCAAAAGCTAGATATTTACGAAAAAGAACGCCCGGTAGGGATCCAGATTTTTGGCGCAAACATCGATTCGATGTTGCGCTCTGTCGAGATTGTTGAAGCATCTAAGCCAGACATTATTGACATTAACTTTGGCTGTCCAGTAAAAAAAGTAGTTTGCAAAGGCGCTGGTGCTGGAATTCTCAAAGACATTCCTTTGATGGTAAAACTAACCGAAGAAATGGTCAAGCACACCTCGCTGCCTATAACAGTAAAAACACGTTTGGGCTGGGATCACGACTCGATCAAGATTGTCGAAGTGGCCGAACGGCTACAAGATGTTGGTTGTGCTGCAATTTCTATTCATGGCCGAACAAGAGCACAAATGTATAAAGGAGATGCTGACTGGGGGCCAATAGCAGAAGTAAAGAACAATCCTCGCATGCATATCCCTGTTTTTGGTAATGGGGATGTCAATACACCAGAGCGTGCTGTTGAAATGCGCGATCAATATGGGTTGGATGGCGCAATGATTGGCCGAGTAAGTATTGGAAACCCATGGTTTTTCAATCAAGTGAAACATTTTATTGCGACAGGAACTCATCTTCCTTCACCAACAATTAGCGAGCGTGTAGAGGCTGCCCGTCGTCATCTTGAAATGTCTATTGCGTGGAAAGGAGAAGTTTTGGGTGTTTTGGAAACGCGTCGTCACTATACGAATTACTTTAAAGGAATTCCAAATTTTAAAGAGTACCGTACCCGTATGGTAACATCTAACGCCTCAGAAGACGTCTTTGCCGCTTTGGCAGATGTGAAGCGCGATTGGAACGACTATGTGATGGTTTAGCCTTTGGCTATTTTTTTGTCCATATTTCGGGTTGCCCAAAAAGCAGCAAAAGTGCCCAAGACAAAGATGGTACAAAAAACGACAAAGAAGTTGTTTAGCTCAAATTTCACCGGGTAAGGCAAGCTCGTTCCTGGCACAAGTAAAAAGGGAAAGGCCTGCTGAAACAGCACTAAAACCGCTCCAACGATTATTCCCAAGCCGCCACCAACCCAGCTAATTAACCCCCCTAAATAGAAGAACACCCGTTGTATTTCTTTGGGCAACAGACCCATGGCAAACAAGATGCGAAGTTGTGGCTTTTTATCTAAAAACATCATGATGAGCGCACCCACTACATTGAATAGTGCAATGATAATGACAAGACTAAAAATAAGGTAAACCGCTACATTTTCTGTGTTTAACATTTTATATAAAGCCGCATTGAGCTGTGCTCTGTTTCGAACAGAAACCGTTTGACCAAGAACAGTAGAGATTTGTTCCTCCATAGATGAAACACTTTGTTGCCCCGTTGTTTTCAAGTCAATAGAGGTATATTCGTTTTTTCCACGCTGAAGTAATCGACGCGCCAAATCGATTTTAGCAAAGAGGTATTTTTTGTCGATTTCTTCATTCGCAAAATAGATCCCGGCGACCAAAGCTGTTTGGTTGATAAAAGGATTTTGCCCTAAGCCAACACCGCCTTTTCTTTTCGGGGCGGTTAATGTTAAAAAATCGGTATAATCGTATACGCCAAGGCTAAGGGCACGCGCAATGCCTCCACCAATAACCACTTCGTCAAAATCGTTCAGAAACCAATTCCCACGCACAATCAAAGAATCTATAGGAACAACGGTTTGGTAATTGTCTTCCACCCCCTTGAGGTAAGCAACGTGGTTTTTATTGCGGAAGTTTAAAAAGATTTTTTCTTCAAGCAGAGGAGTGGCTGCTTCAACAAAGGACAACTCGTGTAGTGCAGCGATTTGAAGAGAGTCAACAAGAAGTGTTTTTCCTTGAACCGTCTCGATACGGAGACCCGGATCGAAGGAGTTTGAAAAAGAAAGCCCAAACTCTTTGAGCCCACTAAAGGCGCTTAGGACTATAAAAAGAGAAGCGGTAGCAACCAAAACAACACCGATAGAGATAAGGTTGATTAGATTAACAATGGTTTGTTTGCTTTTGGAAAAAAAGTAACGCAAGGCAATAAAAAAAGGGACACGCACGGCTTATTTTTTTTTGCGTTTTTTCAGTTTTTCACCATCTAGGATAGGGTTTTCTGTGGCCTTTAGAGCGGCATCAATTCCTTCGATATAGTCGAGAGAATCGTCAAGAAAGAAAAGAAGCTCAGGAATACGACGCAGTTCGTTTCTTAGCAATTGTGCTAAATCATGTTTTACTTGAAAAGCATTTGATTGAATGCCTTCCAGCCATTTATCGGCCTCTTTGGAAGGGAAGAGGCTGAGGTGAACCTTGGCGACAGATAAATCGACGGTTACATTTACTTTTGTTACTGAGACCAAAAGGTTATTCACCCCTTCTTTTCGGATGGCTCCTTGAAGTAGTTGCGCAATTTCTTGTTGCAATAAGGCGGCTATTTTCTTTTGTCTTGGACTTTCCATGCTGTGATTATTGGGTAAAATTAAGCATATTTGTTGGACTAATTTTTTTCAAATGCAAAAGCCTTTCTTTTCTTTACTATTCTTTGGCTTGTTTTTGGCTTGCCAGCTCACCTTGGCACAACAAAGCACAGAAGGGATTAGCCGCCTTATTTTTCAAAAAACAAATGCCTTACGAGCAGCCAAGGGTTTACCAGCCTTAAAAGCGCTGGACAGCCTCACCTTTTTAGCGCAATATCACAGTAATAATATGGCCACAAAAGCATTTTACAGTCATATTGATTCTGAGGGATTAAATCCGGTTACACGAGCTGAAAAGTTAGGGATACAACCTTGGCGAAAAATAGGGAATCGATATAGTGGAATTGCCGAAAACATTGCACGGGTCCCTTGGTTTGAAAACGTTATTGGCTGCGGAGATACCCGATCTACAGAAGCTTTGGCTGAATGTATGGTTGAGGGTTGGAAAAAAAGTCCCCCGCATTATAAAAACATTCTTGGGGACTATCTCTATTTAGGTGTTGGGATTCAATTCGATGCCACGGGAATGGGTTTTGGAACACAAGTTTTCTTTTAATCCTCGCGCTCCCATTTATACTCTCCATTGAGACGAAAAGTACCGAGGTGCTCTTTGTTCCAGCTGGATGGAGCAATTAGCGAAAGAAAATTCTCGCCTTTTTCGCCTACATATAAATGATAGCTTTCTCCGACAATGGGTTCAAATTTAAATTTTGCTGAATAAACCTGTTGGGTATCCGCAGCAAGCGTAACAAACGATTTGATCTTGTTTTGTAAGTCGGTGAGTTCTGCCTGAAACTGTTTAGAAACCTTATCCACACCTTTCTTTTTGAAAGCATCAACATTGGGAATGGAAATGACGGGACTGCTGTTGCTTGTTGCGTAAGGAAGAAGCTTGGAAATATATTCCTGATTTTCTTCATCCCATGCCACACCGTCGGGTTTTTTAGAGGATTTCATGTTGCGTGCTTTTTAGGCAAAAGTAGTGAGGATAAAAAGCAAAAACAAACTGTTTGATGAGGTAAGTCAGTCTTTTATTTTTTATTCTTCATTTCTCGGATAGCATTATAGCCCATTACGACAAGGGCAAACAAAAAACCGTAAACCAATATATTTGTCAAAAAGTATCCCATACCAACTAAGGTACAAAATTTCAGGAAGACTTGATAAACCATCGCTTCAAAAATAGCAGGGACATAAAACAAAAATAATGTAGTTTTGTGACGATAAAACAAATCCATGGTTATACTTTCTGCTCTCTTTGCCATTACCCTTGCAATGTTAATTATATGGCGTTCAAGCGATGGGTTTGAGGTAGCTTCTGGCTACCTCGGACGAAACTTAACAGACGGCGTAAGAGGAGCAACCATTAATGCGGTGGGAAGTTCAATTCCAGAGCTATTTACCACTCTTTTTAGTTTAATGCTTTTAGGTGAGGTTGACAATTTTGCTTTTGGAATTGGGACAACAGCAGGAAGTGCTATTTTCAATGGGATGATTATTCCCGCAGTCGTTATTATTGCTGTAATTGGTTACGGCATAGCGCACAAAGTTAAGGTGTCGAAGAAAGTTATTCTTCGCGATGGTATTGGTTTAATAATCGCCGAACTTATCCTCATTTATATGGTTTCAGGAAATCATCTAACCTGGATGCACGGACTAGGCTTAATGTTTACCTATGTGGTTTATGTTGCCTATATGTTTTCAACCATGAAAACGAAAGAAGGAGTAGTCTTAACAACAATAGAGGAAGTAAAAGAATACCCCGTTGGTCGAAAACCAACCATAGTAAAATCTCTCCTTTTGTTGGATTTTGAACATGTTTTTATTAGGAAACAAATCAATACACTCAATGCATGGATGTTGTTGCTTTTTTCGATGTTAGTCATTGGTTTGGCCTGTATTGTTTTAATCCATTCTTGTGAATTATTATCAGGCGAAATGGGATTGCCCCTTATTTTATTGCGGTTGTTTTGGCTTCAGCCGCAACCAGTGTCCCAGACACGATTTTATCTTACCGTGATGCGGTTGCAGGGAACTATGACGATGCCGTTGCTAACGCGCTTGGGAGCAATATTTTTGATATTTGCTTCGCCCTTGGCTTTCCACTGTTTGCATTTACGCTCTTCAATGGTCCCATTAGCATGACATCAGAAACGGTTGCCAATGTAGCAGAATTGCAAGCAAGCTTAGTGCTTTTAACGGTTGCCGCTTTTTTGATTTATTACTTCAATGCTGGTTTACGGAAAGTCCACGCTTATTTACTGCTTGGCCTCTATGTCGTATTTATTGGTTTTATTTTCGGTAAAGCCTATTCCTTTGAATGGGCCATTCGTTTAGGAGAAGTACTCGCTTCTTGGGTACCTACTGCAGCCTAATGCGGAATCTTTTTTTGGAGTAATCCATAACAAAAAGTACCTAGCGTTGCAGAAGCGATGACCACAAGTATGGGCAAAAACCCAGCCCCTAATACGGTAAACATTGGTCCTGGACAAGCGCCCGAAATGGCCCAGCCAAAACCAAAAAACACTCCGCCAAAAAGGTAGCGTTTCCAGCCACTTTCTTTGCTGGGAATAACAATGGGTTCTCCGTCTACGACAGAATTAACGTTAAATTTTTTAAGGACAAAAGTGATAATTGCACCGCAAAACAAGGCAGAACCAATAATGCCATACATGTGGAAAGCGTTGAATTGAAACATTTCATAGATGCGAAACCACGAGGCCGCTTCTGATTTGAACATGGTTATGCCAAAAAGAATTCCGATGGAGAAATAGAGAAGTGTGCGCATTATAATAAAATTGGAAGAATGAAATGGTTAACAATTAGGCCACCCACGAAAAAGCCAATAACGGCAATGAGGGAGGGGAGTTGGAAATTACTGAGGCCAGAAATGGCATGACCAGAGGTGCATCCGCCAGCATAGCGGGCGCCAAAGCCCACGAAGAAAGCCGCCCAGACTCAAGAGTAAAGACAGACTTAACAGAGCCAAAGGCATGCTAGACCAAACAGCTGTTCGCAGGCATATAGCTTTGGCCTGCGTCGAGAATACCCATCTCATTTAATTGTAGTAATGGTTGCTGGACTAATGGCCACAGCGGTAGAAGCGCTTAGGTAAGTTAGCGAAGCAATAAAGCCCCCTAAAACAGCACCCGACGCCACGACGAGATTCCAGCGTTGCGCCTTCCAGTCGAACTGAAAAAAGGAAAGGTTTTTACCTGCTCCCATTGCAGCGCAAAGGGTACGAAGGTTGGAAGACATACCAAAAGATTTACCTGTCCAAAGAAGTAAAAAGAGGACAAAGGCAATCATGGGGCCGCTAAAACACCAGGGCCAGGGTTGTAATAAAAACTCAATCATGGTTTACAGTGTTGATGGACAGATATAGTCGGTTAATGAGATGTTCGTTTCTTTAATCGCCTTGAAGCCGCCCTGCACGTCAATAATGATTGTGAATGCCTCTTTTTTTCAAAAGTGATGCAGCGATGACAGAGCGGTAGCCCCCCGCACAGTGGAGATAAAAGCTTCCTTTTTCTGGGAATTCGTTTAAGTGATCGTTTAAAAAGTCAAGTGATACATTTTTGGCAACTTCAACATGTTCAGAAATAAACTCTCCTTCTTTTCGTACATCAAAAACGGGTAAGGGATTTTCGCTCATTTCTAGTGCAAAGGTCTCAGCACTGACACCGCTGATGCGGTCAAAGTCTTTGCCTTGTGCCTTCCAGGCGTCAAAACTGCCTGCTAAATATCCAAGGGTTTGATCAAAGCCAACACGAGATAAACGAGTGATGGTTTCTTCTTCTCGCCGGGAGGAGTGACCAGTAAGATCGGTTGTTTGACATCGGCAATGAGCGTTCCAACCCAAGGGGCAAAGCCACCATCGATTCCAATGAAAATGGATTGGGGAATATGGCCTTTTACAAACTCGTTTTGGTGGCGTACATCCAATACGATTGCTCCCTCGCTATTGGCCAATTGTTCAAAAGCATCTGGCGTTAGGGCATGTGTTCCGCGTTCGATTACTTGCCCAATGTCTTCATAACCACTTTTATTCATTTTTACATTTAATGGGAAATAAGAAGGAGGTGGAAGGAGGCCGTCGGTCACTTCTTTGATGAATTCTTCTTTGGACATATCGTGACGAAGCGCATAATTCATTTTCTTTTGGTTCCCTAGACTATCCACAGTTTCCTTCATCATGTTTTTTCCACAGGCAGAACCTGCACCGTGGGCAGGGTATACGGTAACATCATCGGCCAAAGGCATTATTTTGGTTTGGAGACTGTCGAAAAGCATGCCGGCCAAATCTTCCTGGGTAATGGTTTCGGCTTTTTGGGCTAGGTCGGGACGTCCCACATCGCCAAGAAAAAGGGTGTCTCCACTAAAAATTGCTTGATCTTTGCCGTCTTTATCTCGAAGTAAATAGGTGGTGCTTTCTAAGGTGTGTCCTGGAGTATGCAGGGCAACAATGCTGATTTCCCCTAAAGGAAAAACTTGCTCATCTTTGGCAATAAGTACATCAAAATCTGGATTAGCATTTGGTCCGTAGACAATGGGAGCCCCTGTTTTTTTCGAGAGGGTAATGTGTCCGCTCACAAAATCTGCATGAAAATGTGTTTCAAAAATATACTTTACTTGGGCTTTGTCTCGATTGACACGATCCAAATAAGGCTGTACTTCTCTTAAGGGGTCAATAATGGCCACTTCTCCTTTGCTTTCAATATAGTAAGCTCCTTGAGAAAGGCAACCGGTGTAAATTTGTTCTATGCTCATAATGTTCTGAAATTAATGGTTATTACGTTGGGTAGCGATTGATTTTTCGATTTCTGAAGGGGCTTTTCCTTCAATGGCATTTAGGGCAGCTTCTAGCGAAGAATAGACAAAAAGATTGTTAAAACGGCTCAAAAGACCTAGGTTGTGAAACTGATCTCTAATTGGACCACTCAGGCCGGTCCAGTAGAGGTTAGTGCCATTTTCTTTTAGCTCTTCGAACAAGAGAGAAAGCATTTCCATGGCGCTTGCATCGATATAGTTGATGGGTGCAGCAGCAAGGACTAAATGGTTGACCGATTCAGGGTGTTGTTTTATTAAATGCGAGAGCTGTTGCTTGAAATAGAGTTGGTTTCCAAAGAAAAGTTGTCCGTCAAAACGCAAGATCAGGACATGCGGAAAAGTTGTGACCTCATTGGAAAAGCGATCAATATTTTTAAAATAGTGGGTGTTTTTAATGCGTCCTAAAACGGCAATATGTGGGCGCGTATTTTGATATACCATATATAAAAGGGCAGCAAAGACCCCTAGTAAAATTCCTTCTTTGATCCCAACAAAGAGGGTAATAGAAAAGGCAAACAAGAGAACGTAAAATTCGGCTCGGTTGTTTTTCCAGAGCTTTTTGGGGTAGCTTAGGTCAATTAATTTTCCCACAGCAACAAGGATGATAGCGCCCAAGACAGCAGTGGGTAAATGATAGAAAAAGGAGGTGAAAAAGAGGAGTGTTAACCCCACTACGGCTGCGCTAAAAAGAGCGGCAACTCCTGTTTTTGCTCCAGCATCATGATTGACGGCTGTTCTAGAAAACCCTCCGGTGGTTGGGAAGGCTTGGAACAGTCCACCAACAATATTTGCACTTCCCAAGGCAATGAGCTCTTGATTGGGGTTGAGGTAATTTGTTTTTTCCTTTTCTTCGATGGCTTTTGCAACAGAAATAGCTTCCATAAAAGCAATGAGCGCCAAAGTTAATGCTAGAGGGAATAGCTCATAGACCTGAGACAAGCTAGCTTTGGGCCACACAAAAGAAGGCAGCCCTTCAGGAACTTCTTTAACCAGTGTAACCCCGAGGCTTTCCCAGTTATTTTGCGCCGCAATAAAAGTGGTTAGAAAGACCAAGAGTAACGCCCCGGGAAGTTTGGGAAAGTGTTTTTTTGCGATCAATAAAAAAGAAATACCTATACCACTTATGAGGACACTTAAAAGGTGGGTTTGAGGGCCCAATTCTATTAAATAAAAGAAAAGCTCATGAAGTTTATTACTCCTCGGAATGTCAATGCCTAGCAAATGATTTAGCTGGCTTAATGCGATGATAATAGCTGCTGCTGAAGTAAATCCGCTGATTACAGGCTTTGAAAGAAAATTGACCAAAAAGCCTAATTTTAGACCGCCCAATAAAAGCTGTATGGTTCCCATAAAAAGCGCCAAAAAGGAAGCAAGGGCAACATATTCTGCGTTTGTTGTAAGGGATAGGGCACCCAAACCAGCGGCAACCAATAAAGAATCCATGGCAACAGGACCAACGGCAAGTTGGCGCGATGTGCCCATGATAGCATATATAATTTGTGGAAAGAGGGCTGCATACAGTCCGTAGACCGGCGGAAGGCCAGCAATCATAGCATAAGCCATTCCCTGTGGTATCAACATGATCCCCACTGTGATGCCTGCCGCAATATCTCCTTTAAGAAAAGAAGGGGAATAGGTTTTTAACCAGCTGAGAATCGGAAAATAGTGTTGTATGCTGTTCATTGTTCAGCAAATGTACATTACTACTTTGACACCCAGAGTAACCTAGGTTACACAAGCTCAATTAATTCTATGGTATTGCGGTGTAAACTAATTTTTTGATTGTTTTCCAAGCGTTTTAATAAGCGAGAAATGACCACGCGTGAACTATGTAGGTCTTGTGCGATTGTTTGGTGGGTAATAGAAAGTGTAGTTTGTTTAGTGACTCGTTTTTTTTCGATGAGGTAATTCCAAAGTCTTTTTTCCAGCTGGTCAAAGGCGATACTGTCGAGGGTTTCGAGGAGTTCATCCATGCGTTTTTGATAGCTCTTGAATAAAAACTGCCGCCAAGAAGGATAGCGGTCCGACCAATTTTCCATGACCGAGAGCGGAACCATAATAAGTTCGGAAGGCATTTCAGTCACAGCACGTATTTTGCTCTTTTGTTGCCCCAATTCCCAAGCAAAGGTCATGGTACAGGATTCTCCTTCCTCTAAGTAATAGAGCAAGAGTTCGTTTCCTTCACTGTCTTCACGTGAGATTTTTACTGCCCCATGGAGCATCAAAGGAACTCCTTTAATGGTTTGGCCAATATCCATTAATTCCACCTCAGCAGGGACAGAGCGAAAGGTGCCGACTTGAGCAATTTCCTCTAAAAGTGCAGTTTCGAAGTTGCTTCCAAAATGTTTTTTTAATTCTACAATCACAGAAAAAAGAGTTTATACAACGCGTATAAAGATACTTCTTTTTAGGATGAGCTCTTTTTTTTCTTTTCCCATAGCGCTTTAAATTCAGGATATGACATAAGTGTTCCGCTCCATTCCTCATAACGAATTAAAGCGCCATCATCTCCTGTTTTAAGTTTTTCGAAAGCACAATTGAGCCACAACAAACGCTCTTGTTCTGTCATGGTATCAAAGTTGAAATAACGCAAACGTGCACGACAATCGTCTTGCACAGGAACCGTGGGGTGAACAAAAGTTAGGACTAGGCTTAGGTAAAGGAATTTCATCTGAAAAATAGTTTGCTGTTTTTCTAAAGATACAAAGATTGGTTTTAATCGATTAAAAAGAGGTTGCTTTCATTGTTGGCAAAGCCCATTAAGTGTTGATCTAACCCAAGTAAAAGCTTAGTTACTTGTATGCGATTTTTCTAAAGCATAAAAGGTTGCCTGAGCATAATCAGCGTCATTTCCAGAATTATTAACATGGTAGACCCCAGCTTTAAAATACATGTATTGACCGCCTTCATTAAAACCACTGTTCACCATATTGACTGTTTTAATAACATCTTGTTTCCCTTCGCGGATGACGGTAACGGTCAGGATATCTCCTACAACCTTAATTCGATAGCTAAAGACTTCGTCTAAAGCAATTCCGTCTGAAGGATTCGATGCGCTGTTATTTCTAGAACCTATCATTACGTGCCATTGTTCATTGCCATTTCCATCGGTTGGTTCGTGGGCAAAGTAGATAGAGCCTAAGTTGTTGTTGGGTAATTTCCTGTAGTAGATACGAATAGGCTCGTCATTGTTTGCGTGTATTTGTCCTATAATGACTCTTCCTATATGACTGCTACTACCCGATGTTGTAACATGGTTCACTGCTAAAGTGGCATTCATTTCACCATCAAAGGCCGCTGCTGCATTTTTATCTGCTTGAGGTGCTGTGCCAAAGACCCAGTTGTTTTTATTTACACCTTGGGTGCTGATACTCGTATTGTTGCCTCGAAGCATTTCACGTAACTCTACCCTTGTGTAACTTGTGTTGGCTGATGTTTTGTAACCCTCTACCGGGCATTTAAAAACCATTCCTCCATCTGACGCTGTATAAAAATAAGTACTGTTTTCATAGTTATTATTGAGTTGACTAACGGAAATATCGGTTGCGGTTCCATTTCCTTTATTTACAGGGATACTTAACTTCCACTTGGATAAATCAAAGTTTTCTGCAGGGGCTTGATTTGGATCTAAACCACTTGAAGGTATAGGAGCGGGTTCTTCTGCGGCTGCTTCTTGCGTAATATGTAGAAATCTTGAAAGACTACCGCCCGAGACAGAAAGCATTTCCGAACGCATGTAGGGACTTGAGTTTGAGGATACAGAAACACTTATTGCTCCATTATTAGATCCTGATGGAGGACTAACGCTAATCCAGTTAGCGTCGTTATTTATTCGCCATTCGAGATTAGAGGTGATGTTCGTTGAACACATTTCTTGATTGGCAGAAAAAGTTGCAATAGAAGAAACGGTTAAGGTTTCGGGTAATTCTTCTGTTGCAGGTTCATTTGAACTACAACCCAATAGGATTCCAAGAAATAGAACTCCAAAAGCATTATGTATTGTATTCATCAGGACAAAGTTACTTAAAACATCACTTAAAAGGCATGAAATTTTAATTGGAACATCTAATTTTTAACAGAAGTTGAAGTTGTTAAACGTGATGAAGAAACGGAGGGTGGATAAGTAATGTTATTAGGCAGGGTATAGAGGGGAACATTAATTATTGTTTTGTCCAAACCGAACCACCTTCCGAATTTAATCGCTTGTTTCTGTAAGGGTAATATCAGAACCAAAGTTCACGATAATCGATAATTCATTCGACTGGACCACCCTGAAAAGGAATATCCATCATTAGGTGTAGCCTTAAGAATAGCTGAACTTCCTTTATTGACTTTAAAAGGGATCCCATCCATGGTTCCTATGCCATATCTACATCCTGAATAACCTAATCCGGTTGGTAAACACGACACGACACCTCCTTCTCCAACGATCATTGTAAAGAAATATGAATAATTTGCAGGAACACCTGAACCTTCGATATTTACAGGCTCTTCCCTAGCACAAGCTATGATTACTATTAAACAGATGAGAGAGAATCGTTTCTTCATTGAAGTAAATTCATATAACATAATAAATCCTACTTACTTGAGACAGACAGACACAATAATGCATTGTTTTTTCCAAAAATAGATTAAATTTACACCGTACTAATAAGGATTTAGATTTTCAGGAGTTTTGTCAATATTGCGATTTTTGACCCCCCTTAATCCAGCCAATCATTTTGGCCTCTCTAAACCCCTATAAATAGCACAATAGGTCCTATAGCTCAGTTGGTTAGAGTAGCTGACTCATAATCAGTTGGTCCCTGGTTCGAGCCCAGGTGGGACCACCAACAGAAAACCTCAACTTGTTGATTTACAACTTGTTGGGGTTTTGTTTTTACACAAAAACCCCTTTGGGGTACTATATGGGGTACTAAAATTCAGGAATTTTTCGTATATTAGAAAGAGTTAATGGACTGATTAATGGGGCTTTATTACAGATTGGACTATAAAAACAATAAGAATCACCTTAATCAAAAGGATTCTGTTCCCATCATTATTGATTATTACTACAAGGGAAAGAGAACTAAGGTTAGCACAGGGGTTGTTTGTCAAATTAAAGATTGGGACGATAATTGGAGAAAGAAAACTTCAAAAGACCCTATAAAATCTTCTGACAAAGATTATCGAGATAAAAACTTGCTGATTAAAAATAAGTTAGATGAAATTAATGGAATAGTCCTTACCATTAAAAAACAAGACAAAGAACCCTTAGTAGAACTTGTAAGAAGTTATTTAAGAAAGGATAAAAGAACAAAGGAAGTTGTTAGTAGAAAGGAGATTCACTTTTTACCTATGCTTACAGAATATGAAAAGTGGATTAATTCAACTTCCTACAATAACAGAACCTCAACTAAGAGAAGTACAAATACAAGTATCAAACAAATACGAGAATATACCTCAGAGTATCAAACCAAAAATAATGTATTATTGTTTCCTGAGGACTTGGATAGTGACTGGGTATATGGATTTTGTAGGTGGAGTTATGATAGAAAAGGTTTAAGACCCTCCACGATTAGAAAGAGAATGAAAGCTCTTACAAGATTTTCAAACTGGAGTAATGAAAAGTATGGAACCAATTTCAGTATAAAGAAACCAGAAGGTATTGTTCTTAGTGATGGAGGAGGAGAAGTAATCTTTTTTAAAAGGGATGAGGTACTCAAACTTTACAATTATGATAAGTACTCTATTCAAAACCCGAATCACACACAAGTACTTCAAGAGGAAAGGAGACTAACTTATATTAATGATTCTTGGGTTGATACTGATAACAAAAGATGGTCTTCTACATATACCTCTTTTGAGGTGTATAAAGACATGTTGATTTTTCTCTGTAATGTAGGATGTAGGTTTGGAGATATGGTTAAAATGAAGATTGGAGATTTTGATTACGATACAGAAGAAATCAATGGAAAAAGATTAGGGTATTTTTCTTTTTTCATGGAAAAGATTAAAATTCAAAAGGAACCTGTACGAGTAAGGATCAACAGAATGACTTTTGAGATTTGGAAGAAGTATTCAAAGAATAAAAATGCACATAACTATCTTTTTCCAAGGACAAAGTTCGGTAATGCAATATCCAATCAGAAATACAACAGTTACATAAAGGAAATATGTAAACATATTGGTCTTAATAGAGGGGTAAGAGTTAGGGATTGGGATTTAAACGGAAAAGAGGAGAACACAAGTTTTATTCCACTTTATTCAATCGTTTCATCACATATAGGGAGAAGAACTTTTATTAGAGAACATATAGAATTAGGAACACCGATTAGGAGTATCATGAAAATGACAGGACATACTACTCAAAAGGTTTTTGATGGATATTACAATGTTTTGGATAAGGATATTATGAAAGTAAATGATGGACTATTCAATCAAGAACTTGACCAGAAAAAGGAAAAGAAATCAAAATCAATTACTTCAGAAACAGAGGAACAGTTAAAAACGTTGTTGAGGTTAAAAGAAATGGGAACACTTCCTGAAGATATTTGGAAGGAGAAAGTAAAACAGTTGATCTCCTGATTACTTGCATACCACAAAATTCTTCGCTACCTTCACCCTATGAAGGTTAAAGTATCCTCACTCAAACACCATCCTAAGAATAAAGAAATCTATACCTTATCCTCTATTGAGGAACTAATGGAAAGTATTTCAGAAGTTGGATTATTACAACCTCTAATTATTGATTCTCGTAATCAAGTAATCAGTGGAAATAGAAGATTTGAATCTGTAAAACGATTAGGTTGGGAAGAAGTCCAGGTTGAGGCGAAAGAAGTTAAAGAAGGAGAAGAAGAACTACTCCTAATACACTTCAATAAACAGAGAATAAAGAGTTTTAAGGAACTTATTAATGAATACCTAATACTTGATGGTTATTACAGAAAAGGACAAGGGAGAAGAACGGATTTAACTTCTGTTAAATCTAACAGAAGTTCTTCTCGTGATATAGTTTCTAAAGAAATGGGAATCTCTTCTTCTCAATTACAACGATTGATTTTTATTCATAAACATCACCCTGACCATATAGAACTCTTAGATAAAGGAATTCTTACTGTAAACCAATCTTACCTTCAAATTCAACGAGAACTAAAAGAGAAAGAAAGTAGAGAAAACAAACCCAACAATAAATTAAAAACTACTAAGAACTCATCATGGAGGTTTTATCAGAAATCATCCCATGATATGAGTGAATTAAAAGATGGTGAAGTACAAACTATCTTTACCTCTCCTCCCTATTGGAATAAAAGAAAGTATGCTGAAGAAGAAGGATTAGGGAATGAGAAAACGTCAGAAGAGTTTGTAATTAACCTTTCAGAACATTTAAGAGATTGTAAAAGGGTTTTAAATGAAAGAGGAAGTTTCTTTCTAAACTTAGGAGATACTTTTTACAATGGAAATCTTCAAAACGTTCCCCACAGAGTAGTTATAAAACTTCAAGAACAAGGATGGATTCTTAGAAACACTATTATCTGGTCTAAAACAAACCCCAAACCTTCATCATCAAAATCTAATCTTACTCCTTCTTATGAGTTTATATTTCATCTTACCAAATCAATGGAGTATGATTACTCCCCTACATTAACCAAACTCTCAGATAAAACTAAACCTTCTCTTCCTCCAAGACATAGAAGTGTAAATGGGGAATACTCAAATTCCATATCACCATATCTTCCCAACATTAAAGGAAAGAATATGGGAGATTATTGGAATGAGGATATTGTAAGAACATCGGTTGCAAATCAAAAGTTAGATATTGAAGGTGAACACCCTGCACCTTTCCCTGAAGAAATAATCACCTTGCCCATTCTTCAAACTTCAAAAGAGTTTGAATTAATATTAGACCCCTTTATGGGTAGTGGAACTACTGGAAGGGTTTGTGATAAGTTAAATCGGAGTTTTGTGGGGTATGATTTGAAGAGGTATTTCTAATTATTTCATCTCTCCCTGTTGATCGGGAGTGAGCGTTGGCAAGACATACTCTTTTGCAATTTTTGGATTGTGTGTTGGCTGAGGCGAATTGCAAATATGTATGGATTTCATCGTTGGATTTTTAACAACAACTTTTATTTTCTTGAATTGGTGGACAAGTTACAGTTCCGTATGAACAATAAACACAACAATCTCCCTCTTTTGGATTTAAAACCTTTTTACAATTTTCGCATTCGTAGAAAAATTGACAAGCGTTTGTTGGCATATCTTCCACTTTTTTATGTCCGCAGTTTGGACAAGTAATTTCAGATTTTAATATGGTTTCCATTAGTTTTCTTTTTTGTCGGTTACTTGATAACCTGTTGAGTTAATTGCTTTCTCAATTTCCGTTTCATTGGTTTTGGTCTTTTCAAATTCAACGATTGCATTTCCATTTTCGTAAGACACCGTTGAGTTTACAATTCCGTTTAGTTTGTTCACTTCGTGATTGACGTGTTCTTCACAACTCGCACAAGTCATTCCGCTGATTTTAAATTCCGTTGTATTAATGTCCGATTTGTCAACTAAGATTATTTGCTTTTCTGTATATGGGTAAAAAATCCCTGAATAGTATGGGAAAGCCAAGATTACAATTACAAAAACAGTTACAATTCCTAAAAATTTCCTTGATTGAATAAATTTTGGTTTTTCGTCCGTTTCACATTCGCAGTCAATTTCTTTTTGAGGTTTTAGTTTTTGATACCAAGCAAAACCAAGAACCAAAATTGTAAGTCCGATTAAATAAGGTCTAAAAGGTTCTATCCAAGAAAATGTTGATGCAATACCGCTCGTTCCTGCGATTAGAGCCAAAACTGGTGTAATACAACATAATGAAGCTGTAATTGCGGTTAATAAACCTGTACCAATTAGTTTGTTATCACTTTTCATATTGTTTCTAAAATTTTGTTTTTATCAAGTATCTCAAAAAATGGGTTTAGCATTTTTTCGTATTCAGCCGTGAGTGAGTAGAAAATCGTTTGGGCTTCTCTATCGGTTTCTAATAGATTACGGTCTTTCATTTTCCTCAAATGTTGAGAGATTGCAGAAATGTTCATTCCAAGAATATCGCTTAAATCACAAACACAAAGTCTTTTTTCCTCAAAAAGTAGGTAAAGTATTTTCAGTCGAACACTATTTCCGACTAATGAAAGTCCGTTAGCCAAATAGTCGAACGATTCGTTTAATTCCGAAACTGTGTCTTTGCAACGATTTATTTGTTCAATATCGGCTCGTTGTCTTATGCAAGAATTATTTTCCATAACACAAAGTTAAGTTTATTTCTTATTTAAGTAAATGCTTAAATATAATATTGTGAAGTGATGTTTGTACGGTTGGCTTTTTAAGTTCAAATGTTCAATTTAAGCACGATTTTTATGCATTATGCACAACTTAGGGCTAAACGTACTAGTAGGCATATATCTACTTTGTTACTAACTACTAAGCTAAGGGATTTTTTATTGTTTTAGAAGTATTAGAAGATTAATGGGTGTAAATTCAATTATTTCTCTTTGGTAATAACTCTAAAAGAATATTATACTTAAAAATCTTTGCACTTGCAATTGAATCTAAATCTAACTAAAGTTGTTATTTTTAATAGAAATTAAATATCTCTCAAAAACCGTATCATTTGTTTCGAAAATAGGTCTTTAGGGTTCGAACCAAATGATTTCCTATAGGGAGTAAAAAATTAACTCCGATATAAAAACCACTCCGATTGGGGTTTAGGGGAAAAGTATTTTCTCAGTTACAAGAAACCTCAACCTGTAAATACTGATATACTAATCAAATCAAAATATTTAAAGAAAGTATATCAACCCTTCACCTATCTTCATTCTGATACACTTTGATTAATTAACCTCTTAACTTTAATATTACCCTTCATACTATTTTCCCACTCTATTAAATCCTTTTCTGTTATGTATTTTGAATGTGTGGATACTTCTATCATTTTCAACCCTCTATTTCTTCTCCAATCTTCTATGGTTACTCTATCTACTCCATAGAGTTCCATTAAATCCTTTTTACTCAATCTTTTTTCCATATACTTTTATTTCCTCTTTTTCTAATAGTTCTCTAAACTTCTTTTTATAGGCTTCTCTATCTTCTGATATTCTGTACTTCTCAAGTTTATGAGAAAAGTTTTTAATCAAGACAGACTTCTTCTTTAATAGCTCTACCATATGTTTTGCTTGTTCTTCTGTTATATTTCTTAACATATTATTTCCTTTCAGAGTATTTTAAAAAACAGTAATAACCTCGTACTTGAAATACTTAATCAGTTCGAGGTTGATACTCTTTATTTTAAACTTTTCTATTATTTAAAATCTAACTACTATTTCACAATTAGATATAGTGAGTCCATTAAGGGAAATTCCCTTTTGAAAAATTATTTCCATTTTTCAGTTGAATCTAACAAACACTCAAACAAGAATTCAACCTATCTGCATTTTTACGAGTTCAGACCTTTCTTCTTTACCTCTCGGAACACTAATGACTGGTTTTACCTATCGGTGAGTGTTGGTCATTATTGGGTACTTCCCCCATGTGTCAGGTGTAGTATCTCGGTAGATTAAGTATTTCTTAAAGTAATCTACAACTCAGTAGAACAATTGGTTCTATATATAAGTATTAGAAACTTTAGAAAACGTAAAGAAAATGAGTAAAAAAAGATGAAAATAACTTGTGCCAAATCTAACAGAGGTTGTTAGTACCCATATCATGGACTTAGTACCCAAGAGGTACTAAATAGTACCCACGGGTACTAATTATATATTTTTATATATTGTATATCAATAAGTTATAAACAGTTATGAGTACAGGTGGGACCACCAGTAAAATCAAGCCTTCACGTAAAGTGGGGGCTTTTTTTATTTATAAAAGTCATAAAAAAGTCATATCAGCACTCTATTTCATTTGTCGATTAACACCAGTAAAACCTTCTAAATCATCAAAACACGTCAGATAATGAAAGCAGGCTTTGAAAACAGTTTTGTACATTGTATTGACAATTAAAGAAAAAACTTGAGTCTGCAAAAAACAGTTTACCCCCTAAATTTTGATTACAAACTAAATACGAGAGCTACTGGATAATAGATAAAACTTAAAATTTTATTTATTATGAAAACAAAAATTACAATCGCAACACTTCTATTTGGATTTACAGTTAACGCTCAATTAGAAAAATTCGAAGGATTATGGCATTCAGAAGACACCACCTACAAAACTTTAATAACACACAGAATAGTATATAACCTCAACATTTTAAGCATGAAATACATTCGCAAGTTTGGGCACAATTGAAATCCACTAGAAGATTATATTGTTCTTGGTCTTAGGGGTAATATGCGATGGAGTAAAGCGGGAGTTTTATGTTACGGGTATTGAAGGAGATAGAGGGGGATCCCCATCACTTTCCCCATCAGAATTATTTTGTGCTTTTTTGGTGAAATAAATCCTAATTTCTTAGGTCGAACTCACGTTAATTTAAAGTAAGTGCCTTCATAAGTTGCAGCTTCACTTTATATGGTGATAGCCCAACTAGCTTCTAGTTTCCTTAATAGCCTTAAAGCTTAGATTCAAAAGTTCATGTAAATATGTCGCTGAATAATGATTGCGATAATGAGTAGCCTATCTTTATCCAGATGACCCTATAAAGGGTAAGTTAAGATTGTTTTTTGAAAGGAGATAAATCCTTTTTCAAATCAGTAATAAGGGAATAGCAGATAACAAAAAGAATAAGCAAGAAGAGAATTCCAGTACTAACAGAAGCCGTTTGCATAGCTGCTAATCCCCCTCCTAACAAAAGGGCAATAGCGACAAAACCTTCAATCAAAGCCCAAAAAATACGCTGCCCTACTGGAGCGTCAAGTTTACCGCCAGAGGTGATACTATCGATGACCAAAGAACCACTATCTGAAGAGGTCACAAAAAACACAGAGACCATAAAAATCCCTAGAACACTTGTAAAGGTGTACAACGGAAAGGCCTTTAAAAATATGAATAATGAGGTCGAGGGATCTTCTAAAACGGGTATTGATAAGATTCCTGGGGTTTCAATCTCGAGTAATAGTCCTGCTCCTCCAAAGACACTGATCCAGAAAAAGGTCATTAAAGTAGGAACAAATAAAACCCCTAAAACAAATTCTTTAAACGTTCGTCCTTTTGAGATACGCGCGATGAACATCCCTACAAAAGGAGCCCACGCAATCCACCAGGCGTAATAAAAAATCGTCCAGTTGTTTTGCCAAGTAGAGTCTACAAAAGAAGAGGACCAAGTCCCTATCTCGATAAAACGTTGAAAATACATCCCTGTACTTTCAATAAATATTCCCATCACACTTAGGGTATCTGTCAAGAATAAAACAAAGGTCAAAAAGACCAAAGCTAAAATCATATTCAAGCGACTTAAAAATCGAACTCCTTTCTTTAATCCTGTAACCACAGAAATGGTTGCGATCATGGTAATGACTAAAATAACACTGATTTGTGTATTCACTCCAGAATCAATCCCAAAGAGAAATTGAAGCCCTGTTGCAATTTGTCTCGCTCCGAATCCCAAGGAAGTTGCCAAACCGAAAAGGGTAGCAACCACTGCGATTACATCAATAATATTTCCATAGACACCATTGATTTTATCCCCAATAATAGGATAGAAAATAGATCGCAAAGAAAAAGGTAAACCACGATTAAAGGTAAAATAAGCGAGCGATAGTCCTACTATACAGTAAATCGACCAAGCATGTAAACCATAATGTAAGAAAGTGAAATCTAAGGCTTGAATGGCTAAATCTGCCTTACTTGCTTGAGGTATGGGCGGTTTTAAAAAGTGTTGTATGGGCTCTGAGACCCCAAAATACAACAAGCCAATTCCCATTCCAGCAGAAAACAACATGGAGAACCAGGAGAATAAACTAAATTCTGTTTTAGCCCCTTCTCCCCCTATGCGTACTTTTCCATATTGACTAAAGGCCAGCCACAGACAAAAGATAATGAAGAAATTCACCCCAAGGATAAATAGCCAACCAGTGGACTGTGTAATCCACTGCGATGCTTCAGAGAAGAACAAGCGAACTGGTTCTCCACCAAAAATTGACAATAAAATAAACCCAATGATTAAAACAATCGAAGGAAAAAAAACCTGGGGGTGAATATCAAAATATTTCTTCATATGCTGCTTAGTCGCTTACGATCCACATTTTACCATTAATCAATTTAGGCGCACTATATCTGCTATTCGCTTCATTATAATTTTCTGCATTTAAACTTTGCTCTTGACCAGGGTAAAGAAAACGCATGGGCAATTCATAATTATTTGAATTACTCCCAATAGGGCGGTTTAAGAATGGAAGACCATCAAAACCGTTCACTTCGCTATACCAACGTCTTACCTCAAAGTAAGGATCTAAAGCGGTAAAATACATGCTTAACCACTTTTGCTTCCAAATATCTAAAGTAGCACTATAGGCAACTCCAGAGTTCTGATAGAAGTCCTCAAAGTTAGCCCATCCATTAGGGGCATAATCAACTTGATAATATTGATGCGATGCTTGAATTCCTTGCTTATAGTGTGTTTCAACACTGTTTGAAATCCATCCTTTTGCAGCAGCCTCTGCTAAGAGAAATTCTACTTCCGCATAGGTCATTAGAATTCCTTCTGCATAAGATAATCCCTTTTCTGCAGCCGTAATTTGACCTGGATAATCAAAATAAGCTAATCCTAGACGTGATCCTGTTTGACCTCCCACTCCATTAGCAACCCCTGTGAATGTTGGGTTATCAAAGTCTAAATTATCTGGACGTGCATAACGACTCAGTCTTGGGTCATTATTTGCTTGTAAAGCGTTTACAGCAGAAAGAGAAATTGCCACCGCATCAAAATCTCCTTGCTTTAAAGGTAAAGTAGGGAATTGATTAGGGAAACTAGACAAGAAATCAAGAGCGGCTTGCTCTTCATTACTTGAGAAGATTTGACCTTGTGTGACGATTTGCGCAAATTGAGTTGCTACATTTGTTTTCGCAGAAGCATACATCAACAAACGCAGTCTCAAAGAATTGGCAAACTTTATCCACAGTGTTGCATCTCCTTGATACAAGATATCTCCTTCAATACTTCCAGTAGCACTTAATTTTGTTGTGGCTTGAGTAAGTCTCACTAGAAGATCTGTATAAATCGATTCTTGCGTATCATAAGCAGGAGTGAAATTTGCATTTAATCCATCAATGGCTTCACTGTAAGGAATGTCTCCATAAGCATTCGTCAATTCAGAAAAAATCCAAGCCTGCATGACCATTAAAGCTCCTTCCATCTTGGTATTCTCGTCTGCTTGTGCAATTTCAATCGCATTGTTGATATCGGTCAAACTTTCATAGAGTCCTTCCCATACGGTTGGAAAAGCATTCCATCCATAAAAGTCAACCTCAGCACGAAGGGTTTTTGCCGTTAATTGTGCGGCATTATTCGATAATAAAAATGCCTCGTTAGAGGTTGTTTGGATGCTTGTTCTTATCGCAGAAGTAAACAATACCCCAGATGAAACCGTTGTAGGCTCATTAGGGTTTAAATTCAATTCTTCAAAATCACTACATCCTACCGTTGAAAATAGAACGATTGTATATAGAAAGTGTTTTATGTTTTTCATAATTATGTGATTAAAAAATAAGGTTAAGATTCAATCCAAAACTTCTCATCGATGGGATAGAAGTACTTTCAAAACCATTGACAAATAAACCATTTCGAATAGAGAAAGTTTCTGGGTCTATGGAAGGAACTTTACTAAACAGCAATAAGTTTCTTCCCACAAGAGAGATCACAGCAGACTGTAATCCAAGTTGGTCAACTAAACCGTTTTCTAAGGTATAGCTTACACTTAGTTCACGTAATTTAAAGTAAGTGGCATCATAAGTTGCGGCTTCAATATTATCGCGGTTAAACCCGTTACCATAATAGTTGTAGAAATATCCTGTATAAGCAGCACCTCCTGCAGGAACCGACACTGTATTTTTAACTAAGTCACCATTCGCATTATACATAAGACCTGGGGCGACAACACCTCCTTGTTGTTCTAAAGTATAAACAGGATTTCCTGCAGTGTTGTACTCTACACCATACAAGGTTCTACCTTCTAAGGTAGAAAGTGGCAAGTTAGGATCATCATTATTTGTAATTGTCCCTGCAGTAGCATATAATGCATGTGAGCGAGAATAAATTTTCCCTCCTACTTGACCGTCAAATAAGAAAGACAAGTTGATGTTTTTATAGCTAAAGCTATTTAGAATACCTAAACGAAAGTCTGGTTGATAAGACCCTGCAGATACTTTTTCTGTCGTGTGTAAAGGCAATCCATTTTCGTGGATAATTTGACCGTCAGGTCCTCGCTGGAACCCTAGACCATATAATTGACCTAAAAGTTTTCCTTCTTCTGCGACGAGCTCTAAGTCGGATCCTCCTTCATCTCCAGGGAAAATATCGGCGACAATAGAGTACTTACCACTTTGGATTACCTCTGGAAGCGACTCTACAACGGCTCTATTACGCCCATAGTTGATTTGCGTATCCCAGGAGAAATCTTCTGTTGCTGCCCAATTAAATCTGGCTGCAATCTCAATACCTTTATTACTAATTTCTCCTCCATTTGTTAAGGTATAATCATACCCACTTGACTTCGCTACTGGCAAAGAAATAATTTGATCGAAACTATTCATTTGATATACTGTCATATCGATATTTACCTTATTGTCAAATAAGCGCACATCAACCCCAAATTCTGTTGCTCTAGTTCGCTCATTTCTAAGATCAGGATCAGAGATGGTACTTCCAGCAGTAAAGACTGGTGTATTTCCATAGGCCGCTTGTGGCGTGTAAGTGTTCCCAAAAGAATAAGCTGGAGCACCGTTTCCTACTTCGGCATAAGAAGCTCTAAGCTTTAAGAAATTGATTTTTTCATTTAAATCCAGTACTTCACTTAAAATTATACTCGTTGATGCAGAAGGATAGCCAAAGCTAAAGTTTGAATTTTCAATCCCAACTAATGGATTAACCAGTGTACTGGTCCAATCATTTCTATAGGTTAAATCTAAATATGCCCAGTTCTTATAATCAAGGGTTACTAAACCAAAGACACTGGCAATTTCTGCATTGGTCTTTTGAGACTCTACTAACACTCCAGAACGCGAATTCGCTAAAGTATAGACAGATGGCCCCACGCCAAAGATTTGTAATTCTGGGTTGTTGGCTACGCCAAAGTTAGCCCGTTGTGACATGAGGTTTCCTCCCAGCTTTACGCTTACATCCAGTGGATTATCCTCTTCTGGACTAGGATCAAAATCAACAATTACCTCGGCATTACTTTCTCTAAAAGAAATTTCGTCTTCACGGTAACTTCCGTTTAAGACTGCTTTTGTAGAAGGAGCTCTTCTGTATTGACGTTGTTCATCAACATAATCTACTCCATATCTAAAGCGAACCCCTAGTTTTTGGTTTACCTGATAAGAAAGTTGAAGATTAGAGACCAAACGGTTGCTTTGAAAAGCATTGGTGTTTTCATTGGCAATAAACCATGGGTTGTTTACCCAAAGGTTTTCTGCATAACGCTGCTCTACCCCTTCTTTACCTGGCTGCCAGTAATCGCGTAAATCATCGATCTCCACTTGACGTGGAAACCACAACCACCCATACATAACAGAAGAAGATTCGTCATAACCCGAGTTAGGAATATTGCTTGATGTTGAACGAACAAACATATTATTGAATTGAATCTTTAAACGATTGTCCAATAAATTTTTACCTAAACTAGATTGAAACGTATTTCGATCTAGATCAGTATTAGGAATTAAACCTAAGTTGTCTAAATGTGTATAAGAAAAACGACTTTGACCAGTGTCAGAAGAACTATTCACCGCAACATTTGTACTGTGAGTTAAAGCTGTTTGATAAAAGTCTCTAATGTTATTTTCAGCGGAAGTAAAAGGGACCGCTTCTCCATTAGAGTTAAATTGTTTTACCAACTGACCGTTTAATGCAGGCCCCCAGTTTTCGCCATAGGCATCATAGTTTTCGTTTGCACCTATATAAGTAGATCCATTGAGGTAGCTGTATTTTCCGCCCCCACCAGAACCATATCGGTTTTGGTAATCGGGTAATTTAAGCGGGTTTGCGATTTGAATACTTGAGTTAATTTCTATTCCTAAACCTTTCTTAACAAAGTTTCCGGTTTTAGTTTCAATAAGAATCACACCATTCGCAGCTCTTGAACCGTATAAAGCAGAGGCTGCAGGTCCTTTAAGTACACTTATGGCTTCGATATCGTCTGTATTCACGATTTGTGCGGCATTACCAAAGTCAATAGACGTTGACCCGTTCAAACCATCATCAAATGTGTATAAGTCATTTGTAATGGGCATCCCATTTACAACAAATAAAGGTTGATTGTTCCCCATTAAAGAAGAAGCCCCACGAATATTAATATTAGAAGAAGCAGAGGGTCCAGCGGCAGAGCCGGTAATATTTACCCCTGCAATTTTACCTGCTAGAGAGTTAACCACATTAGTGGCTTTCACCTTTGAAATTTCACCTGCTTTGATTCCTTGAACGGCATATCCCAAGGCTTTCTCAGCACGTCTAATTCCCAATGCAGTAATCACAACTTCATCTAAGGCGTTTGAAGGCACTAATTGAATTTGTACTAAACTGTCAAAAGGTCCACTAAAAGCATATTTTTCGTATCCTGTATAGGACACCTCAATCGTAGTGTCTGAAGTGACGTCAAGGGAGAAATTCCCATTAAAATCTGTGATTACTCCATCTTGACTTCCTTGCATTTGAACAGTTGCCCCAGGTAGTGGAATATTATTCTCATCTACGACAACCCCACTCAGAACAGTATCTTGAGAGTGAATACTTATACCAAAAAGGAATAAAATAAACGGCATGTACTTTTGCATAATAGTTGATTTGGTTGCAAAAGTACAAAAATATATTTTCTATAGAAAGTATTTGTTAGCAATGACCATCTAAGAAAAAATCTCACATCTCCGTTTGACCACTAATAATAGGGGATGCATCGATATCATCAATATCAAAAATCTTAATTATAGTTTTGAATGAAACTAATATTTGCTGGTATTCTTCATCCGTTAAAGAGTTGGATTTACGCATCACACGTTCGTGTAAAGACTCATCTGTTTGCTTAATTAGTTTATTCCCACTTGAGGTTAAAATAATCGGGGTACTTCTTTTATCATTGGGATTTGGCAATCGGGCGATCAACCCCATTGACTCCAAACGAGCGACTATTCCGGACACTGTACTCGCATTCAGCGATAAATGTTCTTTAAGTGCTTTCATCGTACTCTTATACTCTGCTTTCTCCTCTAAAAACTTTAAGGTGAGCAATTTTGGAATACTAAGCCCATAATCCTTTTCAATCCTCTTAGACTCTAGGTTAATTGCTCGTACAATCTTCCTGATACTAATCATGATACCAGAATACTTATTGATCGTTTCCATAAAAACAAAATTATTGCTTAAAATTACAAATTAAATCCATTAGAAAGGATGTAGTTAAAAAAATCAAAATCAATTACTTCAGAAACAGAGGAACAATTAAAAACATTGTTGAGGTTAAAAGAAATGGGAACACTCCCCGAAGATATTTGGAAGGAGAAAGTAAAACAGTTGATTTCTTGATTACTTGCATACCATTCTAAACTTTGCTACTTTTAATTTATGAAAGTCAAAGTTTCCTCTCTCAAACACCATCCAAAGAACAAAGAAATCTATGATTTATCTTCTATTGATGAACTCATGGAAAGTATTTCTGAAGTAGGTTTACTACAACCCCTCACTATAGATACTAGTAATCAAGTAATCAGTGGAAATAGAAGATTTGAATCCATCAAACGATTGGGATGGGAAGAGTTAGAGGTTAACATGATTGAAGTTAAGAAGGAAGAGGAAGAATTACTTCTTATTCACTTTAATAAACAGAGAATAAAGAGTTTTAAGGAGCTTATTAATGAATACCTAATACTTGATGGGTATTATAGAAAAGGACAAGGTAGAAGAACAGATTTAACTTCTGTTAAATCTAACAGAAGTTCTTCAAGAGATATCGTTTCAAAAGAAATGGGAATCTCTTCTTCTCAGTTACAACGATTGATTTTTATTCATAAACACCAACCTGAACACATAGAACTTTTAGATAAAGGAATTCTTACGGTTAACCAATCGTATCTTCAAATCCAACGAGAACTTAAAGAGAAAGAAAGTAGAGAAAGTAAACCCAACAATAAATCAAAAATTACCAAAAACTCATCATGGAGATTTTATCAGAAATCATCACACAATATGAGTGAACTAAATGATGGTGAGGTTCAAACCATCTTTACTTCTCCTCCCTACTGGAATAAAAGAACCTATTCTGAAGAAGAAGGATTAGGAAATGAGAAAACTTCAGAGGAATTTGTAGTAAATCTATCAAAACATCTTAGAGATTGTAAGAGAGTATTAAATAATAGAGGAAGTTTCTTTTTAAACTTAGGAGATACATTTTACAATGGAAATCTTCAAAATGTTCCTCATAGGGTAATCCTCAAACTTCAAGAACAAGGATGGATATTGAGGAATACTATTATTTGGTCTAAAACCAATCCCAAACCCTCTTCATCAAAATCTAATCTTACTCCTTCCTATGAGTTTATCTTTCATCTGACCCAATCAATGGAGTATGATTATTATTCAACACTAACAAAACTCTCAGATAAAACTAAACCTTCTCTTCCACCTCGACACAGAAGTGTAAATGGAGAGTACTCAAATTCCATTTCTCCATACCTACCGAACATTAAGGGAAAGAATATGGGTGATTATTGGAATGAGGATATTGTGAGAACTTCGGTTGCAAATCAAAAGTTAGATATCGATGGAGAACACCCAGCTCCTTTTCCTGAAGAAATTATAACCTTACCAATTCTTCAAACTTCAAAAGAGTTTGAATTGGTTTTAGACCCTTTTATGGGAAGTGGAACTGTTGGTAGGGTTTGTGATGAGTTGAATAGATGTTTTGTAGGTTATGATTTAAAGAAGTATTAATCTAAAATCCTAACTTTTATATCATAAGTATATAATTGATAGAAGGAAATAAAATCAATCTAAGATTCTTACTTTAAAATCAAAAGTATCTATAAAATATGGAGTGTCTGCATATGTGTAGGCTCCAACAAAATGAAGGATTCCGTTATCCATATAAGGATGTACGTTGCTAATATTTATGTTTTCAATAATTAATTCTTCTTTTGCATAACTATTAAACCTTCCTGTTCCGTCATTAATCATTATTAGGTTATGGAACTTTATACCGTTATTTTTTGGCACATCCCACCAAACAGGATTATTCCTGTAAAGTCTGCCATAATGAAAAGGTCTAAAAACAATGTCCATATAACCATCATTATTAACATCTAATAAATCGAATTCTCTAAATTGAAATTCATCTTGATTCCAAACTGTTGTTACATAATGTGGGTTATAAGTTCCATTCCCATTACCTATCCAAATTTCAAATGCGCACCCTGCTGATTCGCTTTCTCTTGCTACGGAAATATCTATTATTCCATCATTATTGAAATCAAAGGGTTTTATTGAAGTGGCCCCCATATCCTGACTATATAAAGCATCTGGAGATGAAGACTCCCAGTGCTTTTCATATTTTAATGTAGAATTATCATAAGCATAAATTTGAATTTGATTACTATCTTCATAACCCCCATTTATGTTACACATTCCATAATCAGCAAAAATTATTTCATCTCGAGCATCTCCAAATAAATCAGCGAAATCCAAAGCGAATGGAAGACAATGCCCTATTAAATCTTCTTCATCCCAATAATTAATATACGCTTTGTCATTCTCTATAAAAGAACCATCTTCTTGTTGAGTAAAAAACTGCAGATGCCATTGACCTAAATCCTGATCCCATTTACCTGGTGCTGCTCCAACATCCTTCAATCCATCTCCATTAATATCACCAGAAGTAGTGCCGTGATGAAAAGCCCTATTTTCGTTAGTGTTCACTTTAGTCCATAAAATATTTCCTCCAGTTTCAATTTTTCCGTAATATGCATCACCATTCCAATCAGTTCCATCTGCTCCAATTTCGTTTCCATCTCCAATTGCAATATTATTTCCATCCAATTCAAAATTTCGAGCCCCCCAAAACGTTGCTTCATAATCGGTTTTAAGATATTCCCATACCCCGTTTACACGTTTTAAAATGTGAGAGGGTTTAGCTGATACTTCATCTTTGCTTCTAGCTCTATTCCCATCTGGTCTCCACTCTGATATTCCGGGGAAGAACACATAGAATTCATCACCACTTTGGTATGGAAAAACACCACTTACCATAGAAAAAGCTTGTCGAATATCCCAATTTGTTAGGTTAGTATCTACGTATGTCGTTGTCTTGTTTACAATGACACTTGTTTCTGAAAATTCTACATTAATACTAGTAGGATTATTTAATATAATTTCAATTGAATTTTCCTTAGAATCAATATCCCCAGACCATCCATCAAAAGATCCCCAGTCTCCTGAGGGGATAGCTGTTAATCTAATCATACTCCCTGAAGTATATTCAGTAGTTGATTTACCTGCAGATACAATTTCCTCAGAAACTGTTCCAGAACCTGTTATTGAAACGGTAAGAGGATATTTTCTTTTTTCAAAATTGGCAGTAACTGTTTGATTAGAATTAACCGTAATTGAAAGTGGATTATCAGTTGAACCATTTGACCAATTAACAAATACATATTCTGGATCAGGGGTTGCAGTAACCGAAGTAGATTTACCTTGAGTGTAAGACCCCCCAGGTGAACTAACACTCCCACCAACTCCTGATGTTACAGTTAAAGTGAAACTGATAACCGGATCTGTAACTACTGGACTTTCTTTCCCACAAGAAAGGATAGATAAAATGATTAGTGAACTTAAAACAATTCTCATAGAATAATTATTGACTATTTGATTAGTTAAATTTAAACACACAAAGAGTAAAAGGTTTTAGTTAACTTGTGCATCATATTTACAACCAATGCGTTTATTTTTAATAGTATATTTTTTTTCAATCAACTTAACCCAAAGGGATCAAACTAATTTCTTTGTAAAAGATTCTTTCATTTATGAAATAAAAGAGGATTCTTTATATAGATTCAGTGATAGTAAAAGTGATTTCTATTCAAAAGAATTACTCATTAACCATGATAATATTGATTTTTCAAAATATCACATTTTAAATTTTGATAACATCTATTTTTATAAGAAAACGGGAGGTCTTCTGTATCAATTAATTGATAATGAAATCACAAGAATTGACAACTCTTATGATCACAAACTTCATGTTGGGTCATTGTCTTTTTTCCATAACGATCAAATAAATATTCTTGGCGGTTACGGATTCTTTAACAGAAGAGATGATATTGTTTATTTTTCTAAAGAAAAGAAAGAATGGCTTTCCAGAGATATTAAAGGAGATTTTCCCATTGAGGGAATAAGTGAAATAAACTTTCATTCAATAATTGAAGATAATTTAATCTTTTGTGGTGGAGTTACAAATCATGAAAATGATCATTTAAAAACAAAAAAGATTAATGAATGTTATGAAATTAATTTAACAACACTTTTAAGTAAAAAGTTATTTGGAAATTTAAATGAAAATCTTGTTAATCCTCCTAACGATTATTTAAATCTTAACGACAGAATATGGATATTCTATGATAATTTATTGATCATTGTAAATCCCATTAAAATGACCTCGGTTTCTTTTGAGATAGAATTTACCGTAGATCGTATAATTGGAGTTATTGGTGATGATATTTATTTTAAAGAAAGGGATGAGAACTTTCTTTCAGAAATCAAAAAACTAAATGTTAATGATTTTAATGAAAAATTAGGGAGTAATTATTCCGTCCTTTACAACCCTAACGCAACCTATTATATATTTTTATTTGTATTATTTATGGTGTGTTCTTCTCTTTATTTGGTAAACAAGTTTAGAAGAAGAAAGAAAAAAATAAGATCATTTTCTGACAAAATATTATTTGATAAAATCCTTTTCACAAATGATCCAAAATGGATTATTATTGTTAAAAAACTTCAGGAGAATAAAACCCTTAAAAACCATGAATTTCTTGACTTACTCAAAAATGAAACACTGGATATTGGACATCAAAACCGATTAAAAAACGTTCTCATCAATTCAATGAATCAAAGATCAAATCACTTGATTAATCAAGATTTAATTCTCTCAAAAAAATGGGAAAAAGATAATAGGATAAATGTATATTTCTTAAATCAAGAGTACTTCATATCTTAACTTCTGTTAATTCTAACAGAAGTTACCCAATCATTTCCTCAGGGAAAAAATTGACTCCGATATGAAAACCCCTCCGATACCCATTTTGGAAAAAAAGTATTTTCTCAGTTACAAGAAACCTCCATTTAAATAATACTGATACACTAATTAAACCAGAAGTTTTAAAGAAAGTATATCAACCCTTCACACCTCTTCATTCTGATACACTTTGATTATTAAACCTCTGTACTGAAGAATCTTCTTTTAAACTGCTCTCCCACTTTAATAACTCCTCTTCTGTGATGTATTTCGAATGAGAAGATACTTCTATCATGTTTAATCCTCTGTTTCTTCTCCAGTCCTCGATAGTGATTCTATCCACACCATAGAGTTCCATTAAATCTTGTTTACTCAATCTTCTTTCCATATACTTTTATCTCTTCTTTTTCTAATAGTTCTTTAAACTTCTTGTTATAGGTTTCTCTATCTCCACTTGTTCTGTACTTCTCTAACTTATCTGAGAAATTCTTTACTAAGTTGGATTTCTTCTTTAATAGTTCTACCATATGTTTTGCTTCTTCTTTACTTATATTTTCTATCATATTATTTTTTTTCAGATTTAATTAAAAATGTAATAACCTCGTACTTGTAATACTATATCAGTTCGAGGTTGATACTCTTTATTTTAAACTTTTAATAATCGTTCAGTATAAATTAGATACACCAAACCCCTTAGAGTTTTCAAACTCTCTATAAACTTGAATCTTACACTTCTTCTGACCAGTTCATTGTTCCCCATATCAGATTTATAATAAAATCATTTTTGTAACTACCGGTGAAACCTCAACTATTATTTATAATCTACTAACCGATGTCTTTCCCACTAACTAACTTTCGTCCCTCGTGGGTGAACTCCTCTTTACCCCATGTTGGAGAGAAGGTTACATATATAAGTATAGAAAGTTTTAGAAAACGATAAAAAATGATTGAAAATAGTTCAGAATTAACTTCTGTTAGATTTAACAGAGTTTGTTAGTACCCCACCAAATAACTTAGTACCCAAAAGGGACTAAAACAGTACCCCGGGGTACTATAGGTTCATTTATATATACTGTAAATCAGGTAGTTATAAATAGTAATGAGTACAGGTGGGACCACTTGTAACTCCCTAATAATTAGGGAGTTACTTATTTAAAATCCCTTTTGGGTTCCATATAGGGTTCCATTTAACAACTTATTCTGTTTTATTAGGTGTAAAAGCTTTTACACTTTCTGTCCAATTAGGAAAATTATAATTAAACAAGGGCTCACCAAACCAAGGAACATATTAAATAACAAACCTTAATCTTATATTTAAAAGGGCAGGGAGTATAACCAAGCTACAGAAAGCAATGGGACATTCATCTATAAATGTAAGTTTAACCTACTTACGTGGTTTAGAAATCCCCACTAAAAGCAACTGCTAAAGTGAGGACTACAAAGAATCAATACCACTTGACCTTTATTTACAAGCTTTAAAAACAGTTTTGTACATTGTATTGATTAATTCGATATTATGAAAAAGCTACTTCTTCTTTTGCTGTTAGTTCCAATTGTTTCTTTTGGGCAAAACACGATAGAGGACAATATTGATCACTTCAAAGAGCTAATAACCGAGCCAATGTATGGGGGTTCACCCAAATCATTTTTTAAGGGGTATTGGATTGCTACGATAGATATAATTAGGATGGCGGAAAATATTTTCGGAATGTCTGTTTTTAATTCGGGGCCGCATACTAAGGAATGGTTTTGTAGTGATTGTAACTCGGTAGAAGGGGAGTTTGGGCACTATAATCCCATGTTTTTAGTAGAATTGATAAAAACGATCAAGTCTATGTCACCAGAATTAAAAACAACTCTTAAACCCTTGTATTTTCGAAAATTTGAAACTCCTTTAAAAAAGCTAATGGAAAATCAAATTGAAGATCATTTCACCTCTGATTGCAACAGGTGGCTTCTTGAAAGAATCAAAAATAAAGATGACATAAAAGAGATCCTTCATGAAATCTTCTTTGGAATTGAAAACAATTGTGATGAAATTTCTGGAGAGACACTATTTTGGATCAGAAGAGATTATGATGGGACCTCAAAGCAGTTTTTAGAATTATTTAATTTAATTATGAAGGAGTTTGATCCTGAAGGATTCTCTGCATCATCTAAACTTAATTTCAACACTTCAATTGGGCAATCACCATACACATCTTATTATGAAAATGGTAAATTAAAAGTAGCAGGAGAATCTTTTGAGGAAATTATAGGATCTAAAGTTTCAGCAAAAAGCGGTCTAAACGTAAGAATGAGTCCCAATTTAAAATCAAAAACAATAGGCAAACTCCTCTATGGAATACCCGTCACTGTAGAATCTAAAACAGGTATAAAATTAACTGTAATTGATACAGATATAGAAACAGGAATTAAAAGTGAAATTAAAGGTGAGTGGATTGAAGTTACTGGCTACATAGTTACTGAATATGATAATAAAAATATAGAACACAAGTCTGCTAATTCAAAACTTCTTTACAAAAGGGATGGCGATGAAGTTACGGAAGGCGAATACATGCAACTTTCTGACATCCAAAAAGATAGTTTACAGAATGTAATATTTCAAAATCCACTAATTAGAATAAAAGTTAGAGGATATGTTTTTGATGGTTTCTTAGAAAAACACTCACAATCCATTCGAAAAGGTGTGTGGACTTATTACTCTGAATCAGGGGATATAACTAAAGATGAATTTTATGTTGTTGAGGAATTTGATAATCCAGTTGATGGCAAAGGTGAAAGAATGGTAATAACTCCTGAAAAAATTCATTTATTATCAATGGGAAGTGTAATAAGATTGAATGGTAAAATTAAAAAAATTGAATATGATGTTGATGGAAATATAACTGAAATTGTAGAACAGGAGATAGAACTTGATGACGGTTTATGGGGTCCCGCCAAAATATCGAATACTTTTCATAAAAATGGTAAAATCAAGTGTGTCAATGAATCAAGCAGTGGGACTGCAAGTAGTTATTGCTTAGACGAAAACGGAAAACTTTTAGCTGCTCCAAATCAAAACCCTCCCTCAATAAATTTATTGAAATATACGACTTTATCTAAGGATATTAGAGATTTTAATCTCACTCGTAGGGGACTCCAAAAAAATAGAATTGAACAGGACCAAAAACCTATTTTAAAACAAACGAAATTTAAAAACGGGAGATGGATAAGCACCGTTGATTCTCTTTCTGGAATTGAAATTAAAAACGGAAAATGGATAGTCTTTTATAAAAGTGGTGAAAATGAATCTTCCCTTATTTACGATTTCAAAATACTTGAGGACTATCTAACGATAACAAATGATTCTGATACTTTAGAATATTATATAATTGAATACAGTAAAGAATTATTAAGTCTGAGTTATGTTGGGAGAGGAAATACGCTCAATTATAAGCCTGAAAGATAAAAGGCTAACAGAGCGGAAGGCTTTTTAAATCATTGTTATAGCTTCTTCAGTAAGCTCAGGAACCTCTAAAACACGAGAAAATCTCTTAGTCAGACACTAGATGTAATCAAAGTCACTCGAAAGAAAACGAGCCTTTAAAAACAGTTTTGTAAATTGTATTGATAAATAAGATATTATGAAAAAGCTTCTTCTTTTACTGTTAGTTCCTATGGTTTCTCTTGGACAAAACTCGATAGAGGATAATATTGATCACTTCAAAGAGCTAGTAACCAAGCGAGCGTATGGGGGTTCACCCAAATCATTTTTTAAAGGATATTGGATAGATACCTCAGGTGTATTAAGACTAGCTGAAACAACTTTTGGAATACCAATTTTTAATTCTGGGCCACACACTAAAGAATATTTTAATAGCGATTGTTTCTGCGAAAACTTTGGACACTATAACCCATTGTTTTTGGATAACGCAATAGAATTAGTTCAAACATTATCACCCCTTCAAAAAGCTCTCATTCAGCCTATTTACGACAAGTATTTTAAAATTCCGATAAGAACATTGATGGTAAATCAAATGTTTGCTTTTTTTGAGGATTTGAGTGTTTTTAAAGGAGAAGATTCTAACCACATAGAATATAATTTTCTTGAACCTATTATAAGCAGAGAAGATCATAATTCTGTCTTAGAAACAATCAAGACATCGGTTCCTTATATTCCTTCAGAAACTTTATTCTGGATTAGAAGACATTATGATGGCACATCAGATAAGTTTTTACAATTATTTGAAGTGATAATGGAAGAGTTTGATGGTGGAAATATTTCAACAGAAATGGCCACCCTTTACCGGGCTTTAGCAATGGACCCAGATGAAGCTTTTGATGTTTTAATGAATAATGAAATAAAAGAATTTCAATACCCAGTTAAAACATTTACTTCTAAATCAGTTAAAGAAAGATTGATTTCTGGTGAAATACCTGTAGTTGAAGATCCTGTTGATCCATTAACTTATAATGGAGCTTTATATTCAGGTTTAGCAAAGAGAAAAATTACTTCTCATAATGATCTTTCATTTAATGAGTCTTTAACTATTAACTCTTTTTATGGAGGTAACAATTCCCATATAGACAATAACGGAACATACTATATCTATAGCGAAGGATTAGTAGAAACTATAATAAATGTTTCTAAGACAGAAAGCTATGAGGATTATTTATATAGCTTTTCTCATAAAAAGAAATCGTCTACTTATTTACACAAAATGCATTATTACCCTAACATATATATGTCCAATGGAAACGATTTAAATAAATTAATTAAAGAAGTTTACTTAAATGGAAATTTAATACAAGAGGAAGTCGGGAATACGATTTATAAATATGACTCATCAGGAAATGTTGAAGAAAAGGCCTATTTTAAAAATGGTAATCTTGCAGAGTTGTTTAATAACGATGAAATATTTGAACTTAAATTAAACAACGGGAGAATCCTTAAAAACAGAAAAACTACTGAAACGTTTTTTGATGAAAACGGAAGCATTAAATTAAAGTATGAGTTTTTGCAAGCAGTTAATTATGCTTTTTATCAGTTTTGTAAATGCTGTCCTACTTTAGAAAATTATACTTCAAAAAGTAATAGACGCAGAATAGATGCTATAGATTATGAATGGCAAAATTCAGATTGTTCTGAAGCGTGGCAAGTACCATACAAGCCTGTTATCAGTCATAAAAAAGAAACTTTTTATTCCAATGGTTTGCCCAAATCAAAAGAGTTGATATTATTGAAACCTGCAAATAATATGAACCAATTAAATAAAATATCATATTCTAGCGATGGAAAACTGAAGGAATATTATAATTCTGAAGATATAAATTTCCCGGAAGAGAATCAATTACGTTTTAGAATAGATTACAACCAAAATCAACTGAAATCATATAAAGTTTCTAATAATATTGACCTATCTGAAATTTACTTTGTAAACGCAAAGAGTGGTTTAAATGTTAGAGACAATAATTCATTGGATGGAAATAAAATAAACAAATTACCCTATGGTTCTTTAGTTTATTTCGCCAAGGAAAATCAAGGTGAATTAGCAGTAACCGATACAGATCCAATAACAGGTGAGGAAAAAATAATTTTTGGGAATTGGGTTGAATTAGTAAGTATGAACTATGAACCAACTTTTTTCAATGAAAACATTGCAAATGGATATGCTTTTGATGGTTTTTTAACAAAAGTTAAAACAGATTCATTTGATTATTTCAAATTTCTTGAAACAGAAAATAGAGTGCTCTACAGTGAACTTGAAGAGGGAGAAGCTTATTTATATAAAGAACAAAAATATACAGGGTTAGCAATAAGTTTTTATGACAATGGGCAGCTTGCTTTTGCAGCCAGTTATAAAGATGGTAAACTAAATGGATGGTGGAGAAAGTGGGAAGAAAATGGTTTTCTATTTCTTGAAACAGAATATGTAGATGGAGAGATGGTTAGTGAAATCGACTTTAACTAAACTACAGTCATATCCTCTTTAGTATTTTGAGGTACCTTTAAATGTAAAAAAAACCTCAAGCAAGACCAGAGGGCTAGAAAGAGTAATTGCCACTTGACCGGTATTTACAAGCTTTAAAAACAGTTCTGTACATTGTATTGACAATTAGAGAAAAAACTTGAGTCTGCAAAAAACAGTTTACCCCCTGAATTTTAATTACAAACTAAATACGAGAGCTACTGTATAATAGATAAAACTTAAAATTTTATTTATTATGAAAACAAAAATTACAATCGTAACACTTCTATTTGGATTTACAGTTAACGCTCAATTAGAAAAATTCGAAGGATTATGGCATTCAAAAGACACCACCCACAAAACTTTAATAACACACGACAACAGAAATGACTTTATAGCTATAAACACGTTAAGCTTTGAAGACAATACTTTAGTTGTAGAGTCTTTAAAGTCAATTTTTGAAAACGAAATTACAACTGTTGCTGTATCAGAAGCCTGATGCAATTACTACAAATCCAATTACAGCAAATACTCCGATAATAGTTTCTTTAATGTTTTTCATAATAAATATTTTTAAATTGAAATACAAGATAATGAAAAACAACTAATTAGGTGAATATGTATTCAGGACTAACGATATACTTGTTCTTAAATATTGTAGTTCTCTGAGTTGAGTTTATAATGACTCGAGGCATGATATGAACCTCCTCTGCTAGCTCTTGCAATGCGGCAATAAACTTATTTCCTTTAGCTAGTTTTAGGTTCTGTTTATCGTTTGTAGTCCATACTTCAAAGTCGCTTCTTTAAGGAACTTAACTAGGTTAACCGTACTCAAAGACTATTGGTAAATCAATGTCCTCATATTGCTTTTATGGATCGATAGCAAGATAAGTTTGGTGACAAATCGTATATTGCAATTCTTCGGGATGCTCTGACACCTACTGTATGAGTTGGTATGCATTAAAACAATGAAGAACTCAACAGACATAATTATCACAGATTCAAAAGCTAGTTTAGAAAAAGTCATTCAAAATTATATTGACTGTTCACCTAAAGAGCACCTCACTATTAGGAGCTACTTTAAAACTAAAACTCTTAAAAGACTCGAAATTCTTCATAACTGTAATGTGGTTTGTGATAATTATTATTTCATTGAAAGCGGTGCCATTAGATATTATCAAATGAAAGATGGAGAAGAAATTACTGGGGGTTTTTTTTTAGAGGGATCAGGGTATACTGATTTAGATAGTTTTCTTTCGAACAGTTTTTCTAAACAGACTGCCCAGGCCATCGAATATTCAACACTACTTTTTATATCTAAACTAGATTTAGAAAAATTATATTACGAGGTTCCTAAATTTGAACGAATCGCACGGATTTTAACAGAAGAAGCGTTTATAGACCTTCGAAAGAAAGCTGACAACTTCATTCTCCTAGATGCCAAGGAACGTTATTTAGATCTTTTAAAAAATCGACCTGAATTAATAAGAAGAATACCTCAACATTACATTGCCAGTTATTTGGGGATAAAGCCGCAATCCTTGAGCAGAATTCGCAAGAACTTATAATTAACATTTTATTAACTTAGGTTAACGCATAAAGTAATTTTTATCGATAAGTTCGCTAAAAATTATCATGAAAAAAACAATTACACTAATACTTGCACTCTTTTTAATAAATTGTAATAAAAATGATTCTGTCTTTGAAGAAGTTCTATCAGAAGTTGAAGTTACTACTGCAAAAGGAATAAACTACGAGAAATTATCTGGTAAATGGAACTTCTCTTCGTCCTCAACTTCAGCTAAAAGTATGGCTACGTGTAGTATTAACTGGATTGAATTTATATCAAACACCGACGGTACACCAAACTACTCTAGCGGTGAGTTTATCATGAAACTTGATGCTTCAGAAGGCGCTTCTGAGTATGTTCAAGGATGGTACCACATTCGTTACGATTTAACTGCTAATGATGTTCCTATTGATAGAGTTACATTATTTGACACCCAAATTGAAAATGGATCTACCAGTGATGGACCTGAAAATGGAAATATAGCTACTTTTACTAATATTCAATTTGATGCTCAAGGAGGTGGTATTTCGTTCACATTTTTACCTGAATCAAGAATTAGTGCATTTTGCTCTACAGAACCTGTGGCGATGTTAGGCGAAAAATCTCAGATTTGGGGTGAGGAACAAAATGTTACACAAGGGGTAATAAATAATCTGGAATCTATACAAGGAAGTTGGATTTTTTATGACTTAGACAAAACTTTTTCTAATGCAGTTTATCCTGAAGGAATTCCTGTTGCAGTTGCTGAAGGATACACCCACTTTTGTTTTTGGCTAGATGACAAAACAGTAGAATTCTGTTCAAATGGGACTGACGCTTATGGACTGCCAATAGTTGATGCTTCCTGTTCGCTACTTTCCCCTAACCTTAATCCAATAAGATTGGTAAAGGTAACTATTACTAAATATGGATCTTATTTCTTGAGCTATCATGATGTAAACGGAGTTAGAGTAAGTTTGATTGATGGTTCATGGAGACCATCGGGAGAACCCAATAGTAATGGAAATTATTCAAGAATTGAAGTGACAAAATTAATCCCAGCTCCAGGGGAAGGTTCAGGACCAGCATCTTCAATATGGGAAGAATCTGAGTTATTTAACATTGTTGGATTTAATGATGACACATTCCAAAATGGTACAGAAATGAAGCTCTCTATCGGGTGGACAGAATATTCTATTGAATACCTTGATACATTCACTTTGATTTCTGAAGGTACTGAATATTCATTATATCAATGTCCACAAATTGCTTTTGAGGATGAAGCAGCAGATACAACAGCCCCTGTGATTACTTTAATAGGTTCAACAGTAATTGAACTAACTGTAGGAGACACTTTTACAGACCAAGGAGCAACAGCTACTGATAATGTAGATGGCGACCTTACTTCTTCAATAACAAGTACGTCAACGGTTAACACGTCTGTGGTTGGTTTTTATTATGTTTTATATTCTGTTACAGATGCTGCTGGAAATCCCGCTGCCCCAGAGTACCGAGAAATTAACGTAAGAGCAGCAGATACAACAGCCCCTGTGATTACATTAATAGGTTCAACAGTAATTGAACTAATTGTAGGAGACACCTTTACAGACCAAGGAGCAACAGCTACTGATAATGTAGATGGTGACCTTACTTCTTCAATAACAAGTACGTCAACGGTTAACACGTCTGTGGTTGGTTTTTATTATGTTTTATATTCTGTTACAGATGCTGCTGGAAATCCCGCTGCTCCAGAATACCGAGAAGTTAACGTAAGAGCAGCAGATACAACAGCCCCTGTGATTACATTAATAGGTTCAACAGTAATTGAACTAATTGTAGGAGACACCTTTACAGACCAAGGAGCAACAGCTACTGATAATGTAGATGGTGACCTTACTTCTTCAATAACAAGTACGTCAACGGTTAACACGTCTGTGGTTGGTTTTTATTATGTTTTATATTCTGTTACAGATGCTGCTGGAAATCCCGCTGCTCCAGAATACCGAGAAGTTAACGTAAGAGCAGCAGTAACTACATACTCCATTTTGGTTACTGCTTCGTCTAATTCTGATTACACCTTATCAGGAACAGATGTTAACGGAACAGTTAGTGGAGATGATGTTTCAATAACAATAAATAATGGAGATACACTTAGTTTTGATGTAAATGCTCCAAATCATCCTTTTTATATTAAGACAGTTCAAGGAACTGGAACAGATAATCAAGTTTCTAGTGTAACTAATAATGGAACAATAGGCGGAGTAGTAAATTGGACGCCTACAGTTGCTGGAATATACTACTACCAATGTTCAGTTCACGATGGTATGTATGGGACAATTACAGTTCAATAATGTCAATGGCACTAACCTATAAACTCACACAGTTTATGGGTTAGTGTCTTGTCAATATCTAATTACTTAAATATTGGCTGTTCTGATTCTGTTAATTCTAAGCTTTGTTTGACTGCTACATAAGCCGAATCCATGAGCGCTCTTATAAGCTGATACATCCCTTTTCTTGGCTTTGTGAATCAAAGCAAGTGTAATCATGTCTTCGTTGCTAAGAAGCTCTTTAATCCCTATTTTAATTCTTTTGTCAATTTTACTCTGCAATATGCCGAAACGGACAGATTGTCTTCATTTGCTTTAGAAATTAATTTCTCTTTGTCAGAAGGCTTAATTCTCAAATTAATTATCTCATCTAAATATTCCATGTGTTGGGTTTTTGTATACAACAGCTAAAGCTAGGCCTTGTTATTTACTAAACATAGGGTGTGTTACATACGGATGCATACTACTGTATATGTCTTACATAAATCTTGAATAAGGTTCGGGAGTTGATTGGATTTGAATCCCTTTTAATAGTGTCAGATTTTGTCAGATTAACATAACACTGATAGATTTAGTTATCTTTGACATGATGAGAGAAACACTAAAAAACATAACGGTATACTCCATGAGCCTTTTTTATATAGGGGTGGGTTTTAAACATTTTACCGATATAGACTTTTTCCTTGTTATCGTTCCTCCCTACATTCCATATCCAGAATTAATGGTTTATATATCAGGTCTATTTGAAATTGTTTTGGGGGCTTTGTTAATTCCAAGGAAAACTCGTAAATATGGAGCTTTGGGTTTACTTGTTTTATTGATTGCAGTTTTCCCTGCAAACATTTATTTATTTACTTCTGAGATAGCCCAAAACACATTTGGAATTTCAAGACAGGATGCATTAATTAGGCTACCGTTTCAAGTCCCTTTAATACTTTTAGCATATTGGCATTCTAAGACAGAAACCACAAAATCATTTGATGTTTTATGTGTAGTTCTATTTATTCCGACAATAATTTATTTTGTAACCTTGGGATAGATTTCAAATAATTCCTTTTTTTCACAACGTCATATTTGAAACTTCAAGAATGAATCCAATTAAAAAACTTGAATTATTAATTTTCAATTTAATTTACGTAGATTTTAAAAAAATGCAAATCAGCATTTTTATTAATTAACTATATTCAACATGAAAAAAAGTAATTTTTTATTTTTACTACTATCATTTACATCTTTAGTTTTATCTGCTCAGATCACTGGATCAGTGCAAGATGAACAAGGATATCCGCTCCCTGGAGCAAGTATTGTAGTAAAAGGTACAACCACAGGTTCTACTACTGATTTTGACGGAAATTTCAGTATCGATGTCGATGGTGATGCAACCTTATCGTTTAGCTATACCGGATACGCAACCCAAGAAATCGAAACTAATGGTCAAAACACGATCAATGTAGTTTTGGTTTCTGGAGAGTCTTTAGATGAAATTGTCGTTATCGGGTCTAGAAATCCAAACCGATCAGCAATTGATTCACCAGTTCCAATCGATGTAATCGACGTGAAAGAGCTTATTAAATTATCTCCACAAGTCAATCTAAATCAGATTTTAAACTTTGTTGCTCCTTCATTTACATCAAACACTCAAACTATTTCGGACGGTACGGATCATATTGACCCAGCATCGCTTAGAGGTCTTGGTCCTGATCAAGTATTGGTTTTAGTCAATGGAAAAAGAAGACATACCTCTTCTTTAGTGAATGTAAATGGAACATTTGGAAGAGGAAGTGTTGGTACTGATTTAAACGCCATTCCCTCTGCTTCGATAAATAAAATTGAAGTACTGAGAGATGGTGCCGCTGCACAGTATGGATCTGATGCAATTGCTGGTGTGATTAACATCATTCTGAACGAAACCGTTAATGAGTTAGCTTTTAACATAACTTCTGGTGGAAATTTCAGTAAAAATGCAAACGAACAAACTGGAGGTATAGATGGTGAAACCATTAACATCAGCGCCAATTATGGTTTACCTATTGGAGAAAATGGTGGTTTAATTAACTTCACTGGAGACTTCGACTATAGAGAAGACTACAGTAGAATGAAAGAATGGGAAGGGAATGTTTTTAACCTTTACAACACCGTTGAACGTTTTGCAAACAATGCAAACTACGACTTAACTAATTTGTTAGATGACGATGTAGCAGACGTAATTCAATATGCTACTGCAGCAGGAATCGATTTAAATGGAGCATCCACAAAAGCAGACCTTCGCACTGTTTTGAGTGGTGACAATACAAACTCAGAATTAGCTGCAAGAGGATTAGAAAGAACCGACTTTAATATGAGAGTTGGACAGGCGAAAGTTCGTGGAGGAAGATTCTTTGCTAACTTCAAACTCCCACTAGATGATAATGGTACAGAATTATACTCTTTTGCAGGAATGAGTTCTCGTGCTGGAAATTCTGCAGGTTTTTACAGATTGCCAAACCAGAGCAGAACCTACACTCCTGCATACATGAATGGATTTTTGCCAGAAATTAATTCAACAGTAACAGATCGATCTTTCGCTGTTGGAATAAAAGGTAAAGTAGGTGAATGGAATGTTGATTTCTCTAACACCTACGGAAAAAATGCTTTCTTATACACGATTGGGAATACGTTCAATGCATCTTTACAAAATGCTTCTCCTTCTGTATTTGATGCAGGGGGGTTTGCTTTTATGCAAAACACCGTTAACCTTGACGTAAATAAGTTTTATGAAAACACATTCCAGGGCCTAAACGTTGCGTTTGGTTCAGAATATCGATTAGAGAACTATGAAATTGTTTCTGGAGAAGAAGGTTCTTATTCTCAGTATACTGCAGCAGGAGAAGCTATTACTTTATCAACTCAGAGCGCAGCTCAAGACTTTTTTGGAAATGGAAGACCAGGGGGGTCACAAGTATTCCCTGGATTTAGCCCTAACAATGAATTATCTAGAGGTAGAAGCAGTATTGCAGGCTATGTAGATTTCGACGCAACCATGACAGAAAAATTCTCTGTGACTTTTGCTACTCGTTTTGAAAACTATTCTGACTTTGGATCGACAGTTAACTTTAAGTTAGCTTCTATATACAAAGTATCTGATAACTTTAGATTTAGAGCTTCTGCAAACTCAGGATTTAGAGCTCCTTCTTTACATCAGTTAAACTTTAACTCTACATCAACTATTTTTGATCAAAATGGAGATCCACAAGAAGTAGGTACGTTTGCTAATGATAGTAGAGCTGCTAAATTATTGGGTATTCCAGAATTAAAGCAAGAAATCTCAAACAGTATCAGTGCAGGTTTTACAGCTAAATTGCCTGATGCCAACCTTACATTAACCTTAGATGGTTATATCGTAAATATTGACGATCGTGTAGTATATACGGGTCAATTTAGTGGACCAGGAACTGGTACTGAATTAGATAATTTATTATCTCTAGCAAATGCTTCTAAAGCCTCTTTCTTTACAAATGCTATAGACACGAAGTCAAAAGGAATCGATTTTGTAATTACGCACAAAATGAACCTTGGATCTAAATCTAGACTGAAAAGTGATTTATCAGGTACTTTATCAAATACTGAGCAAGTAGGTGGGGTAAAATCATCTGACGTAATTAGAAATGCTGGACTCGAAAGCACCTACTTCCCTGAGGATAGTAGAGTGTATTTAGAGGAAGCAGTTCCTAGAACTAAATTAAACTTAAGCAACAGCTTAACTACTGGCAAGTACAATGTTTTCTTAAGAAATGTTTACTTTGGAGAAGTTACAGAAGCAACTAATAATATTGCTAGACAACAAGTTTTCAGTTCAAAAGTAGTAACAGATTTATCTGTAGGTTACAAAGCGAATGAAAACCTAACCTTTACTGTTGGAGCAAACAACCTTTTGGATATTTATCCAGATAGAGCAAATACAACATTTGCTGATGGTGGAACCAACAGAAGTGGCGGTCGTTTCGATTGGTCTAGAAGAGCTCAACAATTTGGTGTCGGTGGTAGATTTGTATTTGCTCGATTGAGCTTTAATTTACAATAGCATTGAGCTTATTACAGAATATATTTAAAATTTTCTAAATTCAAATGCTCTCAGAAACAAATTTGTTTCTGAGAGCATTTTTTTTAGCGTCAGGTTTTGTCAGATTTGATATTTTAGGAGCAAACACGAATCGAACTTTTTTAGATATTTTTTTTAGTCTTAAATCTGGGTTTTGGGCTATAAAATTATTCCATTCTGGATCTGTTTTTACAGACTTTATGTTTTTCACCTCCTTATTTAAATTCAAAGTGAAGACTTGCCTTTGTTTATAGAGTAAGTTCTGGGATTTGTTTATATTAGATAATTATTAACGATAAATCAATTAAAATGAAAAAAATACTAAGCATTACCCTATTAGCCCTCCTTATGGCCTGTTCTCCTGGAATACACCCTGAGTATACAGTAAATCTTGAAACTGCAAAAAAAATTCTTGAACTGCAAGGTTCAGAAGCTGATATTGAAGCTCAACTTGCAATGTTCCATGAAGATGTTCAATGGCAAACTGCATTTCATGGTTCTGAACCAGTTGGTAAAGAAGCTGTTAGCGACTATTTAAAAAGCTGGCAAGATGCAATGGAAGATGTAGTTTACACTCCCGTGAACTGGTTGCCTGGTGTGTTAGCTGAAACGGGGTTATCCGATGGAAGTGTTCGTACATATGGTAAATGGAGTGGAGTTCATTCTACTTCAGGGAAAAGCTGGGAAATTGTTTCATACCATACATGGGACTTTAAAGATGGTAAAGTAATCAGTGGAGGCGACTATATGGATGCAGGTGGTTTAATGAACTCTCTTAAAGAAATAGAAGTAGTTGAAGAAGCTGCTGAATAATATTATCTTTTAAAATGTATTATAAACTTATAACACTAAAACAAAGCCCTTCACACTAGTGAGGGGTTTTTTATCACCTTGTATCTAGACACTCAAATATACCCAAAAACATCAACCCAAACAGCTTCTGCGGTAAAAAAGGTAATTGAAGATTATTTTTTTCATACTAATTGCCTTTTAATTAAAGATATACAACCAACCCGAAATTGGATCTTGATCTTTTCCGAGATAAATTTGATAGAGGTATGGTCCTGTTGGCAAGGCTTCACCAGTATCATAATGAGTTCCTCTCCAATCGTTTTTATAATTAACTACTTTGAACACCATGCTTCCATCTGGACTAAAAATCTTTATAACAGAATAATTGTATTCGTCTATATTGATGACTTTCCACATTGATTCAGCTCCTGTCGACTTTGGTGTTAATACAGATGACACAAATATTTGTCCCTCAGGATATCCGTCATTGTTTTTATCTAAATCAGTATTGTCTCCAATTCCATCTCCATCGGTGTCCTTAGATTCGTTAGGATCATTTGGGAAGGCATCCATTGAGTCCGGAACGCCATCATTATCTGAATCCCAGTCAGCGTTGTCTCCAAAACTATCTCCATCTGTATCAACCGATTCATATGGATTAAGCGGAAAGGCATCTATTGCGTCTAACACGCCATCATTATCGTCATCTTCATCTGTACAATCAGGAATATAATCTCCATCAAAATCACTTGGTCTAGATCTTCTTGAGAGCGGATTTGATCCACATTCAATCTCATCAAGATCAAGGTAACCATCATTATCATCATCTGTATCGGCATTGTTGCCTAAACCGTCACGGTCGGTATCTAACCATTCAAATGCATCAAAAGGGAAGGCATCTTCTTCGTCTAAGAATGTATCATTATCGTCGTCAGGGTCAATATTGTTTCCTAGTCCGTCTCCATCTGAGTCAAACCATTCTTTTGGATCAAAAGGAAAATCATCTTCGGTATCTAAGAAACCATCGTTATCATCATCCTCATCCAAGCAGTCGGGAATAAAGTCTAAGTCAAAATCGTCGGGTAAACTATTTGCGTCAAGCGGATCTGCCAGACATTCAACTTCAACGGTATCTGGATAACCATCCCCATCATCATCGGTATCGGTGTTGTTTCCAATGCTATCATTATCGGTATCGATCCATTCTGTTGCATCAAGCGGGAAAGCATCTTCATCATCCGAGAAAGTATCATTATCGTCGTCAAAATCAGCATTGTCACCCAGCCCATCGCCATCATTGTCAATCCATTCCTCTTGGTTGTAAGGGAACTCGTCATCGGTATCTAAAACGCCATCATTGTCATCATCCTCATCCAAGCAGTCAGGATTAAAGTCTAGATCAAAATCATCGGGTAAACTATTTGCGTCAAGCGGATCTGCTTGACATTCAATTTCTGAGGTGTCAAGGTAACCATCTCCATCATCATCTGTATCGGTGTTGTTTCCAATATCATCATTATCGGTATCGATCCATTCTGTTACATCAAGTGGGAAAGCATCTTGCGCATCATCAATGCCATCATTGTCAGAATCACTGCTTAGCGGATCTAGTCCTAAAGCAATTTCGTCGGCATCATTAATTCCGTCATCATCGTTGTCGGGATCAAGCGGATCTAATCCAAGAGCAATTTCAACGGTATCTTCGATTCCGTCATTATCATTATCAAGATCACATACGTCACCTATCCCATCGGTATCGACATCTTCTTGGTTTGGATTGGCCACAAATTGACAATTGTCAACGGTGTCTACTACTCCATCGTTATCATCGTCTGGGTCACACGGATCTCCAATTCCATCGTTATCGTTATCGGTTTGACTCGGATTGTAGGTGTTGGGGCAGTTGTCACTACTTCCAGAAACGCCATCATTATCTGGATCTTTTTGACTTTCAGCACAACCATTTACATCAGCTGTTTCTCCCACGGGTGTGTCTGGACAGATATCGATTGAATCAAGTACTCCATCACTGTCGGCATCTCCATGTAAGGTGATTGTATTATTTTGTAACCCGCTTGCTGCGTTGCCTAAGGCATCGAAAACAGCGTTTGGAGCAACACTAACCAAAACGGTTTCATCTCCAGTAGTAGCTCCTTGTATGGTTAGCCCTAAGATGTATTGTGTGCCGTCAAAAGTGACGCTATTGGGTATATTGGAGGTTAAAGAGGCTGTTCCACCCGTAATACTTATGGCGAAATCTAAAGCGGTTAAACTTCCAATCGCTGAGGGAGTATTGAAAGCAGCTTCATCAAATTGAAGTGTAATGGTTCCATTGTCATCGGCTATGCTTAAGGCACTCAATCGTGGGCCGGTTTTGTCAACAATCATAAAGCTAAAACTTTTGATAAAAAAGTTAGTTCCATCAGAAACCTGCATGTTGATATTTACTGAGGTTTGCAGTTTATAATCAAGGTTTGTATTAAGGATAAGTTGATTTCCATTTAGTGTAAATAATGTATTATCGCTATCGTTTGTCCCGTTTCCATTGACCAATGCATAAGTATAGGTGTCGTTTTGGTCTTCATCGGTGGTTTGTAGGGTGCCTATGATGGCATTCAAGGCTTCATTGTCATTAATAGATGTCACATTGCTAAACGTAACACTGCTTCCTGATGAGAGACTAATATTTGTAGGAACTTCATTTAGATCAGTAATATAAATGGTAAAGGCCTCAAAATAGTTGCTTAGACCATCGTTTACCCTTACATAGATATTATGGCTCGTTTGTGTTTCATAATCGAAATCAACATTGGTTAGAAGTGATGTTCCACTTATTGTAAAACTACCATTGTCATCATCTTGTGTATCTCCACTATTGTAAAGTGTAAATACATGGTTATTGAGCACATCCTGATCTAATACAGATAAATTTGCGACCAAAGATCCTATGGGTGTATTTTCATTTATTGCCGTTTGACTAAGTAAGATATCGGTAGGCGCATCATTTTGATCGGTTATACTTAAAGTAAATGCTTGGTTAAAGGTATTTGCCCCATCGTTGACTTGTAGATAAATAGCATGACTTGCTGCTGTTTCATAATCAAATGTTCCACTGATCACAAGGGTGTTTCCACTAATTATGAATTTACTATTAGAGGCATCATTGATTCCATCACCACTCACCAGACTGTAGCTAAAGCTATTCAGACTGGCTGTATCTATATCTGTGGCAGAGAGTGTTGCAACGACCGATCCACTGGCAATATCTTCTGCAAACGTAGTTGTAGATAAGCCAATAGCTGTTGGTGCAGTATCGTTTTGATCAACAACGTTTATGGTGAAAGAGGAGGTCAGCGAATTACTTCCATCTGTTACCTGAATGTTGACCAACAAATAGGGGGTAGATTCATAATCAATAGTTCCATTGACCAGTAACTGAGTGCCAGAAACCGTTACACTGGCATTGTTTCGGCCAATGTCTCCGGCACCATCAACCAAACTAAAGACATGGGTATTGTTAGTATCTTCATCAGAAACAGTTAATTCAGAAATCAGAGTCCCAATAGATGCGTTTTCTTCTACCGTATCACCTCCATTTGAAGAAGAGGAAGAACTTCCACCATTGTATTGGTTTTCAAAGGCAGCGTAGTTTTCATCCAGTTCATCATCAGTTAAGGAAGTTTGATAGACCAAAATCCTGGAAATTTTCCCTCTAAACTTATTGCGAACATCAGAGCGAGCATTACCAAAAGAAAGACTGCCGTATGGATTGTCATTTCCATTTTGTTTGAGTGATTTTGTATTGTTGATGAATACCTTTTCATTTTTCACATAGGCAAATCTTACCCATTGATTAGAAATTAGTGAAGGGTAGAATTGAGCTGCTCCAAGCCCATTCCCGTCTGTTCTAAAGTTATTTAGACCTGAAAAAGTATAACTCCCTGCATTTCCATTGTAGGTCAGTATATCGCGCTGCCCACTGCTGATGTTATCATACATCCAGATTTCTATGGTTAGATTTGAGTAGCTGCTTGCATTTATACTTTGAATAACATCATTGCCATCAAACTCAAAATATCCTTCGGTATTATATGTTGGTCCACTCAGTGTCGCATGGTTTCCATTGCCACTTAAGTCATACCAGGTATTTCCACTTCCTCCATAGGAAGTTGTATTGGAAGCATCTAAGTGCAAGATTAGATCGGAAGTTGTTACTGTCGCATTAGCCTCAAGATTTATTTCTGTAGGCGCTTCATTTAGATCGTTAACGTTAATGATCATCGCTTTAACATAAGTTAATGCTCCATCACTTACTTCTATGTTGATTTCTAAACTTGGATTTTGTTCAAAGTCAATATTACCATTAACCACTAGTTGATTTCCAGAAAGTGTAAATAAGGAATTATCTGCATCGTTAGTTCCATTTCCGTTTACCAAAGCAAATGTGAAGCTAGATGAATCAGCGTCTTCACCTTCTAATAAAGCTGCAACTGTTCCTATTGCTGTTGCCTCGTCTATATTTGTGTCTGATGTAGTTGTGCTGTTAGAATTTAAATTACTATAATTATGCTCTATTTCACTTTGAGAAAGAGCTCTATTATAAATCAATTTATTTTTAATTTGACCATTATAAAAATACCTATTGTCACTTGTTCGAGAATGTAATTTCCCCATTGATGCACCTGAATTTCCATTCTGTGGGCCAGCATAATATGACCCTGCATTAGTACTGTTTTTATAAGTTTTGTCTATGTATAATTTTAAATTTGATCCATCATAAGTAATTGTTACCATTTGCCACTGACCTTGAATAATATCTAGCCCTGATAAATCACCGCCATTTCCGCCATTACCATAATGTCTCCAACTTAGGGTACCATTTGTATTAAAATGCCACCATATTCCTTTATCTGACCTCCAGGTATTATAAAATAGATTTGATCCATTCCAGTTTATATTTGTGGTTTTTATCCATCCTTGCATTGTGTAAGGGCTATCAGTTGTAAGAACATCGCTGGACCAACTAAACCAGTCGTTTCCATCTAACAAATAGTAAGAAGAATCAACCAAAGTAGCACCATTAATTGTCGCATGATTGCCATTTCCAGATAAATCACTCCATTGATTTGTGCCTCGGGAGTTTTCGTTTGTTGCGTCTAGATACATTAAAAGCCCATTTTGCACAACTTCATCATTAAAACTTATATTTGTCGGCGCTTCGTTTACATTATCAACTGTAATGGTAAACGTTTTAGAATAGGTTGCTGACCCATCGGATGTTTGAATAACGAGACTATAACTGCTTTTAGCCTCAAAATCTAGCTCAGCAGCGGTGACTAAGTTAGCACCACTAATGGAGAAACGATCATTATCGCTCCCACCACCAACAAGGGTATAGGTATGAGTATCTCCACTATCGACATCTGTAGTGGTTAATCCACCTACAGTAGTCCCAATAGTAATATTTTCGTCTACAGCGTTAGCAGATAAACTAATATCGGTAGGCGCTTCGTTAACATCGTTAACGTTAATGGTCATCGCTTTAACATAAGTTAATGATCCATCACTTACTTCTATGTTTATTTCTAAACTTGGATTTTGTTCAAAGTCAATATTACCATTAACCACTAGTTGATTTCCAGAAATTGTAAATAAGGAATTGTCAGCATCGTTTGTCCCATTTCCATTAACTAAACTGAAAGTAAAACTGCTCGTGTCAGAGTCCGTCGCATATAACGATGCTGCAACTGATCCTATACTAACTTCTTCATCTATCCTTGTTGTACTTGAGTCAAGGTTACCATCAATGTATCTATTCTTATAGTGGTCATACAGCGATGTTCTGTCGATTTGATCTAGGGCTCTATTATAAATCATCACTATGGGAATATTTCCTTGAAAGTGATCGGTGATATTCCCGCCATCATATTCCTGCCCAATTGATACTTGACCAACACTGTTAAAGTCTACTCCATTAGTAATGGAACCGTTAGACGCTCTAAGAACATCATCGATATAAAATTGAGCTTCTACGCCAGTGTTTTTAGTAATGGTTATATTATGCCATTGGTTATCGTGTAAGTTTATCTGACTAACACGCCCTTCAGACGAGCCGGTACTAAAATTGTAATACAAGCCTCTGTTGGCATCCGGTGCAGCACCAATTCTATATCGATTGTCCCCATTGGTGTTATGCATAGAAAAAATGGCATTGTTATGAATACCTCCAGAAGGGTTTGTTTCGGTTGACTTAAACCATATGCTTATGGTATAAGCACTATTGTTTGTTAGTACCCCTGCGAATGAATTAAGTTGTATCCATTGGCTTGAACCGTTAAGACCAATGAGTCCCCCACTAGAACTTGAAAAGGAAGGTGAATTCATTAAAACTGCGTTGTAATTATTTTCACTTAAATCATACCATGTATTCCCTGAGCCCGGATAAGAGGATGAATTCCCACTGTCTAAATGTAAAATAAGTCCATTGTTCGAAAAGCTTTCTTCACCAAAACTGATATCAGTTGGCGCTTCGTTTACATTATCAACTGTAATGGTAAATGTTTCAGAATAGGTTGCTGACCCATCGGACGTTTGAATAACGACACTATAACTGCTTTTGGTTTCAAAATCAAGTACCGCAGCAGTGACTAAGTTAGCGCCACTAATAGAGAAACGATCATTATCGCTCCCACCACCCACTAGGGTGTAGGTAAATGTATCTCCACTATCGACATCTGTAGTGCTTAATCCCCCAACAACAGTTCCTGAAGCAAGGTTTTCATCAACAGCGTTAGCAGATAAGGTAATATCGGTAGGCGTATCGTTTACATCGTTAACGTTAATGGTCAGTACTTTGTCATAAGTAAACTGTCCATCTGTAACTTGAACTCGAATATCCAGCACCTGTGTTTGCTCATAGTCAATCAAACCGTTTACCAAAAGGTTAGAATTGGATATACTAAATAATTCATTATGCGTGTCTCCATCTCCACTAACTAGTGTGAATGTGTTTGTGGAAGCGTCTTCATCTGTCGCAAGCAAACTACCCACCAATGTGCCTATGCTTACACCCTCATCGACTGAAGAGGAGGAAGAAGATGCGGATCCGCTTTGAAATACAATTGATGAATTTTCAACCTGGGTAAAAGAGTGAATGGTGTATCCGCCATTTTGGATAACAGTACCACCGGTAGCTATTTGGTTTCCACCATATCTTATGACGACTATTCCACTTGCACCATTTCCTCCAGGATAGTTTGTTCCACCAATTCCACCGTTACCTGAGTTCCCTGTTTGATTAGGTGGATTATAATTTCCATATGCTCTTCCAGGTCCTCCATTTCCTCCAGCAGTATAAATTGTAGTTGAGCCACTTATGTCGTTTGAGGTACCCGCGCCTCCTCCATCAATGGTACCGGCATTTCTAATAGCGCCGTTAGTTCCGGCAGACGATGAACCACCGCCACCGCCACCATTACCATTTCCGGGTGAGTGACCTATCCATCGTCCTGTTCCTCCATTATTTCCTTGTCCTGTAGTTCCTGAACCTCCAGGTCTATCTGTACCACATCCTGAACCTCCCCCTCCAGAAGCCCCATTAGAACCTGCTACGGAACCACAAGCTCCACCACCGCCACCGCCAAGAGCAGTGACAGTAGCAATATTTTGACCTGCTAGAGAACTATTTCCTCCATTGCCTCCTGGACTACTTGTAGAATTAACTCCTGTTCCACCAGCTCCTACTGTAACGTCGAATGTTTCTCCAAAGATTGATGTAATGGTTCCCGTTAAGTAACCACCAGCACCACCGCCACCGCCACCTTCATTTGAATTACCTTTTCCACCGGCACCTCCTCCTCCAACAACAAGATATTCAAGGCTTGAAGTACCAGCAAATCCGATGTCTGTAGGCGCTTCATTTAGATCGTTAACACTAATGGTAAAAGCTTCTTGATACGAATCCGTTCCATCGGATGTTTGAATAACGACGCTGTAACTGCTTTTGGTTTCAAAATCTAGCTCAGCAGCGGTGACTAAGTTAGCACCACTAATGGAGAAATTAGCATTATCGCTCCCACCACCAACTAGGGTGTAGGTAAATGTATCTCCACTATCGACATCTGTAGTGGTTAATCCCCCAACAACAGTTCCTGAAGCAAGATTTTCATCAACAGCGTTAGCAGATAGGATGATATCAGTTGGGGCACTATTAGTGAAACTCAAATTCACGGTGTTGCTGTTTTGTATGGTAAAAGCAGCGAATCCGTTTGTGTTAAAAACAGCATGAGTGATTGGAGAAATTGTTAAAACCTCATTCCCATTTACTACTCCATAAAGAGAAAGCCCCAGTTCAATTATATTTCCATTGATGTTTATGCTGGACGGTGTTGCAGAAGACAAAGTGGCATTTCCTCCAGAAAGGGATAGGGTGAAATCAGATGCTTGTAAAGACCCACTCCCTGCGTCTGTATTAAAAGTTATCTGATCAAAAGTGAGGGATGCGGTGCTATTGTCTGCAGCTATATTCGTCACTAAAATTTGAGGTGCTTTTGTGGTTGCAAGGGCGTTCTGAAAAATTTGACTGTCTGTTAAAGCTTGATTGTATAACAGTAGGTTTTTTATTTTCCCTTTTCCGTAAAAGTTCCATGCCTCTAAATAACCAATAATCAAACTTAAATTATTGACACTACCCAATGATCCAGAACGAGAATTTTTTAAAGTTCCATTTACATAGGTTTTAATTGTATTATTTTCAATCGTTAATGTAATCTGTATCCATTCCTCACCACCTGTACTCGTATCGATGTATAATGGTCTGAATTCATTTCCTCCAGGTTCATTGTCAATGTCAATACCACCATCTTGTCCAATCCAAGTTGAAAAATTACGACTGCTTCCACCTTTTACTATGTAAGGCGAATTTATAAGGGTCCCAGTTTTTTCTAGTAGATAGGATATTGTAATCTCACTTGTAAAATCAAGAGAATTATCATCGGGTATGGTGACTCTGTCATTTGTGCCATCAAAACTGATACTCCCCCCACCATTAGAACTATAGGTTGCGCCATCAAGGACTCCATGATTGTCATATCCAGATAAGTCATACCAATTATTCCCAGAACCAGCATATGAACCGTTATTAGCGGCATCAAGATAAAGAACTAAATCTGTGGCAACTATGTTTGGTATTAGGTGGATTGTGTTATTGTTCTGAGAAACTTCCACAGCATTTCCGTGAGTATCATAAATGGAATTAACTACGGGTGATATGCTCAAGAGTTCTTCTCCATTTGGAATTCCAGAAATGGGTAGTCCTAGTGTTATTGTATTTCCATTAATACTAACACTTGATGGGGTGCTCGAAGACAATGAAGCATTTCCTTGAGTAAGTGTTAGGGAGAAATCAGACACCTCTATGATTCCACTACCGCCAATGGTATTGTATATAGCTTCAGAAAAGCTTAATGAAACTGAACTGTTATCCAGAGCAATTTGAGTTTGTGTGATTATCGGAGGCGGATTTGCATCTATATTTAATGTTTTTGACGCAGAAAGTGAATTTGGATTTCCAGGTTCAGGAAGAGCAATAATCGCATCGACGTTTTCACTGTCTTTGATACTACCTCCGTTTAGAAGAAGGGCATTTGAGTCTTGATAAGACAATCTAGATGACACATGTCCAAAAAGCACTGTGTATTGAAAGGTTATTGAGGCTGTTCCTGACCCTGAGCTATAATTTCCAATTCCATCGGATGAGCCTGTTTCTAAAAGAAGGGTTGGATTACCAGTTACCGTAACATTTGAGTTAAATACTACAACTAAATTGAGAACATCTCCTTCAGTATAGGTGCCATCATTTTCTAATGCTGTTACTCGAATAATGCTTGCAACTTCATTACAACCTCCTTCTTTCATGGCAGCACCATTTCCGTTGCCCCCTAAAAAGATGCTTTCTATGGTTTGTGCAGAGCAGGCAACTTGTATGTTTTCTTTAAAAGCATAACTATTTCCATTACCCCCAGAAAAGATACTTTGTAAGGCTTGCGCAGCACATACAACTTGAATATTTTCTTTATAACCGTAACCATTTCCATTACCCCCAGAAAAGATACTTTGTAAGGCTTGCGCGGCACATACAACTTGAATATTTTCTTTATAACCGTAACCATTTCCATTACCCCCAGAAAAGATACTTTGTAAGGCTTGCGCGGCACATACAACTTGAATATTTTCTTTAAAATTATAACCATTTCCGTTACCCCCAGTAAAAATACTTTGTATATTAAGTGCAGTACAATTAGTTTGAATACTAGATTGGAATGCATAGCCATCTCCAAGACCTCCCACATAGATGTCCTGGGCAAATGTTCTTGCAAAAACAAGCAACAATAAAAAAAGGAAACAGGGTTTTCTCAAAAGAATTATTATTTACCAGCTTCTTACACCTCGACCACCGATAGTATATACATTTTTGTCTTGATTATAATTACTATTTATCTCACCTCTAAAATCACCATATCGATTACTCACTCTTTCTCCTCCGTTACCATAGTTCCAAACACCTCTTCCTCTATAAATGTATCCTTGTGATTTCCAGTTTGGGGAATCATTTTCAGCTATTTGGCTAATTGAACCATCTCCGGGAGCGTTTGTAAATGTTGAATAATTTCCATCCCTACCTCCAATCGCAAATTCAGCTATATTACCAGTCATTTCCATTACACCGTAAAAGGTAGCCCCAGATCGCTCCCGATTAGAAGTGCTTGTTGCATCAATTCCGCTTCTTACTATAACATTGTGGTTTGGACCTAAGTAATTATCCCAATCAGTTCTAAAATAAGAATTTGAACTTCGGAAGTTTGTGGGGTTACCATGTTTATTGGTATAACTCGTTGTACCCCACGCCTTTTCATACATAACAGGAGTTAACGGCCCGCGACATGCTTTTTCAAATTCAAACTCTGTCATAGGACGAAGTGCTGTCCAATCCAAGTAAGTCAAAAGTTCTCTTCTGTTAAGCGTTACAGGAATTCCAAAACCATCATTATCTTGATTGAAATTATTATCATTAGATGCGTCTAAGCCGTAAATTGCTGGTGTATAACTACTTGTATTGTCTCCGGGAGTGACTATTTCAATCCTAACGGAACTACTATACGATTTCATTACAGTTCCCGTTGCAGAATTTGGAGGACGGCTATTTTTTAGATCTCCCATGATTTCAAGCTGCTGCTGAACTGTCAATGAATTAAGGAAATCCACATATTGCGCTTGATTTATTTCGTATTTCATAATATAAAAGGCGTTATAACCTAATGGAAAAGTTGAGGGTAGATCACCCGAGCTTCCATATGATTGCCTTTGATAAACCGTTTTAGCGCCTAAACCTGTATTTTGAACAGCCTGAGTAATCAGTAAGGGAGCATAGATGTCACTTCCTTGCGCATCGCTAAAAGCGTAATGATTGTTTGCAGTTCCACCATCACCTATATAAAATTGCCCTTCAGGTATGTAGACAACCTCAGTTCCAAAGGCTTTAAAATTATCTGATCCAACAGCAGCTGTTAATTTTAAGCTTACCGATGCTTGGGCGATGTTTCCAATTCCAATTCCGCCATCTGTACCGTTTGTTGATGTTGGAGTTGTGTTTTTACGGTGAATCATAACCCCTAAATTATCACTCGATAAACTGATTTCGATCTGACTTCCAGATATTGTGTGTCCCGTTGACGCGAGTGTTTGATGAGTCCAAGGATTGTTCATCCCATCACAATTTTGACGCTTGAGAAAAATCCAGACTGCATCCCAATTTGAGGGACCACTGGTAACACGCCAGCTGTTATCCCATTGTATAGTGAAATTGACATTATCTGTTCCATATGTTATATCACCAATCTGGAGATTGTTTGCAAATAAATAATTTTGGGCTAATATTAACATTAAAAATAGTGTGAGTGACTTTTTCATAATTATTTAGTTTAGTATAAGTAACGAGTGTGCTTTTTATAAAAATTATTTTTATTACCCTTTGATCTAACACAGCGGGAATAAATTGTAGTCGGGGGGTTGTTTGTTGCAGTTATAAAACACGCTTGGTTTTATTTGATATCTTTTCCAACACCATCTAAATTAAGAATACAATCTTAAAAATATGCTTTTTTGTTCCCCAATTCCTAAATTACTAACTAAAGGAAACCTATTTCCTGGGTATGAAACAATAAGTTTTATTTCTGGTGGAGCAAGCTAAAACAGATTGGCACATATGAATCATTTTTTTGTAATATGAAACACTATATGACTTGCATAATTTTATAAAGCATTAAATTATTATTTGCTCTTTTGAAGGAGTAGTTTTTCTATTAGAAATTTTTAATTTATTTTAAATATTTAGATTTTTCATTTTATATTGTATTATATCATTAAAAGGTTTAAGTATGAAGCCTATTCTGTAATTTGTTTTAACTTTAGGAAACAATTAATACAACTATACTTATACGATGATTTGTAAACAGATAAATTTGAGACGATCTTGTCTTTTTCTCTTTTTGATATGTCAACAACTAACAGGCCAAACTAATGTGTTATTTGAAAGTGATAAGGTCATAAATTTAAGCCTCGATGGCTCCTTGAAAGATGTCTTTAAAGACCGAGGCGAGTCTTCTTCTTATCATAAAGCATCGGTCGTTTATCAATCGGGTAAAGTACAGGAAAAGGTTCCTGTGAAGATTAAGACCCGAGGTAACTTTAGACGATCAGCAGCCAATTGTAAGTACCCTCCTTTATTGTTAAACTTTTCAAAAAATAAACTCCCGCATAACAGTTTGTTTGATGGGCAAAACAAGTTAAAACTTGTTACTTCCTGTAGGGGAAGTGAATTTGTAATTCAAGAATACTTGGTGTATCGCCTGTACAATTTAATCACTCCCTATAGTTTTAGAGCACGAGTTGTCAATGTGACCTATAACGATAGCGTCAAGGCCAAAACCATCAACCAGAGTTATGGAATTCTTTTGGAAGATGAAAAGCAAATGGCGGCTAGAAACGATACAAAACGACTCAAGCAATTAAAACTTTCTCCATTATCAATCGAACGACAACAATTCCTCAAAATGGCCGTTTTCGAATATTTGATTGGCAATACAGACTGGTCGGTGCAATATTTACAGAACATAAAGCTGATACAGAAAACACCAAAGAGTATACCCATCAGTGTTCCATACGATTTCGATCATGCTGGAATTGTTCGTGCCCCTTATGCAAAACCTGCTCCAGCACTTCAGTTGAGGAATACACTTGAGCGAAGGTATAGAGGGTTTTGTGTGGCTAATATCAATGAATTTACTCCTGTTTTTGAAGAGTTCAATCGTCTGAGAGAATCCATCTACGCACTATATCAAAACAATGCTTTGTTAGAACAAAAATACATCGATAAAACCGTTTCTTATTTAGATGATTTCTATGAAACCATTAATGATCCTGTTAAAGCTAAACAAGCGTTTTTGTACCCATGTGATAGATCGGGAACAGGAAATGTTGTGATAAAAGGATTGAAAAAACAGTAAAGCCAGTTTTTTGATTCTAACTTTATGCATCTTATGAGAGTAGGCCTATTGGTCCACTAAAAAAAACAACGTCTCTACTTGTACCTTTAATTCCATTGCGAGCTTAAGACCCAACTTCATGCTGGGTTTGTACTTGTATTTTTCAATTGAAATAATCGTTTGTCGACTCACACCAACCTTATCACCCAATTCTTCTTGGGTAAAGTTGTTTCGTTTTCGGTGTTCCTTAAGACTGTTTTTTAAGGTCATTTAAGTTGTTCTATATAGAATCAAACGTGATAACGATTTGACGATTGAAATTGAAATAATGAAAGTAAAGGCATAAAAAAGAATGTTTTCTGATAAAGAGGAAAAATCACCTTGAATAATGAGATGAACAAATAAGCCAGTCAGTACTATTTCGTAAAGATAGAACCCCCATTTGTATAATTTTAAATCAATTAATAGTTCTCTTTCATCGACGAAGTCTTTCTTCTTTTTTATGTAAAAGAGTTCAATAAGTGTAAATCCTACCGCAAAATATACGATTGATGTGATGATAAGTGCTATGACAAAACCAATCGATGCGTTAAGGTTAAGAAATAGGTCTCCTTTAAATTCCTTTAAATGGGGTAGGAACAGGAAAATTAGAATAATCCCGTAGATTAATTCTAGTAATAGGCTAAGTTCTTTTTTTGATAATTTCACGGGAGTATTGTTAAGTTTACTTTACAAAGCTAAATTATTTTTGTAAAGTAAACTTAACTTTGTGTTTTTATTTTATATGTTTAGATCGAAATGGAAAGGAGACTCTTTTAATGGATGTGTTTATTAAAAACAGTAGCTTTGGTTCGATTCTATGAAAACACATTATTTCATTTTTATTTTATTCTTTTGTTTTTGGGTAAATGGTCAAGAAACATTTATTCCCCTAAAGACAGAAAACAGCCAGATTGTCTTAGATGGAAAACTAACGGAAGAAGAGTGGGATAATGCCGCTCAAATTCCTTTGGACATAGAATTTAGTCCGGCCAATAATCTGCCTGCACGCAAGGAAACGATTGGCTATATCACCTATTCCGACCGCTATCTATATATTGCGGTATACGCTAAAGACGATCCAAATAATATCCGAGCTTCCATCCGACAACGCGATGATTCCAATATTTGGAACGACGATGTTTTTTTGGTCCGCTTAGACACCTATACTGATGCGCGCAATAACTTAGGTTTGGCCGTCAATGCTTTCGGAAGTCAGTTTGATGTAAGGCAAGTCAATTCTCTAACAGATGAGGGGCGATATGACAGTTCGTTTAACGTCAATTTTGAATCTGTGGGAACCATTGTTTCTGATGGTTATCAAATTGAAATGAAAATTCCGTTTACGGAACTACCCTTTCCCAACGGCGAAAATCAAACATGGCACGTCAACTTATACCGTCGTTATATAGAAAACGGCAATGAAATTGAAGTGAGCAGTCAAATTAGGGATAGAGACAACAGTTGTGTGGTTTGTCAAACCACCGACCGATTGGTTCTCAATGGAATTACAATCGACAAACGCTTCGAACTCTTGCCCTATGTTTCTAGTAATATACAAGGAGAAAGAAGCACGCCCCAAGAACAAGTGAGCTACGGAAAAATTAATGGAAAAGCAGGCCTTGGCCTCAATGTAGACATCAACAAAAACACGAGTCTTGAAGTAACCATAAATCCAGATTTTTCGCAGGTGGAAGCCGATGTGACCCAAATTGATGCCAACTCATCTTTTTCATTACAATATCCAGAGCGACGCCCTTTTTTCAATCGTGGAACAGACCTTGTTAATTTTGCGGATGGAGCTTTTTATTCTAGGTCAATTGTAAATCCTTCTGTTGCCGCGAAATTATTGCAACAAGGAAAAAAATCACGCCTTTTTTTACTGAATGCCTTAGATCAAAATTCACCCTATTTGGTGGGTGGAGAAGATCGATCTTATATGGGAGAAGGAGGACAAAGTCTTGTCAATGTACTTCGATATCAGCATTTATCGAGCCCTGTTTCGCGTTTTGGTGCTGTGATGACCAACCGTTTTTATGACGGGGGCGGATATGGTCATTTGTTTGGATTCGACGGCCTCTTTTTGTTGAATAAAAATTGGCGCCTCAGTTTTGAGGTCTTTAAAAATGTAAACAGAGAGCCGGTACAAGACTGGATCACGACGGATGCTGCCATCCAAGGGCAGTCCATCGCTCTAGATGGAGATCACATCAATGGCGATGCGCTTTACCTTCAGTTGTACCGAAAAACAGAACACTGGCAGAGTTACTTTTACTTTCGGAATATTTCCCCCCAATATAGAGCCGATGTTGGCTTTGCCGTAAAAAACAACAGAAGATGGGGAACTCTCTTCCATGAATATATTAATATTCTGAATAAACCAGCCATTCAAGCTTATGGCTTTGGAACCAAAATCGATGTGGTCTATACCTTCGAGGATATCAATAAAAACTTGAGCATTGATTTTTTCGCCTCCCTCAAGACGATTTGGCAAACAGAGCTTAAGTATACCCTAGATTTTGACGCTTTAAAAACCTTTTTAGGAATAGTCTTTACAAACTTACCCACCCATTCTTTTTCTATCAATGGATCGCCTAGCGAAACCCTTAATTTCCGTATAAATTACGACCTTGGAAAAGACCTTTCTGCCAATGAGATTGTGCCTGAAGTTGGCCGTCTTCGTTCCTCTTTCCTTACCTTAAATTTTCAATTGAACGATAATTTTAACATTAACCCTTCGCTGCGTTATTCACGTTTGGAACGCCTCAATGGTGGGGAAGACTATTTTAACGGAAGCATTGCCCGCTTAAACCTCAACTATCAATTTAACAGTGCATTTAACGTGCGTTTGGTTACAGAAAAAAACAGCTTTACGAACCAATTTTATATACAGCCTTTGGTTCAATGGAACCCTAATCCTGCGACTATTTTCTATTTTGGTGGAAACCAAAATACCATTGAAGATCTAGAAAACATTCATTTTGAATTGTTCCAATTCAATCGCACACAATTCTTTTTTAAGTTTCAATATTTGATTGGACTCTGATCCACGAATTGAAGTGTCGTTTATTCCTATATTTTCGCTATTTTTAGTAGAAATATATCAATATGCGACCGAACTATATACTATTCGGATTATTAATTTCTGCCCTAGGGTTTTCACAGAATCATCAAACTTATCTGAACCAATTAGATCAAAACAAGGATCGTTTTTCCAAGGTCGCCATGACTATTTGGGACTATGCTGAAATGGGTTATCAAGAAGAAAAAAGTAGTGCACTTTTACAACAAACACTTGAAGACGATGGCTTTACAATTACTAAAGGAGTAGCGGGAATACCTACTGCGTTTATTGCCGAATACAATAACGGGGGCCCTGTGGTGGCCATCCTTGGTGAATATGATGCCTTGCCAGGTATTTCGCAAAAGGCAGTTACCTATCAAGTTTCCAACGAAGGGAAAGCGGGTCATGCTTGTGGACATCATTTGTTTGGGACAGCTTCTGCTGCTGCGGCCATTAGTTTAAAAAATTACATCAAGAAAAATAAAATCAAAGGAACAGTTCGCTTTTATGGCTGTCCTGCAGAAGAAGGAGGCTCTGGAAAAGTGTATATGACCCGTGCCGGATTGTTTGACGATGTTGATGTTGCCTTGCACTGGCATTCGGATAGTAAAAACGCGGCAAACCCACGTCCAGCATTGGCCAATAAATCGGCTAAATTTCGTTTTTATGGACGCTCTGCTCATGCTGCTGCTGCTCCCCAAGAAGGACGTTCTGCACTCGATGCGGTTGAAGCCATGAACTATATGACCAACCTAATGCGGGAACATATGGACATGACAGCCCGTATACACTATGTTATTACCCGAGGAGGAGAAGCACCGAATGTTATTCCTGACTTTGCTGAAGTATATTATTATTCTCGTCACCCAAAGCGCGATGAGGTCGTTAAGTTATTTGATCGAATTGTAAAAGCAGCCAAAGGTGCTGCTCTGGGAACCGAAACAACCATGGATTATGAAATGATTGGCGGAACCCATGATCTTTTATTTCTAGATCAGTTGCAGCGAAGAGTGCACCAAAACTTGACTACCATTGGAGGATACACCTATTCGGAAGAAGAAAAACGCTTTGCAGATGAGATTTCTAAAACCCTCATTAATCCAAAATCTATGGAGTATGTGGAAGGGGTTCAACCCTATGATGTGGGTGCTGCTGCTGGTGGTTCGACTGATGTAGGCGATGTTAGCTATGCGGTGCCCACAGCTGGTTTTAGAGCAGCGACTTGGGTGCCTGGAACGCCAGCACACAGCTGGCAAGCAGTTGCCGCAGGAGGAACCTCTATTGGGGTAAAAGGAATGATGGTGGCAGCAAAAACGCTTGCGCTTACAGGTATGCAGTTATTTGACGACCCCTCAATTATTGAAGCAGCCAAAAAGGAATTTTTAGAAACGCGAGGGGAAGACTTCAAGTACACTCCTTTATTGGGAGACCGCGAACCTGCCTTAAATTACCGTAACTAAGATGAAAAAAGGGGTTCTATTTTGTTTTCTATTTGTTTCGATATTGGGACAAGCACAGTCCTTAACGGCGAATCAATTACTCGAAAAAAGCATTGCTTACCACGATCCAGAAGGAAATTGGAACAGCCTCGAGGCATCATTCCATGTGGTGATGGAAATCCCAAAGCGACCAAAACGAACAACGACCATTCAACTTAATTTTCTGGCAGAATATTTTAAAAGTACCGTAACCATTGATGGGATAACCACCGCCTCGGCCATTGATAAGGGAAACTGTACTCACTGGTATGAAGGGAGCACTACCTTTACTGAGGAAGTTGCCGCAAAGCACCGATTGAACTGTGAGCGGACGACTAAAATGAGAGACTATTATGTATACCTCTATGGGCTACCCATGAAATTAAAGGATCCAGGAACGCAACTAGAGGATAAGGTTTATACTAAATCACTCAATGGAGAATCGTTTTTATGTTTAAAAGTGACCTATGATGCTGCCGTTGGAAAAGACAGTTGGTATTTCTATTTTGACAAAAAGACTTATGCTATGCGGCACTATCAATTTTATCATGACGAATCGAAGAACGATGGCGAATATATTTTACTCTCAGGAGAGGAAATCGTTCAAGGCATAAAAATGCCCAAAACGCGGTCTTGGTATACCAACCAAGCTAACGCATATTTGGGCACTGATGTGTTAACGCTTCCTACAGAAAAGTAGTCGTTTATTCTTTTCCTACACCGGGTAATTCAGCTGAAGGAGCAGCTTGTGTCCAAGGATAGTCTTGGGTTTTAGCTTCAGGATAAACGGTGTTTAAACTGTCTCCTTCGTAGACAAAACCATTTTTAACCACAAGCTTGACTGAATTGGTATGACGAATGTTTTCAAGCGGGTTTTGATTTAGAATAACCAAGTCCGCAAGTTTTCCGTTTTCAATACTTCCGATATCCTTCGAAAGACCCAAGGCTTCTGACCCAATTACGGTGGCTACCTTAAGCATATCGTGTTCTGAAATACCGCCAGCCTGCATGCTCCACATTTCCCAGTGAAAGCCTAATCCTTGTAATTGTCCGTGAGAACCCACGCCAGCCAACCCGCCAGCAGCCACAAGGTCTTTTACAAAGACCGCATGATCTTCAAAAACATATTCTTCTTCCATGAACCAGCCTGCATTTCGACGACGCGATTTTGCGTCCAATTCAGACTTAGGGGTAAAGCGATTTATTTTTGCATCGCCCTGTACATCTTCTGTAGCATAAAAATAATTTTCCGCCCAAGGTCCGCCATAGGAAACCAAAAGAGTTGGTGTATAGGCTGTTTTTGATCCAGCGACAAAGTCAATAAAGTCTTTGTACAATGGATAAATGGGGAACGAATGCTCGTGCCCAGGATAGCCATCTAATATTTGCGTTACGTTTAATTTAAAGTCTAATCCACCTTCTGTTGTAGGCATCAATTCTTGTTCTTTTGCCGCTTGAATAATCCACTGACGATGTTGTCTGTTTCCGGTCAAGTACATCTTGATGGTTTTGGTGTTGTAGTATTTAGAGTACTGCATTAGTATATCGCGCGCATGATCTAAACTTTTGATGTTATAGCCCCAATAACCTACTCCAGGTCCAGTAGAGTAAATACGTGGCCCAGGAATTTGTCCGGCTTCTACCATATCGGCATAGGTCAAAACATCGGTGGTAGCTGTTTGTGGATCTCGGGTCGTGGTCACTCCATAGGCCAAGTTGGCGGCATAGACCCAAACATGACTTTTGTGTAAGCCCCAAGTAGGCCACATGTGGGCATGGGTGTCGACAAAACCGGGAACAATATACTTGCCTTTAAGATCCATGATTTTTGCTCCAGTGGGAATCTCAACCTCATTGGAAGTACCTACGGCAGTAATTCGATTATCCGTGATAACCACCGTTCCGTTTTGAATGATTTCATCTCCCTTCATGGTAATCAAGGTTGCGTTTTGTAAAACAAGCGTTCCTTTTGCTATGGCGCGATTTGCTTTAACAATTAAGTCCAATTCTTTTGCCTGATAGTCTTCTATAGCGTCTTCCTCTTCCTCTTCTTCGTCATCTGTTTCAATTGAAGCTACAGTTTCGGCGGTGTCAGATTCATCATCTTTTTCCTCTTTCTTAGCCGCTTCTTTTGCTTCTTTTTGCGCCTTTTCGTTTGCTTCTGCTGCCGTTATGTCATAGCGGAAAAGGGTTTTCCCTAGGGTCCAATAGACCACATTTCCAGTACTATTCCATGAAGGAAACTGTCCGCCAAATTTGGTTAGTTTACGGGAAGGGAAAGCTGCCTTAGAAGCATCTTTTACATTTACTTTGGCACCGTCTGCCCCCACATAGGGAATGGTTACTACATAGATATCGTTGTTGATTTGCGCCAAAGCATAGTCTCCTTTAGGAGCACGTAAGATGGTGTTTGCTTTTGCCGGTTTTTTGGCTGGAGCCTTGGGGGAATCAGCCAACAAATGATTTTCATCATAGGAAGAGCCATAGACCGTAATCCCGTCTACTTGTACATATTTTTTGCGATCTTTTCCATCCCAACGCATTGAGATCAAGCCATTCGAAGAGTTGAGGTAAATTCGATCGTCATTTTGGGCAAAATGAGGGTTGGAAAGCCCTCTAGCTTTGGTCACTAAGTTGGTCTTTCCTGCTGCATTTGCATTTAGCCAAACCAAGTTCGATTTTTGTTGAAATGCACGTGGTCCATCGGCATCTTTAAATTGTTGTGCCGCACCTTTAAAGACTGCTATTTTGTTGGTTGAACCCCATGCAGGCTGAGTATATACGGCTGATTCTGTGGTTAGCTGGATAGGCTTAGCAGCTTTGTCTACCCTTACTTTGTATACTTGGCCACCTTTCTCATCATCCCAACTAACAAAGGCAACTTCGCGACCATTTGGATTCCAAGTGGGCATAGCCTCAGTAAAGGAAAAACCGGTGAGACGCTTGGGCTGCTTATCCTTGAAACTCATCCAATAGAGCTTGTTCAAGGCAGTAAAAACGATCGCCGTTCCATCAGGTGAAACTTGGGCGTCACGAATTTGGTTTACATCAAAGGTTGGGGTGTCTTCAATGGGATAATCAAATTTCAGTTGTGGACCTAGCGCTACTTCTTCATTGATTTGAAAAGGAATATTTATTGCTTCTCCGCCTTCTATTGGAATACGGTAAATTTTCCCACCATAGGAAGCCACTACCGATCTACTGTCAGGCGTAAACGACATGGCAGGTAAAACCCCTAAAGGAGCGATCGATTCTTGTTCGTCTCGTTGAACAGGATAGGCCAACCAGTTCTCTTCTTTCGTTGCTAGGTTGCGTTTTACTAGACCTGTTTGGTCATTGTATCGACTTCCATAGACCAACCACTTACCATCAGGTGAAAGTGTGGGCGTAAAGGCCGAACCATAACGAGAAGTCATGACTTCTTTTTTTCCGTCCTCACGATCATAAGTTGCTAATTGGTATTGAGGCAAACGGGCATTATATTGCCATGCCCCTGTGCGTTGCGAAAACCAAATATGCCTTCCGTTTGCACCAAAGGTCGGTTCAGATATTTTTAAATTATCGGGTTTTTTAATTAGCTGGGCTCCTCCTCCGCCGTCTTTGTGGTAGAGATGTAATTTAAAATTACGCGTTCCTTTACTTACAGCAACATAATTTCCATCGGGAGACCAGTCTGCCGATTGCATTTTGGAGGTGTTCCCTTTGGTGAGTTGAATGGTGTCTTCTTTTTTGCGATCAATGATCCAGGCATTATTTCCTCCGCTTCTGTCCGACAAGAAAAGAATGGAATTGCCATCGGGAGAATATTTAGGCTGAGAATCAAAAGCGAGCCCTTCGGTTAGGCGCATCGCCTTTCCTCCGCTAATGGGGAGTTCGTATAAATCGCCTAATAGATCGAAGATAATTTTTGACCCATCTGGATGAACATCGAGCGAAAGCCACGTTCCTTGATCAGTTGAGATGGTGACAGTTCGGCTGGCTTCTAGGGGTAGGTCTTTTTTATCTTTCTTCTGTGTCCAGCCGGTTGAAGTTACCGCAAAGGCAAATAGACTAAAAATTATTTTTTTCATAATAAAGTGTTGTTGAATGGTCATTAATTTCTTTTGTGCCAAATTTCATGCATTGGCTCGCCTTTACTGGTAAACCCTTTGTGGTACCAGTCGTCTTTATTTTGACGGTATTCGAAGGGGAGGACTTTCCCAACTTTTTGGGGGTCACGCGAAAAATAGTCTAAGGTTTCAACATAGGCACCATCTTTGGCCGTGTAGGTCCCTCCTCCTGTTCCTTTAAAGCTCATGTTTGCTGTGTCAAAGGCAATCCACTGAAAATAGCCATTGAGTAATATTTTCATGGTTTTACGCGATCGTGTTAAATCTCTTCGTTGCTCACCTTCGGGCTTAACCCGACCGGCCATTAACCATTTTCCTTCTAGGTTTTGGTCGAGAGTAGAGATGTTTTTCCAGCTGGCTCCACGATCATATTTTTTATACGTGAGGCTGTCTTTTTCAAAATTAGAATTGAATTCAAACTGTACCTTAAAACGATCTTTTTCCATGGTGAAATATCCCCCTCTAGAGAAGATAAAAAAACCATCTTCTGTATTGAATACCGTTTCTACCAAGTAGCTTTCATCCATGAAAACACGATGGGTTTTAGGCCCTTCAGTGAAAGAATACACCTGTGCCATTAATCCCAAAGGAAGTAGAAAGGCCATAAAGAAAAATTGAATTTTTTGCATGTGAAGTAAGCGTATTGCGTGTTTAGACTAGCTAAATGTATAATTTTTTTTAGGAATCAAAGCACGGCTTATTCTTTTCTGTTTTACATACGGGTTTGATAGGTGTATAACTCAAAGTAACGACCTTGTTTTTCGAGCAATTCTTGGTGCTTGCCTTTTTCCACAATTTCACCCTTTTCAATGACTAAGATTTGATCAGCTTTTTGAATGGTGCTCAAGCGGTGCGCAATGACCAGCGTTGTACGATCCTTCATGAGAACGCTCAAGCTATCTTGAATATAACGCTCGCTTTCGGTATCAAGGTTAGAGGTTGCTTCGTCTAAAATGACGACATCGGGTTGTGCTAATAAGGCGCGTGCAATGGAGATGCGTTGACGCTGCCCTCCAGATAATTTAACTCCTCTTTCGCCAATTAGGGTGTCCAAGCCACCATCAAATCGATCGGTAAATTCTGTGACATATGCCCCTTTTGCAGCGGCTAAAACCTCTTCATCCGAAGCATTTGGACGAGGGAATAAGATATTCTCTTTGATGGTTCCTTCATATAAAAAGTCGTCTTGTAAAACCACCCCTAAATGTTTGCGAAAACTGCGAAGATTAATTTTTGACAGATCCTGGCCATCAATCAAAACGGTCCCTTTATTGGGAGCTAAAAAGCCAGAAGCTAAACCAGCAATGGTTGACTTCCCTGAGCCGGACGACCCAACAAGCGCAATGACACTTCCTTTATTTGCTGTAAAAGAAACGGAATGCAGTACTTCTTTATTGGCTTCATAAGCAAAAGAAACGTTCTCAAAAACAATCTTTCCATTCACTTGTTTCAGGTGATTTGTTCTTATGGACGGATCGTCTTCCTCTGCAGTGTCCATCAATTCTTGGGTGCGGTCTAGACCCGCAAAAGCTTCAGTGAGTTGACTACCAATATTGCTCATCTGAACAATGGGAGCAATCATAAAGCCGAGAAAAAGGGTGAAGGAAACAAACTCTCCATAGGTCATGCTTCCTTGCATAATAAAATAACCACCAATCCCCATAATTCCTGCCGAGGCAATCCCTAGTAAAAATGTAGACGCGCTAGTCATAAAGGCAGTTGCCGTGAGGCTTTTTTTGACATTCAAAAATAAACGTTCTACGCCTTTTTCAAATGTCTTTTGTTCTTGTTCTTCTGCATTGAATCCTTTTATAACACGAATTCCATTCAAGGTTTCGGTCAAGCGACCAGTTACCTCAGCATTGATTTTTCCGCGATCGCGAAAGATGGGTCGTATGTAACCAAATGCTTTTAAAGCAATGACGGCAAAAACGCCTACGGGAAGTAAAACAAACAGGGTCATCCAGCCATTGATATTGATTAAAATGACCAACGAAATTACAGCAGTAATTGAGCCTCCAATGAGTTGAACTAAACCAGTTCCTACCAAATTACGAACACCTTCAACATCTGTCATTACTCGTGACACTAGGGCACCTGCTTTTTGGTTGTCAAAAAAATGAATGGGAAGCTTCAATAATTTCTTTTGCACATTTGCCCTTAAGACTGAGATCAAATGCTGGGCCTCAACACTCAAAATACGGGTGAGCGAAAAGGAGCTTAGAGATTGAAACAAGAGAGCAATTCCAACAGCAATTAATAAATAGCTCAATGCTTGGGTGTCTTTTGAGGGGATTACATCGTCAATTAAAGCTTTACTGGCATAGGGCAGAACCAGACCACAAAGACTGCGAACAATAATAAGGGAAAGACCAATCGAAACAACTTTTCTTCTGGGCCATATGTATTCCCTAAACGCCCATTTAAAGGAAACCTTCTTTTTTTCTTGCATACTTGTTAAAAGTACGATAATCAGGCCAGATCAACAAAGCATGCAAACTATCAATAAAGCCTAAAAAAAGCTCATTCTGCTGTTTGGTCCAGATGGTTTGATTAAATTTGCATAAGTTTATCATATGAAAACACGTTTAGGTGCTTTTTTGGTTTCGTTTTGTTTGTTGGGGACATTTTTCCTTCCCAGTATACATCAATGGATGCACCTAACCGACAATCATCATGAGGAACGCATTTGTTCGGAGACTAAGACTCATTTTCACGAAAGCGAACTGAGTTGTGCCCTGATCTTTGTTTTTACCACGCCATTTACTTTGGTGGCTCTCGCTCCAACAACACCCTTGGTAGAAAAAGCAGATGCTACTAAAGTAACAAAATATACTCAAGAGCTTTTCAGTTCTGAAACCAGTCATATTCTTTTGCGTGGTCCGCCCACTTTATTGTTTTTCGTTTAAAACTATATCGTTAACAATAAATTAAATACAATGAAATTATCTATTTATACCCCTAGCGTGTTACGCTCTATTTTTGCTTTACTATTAATCTTCGTTTTTGCACAATGTTCAAAAGACGATGATACACCTGAAGAAATTAATGAAGAAGAAGTTATTAATCGAGTAACGCTTGCCATTACTGACTCAGCAGGTGCCTCTACTTCCTATACTTGGAATGAGGGAGAAACTATACCAACGCTTAACTTAACAACTAATTCAACCTATCAGGCAAGTATTCATTTCTTCGATGCTTCTGATCCAGGAGATGTAGAAGATATTACAGAAGAAGTTATTGACGAAGCTGACGAACACTTTGTGTTTTATGAAGTAGTATCAGCAGCGGTTAGTATTTCTGCGGCCAGTAACGACGTAGTTGATGCAGATGGCGTATCAATTAACTTGAAAACAGCTTGGACTGTTGGGGATGCTGGGAGTGGAACCATTCGTGCCTTCCTAATTCATGAACCTTCTTCAAAATCGGGAAGTACAAGATCTGCTTTAGGTGGATCTACTGATGTTGAATTAGACTTTCCAGTTAGTATTCAATAATAAAAAAAGGCCATTCTTAAACCAAGAATGGCCTTTTTATACATTTTCAGGTATTGATTAAAAATATTTTCTTTTCATGTTTATTTTTAGTGTCAGCCTTTGCTTCTGCACAGGAGTGTGATAAATCAATCTTTGGTGTGGTTTATGATCTACATGATAATCATGTTTTAGAGGGAGTGAAAGTCACCTTAGTAGAAGAGAACAGGCAAATTGAAACACTCTTCAACGGAAAATTTGTTTTCCCCGCCTTATGCAAGCAGTCCTTCACGTTGTTACTAGAACATGTTGATTGCATGCCGATTACAGTTAAGATTAATTCACCATCAAACATTTTAAAACGTTTTTATTTAGAACACCATATAACCACTTTAAAAGAAATTATAGTTACTGATTTAGCCCAAAAAAGCATTACTAAAACTGGGGTTGAAAGTGCTTTATCAAAGGAGGAAATTAATCGATTTCGCGCTCAAAATTTAGGAGACGCACTAGCACAATTATCGGGTGTATCAAGTATAAAAACGGGGAATGCAATAGTTAAACCGGTTGTACATGGAGTTTCTGGTTCTCGATTGGCAATCGTAAATAATGGAATTCGACTACAAGATCATGAATGGGGGGCGGATCATGCACCTAGTATTGATATTAATGGAGCCCATGAACTTCGGTTAATTAAAGGAGCTACGTCATTAAAATTTGCAGGAGATGCCATTGGAGGAGTATTGCAACTTATTCCACAAAAACATCTTCTTAAGGACAGTTTGTTGGGTGTTATATCCACAGGTTTTCAGGAACAAGGAAAAGGAGGTTTTTTTTTGGCAGACATTACAAAGACTTTTTTCAATGGATTTTATTTTGGAGGGACGGTTTCTTTAAAAAATTCTGGAGACCTTGAGAATCCAAATTACGTCTTATCTAATACCGGTAACCGAGAACAACACGCAAAAGTAAATTTTGGACGTAATACGATTACACAAGAATGGAGAATTAATTATAGTTTTTTTGAAAAGCAAACTGGAATTTTAGCCGCGGCTCACCTGGGGTCTGTTGGCGACCTGGCGAGGGGTATAAAAAGTGAATACCCTCTGGTTATATTACCTTGGACTAGAAAGTTAAAAAGTCCGCAGCAAAACATAACTCATCACAGTTTTAACAGTCAATACAATCGACGTATTAATAATCATTTCAAATGGGATATTCATTATGGTTTTCAATCGAATCTCCGAAAAGAGTATGACCTTCGTAGGGGAGAGTTTAAATTTAGACCTGCGCTAGACATTCACTTGCAAACACATGATTTGGGGATGAATATGCAGGGAGAACTGAACGATAGTTTTCGATGGAATACTGGGGTTTCCGCACAAATACAGAAAAACTTTTCTAACCCAGATACGGGCGTTCGACGATTGATTCCAGATTACAGTTATTACAAATTAGGAGGATATTGGATAAGTGAATACATACCTTCTAATGATTTTAACGCAGAACTAGGCTTTCGTTATGATTACAATCATATTGATGCCTATAAGTTTTATAGGATAGCTGATTGGGATACACGGAATTATCACTTAGACTTTTCATCTACAATTCTCAGTACTTCAAATTTAGGACAACACTTAACCCAACAAATCAAAAAATTCGGAAATCTTTCTGCCTCTCTAGGTTTAAAGCAGTTTCTTGGGGCTAACACCTATCTTCTTGTGAATATAGGTTATATTACTCGTTCTCCTAATCCCGCAGAATTATTTAGTGATGGTTTGCATCATGCTAATTCTCGTTATGAGACGGGGGAGTTGCGATTGGTTCAGGAAAAAGCGATTAAATCCTTGGTGTCATTTGAAAAAAAACAAGGAAAATTGTCGTATTCTATTTCTGGATACAGGTCTTCGGTTAGAAACTATTTATATTTACAGCCAGTGGGTATTCGCCAAACACGAAGTATTTCAGTGATTCAAGCAAATTATCAACAAATAGCAAAGGCATTATTACAAGGAATAGATATAGACCTTAGGTATCAATTTAGCCAAGGATTCTCTTATAAAGGAACAGCTAGTTGGGTAGAGGCTTCAACAGGACAGGGAGAACCCATTGTAGATATTCCTCCATTTAATATGTTAAACGAATTACTTTATAGTCCAATGAAAATCTCCAGACTTAAAATTCGTTTAACTAGTGAATATGTAGGAAGGCAAAATCGTTTCCCGGATTTTAATTTTGAATATAATTTCATCGAAAATGGAGAAATAGTAAGAGATATTGTTGATGTTAGCACTCCACCGGAATCGTATGGTCTATTCCATTCTGAGGCTATTTATTTAATCAATAAGCAATGGGAAATCCGTTTAGGTATCGATAATGTTTTTAATGTAGATTACCGTAATTATTTGAATAGACTCCGCTATTTTGCTGGGGATACAGGTAGAAACTTTAGGCTAGAGTTATCCTACACCTTTTAATATTAGATATGATTTATACCTTACTAGCCATTGGAATTGTTTTTGGAGCACTCGGCGCTTTTATTGCAGAACGCAAAGGAAGATCACATACAGAAGGTTTTATTATAGGATTTTTGTTTGGGCTTATTGGGCTTTTAATAGAGCTAATGCTATCATCAAAAAAGGAAGATTAAGCCTGCTTTTTCATACGCCAATTTGAGGTAACAAAGGCCAAAGCAAACCCACTTAAAACAGTTATCAGTCCAAGTAATGAAAAGGCTCGCAAAAGCAGGGTATTAAAATTATCCCGCCCTTGATAGTCCATGGTATGGGTCATCCATAAAAAATCAAACCATCGCCATTGGGTGTGTCGAATGCGTTGAAAGTTTCCATTACGCGCATTAACGTATGCAATGGGATTACCCTCTCCAGATAGCGCGATACGGAAAGCGGGTAAGGGGCGACCACGGTATTCACTGTGTGGACCAACTTCTGTAATGCGTTCTATTTTTTGAGGAATGTATTGCGGAAGTACATTTGCTTGCACAACGGCCACAGCTTGTTGAGGGCTTATTTCGGTAATAATTTCACCTGTTTTGGGGTGTATCAAGAGGGAGTCATTTACCCAAAAGAACGGGCTTTGACCAATTGTTTTCACTTCCAATTCATGGATTGGGAAGGAAAGATTATGGAAGAGAGAATCAGCGATTAGTCCAGTATTTATGGCAACTGGGGTTGGCTTTTTAAGGTAGTGATCTCCGTGAACTTCATCAATATCGGTCCAACTAAAATACAGACCAGAAATGGTCCAAAACAAGAACTGTATCCCAATAAAGAGACCTAAAAAGCGATGTGTTTTTCTGAACCTGTTAATGGTTGTATACCTCATTTTTTTAGTTTTAAATAGCTTTGACTAAAGAGAACATAGGTTAAAATTCCAATGGGTCCTAACATAAATGTACACAGTAAGGGGAGAAGAATCAATCCATGGGGTAACGCCTTTCCCTGTGCATCACGAAGCATCCAGCAGCCCACCCAATAGTCAAAGGCAAGGTAGTGCATCCAACCAGCAGCAGCTGCTTCTGGGCTGGCATTGTGGTAAAGGGTTAATATTCCATCAAGGCTGGTGAAATCTGCTTCTCCAAGACCGCCATCCCCAATTAAAAAAAAGAGATAAAAGACACTCAGCACAAGGGGAATAAAAGGAAATTGAATTAATTTTTGGGTAAGCTTTGATTGGGGCGCCAACAAGAGCGGAAGCCAATTTAAGAGGATGAATACATTGGCAATAGAAAAGAGAGAATCCGTATTGAGCATGATTTTATTTTATTAGGCCAAGTTCAATCAGACGTTCGGTAAGATATTCTCCTGCGGTACAATCTTCAGAGGCTTTGGGTTGTTTTTCTGAAACACAACTGGGTAAACAATTGAGCGGCATATCGGGGCTGGGGTGCATGAAAAAAGGAATTGAGTAGCGCGAACTTCCCCAATGTTTTTTGGGAGGATTAATGACCTGATGTTGTGTAGATTTCAAGAAGTTATTGGTCAGACGCGCCATCATATCTCCTAGGTTAACGATCAGTTCTCCTTCTTCTGCAATGGCATCGATCCATTCGTTTTCTTTGGTCAATACTTGTAAGCCTCGACCCTGGGCACCCATCAATAGGGTGATTAGGTTTATGTCTCCATGCGCTGCAGCCCGAACGGCATTTTTGGGTTCTTGGGTAATGGGCGGATAGTGAATGGGCCGCAGAATAGAATTGCCATAGGTCACAAAAGCGTCAAAGTAATCTTCCTCTAGTTTTAAGTGAAGGGCGATGGCCTGCAAAATGGATTGTCCCGTCTTTCCCAATAATTGAAAAACCTCTTTCCCAATGGTGTTAAATTTAGGGACTTCTTTCACAATAATGTTTTCGGGATAAAGCGGACCTGTTTCGGGAATATTGTATTGCCCAAAGTGCCAAAACTCTTTCAAATCACCTTCTTTTTTTCCTTTCGCACTTTCTTTTCCAAAAGCCGTATACCCGCGTTGACCAGCCAGTCCTTCGATCTCATAATTGCTTTTGATTTCTTCTGGGAGTGCAAAAAAAGTATTGATTTCACGATACAGTTTTTGGGTATGCTCTTCTGTTAAATAATGTCCTTTTAAAATCACAAAACCAATATCTTCAAAGGCTTTTCCTATACTGGAAATAAACGCATTCTTGCGTTTGGGATCATTGGATAAAAAGTCAGACAAATCGACTCGTGGGATGTTTTTCATGTTATATTAGTGTTCAATAAAAGTACGAGAAAAATAAAAAAAGCAGACCCATCGGCCTGCTTTATGTTAAAATAGATAAGGAGTAGGATTAAGAAGCCTTGATATAAGGCGGCTTTTGTCCGTTACTCCCCAAATGTTGTTTATAAGACATAAGACACCTCCTTTCTACATTAAGTTAAACATCACTGTTGTCACAGTGCGAACTGCTCAAGACAAATTTAGCAGAAAAAAGAGAGGCTAAAAATTATTTTACAATTTTTTTCAATGTCAAGCCTTGTACTAAAATGGTAAACAAGACAACCGCATAAGTGAGGAATAAAATCAAGGATTTTCCTTCCCCAAGTGCATCGGGTAAATTCAATGCAAGCGCAATACTTAGGCCTCCGCGTAGGCCACCCCAAGTAATGATTAAAGCTGTTTTAGGTTCAAATTTTTTGCGGATCGACAATATGCTGATAGGAACTGTTACCCCAACCCAACGCGAGAAGACCACCCAAATAACCACAAAGAAGGAGAGAACAAAAAAGCTGCTTTGTACTTCTTTGAATAGCGGGATGATTTCAATTCCAATTAAAATAAATAAGATGGCGTTTAGGGTTTCATCAATCAAATGCCAAAATTTATAGACATAATCTCCCATGGCTTTTTGAACACCTTCTTCTTCTTTGTCGGTGTCGATGTTTCGATTGAGGAATAATCCCATAACGACAATTCCCAAGACGGCAGAAAAATGAAAATAGTGGGAGATAAGGGGAAGCAATAAAACCATTGAAAGGGTAACCAAGACTTCTAATTCAATGTGTTCGTTTTCAATATATTTTAAAAGCTTAAGTCCAAAGTAGCCCATAAGTGAACCCAAGGCGATACCACCAATAACTTCGGTAACAAACAAAAGACCAACGCTGGCAGCCGTAATGTTTTCTACTCCTTCAGCTTTTATGCTTAAAAGAGTTAAAAACACAACCACACCAATTCCGTCATTAAAAAGAGATTCTCCCGCAATCCGGGTTTCAGTTATGGAGGATAAGTTCATTTTCTTAACCATTGCCAAAACTGCAATGGGGTCTGTGGGTGCGATCAATGACCCAAAAAGCAAACAATCAACATAGGTTAGTCCAAAAGCGCTCATTCCAAGAAAGGGCTGTTGAATGAGCCAGTACAATCCGCTTCCAACGGCAAAAGTTGAAAAGAGGACACCAAAACTTGCGAGAAATAAAATGGTTGTTTTGTCTTTGAGTAATTCATGGACATTCACTCCAATGGCTCCTGCAAAAAGCAAAAAAGGCAACATTACATTGACGAGTAATTCACTGAAATCAAAGGTTTGTGTCAAGGCGGTTGCTTTATCCAAAAAAGGTGGATAGACCGTACCAATTCCTAAAATAACAAACGACATTATTAGGCCTTGAACCATTAACCCAATTGTAAGAGGAAGTTTAAGTATCCGAAGATTGACGAGCGAAAACGCAGATGCAATGACAAGTAAAACAGTGGAGATTTCAAGAATGTGCATAAAAATAGTTTAGCGTTAAGGTACGAATTTTATTGATTTACCTGAGTTGCTGCATTTTGGTGATGTATTTCCCCACTACATCAAACTCTAAATTGACCAGAGTTCCTTTTTCAAAGGTGTGAAAATTGGTGTGTTCATAGGTGTATGGAATAATGGCGACAGAAAAGGTGCTTATTCCTGAATTCACTACTGTTAAACTTGTCCCATTGACTGTAATTGATCCTTTCTCAATGGTAATATTCTTTTGCGAAAGGTCATATTCGAATGAAAACACCCAGCTACCCCCTTCTTCTTTTACCTCTGTACAACTTCCGACTTGGTCGACATGGCCTTGTACAATATGTCCATCTAGTCGAGCGCCCAATTTCATGGCGCGTTCAAGGTTTATTTTAGCACCAACTTTCCAGGTAGAGAGGTTTGTTTTTTCGAGGGTTTCTTTTATGGCTGTCACGGTGTATTGATTTCTATCAATTTTAACGACGGTTAAACACACACCATTATGAGCAACACTTTGATCGATTTTTAATTCTGCTGTAATGGAACTTTCTAGACTCAAGTGCAAATTTTCGTTTTCTTTTTCCAGTTTTGTAATGGTCCCAAAATCTTCTATAATTCCTGTAAACATAAGCTCGTTGATATTGTTTAACTTTGTTTTCAAAAGTAGCAAATAATCAGGCAATGGACGGAAGAGAACGAAAAATTAAATTGGGTATTTCCATTGGAGATCCAAATGGAGTTGGTATCGAGATTATCTTGAAAATGTTTGAAGACAAACGCATGTTTAACTTCTTTACCCCCATTGTATTTGCGAGCACCAAATTGCTTAGTTTTCAACGGAAGCATTTCAATCTTCAAACCTCTTTTGCGTCTTATGTTTTGGGAAATAAAAGCAGCAGTAATCAGCTCAATGTTGTTGAGGTGCTCAAAGCTCCTTTTACAACATTGTTTGGAGAGGAAACGCCTGAGGGAGGCGTATTAGCCTTAGCTTCTTTTAAAGCCGCAACTCAAGCCCTAAAAGAGGGAAAGGTGGACGTTTTGGTAACAGCTCCACTAAACAAGCACAATGTTCAGTCAGAGACATTTGCATTTCCTGGTCATACCGATTATTTGGCCAAAGAACTCACGGGAGAAAGTCTTATGTTTATGGTTACCGATACGTTAAAAGTAGGTTTATTGACGGACCACATTCCGGTAAGCGAAGTAGCACAAGCCATAACACCCGAGTTAATTAAGAAGAAGGTAGCCAATATGAAAACTTCTTTACAGCACGATTTTGGCATTGCAAAACCGAAAATCGCTTTGCTGGGAATCAACCCGCATACAGGAGATAAAGGCGTAATAGGCGAGGAAGATGATACCGTACTTCGACCAACGTTAAAAGAAATTTACACCAAAGGAACCATGGTTTTTGGTCCTTATGCTGCTGACAGTTTTTTTGGAACAGACCTACCTCAAAAGTTTGACGCTGTTTTAGCCACCTATCACGATCAGGGCCTTATACCGTTCAAAACACTTACCTTTGGGAAGGGAGTTAATTTTACAGCAGGACTTGATAAAGTGCGGACTTCTCCAGACCACGGGACGGCTTTTGATATTGCTGGGAAAGGTCTCGCAGAAACAACTTCTTTTAAAGAAGCTTCCTTTATGGCACGAGAAATCTTTTTCAATCGCGAAAGTCATGCAGAATACAACATTGATTAACCTTAATAAAACTATGGGTAAAAGCAGTTTAGAATTTTTTTTTTTGTAAATTTGCCCCCTCATTGACAAGAACATGGAAGCATTGACCGAATTTGTCATCCCTTTTGTAGGGCTCAGAGAGGGTCAGCATTCCTTTTATTTTGACATTGATACAACGTTCTTTAACGAATTTGAATTTAGTGATTTCAATGCTGCTTCTGTAAAAGTAAATTTGCTTTTTGAGAAGAAATCCAGCATGATGAATTTGAAATTTACGGCCAAGGGCACTGTTGGATTGACGTGTGATGTGTCAAACGAAGCGTTTGATTACATAATCAATACAAGCCTTGACTGGATCGTAAAATTTGGCGACAACTTCGATGATGACCATGATGAATTTTTAATTCTACCCCATGGTACCTATCAAGTTAGTGTAGCACAACCCATTTATGAAATGACAGTGTTGGCAGTACCCGTCAAAAAAGTTCACCCGGGTGTATTGGATGGCTCACTAGAATCTACCCTATTAAAACGACTAGAAGAATTACAACCCAAAGAGGAACGGTTAGACAATAACGACCCTCGATGGGATAAATTAAAAGATTTATTATAAACTAAAACAGGACTAAAATGGCACATCCCAAACGGAAAATATCCAAAACCAGAAGAGATAAAAGAAGAACACACGTAAAAGCAGCTCATTCTCAAATTGCGGTAGACACAACCACTGGAGAAGCACATCTTTATCACCGTGCTCACTGGTACGAAGGAAAATTATTTTATAAAGGGAGAGTTTTAATTGACAACGCTGAAGAAGCAACTGCCTAAATCACACTCCTTCATTATAGAACATATGCTCTCCGTTTGGGGAGCATTTTTCATATAAAAGGTTTTGTTTGGAACAAAAAACGGTTATCTTCACTTAGCAAATCGTTCATGGAAAAGACAAGAAATCAATGAATCGGGATCGCTTAAAAACAGCCAAGGCAAATATATTTGCTATTGTACGTTATGCGTTAAAACCAATTTTAACCAATCGCATCCTTATGGAAATGGTTAAAACAATTGGTCAACTAAGTTGTTCACAAAAGAGGCTTTTTGCTTCAATAACAATCAAGGGTAGTACCCATACAATGTGGGATTTAACCCAACAAAATATCACCAAATTTTTCACTGCACAGTCTACCAGCCCCACGCAAATTAAACGGGTTTTGGCATACAATGTAGCGCCATATAACTTTAACGTAAACCAAATAAGGTCGATTAACGACGATAAAATTAAAACACAGTATAATGGATATTAAAGAAATTCAAAATCTAATTAAGTTTGTGGCCAAGTCAGGTGCATCTGAAGTAAGTCTTGAAATGGACGATGTCAAGATCACAATCAAAACAGGAGATGATAAAGTTGCTGCTGATCCAATCAACTACATGCAACAGCTTCCTCCTGTAGCTGCCGTGATGCCAAATGCACCCTTGGCTGCACCTGCAGCTGGAACAACTGCAGCACCAGTACCAGAGCAAAATGAGACAGATAAATACATCACCATAAAATCGCCAATCATTGGAACTTTTTACCGCAAACCTGCTCCAGACAAACCGTTGTTTGTTGAGGTAGGACAACAAGTAGGTGAAGGAGATGTTTTATGTGTGATCGAAGCCATGAAACTTTTCAACGAAATTGAGTCTGAAATTAGCGGTAAAATTGTTAAAATATTGGTTGACGATTCTTCTCCAGTTGAATTTGACCAACCTTTATTCTTGATTGATCCATCTTAACGGAAACCAAATCCATTTTTATGTTTAAAAAAATATTGATTGCCAATCGGGGTGAAATTGCGTTACGCATTATTCGAACCTGCAAAGAGATGGGAATTAAATCGGTGGCGGTTTATTCTACTGCAGACGCAGAGAGCTTACATGTGAAATTTGCCGATGAAGCGGTCTGTATTGGCCCTCCTTCAAGCACAGAGTCCTATTTGAAGATGGCAAATATTATTGCCGCAGCAGAAATCACCAATGCAGATGCCATTCATCCAGGTTATGGGTTTTTGTCTGAAAACGCTAAGTTTTCAAAAATGTGTTCCGAGCATGATATAAAATTCATTGGTGCTTCTTGTGATATGATCAACAAAATGGGGGATAAGGCTTCTGCTAAAGCGACCATGAAAGCAGCTGGAGTACCAACAATTCCTGGATCAGAAGGAATTTTAAAAGATTTTGAAGAAACCCAAAAACTGGCTGCGGAAGCCGGCTATCCAGTTATGCTTAAAGCCACAGCGGGTGGAGGTGGAAAAGGAATGCGTGCAGTTTGGAAAGAAGAAGATCTTGAAAAAGCATGGGAAAGCGCACGTCAGGAAGCCGCAGCTTCTTTTGGTAACGACGGGATGTACCTAGAGAAACTGATCGAAGAACCACGTCATATTGAAATTCAAATTGTTGGAGACAGCTTTGGAAAAGCTTGTCATTTGTCTGAACGCGACTGTTCTGTTCAACGACGTCACCAAAAATTGACGGAAGAAACCCCTTCACCTTTCATGACCGATGATCTTCGGGAACGTATGGGAGAAGCGGCGGTAAAAGCAGCAGAATTTATTCAATATGAAGGTGCAGGAACCGTAGAATTTTTGGTCGACAAACACCGCAACTTTTTCTTCATGGAGATGAACACACGGATCCAGGTTGAACACCCAATAACGGAACAGGTAATTGATTTTGACCTCATTCGCGAGCAAATTACTGTAGCGGCGGGTATCCCAATTTCTGGTAAGCACTACTTGCCAAAAATGCATTCCATTGAATGTAGAATCAATGCTGAAGATCCGTACAATGATTTTCGTCCTTCACCGGGGAAAATAACCAATCTTCACATTCCAGGAGGACATGGTGTACGCCTAGACACGCATGTGTATTCAGGGTATATTATACCTCCCTACTATGATTCAATGATTGCAAAATTGATTACTACGGCGCAAACCAGAGAGGAAGCGATTAATAAAATGAGACGTGCTTTGGATGAATTTGTGATTGAAGGAATTAAAACCACTATTCCATTCCATCGTCAATTGATGGATCACCCCGATTATATTAAGGGAGAGTATACGACTAAGTTTATGGAGTCGTTTGAAATGGACAGTTAAAAAAAAGATCGCAATTTGCGGTCTTTTTTTTGTTTTAATATTGCTTTTAAAGAGGCTAGAGTAATTCGTTTGCGAATAAGTATTCAGCAATTTGAACGGTGTTTGTCGCGGCCCCTTTGCGTAAATTATCAGAAACAATCCAAAGGTTAAAGGCGTTTTCTTGTGAAAAATCTTGTCGAATTCTTCCCACAAAAACATCGTCTTTCCCTTCGGCATAGATGGGCATTGGGTAAGTGTTGGTGTCTGGATTATCTTGTACAACGACCCCTGGGCTATTGTGTAATAATTGTCGAATATCTGCAACCGTAGTTGCTGCTTTTAATTCAACATTGACTGATTCACTATGCCCGCCAACCACTGGAATGCGTATGGCTGTTGCTGTAATTCGAATGCTGTCGTCGCCCAAAATCTTATGGGTTTCTTTTACCAATTTCATTTCCTCTTTGGTGTACCCATTTTCTTGAAACACATCACAGTGAGGCAAGGCATTACGGTGAATAGGATAAGGATAGGCCATTTCTCCTTTTTTGCCTTCGTATTCATTTTCCAGTTGTTGTACTGCTGCAACGCCTGTTCCAGTAATGGATTGGTAAGTGGAAATGACCAAACGGTCAATGCCAAAATTATTTTGTAGCGGGGCCAAAGCCACCAACATTTGAATGGTCGAGCAGTTGGGGTTGGCAATGATTTTATCGTCTGCGGTAAGTTCTGTCGCATTAATTTCTGGTACGATCAGCTTTATAGAAGGGTCCATTCTCCATGCCGATGAATTGTCGATTACAGTTGTTCCTGCCGCCGCAAATTTGGGTGCCCAGACCAAAGAGGTTTCTCCCCCAGCAGAGAAGAGTGCAACATCTGCTTGCATATGTACAGCAGTTTGTAAGCCAACAACCGTATAGTCAGTACCTTTAAAGGACACCTTTTTTCCCACCGATCGCTCAGAAGCAACAGGGATTAATTCAGTTAAAGGAAAACTTCTTTCAGCCAATACTTTTAGCATTACTTGACCAACCATACCGGTAGCTCCTACAACAGCAACTTTCATATCGTTTAATTTTCGGCTAAAGTAGGCAATAATCCTTCCCCCAACAAGGCGAAAAGTTGAGATACCAAAAAACCAACAAAATGTTATAAAAATTTCACTATTCAATAAAACGTTGAATACGAGGAGATAAAGCGGTCATTAATTCATAAGAAATTGTTCCCGCTTGTTCGGCAAGTGCGCGTGCAGTATGTAAATGGTCAAATAGTACAGCTCGATCCAAGGGTACACAGTCAATTTCGGTAAGGTCAATCATAAGCATGTCCATGCAAACGTTACCAACAATTGGTGCGCGCTTTCCATTGACCCAAACACCGCCAACACCTTTACCAAATTTGCGGCTAATCCCGTCGGCATGACCTAAGGGTAGCACGCCAATACGGCTTTCTTTATGTGCAATCCATCCTTGATTATAACCCACACTTTCTCCTTTTTGTACCGAATGAATTTGCACAATAGTTGTCGATAAGCTTGCTATTGGCTGAAGTAAATGATCCCATTCGATTTGATTGGCAAAACCATATAAACCAATCCCTATTCGAACCATATCCAATTGATATTCGGGATAATTAAATACCCCCGAGGTGTTTAAAAGATGAAATAGTGGAGGAACGGAAAAGGTTTTTTCTACCTTTTCTTTGATGGCCAAAAAGGAAGTAATTTGCTTTTGAGTGAAGGTGTTCGGTCGTGGATCTTCAGACGCACCAAGATGTGAATACACACTTTTTAGTGTAAAAGGGAAGGCTTCTTTTTTTGCGAGGAAATCGTCAACTTCTGGAGCAGATAATCCAATTCTATTCAATCCAGTATTACACTTGAGGTGAGCCGGATAATTGACACATTTCTTTTGTTTGAGTGCAGTAGCGAAGGCTTCGATAAAATCGGAACTAAATAATGAAGGCTCGAGGGTGTAATCAATAATTGTATCGATACGTTCATATTGTGGATAAAACACAATGATGGGACAGTCTACACCTATTTTACGCAAGGATACGCCCTCATGAGCATAGGCAACGGCTAGGCAATCTGCTCCCAAAGAAATCAACTGTTTAGAAAGGGCAGTTGCTCCAAGACCATAGGCATCTGCTTTCACAACTGCCATAATTTTGGTTGTTGTTTTTAGCCGTCCTTTGATGGTCGTAAAATTATGGGTGAGCTTTTTTAAATCGAGATTAAGTTGCGTCACTTTTTATTTTTTTTAGGAGGATGGATCTTGTTTACCGCTGATTTTTGATTGTTCAGCTTAAAAAATGCGGCACGACTTAAAGGCTCATAAGCTTCTTTTTCACCCAAGACAACCAAAGAGTCATCGGGTGATTTACGGAAACTGTATTGCGCTAGATTTCCTGTTTTAGTGCAAACGGCATGTACTTTAGTTACATATTCTGCCGTAGCCATTAAAGCAGGCATTGGACCAAAAGGGTTTCCTTTAAAGTCCATGTCTAAACCAGCAACAATTACACGCTTTCCTTGGTTGGCTAAATCGTTACATACTTGTACAATTTCGTCATCAAAAAATTGAGCTTCATCAATGCCAACAACTTCGCAGTCATTGACCAACAAAGGAATATTGGCGGCGGCAGGCACTGGAGTAGACCGAATTTGATTTTGGTCGTGTGAGGTTACCAATTCATCATCATAGCGATTATCAACCGTAGGTTTAAATATCTCGACCTTTTGCTTTGCTATCTGAGCGCGTTTTAAACGACGTATCAACTCTTCTGTTTTTCCGGAAAACATGGAACCGCAAATTACTTCGATCCAGCCGAATTGTTCATTTTGATTTACCGTATTTTCTAAAAACATTTTTGTAATTTCACCGTGAAGGGTAATTTATTCTACCCTTATCATAACAAAGGTATCAAAACAATTTGTTCTTAAGAATCGTTCCATGCTTAATCCCATTAAAAAAGAATTAAATCGACTTGCACACGAAATATTAGGTCAAAATGATTCCGTTGACACACAAGATTTACTTGAAAAAGTGCAAGAGCTTTACAAGCAACTGGTTTTAATCGAGCATCTCGAAACCCAAGAAAGACATACAGATTCCTCTCCAGCAGAGGTTGTTCCAGTAATGGAAACCATTAGCGAAATGGTAACCGAAATGCCATTAGAGCAAGAATCTGCTGCAATAGAAGATCTTTTTACCACTGTAACAAATCCTGTTTTCATAAAAAAAGAGGAGGAAAAGGAACAGCTAGTTGCTGATCAAGCTACTCCAGAAAATACTCAGCGTAAAAGCTTGAATGATTTCTTAGGCAAAGGAATACAGATTGGACTTAACGATCGACTGGCATTTATCAAAAACCTATTTGAAGGGAGTGCAGAAGATTATCAACGCGTGCTTTCGCAAGTGCAAACTTATTCTGACTGGGAAGAAGCTCAGCAGTTTATTCAAGAAATGATAAAACCTGATTACAACAACTGGGAAGGAAAGGAAGAATTTGAAGTTCGCTTTTTAAAATGCATAGAATCTAACTTTTAAATAATCAAATGAAACTTAAACCTATACTTTATTGGGGATCAACCCTATTAATTTCACTTATGATGTTGGCAAGTGCAGGCATGTATTTTTTTAATTATGATGCGGCCAAACCAGAATTTATCGCCTTGGGCTATCCTACGTATTTAATTTATTATATCGCTGTTGCAAAAGTTCTTGCCATTTTGGTCATCCTTAATAATCGCATGAAGTACTTAGTCGAATGGGCTTATTCAGGTTTATTTTTTGAACTTATTTTGGCTACCCTTGCGCATGTATATCATCGCGATGCGGAACATATTGTTCCCATTGTGGCCATTCTACTCTTACTTGTTTCCTACCGCTTCAAAGATCATGTAAGAAGTTAAATGACAAAACTTTACCTCATACCGACCCCCATTGGGAATTTAAAAGACATAACACTTAGAGCAATAGAGGTTTTACAGTCGGTCGATGTTATTTTGGCGGAAGATACCCGCACCAGCGGGAAGCTAATGAAGCATTTTGATATTACAGCTCCGTTGCAAAGTCACCATATGCACAACGAGCACAGTACCGTTCCTCGGATCATTACTCAGTTGAAAAACGGCAAAACAATTGCCTTGATTTCTGATGCGGGTACCCCTGCCATTTCTGATCCAGGCTATTTACTGGTGCGTGAAGCGATTTTACATGAAATTCCTGTGGAGTGTTTGCCAGGTGCAACAGCTTTTGTTCCTGCTTTGGTACAAAGCGGATTACCCAACGACCGCTTTATTTTTGAAGCTTTTTTACCTCCTAAAAAGGGACGTCAAACCCGCATGGAAAAAATTGCAGAAGAGGAACGAACCGTGATTCTTTATGAATCACCGCATAAATTACTCAAGACCCTAAACCAGTTTAAAGAACTTTGCGGAGAGTCACGTCAAATTTCAATCTCTCGAGAATTAACCAAATTACACGAAGAAACCTTCAGAGGAAGCCTGCAAGAGGCGATTCTTTATTTTGAACAAAAGGCACCTAAAGGGGAGTTTGTTTTGTGTCTAAGCGGAAAACCAAAAAAGTAGTATGCGCTGGCAAGCCCTGCCCCTTCCAGATAATTCTAAGATTGCTTTACTACAAGAGGAAGTGGGTATTTCGTCAATAGTAGCCACTCTATTGGTACAACGTGGAATGGAAACTTTTGCTGAGACGAAAGGTTTTTTTCGCCCAAAATGGGAAGACCTTCACGATCCTTTTTTAATGCAAGATATGGACAATGCTGTTGAACGAATCAACACAGCCGTTGCACAGAAGGAAAAAATAATGGTTTTTGGCGATTATGATGTAGACGGAACCACATCAGTTGCTTTAATGACTTCCTTTTTACAGACCCTTACACATCAAGTTACCCCGTATATTCCCGATCGCTACAAAGAAGGTTATGGCGTTTCCTATCGAGGGATTGATCATGCAGCAAGTTTGGGAATTTCTCTTATTGTTGCCTTGGATTGTGGTGTAAAAGCTGTAGATAAGGTAGCTTATGCTAAAGAGAAGGGCATTGATTTTATCATTTGCGACCACCATTTACCTGGAGAAGCACTTCCGGCTGCCGTGGCATTGTTGGATCCAAAGCGACAAGATTGTTCCTATCCCTTTGATGAACTATGTGGTTGTGGAATTGGCTTTAAATTAATTCAAGCGCTTGTTAAGAACAGATCTCTAGAAAACGCAATTCTATATCCTTACCTAGACTTGGTAGCAACCGCTATTGCTGCCGATATTGTTCCCATGGTCGCAGAAAACAGGACCTTAAGTTTTTTTGGTTTAGAACAACTTCGGAAACAGCCACGCCCAGGTATTAAAACATTTCTGGAAACCTTGAAGAAGCCCGTTACGGTGACGGACTTGGTGTTTAAAGTTGCCCCAAGAATAAATGCAGCTGGACGTATGGATCATGCGCTAAAAGCGGCTAGTCTTTTAATGAGCACATCTTCCGAAGAGGTGAATCAGTTGGCGCCTCCAATAGAAGTATTTAATGCAAACCGAAGAGCGACCGACGAACGAATTACAAAGGAAGCACTGCTTCAAATAGAAGAACGAAACGAGCACGACTATCCAGCAACAGTAGTATTTCATGACGATTGGCATAAAGGGGTTGTGGGAATTGTCGCTTCTCGTGTAATTGAAACCTATTATCGCCCAACCGTTGTTTTGACCCGCTCAAAAGAAAACTATGTTGGCTCTGTTAGATCGGTCAAGGGATTTAATGTTTACAAAGCTCTAGAGGCTTGTCAAGTGCATATGATTCAGTTTGGCGGACACAAATACGCTGCAGGCTTAACGTTGCATGAAGACCAATTAACGGCCTTTAAACAGGCTTTTGAAACCGTTGTTGCAAAAACAATACTACCAGAACAAAAAGCACCCACAGCTGTATACGATCTTGCTCTTCCCATCGATGAGGTAAACGTAAAATTATTTCGAATAATCGAGCAGATGGCTCCTTTTGGGCCCAAGAATATGCGTCCAGTATTCTGTAGCCACAACTGTATTGACAGCGGTGGAAGTAAGCTTGTGGGGAAAGACAGTAGTCATTTACGGTTGTCTATTCAAACAGCACAGGGTCCAATGATTGGAATTGGATTTGGCTTAGGTCACCATATTGACGGAATTTCAAAAGGAAATCCATTTGATGTGATGTATACCATCGATCAAAATGACTGGAATGGACAGGTATCACTCCAACTTCGGGTAAAAGATATTCGTTTTTCTAGTAGGTAAACTCTAGCTAAAAAGGTTAATTTTTTAGGTGTTTCAACAAGGCAGTTGTTGACCCGTCGTGTCCAGCAATAGCCTCGCCAGAAATATCTTCCAATACCTTGTTGGCTAATTGTTTTCCTAATTCTACACCCCATTGGTCATAACTAAAAATATTCCAAAGCACTCCTTGTACGAAAATTTTCTGTTCATACATGGCGATTAGCTTCCCAATACTTTCTGGGCTGAGTTTCTCGATGAGAAGGGTATTGGTTGGCTTGTTTCCTTCAAATACTTTAAAAAGGGCCAGACGTTTAATTTCTTCCGCAGAAACACCTTTGGAGTTCAATTCCTCAGTGGCTTCTTCTAAGGTTTTTCCACGCATCAACGCCTCGGTTTGTGCAATGAAGTTGGCCATCAATTTATTTTGATGCTCCTGTTCCCCATAGAGAGATGTTTTAAATCCAATAAAATCTGCAGGAATCAATTTTGTTCCTTGGTGGATGTGTTGGAAAAAAGCATGTTGTGCATTGGTTCCTGACCCTCCCCAAATAATGGTTCCGGTTTGATAATTCACTTTCTCGCCCTTTCGATCAACTCCTTTTCCATTGCTCTCCATGATGCCTTGTTGTAAATAGGCCGGAAGGTTTCGCAGGTATTGAGTATAAGGGATGACAGCTTCACTTTCTGCTTTCCAGAAGTTGTTGTACCAAACACTAAGTAGTGAAAGTACAATGGGAATGTTTTCTTGAAAAGGAGTGATTTTGAAATGTTCATCCATTTTGTGTGCCCCATGTAGGAGGGCGTTAAAATGATCTGGACCAACGGCCAAAGCGATACTTAGGCCAACTGCACTCCACAAGGAAAAGCGACCGCCAACCCAATCTTTCATTGGGAAAACATTATCGGGATGAATACCAAATGCGGCAATTTTTTCTTCATTGGTGGAAACCGCCACAAAGTGTTTTGCAATAGCTTCTTCGGGTGCATGGGTTAAAAACCATTGGCGAATAGTGCTTGCGTTGCTCAGGGTTTCTTGGGTGGTAAATGTCTTGGAAACGATGACAAACAGTGTTGTTTCTGGATCCAAGGTCTTTATGACTTCGCGTACATGGTCTCCCTCCACATTGGAGACAAATTGAACGTTGAGGTGATTCTTGTAAAACTCCAGCGCTTCGGTCACCATAGCTGGGCCAAGATCTGATCCTCCAATACCGATATTGACCACATGGCTGATAGATTTCCCCGTATACCCTTTGTGCTCTCCAGAGATGACCTGATTGCAAAATGTTTTAATTTTGGCATTAACCGCACGAATTTCTGGAACAACATCCAATCCGTCGAGATAAATTTGGGTTTCCTCGGGTACGCGAAGAGCAGTGTGGAGTACAGCACGACCTTCGGTTTGATTGATGGTTTCTCCTTCGAAATAAGCGTTCATAGCTTCTTTTAAACCAACTTCGTTGGCCAATTCTTCCAGTAAATTGAGGGTTTCTTTTGAAACACGGTTCTTGGAATAATCGACTAAGAAATCTTCCCACTGAATGGAAAATTCGTCAAAGCGATTGGGGTTTTCAGCAAAATATTTTTGCAGCGAAATATCTTTAGTTGCTTCAAAATGCACTGTAAGTTTTTTCCAGCTTTGGGTGGTTGTTGGATTGATATTTGGTAATGCCATGTTTTAGTTCATTGCGAGTGATGTTGTCTTTTCTTTTTCAAAAGAAAGACACTCTAGTTCTACTGATATGGGTTCTATGTGAGCAAAAAATTGTCTTTTCAGCTCCTTCGAAATTGGTTTTGCTTCAGGGAGTTTTTGTTTAAAGGGGTCTACTTGTCGTCCGTTTTTCCAAAAACGGTAGCACACGTGGGGACCTGAGGTGTTTCCCGTCATTCCAACCCAGCCAATAACATCTCCTTGTTTGACAAATTGCCCAGTTTTTACTTTGCGGCGTTTCATGTGCAAGTATTGGGTTGAATAGGTGGAATTGTGTTTTACTTTTACATAATTTCCGTTCCCTTTGGTATAACTAGCTTTTTCAACTCTTCCATTGGCCGTTGCCATTATGGGAGTTCCTACCGGGGCAGCATAGTCCGTTCCCTTGTGTGGTTTTACACGACCGTAATAAGCAATTCTCCGTTTGAGGTTGTAACGCGAAGAAATACGACTAAATTTGACGGGCGACTTTAAAAAAGCACGGCGTAAGTTTTTGGCATTTTCATCGAAATAATCAACGATACCTTTAATACTGTCGGTTTCAAATTCGTAAGCATATAATCCTTTTTCGCGGTGCTCAAAAAAGGCGGCTTTAATTTTATCAATTCCTACAGAGATACTGTCATCAACAAATTTTTCGGTGTAAATAACCTTAAACCGATCTCCTTTGTCCAAACGAGTAAAGTCGATGGTCCAGGCATATACATCGGATAAAAAATAAGTGAGATTGACATTATACCCGCTGTTTTGCATGGTTTCATATAGGGAGCTCTGAATGACCCCCGTTGCCTGTAATTCGACTGTCCTAATGGGCTTGTTGACCTGTTCTCCGTAGATACTATCCCGCAGTTGTATGACGCTATACCCAAGAGCATCTGGGTGATAGATAAACGCTTTTGGTGGAGTAACACTATCGTTCTTACTGTATAAAAGAGTATAGGGTTTCCCGATCTGAAGCTTTCTGATATTGACCTTTCCTTTGATTTTTTGAAGGACCTCGTATACCTGGGGATAATCAATTCCGTTGCGTTCTAAAATAGCTCCAAAGCTGTCTCCTTGTTTAATTTTTAGCAGCTTGGCCGTGTATTGATTGTAATCATAACCATAGCGCATGTCTGGTTCAACTTCAATCACAGGAGTAACTTGTGCTTCGTCCGTCTTGTTTTTAGGCGTATCACTACAACCAAACAAGCAGACAAGGCAGATCAAAAGAGAAAAAAGGTGTATTCGCATAATGGTAACAAATTTCGCAAACTTTTAAGGGGGAGGAAAGCCTTTTAACGCTTTTATTACAAAAGTTAACAACAGTTATTATAGAGAAATTTCAAAGGGATGTTGTAGGTTTTTGAAGTTTTCTAAATCGCAATCAATGGATCCTACACGAAGGTCAGCGCGCATTTTTACGGGGAGTTTGTTTGCGTCGTCACTTACCCAAAGCGTAACACTTTCTTGCTCACTAAAAACCCGCCCACTTTGAACGAAGGGTCTAAGTTTAATACAGCGCACTTGGCCAAATCTGGTTTCGACCATTTCTTTTCCTAAATAGCGTAATTTGAAGAGGTAGTTTTCATCGTCAAAAAACATATTGAGAGAAATGTCGTCACCTTCTTTTAGTTGCGAAGTGTCATAAAAATTACGCAAATAATAAAAGGCAGAAATGAGGTCTTGTACATTGTCATTAATGTTGTGTTCAGCTTTGCGCCTTTTCTTTTTATTATTCACTTTAGCGATTTTTCTTTTGTGGTCAAAATCGATTTCTATGTCTTTGGTATAGCCTCCCTCATAAATGTCTCGAATAAACTTTTGCGGTAAACCATCTTGTTGGCCAAAATAGCTTTGATAATAGTCTTCGACTTTAAAAAATAGGCGAGCAAAACCTGTAGTCCTTCCGTAGCCTTTTGCATGAAAAACAGGGACTTGATCAAGGGTGTCTGCTTTTAGTTCAAGAGTAACGCGACTAGCATTGAAAATGCCATAATGAATACGAAATTCAAACCATTCACCATCTTTAAATGCATCCAAAGGTTCGCCTGATGGTAGCAGACTGTTTTCTTGCGCAAAGCTATGGCCAGCGGAAAAAAAAAGAAAAAGATATAAAATTGTTTTTTTCATCAGGAATATACTTGACAGCAATTTAATCAAACTTGTTAAGCTATCCAATGCTTTAAATTTTAATTAACGGTTATTGTTTTGCTTTAAATAATCGAACAGTTGTTTCCCTTTTTTATCGCCAAGAACAGCTACTAGTTCATTCACAGGCGTTTCTTTGATGCGTTTAAACGATTTGAATTTCCGAATTAAGGTTTCTTTGGTTTTTGGTCCAATGCCAGGAATTGCATCCAAACCAGATTTGATTGCGCCTTTACTGCGTTTGTTTCGGTGAAGAGTGATCCCAAAACGGTGGGCTTCGTTGCGTAAAAACTGTATGACTTTTAAGCTTTCCGATTTTTTATCTAAATAGAGTGGAATAGGGTCTTCTGGAAAATAAATTTCTTCCAAGCGTTTGGCAATGCCTACAATGGCAATTTTTCCACGTAGCCCCAAGAGGTCTAGGCTTTTTAAGGCGGAAGACAACTGTCCTTTCCCTCCATCAATAATGATGAGTTGTGGCAGCGACTGTCCTTCATCCATCAAGCGTTTGTAGCGTCTAAAAACAACCTCTTCCATTGAGGCAAAATCATCGGGTCCTTCAACGGTTTTAATGTTATAGTGTCGGTAGTCTTTTTTGTAGGGTTTCCCGTTGCGAAAAACCACACAAGCAGCTACAGGGTTAGATCCTTGTAGGTTTGAGTTATCGAAACATTCAATGTGTCTTGGCTCTTCCGACAAGCGAAGATCGGCTTTCATTTGTGTCATCAAACGATTGGTGTGTCGATCTGGATCAACAATTTGCATTTGTTTAAAACGTTCCACGCGAAAGTACTTGGCATTGCGTTCTGACAAATCAATCAAGTGTTTTTTATCGCCCAACAAAGGAACAGTAACCCTGATTTTACGCCCTAAATCGATCGTAAAAGGGAGATACACTTCTGGCGATTGAGAATGAAAGCGTTGACGAATTTCAATAATGGCCAAAGACAATAACTCTTCGGCCGTTTCGTCTAATTTCTTTTTAATTTCAATGGTGTGTGATCGAATAATTGACCCGTGCGATACTTGTAGGAAATTCACATAGCCGTATGCCTCGTCTGTGATAACGGAAAAAACATCAACATTAGAAATTTTTGGATTTACAATGGTTGATTTGGATTGATAGTTCTCCAGGACATCTAATTTCTCCTTAATTTTTTGTGCCGCTTCAAATTCTAGGTTTTCTGCGAGTCGATGCATTTGATTTTTAAAATTCTGCAACGAATCTTTAAAATTACCTTTAATGATTGACCGAATGGCTTTAATGTTTTCGTCGTATTCTGCTTGGCTTACTTTGTCTTCACAAGGGGCATGACAATTTCCCAAATGATATTCCAAACAAACCTTATATTTCTTGGCCTTTACTTTTTCTTCTGAAAGATCAAATCTGCAACTGCGCAGCGGATAAATACCTCGAATCAATTCCAAGAGTGTATAGACCGTTTTTATATTGGTATAAGGGCCAAAATAATCTGAACCGTCTTTAATGACTTTTCGGGTAACAAAAATGCGGGGGAAACGTTCTTTTTTAATACAAATCCACGGATAGGTTTTGTCGTCCTTCAACAAGACATTGTAGCGCGGTTTGTATTTTTTGATGAGATTGTTTTCCAGCAATAAAGCGTCCATTTCACTTGCAACAACAATGTGTTCGATGCGAACAATCTTTTTGACAAGGATTTGTGTTTTCTGATTGTCGTGGGTTTTGGTGAAGTATGAACTCACTCTTTTTTTAAGGTTCTTGGCTTTTCCGACATAGATAATTACTCCTTTATCATCAAAATACTGATACACTCCAGGGCTAGCGGGGAGGGTTTTAACCTGTAACGAAAGATCAGTATGTTCCATAAAATAAAGGAGGTTCTAACCCAAAAATAATGCTTTTCTTTGTGAGCACAATTTATGTGATGGATAAAAAAAAGCTTCGGCAAAAATATAAAGACAAACGCAAATCCATTAAGGACGATATCAACGCGTCCTATAGCCTCGCCATAGCAAACCAGTTACTCGCTTTACCGTTATGGGAGCATAGTAATTTCCACCTTTTTTTAAGCAGCACGCTATTGGGAGAAGTAGACACGGAATATGTATTAACGATTTTACAGGGCAAAGACAAACAAGTTGTTGTTCCACGCATGCAAACCGAGCATGAGTTAAAACATATATTATTGACCGATTCGACGCTGATTAAACCCAACCGATGGGGTATTCCAGAGCCTCAAGAAGGGATTGAATTGTTGCCCGAACAACTGGATGTTGTTTTTGTTCCATTGCTTGCTTTTGATGAAAAGGGGAATCGTATCGGTTATGGGAAAGGCTATTATGATCGTTTTCTGGCGGCCTGTAAACCGAGTTGTGTTAAAATTGGTTTATCCTTTTTTCCGCCTGAAAAAAGCATTCCAGAAGAGACAACAGATGTTGGCCTTGATTATTGCGTTACGCCCAATCGAGTGTATGAATTTGCTTAACCAAAAATCTTTTTGTTGAATAAAAGTAAGATGGCAACTCCTGTACTAATGCAGGTATCGGCCACATTGAAAACATATTCGAAGAAGGTGTATTCATTGCCGCCAACCAATGGCAACCAGTTTGGCCAGGTCCAAGAAACCAGAGGAAACTGAAGCATATCAACCACATGACCATAGAAAAAAGGAGCATAACCTTCTTCAGGAAACAGGGTAGCTACTTGGCCGTAACTATGGGAAAATAGCACGCCGTAAAAAAGGGAATCAATCAGGTTGCCAACCGCACCCGCAAAAATGAGACACAATGCCCAGCGAAGCAATTGAGAGCTTTCTTTTTTCAATAAGGAACGTAACCAGAACCCCAGAAAACCAATCGCGACTAAACGAAATAAAGTCAAAAGCAACTTGGCAACATCCTCATCGAGAAAGGGGATAATGTCATTTATTTTGGTTCCCCAGGCCATTCCTTTGTTTTCAATGAATAAGAGTTTAAAAAACCCCCAATCAACAATGGCTGGTTGGCCGTAAACAGAAAGCGAATAATTAAGTTTAATGTATAATTTAGTGGCTTGATCAACCCCTACTAGAAGTAGAATCAAAAAGAGGGCACTTTGCAGTGTTATTTTGGGAAGTTTAAATTTCATTGGATGAAGAAAGTTCAAAAGTAGTTATTTTCTATTTGAATTGATGAAAATATTTCCACGCTTACTTTCTAGGACAAGTGTTGCCTTCTGTTTGGTCGTTGTTTTGCCGTTTATTTCCCCTTCTTTGGAGTGTGCAAAAACGAGGTTTTTAATTTTTTCCACATAAATATGGGCAGAATTGGTTTTTACTTTCCCGCGAGAGAAAAAACTGTTTAGGTGAAGTGACCCCTCTTCCAATTGAATGTTGAACTTAGGGAATAAGCCCTCCAATATTATTTTTGCTGTGCCAGCTGTCAAGGAAAGAGACGACTGCTCAGGATAGCTAATTTCAAGGGTAGTAGCCATCACTTTGTGCGCACTTAATTTATCTTTAAAAGGAGTAAAAACAGGATTCAATTGCTCTTTAAGGCGAACTGTTTTTTTGTCAACAAAATGACTCAAGAGCGTTTCTTTTTGGTACTCTCCTTCGGTAGTGTAGACCACTTCAACAAAATTTGTTTTGGCTGTACGTACAGAAATTGAATTGGCAAAAGGAAGGCTAAGCGAGATATGCGCCAAAGCATCCACTTCCCAGCGATAACTTTGCTGTTGTTGCCCAAAAACGGCTGTTATAAGCAAACAGCTGAAAAGGAGACGAGCAAAGACTATTTTTGCATGTTTTTAGCTTCAATGCTCAAGGTTGCATGCGGCACTAAAATTAACCGTTGTTTTTGAATTAATTTACCTGTAACACGACAAACACCGTAGGTTTTATTTTCGATACGCATCAAAGCGTTTTTAAGATCACGAATAAATTTTTCTTGACGAAGAGCTAACTGAGTGTTGGCTTCTTTTGACATGGTTTGAGATCCTTCTTCGAACGCTTTAAAGGTTGGTGAAGTGTCTTCGGTTCCATTGTTTCCGTTGTTCATGTATGAACTTTTAAGCAAGTCGAGATCTTCGGTTGCTATTAAAATTTTTTTTTCTAGTAACGCCTTGAATTCTACAAGGTCTTTATCAGAGTAACGGTTTTTTACTACTGTTCCCATAGTTATGCTTTTTCTAAGTTTACAATTGTATTTATTTCATCAAACGTAATGCTTTCACCTATACTTAATTCTTTTTCAACGACAACTTTTTCAGTTAAGGTTTCTTGTTGAATATAGGCCAGATGGTTGTCAAACACCTTTTCAAGGTGCTTGTCTTCTTTCAAATATAAAACAATTTTATCAGTAACTTCAAAACCGGCATCTTTTCTTAGGTTTTGAATACGGTTGATCATTTCTCTTGCAATCCCTTCTTCGATTAGGGCTTCGTCAAGTTGAATATCGAGGGCAACAGTCAACCCGTTGCCGTTGGCAACAAGCCAGCCCTCAATGTCTTTGGATTGGATAACGACATCATTGGGCTCAAGAGTGACCTCTTCTCCATCAATCTTTATGGCAATGGTTTCGTTGGCTTCTAAGTGTTTAATTTGTTCTTCGTCCAGGCCATTAATTACCGCTACAGTTGCCTTCATATTTTTTCCAAAGCGTGGACCAAGGGCTTTAAAATTTGGTTTAATTTCTTTGACCAAAATATCGCTTGCATCATCGAGTAATTCAATGGATTTTACGTTGATCTCAGATTGAATCAAATCGGCAACACGTTCAATGGCTTCTTTTTCTTCTGCATTGCTTACCGGAATCATTATTTTTTGTAGCGGTTGACGCACTTTAATTTGCTCTTTCTTTCGTAAAGAAAGTGCAAGCGATGAAATGGTTCTTGCTTTGCCCATTCGATCTTCTAGATCGGGGTTACGCAGTTCTTCTTTTGCAGTTGGAAAGTTTGCCAAGTGAACCGAGGCGAATAATTCTACTTCGGTTGCTTCACACAAATCGCGGTACAAACGATCGGCATAAAAAGGCGCAACAGGAGCCATTAGTTTACTGATGGTCAATAAACACTCGAACAAGGTTTGGTAGGCAGCAATTTTATCTTGAGCATATTCTCCTTTCCAGAATCTTCTTCTGGAGAGACGAACATACCAATTGCTCATAATTTCTTGTACAAACTCCGAAATTGCCCGAGAAGCTTTGGTGGGCTCATAATCATTATAGGCTTCATCTACCTCTGCAATTAGTCGATTTAGTTCAGAGATGATCCACTGATCCAACTCGGTACGGTCACTAACCGGTATTGTGTTCTCTTGATGACTAAAACCATCGATATTGGCATAGAGGGTAAAGAAGGAATAGGTGTTGTGTAGGGTGCCAAAAAACTTTCGGGAAACCTCTGTAATTCCGTCGAGATCAAATTTTAAATTATCCCATGGGTTAGCATTAGAAATCATGTACCAACGTGTGGCGTCTGCCCCATATTTTTCCAGGGTTTCAAATGGATCGGCGGCATTGCTTAAACGCTTGGACATTTTCTGTCCATTTTTATCTAAAACAAGTCCGTTGGAGACAACATTTTTATAGGCAATAGAGTCAAAGACGAGCGTTCCAATAGCATGAAGGGTGTAAAACCATCCTCTTGTCTGGTCGACACCCTCGGCGATATAATCGGCAGGGAAGGCTTCGTTTTCGTCTATTTTTGCTTTGTTTTCAAACGGATAATGCCATTGTGCATAGGGCATTGCTCCTGAATCAAACCACACATCGATGAGGTCACTTTCGCGCTGCATGGGTTGTCTATTTGGACTGCAAAGAACGATGGGATCTACACTGTTTTTGTGTAGGTCTATTCGATCGTAATTTTCTTCTTCCATATTTCCCACCACAAAGTCAGTGAAGGGATTTTCTGTCATAAATCCAGCAGAAATGGACTCTTCTATGGCGGTTACCAATTCTTCTACAGATCCAATGATGCGGGTTTCTTTTCCGTCCTCGGTTCGCCAAATAGGCAGTGGAATTCCCCAAAAGCGAGAACGAGATAGGTTCCAATCGTTGGCATTGGCCAGCCAATTGCCAAAGCGACCTTCTCCGGTAGATTTTGGTTTCCAGTTAATTTTAGTGTTGTGTTCAACCATTTTATCCCGAACATCGGTCACTTTCACAAACCAAGAGTCTAGTGGGTAATATAAAATGGGTTTATCCGTTCTCCAGCAATTCGGATAGGAGTGAACATACTTTTCTACTTTAAAGGCTCTATTTTCTTCTTTTAAGCGAATAGCGATTTCTACATCGACAGATTTTTCGGGAGCCTCACCTTCAGGATAATATTCATTCTTGACATATTTTCCCCCAATTCCAGGTAAGCCATCATAGAATTTTCCTTGTAAATCGACTAAAGGAACATTGTTATCATTGGCGTCTTTTACCAATAAAGTAGGGATTGGAGGGGTAGCTTCTTTAGCAACCTGTGCATCATCTGCGCCAAAAGTAGGGGCTGTGTGCACAATTCCGGTACCGTCTTCTGTGGTAACAAAATCTCCTGCAATGACTCTAAACGCATTTTCTGGTCGTTCAAGAGGCAGAGGGGCTTCATGCCACAATTGCTCATATCGAATTCCAATTAGGGCTTCTCCTTTGATTTCAGTTGAAATATAAAAAGGGATCTTTTTTGCGGCTGAGGTGTAGTCAGCCAAAAGCGCTTGACTGTCTACGGCTGTATATTTCTCTGAAAATTGCTTTCCAACCAAGGCTTTGGCCAAAAGAACTTTTATGGGAAGAAAGGTATATTGGTTAAAGGTGTGAACAACGACATAATCGATTTTCTTTCCAACGGTTAGGGCTGTGTTAGAAGGAAGGGTCCAAGGCGTGGTTGTCCATGCCAATACATACAAGTCTTCTTCTCCTTTTAGGGCAGAAGGTAAGCTATCGGCGATGGTCTTGAACATGGCTGTAACAGTCGTGTCTGTTACATCTTGGTAAGTCCCTGGCTGATTAAGCTCATGGGAACTTAGTCCAGTTCCTGCTTTTGGAGAATAGGGCTGAATGGTATAGCCTTTATACAATAAGTTTTTATCGTAAATCTGCTTTAATAACCACCAAACCGATTCAATGTACTTTGATTTGTAGGTAATGTAGGGGTCTTCCATATCGACCCAATACCCCATTTCTTGCGTTAGTTTATTCCAAACATCGGTATAACGCATTACGGCGTTCTTACAAGCTTCGTTGTAGTCTTCAACGCTGATGCTCTTTCCAATGGCATCTTTGGTAATTCCAAGCTCTTTTTCAACCCCTAATTCTACGGGTAAACCATGGGTGTCCCACCCAGCTTTTCGTTTCACCTGGAAACCTTTCTGCGTTTTATAGCGACAAAAAATATCTTTTATGGCGCGCGCCATAACATGATGAATACCCGGCATACCGTTGGCCGACGGGGGTCCTTCATAAAAGACATAGGGGGGTTGTCCCTCGCGGGTACTTACACTCTTTTCAAAAATCGATTCTTCCTCCCAAAAAGAAAGTATATCTTGTGCTACAGCAGCGAGGTTGAGTTGCTTATGTTCCTTAAAGCCCATAGGGATTGATCTAAAGCAGCGAAAATAAGGAATTTTATACATTATGCTTTAACTAATTAACAACAAACGTATTATTCTATGTCATTTGATTTTTCTAGCCAATTAATTCTTGAAAATGAAAGGGCTCAACTTTGTCCGTTGACCGAAAATGATTTTAAAAGCCTACTCCCTTTTTCTCAGAACGAGCCTTCATTATGGGAATATTCGCTTCAGCCAGCAGCTGGAGAGCAGCATTTGAAAGTTTATGTGGCAAAGGCTCTAGCGGATCGAGCGAGTGAAAAAGCCTACCCTTTTTTGGTTTTTGATAAACAACCAGAAGAAGTCGCGGGAAGCACTCGTTTTTATGACATAAACTTTCACCATAAATCCATCAGTATTGGTTTTACGTGGTATGGGAAAGTATTTCAACGTACAGGTTTAAATCGACAATGCAAATTACTCCTACTGAGTCATGCTTTTGAAGTTCTTTCAATGGAGCGCGTTGAGTTTCGCGCCGATGCACGAAATCAAAAAAGTATAAACGCTATGCTTGGCTTGGGTTGTGTGTTGGAAGGAACTCTGCGCAGTAATTGCAACGCAAAAAAAGAAAGAAGAGATAGCGTTGTTTTAAGTATTTTAAAAGCAGAGTGGGAAAATGGGGGGAAAGAAACTCTGATGGCAAAAACGCATTAGAAGTCTACATTTAGTCCAATGTTTAAACTTCTACCGGGTGCCGAAATTCCCGAAGCAAAAGTGCGGTAATGCGTGTCAAAAATATTTTCCAAAGCAATATTTATTCCAACACCGTTGGCAAATTGATAGTTGCTAAATAATGAAAAAGTCGTCCATTTTGGCGACCCAGCGTAGGCAATTTCCGTTCCGTCAGAAAATACTATTGGTGTTTCTTCGAGACCATCTTCACCGCCAAAACTATAATCTTCAGGCTTTTTTGCCCCATTGTATTGCATGCGTAAACGGAGGCTTATTCCCTTCTTTTCATAGGCTAAATCTGCTCCTCCAAAGAAAGGAAGAATAGAAGGCAGTAGGCCCATACTATTTTCAGAAGCGTCAGTGTAAGTAATATTAGTCATGGCAGAAAGGTGTTCGGTGAGCGTCCATTTTCCCTCGAAAGAAAGACCGTAAATACGGGCATTTCCAATATTTGCATTGGCCATTGTCGTAACAACTTCATCGGTATAGAGGACAGTGTTTGCTTCTAGCGTAGACAGGTCGTTGCTTATACTGTAGGTCATTCGTCCAATATAATCCCGTAAAGAGGAATTGTAAAACCGAAGACTAAGGTTTAGACGATTACTCTTAGGGACAAAGGAAATTCCACCGTCAATATTATACACAAATTCAGGTTGTAAATTTGGGTTTGGCACCAAGAGCGTTCCTTTGTTTTCACGAATTTTCCCTAAATCATCGACATTGGGCGCTCTAAATCCGCTAGAAAACAACAGGTTCATTCTCCACGGTTTTTGTGGGCGATAGGAAAGGGATATACTTCCTGTTAAGGCGTCATTTTTGACGTCTACACTATTGAGACGAGAATCAATTAAAGCCTGCTCTTTCCAAGAGGCTTCGAGTTGTGTAGCCGTATATCTTGTTCCTAGCGCAAAGGTTGTTTTTGGCGAAATATCCAAGCGATAGTTTCCATATAGCGCAGCTGTGGAATAGACGCTTCCGCCTGAAGGGTAGCGGGTGGGAATGGATGCTGAATTTTGGATTCCTATAACGGTTTGTCCTTCAACAATAAGTGCATTGGATAGTGCCGTTGATGTGATATTGTTTCGGATCAATTCAAAACCATAGGCAAAACTTGTCTTCCCTTTTTTGGCAAACTCAAAATCGCCATTAATACCATACACTTTTACATTCTCTTTTTGCGTTTCTCGATTTAGATTGCTAAACCTACGTTGAATTCTCGACTCTTCAACTTGTTGGAATGCGGTAGTGATCGTTCCTTTATAAAGAAATTTTTTCTTTGGGAAAAGCTTCAATTGTGGGGAAATTAACAATCGCTCTTGCGGGCCATAGTACCACTCAGCATAACGAAGAGATCCATCTCGATATTCGTTTAGTTTGTCAAAGCGAGGGATATTCGAAGAAGTAGAATAATGAATATTCAATAAAAACTGAGACTCCATGGGGAGCGTTACAGCTATTTTGTGTAGAATATCCCATTGAGAATAGCCCGTGTTTTTTTGGATATTTGGAGTTGAATTTATGCTAGGATTAACAAAGAATTCCCTTTCAGTGTTGGCAGAATAGAAAGGTGCCAAGCCCCAATCGCGATATCCATGTCGTCGGTTTTTTCCCATGCGAACATCGCCAAAATCGGAGAAGCTCACACTGGTATAGCTGGCCCACTTGTTAAAACTCACTTCAGTTTCTAGGTGGTAATTCAAGGCATTTTGAGCGCTTGCATAGCGAGAAGAAAGACCACTGTCGAACCGTTTAGCATTATTTATTTTAGGGGTTTTAGTGTAATAATGTACCACTCCACCAAGCGCATCAGAACCGTAACCCACAGAAGAAGAACCATAAATAATTTCAACACGCTCTATGCTATTGGGGTCAATTGTAATAGCATTTTGTAAATGGCCAGAACGATAGATGGCATTGTTGAGTCGCACACCGTCAACCACCAATAAAACGCGATTTGCTTCGAATCCCCTTAACACAGGGCTTCCACCCCCGGCTTGAGATTGTTGTAGTCGAACACTTGGGGCAATTTGCAACAACTCTGCTCCGGTTCGCGGTGTAAATTTTTTGATATTGGTCTTGCTGATGACGCTAACTTTTTCGGCAATTTTTTCGGATTGAGCTGCTGTTCGAGCGACTGATAAGATAATCTCGGATAATTTTTTTTCGTCCAAAAACAAGGCAATTATATAGCTCCTTTTTTTGATTTCTTTTTGGGTTATCAGAAGAGACTCATAGCCCATCATTTTAATGTTTAGATCATCAGATGCACTAAAATTGGCTAAGTCAAAAGAGCCTTCTTTGTCACTAGTACTATATCGAATGTTGTCTTGACTTACAATAAAAACTTCTTCAAGGGGTCGTTGAGTAAGGGCATCAATAACCTTTACTTTTTGGCCAAACAAGCTTTGGCAAAAGAGATAACTCATGAGCAATAAAGCAACGGATGGTTTAGTCAAAAACGTCATGTAATATAGAAAGGGATTTCGGTTTCGAAAATCCAAGCAAATGTAATTCAAAATAGTTGACCATTGCCTCGAGAAGTTCACGTCTGGAATGTTGATTAATTTTTGGTGTTTTGATTCCAGCAAAATTCATGCCCAACAGCTCCCGCAAAAGTTGAGCACTACTCCCTTTGATGTGTTTTGCTAACGGAATCGAGGAGGTAAAACAGCCACTTTCTAAATTAAAGTAGTGCCCATCTTCTTCGTCTTCATAAGGGTAAAAGCCTAAAAACTGTGTGAGTTTAAGCAAAAAGAGTAAGTGAAAATTAGCAATATCCTCGTTGGAGTCTAGCCATAAAAAAGCGTTTTCAAGAAACTCAAAAAGCAAGGGATTAGTTTCTTCTTCTTTCAGGCTTTTATAAACGATTTCTGAGAGAAATAAAACAATAGCATTTTTTTTAATATCAGTATATAATTGCTGATAAGGGTGGAGAACTTTAACTTCTTTGAGAAAGTTTAGTCCTCCTTTGTTTTTGTGTTGGAACTGAATTTCCAACTGAGTCAATGGAAGAAAGTATGCCTTTCTAATACCGCCTTTACGTGCACTTAAAATCCCTTTCAGCATAAACGATTGTTTTCCTAGAGCTTCGGTATAACAATGTGCAATTAGACTTGTATCATTGTACTTTAGCGTGTGGAGAACAATCGCTTTTGTTTGTATCAACATAAAGAGTGATTAGACAACCCCTTGCGCCAACATGGCGTCTGCTACCTTTACAAAGCCAGCAATATTAGCACCTTTCACATAGTTGGTGTATCCATCTTCTGTTCCATATTCTACACACGATTGATGAATGTCTCCCATAATTGTTTGGAGTTTATTGTCTACTTCTTCCCTAGACCAGCTATAACGCAAAGAGTTTTGTGCCATTTCCAATCCAGAGACAGCAACGCCTCCTGCGTTTGACGCCTTTCCAGGCGCAAACAATAGTTTGTTTTCTGTAAAGTAATGAATGGCTTCTGGCGTGGTGGGCATATTGGCTCCTTCACCGACACAAATACAGCCATTGGCAATCAATTGTTTTGCATCATCTAAGTGAAGTTCATTTTGTGTTGCACAGGGTAGAGCAACATCACAGGGAATTCCCCAAGGGGTTTTTCCTTTGTGAAATTCTGCTGTAGGATATTTTTCGAGATAGGTATGAATACGCTCACGTTGAACGTTTTTCAATTCCATGATATGGTTTAGTTTTTCGGTTGTAATACCTTCTTTGTCGTAAATGAAACCAGAAGAATCGGAGAGAGTTAAGACTGTTCCGCCCAATTGGATTACTTTTTCTGCAGCATATTGGGCAACATTCCCTGATCCAGAAATAACCACTTTTTTATTTTTAAAGCTATCGCCTCTCGTGGCAAGCATATGCTGACTAAAATAAACGGTTCCATAGCCGGTTGCCTCAGGACGAATTAATGAACCACCCCAGCTTACTCCTTTTCCTGTAAGTACTCCAGTGAATTCAGTTTTTAAGCGTTTGTACTGTCCAAACAAATAACCAATTTCGCGACCTCCAACCCCAATATCTCCTGCAGGGATGTCTCGGTTTGGACCAATATGGCGAAAAAGTTCCGTCATAAAACTTTGACAAAAGCGCATAACTTCTGTATCAGACCTCCCTTTTGGATTAAAGTCAGAGCCTCCTTTTCCGCCACCCATTGGGAGGGTAGTTAAACTGTTTTTAAACACCTGTTCAAAGGCTAAAAACTTTAAAACACTAAGATTTACTGATGGATGAAAGCGTAGCCCTCCTTTGTAAGGGCCAATAGCAGAATTCATTTGAACTCTATACCCACGATTAACTTGAATTTCTTCTTGATCGTCGATCCATGCTACGCGAAACGAAACAACACGTTCAGGTTCTACCATACGCATCAAAATGTTTTGACCGTAATAGATGTCGTGTTTTACGATATAAGGAATTACGTTTTCCGCAACTTCCGTAACGGCCTGCATAAATTCAGGTTCGTTTTGATTGCGACTGCTAACTTCTTTTAAAAAGGACTGGATAATTTTTTCCATTACACAAAAAGTAATTTAAACAAATTTTAGATTCTGAAAGGTAATTTTTTTAGCCGAATAACTGATCAACGACTTCTTCTATTTTGCTTAATTTAACGATTGTGATTCCCGTTTTTGGAAAGTCATCTTGTTTAAATTTAGCCGTAATAATTGTTTCAAAACCAAGCTTCTCTGCTTCTCGAATGCGTTGATCTAGTTTGGGTACAGGGCGTAACTCGCCAGAAAGGCCAATCTCTGCAGCAAAACAGGTCTTTTTTTCAAGAGCAATATCGTGATGGCTGGACAATATAGCGCCTACCACTGAAAGATCTAGGGCGGGATCTTCACTACTTATACCTCCTGTTATATTGAGGAAAACATCTTTGGAACCCAGTTGAAAACCAGCGCGTTTTTCCAATACGGCAAGCAGCATATTTAGTCGTTTGGCATTGAACCCTGTTGTACTTCGTTGAGGTGTGCCATAAACAGCAGTACTAACCAACGCTTGCACCTCAAGCATTAGCGGACGAATTCCTTCCATTGTACTGGCAATGGCGTGTCCACTCATTTCTGTTTGATTTTGCGAGAGCAATAATTCACTGGGGTTGTTTACACCACGTAAACCACTCGATAACATTTCATAGATACCAATTTCTGCTGTGGAGCCAAAACGGTTTTTCTTAGCGCGTAAAATGCGGTAAATGTGGTTGCGGTCTCCTTCGAAATGCAAAACAGTATCGACCATGTGCTCCAGTACCTTTGGTCCAGCAATGTTTCCGTCTTTGGTAATGTGTCCCACCAAGATAACGGGTGTGTGTGTTTTTTTAGCAAATTGAATAAGTTCAGAAGTACATTCCTTTATTTGGGAAAGACTTCCAGGGCTACTTTCAATATAGCTGGTTTGCAGCGTTTGTATGGAGTCAATAATGACTACATCTGGAACGAGTTCGTTTATTTGGTGAAAGATTTTTTGTGTTTGCGTTTCACTGAGAACATAACAGTTTTTGTTGCTAGCACTAATTCGATCGGCGCGCAATTTTATTTGCCGCTGACTTTCTTCTCCCGAGACATAGAGAACTTTTTGTTGTAATAAAAGAGAAATTTGGAGCAGCAAAGTCGATTTTCCAATCCCAGGCTCTCCTCCCAAGAGAGTCACCGAACCGGGGACTAATCCGCTGCCCAGCACTCTGTTGAGCTCTTCGTCTTGGCAGCTTAAGCGTTGTTCATTTTGTGTTTCAATTTGGGTAATGGGAATGGGCTGTGCAGTTGCAGACTTATTTTTCAGAGGAGCCTCCCAGCCTTTAGCCGCAGGTTTTTCAATGATTTCCTCCACCAAAGTGTTCCATTCTTTGCAGGCATTGCATTGCCCTTGCCATTTAGCGTGTTGACTTCCACACTTTTGACAAAAAAAAGTTTTTTTTACTTTACTCATGCCTAAAATTAGCGAAGCCTATCGGGCTGTCAAAATAAAATGAGCCTTAGTTTTTACGATTTACCAGCGGTAGAAGAAGAAAAGACAAACTTCCAAAAAACAAGACCATAACTGTTTGAGCTGACCACATGATCCAACCAAAGGCTAGACTGGATTCTTTAGAGATTCCATAGCTAATCAGGACCAATGAAACCGAAAAGGGGTAAATTCCGATTCCGCCATTGGTGGCCGAGATAGCTAATGCGCCAACTATAAAACCAATCAAAATGGGTTCAAATCCTAGAGATTGTGTTTCTGGTAAGGAGAGTTTGATGATGTAAAACATGGCAATGTACATTGCCCAAATAAACAGTGTATGGAAAAGGTAGGCCCATTTTTTTTCCATTCGAACGAGTGTTAAAAAACCTTCTGAAAGGCCTTTCAGTAGCGCAAGTATTTTTTGAGCAAAAGGATGCGTCGCCTTTTTCAATTGCAAAAATGCAACATAAAGAAAACTACTTATCAATAAAATAACGAGGAGAATTGTCCAAGGATTTACCGAGCGTTCTTTAAGCATTGAATAGATCAAATCGGACTCTAACAAAAGAGCAATTCCAATAGTGATTAATAGCATAAACAAGTCAACGGTTCGTTCTGCGATAATGGTTCCAAAGCTTTTTTCAAAAGGAATCTTCTCATAGGTTTGCATCACGGTTGCGCGAAAAAATTCTCCCGATCGCGGAACCCCAAGATTGGCAATATATGTAATGAAAATGGCCAAGATATTGTTGATTAATCGCGGTTGGTAACCCAAAGGGTTGAGCATAAAATTCCATCGATATGCCCGAGAAAGGTGACTCAATAAACCCAGAACCAACGACAAGAAAATATAGCCATAATGGGCTTCTTTTATCGAATTGTAAATGTTTAATCGATCTTGTTCGGTGGTGTTTTTTAACGACAAATAGATGAACAAGACCCCAATAAGCAAAGGGATGATGGTTTTAACAATTTTAGCTTGTGTTGTTTTTTTCAAACCTAATGAAGCAAGTTGTTGGATTCATTTGGAAAAACAAGTAAAGGGCTCATTTCTTTTGCCTCTTCAAATGGGAGACTACAATAACTGATAATGATGATGATATCACCTTTTTGAACCTTGCGTGCGGCTGGACCATTCAGGGTTATTTCACCTGAGTTACGCTCCCCTTCAATGACATAGGTTTCAAGACGCTCTCCGTTGTTTATGTTAACGATTTGCACCTTTTCCCCTGCAATAAGGTTAGCCGCATCCATCAATTCACGATCAATGGTAATGCTTCCAATATAATTTAAATCGGCACCTGTAACAGTAACGCGATGTATTTTAGACTTTAATACTTCAATTTGCATGCGGCAAAGATATTAAAAATTGACATTGTCAATTAACCGAACACCTCCCAATTTCACCGCAATAAATGCACGGGCAGGTTGGCTGGGGTTAATTGTAGTTATAGGCTGCAAAGATTGGGCGTCTGCGATGCAAAAATAATCCAATATAAAATCGGGATTCTGATTAAAAGTAGCGGAGACAATATGATTGATTTCCTCGATCGACGTACTGGTTTTTAATGCGATCGATTTGTTTAGTGTTGCATAAATAAGGGCGGCTTGAGCGCGTTCTTTTTCACTCAGACGTGTATTTCTCGAACTCATGGCTAGGCCATCTTTTTCTCTAATAATGGGACAGTTAACAATGGTTACAGGGAGTTTCTTTTGTGAAACTAATTGGTGAATAATGCACAATTGTTGGTAGTCTTTTTCACCAAAATATGCACGAGTAGGATTAAATCCACTTAATAATTTGTGGACAATGGTGGCTACTCCTTGAAAATGCCCATCGCGTTTTGCTCCTTCCATGGTTGTTTCAAGCAGCCCAAAAGTGTACTGATTGGACGATGTTGTTTCTGGATAAACATCTTTTACATCGGGCGCATAGACAAGAATTTTGTCTCCATAGGGAGTCAGTTTTTGCAGGTCTTCTTCCAGTGTTTTTGGATAAGTGTTTAGGTCGGAAGCATCGTCAAATTGTGTTGGATTCACGAAAATGGATACAATCACACAACTATTTTCCTTCACCGCTTTATCTACAAGGGTGAGATGCCCAAAATGTAAGGCACCCATAGTGGGAACAAGGCCAATGGAATCAACAGTTTGTGTCTCTAGGTAGTTATTCAGCGCGAGCTGTTCTTTAAAAACCTTCATTTAGGAAAAGATTAACAGGCTAAAAGTACTGTTTTTTCTAATGATCGGAAGATTTTTCGTAATTTCGCTAAACTTTCGCAATAGAAGGCTAACACGATTTTATGCAAAATAAAAAAGTACTTGTAATTTCATCAGAAGTCATACCCTATCTTCCTCAGACAGAACGATCTATAAATTCGTTTAAAATCCCTAAGCAAATTAATGACGCTGGTGGACAAACGCGAATTTTCATGCCTCGCTATGGGTTGATTAATGAGCGACGTCATCAACTGCACGAGGTCATCCGCCTTTCTGGAATGAATCTTGTAATTAATGACATGGACATGCCATTAATCATCAAAGTTGCTTCTATCCCAAAAGAGCGCATGCAAGTTTACTTTATCGACAATGAAGAGTATTTCAAGCGTAAAGAAATGTTGCACGACAAAGAAGGAAATTTGTTCCCAGACAATGACGAGCGAATGATTTTCTTTACCAAGGGAGTTATTGAAACAGTTAAAAAATTGAACTGGTCACCCGACATTATTTATCTACACGGATGGTTTACTGCTCTTTTCCCGCTTTATATGAAAACCTATTTTTCGCAGGATCCAATTTTTGAGCACAGCAAAATAGTAACATCCATCTATCCGGATGATTTGGGTGGAACACTTGACCCAGGCTTAAAAGATAAAATTGCTTTTGATCAAATAACAACAGATTTATCTTCTTTGGCAACACCAGGTTATAATCAGTTAATGCAATTGGCCATAGATCATTCTGATGGACTGGTTGTGGCTGGCGATCAACTTTCGCCTGAATTGACTCAACAAATCGAAGCAAGCAGTAAGCCAACCTTATCTTTTGCAGACAGCAAAGAGGAAACAGCACATGTCGATTTCTTTAATACTAATTTCCTTTAATATACCCATGGAAATCTTTCAAAAGACCTACCTATTAGGAATTGTTATCTTTCTCTTAAACGCATGTAATGCTGAATTTAATACCGTAGGGGTAGATCTAATCGCTACAGATCAGTTCAACACTGCAACACGCGAATTTCCGGTTTATGTATCTACCGATCGTTTAACCGATGTACAATCAGATCAATTGAATGTTACTCATTTTGGGACCAATGATTTCGGTTTTCTTGGACGAAGAGAAGCTAATTTCACTTCTCAGTTATCAATAAGTAATAATCCGCGTTTTGGAACCTTTGCACAAGAAACAGAAGAGGCAGGAGATTCAACCAACATTAGGGTTATTGACGAAAGAGAACGGGTTACAGAAGTTTTCTTGGAAATCCCGTTTTTAAATAATCAATTAGATGACGATAACGACGGAGTGATTAACGCTTTTGATGTTGATTCAACTTCAACAGAAAGTGACTCGGATAGCGATGGAATTACTGACCTCATTGAATCGCAGGCTGGAACAAATCCGTTGGATCCGGATTCTGACGGCGACGGGATTAATGACGATGTAGACACGGATAATTCGGGTTATGATGCAGCCAATAGAGTGTATGAAATTGATTCAATTTTTGGAAATAAAGAGGCAACATTTAACCTAAAGGTGACTGAGTTGAACTATTTTTTCAACACACTAGACCCCAACAATAACTTTGAATCAGCGAGCACGTATTTTTCTGGAAAAGACTTTTATGAAGAAGGTTTTGGGCTTACAACCTTACACGACTCCCCCATTCAACTAAATTTTGACGAATTGCGATTTAATTTTACAGAAGACGATCCAGAGACCACAGATGTTGACGAAACGACACAAGTTGAAACACGCCTATCGCCCCGAATAAGGGTTCCTTTAGATTCATCTTTTTTCCAGGAAAAAATAATTGATGAAGAGGGCAATGATCCTCTTGCGAACAACAACAACTTCAATAATCACATTAAAGGAATTAACTTAAGAATGGAGAATCCTTCTGACGATCTGTATTTTCTGCTTAATCTTGTGGGTGCAAGGATTGTCATTACCTATGATTATGATGTTTACAACGATCAGGACACTCCAGACGATACGAATGACGACACAACAGATGTAGCGCAAAACACGCAAATCATAAGCTTTAGCGGTGTGCGCATTAATCACTTTACAAATGGGCAAGAAGAGTCTATAAGCGCTTCCACTTCTTCCGAAGAAAAATTTGTTATTAAGGGTGCTTTGGGAACCCGAGGAATTATTCATTTGTTTGATCAAGACGAGACCACTCAAGTGCTTGATGATATGCGCAAAGAAAATATTTTAATAAACGAAGCTAATTTGATCTTTTATGTTGATCCAACAATCACAACCAATTGGACAGAAAATGATCGAATCGCGGAGCGACTATATCTTTATATTTTAGAAAATAATATGCCCTTGGCAGATTATTTTTCCGACCCAACATCTGGTAATGATGCTATGGAAAATAAGGCCATTCACAGCGGTATATTGGAGTACAAAGATGGTGTTCCGTTTCGATACAAATTTCGTGTTACCCAGCATGTGTCAGATTTAATCCGCTCAACAGATGATGATTTGTTCGAGAACCAGCCACTTGGACTGGTTGTTACTTCCGACATCAATATCCTTGCCACAAGAAAAGGGATTGTTGAAAGTGAAACGGAACAAGTTGATTATCCTTTTGGCGCCTTAATCAATCCATTGGGAACTGTTTTAATTGGCCCAAACCCAACAAAAGAATTCATCGATAAACGTCTAAAACTTGAGATCATCTATACAGACCTCAATAATTAATTAAATCGTATGTGTGGAATTGTTGCCTATATTGGAAATAAGCAAGCTCAACCCATTGTAATTAAAGGATTGAAGCGTTTGGAGTACCGTGGATATGATTCTACAGGTATATCATATTTCGATGAAGATGTTCTTCATACCTTGAAAACAGCAGGGAAAGTAAGCGACCTTCAAGCGATTCTTACCAATACACCAGAAAATGGTGCAACCATTGCTCTGGGACACACCCGCTGGGCAACACACGGAGTACCGAATGATGTAAATGCACATCCACAAACATCGAATTCTGGGAACCTAGTGATTGTTCATAACGGAATCATTGAAAATTATGCTTCCCTGAAAAAGGAGCTTCAATACCGAGGATTCACCTTTCAATCAGACACCGATACTGAGGTATTGATTAATTTGATTCAAGATGTTCAAGACAAAGAAAAAGTTAAGCTAGGGAAAGCCGTTCAAATTGCTCTTTCACAAGTTGTTGGGGCCTATGCGATTGTTGTTTTTGATCGCCAAAAACCAAACGAACTTGTCGCTGCCCGCCTAGGGAGTCCCTTGGCCATTGGAATTGGTGAAAACGAGTTTTTCGTAGCTTCAGATGCGACTCCGTTTGTTGAATACACTAAAAACGTTATCTATTTAGAAGAAGAACATTTGGCTATTATTCGTCGAAATAAGGCCATCAAAATTCGTAAGATTAAAGATGATCTTGAAGTTGAGCCTTATGTTGAAAAGCTTCAGCTCAGCCTAGAGAAAATTCAAAAAGGAGGGTACGACCATTTTATGCTTAAAGAGATTTTTGAGCAGCCTACCGCTATAAAAGATACGCTTAGAGGGCGATTACTGTCTCAAGAAGGGGTAATTACCCTATCGAGTTTACGTGAACACGAAAATCGTTTCCTCAAAGCCAAGCGTATCCTTATTGTTGCCTGTGGCACCTCATGGCATGCTGGCTTGGTTGCCGAATATCTCATAGAAGATTTCACCCGTATCCCTGTTGAGGTAGAATACGCTTCTGAATTCCGTTACCGTAATCCAATTATTTATCCAGATGATGTTGTGATCTCCATTTCCCAATCTGGAGAAACAGCGGATACCATTGCGGCCATCAATATCGCCAAAGAGAAAGGTGCTTTTGTGTACGGTATTTGTAATGTTGTGGGTTCCACAATATCACGAATTACCGATACTGGATGTTATACTCATGCTGGCCCTGAAATTGGGGTGGCTTCAACCAAGGCATTTACGACTCAAATTACAGTGATTGCCTTAATTGGTTTGTATTTAGGAAAAGCCAACGGAACGCTATCTCGTTCTCAGTACCAAGAATATGTTATCGAGTTGGAATCACTGCCCGACAAGGTTGAATCCATTTTTGCGTCTCAATCGTATATAAAACAGGTTGCCGCTTCTTTTGAGACCTCTCAGAATTGTATCTATTTAGGGAGGGGGTACAATTTTCCTGTGGCCTTGGAAGGTGCTCTAAAGTTGAAAGAGATTTCCTACATTCACGCTGAAGGTTATCCTGCTGCTGAGATGAAACACGGCCCAATTGCCCTAATTGACAAAGAAATGCCTGTAGTAGTGATTGCAACCAAAAAAGGTTATTACGAAAAGGTGGTTTCTAACATTCAAGAAATTAAATCCCGAGAGGGACGAATCATTGCAATTGTGAGCAAAGGTGATATCCAGGTGAAGGAGTTAGCAGATTATTGCATCGAAATACCCGATTCTTCAGAGTCTTTTGTTCCAATCTTATCGACTATTCCATTACAGTTATTGTCTTACTTTATAGCCGTAAAACGGGGCTGTAATGTCGATCAGCCAAGAAACTTGGCCAAGTCTGTTACGGTGGAATGATTTAGATATGAAGTCTTTTGATTGAGAAACTTCTCATAACTAATCCTCAAATATTTAAAAAAGTATTTTAGGAAACTTACAACATAATCTATTACTAACGATTAAATTATACTTTAAAAATAATCTCTACCCCAAACTGGTTTTTTGAAAAATACTTCCCCTTTCTTTATTTGTTGTAACTCCATCCACTAAACAGAGTACGATGAATATGATTAGTTATTCGTTCATATTCCTAAGATTATTGAGTATGGTCTGAGAGATTTTATTAAATCACAGTTCCATTTAAGATTGTCCTTAGAGCTTTTTTACTATCGACAGACCATTCAGAATAAGATCTAAAATATGACCTAAATAAGCTTAGGTTTTAATACCGTTATTTTCATCTTTCTGTACTTTCCGGAATTGAATTTAAAGGGTCAAGCTAAAAAAAATTAAAGTAGGTTATTTGCAAAATAGCAGTAATGCTAAATAAAAGCACTTTTGGTTGTTAACATATCAAAACCACATTGTTAATAACTTGTCATCACTTGATCTAAACATATAATACTACTTAATCAACTGATTAACAGGACAGTGTTTATTATATTTTTTCTGTGAGGTAAACCTGATGCAGACTGCTCATAAATGAAGTATAAATGCAGTATGGCTATTCATTGGCTCGGCAATTATTTTTTTCAATTTTAAATAATAAAGAAATTGTTGATGATTACAAAAAATTGAAATATTTTATCAGAGTAATTTTACTGGCTTATTTTGTCTTCGATGCACAAACATCATTAGCGCAAAGTTCAATTATTGATGTTGTCACTAATTCAGATATTGTAATTGATAGTGATAATTCTGTGGGCAATGGTGATGTTGTGGTCTTTACTACAAAAGTAACCAATATAGGTAACATTTCAATTTCCTCTTTAACTGTTTCAAATTCATTAGTTGGGATTGATGGAAGCGTTCTTTCCCTTTCATCCCCTATAACTTTTGTTAATAATTCCGGTTCATCTTCTGAAGGTGATTTAATCGCAGGAGAAGTATCTACATATGTATCAACTTATACTTTTGATTCAAGTGGAGTTACTGCAGGCGGTATTAGTTTAACTGTTTCAGGAACAGCCAGTACTCCAGGAAATACAAATAATGTAATTGATGTTTCTGATGATGGAGATGATTCTGATGGAAACACAACTAATGACCCAACACAAGTAGTTATTAACAATACAATAACCTTGGTTGAAGGTACTAAAGTAGAAAACTATATTGATAATGATTCTAATGGTTCTATTGGTTTAGGAGATCAATTAGAATATATAATTACAGTTTATAATAATGGTGAGGAAGATCTTGAAAATATAGAATTATTTGATATTCTTAAAGATTTAAATGACAACACATTAGCCTTAGTCGCTCCATTTACACCTCCGGGTCCAATCTTTGTTTCTTCGGATCAAGGATCTATAAATTCAAATATTCTTGTTGGAGAAACAGTTACATATAAAGCTGTTTATCTTGTTCAGCAAGGAGCTGTTGATTCAGGTGGATTAAACAATTGTTTAGATGTTCAAGTAGATGGTGTTAATTCTGGGCGAAGATTCACCGATACCGCTGACAATGGAAATGACAGCGATGGAAATTTAATAAACGATTGTACTGCATCTACAATTACTGCGACTCCTTCGTTAGAGGTAACTAAAAGCGCGAGTGTTCAAGATGTCAATGGCAATAGCCTAAATGATCCTAATGATATTATAAATTACACCATTCGAATTGAAAATGATGGTGATTTAACCCTTACAGGTCTTGTTATTGATGACACTTTTGTAGATGGAAACGGTAATAGTATTTCTCTAAACAGTGTTCCAGCTTTTTCCAATTCGTCATTAGGTTCTTCAGAAGGAACTCTTCAAGTTGGTGAGGTTGCAATTTATACAGCCGCTTATACAATATCCTTAAATTCTGCAAACTCAGGATCAGTATCAAACTCATTATTGGTAACTGCGAGTTCTCCAGGGCAATCTAACAATGTTTCCGATACATCAGATGATGGTATTCAAGATGATGGTAATATAATTGATGATCCAACAATAACTACTCTTTCAATTAATAAAAAGATAGAAGCGACCAAAACATTTAGTATCACAGATAATGGAGACGGTCAAAATGGACAAGGAGATGTGGTTACTTACACAATTAATATTGAAAACACCGGGCAGATTAATGTTTCTGGAATAACCCTAGTTGATCAACTCACAAACTGTGATGGATCTTCTATATTAAATCTCTCAAGTGGACCAACTTGGAATTCTAATAGTGGTTCCTCTGCTCAAGGAAGTCTAGATCCAGGAGAAATAGCGAGTTATACTGCAACATACACTATAGGATCTGTTGAAATTGATTCAGGATGTATTCTTAACACAGTTACAGCAACTGCGAGTTCACCGGGATCTTCAAACGATATTACTGATATTAGTGATGATGGTAATGATAACGATGGAAATCTAGTTAATGATAAAACACAAATAGATTTTTCAGTAGACCCAGATATTGAAGCAACCAAAACGGGTGTTTTGGTTGATAATGGAAATGACTTGCCTGGTGCTGGTGATACTGCAGTTTTTACGATAGACATTGTAAATACGGGTAATACAGCGTTATCAACCATAACATTAAGTGACACATTCACAAGGCTTGACGGTACTGCACTCACATTAGATTCTGGCCCAACATTTAATAGCTCATCAGGAGGCTCTGCCCAGGGAACATTACAATCAGGAGAATCAGCAACATATACAGCGAGTTACACTGTTGATGCAGATGACGTCACTACAAATGCAGTTGTTAATCAGGTTATAGTATCGGCAGAGGCATTTAACGGTACAGTCATAACAGATGTAAGTGATGATGGAAATGATTTGGATGGAAATACTGAAAATGATACTACAGAAGTTCGTCTTGATTACGCTCCATTGCTTGAAGTAACCAAAACAGTCTCTGTTTCAGCAAATCCTGAATTAGGTGATGTTGCAGTTTACACTATAAATATTGAGAATAAGGGTAACGTTAATCTTAACACATTAAGTATTGTTGATACTTTTGTAGGATTAGCTGGAGCATCTATTTCGTTAGATGCTGGACCTACTTTTACAAGCGCTTCACTCGGATCAAGTGAAGGTATTTTAGCTAAAGGTGAGATTGCGACTTATACAGCAACTTATACTATTTCTCAAGAGGCAATTGATTCAGGTGGATTCAGGAATACCGTTGTTGTTTCAGCGCGAAACCCAGGAAGCTCCTCAAATGATGTTTCTGATGCAAGTGATGATGGTGATGATACTGATGGAAATATTACAAATGACCCAACTGATGTTGTGATTGCTGAAAACACATCTCTGGAGGCTGTAAAAACAACAACATATACTGATAGTGATTCTGACAGCCAACTTTCATTTGGGGACACAGTTAATTATTCAATTACTGTCCAAAATAAAAGTAATGTAACCTTAGATAATTTACAGCTAACAGATGATCTGCAAAATATAAGCTTAACCAGTTCCATGACTTTAGATACTGGTCCAAGTTTTGTTAGCTCCAATTTAGGATCTTCTTTTGGTACTTTAAAACCTAATGAAACAGCATCGTTTATAGGAACTTATATAATAAGACAAGTCGATGTTGATGCTGGAGGTCTCTCAAATCAAGTATCAGCAACAGCTCAAACTCCAGCAAACACCGTCTTGTATGATCTCTCAGATGACAATGACGACTTTGACGAAAACACTGAAAATGATAGAACAGAATCCCCCATTACCAGAACTCCATTAATTGAGGTTACAAAAACATCAACAATAACAGATCAGGGTGACGGTCAGGTCGGTATTGGTGACACAATCACCTATTCAATTAGTGTATTTAACGCTGGTAACCAAAATCTATCATCAGTAACTCTTGATGATTATTTTACCACAATGAATGGGAATGCTTTGACTCTGTCTTCATCGATAACATTCGTATCCGCTTCTCTTGGATCAAATGAAGGGTCATTGCTTGTTAGTGAGACAGCTGAATATACTTCTACATTTATTATAAATCAAACTTCTATTGACGATGGTGGAACTTCAAATATTGTAACAGTCACTGCTGCATCTTCAAATGCAACAGTAACAGATATTAGTGATGATGGTGATGATGCTGATGGAAATCTGGTTAATGATCCAACTCAAAATATATTTTCAGGTTCACTAGAATTAGAGGCTACAAAAACCTACACAATAACTGATTCTAATTCAGATGGAATAACTGGAATTGGAGATATAATTAATTATTCTATTGTAGTAGAGAATAAAGGTACAGAATCGCTTACGAATTTTTCAATTACTGATACACTCACTGATGCAAACGGAAATTCACTTTCATTAAATGCATCGCCTACTTCAAGTGACGGAAGTATTATAGCTCCTTTATCAACTAAAACCTACTTGGCAAGCTATACTATTTCTCAATCAGCTCTTGATAATGGAGGTTTAAAAAATACTGCTTTGGTACAAGCAAGTAATATAGCAGGCACAATCTATGTTACTGATATTAGTGATGATGGTGATGATAGCGACTCAAATACAGCAACAGATACTACGGACGTTATAATAGCTGCAAATTCTTCTTTAAATTTAACTAAGACTTATGTAAACATTGATAATGACAGTGACGGCGTAATTTCTTCTGGAGATAAATTAGTTTATACTTTTAGTGTTATAAATGACGGAAATATAACACAAAATTACATTTTCATAACTGATGCAATTTCTGATTTTGACGGAAATACACTGGCGCTTGATTCCTATGCTTCACCCAATAGATTAGCTTTTGTTTCAAATTCTAATGGCTCAACTGCTGGAAGTTTAATCTCAGGGGAGGTAGGAACTTATACTGCAACCTATACGGTTCAAAGTGCAAATATTGCAAGCGGAGGTATATCAAATACAGCTACAGCTACGAGTTTTGTTTATATAGACGGAAACCCTGTTGTTAAAGCAGTAGACAAGAGTGATGATGGTGATGATACGGATGGAAACACTATTGACGACCCTACCCTTTCTTATTTTGGTGACCTCCCAATAATTGAAGTTACAAAGACTGCAACCTATACTGGATCGGCAGATGGAGCAGATGTTGGAGATATAGCTGTATTTACAATTACTGTGGAGAATAAATCTACTCAAGATGTAATTCAAAATTTGACTTTTGCAGACACTTTAACTGACACTTACTTGACTAACCGTTCAATGACATCAACAGTAACCTTCAACTCTGCTTCTCTAGGTTCAAGTCAAGGAACATTGGCAATTGGAGAGACAGCTACTTACACATCATCATATACAATAACTCAAAGTGATATTGATTCTGGGGGGCTTCGAAACAGTATAACCTTTGAAGGGACTTCAGCTCGAAATCCAGTTCCGGGTGAGAAAGATGTCAGTGATATCAGTGATAATGGGAATGATTTAGATGGAAATTCAACTGATGATCCAACTATTCTAGTGTTGGGAGTAGATTCTGATGGAGATGGAACACCTGACTCCACAGATATTGACGACGATGGTGATGGAATTTTGGATCGAGATGAAAAATGTTTAACTTTTTTATTGGATGGAAATTCTTTTGAAAGTTATTCAGGATCTTTCCCTCCAGAGTCACCAGGGAACCGAAACAGTCCTTATCCAAATATTAGTACAGCACCTCCCTTTACATCTGTTAACGGAGATGGTGAGGTTTGGAGTTCTAGTCAGGGACCTCAAGGAACAAGTTTTTCTCCACAACAAGGATTTTATTTTATTGAATTACTAACTAACGCTAGTTCTGCTAATGATGGATCATACTGGAATGAAACTTCCCTAGGCTCAAACGGAAATTATGACCGTATAATGGTTATTGAAAATGTATATCCAAACAGAACCTATAACATTAATTACTATCAACAAGAAGGGGGTAGATTTGTAGCTACTCATGCTGGAGGTGGAGCTTCCCTTGTTCAAGTTCAATCCATGCAAACTAATTACGCAGTAAGTTTTATTTCCACATCTACATCTAGTTGGGTTTCAAATACAGTAAGTTTTACAACCGATAGTCAAACAACTAGAGTTGCAGTATTATTCTCAGCATATTCTCCAGGGATTAATAGCTCAGTTCAATTAGATGCAATTAGTATGACTGCCTCAGGTTCATGCAATAATGATATTGACGGTGATGGGGTTCCAAACGGACTTGATCTTGATTCTGACAATGATGGAATTTATGATGTTATTGAATCTGGGAATGAGGCTTTAGACACTAACAATGATGGAATAATTTCTGGATTAGATACAGGTTATTTAGACTCTGATTTAAACGGTGCATCTGATGTTACTGAATCAAATGTGTTAAAAGATTCTGATGCAGATGGAATAATTGATGCTTTTGAATTGGATTCTGATAATGATGGATGTAATGATGTTCAAGAAGCCGGGTATACTGATGGTAATTCTGATGGAATATTAGGAGGAAGTTCTGTAACTCAAGATTCAAATGGGAAAGTAACAAGCGGCTCTGATGGATATACCCAGCCACAAGATTTAAATATCGATTTACTTTTCGACTACAGAGATGCCGCTTACGATGTGGGTTGTTATAACCCAGCATTAGATGTGGTTAAAACCTATACTGTATCCGACACTAATGGTAATGGGATAAACGATGTTGGAGATGTAATAAATTATACTGTTGTTGCAACAAATACGGGAGGATTAGATCTTTTGTTCACAAATACAAATGATATACTGACCTATGGTAGTAATCAAAACACCCTAACTCTTAATTGGTCCTCTACATCTACTAGTGTTATAGTAACACCAACTCATAATTTGTTCAAATATTCAAATTATATAGAGGATTCTAGTACATACTGGTTGGAAAATAATAATGGTCAGGCAACACCTCAAAGTGAATATGGTTATGTTCCAAATATCCCCTACTATTTTAATACAAATAGTGGAAGTTCTTACAGTGAAGTGGATCACGTTTTTACAACAGAAGGGTTTGGAGTTACAAGATCTCCATATACACATGCTGGAACTGATGCAAGAGTCCACAAATATTCGAGAGTATCAAATCAAAATAATGTCACTTATTATCATTATCAAAACGTTTCATTAGAAGCAAATACAACCTACACAGTTTCATTATATGCAGCTGCACCCAACAATACTTATTATAATACTGTTCAAAACTACGAAAAATTGAGATTTGTAAGCAGACCTCCTTCAGGTACAGACACATATTCAGATTATAATCGTGTAACAGGACCAGTAACTGCTAATAACTCTAATAGTGATACAGGTTGGAGTAGGTATTCTCATACTTTTACAACCGGAGCAGCTGGAACCTATAGGGTTGGGTTTTCAGCTCCTTATTTTAGTAACAATTGGACAAGGGTTTGGGGGGTTCAATTAGAGGTTGGGAGTTCTGCTGGACGTTATAGCTATACTTTTAGTTCAACTCAACAAAACGCAGCAGGATCGATATCTGTTGATCCTAGTGAAAGTGCTCTCCCAGCAGGAGAAAGTGCAACATTTACTTCTTCGCAGATTATTACTCAGGAGATATTTGATCTGGCACCTGAAATTTCTAATTCTGTAACATTTACAGCTTCGTATACCTCACCCGGCGGAATTTCAGGAACCGTACAAGGAGTTAGTGATGACGGAGATGATTCGGACGGTAACACAGAAAATGACCCAACAGTAACTTCTTTTTCACGGACGCAGGGTGTTGAGGTAACTAAAACATTCACTCTTACCGACGTTAACAGTAATACGAAAACAGATGTTGGAGATCAAGTCAACTACAGGATAACTATATCAAACACAGGGAATACCTCTCTAAAATCTTTTACCGTAACAGATACTTTAAGTAGATCAAATGGTGAAACATTAGCTACTTTAGGGACTGCATCACTTACTACTGTAACCAGAAAGAACTTTTTTAATTACAGCTACACAATAGATGACAGTGGTGCTGGCTGGTCTGAATATCAAGGAATATCTGGTGCTCATAATCAAAATATTGAACCCCCTAATTCGGTACCATATTATTTCACTACAAATAGTGGAGAAGCTTATTCCACTGTAGATTCCTGGTTTCCAAATGAAGGCAATGGAACTACTCCAGCAGCATCCTCGGGATCTTTGAATTATAGTGATTCTGGGATTAGACCAGGGAGAATATATACGTCAGGCACAGAAGAACAAGGATATCATAATGGATACTGGGCTTATAAAATAGCATCTCTAGAAGAAGGACAGACTTATACTTTTTCCGTTTATGTAAAAGGAACAAATGGATCGCAACTTGACGATTCATTCAGATTTATTATTGACGATGATAGTAATGCTCAAGACGCAACAGTAGTTTCTACAGATCAGTTTATGACAACAAGCTGGGTAAGAAAATCATATACTTTTACAGCTAGTTTCAGTGGAAATCATTATGTCGGAATTCATCCAACAAAGTATTCTACAAACTACTATTGGGGACTTCAATTAGAAAAAGGAAATTTACCTACCCGATTTATTTACACTTCCAATCTAACTCCTGAGGTCGCACTTTCACTACCTTTAAATGTCCCTTTGTCAACTTATATAGAATGGGGTACTGGACAGCCTGACTATAATAGCAGCACCTATGCAGCAGCTTTCATGAATGGAACTTCAGCATATGACCAACAATACAGTTCTGGGCTTGCTTCCATTATCGAAGTTGAGCCGGAAAACTTCACTAATTTTGATAATAGACCGACGAGTGGTCACTTTGATAATGGAGGGCCGTATGAACATAATGGGCATCGTTATTATCGAGAAGCTACCACCTGGGATTTTGCGACTCATAAATCTCATGCAACAGCTGCCTCGGGTTATCTGGCTGTTCCCAATACAAAAGCAGAATGGGATTTTTTAAAAAATATGATATCCACTAATTTTAGTGGTGGAAATCATTATATAGGGGTATATCAAGACAATACAAGTAGTGATTTTACAAGTGATAAGATTAAAGGTGGTTGGACTGTTACAGATGGAAGTGGCAGCACAGTTTTATTACCAGGGGAGATTACATCTTTAGCCCCAAATAGTGTTTCCATTCTAGAATACACCCACACTATAACCCAAGCAGATGTTAATTCAGGAGGACTATCTAATTCCGTTATTGCTTCCGCGAATGGTTTCTCAACGGTAAGTGATACCTCAGATGACGGAGATGACACCGATGGTAATTTAGTGGACGATCCAACAGTAACTGAACTTTCTAAAACATCATCGCTCACTGTTGTAAAAACTGCAGTGGTTAGTGATGTTAATTCGGACAGCTTAAATGGGGTTGGTGATATTATTACCTATACAATCACAGTTTCTAATACCGGTAATACTAATTTAAACACACCAACTTTATTAGATCAATTAACTGATGGTTTAGGAAATGTTCTTTCACTAAACTCAACCCCGACTTATGTATCTTCTTATGGACCTCAAACAGCGACTGCTACATTCCAAAATATTTTCAAATACTCTAACCGAATTGATGATACAGACTACGATTGGAATGAACAAGGATCTAATGAGGGTTCCGTAAGTAGCGAGTGGGGTTACCCGCCTAATATCCCTTATTATTTTAGCACTAATAGTGGACAAGCATACTCAGGGGTTGATTATGTTTTTACTACAGAGGGTTTAGGCAATACAAGATCTCCATACCTTTATGGTGGAACTGATAATATAGTGCATTTGTATTCAAGGCTAAGGAATAATAATAATGTAAATAATTATGTATACCAAGATGTTTCATTAGAGGCTAATACAGCTTATACAGTATCTGTTTATGCTGCTGCGCAAAGCTCTTCTTATGTGAATTCTTCAAACAATGTTGATAAATTACGCTTTGTATACCGCCCTTGGGGAGGATCAGATAGTTGGTCAGAATACAAACCTTTAACGGGCTGGGTTCAGAGTAATAATATAAATCAGAATAATAATGGGTGGGCTAGATATTCCTATACATTTACTACTGGAGCAGCAGGAAACTATCGTGTTGGATTTTCACCACCATATAATGGAGGTAATTATTCGAGATTTTGGGGAGCACAATTAGAAAAGGGAAGTAGCCCAACTCGATTAATATACACTTACTCTGCATTAGATTCTTATATAGGTTCAACAACGGTAAATACAAATACTTTTGTTGATAGTGGAAAATTAGAAATACAATCCATAAATACTTACACGGCAAGTTACACCATTACTCAATCTGATGTTGATAGTGGATTTGTATCAAATATCGCTACAATTACCTCTATAGATCCAGATGGGAGCACCGTAGTTTCAGCTACAATCGATGATCCAACTATAGTTTCATTAGCTACTACTTCAACTTTGGAAGTAATTAAGACATCAACGATAAGTGATGTTAACGCAAATGGATTAAATGACATTGGAGATATAATCACTTATTCAATTGTTGTTTCCAATACAGGTTATGTCACCTTATCATCAATTACACCATTAGATACACCTACAGATTATTCAGGAGCATCTTTAAGTCTTAACGCTCCACTTAGCACAGTAACTTCAACCTCTGGATCAACCTCAAGCACAATACTTCCAAATGGATCAACTACATTTACTGCCTCACTTACGGTAAATCAGCAGGCACTAAACAGTGGAGGCGTAACCAATACCATTTTAATTACAGCTAGTAGTCCAGGTCAAACAGATAATGTCACTTCAACCCACCAAGTATATACTCAATTAACAACTGTCAGCCCTGTTATTGAAATCACAAAAACAGCAACAATTACCGATAATGGAGATGGTGTAAATGGAGTGGCTGATATCATTACTTATAGTATAACTATTGAAAACAAGGGAAATGTTAATCTACAAAGCTTAGATATTGATGATATTTTAACAGATGGTAATGGTAATTCAGTTTCTCTTGCACTTTCACCAACTTATCAATCAACAACAATATCTGGAACCACTTCTGCAAATGACGATGGAATATTAGGAATCAATCATATTGATAATTATACAGCAAATTATGTTGTTAAGCAAGCAGATGTTGATAGCGGTAATTTATCAAATGTTGTTTCAGTTACTGCTAGTAGTCCAGGATTTACAGATGATGCATCCGATGTTTCTGATGACGGGGATGATTCCGACGGAAATACAGTTAATGATCCAACAGTAACAACTTTTACACCTTCTGCATCTATTGAAATTACCAAAACTGCGACTATAACTGATGTTAATGGGAATTCTGAAAATGATTTAAATGATATTATCAGCTATACACTTGAAGTTAAAAACACAGGTAATGTTAATCTTTCAACACCCACATTATCTGATTATTTATTTGATGGTGTTGGACTTGACCTTTCTTCAGAACTAAACGGTCCAACATATCAATCGCAAACTTTGAGCCCTTCAATTGTTGAATACACAGTTACGATAGCAAGTGTTTCTGGACAAAATAAATTCTTTATTGACGGGATTCAACAAAAAAATATTGTTTTCCAAAAAGGCTATACATATAAATTTATTCAAAGTGATGCTAGCAACAATTCACACCCAATTAATTTCAGTACAATTTCTGATGGAACGCACAATTCAGGGACATCATATACTACAAGCATAACAAGCTCAGGTTCTCCTGGAAGTAGCAACGCATATACCCAGATATATATATCCGACTCTACACCAGCATTATATTATTATTGCGCTAATCACTCTGGTATGGGAGGAAATACATCCAGTATAGGAAGTGTTTCAGGTGTTCAAAATATTTTAAGACCCAATGAAATCGTAACTTATACCGCCTCTTACACTATATCAGGATCTTCTGCCAACACTGCATTTATAAGTAATGTGGCTTCTGTTACTGCATCTAGTCCCGGAAATTCAAATGATGTGAGTGACTTGTCTGATGATGGTGATAATAGCGATGGTAATACAACCAATGATCCTACAATTGTGGAATTAGTTCCAGACCCTAAGATGGAAATTACCAAAACAGTAACTCAAACTGCTGATAATGGTGATGGTCTTTTAGGTACAGGGGATACAATAACCTATACAATTGTTGTTGAAAACACTGGAAATTTATTGTTATCAGGTCTATCACTTTCAGATACAATGGCTGATGGTAACGGTAACTCTTTAAGTTTAGATTCTGGATTAACCTTTGTAAGCGCATCATTAGGCTCATCATCAGGAACTCTTCAACTAACAGAGGTTGCTACATTTACAGGAACTCACATCCTCACAAGACCTACAGTAAATAGTAGTCTTGTTTCTAACTCAATTTATGGACTTGCCAGTGCAGGGGATTTATCAAATAATGTTTCCGACACCTCTGATAATGGCGATGACTCTGATGGAAACTTAATTGATGACTCTACAGTGTTTAATATTCCTCAAGTACTGGATCTTAATGTAACAAAAACTCAAGCTCATTTGGATCTTGATGGTCTTGGGACCATCAATTTAGGAGATAAAATAATCTATACTATAGAAGTTAATAACCTAAGTAATGTAGAATTGACTTCGGTATCTTTAGTAGATACCTTTACTGATCTTCTGAGTAATACTTTAACATTAGATTCTGGACCTACCTTTATTAGCGCAAGCTTATCCTCTCCTTCAGGTACAATAAAATCAAATGAAGTTGCAACTTACACAGCAACTTTTACAATAAATCAAGCAGCTATTGATGGAGCCGGGCTTTCTAATTCTGTGCTGGTTAGCTCTAGTAGTCCAGGACTATCTAATAATGTTACAGACACTTCCGATGATGGGGATGATTCTGATGGTAATACCGACAATGATACTACTGTTACCGAGATCAATTTAATTTCAAGCCTTGATGTTACAAAAACAGCAACTGTAAATGACACAAATTCAAATTCAAGAACAGATATAAATGACATAATAACCTATACTATTACAGTTTTAAATAATGGTGAAACAACTCTTACCGGTATATCTTTTAATGATGTAATAACAACTTCTCTAGGCGCTCAACTATCTCTTACTGCTAATCCAGCAAGAATAAGTACATCTGATGGTTCACCTGTAGGAACACTTAAAGTGAGTGAAACAGCTTTGTATACTGCACAATTCATAATAAATCAAACCGCATATGATGCAGAGTTTATAAGTAATACGGTTACCGTTACTGCAAATTCAATAGGATTAACTGGTAATGTATCTGATACCTCTGACGATGGAGATGATAGTGATGGAAATACAGTAGATGATCCTACGGTTACTATAATGACTCCCAATTCAGAAATTGAAGCTACAAAAACCTACACAGTAATTGATGATGGCAATGGCAGTATTGACGTAGGAGATATTATTAAATTCAACATAACAGTTGAAAATACAGGGAATGCTCCACTCTCAGGTGTATCAATTACAGACTTATTATCCGACGGAAATGGAACCACAATTGCATTATCCGATGGGCCGTATTTTACGACAGCTTCAATGGGCTCCATAGTTGGTAATTTACAAATAGGGGAAACAGGAAATTATGTTGCTTATTATACAATAACCCAATCGGCTTACGACTCAGCAAGTATATCAAATATTGTTTCTGTTACTGCTAGTAGTCCATATGGCACAAATGACACGACTGATCTGGGGGATGATGGCAATGACTTAGACGGAAATACAGTTGATGATCCCACAGTTGTTATTATTACCTCTGCAGCAGCAATGAATGTTGTTAAAATAGCTTCAGTTTACGATGATGGAGATGGTTTTACAAACTTTGGGGATACAATTAACTATACCATAACAGTTCAAAATACAGGAGCTTCAGCCTTAACCACCGTAACCTTAACAGATACCCTTACTGATAACGCAAGTAACACTTTGACCTTAACCAACGGACCAAACTTTGTGTCTGCATCTCAGGGATCCTCTCAGGGAAACCTTAATGTTGGTGAAATTGCAACCTATTCGGCAAGTTATTTGATCGAAGCTGCTGCTGCAAATACAGGATCAATTTATAATCAAGTTGTTGCTGTTGCTAGTAGTCCAGGAGAATTAAATGATGTTACCGACACCTCAGATGATAATGATGACTCTGATGGAAATACCACCAATGACAAGACGGTGGTTGAAATGGATTTTTCACCAATTATAGATATTACTAAAACGTCATCTCTGATTGATAATAATTCCAATTCTGTTACTGATTTGGGTGACACAATTGTTTATCAAATTTCAGTAAGAAATTCTGGGAATGTTTCACTAAGCAGCCTTGTCGTTACCGATACTTTAACCGATGCAAATCTTAATCCATTAACATTATCATCAGGTCCAAATTTTGTTTCCTCCTCTTCAAGTTCTTCTGAAGGTAGTCTTCTTGTTGGGGAGACAGCGACTTATTCTGCAACTTTTGTTATTGATCAAATAGCATTAGACTCAGGAGGTCTATTAAACTCTGTTTACGGATTGGCAAGTAGCCCTGGTAATAGTAATAATGTTTCTGACACCTCAGATGATGGTGATGATAGTGACGGCAATACTGTTGATGATAAAACCCAGACAAATATAGATCAAAGTATAATTTTGGAAGCCACCAAGACAGCAATAGTAACAGATAATAACAGTAATGGTTCTACCGACTTGGGCGATACGATTGTTTATACGATTACGGTAGAGAACAAGGGTAACGTAACACTATCTAGTATAGGCTTAACCGATACCTTATTGGATGGAGATGGTTCAGCTCTTAGTTTATCAAGTGGTCCAGTGTTTACATCAGCGAGTGCTTCATCAGCTCAAGGAACCTTGCTTGTAGGAGAGACAGCGAGTTATACGGCGAGTTATACGATAACCCAATTAGCATTAGATACGGGAAGTATAAGCAACAGTGTTTTAGTAACTGGAAGCAGTCCAGGTCAGAGTAATAATGTAACGGACACTTCAGATGACGGAGATGACAGTGACGGCAATACAGAAGACGACACCACAGATATAACAATAAGCAACACTCCATCTTTAGAAGTAACTAAGACAGCAGCGATAACCGATAATGGTGATGGTGCAGTCGGTAAAGGAGATGTGGTTCAGTATACAATTTCTGTGATTAACAACGGTAATGTTACCTTATCTAGTTTAAGTGTAGCAGATGTTTTAAGTGATTTAAATTCAGGAACACTATCACTTAGTTTTGGTCCATCATTCTCGGGCTCGTCACAGGGATCTGCACAAGGAACTCTTAAGGTAGGCGAGACAGCAAGTTATATTGCTTATTTCATAATTAACCAAGCAGCAGTAGATGCAGGAGGCTTATCGAATCAGGCATCAGCTACGGCAAGTAGTCCAGGGAATAGTAATGATGTTACTGATATGTCTGATGACGGGGATGATAGTGATGGCAATACGACCGATGATCCAACCGTCACTACAATTACTACATCTAGTTCACTAGAGGTAACAAAAACAGCAGCTGTAACCGATAACGGTGATGGGGATACAGGAGCGTCTGACGTAATCAATTATACCATTAAAGTAGAGAATAAGGGTAATGTTACTTTATCTGGCTTAACCTTGGTTGATACCTTAACAGATGGAAGTGGCGGATCACTTACACTTACTAATGGTCCATCGTTCTCATCGACAACCTTAGGGTCTTCCCCAGGTACACTAAAGCCGAATGAGGTAGCAACCTATAGTGGATACTATATCATCAGTGCAAATGCAGCGTTAACTTCTAGTATAAATAACAGTGTATTAGCTACAGCGAGTAGTCCAGGCCAGAGTAATAATGTAACGGATACTTCTGACGATGGAGACGATAGTGATGGTAATACAGAGGACGATGTAACAGTTGTTGACATTAGTCCAAACCCTGGAATTGAGGCAACTAAAACAGCTATAGTTATCGATTCAAATTCTAACTCAGCAAATGATCAGGGTGATATAATAGTTTATACAATAACAACTGAAAACACTGGAAACGTAACCCTTACTGGTGTAAATTTGACAGATACATTAACAGATAATTCAGGAAACGCTCAAACCTTAACTAGTGGTCCCATCTTTAATTCTGCAAGCGCTTCTTCTTCTGCTGGGATATTAAAAATAGGAGAAACAGCAACCTATACGGCATCCTATACAATTGAGGCTGATGCAGCAGCTACAGGTAGCATTAGAAACCGTGTATTAGTTACTTCGAGTAGTCCAGGGAACACAGATGATGTTATCGATATATCTGATAATGGTGACGACAATGATGGTAATACTGTAAATGACCATACTGTTGTTTCAGCTACTGCCGAACCAAAATTAGAAGTAACTAAAACTTCTATTTTAATTGATAATAATAGTGATGGAAATACAGGTGCTGGAGATACATTAGTTTACACCATAGCAATTACTAACACCGGGGGAATTACATTATCTAACATTTCTTTAGTTGACGTATTAACCGATGGTAATGGTAATGGATTAGCACTATCTTCAGGCCCTACTTTAACTTCTGCTTCATCAGGGTCGTCTGCTTCAACTCTTCAAGCTACAGGTGTTCTTACTTATACTGCAACTTACACAATATCAAGTGCTGCAGCCAACACATCTTCTATCAACAACCGAGTAACGGTTACCGCTAGTAGTCCAGGGAATAGTAATAATGTTATAGATGTATCTGATGATGGCGATGACAGCGATGGAAATACAGAAGATGATCAAACCACGATATCTATTGATGCTATTCCTGTATTGGAAGTAACTAAAACAGCCTCTGTCACCGACGATGGAAATGGAATCACTGGCCAAGGAGATGTAATAAATTATGTAATCACAATAGAGAATAAGGGTAATGTTACGCTTTCTAGTTTAACAGTTACAGATAGTCTAACCGATGGTAACGGAGGTTTACTAGCTATGGGTAACGGGCCTTATTTCTCTGGATCTGACCAGGGGTCTGGTTTAGGAATATTACTACCAGGCGAAACATCTACCTATAGAGCTTATTATATTATAACGGCTGCTTCTGCAGCAACCGGCCAAATCTCCAATATAGCTACTGCCACGGCGAGTAGTCCAGGCAACAGTAATGACGTTTCTGATCAGAGTGATGATGGCGATGACACGGACAGTAATTTAGTTGATGATCCAACGATTGTAGATATTGTCCCAAATACTTCAATGGAGATTACTAAAACCGCATCTGTTACTGATAATGGAGATGGGGTAAATGGAACTGCAGATGTTGTTGTTTATACTATTACGGTTAATAACACGGGAGACACCTCTCTTACAGGAGTAATAATAAGTGATGTTCTTACTGATGGAAACGGAACAGTACTATCCTTAGATGCAGGACCTACCTTTGGAAGTGCTTCTTCAGGGTCATCACAAGGCACTTTAGCCTCAGGCGAAATTGCAACCTACACAGCTACCTATACTATTGCTCAAACCCCTGCTAATACAGGTTTAATTAGTAATGTTGTTACAGGTACAGCATCTTCCCCAGGTCAGAGTAATAATGTTACAGACACCTCAGACGATGGTGATGATAGTGACGGCAATACAACTAGCGACGCGACGATTGTAAACACTCAATCTAGTGGAGCTATGGAAGTCACCAAGACAGCATCAGTAGTAGACACTAATGGTAATGGGAACAACGATCAGGGTGATGTAATCGTTTATACGATAGCCGTGGCCAATACGGGTAGTGTTACCCTATCAGGTTTAGCATTAACTGACACGTTAACGGACGGCTCAGGAGGTTCTCTTAGTTTAGCTTCAGGTCCAACTTTTACTAGTAACAGCGCCTCTTCAGCGGAAGGGAGTTTAGCAGTAGGAGAGATATCTACTTACACAGCGACTTATACGATAAGCCAGAATGTAGCCAATACAGGGTCAGTAAACAACAGTGTATCTGCAACGGCTAGTACTCCAGGGAACAGTAATGATGTTACTGATGTATCAGACGATGGTGATGATAGTGATGGAAATACAGCAAATGATGTAACAGTAGTTTTAACAAGTTCAGATTCTTCCATAGAGGTAACTAAAACAGCTGTTGTAAATGACACTAATGGTAATAGTAAAACAGATCAAGGTGATGTAATCGTTTACAATATTACGGTTCGCAACACAGGAAATATTACCCTTAGCAGCATAACAGTTAGCGACACCTTAACAGACGGAAATGGCGGTTCTTTAAGTTTAGACAGTGGGCCTAGTTTTGTATCCAACAGCGGTTCCTCAGCACAGGGTACATTAATCTCAGGAGAGATCGCTACCTATACTGCGACCTATACAATAAGCGCGGCAGCAGAGAACACACCAAGTATTAATAATACCGCTCAGGCAACAGCTAGTACACCTGGAAACACAAATGATGTTAGTGATGTATCGGATAATGGTAATGATGGGGATGGTAACACGAGCAATGATCCAACGGTAGTAAACATTACAGCAAGTCCCCAGATGGAAGTAACCAAAGAAGGAACGGTTACTGACAATGGTGATGGAGTTTTAGGAGTAGGCGATACAGTAAATTATACCATAAAAATCGAGAACCAAGGGAATGTAAATATTACAGAACCATCATTAGTAGATACCTTCACAGATGCACTGTCCAACACCTTAGCATTAACAAGCGGACCAACGTTTGACTTTGGAGACCTAGGTTCTTCAGAAGGAACTATCAAGCCAAATGAGACGGCTCACTATGGGGCAACCTTTGTAATCACACAAGGGGTAGTAGATGCAGGAGGACTGATCAATAGTGTAACAGTAACAGCGAGTAGCACGGGTAATCCAGGAGGTCTTAGTGATGTATCGGATGATGGGGATGACACAGATGGTAATACAACCAACGATACTACGGTCTTGGTTATTAATCCAAACCCAATTATTGAAACTACTAAAACAGCTGTAATAGTTGACAATAACTCTAATGGTATAAATGATTTAGGAGACACAATCACCTACACAATTACGGTAGAAAATAAGGGTAATGTAAGTTTAACCGGATTAGGATTAGTTGATACCTTAACTGATGGTAATGGTTCTTCACTTAGTTTATTGAGCGGTCCTACGTTTGTTAGTTCAAGTGCTTCTTCTGCAGCAGGCTCATTAGCTGTATCAGAAATAGCAACTTATACTGCAACTTACACTGTAACCCAGCAAGGCTTAGATAGCGGAAGTATAGTAAACACGGTACTCGCAACAGCAAGTAGCCCAGCAAACAGTAACGATGTTAGCGACCGAAGTGATAATGGTGATGACAGTGATGGAGAAACTCAAGATGATAACACAGTCGTAACACTTACACGTACCTCTTTAGTGGAATCGACTAAAACAGCAACAGTAACAGATAATAACAGTAATGGTTCTACCGACTTGGGCGATACGATTGTTTATACGATTACGGTAGAGAACAAGGGTAACGTAACACTATCTAGTATAGGCTTAACCGATACCTTATTGGATGGAGATGGTTCAGCTCTTAGTTTATCAAGTGGTCCAGTGTTTACATCAGCGAGTGCTTCATCAGCTCAAGGAACCTTGCTTGTAGGAGAGACAGCGAGTTATACGGCGAGTTATACGATAACCCAATTAGCATTAGATACGGGAAGTATAAGCAACAGTGTTTTAGTAACTGGAAGCAGTCCAGGTCAGAGTAATAATGTAACGGACACTTCAGATGACGGAGATGACAGTGACGGCAATACAGAAGACGACACCACAGATATAACAATAAGCAACACTCCATCTTTAGAAGTAACTAAGACAGCAGCGATAACCGATAATGGTGATGGTGCAGTCGGTAAAGGAGATGTGGTTCAGTATACAATCTCTGTGATTAACAACGGTAATGTTACCTTATCTAGTTTAAGTGTAGCAGATATTTTAAGTGATGCTAGTGGAAACACACTTAGTTTAAACAGTGGTCCGTCCTTCTCGGGCTCGTCACAGGGATCTGCACAAGGAACTCTTAAGGTAGGCGAGACAGCAAGTTACAATGCACTTTATATTATTAACCAAGCAGCAGTAGATGCAGGAGGCTTATCGAATCAGGCATCAGCTACGGCAAGTAGTCCAGGGAATAGTAATGATGTTACTGATATGTCTGATGACGGGGATGATAGTGATGGCAATACGACCGATGATCCAACCGTCACTACAATTACTACATCTAGTTCACTAGAGGTAACAAAAACAGCAGCTGTAACTGATAATGGAGGTGATGGTAATACAGGTTCAGGAGATATTATAAATTACACAATTACAGTAGAGAATAAGGGTAATGTTACTTTATCTGGCTTAACCTTGGTTGATACCTTAACAGATGGAAGTGGCGGATCGCTTACACTAACTAATGGTCCATCGTTCTCATCGACAACCTTAGGGTCTTCCCCAGGTACACTAAAGCCGAATGAGGTAGCAACCTATAGTGGATACTATATCATCAGTGCAAATGCAGCGTTAACTTCTAGTATAAATAACAGTGTATTAGCTACAGCGAGTAGTCCAGGCCAGAGTAATAATGTAACAGACACCTCAGACGATGGAGACGATAGTGATGGTAATACGACAGATGATGTAACGGCTGTATCGATCACTCCACTTCCAGCCATAGAGGCAACTAAGACAGTGGTAACAACAGATAATAATAGTAATGGTATTGTAGACTTAGGTGATACGGTTGTCTATACTATTACGGTAGAGAATAAGGGTAATACAAGTTTATCAGGGTTAACCTTAGTAGATACTCTTAGCGATGGAAGTGGTGGATCACTAACCTTAACAAGCGGACCAACATTTACATCAGCAAGTGCAGGATCAAGTCAGGGAACACTGACCCTTGGAGAAACAGCAACCTATACGGCATCCTATACAATAACACAGGTAGCAGTAGATGCAGGAGGAACATCTAACACAGTGTTAGCAACAGCTTCTTCTCCAGGGAATACGGATGATGTAACCGACACCTCAGATGATGGAGACGATACAGATAGTAATACTACTAATGATCCAACAGTAGTTAATATAACAGCTTCTCCGGGAATAGAGGCAACTAAAACAGCAACGGTTACAGATAATGGTGATGGAAACACAGGTGCTGGAGATGTAATAGTATATACGATTACAGTTCAAAATACAGGAGGTACTTCACTTTCTAATATTTCATTAAACGACGTATTGACTGATGGAAATGGATCTAGTTTATCACTTACTGCAGGACCAACGTTTGTATCGAATAGTGCTTCGTCAGCAGAGGGTTCTTTAGCAGTAAACGAAATAGGAACCTATAGTGCAACTTATACGATCTCCAATGCAGTAGAGAATACACCATCAGTTAACAACCGAGTAACGGTTACCGCTAGTAGTCCAGGGAATAGTAATAATGTTATAGATGTATCTGATGATGGCGATGACAGCGATGGAAATACAGAAGATGATCAAACCACGATATCTATTGATGCTATTCCTGTATTGGAAGTAACTAAAATAGCATCTGTAACTGATAATGGAGACGGTTATACAGGTTCTGGTGATGTGGTTAATTATGTAATCACAGTAGAGAATAAGGGTAATGTTACGCTTTCTAGTTTAACGGTTACCGATAGCCTTACAGACGCTAATGGATCAGCTCTTGTAATGGATAATGGACCATATTTCTCTGGATCTGACCAGGGGTCTGCACAAGGAACTCTTGTTGCTGGTGAGACTGCTACCTTCCAAGCCTATTACATTATTTCATCTGCTGCTGCTGAATCAGGCCAAATCTCCAATATAGCTACTGCCACGGCGAGTAGTCCAGGCAACAGTAATGACGTTTCTGATCAGAGTGATGATGGCGATGACACGGACAGTAATTTAGTTGATGATCCAACGGTCACTTCAATGAATCCTATACCATCTATTGAGGTTGTCAAAACAGTAAGTACGATTGATAATAACTCTAATTCTTTGAATGATATTAATGATAACGTTGTCTATACCATTACGGTTAATAATACAGGTAATTTACTATTAACAAATGTTGCTTTAACGGATGTTCTTACTGATGGAAACGGAACAGCACTATCCTTAGATGCAGGCCCTACATTTGTTTCTGCTACAGATAGCTCAAATTCTCAAATACTTCAAATAGGCGGAACTTCAACATTTACAGCTACCTATACTATTGCTCAAACCCCTGCTTATAGCGGTATCATCAGTAATATTGTTTCGGTTACTGCAAATACTTCAACAGGCATCAATGTAAGTGATCAAAGTGATGATGGCGATGATAGTGACGGTAATACAGTTGATGACCCTACAACTATTCAGACATCTCCAAGAGCTATGATGGAAGTCACCAAGACAGCATCAGTAGTAGACACTAATGGTAATGGGAACAACGATCAGGGTGATGTAATCGTTTATACGATAGCCGTGGCCAATACGGGTAGTGTTACCCTATCAGGTTTAGCATTAACTGACACGTTAACGGACGGTTCAGGAGGTTCTCTTAGTTTAGCTTCAGGTCCAACTTTTACTAGTAACAGCGCCTCTTCAGCGGAAGGGAGTTTAGCAGTAGGAGAGATATCTACTTACACAGCGACTTATACGATAAGCCAGAATGTAGCCAATACAGGGTCAGTAAACAACAGTGTATCTGCAACGGCTAGTACTCCAGGGAACAGTAATGATGTTACTGATGTATCAGACGATGGTGATGATAGTGACGGAAATACAGCAAATGATGTAACAGTAGTTTTAACAAGTTCAGATTCTTCCATAGAGGTAACTAAAACAGCTGTTGTAAATGACACTAATGGTAATAGTAAAACAGATCAAGGTGATGTAATCGTTTACAATATTACGGTTCGCAACACAGGAAATATTACCCTTAGCAGCATAACAGTTAGCGACACCTTAACAGACGGTAATGGAGGATCTTTAAGTTTAGATATCGGACCAAGTTTTGTATCGAATAGCGGTTCATCAGCACAAGGGACACTAATCTCGGGTGAGATTGCTACCTATACAGCAACTTATACGATAAGCGCGGCAGCAGAGAACACACCAAGTATTAATAATACCGCTCAGGCAACAGCTAGTACACCTGGAAACACAAATGATGTTAGTGATGTATCGGATAATGGTAATGATGGGGATGGTAACACGAGCAATGATCCAACGGTAGTAAACATTACAGCAAGTCCCCAGATGGAAGTAACCAAAGAAGGAACGGTTACTGACAATGGTGATGGAGTTTTAGGAGTAGGCGATACAGTAAATTATACCATAAAAATCGAGAACCAAGGGAATGTAAATATTACAGAACCATCATTAGTAGATACCTTCACAGATGCACTGTCCAACACCTTAGCATTAACAAGCGGACCAACGTTTGACTTTGGAGACCTAGGTTCTTCAGAAGGAACTATCAAGCCAAATGAGACGGCTCACTATGGGGCAACCTTTGTAATCACACAAGGGGTAGTAGATGCAGGAGGACTGATCAATAGTGTAACAGTAACAGCGAGTAGCACGGGTAATCCAGGAGGTCTTAGTGATGTATCGGATGATGGGGATGACACAGATGGTAATACAACCAACGATACTACGGTCTTGGTTATTAATCCAAACCCAATTATTGAAACTACTAAAACAGCTGTAATAGTTGACAATAACTCTAATGGTATAAATGATTTAGGAGACACAATCACCTACACAATTACGGTAGAAAATAAGGGTAATGTAAGTTTAACCGGATTAGGATTAGTTGATACCTTAACTGATGGTAATGGTTCTTCACTTAGTTTATTGAGCGGTCCTACGTTTGTTAGTTCAAGTGCTTCTTCTGCAGCAGGCTCATTAGCTGTATCAGAAATAGCAACTTATACTGCAACTTACACTGTAACCCAGCAAGGCTTAGATAGCGGAAGTATAGTAAACACGGTACTCGCAACAGCAAGTAGCCCAGCAAACAGTAACGATGTTAGCGACCGAAGTGATAATGGTGATGACAGTGATGGAGAAACTCAAGATGATAACACAGTCGTAACACTTACACGTACCTCTTTAGTGGAATCGACTAAAACAGCAACAGTAACAGATAATAACAGTAATGGTTCTACCGACTTGGGCGATACGATTGTTTATACGATTACGGTAGAGAACAAGGGTAACGTAACACTATCTAGTATAGGCTTAACCGATACCTTATTGGATGGAGATGGTTCAGCTCTTAGTTTATCAAGTGGTCCAGTGTTTACATCAGCGAGTGCTTCATCAGCTCAAGGAACCTTGCTTGTAGGAGAGACAGCGAGTTATACGGCGAGTTATACGATAACCCAATTAGCATTAGATACGGGAAGTATAAGCAACAGTGTTTTAGTAACTGGAAGCAGTCCAGGTCAGAGTAATAATGTAACGGACACTTCAGATGACGGAGATGACAGTGACGGCAATACAGAAGACGACACCACAGATATAACAATAAGCAACACTCCATCTTTAGAAGTAACTAAGACAGCAGCGATAACCGATAATGGTGATGGTGCAGTCGGTAAAGGAGATGTGGTTCAGTATACAATCTCTGTGATTAACAACGGTAATGTTACCTTATCTAGTTTAAGTGTAGCAGATATTTTAAGTGATGCTAGTGGAAACACACTTAGTTTAAACAGTGGTCCGTCCTTCTCGGGCTCGTCACAGGGATCTGCACAAGGAACTCTTAAGGTAGGCGAGACAGCAAGTTACAATGCACTTTATATTATTAACCAAGCAGCAGTAGATGCAGGAGGCTTATCGAATCAGGCATCAGCTACGGCAAGTAGTCCAGGGAATAGTAATGATGTTACTGATATGTCTGATGACGGGGATGATAGTGATGGCAATACGACCGATGATCCAACCGTCACTACAATTACTACATCTAGTTCACTAGAGGTAACAAAAACAGCAGCTGTAACTGATAATGGAGGTGATGGTAATACAGGTTCAGGAGATATTATAAATTACACAATTACAGTAGAGAATAAGGGTAATGTTACTTTATCTGGCTTAACCTTGGTTGATACCTTAACAGATGGAAGTGGCGGATCACTTACACTTACTAATGGTCCATCGTTCTCATCGACAACCTTAGGGTCTTCCCCAGGTACACTAAAGCCGAATGAGGTAGCAACCTATAGTGGATACTATATCATCAGTGCAAATGCAGCGTTAACTTCTAGTATAAATAACAGTGTATTAGCTACAGCGAGTAGTCCAGGCCAGAGTAATAATGTAACAGACACCTCAGACGATGGAGACGATAGTGATGGTAATACGACAGATGATGTAACGGCTGTATCGATCACTCCACTTCCAGCCATAGAGGCAACTAAGACAGTGGTAACAACAGATAATAATAGTAATGGTATTGTAGACTTAGGTGATACGGTTGTCTATACTATTACGGTAGAGAATAAGGGTAATACAAGTTTATCAGGGTTAACCTTAGTAGATACTCTTAGCGATGGAAGTGGTGGATCACTAACCTTAACAAGCGGACCAACATTTACATCAGCAAGTGCAGGATCAAGTCAGGGAACACTGACCCTTGGAGAAACAGCAACCTATACGGCATCCTATACAATAACACAGGTAGCAGTAGATGCAGGAGGAACATCTAACACAGTGTTAGCAACAGCTTCTTCTCCAGGGAATACGGATGATGTAACCGACACCTCAGATGATGGAGACGATACAGATAGTAATACTACTAATGATCCAACAGTAGTTAATATAACAGCTTCTCCGGGAATAGAGGCAACTAAAACAGCAACGGTTACAGATAATGGTGATGGAAACACAGGTGCTGGAGATGTAATAGTATATACGATTACAGTTCAAAATACAGGAGGTACTTCACTTTCTAATATTTCATTAAACGACGTATTGACTGATGGAAATGGATCTAGTTTATCACTTACTGCAGGACCAACGTTTGTATCGAATAGTGCTTCGTCAGCAGAGGGTTCTTTAGCAGTAAACGAAATAGGAACCTATAGTGCAACTTATACGATCTCCAATGCAGTAGAGAATACACCATCAGTTAACAACCGAGTAACGGTTACCGCTAGTAGTCCAGGGAATAGTAATAATGTTATAGATGTATCTGATGATGGCGATGACAGCGATGGAAATACAGAAGATGATCAAACCACGATATCTATTGATGCTATTCCTGTATTGGAAGTAACTAAAACAGCCTCTGTCACCGATGATGGAAATGGAATCACTGGCCAAGGAGATGTAATAAATTATGTAATCACAATAGAGAATAAGGGTAATGTTACGCTTTCTAGTTTAACGGTTACCGATAGCCTTACAGACGCTAATGGATCAGCTCTTGTAATGGATAATGGACCATATTTCTCTGGATCTGACCAGGGGTCCGGTTTAGGAATATTACTACCAGGCGAAACTGCTAAATACCAAGCATATTATATCATTCCTTCATCATTTAGTTCAACTCAAATCTCCAATATAGCTACTGCCACGGCGAGTAGTCCAGGCAACAGTAATGACGTTTCTGATCAGAGTGATGATGGCGATGACACGGATGGTAATTTAGTTGATGATCCAACGATTGTAGAGATTGTCCCAAATACTTCAATGGAGATTACTAAAACCGCATCTGTTACTGATAATGGAGATGGGGTAAATGGAACTGCAGATGTTGTTGTTTATACTATTACGGTTAATAACACGGGAGACACCTCTCTTACAGGAGTAATAATAAGTGATGTTCTTACTGATGGAAACGGAACAATACTATCCTTAGATGCAGGACCTACCTTTGGAAGTGCTTCTTCAGGGTCATCACAAGGCACTTTAGCCTCAGGCGAAATTGCAACCTATACAGCTACCTATACTATTGCTCAAACCCCTGCTAATACAGGTTTAATTAGTAATGTTGTTACAGGTACAGCATCTTCCCCAGGTCAGAGTAATAATGTTACAGACACTTCTGATGATGGTAATGACAGTGATGGTAATACTGTAGATGATCCAACTGTAGTCAATACACAGTCCAGTGGAGCTATGGAAGTCACCAAGACAGCATCAGTAGTAGACACTAATGGTAATGGGAACAACGATCAGGGTGATGTAATCGTTTATACGATAGCCGTGGCCAATACGGGTAGTGTTACCCTATCAGGTTTAGCATTAACTGACACGTTAACGGACGGTTCAGGAGGTTCTCTTAGTTTAGCTTCAGGTCCAACTTTTACTAGTAACAGCGCCTCTTCAGCGGAAGGGAGTTTAGCAGTAGGAGAGATATCTACTTACACAGCGACTTATACGATAAGCCAGAATGTAGCCAATACAGGGTCAGTAAACAACAGTGTATCTGCAACGGCTAGTACTCCAGGGAACAGTAATGATGTTACTGATGTATCAGACGATGGTGATGATAGTGACGGAAATACAGCAAATGATGTAACAGTAGTTTTAACAAGTTCAGATTCTTCCATAGAGGTAACTAAAACAGCTGTTGTAAATGACACTAATGGTAATAGTAAAACAGATCAAGGTGATGTAATCGTTTACAATATTACGGTTCGCAACACAGGAAATATTACCCTTAGCAGCATAACAGTTAGCGACACCTTAACAGACGGTAATGGAGGATCTTTAAGTTTAGATATCGGACCAAGTTTTGTATCGAATAGCGGTTCATCAGCACAAGGGACACTAATCTCGGGTGAGATTGCTACCTATACAGCAACTTATACGATAAGCGCGGCAGCAGAGAACACACCAAGTATTAATAATACCGCTCAGGCAACAGCTAGTACACCTGGAAACACAAATGATGTTAGTGATGTATCGGATAATGGTAATGATGGGGATGGTAACACGAGCAATGATCCAACGGTAGTAAACATTACAGCAAGTCCCCAGATGGAAGTAACCAAAGAAGGAACGGTTACTGACAATGGTGATGGAGTTTTAGGAGTAGGCGATACAGTAAATTATACCATAAAAATCGAGAACCAAGGGAATGTAAATATTACAGAACCATCATTAGTAGATACCTTCACAGATGCACTGTCCAACACCTTAGCATTAACAAGCGGACCAACGTTTGACTTTGGAGACCTAGGTTCTTCAGAAGGAACTATCAAGCCAAATGAGACGGCTCACTATGGGGCAACCTTTGTAATCACACAAGGGGTAGTAGATGCAGGAGGACTGATCAATAGTGTAACAGTAACAGCGAGTAGCACGGGTAATCCAGGAGGTCTTAGTGATGTATCGGATGATGGGGATGACACAGATGGTAATACAACCAACGATACTACGGTCTTGGTTATTAATCCAAACCCAATTATTGAAACTACTAAAACAGCTGTAATAGTTGACAATAACTCTAATGGTATAAATGATTTAGGAGACACAATCACCTACACAATTACGGTAGAAAATAAGGGTAATGTAAGTTTAACCGGATTAGGATTAGTTGATACCTTAACTGATGGTAATGGTTCTTCACTTAGTTTATTGAGCGGTCCTACGTTTGTTAGTTCAAGTGCTTCTTCTGCAGCAGGCTCATTAGCTGTATCAGAAATAGCAACTTATACTGCAACTTACACTGTAACCCAGCAAGGCTTAGATAGCGGAAGTATAGTAAACACGGTACTCGCAACAGCAAGTAGCCCAGCAAACAGTAACGATGTTAGCGACCGAAGTGATAATGGTGATGACAGTGATGGAGAAACTCAAGATGATAACACAGTCGTAACACTTACACGTACCTCTTTAGTGGAATCGACTAAAACAGCAACAGTAACAGATAATAACAGTAATGGTTCTACCGACTTGGGCGATACGATTGTTTATACGATTACGGTAGAGAACAAGGGTAACGTAACACTATCTAGTATAGGCTTAACCGATACCTTATTGGATGGAGATGGTTCAGCTCTTAGTTTATCAAGTGGTCCAGTGTTTACATCAGCGAGTGCTTCATCAGCTCAAGGAACCTTGCTTGTAGGAGAGACAGCGAGTTATACGGCGAGTTATACGATAACCCAATTAGCATTAGATACGGGAAGTATAAGCAACAGTGTTTTAGTAACTGGAAGCAGTCCAGGTCAGAGTAATAATGTAACGGACACTTCAGATGACGGAGATGACAGTGACGGCAATACAGAAGACGACACCACAGATATAACAATAAGCAACACTCCATCTTTAGAAGTAACTAAGACAGCAGCGATAACCGATAATGGTGATGGTGCAGTCGGTAAAGGAGATGTGGTTCAGTATACAATCTCTGTGATTAACAACGGTAATGTTACCTTATCTAGTTTAAGTGTAGCAGATATTTTAAGTGATGCTAGTGGAAACACACTTAGTTTAAACAGTGGTCCGTCCTTCTCGGGCTCGTCACAGGGATCTGCACAAGGAACTCTTAAGGTAGGCGAGACAGCAAGTTACAATGCACTTTATATTATTAACCAAGCAGCAGTAGATGCAGGAGGCTTATCGAATCAGGCATCAGCTACGGCAAGTAGTCCAGGGAATAGTAATGATGTTACTGATATGTCTGATGACGGGGATGATAGTGATGGCAATACGACCGATGATCCAACCGTCACTACAATTACTACATCTAGTTCACTAGAGGTAACAAAAACAGCAGCTGTAACTGATAATGGAGGTGATGGTAATACAGGTTCAGGAGATATTATAAATTACACAATTACAGTAGAGAATAAGGGTAATGTTACTTTATCTGGCTTAACCTTGGTTGATACCTTAACAGATGGAAGTGGCGGATCACTTACACTTACTAATGGTCCATCGTTCTCATCGACAACCTTAGGGTCTTCCCCAGGTACACTAAAGCCGAATGAGGTAGCAACCTATAGTGGATACTATATCATCAGTGCAAATGCAGCGTTAACTTCTAGTATAAATAACAGTGTATTAGCTACAGCGAGTAGTCCAGGCCAGAGTAATAATGTAACAGACACCTCAGACGATGGAGACGATAGTGATGGTAATACGACAGATGATGTAACGGCTGTATCGATCACTCCACTTCCAGCCATAGAGGCAACTAAGACAGTGGTAACAACAGATAATAATAGTAATGGTATTGTAGACTTAGGTGATACGGTTGTCTATACTATTACGGTAGAGAATAAGGGTAATACAAGTTTATCAGGGTTAACCTTAGTAGATACTCTTAGCGATGGAAGTGGTGGATCACTAACCTTAACAAGCGGACCAACATTTACATCAGCAAGTGCAGGATCAAGCCAGGGAACACTGACCCTTGGAGAAACAGCAACCTATACGGCATCGTATGTAGTTAGTAGTTCAGCTGCATATACTGGATTTATCTCTAACACAGTATTAGCAACAGCTTCTTCTCCAGGGAATACGGGTGATGTAACCGACACCTCAGATGATGGAGACGATACAGATAGTAATACTACTAATGATCCAACAGTAGTTAATATAACAGCTTCTCCGGGAATAGAGGCAACTAAAACAGCAACGGTTACAGATAATGGTGATGGAGTTTTGGGTAAAGGAGATATAGTTAGGTATGATATTAAATTGACTAATACCGGTAATATCAATTTACAAAACATTAGTATTTTCGATCAATTTTTATCTAATGCTGGAAGCTCACTAAACTTAATTTCAGGCCCATCATTTTCCGGATCGTCTCTTGGATCAGCGGCAGGAAATCTTAAGCCGAATGAAATAGCTAATTATATAGCATATTATATAATTGAACAAGATGTAGTCGATGCCGGTGGATTCACGAATCAGGTGATTGCCTCAGCAACTTCAAATGATGGAAATGTAAGTGATATAAGTGATGATGACGATGATACAGATGGAAATTTAGTTAATGATCCAACACTAATCTCAATTACACCTACCCCTTCAATTGAGGCAACTAAAATTAGTCAGGTAACAGATAACGGTGACGGATTAACAGGTGTTGGTGATGTAATTAATTATGTTATTACTATTAAGAACTCAGGAAATGTTAGCTTAAGTAATGTAACAATAACAGATATATTAAATGATGGTAACGGTAATTCCCTTACTTTATCAAATGGGCCAACATTCGGGGGGTCTTCACAGAATTCTATAAATGGTAGATTAATTCCAGGAGAAACAGCAACATATAATGCTTACTTAATAGTTAATCAAAATCAAGTTAACACGGGGTTGGTTTCGAATACAGTAAACGTAGTGGCAAGTAGTCCTGGGCAAACTAATAATATAAGTGACCAATCTGATAACGGAAATGATACTGATGGTAATGTCCTAGATGATGCTACAATTAACCAATTTGATATAAATTCTTCTTTAGAAATTACTAAAACAGCTAGCATAGTAGATGCAAATAGCAATGCTCAAAATGATCTTGGAGACTCTATAGTTTATACAATTACTGTTGAGAATACTGGAAATGTTGCTTTATCAAATCTTGTTTTAATAGACGTGCTAAAGGATGGTAATAACAATACACTTAATTATACGCAATCAATTAGTTTTAACTCATCCAGTTTGGGGTCATCTTCAGGAAATTTAAAAGTTAATGAAATTGCAACATATACTGCAACCTATACAATTGATCAAAGTAATGTAGATTCAGGTAGAATTAAAAACTCAGTATCAGCTGTTGCTTCAGACCCATTAAATTCAAGTTCTGTTTCCGATATAAGTGACGACGGAATTGATAGTGATGGAAATATAACCAACGATATAACCGAAACCTTAATATATCAAAACCCAATAATTAAAGTTGTTAAGAGTGCATCAGTTGTTGATATAAATTCAAACAGCAGTAATGATAGTGGAGATGTAATTGTTTATAATATCACAATCGAAAATACGGGTAATGTTAGTTTATCAAATCTCACTTTAGTAGATAATTTAACCGATGGAGATGGAAATGCATTAGCCCTTTCAGAAGGACCAGTCTTTACCTCTTCAAGTGCTAGTTCTGCACAAGGAAGTCTTCTAGTAGGAGAAATCGCAACATACACCGCCTCTTATACTATATCTCAACTTGCCGCTAATTCAGAATTTATAAATAACTCAGTTCAAGCAATAGCAAGTAGTCCAGGAAATTCAAATAATGTATTTGACATTAGTGATGACGGTGATGATTCAGATGGAAACACAACTAATGATTCAACAGTAGTTGTAACAACTTCAGGCGGATCATTAGAAGTCACTAAAACAGCAGTAGTTTCCGACAATGGTGATGGGACCAACGGAGGTGGAGATACAATTAATTATACTATAACTATAGAAAACATTGGAGGTCAATCCATTACTGGAATTACTCTTGATGATAATTTAACAGATAATAATGGAAACACATTAACCTTAGATTTAGGACCAAATTTCTTGAGTTCATCACAGGGATCTGTTCAAGGGACTCTTCTTGCAGGGGAGATTACAACCTATTCTGCAAGCTATGTCATTACTGGAGCTTCCGCAGACAGTGGATTAATTCAAAATAGTGTAGTGGTAACAGGAAGTAGCCCAGGGAATACCGACGATATTACTGATACTTCGGATGATGGAAATGACACTGATGGAAACACAACAGATGATCCAACGGTAGTTTATACTTCATTAGCACCAGCTATTGAAGTTACTAAAACAGCAACGGTTGCTGATAATGGGGACGGAGTAAATGGAGCTGGCGATACTATTAATTATTTAATTTCTGTTGTTAACACAGGAAACGTAACTATTACTTCTCTAAACTTAGTTGACACAATAACTGATGGAAATGGAACCTCGTTAACTCTAACATCTGGTCCAAGCTTTGTTTCAAATTCTAATAATTCAAGTCAAGGATCAATTATTTCTAACGAAACAGCTATTTATTCAGCCAGTTATATAATTTCTAGTTCAGCTGCTTTAACCTCTCAGATTCAAAATACAGTAACTGTAACAGGAAGTAGCCCTGGTAATTTAAATGATGTTTCTGATGTTTCTGATAATGGAAATGACAGCGATGGTAATACCACTAACGATCCAACACTAGTTCTAATCGCTGACTTAAAATCAATGGAAGTTACCAAAACAGCTACTGTTGCGGATAATGGGGACGGAGTTAATGGAGTCGGGGATACTATTAATTATGTCATTACTATAAAGAATAATGGAAATGTAACGATAAATTCTTTAAGCCTTACAGATATTCTAACTGATGGAAATGGAAATTCCTTAATCTTAACATCAAATCCGACATTTATTTCCAATTCAAATGGATCAAATCAAGGTTCAATTATAGCTGGAGAAACATCAACCTACAACGCTAGTTTCCTAATTACAGAAAACACAGTAAATTCTGGAAGTGTTAATAATTCTGTTACAGTAATAGGAAGCAGTCCTGGCAATAGCAACGACGTTTCGGACATAAGTGATGATGGAGATGATACTGACGGCAATACTTCAAACGACCCAACTGTTGTTAGTTTTAATATTAACAGTTCAATTGAAGTAACAAAAACAGCCTATACCATCGACAATGGAGACGGAAGTATAAATGCTGGTGATACCATTGTTTACACGATTACTATAAATAATACAGGTTCTACACAACTTTCATCAATTACGCTAATTGATACTTTAAAAGATGGCAACAATAATGTTCTTCAGTTATCTTCAGGGCCACTCTTTGTTTCCTCTACCCAGGGATCTTCCCAAGGCTCATTGAATCCCAGTGAAAGTGGAACTTACTCGGCAACCTACATAATTTCTAATAATGATGCTGGAACGGGGAAAGTTATAAATACTGTAACAGTAAACGCTTCTAGCCCAGGAAATAACAATGATGTAACAGATATAAGTGATGACGGAGATGATTCTGATGGAAACACAACTAATGACCCTACTATAATTGAAATCATTTCTTTACCTGAAATAGAAGCAACAAAAGTAGCAAGTATAGTAGACCTCAATCAAAACGGTATAAATGACGTAGGAGATAGAATTGATTATATCATTACGATTGAAAACAAAGGCAATATCACTGTAAGTGGTTTAGGATATATAGACACACTTTCGGACGCCAGCGGTAGAGAACTTATTTTAACAACCCAACCAACGTTTGGATCCTCTTCTCAAAATTCTCCAGAAGGAATACTTGCTCCGTCAGAAACGGCAAATTATACAGCTACTTATTTAATTGGCCAAAGAGCAGCAGATTCTGGAGTAATCAGAAACTCTATTGTATTCAGAGGTAACAGTCCAGGTAAGGTAGGAGATGTTTTTGATATTAGTGATGATGGAGATGATATTGATGGAAATACAGCTGATGACCCAACAGAGATATTTACTGTATCTAATGTTGTTATGGACGTAACTAAAACAGCAGAGATTACGGATAATGGTGATGGAGAAACTGGTGCTGGAGATATTATAACCTATACTATTATTGTGAAAAATAATGGAAACTCAACCTTAAGTGATCTTTTAATTGTTGATACGCTAACTGATGGTAATGGAAACATTTTAACATTAAGTAATGGTCCATTCTTTTCAGGATCCTCCGAAGGGTCTGCAGAAGGAGTTCTAATTAAGGGAGAAGCTGCTACATATATTGCTTTTTACATAATTAATGCTATTGATGTCACTTCAGGAATAATAATAAATACTGTTGAAGCTTCTGCATCAGCACCAAATCAAGACACAAGAATCAATGATATTAGTGACGATGGAGATGATACAGATGGAAATACTTTGGATGATCCAACGGAAGTATTCTTACAAGAAATTCCAGCTATTGAAGTAGTTAAAACAGCTTCAATAACAAATAATACAGATGGTATTGTGGATGCTGGAGATTTAATTTCTTATGATATTCTAATTGAAAATACAGGAAATACACCATTAAAAAACATTGTTCTTGAGGATACAATGACTGATGGAAACGGAGTTATATTGAGTTTAACAAATGGGCCATTCTTTACTGGATCAACATTAGGATCCTTGGAAGGAAGCTTAAAAATTGGTGAAATTGCTTCATATATTGCATTCTATAATATAGGGCTCAGTGCAGCAGAATCTGGAAGTATCATAAATAGCGCAAATGCCTCTGCTCAAAATTTAGAAGGATCATTATACATAGAAGACACCTCAGATAACGACGATGATACCGACGGAAATACTACAGATGATCCTACAATTATTTTAATATCACCGAGACCATCCTTGGAGGTTACTAAAACAGTAGCTGTAGCAGATAATGGAGATGGAGTTAACGGAGAGGGCGATACCATTAATTATATCATAACAGTGGCCAATACGGGGAATGTTAGCATTACCTCATTGAGTCTTGTAGATTTATTAACCGATGGTAATGGAAATGCGTTAATTCTTACCTCTGGACCAACTTTTGTATCAAACTCCAGTGGCTCCCCTGAAGGAACAATTATTCTAAATGAGGTTTCTACCTACAGTGCAAGCTATCTAATTTCTAATGCAGCTTCCTTGAGTGGGCAAATCGAAAATACTGTAACAGTAACAGGTAGTAGCCCTGGAAATACTAATGATGTAAATGACCAAAGTGATGATGGTGATGATACAGATGGAAATACTTTGGATGATCCAACGGAAGTATTCTTACAAGAAATTCCAGCTATTGAAGTAGTTAAAACAGCTTCAATAACAAATAATACAGATGGTATTGTGGATGCTGGAGATTTAATTTCTTATGATATTCTAATTGAAAATACAGGAAATACACCATTAAAAAATATTGTTCTTGAGGATACAATGACTGATGGAAACGGAGTTATATTGAGTTTAACAAATGGGCCATTCTTTACTGGATCAACATTAGGATCCTTGGAAGGAAGCTTAAAAATTGGTGAAATTGCTTCATATATTGCATTATATAATATAGGCCTCAGTGCAGCAGAATCCGGAAGTATCATAAATAGCGCAAATGCCTCTGCTCAAAATTTAGAAGGATCATTATACATAGAAGACACCTCAGATAACGACGATGATACCGACGGAAATACTACAGATGATCCTACAGTTATTTTGATATCACCAAGACCATCCCTAGAGGTTACTAAAACAGCTTCATTAACTAGTAATATAGACTATGTTAGTCCAAGTGATGAAATAGTGTTTACTATTTCAGTTGAGAATACAGGAAACGTAAAGATATCTGATTTAGTAATTGATGATATCATGACAGACGGAAACGGATCTTCTATTTTCTTAACTAGATCACCCTATTTTGTTTCTGCAACAAACGGGTCTTCACAAAATTCAATTATTCCACAAGGAGTAATCGTATTTAATGCTGATTATACAGTAACACAGTCTGATATTTATTCTGGTTTTATCGAAAACGTAGCTCGTGTGTCAGGGACTGCATTAAACTATAACAACCTTATTTTTGACCAAAGTGATAACGGGGATGATACAGATGGTAATATGTCAGATGATCCAACCATAATTGAATTAGAATCTGATTACATACCTAAATTAGAGGTTTACGAATTAGTTACACCAAATGGTGATCAAAAAAATGATTATTTAATTATTCGTGGAATAGAAAATTATCCGGATAATAATTTAACAATTTATAATAGGTGGGGTGTTTTAGTTTTTAAGAGCAATGGATATCCAGGGCTTGGTAATTCAGAAATATTTACAGGATACTCTAATGGTAGAATTACGATCAATAAAAATGAAAAACTTCCTTCAGGAACATATTATTATATTTTAACGTTCCCATCAAATAATAACCCAGGTAAGACCGAGTATATGGGATATTTATATTTACAAAACGATTTACAAAATGAATAGAGCATTTAGAAAATATTTAATTATTTTTTTGGGACTAGTTTCTATTTCTGTCTTTGGACAGCAGGAATCTCAGTTTACACAATATATGCTCGTACCCCAAACCTTTAATCCTGCTTATGTTGGGAATCGTGGAATAATGAGTTTAAGACTTCTTGCTAGATCACAATGGTTAGATCTCGAAGGTGCTCCAAAAACAAATCTGATTTCATTTGATACTCCAGTCGGTTCAGCAGGGAAAGTTGGTCTTGGAGGAACTGTTTTTTATGAGCAATTGGGCCCTTTAACTGAAACCAACATCTCTATTGATTATTCATATTCTATAAACTTTATGTTTTCTAAATTAGCATTTGGACTTAAAGCAGGATTAAATTCATATGATATTGATTTCAATAAACTTAATGTTTATGACCGAACGGATCCTTATATTGATTATGCAGTAAATAATAAATATCAGCCCCAAATAGGAGTTGGAATCTTTTATAACACTCAAAATTATTATTTAGGTATTTCTGCACCAAACCTTCTAGAAAAAAAATATTTTGATTTGGTAGATGAAGAATCAAGCTTCTTTTCAACTTTTTCAAAAGAGATTCATTTATATATTTTTGGTGGGTATGTTTTTGATCTACATCACTCATTGAAATTTAAGCCTGCTACCTTAGTAAAGGCAGTAAAAGGAAGTCCTATTCAATGGGATATTTCGCTTAACTTTATTCTAAACAATAACTTTACTTTTGGAGTTGCAAATAGGATTGATTCTGCAATTACAACGATGGCAGGGGTTGAATTATCAGATTCGATGATGATTGGGTTTAGTTATGACTTTGCGACAACTGAAATAAGGAATTCAGCAAGTGGATCGTTTGAGGTTTTATTTAGATTTGACTTTGGAACAAACAGAAAAATATTGACACCTAGGTTTTTTTAAATTATGAATTTAAACACATTAAATATTAAATATTTTGCTACTATATTCCTGATAGTTTTGATGTGTTTTATAAATAATTTGAATGCTCAAGTTAATATAGGTAACGATAAAATTGAAATAATTGTTGGGTCTTATAAATACGAGTATAATGCCAACAGTTATAAAATAAAATTAAAAAAAGAAGGATTTAAAAAAGCTCGAGTTCTAGCTAAAAAAGATGAGTTTCACAGAGTATCGATAAATCAGTTTAAAACTTTAAAAGGAATAAATAAATTTATTGATAGTATAGGTATTAATAAAACAGAGTATTGGCTTTTTTATCAAAAAAATCATAAAGCATCTTCAGAGTTTGTAAGAAATGAGAATGATTCACTCAAATCCAAATCAGCGACTAAACTGTCAGAAAACACAAAACAAGAATCTGTTAGTGACTCTCTAGATTATTCTGAAGTTTATGTTAAGGAACAAATAAATGGGGCTCATTCAAACTCAAATATAAACACAGAAACTGCTGTTATTCTAGAAGATTTATTTGATAATAAAAAAGTAATTGAAGATGATCAGGAACTTATTGATTTTAACGTGTCTTATAAATCTTTGGACTCTGTGTATGCAAACACACAAAATATTGATACGTTTATTCAACCCAATTCAGAAGCAGAAGTTTTAGACTCTTTAATTTCTTTTGATGTATTCCAATTAGAAAATAATTCATCTGTTGATTTACCAAGAACCTCATTCTCTTCAAAACCTTTTGATTCAACTGTAATAGATTCTCTATCCAAAAAAGTTGATAACAAAAAGTCGACAAGCGTAAATAATGTGTTTTCAGCCAAAAGCAACTTTGAAGATTACGAATTTTCCCAAGCAATAGATCGATATCTAAAATTAGCAAGATCTGGTAAGGAGAGTAAAGAAATATTTGAAAGTTTAGCAGTCGCATATTATAATAATAGTCAGTATGATTTAGCAACAGTTTGGTTTAATAAATTAATTGTTACTTATCCAAGAAACCTTGATCCCGAATTGTATTTTAAAGCATCTGTCGCATTTAAAAGTATAGAGGCTTATGACGTTTCAAATCAATTTTACAAAAAATATCTTAAATTAAATAAACAACTAATTTCACAAGATCACTTAGAATTCGAATCAAATCACTTAGATAGTATTTTAAATAGTAGCGGAAACTATAACCTCTTCAAAACAAACATTAATACACAAAATTCTGATTTCGGATTGAATTTTTATAATAATGATAAAGTTGTATTTGCCTCAAGTCAAGGTGCGACTGGAAGTAAAAAATTTAAATGGTCTAATGAGCCTTTTTTAGATTTATATATAGCTCAAATTGATTCACTTGGTAATTTGTCGGATCGTGAGCAGCTTAAAGGGAATGTCAACACAAAGTATCATGAGTCTACTGCATCAGTAAGTAAAGATGGTAATACAATGTATTTTACTAGAAACAACTTTTATGAGGGTAAATTAAAATCCTCAAGAGACAAACAGGTAAAGTTAAAGATTTATAAAGCAACTAAGAGTCAGGATTTATGGGGTTCCATTGAAGAACTTCCATTTAATGGAAACCAGTATTCTACTGCACATCCTATTTTAAGCCCCGATGGTAAAAAACTTTATTTTTCATCTGATATGCCCGGTACTTTCGGTATGTCCGACATTTGGTTTGTTTATGTTTTTGACGACGAAACTTACAGTCAACCCATTAATTTAGGTCCAAATGTAAACACTGAATTCAGAGAGTCTTTCCCATTTATTGATTCAGAAAATAAATTATATTTCTCGAGTGATGGTAAATTAGGGCTTGGTGGTTTTGATGTATATGAAGCTAAATTAAACCCAAGGGGTTATCCATATGAAATTTTAAATATTGGAAAACCAGTTAATTCAGCATTTGATGATTTCGGATATGTTTATAACGATAAACGAAAATTTGGATTTATATCATCCAATCGAAATGGATTAAATGGAAGCTCATCTGACGAAGTATATAAAATTGTAAAAAAAGAGCTTTTTAATCGATCTACAAAAAGTTCTTCTCAATGTGAAGCAAGCATTAAAGGTGTTGTTTCTGACAAATACACTAAAGAAATACTTATGGGAGCAACTATTGAATTATTAAATAGAAATAACAATATAATAAAAGAAATTAAGTCAAATGATTTAGGAGAATTTGTTTTTAATGAAAATTTAGATTGTTCACAATCATATTTTATGAGAGTTTCAAACGGGATTAGTTATAATCCTAGAACTTTCATTTTAGATTTCAAACAAGATAATAATATTTTTGAAAACATAGATTTAGAATGGTCAACAAACTGTTTACCAGATGATTTAATTTGCGTTTTAGGTATTGAGCCAATCTACTTTGATTTAAACAAGGCTTCTTTAAAAGGTATTTCTATACTTTCATTGAACAAAGTAGTAATTGCAATGACTAAATACCCTAATATGATTCTGCAAATAACCTCATACGCTGACTCTAGAGCTTCAATTCAATACAACAAAGACCTTTCTCTAAGAAGGGCAATCAAAACTAAAAGTTGGCTTACAAATAAAGGTGTTAATTCAAGGCGATTAATAATTAAAGCTCTGGGTGAAGAAAATACAGATAATGTCTGTTTAGATAACCCCGATTGTTCTGAGGCTGAATATCAATTGAATAGAAAGTCTAATTTTAAGATACTATATTTTTAGAAGTTTAAACTAACTTATTTTTTGATTGATAACTCAATTTTTATCTCCTTAACAAGACTTTCAATGAGCCCAAAATGCAATCTTTTAAATAATCACTCATATTTTGGTTTGGATTTTTTTAAAACAATAGCATAAAAATGTTTTAATCAATAAGATATTGTCATTAGCTACATACTCACACTTCGGTTTTGATTTAAAGCTAGATCATTTATTTAATCCATCTAGCAGTGGCAATGCAGTAGTAACTTATCCTACTGTACAAAAGATTAAAATTATTTTTGATATATATATGTTATATTTATTTCACAATGAATTACCAAAGGGAGTACGTCGAATATGCACAAAAGGGGAATACTTCACCTTGGAAGAGTTCAAAGAATTAAAAGAAAAATATTTATCAAATTCTTCCCATGAGTCGACATGAATTATTAGAAATTTTTTTATTCTTATTTTTGAGTATAATATTATTTACACTTTTGAAAATCTAATGTTTTGAGATTATTTTTTATATTCCTTATTGCATGTAATATTTGTATAGGTCAACAAGACTTAAATAAAGAAATTAACTCTTTAAGAGATTCAGTTTTATTTTACAAGAATTCAGATCCAGATAAAGCTTTAGTTTTTGGTTTTGAAGTTTTGAATATTGCTGATTTTTCAAATCCAATCGAATCACTTGTAGGTGTTCACGCTCAAATAGGAGAAATATTATATTACCGTGGTCTTTATGCTGATGCTATTAGTTTTTATGACGAAGCAATTAGATTATTTTTAGCCATACCTTTAGAATTTCGAGATGAAAAAAAAATCAGTCTTCCTCCTTGGATATTGGTTAATATAGGTAATGTTTATTATATAAATAATGATTACGAAAAAGCAACTTTAAAATACAACGAAGCTTTATTAAATTTCAAATTATTTGAAAACATTAAAAACAAAAACTTCGGTATTTCCACTGTTTATGATAATTTAGGATCAATCGCACAGGTGAAAGATGATTTTGAATTATCGATAGAATATTATTCTAAAGCTTATGAGATAAGAAAGGAAAACAACAAAATAGAAGACTTATTGTTCTCCGAATTACATCTTATGAGAGTTAATATGAGACAGCAGAACATGTTTAATGTTAATAACCATTTTGTTGAAATTGAAAAGTTATATAATCAAGAAAAGAATAATTATTTGGGGGATGATTATAGCAAAAGCTATACTACTCGAAATTATGGTTTTGCATACAAAGAAATGGGGAATTACTATTTTAAAGCTAATAAATACGAAGTTGCTAAAGATTTTTTCGAAAAATCTCAAGAATTACTTTCCGATTTTCCTCACGAGCTCCCACCTGTACAATCAAAAATAGCAGAATGTTATTTAGGTTTAAAAAATTACACAAAAGCTATTGCTTCAGCAAAACAAAATATTAAACTAATTAAGTTAAATCTCTATAATAAATCAAAAATAAATAATTATAAAGTCCTTGAAAAAATTTATCATGAAAAAGGAGATTTTAATAATTTAATTAAAATTAAAGATTCATTACTACTAATTTCTATAGCCGGGTATGATTCAAATGTTGGCAATAAAATGAGTGATTTGGAAACTAATATTGTTTTATCCAAAAAAAGATCGGAAATAAATCAGAGTCGAATTATTTACAACACTTATTTATTTATTTTAATAATATGTTTTATAATTTTAGCCTTCTCTCTTGTCTCTCTTCGTTTAAACTTTAATCTAGAAAAAGAGAAGTCTAAAAAAATATTTAATGAAAAGTTAATAGTAGAAAATGATTTAAACTACAAGAAAGTTGAATTATTAAATAAATCAAAATTTATTTCTCAAAGAAATAAAAATTTAAATTATTTGTTAGAAAGCGTAGAGGATAATAAAAGAAATTCTTCAAGTCAACTTAGCCTAAAAATAAAACATCTTTTACGCACTGAAAATTTAAATGATCGTTTTGAAAAACATTTTGAAGATGTATATCCAGGATTTTTCAAAACATTAATAAGAGATTCAAATAAATTAACCCAAAACGATTTACGTTTTTGTGCTTATTTAAAAATGAACTTAAGTACTGACGAGATTGCCAAGCTAACAAGTATCTCTATCCGAACGGTAGAGAGTAAGAAATACAGAGTTAAAAAGAAATTGAAAATTCGAAAAGATCAAAGTTTGACAGGGTTTATTCATTCTATATAATATGATTAACTTAATAAATTCTAATTCCAGTGATAATGTTCATATGTTATTGAAGTTGAACGATTATTTCGTGAATACAGACATATTAAACCATTACTCATGCAAGCACAACTCGCCATTCAATTACACAACCGTAAAGCATTCCACCATTTTATAACTCGATTCACGCTTGAGCAGCTCAATACGATTCCAGAGGGTTTTAACAACAATATTATTTGGAATATTGCTCATTCGCTGGTAACCCAGCAGTTGTTGATGTACAAGCACTCGGGGTTATCGCTACACATTCCCCAGGAATGGGTGGGTATGTTTGCCAAAGGAACCAAGCCAGAAAGAGACCTAACCGCTGAAGAAGTTGCCATTATAGATTCAACTTTGTTTTCTAGCTACGAGCAGTTGGTTGAGGACTCAATGCAAGGGTTGTTTAAAGATCTTATGCCCTATACAACTTCGACGAACATGGAATTAAATGACATTGGTACCGCGCAAACCTTTGTTTTGTTTCACGACGGTCTTCACATTGGTTCTATATTGGCTTTGGCCAAGCTAGTCTAGGTTTTCTAGTATGGCTTTGATGATTTGTGGTGCGTGAATCCGCGAATTTTCAATGAACCATTTGTTGGTCTTTAGGCCACCACAAACCACACCAGCAAGATAAATTCCTTTTTGATTGGACTCCATTGTTGACTCATCGTACACGGGTGTTTGGTGTTCATCGGAATGAAATGCTACACCTAGAGACTCTAAGAGGGAGAAGTCGGGTTGATAACCCGTCATGGCCAGCACAAAATCATTGGAGAGTTCAACACGCTCTTTGGGCGTTTTGATGATGACGGTAGATGGAGTGATTTCGGTAATTTCTGCTTCAAAATAGGCAGTGATACTTCCTTCTTCTATGCGGTTAACAATATCGGGCCTTGCCCAATATTTCACATTTTTCCCTACTTCTTTTTCGCGCACTACAAGCGTTACGCTTTTGGCTCCTTTTCGGTAGGTTTCCAAGGCAACATCTACAGCAGAATTTGCCGCACCAACGACTACGAGATCCATACCAAAATAGGGATGGGGTTCTTTGTAATAATGACTGACCTTAGGCTGGTTTTCTCCTTTAATGTTCAGAAGGTAGGGAAGGTCATAAAAACCTGTTGCCATCACGATGTTCTTTGTAGCGTAACTTCCTTTGGGTGTATGAACAAAAAAGCCATCACTTGTTTTTTCGAAGCGGTTTACACCTTCATAGAGGTTTACGTTGAGTCCCCAAGACGTAGTTACTCTTCGGTAGTACTCCAAAGCTTCTGCTCGTGTTGGCTTTGGATTGTTTGATATGAATGGAATATCGCCAATTTCCAGTCGGTCTGAGGTAGAAAAGAACGTCATGTTTTGCGGATAATGATAGAGCGAGTTAACCAACATACCTTTGTCGAAAATAAGGTAATCTAGCTTGTTTTTTTTGGCTTCTATACCGCAGGCTAAACCAATCGGTCCAGCGCCTATTATGATGAGGTCTTTCATATCACTAAGGTAGGAATAAATTATGGTTATCAATTGTATTGATATTCATATGCTAGCAATCAATAAGGTAAATCTATTTTAATAATTAAATAATAATATATAATTATAATAAAAAAATAATCGCAATTTTAAATAAAATAATTTTACTTATATGAATTCATTATAATATATATTTATTATAATTTTTTTATGATAAGATATTTTCGAATAGCTAAAGAGATGGTGTAGCTTAAGAAAACAGCTAAACCCCAATAAAGACTATAATTAAAGCTTGTAAACAGCATTCCAATTATCCACCATAATGGGAACAATACAAGCCCTCCTAAATAATTCGTTGTGCCGTGAAACACATGGTCATCAAACTGCTTACGTAAGGAATAAAGTCCCAAATGAACAGGAGCATTGGGTAAAGAAAAGACAATAATCAAAAATGTATTGAGCAAGGATTTTTTAGAAGCAACAGTAAGCGTGTTTTCTTTTTCTTCCAGTTTCTTTTTTAGCTTCGAGAAGGGAAGACTTGTTGTGTGGTGGTTGATGTATTTCTTTTGTTGTGGGTAACGCTCGTCGTTATAGGGTAACCATAAGCATTCTTCCATGGCGATTTGAAGCGCGTCGCGCAATGCATTAAGTCCTTTTGCGGGATGTTCTAGATAGATGTCCACAAAGTCAGATACGGCAATCGCTTTTCCGTATACAACTACACAATCGTGCCGTGCATGAACGTAACTACCATAATTTAATCCAACAGCCTGAAGGTAAATGGTGTGTCCTGGAGCACGCAATTGAGCCTCCATGGCTAGACGACTACTTCCTTTTGAGAGTGGTTGTAAATAATATTGGTCGTGGTGTTTTCCTTCCGAAAACATCATCATGTGTTTTTTGTTTCCCAAGAGTGCATAACACTGCTCAAAAACACCCTGGTTGTTTTTTAATTGCTTGTAGCCATCTCGAATTCGGTATACAGGAAGCAATTGCATGGCATCTAGAAACCATTGCCATGGACCGCCAAAGACATCGCTTCTGGTAAGCGAATGCACTGACCGATTGCAAGTGGTGCCCACTAGAATAGGATCAATTAAGGCATTCTGGTGGTTTGGCGAAAAAAGAATTGCACCATCTGTTGGAATATTTTCTCTTCCCACAATCCTTAATTTTCGAAAGTAAAAACGGTTGTAAAACGAAAGTAGCGAACAAATAAAATTGTAAAATTTTTTCTTCATCGATTGATTGAGACAACAAATATAAAGTTAAGTGAAAACTTCCATAAAAAAAGGAGAAAAACAAGCTTTATAAGGGTCGTTATATTTAACGGAAATACTATATTTGCACCCATATATTACTTTAGCATAAAAAAGATTCCATATGGCAACAAGTACAGGAAAAATTTCACAAATCATCGGACCTGTCGTAGACGTAGTTTTTGAAGGAAAAGACAATGCTCTTCCTCGTATATACGACTCCTTAGAAGTTGAAACAAACTCTGGGAAACTAATTCTTGAGGTTCAGTCTCACATTGGTGAAAACACGGTTAGAACCATTTCGATGGATTCTACCGACGGGGTTAGCCGTGGGACAACGGTGATAGGAACTGGTAACCCAATTCAAATGCCAATAGGAGATGACGTTTACGGACGTTTATTCAATGTGATTGGAGATGCAATTGATGGCCTTGGCGATTTACCAAAAACGGGAAATGATGGACTTTCAATTCACCGTGACGCACCTGCTTTCGATCAATTGTCTACCTCTACCGAAGTTTTGTTTACTGGAATCAAAGTAATTGACTTGATTGAACCTTATGCAAAAGGAGGTAAAATTGGTCTCTTTGGAGGTGCAGGAGTTGGTAAAACTGTACTCATCCAAGAATTGATTAACAACATTGCCAAAGGACACGGAGGATTATCTGTATTTGCTGGAGTTGGAGAACGTACACGTGAGGGGAATGACTTATTACGTGAGATGTTAGAATCTGGCATCATCAAATACGGTGATGACTTTATGCATTCCATGGAAGAAGGCGGATGGGACTTAGCCAAAGTAGACAAGCAGGCGATGAAAGATTCAAAAGCAACTTTTGTCTTTGGTCAAATGAATGAACCACCAGGAGCACGTGCTCGGGTTGCCCTCTCTGGACTAACCATAGCCGAATATTTCCGTGATGGAGCTGGAGATGGTCAAGGAAAAGACGTGTTGTTTTTCGTTGATAACATTTTCCGCTTTACCCAAGCAGGATCTGAGGTATCTGCCTTGTTAGGCCGTATGCCATCTGCTGTAGGATACCAACCAACGCTTGCGACCGAGATGGGAGCAATGCAAGAACGTATTACATCTACCAAAAAAGGATCGATTACTTCTGTACAGGCCGTTTATGTACCTGCAGATGACTTGACAGATCCAGCGCCAGCAACAACCTTTGCTCACTTAGATGCAACAACAGTATTGTCGCGTAAAATTGCTGAATTAGGTATTTATCCTGCTGTAGACCCATTGGATTCTACTTCACGTATTTTAACGGCAGACATTTTAGGAGACGAACACTACGACTGTGCACAACGTGTAAAGGAGTTACTACAACGCTATAAAGAATTACAAGATATCATCGCTATTTTAGGGATGGAAGAATTGTCTGAAGAGGATAAGCTAGCCGTTTCACGCGCACGTCGTGTACAACGTTTCTTGTCTCAGCCCTTCCACGTAGCAGAACAGTTTACAGGAATTCCGGGTGTCTTGGTAGACATCAAGGAAACCATCAAAGGTTTCAACATGATCATGGATGGTGAATTGGATCATATTCCAGAATCAGCCTTTAACCTTAAGGGTTCCATTGAAGAAGCCATTGAAGCAGGAGAGAAAATGTTATCTGAAGAATAAGCATGTATTTAGAAATTATTTCACCTGAAGCCACCTTATTTGCTGGGGAGATTGTGTCACTCACCCTCCCTGGTATGGATGGAAGTTTTCAATTATTGGAAAACCATGCAGCCATTGTTTCTACACTTGAAGCTGGGTCGGTTAAAATCAAAGGAAACATTAGTCTTTCGGACAGTGCAAAAGCGCAGTTCGAATCTGTTTCTAAGGATGAAATCCTTTACGTTATTTCTTCTGGAACAGTAGAAATGCGTGACAACAAAATCATTCTTTTAAGCGATTAAGCGTTAGCTAAAGCAACGACTTCCCAAATTTAATATTAATTTTTTTTCATGAAAAAGTATGTTTTTCCCTACTTTCTTTTTCTTGCAGTAGCCATCTATGCTCAGCAAGCAAAGGACTCTATTGCGACCAATCATTTAAACGAGGTGGTTGTAGCTTTGGGTAGGATCGACCTTCCGCTAAGTGAAAACTCTCGGAGTATTCAAATTATAACGGCTGAAACCATTCGCCAGTCTGGAGTAAACAATGTGGCTGATTTGCTGCAACAAGTTGCCGGAGTAGACGTTCGAAGACGAGGCGTAGACGGTACTCAGGCAGACCTTTATATTCGCGGTGGAAGCTTTGATCAAACTTTGTTATTGATCGATGGCATTAAACTAGAAGACGCCCAGACGGGACACCATACCCTCAATTTTGTATTACCACTAGAAGTCATTGAACGTATAGAGATTGTGAAGGGTCCTGCGGCTCGTGTTTTCGGGCAAAATGCTTTTACTGGCGCAATCAATATTGTGACTAAAACAAGCTTGTCAACGACAGCCGTTTTAGCTGCACGAGTAGGTTCTTTTGAACAACGCAATGGAGAAGCAACCTTTGGTACTTCAAACGAAAATTCAAGCCTATTGGCGCATTATTCTATCAAATCTTCTGATGGTTACCGCTTCAATACCGACTTTACCAACCACAACGTATTTTTAAAAGGACAATTCAACAGGACAACAACCCCCATAAATGTCATCGCTTCTTTTTCGGATAGAAAGTTTGGCGCCAACGGGTTTTATGCCCTGCCCTCTTATGCAGACCAATACGAAGAAACCCAGGCTAGCCTGGTCGCGCTATCCACTAGAATACAAAAAGACAAATGGGTATTTAAGCCAAGACTTTATTGGCGTCGCGGACAAGACATGTACCTTTTTGTACGTAATAATCCGGCGATTTACCGCAATTTGCATATCACCCATAAGGTGGGTGCATCTCTAGACGCATCCTACTATTCAGATCTTGGAACCACAGGTTTGGGTATTGACCTTGCTCGGGTGAGTATTGACAGTAATAATTTGGGAGAAAGAGAACGTTTTGTGACGACATTATTTGCGGAACACCGTTTTCAATTATTAAATAATTCATTAGATATTACTCCTGGTTTAGCGGTTTCAAACTATACTGATTTTGGGACACAATTTTTTCCAGGGATAGACATTGGACTTGCAATTCGCCCAAAATTTAGACTTTATGCTAATGCTGGGTATACCTATCGCATTCCAACCTTTACAGACTTATATTACAGCGATTCTACCACGATTGGAAATGAAAACTTAAAAGCAGAAGAAGCCATAACAGAGGAATTTGGTTTTCGCTGGACCAAAAACAAAGCTCAGATTTCCATGGCGTTTTTCAATCGATCTGCAGAGAACTTGATTGACTATATCCGTCCTACAACCGAAGGGCGTTTTAAAGCGACCAATATTCGAAAGGTAAATACACAGGGGATCGAATTGGAAGTGAAAACGCAGTTTGTTTCGTGGAACCAACCCCAACTATTCACACTTGGATATACCTATTTGACCGATGATGTAGACCAAATCAATATTGATTTTTCTCGCTATAGCATCAATTCACTTCGTCATCATTTGACCTTTAATCAAGTTGCAAACTTCAACAAAAACCTGAGCCTTACGTGGAATTACAAATTGGGGCAGCGTCCCGAACGTGACGCCTACCATGTGTTTGATGCCAGCATTCGCTATAAGATTAATGCCGTAGAGCTTAATCTTTCTGTCTTTAATATTTTTGATGAGGTATATAGTGAAAGTAATCTTGTACCGCTTCCACTAAGTAACGGTACATTTGGTTTACGTTTCGCTTTCTAGATCAGCCACGACATCAAAAATAAGCGGTAATTCCCATCCTCGATAGCGGAGAGCATCGATCACTTTCTTTTTACGCATGAACTTGTCTTTGGTTGAATTTGCTTCCCAGAATCGCTCAGCAAGCTCGCTTAAGGTCGTGAAATAGTCCTCTGATGAAATTTCTTTGAGGGCAATTTTAATATTAAATGGAGAGATTTTTCGGAACTTTAATTCACGCACAATACGTTCTTTCCCCCATTTTTTAATGCGAAATTTTCCTCTGGCAAAACTTTGTGCAAAGCGCGTTTCATTGAGGTAGTTTTCTTCGACTAGCTTTCCTACTATGATTTCAATGGCTTCAGGAATCATGTTCATTCCCCTGAGCTTTTGAATCACTTCTTGGTGACAGCGTTCTTGATATGCACAGTAGTGCTCCAATTTTTTTTGGGCTTCTTGAATGGTAAAAGAAGTGCTGTTTTGCATGAAACGAAGATACTTTTTTTCACAAAAAAAAGCGGCACTCAATGAGTACCGCTTTTGGTTTATTATACACGTAAGCTTTTGTTGTTTTCATCACAAAAGCGATAATGTAAATATTGATAAGCATCTCTAGGGACAATTGTCACCTTTCTTTTATGCTCAAACCACCAGTGCATCCGAATGGAAAAAATGCCTTGGTTAAGATAAGCTGCAATAAAAGGATGTACATGTAACTGTATCTTTTTCTTGCTATGCTTTGCGTCCTTAACAATTTTGATAAGGTCTGCGTTGATTTTGTCTAGTAAAACAATTGGAGCTTCGACTTCTCCGTTGACATTTGGATTGGGTTCTTTTGTTTTAATTTTCATCTCTGGTCGAACCCGTTGACGCGTGATCTGAATTAAACCAAACTTGGAAGGGGGTAAAATTTTGTGTTTGGTTCGGTCTGTACTCATCTCATCCCGGAGATGTTCAAAAAGTTTTCGACGGTTCTCGCTGGAACCTAAATCGATAAAGTCAACAACAATGATACCTCCCATGTCACGTAAGCGCAATTGACGTGCGATTTCTGTGGCAGAGATCATATTGACCTCCATGGCAGTATCTTCTTGACTTTTTGCTTTATTGGAGCGGTTTCCACTGTTCACGTCAATGACGTGCAAAGCTTCTGTATGTTCGATAACCAGATAGGCACCTTTCTGCATGGAAACAGTTTTTCCAAACGCAGTTTTGATTTGACGTTCAATCCCAAATTTTTCAAAAATGGGCAACGAATTTGAATATAACTTTACGATATCCTTCTTTTTTGGTGCTATGGTTTCTATATAATCCTGGACTTCCTCCAAAAGGTCGTTGTCATCAACATGAATTCCTGTAAAGGAATCATCAAAAATATCGCGCAAGATTGAGGATGATCTGTTGATTTCACTCAATACCTTGGTTGGGTATTTATTGATTTTCGATAGACTAGCACACATTTTCTTCCAGCGCGTTAGCAATTGCTGGAGATCTGCGTCTAATTCGGCCACTTTTTTATCTTGAGCAACGGTCCGTACAATCACGCCAAAATTCTTTGGGCGAATGCTTTGAACCAGTCGTTTCAATCTATTTTTTTCTTCTCTGTCTTCAATTTTTTGTGAAATCGAAATTCGATCCGAAAATGGAACGAGCACCATATAACGCCCCGCTAACGATAGTTCTGAACTAATGCGCGGGCCCTTAGTCGAGATGGGCTCTTTGACAACTTGAACTAGAATGTGTTGATTCGAGTCAATGATGTCACTAACTTTTCCTGTTTTTTCAATTTCTGCTTCGAATTTAAAATTCTTCAGCAGATAGTCTTTTGTTTTACCTGTTCTTACTTGTTTAATAAACTTCAATAAAGAAGGCAATTTTGGACCAAGATCATGATAGTGTAAAAAACCATCTTTTTCGTATCCAACATTGACAAATGAAGCGTTGAGACCTGATACAGATTTTCGGACTTTGGCGAAAAATATATCACCAACCGAAAACTTGTTGTCCTCAACTTCTTTATTGAGCTCAATCAATTTTCCATCCTTGAGTAGAGCAAAATCAACAGCAGAGGAATTCGATCTAATAATCAATTCTTTATTCACTCTGAGTTATTTTGTGGCAGGGAGAGGTGTTCTCCAAACCGATTAAACAATAATTTTTCAGGATTTTAACCTGTGAAATGTGCAGTTAAGCTGCGCATCTCATTTCAAAGAACGATGAATTTTTTAAAGTGAATCCGATCACTATTTCTTTTTGTGGCGATTCGCTCTACGTCTTTTCTTACGTTTGTGCGTTGCTACCTTGTGTCTTTTACGTTTCTTACCACTTGGCATAATTACAATTAATTAAGGTTAATGATTACTTTACAGCGACTTTCGATTTTACGCCGTTCATAAATATTTTTGCAGGTTTGAATGCAGGAATGTTATGGGCTGGAATAACTACTGCAGTATTTTTTGATATGTTCCTCCCTGTTTTCTTTGCACGGGTTTTTATTACAAAACTCCCGAATCCTCTAAGGTAAACATTTTCTCCGTCTTCTAGAGAACCTTTTACCTCCTCCATGAATTTTTCAACAGTTGCCTGTACATCTCCTTTATCTATCCCTAATTGGTCTGAAATATTAGATACGATCTCTGCTTTTGTCATGTCTTCGTTTTTTTTAAAAAATTAAACAATTTCCTCTTTTCAAAAGAGGTTCGCAAATATATAAATTTATAATTACAATTGTTATTCCCTAAATCATTAATATTTATGAATTTAATCCGTTAGATGCTGTATTTTTACATATGATGAATTGGACAAAAATTTTAATGGTCTGGTATGGCGAAAATAAACGCGATTTTCCTTGGCGAAACTCCAAAAAACCCTACCATGTATGGCTTTCTGAGATCATTCTACAACAAACAAGACTTCAACAAGGTCTTCCCTATTTCCATAAATTTATCGATGCTTTTCCAACAGTAGTAGATTTGGCTAACGCGCCAGAGGAACAAGTGTTGAAACTTTGGCAGGGCTTGGGCTATTATTCAAGAGCGCGAAACCTCCTTTTTTCTGCTCAATGGATTGTTGAACACAACGCGGGGAAATTTCCCAACACACACAAAGACCTATTAAAGCTCAAAGGTGTTGGCGATTATACGGCCAGTGCAATTGCTTCCATTTGTTTTGAAGAGTCAGAAGCGGTGGTCGATGGCAATGTGTATCGCTTTCTTTCGCGCTATTTTGGTATAGACCTGCCCATTGACAGTTCTCCAGCACACGCCTTCTTTAAGGCCAAAGCAACTGAACTAATGCAGGGCGAGTCTCCAGGAGATTTTAATCAGGCAATGATGGAGTTTGGCGCATTGCAATGTACACCCAAGTTAACCAAATGTAGCAGCTGTCCTTTTGTTGCTTCTTGCTTGGCCTATCAACAGGGAAAAGTAGATCAATTCCCTGTTAAAGCTAAAAAAACAAAAGTGCGTAAACGCTACTTTAACTATTTGGTTATAAAATCTCCAACAGAAAAAACCTTCCTTCAAAAAAGAACAGGAAAAGACATATGGCAAAACCTATATGAATTCCCTTTAGTAGAAAGTGAAATACTTGTTAATCAGAAAGAACTGAGCGAACTCAAAGCCTTTGCTCCATGGGAATCAGCGGCAAATAAACCGCCAAAACTACTCAATTCAAATCCCATAAAACACTTACTTTCGCATCAACAGCTCCAGATACAGTTTTGGTCAGTAGAAACGCAACATGAGCCAAAAAAAGCTCTTGATCACAGAGAAATAAAGACATTGCCTGTGCCGGTCGTTATTGCAGACTTTATTGAGAAACATTATCCCGATTAAATTGACTTTATTATATTTGACTATGTCTAACCCTAAAAATTTACCGTTATGAGTGGAACTTTAAACAAAGTTATGTTGATTGGTCACCTTGGCGATAATGTGAAAATGCATTATTTTGAAGGAGGAGGAAGCATTGGTCGCTTCCCATTGGCCACAAATGAAACCTACACCAAAAAAGATTCTGGTGAGAAAGTAACACAAACAGAATGGCACAATATTGTTGTTCGCAACAAAGCTGCTGAAGTTTGTGAAAAATACTTGAGTAAAGGAGATCGCGTTTACATCGAAGGAAAAATAAAAACCCGAAAATGGCAGGATGACAGTGGAAACGATCGTTATAGCACCGATATAAACGTTGATGAATTTACTTTTCTAACCACTAAAAATAGTGCAGATGGAAACACAACACCCCCTGCGCCAGCGTCTGATAAAAAAGACGATTTACCTTTTTAATTTAAACGATTGGATCCAGAACCCTCCCTTTTTATTATGTTAGTTTTGTTGCCCACAGCAGCATTAATCAAATGGATATTATTGGGAACTTTACTTCTGGCTTCTGCGTTGATTTCTGGAGCTGAAGTTGCTTTCTTTTCCTTGACACCATCGGTCATTGAACAAGCCAAAGAAAGTCAGCCTAAACGAACAGAGAAAATCGAACGTTTATTAAAACAACCCAAACGATTATTGGCCACTATCTTAGTGGCCAATAATTTTATCAATATAGCCATTGTGTTACTTTTCGCCAACTTGAGCAATTCATTGCTTAGTGGTGTGGAAAATGAACTGACCCAACTCTTTATAGAAGTTGTAGTCATTACATTCATAATCCTTCTTTTTGGTGAAATTTTACCAAAAATTTATGCCAATAGAAATAACCTTTCTTTTGCGCAATTCATGGCAGGCACAATCTATGCCCTTGATACCTACTTTTTGTTTTACCTCACCCGTCCCATGAGTTATGTGACCCATGTTTTAGAAAAACGCTTTGGACAACGTTCCAGTTCCTTCTCTGTCGATGAGCTATCGCAAGCCCTGGAACTTACCGAACAAAATGACACAACCCAAGAAGAGGATAAAATTTTACAGGGAATTGTAGCCTTTGGAAATACAGACACCAAGCAAGTAATGTGTCCTCGTGTAGATGTTTTTGCTTTGTCAACGTCGATGTCTTTAGATGAAATTTTACCTCAATTAATTGAAGAAGGCTATTCTCGTATTCCTGTGTATAAAGAACGCCTAGATAAAATCGAAGGAATTCTGTACAGCAAAGACTTGATGCCCAATCTTCATTTACCCAATTTTGATTGGACCACCCTATTACGATCGGCATATTTTGTGCCTGAAAACAAAAAATTAGACGATTTACTCAAAGAGTTTCAGCAGAAAAAAATCCATATAGCTGTGGTGGTAGACGAATATGGAGGGACATCGGGAGTCATTACTCTAGAAGATTTGATCGAAGAAATTGTGGGCGATATTACCGATGAGTTCGATGACGAAGACATCGAGTATTCAAAAATCGATGAAAAAAACTATGTCTTTGAAGCCAAGGTGAGTTTAAAAGATTTTTATCGTATCACTAATTTACCCATAGAAGAGGAATTCGAAAAAGCCAAAGGAGAAGCCGAAACCTTGGGTGGATTTATCATTGAAGTTGCGGGACAATTGCCAAGATTACGTCAGAAATTGAATTTTGAAAACATATCTTTCACCATTGAGTCGGTCGATAAAAAAAGAATTAAACGCGTAAAAGTAACTCTCCCCTAATGCGCATACCAATAACTTCTTTTCTGCTTTGTCTTTTACTTGCTTGTAGCAGTTCACCCTTACTTCCAAAGCCAAAAGCACAACTCAATTTACACTATCCAGAGGCGACTTATGTGTCGATTGAAAACAGCTGTCCCTACTTGTTTGATATAAACGCAAATGCAGCTTTTAGTCTTCTAAACAATTGTGAAAGTAAGATAGTTTACCCTTCAATGCGGGCTACAGTATACCTGTCTTATAGACCAATAGAAAACAATTTAGAATCATTGCTTGCCGATGCTTATCAAATGCCAAGTAAACACATTATAAAGGCCTCTTCTATTCCCGAGAAAGTATTTATCAATCCAGATAACAAGGCCTATGGTACATTATTTCGCATTGTGGGTGAAGCAGCCTCACAGGCGCAATTTTTCTTAACCGACAGTTTAGATCACTTTTTAGTGGGTTCTCTTTATTTCTACTCCCGACCAAACTATGATTCGATATTACCGGCCGCACGCTATATCGAAAAAGATATGGTGAAGTTAATGGAAACCCTTAGATGGGAAGAAGAGCATTAATCAGTAACGCTAAACTCAGTAATACTATAAACATCACTTAAGTCGGTTACAATTGCCTTAATGGCTGTTGGGGTTAAGATTTCTGTATCAAAGGTTAGCTGGGCTTTTTTTGTGTCAAAATCTACACTAGCAAGAGTAATTCCAGCAGTTGCATTCAGTTTTTTTTCAATGGTTGCCGCACAACCAATGGCACACATCATTCCTTCAATGGTCATTTCCATCTCAGAACTAGGGCCGTTGGACTGGGCTACAGTTGTTACCGCGTTAGAAGGTGGAGATTTGATTTCAGCTTTTTGTTGTTTGCAACTGTAGATGCTGAGTAGAAGAAAAGAAAGAAGTAAGATTTTTTTCATGCCGTAAAATTAATGAATTATTCAAAACGAAATCCTTAGAAAAAGCAGACTTTTGTTAAAAAAATAGCACATGTCTATCGCTGTAAAAAAGTGGGTGTATCTAATTGTTCTATCCTTGATTTGGGGAAGCTCTTATATTTTGATTAAAAAGGGCTTGGTGGGTTTAACACCAATCCAGCTAGGTTCCATTCGAATTTTATTTACCACAATTATTTTAGCTCTTATTGGATACAAGAGCTTAAGAGGATTAACTACTCAACAATGGAAATGGTTGGTCTTTACGGGTTTTGTGGGTACGTTTTTCCCCTCTTTTCTTTTTGCTTTTTCAGAAACAGAAATTGACAGTTCTGTAGTCGCCGTTTTGAACGGCCTAACACCTTTATTTTCCTTGCTTTTTGCGGCACTTTTTTTTCATCAAACCGTAAAAAAAAGACAGCTTGGGGGGGTCTTGGTTGGGTTTGTGGGTACAGTTCTATTGGTGATTCAAGAGTTTTCCTTAACGTCAACTGGCGATGGCCGCTATGCGTTGTTGGTTGTGTTTGCAGCAATTTGTTACGGGATCAATGTCAATGCACTAAAATACAAGCTTAAAGGTGTAGCTTCCATGGCAATAGCACTGGCAAATTTTGTTTCCATCAGCATACCTGCTCTAATTTTACTTTTGACCTCTAATTTTCAATGGGAAACCTTCTACAACGATCAAGAGATCCTTACCTCTTTGGGGTATATTTTCATATTATCATTGGTGGGAACAGCTTTTGCCAAGGTGCTATTCAACGAATTACTTTCTTTTTCTACGGCGGTATTCTCCATTTCAATTACTTATCTTTTGCCAATTGTGGCCATTGCTTGGGGCGTATTAGATGGCGAACAATTTGGTGGACTACAATGGGTGGCCAGCGGCTTTATTCTCTGTGGAATTTACTTAGTGACAGAAACAAAAAAAGCGCCTTAAAAAAGACGCTTTAGATGTTAAATAAGAATTGAGTTTATTGAAAATCTTCTGCTGAAAAAGATAGATTCAACTCAATGGATTGGGTCATGAAGTCTATTTTTTGAGGACCAAAAGACTGAGTGTTTTTGTGAGGAAATAAAACCCCCTCAACAGCTTTGTAATCACCAAGCATGGTTTCTTGCGTAATACTATTTCCTTGTACTTCCTGTGTTTCGCTAATTTTGATCTTTAAAAAAGAGTCAACCGCATAGAAGAAGGATTTACTTTCAGAAACCTTAAGCTCATAAGCTTTTGTTCCGTCGATGTCAACAACACCAACCATTTTTAGATCGGCGATAGCAAAGTTTAGTTCAGGGAAAATTGCCGTGTCTGGCAATGCCTTGCTTAAAGCATCAGCATCCATATCCATTCGCTGTCCTTGGGCTTCGTTGTAGCCTCTGTCTTTGTTGATGATTTGCTTTTGCATGGTGTTTCCCATCATGCTTACCAAAAGCGATGATTGTTGCTGATTGGTTTTTTTACTAGCAATTTCTAAAGTCATTCCTTGCATGGTGGCAGAGGCAATTTCTTTTTTAGAAACGATAGCTTTCACTTTTTCAAGCCCACCAATGGCCTCAATATAGTTGGCAATAATACTTGATGGATTTACGCCTTTTGGTAAAGCGGAATCATAATCTGGTCGCTCTACTGTATTTCCATACTTATCGAAGTAGTGAATGGGAAGTGCCTCTCCTTTGGGCATTACTTTTTCAAGATTTTCGAGCACTTCACTTCCTTTTCCTGTCACAAAAATGCGGGCATTGTCAAGGTGTAAATACTTTTGCGAAACACGTTGAATATCTTCAATATTTACCGCGTTGATTTTTTGCAAGTAAGTTGTGTAAAAATCAGCCGGAAGTCCTTCAGTTAAAATAGACAAAGCATATTGAGCAATTGTCGAAGGACGTTCAAGTGCCAGAACAAAATCGCCAACATATTTAGCTTTGGCCTGATCCAATTCTTTTCGAGTGACAGGTTCCAGACGCATTTTTTCTACTTCTTTAGCCAGTTCAACGATAGAACTATCCGTTACAGCATTACGTACACTGGCAAAGGCTCTAAAACGAGAACGACTGTATTTGTCTGTACTAAACGAAGAATAGGAGCCATAGGTGTACCCTTTGTCTTCTCGAAGGTTTAAGAACAAACGTGCTTGGGGACCGCCACCTAAAATACGGTTAGCTAAAAGCATTGCAAAATAATCGACATCTGTTTTAGTAACCTCTGTTGTGAAACCTAAAGATATTTCAGATTGAACCGAATTGGGCATTTCAACAAAATTGATTTCTAAACCTGCGGCATTTTTTGCAACAGGAAAGGGAACCACTTTACTAGGACTACCCTTCCATGATTTAAATAATTTTCTGACCTGCTTTTTGACTGTTTCAAAATCTACATCACCAATAATTATAAGGTAGGCATTGGCTGGAGTAAAATTATTTTCATAATAGTTTTTCACATCGTCAAGGCTCACATTTTCTAAGCTTTCCATTGTTGTGAATTCGCCATAAGGATGATCTTTTCCGTAGGTAATCAATCGTTCAACACGTTGTGCAGCTGTAGCGACAGAGTTTTCATTTGATTTGATTCCTTCCATCAAACGTTCTTTTTCCTTTTCAAATTCTTCAGCTAAGAAGTTAGGGTGTAAAACGGCATCGGCCATCAAATCAAGCACACGAGGGAAGTAGCGAGAAAGTGAGAAGGCAAAAGCACTGGAAGAACCAATATTAATACGTGCGCCAATATAGTCTACTTCTTCTTCAAAAGTATCTTTGGGCATGTTAACAGATCCTTTTCCTAGCATACTTGAAAGCAAAGAATTTGCACCGGCAAGCTCTCCCTCAAAGATGGGATTAAGATCAATGCTTAGGGTAGCAGAAGCACGCGGTAATTTGTGGTTTTCAACCACTAAAACACGTAGACCGTTTCTCAATACAAATTCTTGCGGGTCCTCTAATTGGATTTTTGGCGCTGGTCCTGGGAGCGGTTGTTGACTTCGGTCAATTTGTGCATGCAATGGGTTCAAAGCAAGGATGAACACGAATAAAAAAAGTGTTTTTTTCATGAGTGAGATTATTTTTTTGCTGACTCAGGAAGGTAATCCAAGACGAGACGTTGATTTTTGTTTAAGTATTTTTTTGCCACTGCTTGAATTTCTTCACGAGTGATAGAACGATAGATGTCAATTTCAGTGTTGATTAAATTCGTTTCGCCAAAAAAGGTGAAGTATTCAGCCAATGAATTTGCAATTCCTTCAACTGAAGCATTTGAGTTAACAAAATTCATTTCAAACTTGTTCTTTATTTTTTGAAAATCTTTTTCTAAAATTAATTCATTTTGAATTTTCTCAACTTCTTTCTCCATAGATAGAACCAAGCTATTTAAACTAGTATCTCCTAAGGGAAGGGCGAGAATAATATAGATTCCATAATCTTCAAGAGACAAATTAAACGCCCCAACTTCAAGGGCAATTTTTTCTTGGTCAACCATTTTTTTATAAAGTTTAGAACTTTTCCCGTCACTTAGATAAGTTGAAATAAATTCCAATACTTTGGATTCTCTAGTTTTAACTCCCGGGATTCTAAATCCAGAAAAAACTGCAGGCAATTGAATGTTTTTATCGTAGTAGGTTGCTTTTCTAGAAACGTTTATGGGGTCTTCTTTAATATCAATTCGATTGATTTTCGGCCCTCTTGGAATAGGACCAAAATAATCTTCAATCATTTTTTTGGTTTCAGGGATTTTTATGTCACCGGCCACCACCAAGACAGAATTATTGGGCACATAAAAGGTGTCTTTAAAAGCAATAAATTCATCTAATGAAGCAGCATCTAGGTCTTCCATAGAACCAATAGAGGCAACTTTATAAGGGTGCTTATCAAATAAGTTTTCTTTTACAATATCTTGATAATAGGCATAGGGACGATTATCATAATTATTTCGTTTCTCCTCTTTTACTATCTCGTTTTGGGTATCGACACCAATTTTGTTAATTACTGGGTGTAACATTCGTTCAGACTCCATCCAGAGACTAAGTTCCAAATTATTTGATGGAAAAACTTCGTAATAATAAGTGTAATCATCAGAAGTATATGCGTTATTGGTCCCTCCATTAGAACTAACAATACTGAACCATTCTCCGCGTCCAATGTTCTTTGTTCCTTCAAATAAAAGGTGTTCAAAGAAATGGGCAAAACCAGTTCGTTGAGGTTCTTCATCCTTTGCACCCACATGATAAAGTACAGATGTGGTAACCAAAGGAGCACCGTTGTCTTTATGTAAAATAACATGCAAGCCGTTGGGCAAATCATATTCTTCAAATTGGACTTTTTGGGCTTGCACCAAAAGGCCGGTTAGAAGGAATAAAAGCAAGAAAAGCGATTTTTTCATAAAAGATGAATTTAATTTATTAATATGACGCAAAAGAAAATAAATTGTTACAATTATGCAGGATTTAATACAATATTCTGATTAAAAAGACATTAATATACAAATGCATTATAATGTTTACGCGATTTTTTCCTTTGTGGGTGAGTCTTTGCGCCTTTTTGGCACTCTTAAAACCTGAGTTATTCACTTGGTTTGCTGGCCCATGGATTACTTACGGTTTGGGGGGGATAATGCTGGGAATGGGGTTAACACTAAAGTGGAGTGACTTCACCCAAGTTTTAAAAACACCTTCCTGGGTTGTTTTTGGCATGCTTTTGCAATTCACCCTAATGCCCTTGTTGGGATGGGGTTTGGGGATTTTATTTGAGTTACCCCCTTTTTTTGCGGTAGGCTTGATTTTAGTCGCTTGTTGCCCTGGGGGAACAGCCTCCAATGTAATTGCTTATTTGGCTAAAGCCAATGTAGCTTTGTCTGTTGCCATGACGACTTGTTCAACTTTGGCTGCAATTATATTGACTCCCTTACTCACGGCAAGTTTTTCGGGAAGTTATTTGGAAGTAGATGCTTGGGGCTTGTTTTACAGCACCCTCAAAGTGGTTCTGATTCCCGTGACATTGGGTGTTATTTTAAATCAATATTTTTCAAAATTCACACAAAAAATTATTCCTTATTCTCCGCCCGTGGCAGTTTTGTTGATTGTATTGATTGTGGCCAGTATCATTGGGCAAGGAAAAGAAATTATCCTCAGTTCTGGACTTAACTTAATTGCCGCAATAATGTGTTTGCACTTTTTGGGCTTTCTAGTGGGTTACGGTCTAAGCGCTATTGTTCTCAAAAACAAGGCAGTAAGCAAAACGATTGCCATAGAAGTGGGAATGCAAAACTCTGGTTTAGGAGCGGTTTTGGCACGAGAAAATTTCACTAATCCAGCCACGGCAATACCATCTGCGCTCTCAAGTTTGGTGCATTCCATTTACGGGAGTATCTTTGCGGCAATTGTACAAAAGAATAAACAATAAAAAAAAAATATGAAAACACATAAGGTTGTCATTGTTTCAGCAAAAAGAACCCCTCTTGGGAAGTTCATGGGAGGCCTTTCTACTGTTCCTGCGCCTAGCCTAGGAGCTATAGCGATTAAAGGAGCACTAGAGGCAATTGGACTTTCGCCAGACCATGTAAACGAAGTTTATATGGGTAATGTGTTGCAGGCTGGTGTGGGACAAGCACCTGCTCGACAAGCAGCAATACAAGCGGGAATTCCAGATACCGTTCCTTGTACAACCGTTAATAAGGTGTGTTCTTCTGGGATGAAAACCATTAGTATGGCTGCACAAGCCATTGCTTTGGGCGACGCAGAAGTTGTTGTTGCAGGAGGAATGGAGAACATGAGTCTTGCGCCTCATATTGTTCCTATGCGAACAGGAGTGAAGTTTGGCGGAACTCAACTGGAAGATGTTATGCAAAAAGATGGCCTGGTTGATGCCTTTGATCAGGTTGCCATGGGAACTTTTGCTGATGCTACCGCAGCCAAGCACAATATCTCACGCGAAGAACAAGATGCCTTTGCCGTGGAATCTTACTATAGAAGTGCTGCTGCATGGAGTAGTGGTGTGATGAAAAACGAAGTGGTTCCTGTCGCTGTACCCCAACGAAGAGGCGAGGCAATTATCGTTTCAGAAGACGAAGAATATACCAACGTTTTATTGGATAAAATACCTAAACTGCGTCCAGCTTTCACCAAAGATGGAACGGTTACCCCTGCCAATGCCTCGACCATCAACGATGGTGCAGCTGCGCTAGTCTTAATGTCTGAAGAGAAGGCGATAGAATTGAATTTAAGTCCTTTGGCCACCATCGAAAGTTATGCCGATGCAGCTCATGAACCGCAATGGTTTACCACAGCTCCAGCCAAGGCCTTACCCAAAGCCCTTACAAAAGCAGGAATAACGCAAGAGCAAATTGGTTTATTCGAGTTAAATGAGGCGTTTTCTGTGGTTGGCTTGGCCAATATTAAGTTACTTAAGTTAGATCCTTCAAAGGTAAATATTCATGGGGGAGCAGTATCCCTTGGTCATCCCCTGGGCTGTTCTGGAGCAAGAATTGTAGTTACTCTTTTAAATGCGATGGAAAAGAACAAAGTTGATTTCGGTGCCGCAGCTATTTGCAACGGAGGGGGTGGAGCATCCGCAATAATTTTAAGCAAAAACTGAATTTGAAGCATTTTTTTTATTTTTTCTTTCTCTTTTCGGGAAAAGAAACTACCAAAATGATTGGAGAGGGGTCTATAAACAAACGGGCGAACTACTTTCAGCAGGTTCATATTATTATAGAATTGATTTAGGAGATGGGAGTCCAATTAAAGATGGATGGATTATTTGAGTTATTAATTTGAGAGGGAAACAACTTTCGACCATTGGACAGCTTATTCAATGGGCAGCAAACAAACAAATGGATCTTCTGCATGCCTATGAATACCAACACGGTTTTTCTTCTAAAGCCGATATTTGGGATCTATTTTGTCGAGAGGTAAAGCAAGAGTTCGGGCAAATTATCGATGCAGAAAAATTTAATAAAGAACTTCAGTTAAGCATTCTTGCTTACTTACTTACTTACTTCACGAGCAAAGCACGTATCATTTGGAAATGAGTACGGACGAAATGGCCCATGCATTTTTAACGTTTAAAGAAAACAACTAACTTAGAGAAGTCTTAATTGATTATTACATGAAAAAGTCGTTACTCATTGTGTTGCTTTTTTTGGCCTTCGAGTTGTCAGCCCAAATCAATTTCTTAACCCCTTATGAAATCACGATTGAATCTGAACTTGCCTTTGCACCTGCAATTGAAGATTTAGATCAAATGCGCTTGAGTTTTGAGGCACAAAAATGGCCAATCGATGTGTTGCGGTATGCCTTAGCTCGCTTAAAGCAAAATCCTTATATCGTTGCTGCATTTTTTATTGAGGTGAGTATAGTGCATCCAGATCAATCCAAAAAAATCATTATTCCCGTTCCTGTAAATGAACGCTATATTCGGGCATTTAAAACAGAGGAGGGCTTTAATGAAAACTATGTCGACTTTCTTTCTGATACCTATGAATGGATCCTGGATGGCTTGTAGTGACCAGTAATTAACTGTTTTACTGACAATACTCTTCGCCAACAGAAAATTGACTGTAAATGGCCTGAGATACTTCTCCGCTTAATCGATTGTCAGGGACACCCCCCTCAATATTACTCTGATTGGCCGATAAATTGATATTGGAATTTGGATCGAAAATAAAAAAGTAGCGGCCGTCTTGTGCAATTTTGTCAATAATGTCTCCGCATCTTTCTTGCTTCGAACAACCAGTCAACATAAAACCGATAAAAAACAAAAGCCCAGCTCTTCTCATAACACAAATGTAGCGATTATAAACAAGAAAAAACATAGTGCATTTCTGTGGCAATTTCAATGGATTTGGTCAGGTAAGCTTCTGCTTCTTTTGGTGTATCATCAAAAGCCTTTGGGTCATTGTATCGTAGGGGTATCCGTTGTTCTGCACCAGGAATGAATGGGCAGTTTTCGTCGGCATGCGCGCAGGTCATTATTGCAGCAAAACCAGCATGGTTGGGCTGCTGGGGTCGTCAAATAAGTTTGGAGAAAAAAGTGCCCAACGGAAGACCCCACCTAGCTGAATGCGATAGTGCGGGTTTAGCATTGCCCCCTCTTGTCCAGCTCAATCGAAAAACCCTGTCCAATAAGGGTTTGAATGACCCTTTCGTTGCATGCGGTGACCTCTACTCCGCCCGAATAGGTAGCGCAGTCGTGACCGTGGTAATGTGCCATTGCCTTGGCCCACAGTTGCGAAAACTGGCTTCTTCTTGAGTTGTGGGTGCAGATAAAATTTAAATGCAAGCGGAAGATTATTTCGCCTTCTTTTCTTGAAGGTAATAAACGATGAAACCTCTGGAGTTCCTTTTTGCGGCCTTCCTCCAATGTCTTTTAGAGGGTAGACTTTTAACGAGCGAAGCGAGAGTTGTGTTCATGCTGCAAAGATACAACAGGAATAAAATCAGCACCGAATTAACCCTACTAAGAAATTTAGTATCGCCCCTGAGCTTAGTTTGTTTAAACGAAGAATACCCACACACATGCCTAACATGAGCCAGGGCGGGTAAACTACGCACAATAGGATCTGCAATTTTAAAATGCATGGCAATAGCTCCGAGCATCAGAGCCGCAATAATTTGAGCGGAAGGTTTTACAGTTTTGAGGAACCTTTAGCCCGATAAATAGACCCAAGAGCAGCCAACAGTTTTACTCCCCCAATGAGGTAAAAAACAGTATCATTTAAGCCATAGGCTAAAAATTCTTCTTGCAGAGTTGACGCAGCCCCGCCTCTGTAGGGAGTAGCGTTGCCGAGGCGTAATAACCAAACATTAAAGACGGTGCCAGAAACGAGCACAATCAAAAGACGATAAAGCCAAATCATAATAAATAGTTTTAAATAGTTGTTTTCTTTCCGTGGCTGTCAATGGCGACAAAGACGATTTCACAGGCACAGTTATTGCTTTTGAGCGCCTGCCCAATAAGGTTTTCACTCGAGACCTCAACCTTAATGCGCATGGAAGTGTTACCCACATGCAGCAAGGTGGCCGTTAGAAAAACCAAGTCGCCAATGTGTATTGCCGCTAAAAATTCAATATCGTCGACAAATTTGGTGACACAATTCTTTCGCGCATAACGAACGGCCAAAGCATAGGCCACTTCGTCGATCCATTTCATCACTTTACCTCCGTGCACATTTCCATGGTAATTTGCATCGGTGGTTTGAGCCAGAAACGACATCGAAAGGCTTTTGTTCTCCATAATCATTTTAAAGTTAGGGCAAATTTCCAAGATCAAGTTGGGTCGCTGCCTTTTTTTTGATGAAATTACAACTATCTTTGGGTTAATACCGACGAGATATGAAGAACATTACAGTGATTGGAAGCGGCACAATGGGAAGCGGGATAGCGCATTGTTTTGCCCAGTATGGGCTGACGGTTTCTTTGGTTGATTTAACCCAAGAAGCACTAGACAATGCAAGATAAAAATCGCAAACAACCTAGACCGACAAGTAAAGAAAGCCCTACTCACCCAAGAGGACAGAACAGCGACCTTGCGTAGGATTTCCTTTTC